>JAKQUO010000055.1 GCA_029569255.1 Acidobacteriota bacterium | reverse complement strand
GGCGATCTCCGTCAGGAAGGCGTGAAAGGTGCGGCCGTCCCATTGCTCGAAGACATCGGCAAGCTCGTCGTCGTCGAGACCGAGCCCGCGCTTCATCAGATCGTAGGCCTCGGCGATGAGCTGCATCATGGCATACTCGATGCCGTTGTGGACCATCTTCACGAAATGCCCCGCGGCCCCGGGCCCCAGGTAGGCCACACAGGGCTCCCCGCGGACGTCGGCGGCGATCGCCTCGAAGATGTTCTTGACCCAGACGTAGGCCTCCCGGGGTCCGCCGGGCATGATGCTGGGACCGTGTCGGGCGCCCTTCTCGCCGCCGGAGATCCCCACGCCCAGGAAATGGATCCCCTTCCGGGCCAGCGCCTTCTGCCTCAGGGCGGTGTCGGTGAAATGCGAATTGCCGCAGTCGATGAGGATGTCCGCAGGCCGGCACAGGGGTATGAGATCGCGGAGCGCCGCGTCCACGGGAGGTCCTGCCGGCACGAGGATCACGACGACGCGGGGGGATTTCAGCAGGGCCATGCATTCCCGCGGGGATCCCGTCCCGCGGATCGCGTGTCCCGGCGCGCGCCGGCGATCGAGGTCCCGGACGCGGTCGGCGACCCGGTCGTACCCCACCGCCGAGTAGCCGTGATCGGCCATGTTCAGGAGCAGGTTCAGCCCCATGACTCCCAGCCCGATCACGCCGATGTCGTATTTCTTCTGTTGCATGGCAACCTCCTCTCGAGCGTACCGGACATCACGCGGGGTCCTGCCGGCTCTCGCCGGCGTGAAACCCCTCCAGAACGAGGCCCATCGCCGCAAGCGCGTCTCTTGTCGATTCCGGCGTTCGGTGCACGATGCCGCGGATCCCCAGGCTGCGCGCCACATCGACGAACATGGCCCGGTCCTCGACGTAGGCCACGCTGTCCGGGACCGCCTGCGCGATATCCAGGGCGATCCGGTAGATGTCCGCATCCGGTTTGCGGCAGTGGACGAAGCACGAGGAAATGAAGAAGTCGATGAAGTCGGTGAGCCTGAACTTCGCGATGCGGTGCTCCGTCAGCTCCCGCCCCTCGTTGCTCACGACGGCCACCTTGAGGCGATAGCGCGCCTTGAGACGGCGGACCAGCTCGATCATGTCCGGGAAGGCCTTCGACTGGGCGAACATGAAATCCTTGAAGGCCTCCCGGCTGAAAGGGCGGGGATCGTGAAAGACCACCCGGTCCAGGTACTCGTTCAGGCTCAGCTTGCCCTCCTCGTAGGTGTCGAAGGTCAGGTGGTGGCGCTCGTCCATCTCGTCGTGATCGAGGCGGAACCTCTTCGCGGCATCCCGCCTCATGCGGCGATCCCAGCCGTTGGTGAGGATGACGTTGCCGATGTCCAGAAAGAGAGTCGTGATCCGCCGACATTCCATTGTTTTCCTCCCGTGCGTTCTTTCCGCCCCGGATCCCGTCACCGGATCGCCATGGCCGGGATCCAGTCCGTCAGCAGCCCCGGATACACGCCCAGTCCGACAAGCAGGGCAACCAGGGCGGCAAGCGCGAGCGTCCCCAGGGGCCGGACCGGGACATCGACGGCCGGCGCCGCGGGCATGTAGAGGACGGCGAGGACGCGAAGGTAGTAAAAGAGGCCGATGCCGCTGGTGACGATGAGGCTTGCCGCCAGGAGCCACCGGCCGGATGCGACGCCGGCGGCGAGCATGAAGAATTTGCCGATGAAGCCTGCCGTGAGCGGGATCCCGGCCAGCGAAAGGAGCATGGCCGTGAAGACCCCGGCGATCCAGGGCCGCCGCGAGAAGAGGCCCCTGTAGTCCTCGAGGGCATCGGCGTCCCGCTCTTTGTCGGACAGGACGGTGATGACGCCGAAGGCGCCCAGCGTCGTCACGAAGTAGGCCGCCAGGTAAAAGAGACAGGCCATCACCCGGCGGGGCCCCGACGCCAGGAACGCCACCAGCAGATACCCCATGTGGGCGATCGACGAGTAGGCCAGCATGCGCTTCACGTTGTCCTGGAAGAGGGCCAGCAGGTTCCCCGCGAACATGGACAGAACAGCGATCCCTGTAAAGATCGCGCCGAGCGGGCCGTCGCCGGCCGCCGCGGGCTCCAGGAGCCAGCGAAGCAGAAAGGCAAAGACCGAACCCTTGGAGACGGCGGCGACGAAACCCGCCACCGGCGCCGGCGCACCTTCGTAGATGTCGGGCGCCCACATGTGGAAGGGCACGACGGCCAGCTTGAAGCCGATGCCGACAACGATCAGGACCGCGCCCGCCAGCAGGGCCGGCTCTGCCGCCCCCTCCGCCGGGGAGAGACCCGCAAGCGCCAGGGTCCCCGAGTGCCGGTAGACCAAAGCCATCCCGAAGAGCATGATGGCCGACGAGAAGGCGGCAAGGATGAGGTACTTGAGCCCCGCCTCGATGCAGGACGCGTTGATGCGCAGGTAGGCGATCAGGACGTACAGGGAGACGCTGAGCGCCTCGAGCCCCAGGAAGAACGAGGCGAAGTGGCGCGACGCCGCGACGATCACCGACCCGAGACAGGCCGTCAGCAGGAGCACGTAGAATTCCTCGCGCCTCTCCTCGTGGATCCTGAGGTAGTCATGGGAGAGGAGCAGGACGGAGAGCCCCGCCAGGAGAATGAGTGCCGCGAAGAAGAGGGTGTAGGCGTCGACGACGAGTAGCGGCGTCACCTGCCTCGGTGAGCACGATGCGGCAAGAGGCAGGCAGAGCAGGGCTGCCGCAAGGGCCCCTGCGGACAGGGCGAAGCTCGCGGCATGGCTTCGCCTTACGGCGATGACGAGCATGACCGCAACCGGGGCAGCCGACAGGATCAGCAGGGGCGCGATGGCGGCGAAGTCATGGACGGTCATGATCCCCTCCCGCGGCCGGAGCCGATTGTGCTTCGAGGACGGCGTGAGCGGCCTCGCGGAGGTTCGCGAGACTGTCGCGAGCCGTGTTCAGGAAAGGTCCGGGATAGAGGCCGATCCAGAGGATCACGGCCATCAGGGCGCAGAGAGACGTCGTTTCCCGGACGCCGAGATCGGGGATGCGCCAGTTGCTCGCGTTTAGCCCGAAGAAGGTCTTCTGAACCATCCACACGGCATAGACCGTCGAGACCACTAGGCCGAGCGCGGCAAGCACCGTCAGCGGGACGCTGGCACGCCAGGCGCCGAGAAGGACGAGGAACTCGCCGACGAAGTTCCCCATCCCCGGCAGCCCCAGGGCGGCCAGGGCGAAAAAGAGCCACATTCCCCCCATGCGGGGGGCCGAATTCCACAGCCCTCCCATGCGTTCCAGGTCGCGCGTGCCCGTCCGCTCCTGCAGGGCGCCGCAGAGAATGAAGAGGGCGCCCGTGCTCACCCCGTGACAGAGGACCTGGATCAGGGCGCCTTGGAGGGCGATTTCGTTCCAGGCGAAGATCCCGAGCAGGACAAATCCCATGTGGCTCACGCTCGTGTAGGCCACGAGCCTCTTGATGTCCCTCTGTGCAAAGGCCAGGACGGCGCCGTAGAGAATCCCGATGACGGCGATGACCATGGCTGCTGGCGCGAACTCCGCGGCGGCCTCCGGGCAGAGAGGCACGGCGAACCGGAGGATTCCGTAGGCGCCGGTCTTCAGCAGCAGTCCCGCAAGGATGACGCTTCCGGCCGTGGGCGCCTCGGTGTGGGCATCGGGCAGCCACGTGTGGAAAGGCACGGCGGGAAGCTTGACCAGGAAGGCCGCGAGGAAGCCCGCCAGGATCAGTCGCGCCTCCCCGGGGGACAGGGGCGTCCCGACGAGCTGCCGCAGCTGGAAGGTGTAGTCGCCCGTCATGCGGCCGTGGAGGAAGAAGAGGGCCAGGATCGCCGCCAGCATGGCCAGCCCGCCGAGCTGGGTGAAGAGGAAGAACTTCACGGCGGCGTACCGTCTCCGCTCGTGCCCCCAGAGGGCGATCAGGAAGTACATGGGAACGAGCATGAGTTCCCAGAAAAAATAGAATAGAAAGAGATCCGCGGCGACAAAGACGCCGATGATCCCCGTCAGGGCCGCCAGGAGATTGAAGTGGAAGAAGCCCGTCTCGCGTTCGATCCCGGTCCACGAGGCGAGCACGGCCGCCAGGCCCAGGAAGACCGTCAGGAGGACGAGCAGAAAGCTCAGCCCGTCCATGGCCAGTTCGAAGCCGACGCCGAGGGACGGGATCCACGGAAGGCGCACCACGGCATACGTCTCGGCGCCGGATTCCCGCCCCGCCGCCCCCAGCCAGAGCAGCAGCGCAAGATCGGCGGCCAGCGCCGCGACCGAGATCCAGCGCGCCGGACGCGCGCCCCGCCGTGCCGCGGCCCAGGCCGCAAGCCCGCCCGCGAAGGGGATGAATGTGATCCAGGCGAGAATCATGGGAACTCCTTGAACCAGGCAACCAAGCCGAGGGCGATCACGGCGCCCGCGAGCACACCCAGGGCATAGCGCCGCACCGAGCCCGACTGGGTGCGGCACAACCGGTACGAAAGCCGCGACGCGCACCAGGCAAGGCCGCCGTAGAAGAGGTCGAGGACGTCGTCGCGGTTGAGGCGGGCCATGCGGACGAAGGGACGGACAACGAGCGTCTCATACAACGCATCGAAGCCCCACCCCGCAAGCCAGAACCGATGGAGGGCCGAGCCGGCGCGGCTCCGCTCGATCCGCGCCGTGAAGCCCGGCCTGCGCAGGGTCAGCCACCACGCGGCCGAGGCCCCGATCAGGGGCGCGATCAGCGCGTCCAGGAGCAGCAGGATCTCCGTGGCCGGGGACACCGCCACGACGGGAAGAACGGGCAGCGTGCGCGACAGGAAGTCCGAAAAGACCGTCACGGGCGCGATGAGCGCCGGCATCTGAAGAAAGCCGACCGTCAGGGCGAAGAAGGAGAAGACGACAAGCGAGATCGATACGGCTACCCCCGGCTTCCGGATCACGGGAAGCCCGGCCTTGCCGAAGAAGACCAGGAACACCATGCGGAACGTATACAGGCCGGTGAGGAAGGCCCCGGCCAGCCCCGCCGCCCAGAGCCAGGGACTTCCCTGCGGCGATGCGAACGCCTGGTAGAGGATCAGGTCCTTGCTGTAGAAACCCGCCGTCACCAGCGGCAGGGCCGCCAGCGACGCGGCGCCCGCCAGAAAGCTCCAGAACGTGAGGGGAAGCTCGCGGCGCAGCCCCCCCATCCTGTGAAGATCGTGCTCGTCGCCCAGGGCCGCGATCACGACGCCGGCCCCGAGGAAGAGCAAGGCCTTGAAAAACGCGTGGGTCGCGAAGTGGAAGACGGCGGCCGACCAGGCCCCCACCCCGAGGGCCAGGAACATGTACCCGATCTGGCTGATGGTGGACCAGGCGAGCACTCGCTTGATGTCCGACTGCGCCAGGGCGCTTGCCGCGGCCAAAAGCAGCGTGACGGCGCCGAGAACGGCCACGAGGGCCTGCACCTCAGGGGCCAGCGTGAAGATCCCGTGCATCCGCGCGACGAGGTAGACGCCGGCGGCGACCATGGTGGCCGCATGGATGAGCGCGCTCACCGGGCTAGGGCCGGCCATGGCGTCGGGGAGCCAGACCTGCAGGGGCAGCTGCGCCGATTTGCCTACGGCGCCGCCCAGCAGGAGAAGGGCCGCCCAGGCGGCCGGCCCGGATCCCTGGAGCCACCGGTCGGGCGACCGGGCCAGGATGTCACGGATGCTGAGCGTGTCGAAGTGCGCAAACAGCACGATGAGACCGAGGGCGAGCGCCGTGTCTCCCACGCGGGTGACGATGAAGGCCTTGTTGGCGGCCCGGACGTTGGCAACATCGCGATACCAGAAGCCGATGAGCAGGTAGCTGCACAGGCCCACCCCTTCCCAGCCGAGGTAGAGAAGCAGGAGGTTGTCGGCGAGCACGAGCGTCAGCATGGAGCCGACGAAGAGATTCATGTACGCAAAAAAGCGGCTGTAGCCTTCCTCTCCGGCCATGTGCTCCGTCGAGTACAGGAGGATGAAAAAGCCCACGACCGTGACGGTCGCGATCATGACGGCCGAGAGGGCATCGAGGCAGAGGGAGATCTCCGGTGTGAAGCCCCCCGCGGCCATCCACGTCCACAGGGTCTGCACGAACGCGTTTCCGGCGGGCGGCCGCAGCGCGTAGTCGAAGCCGACGAGCAGGGCCAGGACAGCGGACAGGCCCGTCCCCGCTGTCCCGATGGCCGCCACGGCCGGATGCGGCATGCGCTTGCCCGCCGCCGCCAGGAGGACAAAGGCGGCAAAGGGCAGCGCCGGGATGAGCCAGAGTCCGTTCAGCATGTCAGCCTCTCAGTCTGTTTGCACGGTCCACGTCGAGCGTACCGGTCCGGCGGTAGAGCCACAGGACCAGGGCCAGGCCCACGGCCACTTCCGCGGCGGCCACGGCGAGGATGAAGATGAAAAGGACCTGGCCGTCGGGCCTGCCCCACAGGGCCCCGGCCGTGACAAAGGCCAGGCCCGCGGCATTGGTCATGATCTCCAGCGACAGCAGGATGAACAGGAGGTCGCGCCGGAACAGGACGCCGGCGGCTCCCAGCCCGAAGAGCAACCCCGCCACGACGAGGCCCGACTGAAGGGGAATCCCGCTCATGCCTCTCCCTCCCCTGTTTCCCTGCCTCCCGGCCGGCGCCCCAGGTGCCAGCCGAGATGATAGGCCCCCACCAGGCCGGCAAGCAAAACGACGGAGGCCATCTCGACGCCGAGCAGGTAGGGCCCGAAGAGGGCCAGGCCGACCTCGGCGGGCTCGACCTGCCCTGCCCCGGCGGATCGGCCCGCGCCGGTTGCCGCGAAGTAAACGAGCTCGGCCGCCAGCACCGCCGCCAGGACGGCGGGGCCGGCCCAGATCCGGGGCCGCAGCCAGTGGCGCTCCCGCTGCACGGACCGGGGCCCGGGGTTGAGCATCATCACGACGAAGATAAAGAGGACCATGATCGCGCCGGCATAGACGATCACCTCCAGGGCGGCCGCGAAATGCGCCCCCAGCAGAAGAAAGATCACCGCCACGGCGAGCAGCGAAACGATGAAGTAGAGCAGGGCGTGCACGGCGTGGCTTGCCGTGATCGCCCGGAGGGTCGCCGCCAGGGCGGCGGCGGCTGCGATGTAAAAGGCGTAATCCATGTTCGAAGCTCCCTTCAGGGCAGAAGCCCCCTGATGTCCACGGGCGGCTCTTCGTTTTCGGCCTGTCCCTTGCCCTTGCCGCCGACCGCAACGCCCGCCACCCGGTAGTAGTTGTAGCCGGGGTACTTGCCGGGCCCGCCGATGAGCAGGTCCTCTTTCTCGTAAACAAGATTCTGCCTGTGATACTCGCCCATCTCGAAATCCGTCGTGAGCTGGATGGCGCAGGTGGGGCAGGCCTCCTCGCAGAACCCGCAGAAGATGCAGCGGGAGAAGTTGATGCGGAAAAAGCCCGCGTAGCGCCGCCCGTTGCCGTCTTCGGCGGCCTGCAGGGCGATGCAGTCCACGGGGCAGGCCGCGGCGCACAGATAGCAGGCCACGCACCGCTCACCGCCGTCGGGGTCCCGCGACAGGACGATCCGTCCGCGCCACCTCGGCGGGATGGGGACCTCCACGTCGGGGTACTGGATCGTCTCGCGCCGGCGGAAGGCGTGCAGGAAGACGAGCCACAGCGATCGAATCTGACTCCGCATGGTCTCACCCCTTCGCCGTGACGATGGCGCCCGTGACGAGGACATTGGCCAGCGCGAGCGGAAGCATGATCTTCCAGCCCCAGGCCATGAGCCGGTCGTATCGCGGCCTCGGCAGGGCCGCCCGCAGCAGGATGAAGAAGGCGACGAACGCAAACGTCTTCAGGGCAAACCAGGCCGGCGGCGGAAGCCACGGCCCCAGCCAGCCGCCGAAGAAGAGCGTCGCGATCATGGCCGAGATGAGGGTGATGCCGAGATACTCGCCGAAGAAAAACAGGGCGAATTTCATCCCTGAGTACTCCGAGTGATACCCGGCCACCAGTTCGCTTTCCGCCTCGGGCAGATCGAAGGGCAGCCGGTGGGCCTCGGCAATCCCCGCGATGAGGAAGATCGCAAGACCCAGGAGCTGCGGGGCGCAGAACCACAGGCCGCGCTGCGCCTCCACGATGGCCGACAGGTTGAACGACCCCGCCAGCATGACGACGCCCATGACGGAGAGGCCCAGGTACACCTCGTAGCCCAGCATCTGCGCCACCGCGCGCAGCCCCCCGATGAGCGCGTACTTGCTGTTCGAGGCCCAGCCCGCCAGGACGACGCTGTAGACGCCCAGCGAGATCATGGCCAGGAAGAACAGGACGCCGACGTCCAGGCCGGACACCGCAACACCCGGCGCGAAGGGGATCACGGCGAAGGCCAGGAGCGTCGTTACGACGACGATCCCCGGTGCGACGACAAATACGGGCCTGTCCGCGAAGGGCGGGATCCAGTCCTCCTTGGTGAAGATCTTGATCATGTCGGCCACGACCTGCAGCAGGCCGAAGGGGCCGACCCGGTTGGGGCCGTAACGGTCCTGCCAGAGGGCGAGCAGGCGGCGCTCGAGCCAGATCTCCCAGGCGGCGGCGGCAAGGGCCGCCGCGATCACGGCGAAAACGACGATGAGGGTTCCCTTCACGTCCACCTCAGGTCTCCTTCGCGGTCCGGGGTTCGAGGACCCCCCACGCGGGCAACGAGACGCCCGGGACGAGGCCGGCCGGGATCCCGGCCGTGCCCGCGGGCAACGAGCGGTCGATCCGCACGGGGAGGCGGTATGTCCGGCCCTGCGCGGCGACACAGGCCATCTGCCCCTCGACGAAGACCCTGTTTCGTTCCTCCGCGGGGTTCACCGCGACATACGGCGCCGGGCTGAGCGAGGCGACGCCCGCGGCCAGGCGGCTCAGTTCCTCGGAGCCGAACACGTGCCAGAGGGGGACCAGCAGCCACTGACCCTGCCGCGGCTCGAAGGCGCCGGGCATGTCCCCGGTATAGCCCGATTCGTCCATCCCGGCCGGCGCCAGGAGTCTCAGCCCGGGATCGCCTCCCCGGAGCGGGCCCCCGACGCGGCTCTGCAGCCTGTTGACGGCCTGCGCCGAGTTCCACCCCGGCGCCCATTCCCGGCAGATCAGGGCCGGCGGCGGGGTCGTCCCCGCCCCCTCCATGGAATAGGCGAGCGGGGAGTCGGGATCGTCGACGGGCCGGGGCTCGCGCACGTCGCGATGGGCCGTCACGGCCGTGCGGCCGCTGCTGCGGTGCGGCTGCCGGGGAATCTTTCGGCCCGTCAGGCGGAAGGAGGCCGGGCGCGCGAGAAACCGCAGGACCTTCAGGGCGCGCACCTCGTCGATCATCGAGGACGCGACATCGTCGAGATCGCGCCAGTCGGGCGCGGCGCCGTTTTGTCCGGCCGGCGATCCCGCGACGCGAAGGCGCATCATCTCCGCGATCCAGCGCCAGCCGGACCGGACGTCTCCCCCGGGCGGCATGACGGCGTAGGCTCGCTGGGCGCGGCCCTCGAGGTTCACGTATGTGCCCGCCGCCTCGGCAAAGCTTGCGGCAGGAAGAACAACGTCGGCCCTCTCCGAGGTCGCGCTGGCCGTGTGATCCGCGACGACGAGACGGCCCGCGGCCGCAAAGAGGCGCTCCACAAGCGGGGCATCGGCCCGTCGGGCCAGGTCGTTCTCGACGACGAGCACCGTCGTTGACGCGGCGCTCTCCACGGCGTCCACGGCCTCCTCGAGGGGCCGCCCCTCCAGCAGGCCCGACCCCAGGCTGTTGCACTCGTCCATGACGTACAGCAGCAGCGGGTCCCTGCCCGATTCGCACAGCGCCCGCGCCACCTGGCCCGCCGCCCGGATCACGTCCTCGCTCCCGGAGGCGGTCCCGGAGATGACGAGGGGCCGCCCGGCAGCGAGCAGCGCCCGGGCAATGCCCTGCGCCGCGGCCTCCATCGCCCCGGAGAGACCGGGCACGGGAGGCGCCCCCGCGCTCAGGGCCCGGGCCACGGCGAAGCCGAGCCGGGCCAGGTCGTCGGGGGCCGCTCTCAGGGTGCCTGCGGCGATCGGGTCGAGCCGGGAGGCCGCCATGCCCGCGGCGAAGAGGAACCCCCTGTTCTGCTGCAGCGCCTCCCGCACGGCGATATCGTCCCAGGACGGGATATGGAGCTTCCCGGCGGCGGCCATGGGCCCCCGGCGCACGGATTGCCGCAGGGCCAGGGCGAGCCGGGGGGCCCTGTTCGGGACGTCCTCGCCGAGGATGAAGACGGCGTCGGCCTCTTCCGCTTCCCTCAACGAGGGGGTCCGCGCCGGCCCATTCGTGAGGATCTCGAGGATCAGGCCGACAAGGCGCTGCTCCCGCCGCGCCAAGCCCGAGAAGAACTGTTCCCCGCCCACGAGCGTCCGCAGGGCGAAATTGGTCTCGAGAGAGGCCCGGGGGGACCCGATGCCGATGAGCCTCCTGGGCCCGTCGGCCTGAAGGAGAGCCGAAAGGGACAGAAGGGCTTCCTGCACCCCCGCGGGCCTTGCCGCCCGGCTGGCTCCGCGGCCCTCGCGCAGCAGGGGCTGCCGGATCCGCCCCTCGCCGTTGACGAACCCGTAGCCGTAACGGCCCCGATCGCACAGGAAGTAGCCGTTGACCTCCCCGTTGTAGCGGTTCCGGATCCTACGGAGCGTGCCGTCGCGCTCCCCGGGGATCGTGTTGCAGCCCACGGCGCAGTGAACGCAGACCGAGGGGGCCGTCTGCAGGTCCCATTTTCTCGCGTAGTGGCCCTTGAAGAGCTTGTCCGTAAATACCCCCGTGGGGCAGACCTCGACGAGGTTGCCCGCGAATTCGCTTTCCAGGGGCCCTTCGGCGTGCCGGCCGAAATAGACGTCGCGCTTCGCGGCGAAGACGTGGAAGTCGCGCCCGCCGGCATAATCCCGGTAGAACCGGACGCACCGGTAGCACTGGATGCAGCGGTTCATCTCGTGGTTCACGAAAGGCCCGAGGTCCTGGTTGACGTGGGTCCGCTTGGGATAGCGGTAGCGGCGGGACACGTGGCCCGTCATGACGGTCATGTCCTGCAGGTGGCACTCGCCCCCCTCGTCGCAGACGGGGCAGTCGTGGGGGTGGTTGGCCATGAGCCACTCGATCACGCTTGCGCGGAACGCCCTCGCCTCGGGGTCGTCCACGGAGATCCGGGTCCCGTCGGCTGCGGGCGTCATGCAGGACATGACGATGCGCCCCCTGCGGTCCTTCTCGTCGTGGAAGAGCTTCACGGCGCACTGCCGGCAGGCCC
Organism: Acidobacteriota bacterium; assembly: GCA_029569255.1. Classification (GTDB taxonomy): domain Bacteria; phylum Acidobacteriota; class Aminicenantia; order Aminicenantales; family Saccharicenantaceae; genus RBG-16-66-30. Next base: position 1,747 of record JAKQUO010000055.1, on the reverse strand, counting down.
CCGCGGAGTGCAGCGCCGGGTGCCAGCAGAAGTAGGGCAGGTCGAACCCCAGGGTCAGGCAGGCCTGGAGGAGATTCTGTCCGTCGTCGACCTCGTAGGGCCTGTCGTCGATAAAAATCGTCGCCACCGTCTACCTCCAGGGACACGTCCCTTCCCGGATATGCCTCTCGAAGTCCTCGCGAAAGCATTTCAGGGCGCTCTGGAGCGGCTCCATGGCGCCGGGGGCCAGGGCGCAGTACGTGTGTCCCGGTCCCAGCAGGCGGGTGTGGGACTCGAGGATGTCCAGGTCCCCGTCCCTGCCGTCGCCCGCCTCGAGGGAGCCGAGGATTCTCTCCAGCCACGGCAGCCCCTCCCGGCAGGGCGTGCACCACCCGCAGGACTCGCGGGCGAAGAACCGCGTCAGGTTGTGGACCATGCCCACGGGGCAGGTCCGGTCGTCCAGGACGATCAGCGTCCCCGTTCCCAGGCGGCTGCCCGCCTTCATGCACGAGTCGAAGTCCATCGGCACATCCAGGTGCTCCGGCAGGAGGAACTCCGTCGAGGCCCCGCCCGGCAGGATGGCGCGCAGGACGAATCCTTCCTTCATGCCGCCCGCGCGTTCCTCCAGGATTTCCCGGATCGTCGTTCCCATGGGCAACTCCCACGCGCCCGGCCGCTTCACCCGCCCGCTCACCCCGTAGAGCTTCGTGCCCCCGTCGGCGCAACGGCTGAGACCGCGAAACCATTCGGCGCCCCTGGCGATGATGTGAGGGATGTTGCTGAGCGTCTCGGCATTGTTCACGACGGCCGGCCTTCCCCACAGGCCGGAGAGCTGCGGGAAAGGGGGCTTCGAGCGGGGTGTGCCCCGCCTGCCCTCCAGCGCGTTGAGCAGCGCCGTCTCCTCTCCGCAGATGTAGCGGCCCGCGCTGACGTGGAGCCGCATCTCGAGGCTGTAGCCGGAACGCAGGATGTCGCGGCCCAGGTAGCCTCCCCGGTACGCCTCGTCGATGGCCCGCGCGATGCAATCGGCCGACCGCCGGTACTCCCACCGCAGGAAGATGTAGGCGCGGTCGGCCCCGGTGGCGTAGCCCGCGAGGATCAGGCCCTCGAGGAGCTGGTGCGGGTTGCCTTCCATGAGCAGCCGGTCCTTGAATGCGCCGGGCTCCATTTCGTCGGAGTTGGAGATGACGTACTTCGGACCGGCCGCCTCCGCGGGGACGAAACTCCACTTGGCGCCCGTGGGGAAGCCCGCGCCGCCCCGTCCCCGCAGGTTCGACGCCTTCACCTCCTGCTGCACCTGCGAGGGCGTCATCCCGAGAAGCGCCTTTCTCAGGGCCCCGTAGCCGCCGAACCCCTCGTACTCCGCGATGGACAGCGGCGCGCCGTCGGGCCGGATATGCTCTGTCAGTGGACGCTCCACGCTGCCCCCTACCGGTATCGATCAAGGAGACGGTCGAGTTTCTCGGGATCGAGATCGACGTGCAGGTCCCGGTCGATCATCACGGCAGGCGCGCCGTCGCAGGCCCCGAGGCAGGAAACGGGCAGCAGAGTGAAACGCCCGTCCCGCGTGGTCTGTCCCGGGGAGAGGCCGTAACGCTCCCGGAGGTGCCGCAGCAGGGCTTCATGCCCCATGATCCAGCAGCTCACGGAGTCGCAGACGAAGATCGTGTGCCGCCCCACGGGCCCACGGAAGATGAAGGCGTAAAAGGTCGCCACCGCGTCCAGCTCCTCGGGGGTCATGCCGAGCATCGGGGCGATTTCCCGGATC
>JAKQUO010000032.1 GCA_029569255.1 Acidobacteriota bacterium | reverse complement strand
CTTGCCCGGCCGGGGCAGGCGCTCGAGCACGGCCACCGAGGCCCCGCGCCGGCCGGCGCCGATCGCGGCGGCCAGGCCCGCCGCGCCGGCCCCGACGACCGCCACATCGACGCCGCCTTCCATGGGCCCAGCATAGCCGAGAACGGGCGGCCGCGTAAAGGGCGGCGGGGGAGCGAGAAGGCCGCTCAGGCGCCGAGGACCCGGCAGGCCCGGTCGATGTCGGAGACGTCCAGGACGATCGAGACCGCGTTCGCCTTGTGGGACAGGGTCCCGTAGCAGTACTCGATGTTGATGCCCTCGTCGCCGAGCTTCGTCGTCAGCTCGGCCAGGGCCCCGGGCCTGTTCTCGAGGTCGGCCTTGAGGACGTCGCGGAGCTCGGTCGTGTAGTTGAGCTTGCCCAGGACCTTGACGGCCTTGTTGAGCTGCTGGACGACCAGCTTGGCCGTGTCGTGGAAGACCCCGATGGCGTCGATGTTGATCTCGTTCTCGGCCAGGAAGCTGCACAGGTCCCCCAGCTGGGACGGCTTGTTCTCGAGGATGACGTAGATCTCGGTGATGCGCTCGACCATGCCTGACCTCCTGCCGCGGATTCCGGATGAATTCTCCCCTCGGACCTATTCATAGCACGATTCCGCCGGCCTGGCAATGCCCCCTCGGCGGGGCGGGCCCGGGAGGGGCGCCGGCGGGGGCGGTCAGTCGAAGACCTTGCCCGGGTTCATGATCCCCCGGGGGTCGAAGGCCCGCCGGATGGCCCGCATGAGCGCGATCTGGCGCTCGTCGAGGACGAGCGGGAGGTACGGCTTCTTGACCAGGCCGATGCCGTGCTCGCCCGAGATGACCCCGCCGCGGGCCCGGCAGTCCCGGAAGAGCTCGGTCCGGACGGCCTCGGTCTTGGGACGCCAGACGCTCTCCGGGACCGGCGCCATCCGGCCGGCCTCGCAGCGGACCTTCATGATGTGGGTGTGGACGTTCCCGTCGGCGGCGTGGCCGAAGGTCGGCAGCCAGATGTCGTACTTCGCCGCGACCTCGCGGACGAAGCGGACGTGGCCGGCCACCTCGGCCCGTGGCACGGCGATGTCGAGGACCTCGACGGTCCCGGCCTTGATGGCGTCGTAGATCTTCGAGCGGATGGCCAGGACGTCGTCCTGTTTGCTGGGCGTGTCGGCGATGAAGACGTCGATGGCCCCTTTCCCGCAGCAGACCTCGGCCGTGGCCTGGGACAGCCGGTCGATCTCCTCTTCGGTCGGGGCGTCGAGGATGACCAGGAGATGGGTCTTCCCGAGCTTGGTCGGCCACGTCTTGCCGATGTGCTCCTCGGTGATCGCGATCGGCTCGACCTCCAGGAACTCGACCGCCAGGGGCACGATGCCCCGCTTCATGATCAGCGGGACGGTCTCGAGGGCCGGCTCCAGGGCCTCGAAGGGCACGACGAGCGAGCGCAGGAGGCCCGGCCTGGCCTTGAGGTGGAGGACGACCTTGGTCACGACGCCGAGCGTGCCCTCCGAGCCGACGACGAGGTGCATGAGGTTGTAGCCGGTGCTCGATTTCTCCAGCTTGCCGCCGAGCCGGAGGACGTCCCCGGCGGCGGTGACGAGCTCCAAGCCGCGGACGTAGTTGCGGATGGTGCCGTACTTGACGGCCCGGCTGCCGCCGGCGTTCGTGGCCACCAGGCCGCCCATCATGGCGCTCTCGTCGCCGGGATGGGGCGGGAAGTAGAGCCCGGCCGCCTCAACCGCCCGGACGAAGTCCGAGAGCCTGACGCCGGCCTCGGTCACGGCCATCTGGTTGTCGGCGTCGACCTCGAGGACCCGGTCCATCCGCTCTAGAGAAAGGACGATCCCGCCGTGGACGGGGACGCAGCCGCCGCAAAGACCGGTGGCCCCGCCCCTCGGCGTGACCGGGACGCCGTGCTCGTTGGCCAGCCTCAGGACGGCCGCGACCTCCTCCGTCGCCCCCGGACGGACGACGAGGTCCGGGACGCGGGCGATCTCGGGCAGCGAGAACTCGTCATGCCCGTAGTCGGCGGCCTTTTCGGGGTCGTCGAAGACGTGCGGGGCGCCGACGGCGGCTTCGATGGCGGCCCGGACCGCCGGCGTGATCTTCGAGGTCATTGGACGGTCTCCTTCTCTTCGACGCGCTTGAGCTGGAGGGGGACGCCGATCACGATCTGCGGCCGCCCCTTGTAGAGCTCGACGAGCCCGGTCGCCTCGACGGTCCGGCCCTCGAAATCGAGGCGGCCCGGGAGGGACCGGAAGACGTCGACCGGGACGGCGGCGTCGAAGTCCGCCCCGTCGGCTTCGAGGATGCGGAAGCCGGCCCGGCGGAAGGACCGGCGGCAGCGGAAGCGCACGGAGAGGACGGAACCGACCCGGTCGCCGGCGTCGGTCGCGGCGACGACGGGGTACGGCTCCCGGCCCCACAGCCCCCGGCCGGCCCGGCGGGCCTCGGCCTCGGCCGTCTGGAGCTCCTTGCGGAGCGACTCGTCGAATGGATACTTGAGAAAAGCGAACGCGAATCCTTCCCGGACGAGGGTGACGTTGAAGATGTCGCCGTCGCCGGTCCGGACGAAGGCCAGGAGGCGCCGGTAGTGGTCGCGGGCCTCCGGGCCGGGCACGAGCTCGACCGTTCTCCCTTGGAGGCGGCTGTAGGCGAACCGCTTGGCCAGGAAGGCCATGAAGCGGACGGGCTCCCGGGCGTCCTCGAGCTCCTGGCTGTCGACCCCGATGAGCCGGACGGTTTCGCCGGGCCCGCCGGCCAGCCGGACCCGGATCGTGTCCCCGTCGATGACCGAGGTGACGGTCGCCCGGAGCGCCCGGCCGGACGGGACGGGCTGAGACGGCCCGGACCCGGCGGCGGGCGACGCTGCGGCCCACAGGGCGGCCAGGAGCGCCGCGGCCGCCGGGAGCGCGAGGCGTCGCTCTCTCACCCGGCCACGAGCTCCTTGACGGCCCTGACGATATGGGCGGCGCTGATCCCGTACATGTCCAGGAGCTCGTCCGGCCTGCCCGAACGGGGCAGGTCGCGGACGCACAAGTGCTTCAGGGCCGCTTTCCCGGCCAGGGCCGCGGCCACGGCCTCGCCGAGGCCGCCGGCGGCGAAATGGTCCTCGACGACGACCGCTCTGCCGCCGGTCTCGGCGACCTCGCGGGCGATCGTCGCGGCGTCGAGCGGGGCGACCGAGTAGGCGTCGACGACCCGGACGCCGAATCCCTCCTTGGCCAGCTCCGCCCGGGCCTCGAGGGCCTCGTGGACGGTGACGCCGGCGGCGACGACCGTCGCGGCGTCGCCCTCCCCTTTCCCCAGGACCTTGGACCCGCCGATCGGGAAGGCCTCGCCGGGGGAATAGAGGAGCGGCGTCGCCGGCCGCGTCGTCCGGATGTAGACCAGGCCCCTGTGCGCGGCGGCCGCGGCCACCGCGGCCTCGGCGGCGAATGCGTCGGCCGGGTAGAGGACGACGCACCCCGGGATGGGCCGGAACATGGCCAGGTCCTCGAGGCCCATCTGCGACGGGCCGTCCTCGCCGATGCTGACGCCGACGTGGGAGCCGCAGAGCTTCAGGTTGGAGAAGGAGTAGGCGGCCATGCGGACCTGGTCGTGGGCCCGGGTCAGGAAGGCGGCGAACGTGGCGATGAACGGGATGTAGCCCTTGGCCGCCAGGCCCATGCCGGCGCCGACCATGTTCTGCTCGGCGATGTACGACTGAAAGGCCCGCCCGGGGAAGGCCTCGAAGAACTTGTCGGCGTAGGTCGAGTTCTTGACGTCGCCGTCGATGGCCACGACCGCGGGCTCGACCCGGGCCAGGGCGAGGAGCGCGTTGCCGTAGGCCAGGCGGGTGGCCGTCTTGTCCTTGTAGGGCGTCCGCGGAAAGCCCGAGGAGGCGGGGGCGTCCCGCTTGCGGAAAGGCTTGGGTTTGCGGATGAAGCGCTTGGCATCGATCAAGGGGAGACAGCCCAACTCCTCGAGGGCCCGGGACAGCTCGTCGGCCTTGAGGGGCTTGCCGTGCCAGCCGTCCCTGTCCTCGACGAAGCTGACGCCCTTGCCCTTGACGGTGCGGGCCAGGACGGCCGTGGGCTTGCCGCCCCGGCCGGCGCCCTTGAGCGCCGCCCGGATGGCCGGGATCCGGTGCCCGTCCACGATGCGCGTGTCCCAGCCGAAGGCCCGGAACTTGCGGGCCAGGGCGCGGAGGTCGTGCTGGTGCATGGTCGGACCGGACTGGCCGAGCCGGTTGACGTCGACGACGGCGACGAGGTTGCGGAGCTTCCAGTGGGCCGCCGCGGCGGCGGCCTCCCAGACCTGGCCCTCGGCGCACTCGCCGTCGCCCAGGAGGACGAAGGTGCGGGCCGGCGACCCGTCGAGGCGCTGGGCCAAAGCCATGCCGGCGCCGACCGACAGCCCCTGGCCGAGCGAGCCCGTGGCCGCCTTGACCCAGGGCATCCGCGGCGTCGGGTGGCCCTCGAGGACGCTGCCGACCTTGCGCAGGTCGAGAAGGCTCTCGAGCGGGATGAGGCCCGCCTCGGCGTAGGCGGCCCAGAGGAGGGGCGCCGCGTGGCCTTTGGACAGGACGAACTCGTCGCTCGCCGGGTCTCGGGGGTCCTTCGGGTCCCAGCGCATCTCGCCGAAGAACAGGCAGGCGGCGAGATCGGCCGCGGAAAGACAGGTGGTCGGGTGGCCCGAGCCGGCCGCTGTCGTCATGCGCAGGGAGTGGATGCGGAGCCGGGCGGCGATCTTGCGAAGGTCGTCGATTCTAGCCATGGGAACGCTCTCCTGGAGGGTCTGAGGCTCTCTTCAAGGGAGGCATATTAGCATGAAAGGAGGGGCGGTCCAAGCGGCGCCGGGGCCTCTCTCCGTCCGGCCGCGATGGCGGCTAAAGGATCGGCCAGGCCTTGGGCAGGAAGACCCGCTCGTAGAGCGACATGGCGTAGCGGTCGGTCATCCCGGCGATGAAGTCGCCGGCCCGGACGATGACCGGGTCGCCCGCGGGATAGGGCTTGACGTACTCGTCCGGCCGGTCCATGACGCAGGCGAAGAGGTCGCGGATGATCTTCTCGGTCTTGCGCAGTTCCTCGCGGGCCGCGGAGTTGAAGTAGACGTTCTGGTAGAGGAACTCCCTGAGCTCGGCGACGGCCCGCGTGATGCGGTCGCTCATGGCGATCCGCTCCAGGCCGGTGGCCAGGCTGGCCTCGACGACGTCCAAGACCATGCGGTCGATGCGGGTGGCGTGCCACTTGCCCAGGACCTTGATCAGCCCGGCGGGGATGTCCTCCTCCCGGATGATCCCCGCCCGCAGGGCGTCGTCGACGTCGTGGTTGACGTAGGCGATGACGTCGGAGACGCGGACGACCTGCCCCTCGAGGGTCGCGGGCATGTCCTCGGCGTCCTGGTAGAAGATCTCGCCCCGGCCCTTGGAGTGCTTCATGATGCCGTCACGGACCTCGAAGGTCAGGTTCAGGCCCTTGCCCTCGTACTCGAGCTTCTCGACCACCCGCAGGCTCTGGTCGGCGTGATGGAAGCCGAGGGGCAGGAGCTGGCGCAGGGTCTGCTCGCCGGCGTGGCCGAAGGGCGTGTGGCCGAGGTCGTGGCCGAGGGCAACGGCCTCGGTCAGGTCCTCGTTGAGGCGGAGGGCCCGGGCGATCGTCCGGGCGATCTGGGAGACCTCGAGGCAGTGGGTCAGCCGGGTCCGGTAGTGGTCGCCGAACGGCGACAGGAAGACCTGGGTCTTGTGCTTGAGCCGGCGGAAGGACTTGCAGTGGATGATCCGGTCGCGGTCGCGCTGGAAGTCGGTCCGGAGCGCGTGCTGCTGCTCCGGGCGGGCCCGGCCTTTGGAGCGCGCGCTCAGGCTGGCCCTGGGCGACAGGATCTCGCGCTCCGTCCTCTCGAGCTCTTCGCGGATGGTCATGGCGGCGTCACGGCGTGATTATAGCAGGGTCGCCCCCTTCTTTGCTAGAATGGGGCGATGGGCATCGCGGAGAACGTCAAGGCCATCCTGGCCGAGCTCGGGCCCGGCGTCGGGCTCGTGGCCGCGGCCAAGACCCGTTCGGCGGCCGAGGTCCTCCAGGCCGTCGAGGCCGGGGTGGGCATCGTCGGCGAGAACTACGTCCAGGAAGCCGCGGCGGTCTTCCCGGCTGTCGGGCGACGGGCCCGCTGGCACTTCATCGGCCGTCTCCAGAAGAACAAGGCCAAGAAAGCGGTCGAGCTCTTCGACCTCATCGAGACCGTCGATTCCGCCGCCCTCGGGCGCGAGCTCGACAAGCGGGCCGCCGCAGCCGGCAAGACGATGGAGGTCCTGATCGAGGTCAATTCCGGGCGGGAGCCGCAAAAAGCCGGCGTCCTCCCCGAGGCCGCCGAGGCCCTCGCCCGAGAGCTGGCCGCGCTCCCCCGCCTGCGCGTCCTCGGCGTCATGACCATGGGACCGTTCGCGGGCGACCCCGAGGATTCGCGGCCCTATTTCGCCGAGACCCGCCGCGTCTTCGACGCCCTCCGCCGGGCCGCGATACCCGGCGTGGAGATGCGCCTCCTGTCCATGGGCATGTCCCACTCGTGGCGGGTGGCCGTCGAGGAGGGGTCGAATCTCGTCCGCATCGGCACGGCCATCTTCGGCCCCCGCCCCTGAGGCGAGGCCCGCCGGCGGACCGGGGCGGCCCCGGAACGGGCGGGCCTATTTCGGCGCCTCCCCTTCCTCGTCCTCGTCGAGGGCCTGGACCTCGGCCTCCCCGAGGGCCAGCCCGGGCTCGATCCCCTTCAGCCGCCTCAGGTCCTCGATCTTCTGCAGCGGCCGCTCGAGCTTGTTGCGCCGCGTCGTGGTCAGCCGCTGGAATTCGTCCCGGGCATCCTCGATCTTCCGGCCCATTTTGTCCATGGATTCCCGGTACTTCTGCCATTCCTTGTTGAACCCCCCGATCAGCCGGAGCATGTCGTTGGCCGCCTTGGCCGTCGTGAAGTTGTCCATCGCCTGGCGGATGACGGCCAGGATGGCGAACAGCGTGAACGGCGAGCAGAGGATGACCTTGTTCCGGAGCGCCTCGTCGATCACGGCCGGGTCGTTCTGGTTGATGAACGCGTAGACCTGCTCGTTGGGGATGAAGACCAGGACATAGTCCAGGGTCTCGTCCTCGGGGTTGATGTAGTCGCGGGTCGTGACTTCCCTGATCCGGGCCCGGACGTCCCGGAGGAACTGCCCCTTCTGGACCTCCCGCTCCATGTCGTTCTCCGTCTCGAGATAGCGCAGATAGCTCGAGAGCGGGAACTTGACGTCCATGTTGACCTTCCGCCCCTGCGGCAGGTTGAAGGTGTAGTCGGGCCGGGAGCCCGCCCCCTCCAGGGCTTTCTGCTTGAGGTAATTGACCCCCTCGACGAACCCGGCCAGCTGGAGGACGTCCTCGGCCATCCGCTCCCCCCACAGGCCCCGGGCCTTCGTGGAGACCAGGGCCTGGCGGAGGTGGTTGGCCGTGTCCTGGAGCTTGGCCGTCTGCTCGGCCGCCGTCTTCAGGTGGGCGCTGAGCTCGCCGTACTTCTGGGACCGGTCCCTCTCGAACCCGGAAACCAGCTCCTGCATCTTCTGCAGGTCGCTCCGCATGGCCTCGAGCGAGTGGTCGATGAGCCTCTTCTTGCTCTCGAGGTCCTTCTCCCCGGTCTGGGTCAGGTGGCTGAGCCGGGATTCGGCCAGCTTCAGGAACTCCTCGGAGGTCTTGTGCAGGGCCTCGAGCGAGAGGGCTCCCAGCGAATCCCTGACCCGGCCGAGGAACGCCTCGAGGTCCTCGAGCTTCTCGCTCTCCGTCTCGCGGATGATGGCCCGGGCCAGCTCGCGGGACTGCTTTCTCTGGACCAGCTGGACGATCAGGACGGCGGCGGCCCCGAAGACCCCCCCGCCGATGAACAGGGCGATGCCCGTCGAAACGGCCATGCGTATCCTCCTTGCGCCGCGTCCGGCCTCTTAGAACTCGTCCGCGTCCCCCGGCGGACCGTCGCCCTCGCCGGCCTCCCGCTCCCGCGCCGCCTCCTCCATGGCCTTGTCGACCTCGTCGTCGAAGCCCTCGCCGGCCTCCTCGCCCATCTCCCGGCCCATTCTCTTCATCCACCGGGCCACGCTCTTCGGATCGTTCTCGTCGAGGCCGGCCAGGGCGGACGGGTCGGCCAGGCTCTCCAGGCGGCTTTCCTCGGATCTGCGGACGGCCACCCGCGAGACGAGCTTGGTCAGGGCCCGTCCGCCGCAGCGCCGGCAGACGGGCTCGACGGCCGCCCCGACGGACAAGGTCACGACCGTCGTCTTCCCCCCGCAGTCGGCGCAGCGGTACTCGTAGATCGGCATCTAGATCATCGCTCCTTCCGCCCAGCCGAGCTTGACCAGCTCGATCCGGGCCGGATCGCTCGTCCCGAGATGGTGGCGGGTATCGGCGAGACGGATGTGGTGGGGGGCCACCGGCAAGGGCCGGTCGTCGCCGAAGTGCTCCCTCCGCTTGGCCTGGATGACGCGCAGGCCCGTGGCGTCGGCGGCCACGGGGTCGCGGCTGAGGATGAGGCCCTTGTAGTCCCAGGTGTATTCCTTGGCGTAGTTGTGCGGCCCGACGCTGTGGAAGAGCGGCGTGAACATGACCAGGACGTTGAGCCGGGTCTTCCCCTTGACGGCCGGCAGGTCCCAGATCTTGGCCAGGTCGGCGCAGGCGTCCCCGTGCCAGGCCGAGGGGCGGGGCGCGAACATGATGTAGTTCTTGATCAGGCTGCCCACCCCGGACCAGTAGTGGCTCCGCATGGGCCGGGCGTTCACGAGGGCGGTGGCTTTCTGGAAGACGGGATGGCGCAGGACGCCCTGGTCGTCGATGCCGATCCGGTCCTCGGCCACGCCCGCGTCCATGACGCGCCGCTTGAGGGCCTGCTCGACCTCGGCCGTGGTGGGGATGTAGCGCCAGGAGTTGGTCTTGATGCCGACGACGTCGTCGGGCCCGATGAGGCTCTTCCAGGCCTTGACGACGTCCTGTTCGCCGAGGAGGGCCCGGACGCCGTCGTCGAGCATCCTCTGGACGACCTCGGCCGGCGGGGCGCCCCCGGGGCCGAGAGGGGCCGGGTCGCGGACAAGGACGACGCGGACCTTGTCCCCGGCCGGGGCGCGGGCCGTGGACGGGGACAGGCCCCGGACGGCCGGGACCGCGGCGCCGGCCAGCGGGGCGGCCGCGGCGACCTTCAGGAAGTCCCTCCGGGTGACCGGCTTCGGGCTCATGACCGCTCCTCCTCGAGCCGCCGCTTCACGGCGTCCAGGCGCCCCGCGGCCTCCTCCGCCGTCGCGGCGTCGAAGACGACGGCAAGGTGCCTTCCCCAGGCCCGGACGGCCGTCCACTTCCCGTTCTCGGTCCGGACCGCCTCCGCCCCGGAGGCCTCCGGCAGGTAGGCGCGGCGGAACGAGGCCTCCGCCCGGGCCGCCCGCCGGGCGCTCTTGTGCCTGACGACGAGCAGGCGGCTCCGCCCGCCGGCCTCGCCGTACTCGGCCAGGACCGCGCCGGTCTCCCGGCCGAGGAGCAGGATGTTCTCGTCGGCGACGAAGAAGTGGTAGTTGAGGATGGGATGGGTGTGGAGGAAGCGGACGGTCCGCGTCTCGAGGCCCTCGGCAGGCAGGGCGCGGAGCAGGCCGGGCGGCTCCCCGCGGCCGGGGATGGCCCCGGCGACCTCGCGCCCGAGCGCGACGACCGCGGCCCGCGTCTCGTCGGTCTCCGCCTCGGCGTAGACGGAGACGAAATAGCGGTCCTTCCAGAACGCCAGGAGCCCGGCCTTGTAGACCGAGCCCTGCCCGACCCCGGCGTCGTCGCCGTCGAGGTCGTGGGTGAAGACCCCGAAGGCGTCCTCGGGGGCGCCCATGTCGAAGGCGTCGACGACGATGTCGGGCCGGCCGTCCTTGTGGAAGCGCCGGGCGACGAGGAGCCTCATGTTGTAGGACCGGTAGACTTCGCCCGCCCCGTCGATGTAGCCGAAGACCGTCTCCGGGCCGTAAACCCGATCGGCCTCGGAGAGCCAGGGGCCGACGGTCGCCGGGATGTACGACGACAGCCTCCGGGACGGGGGGATTCCGGCGGCGCACATGGATACGATCGCTCCTGTCGCGGCCAGGACGGCGGCGCGAACGGCGGCCCTTTTCATCCTCTCGGATTCTATCACGCCCCTCCCGGGGAGGCAAGGGAGCGGCCGGCCGGCGAACGGCATTTGCAAAATGGGCGGATTCCGGGAATAATAGGGGGAAGGAGTTTTGCATGCGCCACCGATGCCGCTTCCGTCCCGCCCTTTCCGCCCTCGCGGCCGCGCTCCTCGCCCTCCTGGCCGCCTGCTCGACGACGGACAACGGCGGCGGCGTCACGCCCGTGAATATCCCCGCGGCGTCGATGTCCTACATCGTCCTGGCCTGGAACGACGTCGGCATGCCCTTCTTCAGCCCCGCCTACGACAGGGAGGTCCTCCTCCCCCCCTACGGCAACCTGTGGGCCCAGGTCGTCAAGCGGGGCGACCCGCCTGAGATCGTCACGGCCGGCGTCACCCTCGAGTATTCGCTCGTCGGCAACACGTATTCCTACGGCAAGACGACGGCCAACCCGCTCCGGATCTACGCCGGGTTCTGGGACAACTCCCTGGACTTCTTCGGCGTCGACCTGGCCCGCGACACGGGCCTCAACTTCTCCGACCCGGCGACGCACAACGGCCTGTCCGGGGCGATGGTCCTGAAGGACTCGCATTTCGAGGCCGTCGGCATCCCGGCCGTCCCGCTCCCCGACTCGGGCGACTGGAACCCCTATCAGGTCGCCGAGATCGTCGTCCGCGACGCCGCGACCCACGCCGAGTTGGCCCGGACCCGGGCGACCCTGCCGGCCTCCGACGAGATCGGCTGCGGCGGCTGCCACGGGAAAACGACGGGCGCCACCGAGGTGCTGTCCGTCCTCGAGGAGCACGACAAGTTCGAGGGAACGAGCTTCGCCCAGGACGGGCTGCCCGTCCTTTGCGCCGACTGCCACGGGACGCCCGCGCTGGGCCAGGCCGGCCCCGGCTCCTCGGGGCTGTACTTGTCCCAAGCCCTTCACGGCTTCCACAACAGGGCCTCGGCCTCCTGCTACAGCTGCCATCCCGGCCTCGTCAAACCCCTCCACCGGAGCGCCGACCACAGCTCGAAGGACGGCAAGTGCGCGGACTGCCACGGCTCGCTGGCCTCGATCGCCGCGACGATCTACGGCGGTCGCGTGCCCTGGTCGGGCCTGCCGAAGTGCTCGGCGTGCCACACCTTCGTCGCCGAGGTCGAGACCGGGGCGACGGTCTATCACGCCGCCGCGGGCCACGGCGGGCTCTCCTGCCCCGCCTGCCACGGCAGCCCCCACGCCCAGGTCCCGTCGAGCGAGGCCAGCGACAACGAGCAGTTCCTGCAGTACCAGAGCAAGGCCGTGGCCCTCGGCGACTGCCGGGTCTGCCACGCCGACTCCAAGGGCGGGGGGCTGATGGGGATCGTGGCGGCCCACGGTCCCGGCGGGAAGCCGACGGCCTGCGCGGTCTGCCACACGGGCCCGATCCGGACGACCAACCCCGACAGCTTCCCGCACCGGTTCCAGCAGCGTCTGCGCTGACGGCGCGGGCCCCTCTCCGGACTAGCCCAGCTTCCGGCCGACGTACGTCCGGAGGAAACGGACGGCCTCGTCGGCCCTCCGGAAGACGGGGATGCCGGCCCGCTCGAGGCGGTCGGCGAGCGGAGCGTAGAGCTCCCCCGAATCGATGTTGACGACGAAGGGCTTCCGGCATTCCCGGAAGAGCTCGATCGTCCTCGAGGCGAAGCTCCCCGGCCGGGTCAGGTCCTCGCCGTGGCCGGGCCCCGCCGGCAGGGTCTGCTGGGCCGGCGTCAGGGGGACGTTGGAGACGACCGCGCAGTCGACGCCCGGGTCTTCGAGGATGGCCCGGGCGCACTCGACGAAGGCCGCGTCGTCGGCGACCGGGGTGACGTCGAGCGGGTTGCGGACGTCCTGGAGGCGGTCGATGCCGAGGGGCCGCAGGGCGGCCAGGATGCGCTCCGCCGTCTCCGGGGCGAACGCGGCCAGCTCGAGCCCCGCCCCGTTCCTCAGGTTGTCGGCCAGCATGACGCACTCGAACCCGGCGTTGCTGATGAGCCCGACCCGGCGGCCGGCGACGGGCCGGTCGCCGAGGAAGGCCAGGCCCTTGGTGAAGCTCTCGAATTCGGCCAGGTCCCCGGCCACGATGGCCCCGGCCTGTTCGAGGACGGCCCGGAAGACGCCGTAGTCGCCGGCGACGGAGGCGGTGTGGCTCGAGGTCGCCGAGCGGCCCTCCCGGCTCCGCCCGGCCTTGTAGACGAGGACCGGCCGGCCCGAGGCCGTGATCTCGCCGACGGCCCGGGCGAAGGCCAGCCCGTCGCCGGGCTTGAACCCCTCCATGTAGACCGAGAAGGCCCGGACCTCCGGGTCGTCCTTGAGATAGGCGAGGAAGTCCGAGGCCGTGAGGTCGAGCTGGTTGCCGAGCGAGACGGCGTAGCGCGGCTGGATCGTGGGGAACTTGCTCATCTGGCAGATCATGAAGGCCCCGCTCTGGCTGATGACGGCCAGGTCGGAGCGGGCGCTCTTCGGCCGGGGGAGCTTCGCTGCGGGGATGAACGTCGTGTCGTAGCGCCCGGGCTTCGAGGCGATGCCGAGGCAGTTGCCGCCGTTGACGACGGGCGTCGTCCGGCCGCTCCGCCGCCCCTCGAGGAGGAGGCTGCGGAGCCGGTCCTCGATCGAGGCCCCGCCGGCCTTCTCGCCCATGCCGCCGGCGATGAGGATGACCGAGCGGGCCTTGCCGTGCTCGACGAGGTCCCTCACGACGCCTTCGCACTGGTCGGCGGCCAGGGTCAGGACGAAGAGATCGACGGTCTCGGGCATGGCCGCGACCGCCGGCACCGCGCGGCAGCCCTCGATCGAGTCCAGGCCCGGCTTGACCACGGTCACCCGCCCGGGCGGGAAGCCGTTGGCCAGGATGTTGTTGAGGATGATGCGGCCGATGTTCATCTTCTCCGAGACGCCGATGATGCCGATCGAGGCCGGCTTGAGCAGGCGCCCGATCTCCTCGACGGGCCGGCGAGGGAGGACGGCCTTGGCCCGCGAGAAGCGGCAGGCGCCGTCCAGGGCGACCAGGCGGCCGCGGCGGACGACGAACGGATTGACCTCGGCCTCCTCGAGGACGAACGGCGTCTCCGACGCGAACGGCGAGAAGGCCGCGGCCAGGTCGCGGAACTTGACCAGGGCCGCGGCCAGGGCCTGCGGAGAGACGAGGGGCCTGCGCCCGCGGAACGGGGCGGCCAGCTTGCCGAAGAAGGCCAGCGGCCCGAGCAGTCCGGGGACCCGCGCGGCGTCGAGGAGATGGGCCGAGCCGATGGCCGCCGCCCGGCCCTCTTTGAGCAGCTCGCTCATGTATTCGACGTCCAGCCCTCCCCCGCCCATGGTCAGGACAGGGCCGAACTCCCGCGAGTTCCGCAGGCCGAGCAGGACCTCCGAGCCGAAGCCGGCGTCCTCGAAATCGACGGCCTCGGCGACGAGGAAGCCGCGGACGGAGTCCCGAACCTCCTTGAGGGTCGAAGGCCCGGCCGGGGCGCCCGGGCCGCCCTTCTCCCGGGCCCAGGCGAGATAGCGGGCCGGCACGCTCCTGAGCATGGCCGCGGCGGCCTTGTTGACCGAGGCCGGGTCGGCCTTGACGAAGGCGACGCCGCCGACGTCGGACTTGTGGACGATGAGGGGCGAGACGACCTTGACCACGACCCTGGGGCCGCCCAGGCGGCGGAGGTCCCGGCGGCCGACCGGCCGGCCG
This sequence comes from Acidobacteriota bacterium, assembly GCA_029569255.1. Lineage (GTDB taxonomy): Bacteria > Acidobacteriota > Aminicenantia > Aminicenantales > Saccharicenantaceae > RBG-16-66-30. The sequence goes on along the minus strand of JAKQUO010000032.1, from coordinate 75,249 downwards.
GCCGGAACGACGAGGTGGCGCGGCGGCGCGAGGCCCGCCTCTTTCAGGACCTCGTAGACCTCGGGCTCGAGGAGGACGTCGCGGCCCTCGCTCTCGGCCCGCTCGAGGACGCGGACCGTCCGGCGCCAGGGCGCGCTCATAAGCCCAGGGCAGCGCTCCGGCCCAGCGCGAAGGCCTTGAGGTTGGCCTCCAGGACGGCCGGGCCGCGGGGCCGGAACAGGGCGCCGACCGTCGCGAGCAGGCTGTCCTCCTTGAGGATGAGGAACGGCGAGGCGGCGCCGAGGAGGACGACGTTCTGGGCCTTGACCGTGCCGGCCTCCTTGGCCAGGCGCTCCGAGTCGATGACGACCGCCCGCGGCGCCCGGCGCACGGCCTCGAGGACCCGGTCGATCTCCGGATAGTCGGGGATGTTGCGGTAGGGCGTCAGGCCGGTGACGACGACGCCGTCGGGCCGGAGGTAGTCCAGGTAGCGCAGGGCCTCGAGCGGCTCGACGCTGAGGACCATGTCGGCCTCGCCCTTGGGGATGAGGTCGCTCCAGATGGAGCCGTCCGAGAGCCGCATGTGGGACTGGACGGCCCCGCCGCGCTGGGCCATGCCGTGGACCTCGGCCTGCTTGAAGACCAGGCCGTCGGCGAGCGCGGCGTTGTCGATGACGTAGGCGATCGACAGGATGCCCTGCCCCCCGACGCCCGCGAGGATGATGTCCTGCTTCATGGCCTAGCTCCTTTTCTTCCGCTGTTCCTGGACGCACTCCCGGACGGCGACGACGACGGACAGGCCGCGGTGGGCGATCTCCTCCCGCAGGATCCGGACGTTCAGGTCGTGGTGCTTCGGGAGGGGCACGATCGTCCGGATGCGCTCCTTGGGGACCCCCAGGCCCTCGATCAGCCGGAGCAGGCGCTCGCCCGAGCCGTAGGTCGGCTGGCCGCCGGTCATGGCCGTCGTCGCGTTGTCGAGGATGACGACGGTCATGTCCGTGTCGGCGACGGCCGCCCCGAGGAGCGGGGTGATGCCGGAGTGGGCGAAGGTCGAGTCGCCGATGACCGCCACGGCCGGGTGGAGGCCGACGTCGGCCGCGCCCCGGGCCATGCCGATGCTGGCGCCCATGCAGACGCAGGTGTGGACGGCGCTGTAGGGCGGCAGGGCGCCGAGGGTGTAGCAGCCGATGTCGCTGAAGACGTTGGCCCCGGCGGCGTCCTCGAGGGCCTTGTTGAGGGCCTTCAGAGTGTCGGCGTGAGGGCAGCCGGCGCAGAGCTGGGGCGGGCGCCCGGCGAGCGGCAGCCCGCTCGCCGCGAGGGCCGGCAGGGGCGTCCGGCCGAGGGCCGCCCGGACGATGTCGGGCGTCAGCTCGCCGGAGGCCGGCAGGGCGCCGTCGGTCTTGCCCCGGACGGTCTTGCCGGCGACGCCGAAGAGGCCCTTGATCTGACGCTCGATGAAGGGGTAGCCGTCCTCCAGGACGAGGACGGAGTCGACCGCCGCGACGAGCTTCCTGATGAGCCCCTCGGGGACCGGGTAGGTCGAGACCTTGAGGAAGGACGGCGGGGCGGCCTCGGCGGCCACGGCCTCGCGGAAGTAGTTGTAGGCGACGCCCGAGGCGATGACGCCGAGCGAGCGGTCGCCGCCGAGCTCCAGGACGTTGAAGCGGGAGCCGTCCGAGAGCCGGACCATCTCCGCCTGCAGGCCGAGGAGACGGGTGAAGCGCCGCCGGGCGTTGACCGGAAGCAGGATCCAGTCCCGGGGGTCGCCCTTCCGGAGCGGGTTCTGGGGCCGGGGCGGGCCGACCGCGACGGCCGAGCGGCTGTGGGAAAGCCGGGTGACCATGCGGAGGAGAACGGGGACCTCGAGGCGCTCGGACAGGTCGTAGGCCTCCCGGGTCATGTCGTAGGCCTCCTGGTGGTCGGAGGGCTCGTAGGCGAAGATGTGGGCGAACTGGGCGTAGAATCGGCTGTCCTGCTCGTTCTGCGAGCTGTGCATGCCGGGGTCGTCGGCGCTGACGACGACCAGGCCGCCGTTGGCGCCCGTGATGGCCGAATTCATGAACGGGTCGGCGGCGACGTTGAGGCCGACGTGCTTGAAGGAGACGAGGGCCCTTTTCCCGGCGAAAGAGGCGCCGAGGGCCTCCTCGTAGGCCGTCTTCTCGTTGACCGACCACACGGCCGTGAAGTCCTTGGTCTCGGCCGACCTGCGGACGAGGTGCTCGAGGATCTCCGAGGCAGGCGTGCCGGGGTAGGAATAGGCCGCCGAGAGGCCGGCGTGGACGGCCCCCAGGGCGACGGCCTCGTCGCCGAGAAGGATCTGACGTGACATGGGCGTTCCTTTGTTCGAGGTATTCGGGAGGGGTAGGATACATGCTGGGGCCGGGGGTGTCAAGGCGTCGGCCGGCGCCTGTTGTCTACGATTGAAAAGTGAACTCTTTAGGGTTGAAAAGTGAACACCTGAGCTATAGTCCTCCGCCAGGAGGACCCCATGACACACATTCACAGCCGTTTTTCCGACGAGCAGGTGAAACTGCTGATCCGTTCCTATGAGGAAGGCCAGATGAGCCGAGCCCAGGTCGAGGAGACGCTCCAGATTGGAAAAACGCGTTTCTTCGCTCTCCTCAAGCTCTACCGGAAAGATGTCCGGTCCTTTTCCATGGCTTACCACCGGAGCTCCCCATCTCGGCTCTCCGATAAGGCCGAACGTCTGATCCAGAAGACCCTTCTGGAAGAACGGGCCTTGATCGAGGATCCCGACCTTCCGATCTCGACCTACAACTACTCCGCCGCCAGGGAACGGTTGCTCGAACAGGGCCTCAAGGTCTCCCTGTCCACGATCATTGAACGAGCCAAGGCCATGGGCTGCCACCGACCGCGTCCCAAGGGCAAGAGTCATAGCCGCGAGGTCATCACCACGGCCGTTGGCGCCCTCATCCAACACGATGCTTCCCTCCACCGCTGGTCGCCCTACGCCCCGGCCAAGTGGACCCTCATCTCGTCGCTCGACGATTACAGCCGCAAGATCCTCTTTGCCGACTTCTTTGAGCAGGAAACGACCTGGTCTCATCTCCAGGCCTCCCAGGTCCTGATGCAACGTTATGGCCTGCCTTTGCAGTACTATGTCGATTCCCTGCGGGTCTTCCGTTTTGTCCGCAGCCGGGACAGCTTCTGGTACAAGACCGTCCTCAAGACCGATGAGGTCGACCCGCAGTGGAAGCAGGCCATCTCGTCGCTCGGGGTCGATGTCATCTATGCCCTCTCTCCCCAGGCCAAGGGCAAGGTCGAACGATCTTACCGCTGGATGCAGGACCGAATCGTCCGCACGGCCGCCCGCGAGAAGCTCACCACCCTGGACCAACTCCGTCCCGTCCTCCAGCAAGAGGTCTTTCGGCACAACCATCAGCGCATCCACTCGACGACCGGCGAAATCCCCCACGTGCGCTTCCAGCGGGCCCTCTCGACCGGCCACAGCTTTTTCCGTCCCTTCGCCCTCCCCGCTCCCTATGCATCCCCCAAAGATGTCTTCTGTCTCCGAGAAAAAAGGACCGTGAATGCCTATCGCCGGATCGAGTTCTACAACACCGTGATCCCCATGCCCAAAGTCCCCATCGGCCAGGAGGTCGAGATCCACTTGGTCCCAAACCTCGTGCGCGGTTCTCTCCAGCTCCGCTTCTGGTGGGACAACCGAATGGTCCACTCTCTCGTCTACCCCCTCTCCCAGTTCCCAAGAGTTCACTTTTGAATCAGATAACAGTTCACTTTTCAAAAGTTGCTAACACCGTCCGTGTCCCGGGCCCGGCAGGCGTGGTATAATCCCGAGCCGAACGGGAGACACGATGAGCGCCATGGCCCGGCCGGCGAAGAAGAGGACGCGGCGGACCGGCCCGCCGGCCGCGCGCCTCCGCCGGGCCGCCGACATCGCCCTCGCCGTCCTGGCCCTCGCGGCCGTGGGGCTTTTCGTGGCCGTCAAGTTCATCGGCGGCCGGCCCGGCGGCGGCCAGGCCGCGAACGGCGCTGGCCCCGCGGCCGCGTCCTCGTCGGTCGGCCCGGAGGGCGCGTCCTTCCCCGCCGGCGAGTTCGCCGACCTCGAGCCCGGCCCCGACGAGTTCGAGGGGAACGGCGACGACGAGCCCCTCCCGGGCCCGGCCATCGTCTCCGACCCGTCTGCGGCCCGCCCGTTCTCCCCCGTCGACGACCCCCGCCTTTCGGCGCTGCTCGACCCCGAGATCGAGCGCTCGCTCAAGGCCGGCCGCATCCCCTCCCTGGCCGTCGTCTGCGTCTCCGGCGACCGCGTCGTCTGGACGCGCTCGGCCGGCCTGGCCAACATCCGGGTCAAGACGCCGGCCGCCTGCGACACGGTCTACCTCATCGCCTCGACCTTCAAGACGATGTCGGCGACGGCCCTCCTCCAGCAGATGGAGCAGGGCAAGTTCAAGCTCGACGACCGGGTCAGCGACTTCCTCGGAGACCTCAAGATCGAGGGCGAGGACAGGCGCTATCCCGTGACCTTCCGCCGCCTCCTGACGCACACCTCGGGCCTGCCGACCGATTTCGGCCGCCACGCCGTCTGGGAGGACGCCGCGCCGCCGTCGCTCGCCGATTATCTCCAGGGCCGGCTCAGGCTCTGGCGCCGCCCCGGGACGCGCGTCATCTACTCCAACATCGCCTTCACCCTGATCGCCCATCTCGTCGAGAAGTTCTCCGGGACGCCGTTCAAGGAATACATGCGCAAGAACGTCTTCGCCCCGGTCGAGATGCGCGACACGGCCTTCGAGCCGAGGGCCGACATGGCCGAGCGCCTGGCCATCCCCTACATGCCCGTGCGCCGCCGGACGGGCGTCTACCGCCCCGTGGACTGGGTCAAGGCGGACGCCTGGCCGGCCGGGGTCGTCTACGGCACGGCCGTCGACCAGGCCCGCTGGCTCATGGCCAACCTCAACGGCGGCGTCTACAAGGGCCGGCGCGTCATCGGCGAGGCGACGCTCCGGGAGATGGCGCGCCGGCAGTACGACCGCTTCGCCGGGCCGATCAACGGCGGCTGGCTCAACGAGACCTCCGGCTACGGCCTGGCCTGGTGGGTCTCGACCCTCGGCGGGGAGACGATCATCGCCCACAGCGGCAGCGTCAACGGCTACACGGCCTTCCTGGCCGGGAACCTCCAGCGCAGGACCGGCGTCGCCATCCTGACCAACGGCAACAAGGCCCACCGCTGGCTCTATTCTCTGGCCCTCAAAGCGCTCGAAGCGCTCTGACCCCGCGCGGGCCCCGGGCCGGGCCGCGGCCTCGGGATCGAGGAAGAGGCGGGGACCCGTTCCGGGGGGGGCTCGCCGGGTCGACGTGCTCCGGCAGGTCAGTAGAACCAGACGATCCCGGCGCCGAAGAATTCGGCGCTGCCTTTCTCCCGGCGCGTGGGGAATGTGGAGGTGATGGTGGTGAAGCGGTAGCTCCGGTACTCGGCGACGATCCCGAATCTCCGGGCCAGGAAGACCTTGAGGCCGCCCCCGTAATAATTGAGCCCGCAGCCGTTCAGCCCGCTCCCGGCCCCGGCGCAGGCGAACGGGACCGCGACGGGGACGGGCGCGCTCATGGCGACAGCGAGCGAGAACGGGATGTTGTCGGAGATCCAATCGAAGGACATTCCGAGGGCGATCGCTTTCGGCACCGCCGACCACCAGAACGACTTGACGGCCCCTATGCGGCCGGTGCTGACCGGGCCCATGGACAAGGTGGATTCCCAGCGCGGGACCCGCTTCGGCGGCGGGTCTGCGCCTGGAGATCCGGCCGAAACCCCCGACGCCAGGAGGCACACGATGGCGGCCGCGCCCAGCGCCGCGCCCGCCCCGCGCCCGTTCCCCCGATATCCCTTTTTCTTAGTGATGGTAGACCACCTTTCCGCCGATGATGGTGTAGACGACCCGGGTCCCGGGGATGTCGTCCTCGGGGCAGGCCAGGATGTCCCGGTCGAGAACGGTGACGTCGGCCAGCTTGCCCGGCGTCAGCGAGCCCTTGAGCTTCTCCTCGAAGCCGGCGTAGGCGCCGTTGATGGTGTAGGAGCGAAGGGCCTCCTCGCGGGTCATCCTCTGGCCCGGGAAGAACGCCGTCCCGTCCTTGAGCTTGCGGGTCACCGCCGCGTGGAAGCATGCCATCGGGTCTATGGGCTCGACCGGGACGTCGGTCCCGTTGGGGATGACGGCCCCCGCGTCCATGAGCTTGCGCCAGACGTAGGCCCCCTCTTCGGCCCGCTTCTCGCCGAGCCGCTTCAGGACCCAGGGCCCGTCGGAGGCGCAGTGGATGGCCTGCATGGACGGGATGACGCCGAGCTTTCCGAAGCGGGGGATGTCGTCGGGGCTGAGGTGCTGGGCGTGCTCGATCCGCCAGCGCAGGTCGGCCTTGTCCGGGTGGGCCTTGAAGGCCTCCTCGTAGATGTCGAGCGTCACGCGGTTGCCGCGGTCGCCGATGGCGTGCGTCGAGAGCTGAAAGCCGTTCTCGATGGCGAACTCGGCCGTGGCCCGCATCTCGTCGAGGGACTCCGTGTTGAGGCCGATAGACGACGGCAGGTCGGCGTAGGGCTCAAGGAGCCAGGCGCCGTGGGCCCCGAGCGCGCCGTCGATGAGCCGCTTGATGGCCCGGACGGTCAGGTGGTTGTCGGCCTCGCCGACCATCCGGTAGGACAGGCCCCGCTCGGCCAGGGCCCGGCTCCCGGCGCTGAGCATGACGTAGAGGCGGACGGGCAGGGCCCCCTCTTCGGCCATCTTCCTGTAGATGTCGATCGTGCCGAACATGGACCCGGCGTCGTGGAAGGTCGTGACGCCGTGGGCCAGGCACTCCCGCGAGGCCAGCTCGACCAGCCGGCGGGTCTGGGCCGCGGCCTCCTCGGCGGTGTAGTGGCCGGCCTCGTAGCGGACCAGGCCCTGGGCGGTCTCGATGAACGCGCCGATCGGGCCCCCCGTGGCGTCGCGCACGATCTCGCCGCCGTCCGGGTCGGCCGTCGCGGGCGTGATCTTCGACAGCTCCATGGCCCTGGCGTTGGCCAGGGACGAGTGGCCGCTGGCGTGGGTCAGGAGGACGGGGTTGTCCGGGGTGGCCTTGCTCAAGGCGTCATGGAAGGGCAGACCGTTGACGTTGGGCTCGGGCGCCCGGTCCCACTTGTCCTGGTGCCAGCCCCGGCCGCGGATCCATTCGCCCGGCTTGGCCGTCCGGGCGGCCTCGGCGACGAGGGCGACTATCTCGTCCCAGGAGCGGGCCGCGGTCAGGTCGAGGACCGTCTTGGACTGGCCGAGGCCGGTGAAGTGGCCGTGGCTCTCGATGAGGCCCGGGACGGCCAGGGCGCCGCCGAGGTCGACGATCTCCGTCGTCTCGCCGACGTAACGGGTGTAGTCCCGCGGCCCGGAGCCGAGGGCGGCGATGCGGTCGCCCCGGGCGGCGAGCCAGGAGGCGGCGGGGGCCGCGTCGTCCACGGTGACGATCTTGCCGTTGATGAGGATGAGGTCGGCTGGCTCGACGGTCCAGCGCGCGCGGCGGTTGACGAGGAAGAAGGCCGCGAACAACACCACGATGACCGCCACGAATCCGAGGCGGCGTTTTTTTTGGGCCATGACGCGCCTCCCTCCCGACGGGGCTTTCCGAAAGACCCCCCGACGATATAACACCGGCCCCGGGCTGTCAATCGGCCCGGCCAAAAAAACGCTCGGGTATTGCCTATCCCCGTCCTCCGCGCATAAGATAGGCGCATGACTCACCGCGAGAATCCCGCTCCCGCCGCTCCGGCCCCGGCCGGCGGACAGGCCCAGCCCGGGTTCGTCCGCTGTCTCGGCGTCGGCAGCATCACCGCCATCGTCGTCGGTACCATGATCGGCTCGGGCATCTTCATCGTCCCGGCCACCGTGGCCGCGGGGGTGAAGTCGCCCCTCCTCATGCTGGCCGTCTGGGTCGCCGGCGGCGTCGCCTGCATGTTCGGGGCCCTGTCGCTGGCCGAGCTGGCCGCGGCCTTCTCGTCCGAGACCGGCGGGATCTACGTCTTCCTGCGCGAGGTCTACGGCCCCGCCGTCGGCTTCCTCTTCGGCTGGGCGCTGCTGCTGGTCATCGATTCGGGGACGATCGCGACGCTGGCCCTGGCCTTCTCGACGAAGTACCTGCCGTACTTCCTCCCGCTCTCGCCGGTCGGCCAGAAGGCGGCCGCGGCCCTGTTCATCGCCTTTCTCGTGGCCGTCAACACCTTCGGCGTCCGCCAGGGCGCGTTCCTGCAGAACGCCCTGACGGCGGTCAAGTTCGTGGCCCTCTCGGGCATCATCGTCGCCGTGTTCCTTTTCGCCAAGGGAAGCTGGGGGAACCTGGCGGCGCCCAAGCCCTCCGGCCTCGGCGGGGACCTGGTCGGGCAGTTCGGGCTGGCCCTGGTGGCCGCGCTGTGGGCCTACAAGGGGTTCGAGATCTCGACGTTCAACGCCGGCGAGACCAAGGAACCGGCCCGGACGATCCCGCTCGGCCTCATCGCCGGCTGCGGGCTGGTGACGCTCCTCTACATCCTGGCCAACGTCGCCTACCTCTACGCCGTGCCCGCGCCCGCGATGGCCGCCTCCGACCGGATCGCCGCCGACGCGATGAACCTGGCGGTCGGGCCCATCGGCGCCTCGATCGTCGCCTTCATCATCCTGTTCTCGATCCTGGGCGCGGCCAACGGCCACGTCCTGACCGGGCCGCGGGTCTATTACGCCATGGCCAAGGACGGGCTGTTCTTCCGCAAGATGGCCGAGGTCCACCCGAGGTTCCGGACGCCGCACGTGGCCCTGCTCATCGTCGGCGTCTGGAGCGTCGCCCTCAGCCTCGGCCCGAGCGGGAAGTTCGAGGAGATGCTGAAGTTCGCCGTCTTCGGGGCCTGGATCTTCCTGGGCCTGGCCGTGCTGGGCGTCTTCATCCTGCGCAAGAGGCGCCCCGACATGCCCCGGCCGTACCGGACCTGGGGCTATCCGGTGACGCCGGCGCTGTTCGTCTTGGCCGCCCTGTTCATCCTGGTCAACACGCTGGTCAAGAGCTTCTGGAACGCCTTCGCCGTCCTGGCCTTCATCGCCCTGGGCCTCCCGGCCTACCTCTACTGGCACCGGAAGCGCGGCCGGGCGGGCTGAGGCCCGGCCCCGCCGCGCTTCGGCCCTACCTCTTCTTGCGGATGTAGATGTTGCCCCTGAAGGTGTTGAAGGAGATCTCCCGCCCGCCGCCGTTGACGAGCCCCACGAGGGACTTGTCGAAGGAGATGCGGTACTTGCCCGCCTCGGTCTTTTCGGTCCCCTCGGTCCGCGACGCCTGACGGGTCATGTCCATGTCGAAGTCGGTGTAGATCTCGCCCTGGTAGCTCTTCATCTTGATGTTGGCCTTGACGTCGGCCGGCAGGGTGACGTCGATGTCGCCGGTCATCGAGCTGAACGACAGCGGCTTGTCCCCGGCGATGCGGACGAGGGCGACGTCGATATCGCCGTTGACCGTGTGGACGAGCGTGTTGCCGGAGACGTTCCGCAGGGTCACCGGCCCGTTCATGTTGTTGATGTCGATCTCGCCGCCGATCCCCTCGACGACGATGACGCCGTCCATGGACGAGCTGATCTCGAGCGAGGTCGCGGCGGGCGCCTGGATCACGAGGTCGGTCGCCGCCTTCCATGACTCGGTCCGGACCTGGACGACATTGCCCTCCTCCTCGATCTCGAGGCCCGAGGACGTTCCGGAGAGCTGCTTCATGCCGGCGATCTTCTTCTGCTTCTCCTCCTGGCGCTTCTTTTCGTCCGTTAAGTACTGGCCGTAGACGTCGACGGCCCGGTCGCGCTGGCGTTCGATCCTCCTGGCCAGCCTCTCCTGCTCGGCCAGCTGGGCCATGAGCCGGGCCTCGTTCTCTTTGTGGATGTCTTGGATTTTCTTCTGGATCTCTTCCAAGCGTTCCGCGGCTTTCGGCGCGGCCGGCGGCGCGGGCGGGGCGGGCGGAGCGACGGCGGGGTAGGGAACGCCGGTGGCATAGACCTGGGCCAAGTAATTGGTCAGGGCCTTCTCCCGCGTCCGGGCCTCGACGATGATGTCCTTGCCCTCGTAGGCCTTGACGGTGACGCTGCCGCGCATGACCGAGACCTCGATCTTGGCCGGCTGGCCGGGCTTCGACAGCGGGACGACGGCCCGGTCGGGGGGCTCCTCCCTGGCCTGGGCGGCGGCTCCGCCGCACATCGCGGCCGCGAGGAGCGCCAAGACCGCGATCCTGGCCATCCGCGCGCTCATTCTCTTCGTCTGGTTCATATGTTCCTCCTTGTCCTTGTCGGGACGTCGATCTCAAATGCCGATCTGCTTCAGGCCCTGCTCGGCCCGCGTCTTGACCTCGGGCGTGAGGTCGCCGCCCTCGATGAGGGCCTTGAGGGCGTCGGCCGCCCGGGCCTCGCGCACCTCGACCAGGAAGTCGATCAGGGCCACCTGGACCAGGGGATAGGTCTGGACGGCCAGCGACTTGACCAGGCTCTCGCGCACGCCGGGCCGGTCGCGGAAGAGGTAGAGGGCGTCCACGGCGGCCAGACGGACGTTGGGATTGGGATCGCCGTCGACGGCCTTGAAGAGGGCGGCCAGGGTCGTCTCGTTCGGGTTCTTGACGGCGGCGCTGTAGCCGACGCCCTGGATGCGCTCGGTCGCCGAGGGCCGGCTCAGGAGCGACAGGGCGACCTGCTGGCGCATGTCCTGGAGCTCGCGCGAGAGGGTGGCCCGCTTCAGGGCGCTCCCGCCGCCGGCGAGCCAGCCGGCCGCGGCCCCGGCGACGAGCAGGACGGCCGAGAACGACGCGGCGAACGCGGGGCGCTGGAAGGTGAGCCAGGCCCGCCGGCCGCGCCCGGCCTCGGCCCGGGCGGCCTTCCGCTCCGCGACGAGCCCGTCCTTGTACTCCTCGAGCATGGTGTAGAAGCGGTGGCGCAGGCCTCCGCCGGGCTGCTCCTCGGGCAGGACGCCGAGCTTGGCCCAGATGACGGTCAGGTCCTCGAGGTCCTGGCGGCAGGCGGCGCAGCCGAGGATGTGCTCCCGCACGTCACGGCGGCCGGTTTCGTCGAGGTCCCCGGTCAAATAATCGGCGAACTTTTCCTGGATCTTGTCGCAGGTCATGACGCTCTCCCTTGCCGGAGCTCGAGGTAGATCCGGCCGAGGTCCTTGAGGGCCCGGTGGACCTGGGCCTTGACCGTGCCCACCTGGACGCCGGTGATCTCGGCGATCTCCCGGAGCTTGAGGTCCTGGAAGCGGAAGAGGACCAGGATCTCCCGTTTCGGGGCCGGTAGGCGATCGAGGGCCCGGCGGACGAGTTCGGCCTCCCGGCCGTCCTCGTAGACGGTCTCGGGCCGCGGCTCCCGGCCCGGCGTTTCGGCGAACCGCTCGTCGAGGGGGAGGGCCGCTTTCCGCTTCCTCAGGTGGTCGACGTGCGCGTTGCGGGCGATCTGGAAGAGCCAGACGTTGAACCGGCTGTCGCCCATGTACCCCGCCCGGTACTTCAGGACGCGCATGAAGACCTCCTGGACGAGGTCTTCGCTGGCGGCCCGGTCGCCCGTCAGGCGGAGGAAGAAGTTGTAGAGCATGGTCTGATATCTCTCGAAGAGGACGGCCAGCCTCTCGACCCGGCCGTCCCGGACCTGTTCCATGAGCTCGTTGTCCGTCGGCGACATGTGTCCGGTCTTCCCTCGTCTCGGCTCTTCGGCGTCCATGGGTATCTACCGCCCTTTGTCAAAAAGGTTACACCCGGAGAAAGAGAGGGTCAAACCCCCGGCGCCCGGCCCGGCCGTCGCGGGCGGGTTCCCCGAGAGGCCGGGCGGTCAAGGCCGGATGATGTCGTTCAGCTTGCAGAAATATTCGATCTTCTCGGCGAGCTTCTCGGCCCTCGTGATCGCCGCCGGTTCGGTCAGCCTCTTCCGGAGCTCGGCCAGCTCCTTGCGGATGTCCTCGATCTGCCTGACGGCCGTTTCGGTGTCGAAGGTCGTGTCCATGCCGATGGCGCCCGAGCGGCCGGCGGCGCCGGTGAACTTGTTGAGGGCCAGGGAGAAACGCTGCTGGATGTTCTTGACCTGGAAGACCTCTTCGGACTGGCCCACCTGGGACCGGTTGTAGATGTAATACCCGGCCCCGCCGATGAGGATCAAGACGATCAAGACTCTGCGCATGGCGTCCCTCCTCCCAGCATTTTAGGCCGGGCCTCCGATCAAGACAAGGGATCGGATATCCCGGCTCATCCGAGCCGCCCGTGACCGGCCGTTTCACGCGCCTCTCCCGAAGGGCGAGCCACCTTGCCCCTCGGAAGATATCCCCGCCCCCCCCGAGCGTGTCAAGGGCCTGCGCAGGTCTGTAAAGGCGACATGAAAACTACCGGTCCATTCACTGTGGGCGGCTATGGGATCAGTTGCCAGGTGCTCGAGGCGCGTGTCGGGACATGTACCGCCCCGGTACGTGTCCCGTTTGCCCGAAAGAGGACACGTGCTGGAGTACATGTCCCCATTTGCCGGCCCATCTGACACACACAACGTGGAAGAGAACCACAACTTCCATGCAGGAGCCTCTCGACCATGTTCCTGGTGGAGGTCCACCGTCCGATGGCGGCGCGAAGCCGCTCGAGAGGCGTCTTGTCCCTGAACACGGCGGCCATGTCCTCGTCGACGATATCGGGATCTCTGTTATCGGTCCGCATGGGAACTGGGCTCATGTTCGCATATGCCTGGATGGCCGTCAATCGGCGGTTGAAGGCCCGGGGCCGTTCTGCTATCATGAGGAGGCTTTCCAAGGGCCGGGAACGGTCGATGGGTTCAACACAGGCCTTGGAAAAGTTGGATAATAAATAGATTACGAGCGAGAACCGTGGGCGGTTAGCTCAGCTGGGAGAGCGCGGCGTTCGCAACGCTGAGGTCGGGAGTTCGAATCTCCTACCGTCCACCATTTTCTTCCCTGGCCCGGGCTGCCCGCGAACCGGGGACACGTACCCGAGGTACATGTCCCCAACGGGCGGAACGGGGACACGTACCCGGTACGTGTCCCCGACGGGGTTGCGGCGGGGCTCGGCCTCTAGGGGGTCCGCGGTGACCTTCGTCGCCGACTGCATGCTCGGCCGCCTGGCCAAGTGGCTCAAGATTCTCGGCTTCGACGTCCTCTATTTCTCCAAGGCCGAGGACCCCGATCTCGTCGCGATCGCCCGCCGCGAGGGCCGCGTCCTCCTGACCCGCGACACCGGGCTCATCGAGAAGGAGGCCAAGCGGCCGAACCGCCTGTTCGTCCGCGGCGACGACTGGGAGGACCAGGTCGTCCAGGTGCTCGACGACCTGGGGCTCTGGGACGAGGTCCGGCCGAACACGCGCTGCATCGCCTGCAATCTCCCGCTCAAGGCGCTGAGCCGGGAGCGGGCCCGCAATCTCGTCACCCCCTACGTCGGCGAACATGCCGCTTCGTTCGCCATCTGCCCCGGTTGCGAGCGCGTCTTCTGGCAGGGGACGCACCACGGCGACATGGAAAAAAAGATCGCCCGGCTCCTGGCCCGGCGCCCCGTGCTCCCTTCCGGCGATTGACATCCGGCCCCCGTTCTTTTAGAAAGGAGGACAGGCGTCACGCCATCCCCGTCCAGGAGGGCCGTCCATGAACGCTCCCGCCCGCTCCGTCCTCGCCGCCGCGCTCGCCGCCGCGGTCCTCGTCCCGCCGGGCGGCGCCGACGACGGCCTCTTCCGCTCCGGCCCCGTCCGGACCTTCGAGGGGCGGGCCCTCTCGGAAGTCGCCTTCCCGCTCGGCGGAATCGGCACCGGCACGGTCTCCCTCGGCGGCCGCGGCAACCTCCGCGACTGGGAGGTCTTCAACCGCCCCGGCAAGGGCGTCCACATGCCCTTCACCTTTTTCGCCCTCTTCGTCGAGGCGGGCGGCGCGAAGCGCGTCCGCGTCCTCGAGGGCCCGCTCGAGCCGCCGTTCACGACCGGCTTCGGCTACAACCGGGTCTTCGTCCCCGGCCTGCCGCGGATGGAGAAGGCCGTCTTCAAGGGCGAGTACCCCTTCGCCGAGGTCGCCCTCTCGGACCGCGACATCCCGCTCGAGATCACCCTCGAGGCCTTCAACCCGATGGTCCCGCTCGAGCCCGAGGACTCCGGCATCCCCGCCTTCGTCCTGCGCTACCGGATCAAGAACACGGGCGCCGCCCCGGCCAAGGTCACCGTGGCCGGCTCGGTCGTCAATCCGATCGGCTACGACGGCGAGGGCCATGTCGAAGGCCTCGGCAGCGACAAGTTCGGCCAGAACGTCAACGAGATCAAGCGGACCGCCGCCCTCCGCGGCCTGGCCATGTCCTCGCACAAGGTCAAGCCCGAGGCGCCGGCCTTCGGCACCCTGGCCCTGACGACGCCCTGGCCCGACGTCACCTACCTCACCCACTGGGTCCGGGGCGACTGGTGGGACGACCTCCAGATCTTCTGGGACGATCTCGAAGACGACGGCCGTCTCCAGGACCTCGACGAGGTCTCGCCCTCGCCCGACAAGCGGACCGACGTCGGGACGCTCGGCCTCATGGCCACGCTCGCTCCCGGCCAGGAGGTCACCCTGCCGTTCATCCTGTCCTGGTGCTTCCCCAATTTCCTCAATTATTTCGACGTCGTCCCCGAGCAGCGCGGCCGGATCTTCAAGAACCATTACGCCGGGCGCTTCGCCGACGCCTGGGCCGCGGCCGAATACCTGCAGGCGAACCTGCCGCGCCTCGAGGCCGAAAGCCGGGCCTTCCACGACGCCTTCTTCTCCCAGACCCTGCCGCCCTGCGTCCTCGACGCCGTCTCCAGCCAGGCGTCCATCATCCGCACGACGACCGGGCTGTGGCTCGAGGGCGGGAACTTCTTCGGCTTCGAGGGCTGCGGCGACCAGTCCGGCTGCTGCCCGCTCAACTGCGCCCACGTCTGGAACTACGCCCAGTCGCTGGCCTTCCTCTATCCCTCGCTCGAGCGGACCATGCGCGAGACCGACTTCCTCAACAACGTCAAGCCCGACGGCGCGATGATGTTCCGGACCTCGCTCCCGCTCGGGAGAGGCGTCCTCTGGGACTTCAAGCCGGCCGCCGACGGCCAGATGGGCCGCGTCATCAGCCTCTACCGCGACTGGCAGATCTCGGGCGACACCGAGTGGCTCAAGAAGCTCTGGCCCCAGGCCAAGAAGGCCCTCGACTACGTCTGGACGTCGTGGGACGCCGACCGCGACGGCCTGATGGAGGGCGAGCAGCACAACACCTACGACATCGAGTTCTACGGCCCGAACAGCATGACGGGCGCCTTCTATCTCGGCGCCCTCAAGGCCGGCGCGGCCATGGCCACGGTCGTCGGCGACCTCGTCTCGGCCAAGGCCTACCTGGCCATGTACAAGAAGGGCCAAGCGGCCTTCGACGCGACGCTCTGGAACGGCGAGTTCTACGTCCAGAAGCGCGCCCAGGCGGCGGAGAAGAAATATCAGTACGGCGAGGGCTGCCTGTCCGACATGCTCCTGGGCCAGTGGCTGGGCATGGTGGCCGGCCTCGGGCGCTATCTCCCGGCCGAGCGCGTCCGGTCGTCGCTCAAGGCCATCTACGACCACAATTTCCGGGCCGATTTCCGGGACTTCTCCAACGTCCAGCGGACCTACGCTCTCAACGACGAGAAGGGGCTGCTGCTCTGCTCCTGGCCCAAGGGCGGCCGGCCGCCGCTGCCCTTTCCCTACTCGGACGAGGTCTGGACGGGCATCGAATACCAGGTCGCCTCCCACCTCATCTACGAGGGCCTCGTCGAGGAAGGCTTGAGCATCGTCAAGGGCGTCCGCGACCGCTACGACGGGCTGCGCCGCAATCCCTGGGACGAGGTCGAGTGCGGCCACCACTACGCCCGGGCCATGTCCTCGTGGGGCGTGCTCACGGCCCTGGCCGGATACTCCTATTCGGGCCCGGAGATGCGCATGGACTTCGACCCGAAGCTCGCCGCCGAGGATTTCAGGACCATCTGGACGGCCGGGCCGGGCTGGGGCGTGTACTCGCAAAAGGCCGCCGCCGGAGGGCCGTTCACGGCCGCGATCGAGGCCCGGAGCGGGGCGGTCGAGCTCAAGAACGTCAGCGTCGTCCTGCCGCCGGCGCTCGCCGGGAAGCGGGTCCGCGGGGTCGAGGCGACCGCCGGCGGCGAGGCGGCGAGGCCGGGCCTCCTCCAGACGGAGAACACCGTCCTCCTGACCTGGCCGCGGCCCGTCCGCGTCGAGCCCGGGAAGCCGCTGGCCCTAACGTTCCGGTTTTAAATCGGGGACATGATACCTATTCCCCGAATTCCCGTGCGCCCTCGCCGAAAATAGGTGAATAGGTATCATGTCCCCGTTTTTCTGATAATATTGACCCCCACGGGATGCCTACGGCGCGGAGGACAGGCATGAGCAAAACGCGGGTCGTCGCCTCGATCGTCGTTCCGGCCGCCGCCGCCCTGGCCGCCGCGGGCCTCCTCGCGGCCTGCGCCCCGAAGGCGCCGGCCCCGGCGGCCGCCGTCCGGCCCAAGGGCCATCTCTTCATCGTCGGCGGCGGCGACCGCGACGAGCCCCTGATGCGCCGGTATGTCGGGCTGGCCCGGCGCCGCGGCCCGGCCAAGATCGTTGTCTTCACCATGGCCAGCGGCGTCCCCCTCGAGACCGGGCCGGAGATCGCGGCCGAGTTCAAGGGCTACGGCGTCGAGGACGTCGCCTGCTTCCACCTGACCCGCGATGAGGCCCTGGACCCGGCCAGCCTCGGGGTCCTCGACGGCGCGACCGGGGTCTGGTTCTCCGGCGGCGACCAGGCCAAGCTGACCGCGGTCCTCCTCGACACGCCGCTCCACCGGCGCATGCTCGAGCTCTACGACGGGGGCGGCCTCGTCGGCGGCACCAGCGCCGGGGCGGCGGTCATGAGCGAGTTCATGATCACCGGCGACGAACGCCGGACAGGGAACGAGGAAGGGACCTGGGAGGTCATCTGGGCCGACGACGTCCTCCATTCCCGGGGCTTCGGGTTCGTCAAGGACGCCGTCATCGACCAGCACTTCGTCACCCGGCGGCGCCACAACCGCCTCATGGCCGTCGTCCTCCAGTATCCGGCGCTCGTCGGCGTCGGCATCGAGGAATCGACGGCCGTCCTGGTCCGCCCCGACGGGAAATACGAGGTCCTCGGCGAGGGCCAGGTCGTCGTCTACGACGCGCGGCGCGCCGTCACCGCCCGGTCGCCCGACGGCCGCCTCGGCGGCCGCGACCTCCGGATGCACGTCCTCCTCGCCGGCGACGTCTACGACCTCGGGACCGGGCGGGTGGAGGCCGCGGCGAGATGAAGACGCCCAAGCTCCGCCTGCCGCACACGCTTCTCCTCATCTACGCCATGGTCGTCCTGACCGTCGTCGCCACCTGGCTCATCCCCGGCGGCGAGTACCAGCGCGTGGAGAAGGACGGCCGGACCGTGCCCGTGGCCGGGTCCTACGCCCGGGCCGAGAGCCGGCCGCAGGGGCTCGACGGCCTGTTCGTCTCGCCGGCCAAGGGCTTCGTCGCCGCGGCCATGATCATCGCCATCGTCTTCATCTGCGGCGGGGCCTTCAACGTCGTCCAGAGGACGGGGGCCGTCACGGCCGTCATCCACAACCTGTCGCTCGACTTCGGGCGGAAGAAAGCCTTGCGCATCCTGTTCATCCCGGTGACCATGACCGTCTTCTCCCTGGGCGGGGCCGTCTGGGGCATGTGCGAGGAGACCATGCCCTTCATCCTCATCTTCGTGCCGCTGGCCCTGTCGCTCGGCTACGACACGATCGTCGGCGTCGCCCTGCCGTTCATCGGGGCGGCCGCGGGCTTCGCCGGGGCCTTCTTCAATCCCTTCACCGTCGGCATCGCCCAGGGCATCGCCGGGCTGCCGCTCTACTCGGGCCTGGGCTACCGGCTCGCCGTCTGGGCCGGCGGCACGGCCATCGCCGTCGCCGTGGTCATGCGCTACGCCGCCCGGGTCCGCAAGGACCCCGGGACCAGCCCGACCTACGAGGAGGACCGGGAGAAGCGGCGCAAGCTCCGGGTGGACACGCCCGCGGTCGAGAGGATCCCGGTCACCGGGGCCCACAAGCGCGTCCTGTTCGTCTTCGCGGCCGGATTCGCGGTCATGATCTTCGGCATCCTGAAGCACCGCTGGGGGATCGGCCCGATCGCCGGCGTCTTCCTGGCCATCGGCATCTTCGCCGGCATCGCCGGCCGGCTCGGCGGCGACGAGATCGGCAAGGCCTTCGTCGAGGGGGCCAAGGACATGGTCAACGCGGCCCTGATCATCGGCACCGCCCGGGCCATCCTCATCGTGGCCCAGGACGGCAGGATCCTCGACACCATCCTGGCCGGGATGGCCGGGGCCATCGCCCGTTTCCATCCGCTCGTCTCGGCCGAGATCATGTTCGCCTCCCAGTGCGTCATCAACTTCTTCGTCCACTCGGGGACGGCCCAGGCGGCCCTGACGATCCCCATCATGGCCCCGCTCGGCGACCTCGTCGGCATCACCCGCCAGACGGCCGTGTTCGCTTTTCAGTTGGCCGAGTACATCAATCCGGTCCTGCCGACCTCGGGCGTCACCATGGGAGTGCTGGGCCTGGCCGGGCTGCGCTGGGAGAAATGGGCCAAGTGGCTGGCGCCGCTGCTCATCCTCTGGGTCCTTTTCGCCGCCCTGGCCCTCATCCCGCCGGTGCTGGCGAAGTGGGGCCCGGCCTGAGGGCGGCGCCCGTTCAGAGGTGCTTGAGCTCGTCGTCCTCCCCGTCCCCGTCCTTTTTGAGGCGCTTCTCCAAAAGCCTCCGGGCCAGGTCCCGGCCCCCCAGGCCGAAGGCCAGGGCCAGCGCCAAGACCGCCCCGCCGAGCACGATCGTGAACGCGGCGATCACCGTGCTCCGGCCGATGCCGAGCTGTTCGAGGGCCATGGCGAAGGCGAAGAGCATGATGAATGCCCTGACGCCCCGGCTCGCCAGGCCGGCGGGCCGGACGCCGGCGTTAACGAAGGCGATGAGGGCGGCCCGTCCGAGGAAATTGCCGAGGAAGTAGCCGAAGATCATGATGATCAAGGCGACGAGGACGTTGGGCAGGTAGAGCAGGAACTTTTCGAGGAGCTGGTCGATCACGGGGACCCTCATCGCGCTCAGGGCCAGGACGAAGAAGAGGACGGCGACGAGCCAGAAGAACATCCGCCCGATCAGTTTGTCCGGCGTGTCCTTGACGGCCATCCTCTGCAGGGCCTCGGTCAGGCCCGAGCGCGCGAACGCCGCC
The DNA here is from genome assembly GCA_029569255.1 of Acidobacteriota bacterium. Lineage (GTDB taxonomy): Bacteria > Acidobacteriota > Aminicenantia > Aminicenantales > Saccharicenantaceae > RBG-16-66-30. The sequence continues at coordinate 56,022 of JAKQUO010000032.1, read as the reverse complement.
TCGAGCTTCAGGAGCCGGACGATCCTGGCCGCCAGGATCTTGATGAGCCAGGCGACGGCGAGGCCGATGGCGAAGACGAGGATCCCGGTGAGGAGGTCCGGCAAGAACGCCAAGAGCTTCTGCAAAACGTCCCGCAGCGGCTGGACGACGACCTTGTCTAAGAAATCCGTCATGGCGACCTCCTCGGCGGGACCGGGTCCCCGTCGGTCCCGTCCCACCTCTCGATCAAGTGGCCTTTTTCCCGTTCGAAGGAAAGGCAGAGCTCCTCGAGCCGCCCTTCGACCTCGGCCGCCGTGCTGTCCCGCGTTTCGATGACGAACGAAGCGACCTTGCCGAGGTAGAGGGGCGTGAGGGACCTGATGATGTGCTCACGGCTCATGACCCTCCGGCGGCAGGCCAAGGCGAAATGGAACAGGGTCCGGACCCATTCGCGGTCCGGATAGACGAAGGACCGGCGGGGCCGGCCGGCGAGATCGCCCAGGAAAGACAGGAGGTCCTCCGGCAGGAACGACCGGTAGAGCGGGGCGAGCTCCCGGACCCCCGTCTGGAACTTCCCCAGCATCTTGGCCAGATTGACGTTGATGGCTTCCAGGCCGACGGAGTAGGCGAAGCCGAGGGTCGGGACGGGCTCCGACCCCCGGACCGTCCGCCAAACCTCCGCGTAGTCCTCCATGAGGCCGAAGACGGTGCCGACCACCTGATGGAGCATGGCGCTGAGGTCGGCCCCGGGGTCCTTGGCGTCGTGGATCTTCGCCCCGAGGAAGGCCTGGCAGATCCCGAAGCCGTTGGCGACCGCCGTCGTCGTCATCCAGATATCGATGCCGAAGCGGGCCACGTCGGTCTCCCAGACGTCCTTGCCGAGGTAGAAGGACGCGAGCCGCCCCGAGAAGCCGAAATCCCCGCCGATCGGCTGGCGGATCCTCTTCCCGTAAAGGGCCCGCGTCAGAGGATAGACGATCGTGTTGGTGATGGTCCCGTCGTACTTGTGCCTCATATAGTAGGGGGCCACGTAGTCGTAGCCTTCGTCCAGGACCGGCTTGATCAGCAGCTCGATCCATTCCGGCGTGATGCTCCTCAGATCGGAATCCACGACGGCGCAGGCCTTGACCTCGAGCGCCCGGGCGATCTCGAAGATCGTCCGGAAGGCGCTGCCTTTGCCGGGAATGCCGTCGTAGGGGGTGACGAGCTTGTGGAAGCCGCCGCTCCTGTTCCTGTGGTCGAGCAGGACGGCGGCGAAATCGACGCCGGCCTGCCGCACGGCCTCCGCCGTCCCGTCGGACGACCCCCCGTCGGAGTTCACGAGCAGAGAGCGGCGGTCGGGGAAATACTTGGACAGGCCCGCCTCGACGGCCTGGACGACGTGGGCGATCGTCTTGGCGCTGTTGAAACTCGGGATGCCGACGAGGATATCCGCCTCTCGGATGTCGGCGATCCTGGCCCGAACGCCTTCCGGAAGGTCCGTCTTCTTGCCCCTCATTCTCCGGGATCCGCGGCCCGTGTTTCATTATACCCGGGGGCGGGGGATTATCAACGCGGCGCCGTTTTTCTTTGACAAGTCCGGCCCGGCCTTCTATCATGAAGCCAAGGCCTTCTCGCGCCTTCGCCCGCGGTTCAGGGATAAACGCAGGGAGAACGACATGGAAAGGACCCGCTTGGTCGTCTTCACCGACCTCGACGGGACCCTGCTCGAGCACGCCACGTATTCCTTCGAGCCGGCCCGGCCGGCGCTCGAGGCGCTGCTCGAGGCCGGCATCCCCCTGATCTTCTGCACCAGCAAGACCCGCCTCGAGACCGAGCGCTGGCGCCGGGCCCTGGCCAACGTCCACCCCTTCATCGTCGAGAACGGCGGGGCCGCCTTCGTCCCGGAGGGGTATTTCGGCGCCGCGGCGCGCTTCGACAAGCGGGACGGCGGCTACGGGGTGCTGGAGTTCGGCCGGCCTTACGCCGACCTCCGGCAGGCGCTCGAGAGGATCCGGGCCGCGTCCGGGCTGCCGCTGCGGGGCTTCGGCGACATGGCGGTCGAGGAGATCGCCGCGCGCTGCGGCTTCACGCGCGAGGACGCCGCCCTGGCGGCCATGCGGGAATACGACGAGCCTTTCGTCGGCGCGGACGGGCCGGCGCTGGCCGAGGTCGAACGGGCCGCGCGGAAGGCCGGGCTGACGGTCGCGAGCGGCGGCCGCTTCCATCACCTCGTCGGCGGGAGCGACAAGGGGCGCGCCGTCCGGGCCCTCCGGGACCTCTACTCCCGGAGCCGCGGCCCGGTCCGGACGGCCGGCCTCGGCGACAGCCTCAACGACGAGACCATGCTCCGGGAGGTCGACGTCCCCGTCCTCGTCCGCAAGCCCGACGGCGGGCACGCCGACATGGCCGGCCTCCCGGAGCTCGTCATCGCCCCCTACGCGGGGCCCGAGGGCTGGCGAGAGGCCGTCCTCGGGCTCCTTCAGGGCCGGGCCTGACCCGCGCGGGCGGAGCGGGCCCGGCCGGACATCGACGGTCAAGGAGGGCACGATGGCCGATTTCTATCAGACCGGCGTGCTGGCGACCTTCCACCGGCTCGGCGGCCTGGACATCGGGCGGCTGGAGGGCGACCTCACGAAGTTCAACAAGCACCGTCCCATCGCCCTGGTCCTGCCCACGACGCCCAAGGAGCTCGACGCGCCGGCCCTGCGGGGCATCCTGGACAACATCAAGGACATCCCCTATCTCAACGAGATCGTCGTCACCTTGGGCCGGACGGACGACCCGGCCCGCTTCGCCCAGGCGCGCAAGCTCTTCTCCGTCCTGCCCCAGAGGCACAGGGTCATCTGGGCCTCCGGGCCGCGCTTCCTCGAGCTCTACAGGCTTCTCGAGGCCAACGCCCTCTCGGCCGGCGAGGACGGCAAGGGCCGCTCGGCCTGGACGGCCTACGGCTACATCCTGGCCCGCGAGCAGAGCAAGGTCATCGGCCTCCACGACTGCGACATCGTCAACCACTCGCGGGAGATGGTCGGCCGGCTCTTCTACCCCGTGGCCTCGCCCCACATCGACTACGCCTTCTGCAAGGGCTACTACGCCCGGGTGACGGACCGGATGCACGGCCGGGTGACCCGGCTCTTCGTCACCCCGCTCGTCCGCAGCCTGATCAAGCTGTTCGGGCACCTGCCGTTCCTCGTTTACCTCGACAGCTTCCGCTACGCCCTGGCCGGCGAGTTCGCCATGATCACCGATCTCGCCCGGATGAACCGCATCCCCGGCGACTGGGGCCTCGAGGTCGAGACCCTGGCCGAGGTCTACCGGAACTATTCCCTGCGGCGGATCTGCCAGGCCGAGATCTGCGAGACCTACGAGCACAAGCACCAGCCCCTGTCGGCCGAGGACCCCCGGACCGGCCTGATGAAGATGGCCGTGGACATCGCCAAGTCGGTCTTCCGCAACCTGGCCATAGAGAGCGTCGTCCTCAGCGACAGCGCCCTGCGGACCTTGATCATCAACTTCCAGCGCACGGCCAAGGACGCCGTCAAGCGCCACCGCGACGACGCCGACTTCAACGGCCTGGTCTTCGACTACCACCAGGAGACGGTCATGGTCGAGGCCTTCACCCGGGCCCTCCGGATCGCGGGCGAAGCGTTCATGGACGACCCTCTCTATTCCCCCCTGATCCCGAGCTGGAACCGGGTCGCCTCGGCCGTCCCGGGCTTCCTGGACAGGCTTCGGGACGCGGTCGAGGCCGACAACGGGGAGTAGGGACTCGGGTCCCTGGCCGGGCAACCTTTGCCCCCCTGATCCCATCTATACCGGTGTGAACGAGATGAGCGCCTGCGGCCTCCTCCTGGCGGTCCCCGGCCGAATCGGCGATAATACCCTCCGTGACGATTTCGGGCGCTTTCCGGAGGCCGGCCTAGCCGTGGAACGCGAGCGGGGGAGGGGGTCCGTCCGGGGGACTGACGATGAAGCCCGCCTGGAGGAGCTCGTCCGGCGCGGCCGGGAGGGCGACCTCGCGGCCATGGAGTCGATCTACGGCATGTTCAAGGGGCCGGTCTTCGGCCTCCTCTACAGATACGCCCAGAATCGGGCCGTCGCCGAGGACCTCCTCCAGGACGTCTTCCTGAAGGTCTTCGGGAACATGAGCCGGGTGCGCGGGGGGACGACCTTCCGGGGGTGGGTGTTCCGGATCGCCGTCAACACCGCCTACAGCCACCTGCGCCAGAAGCGGGCCCAGGCGGCGAGATGCGTCCCGCTCGAAGAGCTCGAGGGGCGGATCGAGGACCGGACGAGCGCCCCGGTCGAACGGGACCTCCAGGGGCCGCTCGAGGAGGCCATCCAGGCCCTGGCCCCGCGCCTCAGGAGCGTCTTCGTGCTCCACGACGTCCAGGGCTTCAAGCACGAGGAAATCGCCCGGGCGCTCGGCTGCGCCGTCGGGACGTCGAAATCGCAGCTGTTCAAGGCCCGGACCAGGGTCCGGGCGTTCCTGCGGGCCAAGGGGGCCGTCTGAGGGAGAACGACGATGAGATGCCGCAAAGCCCGGGAATGGATCAGCCGGTCGGTCGACGGCGAGCTCGAGGCGCGCCGGGCCGCCCGTCTCGGGCGCCATTTCGCGGGATGCGACGACTGCCGGGCCTTCGCCGAGGACATGCGGAAGATCCTCGGGGAGGCGCCGGGGCTGGCCGCGCCCGAGCCGTCCGACAGGGTCTGGCGCGGCATCCGGGCCGGGCTCGAGGCGGCCGGGAGGCCGCGGCTGTCGGCCGAAGGCGCCAGGATCGACCGGAGACCGCTCTTCGGGCCGGGCCCGGCGACGCTCCGGTACGCGGGCGCGGTTGCGCTGGCCCTGGCCCTCGTCGCGTCCGGGATCGTCGTCGGCGGCCGGCTGGGGCGCCGGGACGCGCGAGAGGCACGGATGACGCCCGAGGCCCGGGAGGCGTACACGCTGGCCAAGCTCGACGAGGCGGAGGGACACTACGAGCAGGCCATCAGATCGCTGGGCGAGGCGTTCGCGGCCGGGAAGGGGGCGCTGCCCCCCGAGGTCGCGGAGCTTTTCGAGCGGAACCTCGCGGTCATCGACGCCACGATCCAGGCCTGCCGGGCGGCCGTCCTGGACGGGCCGGACGACCTCGAGGCCCGGAATTATTTGATGGCCGCCTACGCCAAGAAGGTCGGCCTGCTCGATTCGGCCCTGGACCTCCAGCGGAGGGACCGGGGGCCGGCGGGCGCGGGGGCGGTCATCTGACGGGACGAGAAGCGAGACAAGGAGGAACCTCATGAGAACGAAGCGAGCGCGGGCCTGCATGACGGGCCTGGCCGGGCTGGCCTTCGTCGCCGCCTTCGCCGCGGCGCCGGCCCCGGCCGAGGAGAGATACCAGGAGAAGTTCGCCAGGACCGAGGCGCTGGCCAAGACCGGCGCGTTCTACCTGAGCAACGTCGCGGGCGACATCGAGATCGCGGTCTGGAAGGACGCCCAGGTCAAGATCGAGGCCGTCAAGACCTCGAAAGCGGCCAGCCTCGAGAAGGCCAAGGAGAACGCGGCCAAGGTGGCCATCGAGGTGACCAAGGACGGCGACGCCGTCCGCGTCGAGACGAAATACCCCAAGGGCGGCGGCGGCTTCTGGGGCGGCGACAGGATCAGCGTCTCCGTGGCCTACAAGGTCTGGGTCCCGGACCGGGCGGCCGTCGACGTCAGGTCGGTGAGCGGCGACGTCGCCGTCGCGGACCTGGGCGGGAAGGTCAAGATCGACAGCGTCAGCGGCGACGTCACCCTCGGCGGAGCGGCCGGGGCCGAGATCAAGCTCGTCAGCGGCGACCTCGTGGCGGGGGTCATCGCCGGCGACGCGTTCATCAAGGCCGTGTCCGGCGACATCGTCGTCAGGAAGATCCGGGGCTCGATCGCGGCCGACGCCGTGAGCGGGGACATCGGCCTCCTGGACGTCGCCGAGGCCCGGACGGTCGACGTCAAGACCGTCAGCGGCGACGTCACCTACGCCGGCAGCCTCGAGGCAGGCGGCCGCTACGAGTTCAAGACCTACAGCGGCGACGTCCGTATGGCCATCCCGGCCGGGACCGGGTTCGATCTCGAGGCCAACACCTACAGCGGAACGATCGACGCCGATTTCGAGATCACGACTGGCGGCAAGCTCTCGAGCAAGGAGATCCGCGGCACGGTCGGCAAGGGCGGCGCGACGGTCGTCCTCAAGAGCTTCAGCGGCAACGTCGACCTGAAGAAGAAATAGTTGAATGGGGGACATGATACCTGTTTCCTCATTTCCTTCCCGCTGCTGACGTTTGGAACGGAAAATTCATGCGCCGCGTGCACGCCGTCAATTTCGTCCGGACGATGGCCGTCACGACCGTCGTCTTCCTGGCCCCGTTCCGGTTCATCGAGCTCGGCTTCGACGGCGTCGGGATCGGGATCATCGTCGCCCTCCTGGCCTCGGCGCCCATCGTCTTCTCCTTCCCGACCGGCTGGGCCAACGACCGCCTCTCGATGAAGACCGTCATCGTCGGGGGGCTGCTGGCGATGGCCGGGCTCCTGGTCGCGGTGAGCGCGGCCCGGACCGTCGTGCCCATGGCCGCCGCCTTCCTCCTCCTCGGCGTGGCCAACAGCGCCGTCAACGTCTCCATCTGCAGCCTGTACTACAAGCACGACGCGCCGGGCGACCCGAACCGGAAGTACGGCCGGTTCGTCGGTTGGCTCTCGCTCGGCCCTCCGACGGGCCTCGTTCTGGGCAGCCTGCTGATGCGGAGCGCGGGCCTCGACGTCCTGCTCCGGGCCATGGCCGCGCTGACGGCCCTGGCCGCCCTGGCCGTGCCCGGCCTCGGGGAGGAAAAGTTCGCGGCCGTCTCCTTCCGCGATTACAGGTTCGGCATATTCAACCGGCGGACGCTCCTGTTCTCGGCCTTCCTGGTCCTGCTGGCCCTCCATTGGGGGACGGAGGGGACCGTCTACGGGCCCTTCCTCCGGGGCCGGTTCGGGTTGAGCGACTCGGGCGTCGCGCTCTACATGGCCGGGGCCTACATGGCGCTGGCCGGGGCCGCCTTCCTCGTCGGGCGGCTGAGATACGACCCCGTCCGCAACCGCCGCCTGTTCCTCCTGGGGATGGTCCTGTCCGGGGCCGGGCTCGCGCTGATGACGGTCGGCGACGTCCGGCTGTCGTTCCTGTTCCGCTTCATCCACGAGGGCGGCGACGGGCTGATGGGCGCGTTCGCGGTCCTGACCATCTCCGAGCTCTTCGAGAAGCGGACCGTCGGCGGCAGCGCCGGCATCCTGACGGCCCTCCAGACGACGGGCCACATGGCCGGCTCGCTCGTCTTCGCCTCGCTCGGCTTCCGGGCCGGGCTCCACGTCCCCATGGTCGTCGCCGGGGCCATCCTCCTGGCCAACGCCGCCTTCGGCCTCTACGCCGTGCCCCGCGATTAATACGGGGGCACAATACTCATTCCCCATTTTTTCAGGCCCACGTTCTCTCCCGTTGCCCGGCTCTGACGGAGAGAGGTCCGAGCGAAATTGGCGAATAGGTATTGTGTCCCCGATTTTGTAGAATAAGGCGATGATCGCGCTGGAGGGCTCGGGGTTCGACGTCGTCCTGGTCAGCGGCGAGCCCTACGCCGACCACCCCCTCTCGCCCGTCGGCATGATCGCCCGGGTCCTTGACGCCGAGGGCCTGGCCGTGGGCGTCATCGAGTGTCCCGACTGGAAGGGCAAGGACGATTTCCTGAAGCTGGGGCGGCCGCGGCTCTTCTTCGGGGTCACCTCGGGCTCCATCGACTCCATGCTCGTCAACTACACCCCGCTCAAGCGCGAGCGGGCCGTCGACCCCAACGCCCCCTTCAAGTCGCGGATGCCCGACCGGGCCGTCATCGTCTACGCCAACCGCCTCCGCGAGCTCCACAAGGGCGTCCCCGTCGTCCTCGGCGGCATCGAGGCCTCGCTGCGCCGCTTCGCCCACTACGACTACTGGGGCGACGACGTCCGCCGCTCCATCCTTCTCGACGCCCGGGCCGACATCCTGGTCTACGGCCCCGGCGAGCTCCAGGCCGTCGGGATCGCCCGCCGCCTCGCGCGCGGCGAACCGCTCGACGGGATCCGCGGCACGGCCGTCATCCGGGCCGAGCCGCCGGCCGGGGCGCTCGTCATCCCGTCGTACGAGGAGGCCCGCGACGATAAGGCCGGGTTCGCCGCGGCCCAGAAGAAACTGACGACGAGGAAGACGATCGCCCAGAGGCACGCCAACCGCTTCGTCGTCCAGTATCCCGCGCCCGACACCGCGCCGGCCGACCTCGACCGCGTCTACGGCCTGCCCTTCACCCGGCGCATCCCCGAGGGCTTCCCCGAGCTGGGCATGGCCCGCTTCTCGGTCCAGACCCACCGCGGCTGCGTCGGCCGGTGCTCGTTCTGCGCCCTGTCGCTCCACCAGGGCGAGCGCATCGTCTCGCGCAGCGAAGCCTCCATCCTCGAGGAGGTCCGGCGGATGACGAAGCACCCCGAGTGGAAGGGCTTCGTCGACGACCTCGGCGGCCCGACGGCCAACATGTACGGGCTGGACGGGGCGCACGTCGCGGGGGCCCACCGCCGCCTCCTGGCCCTGATGCGGGCCGCGCGCAAGGTGCCGGGGGTCAAGAAGGTCTTCGTCCGCAGCGGCATCCGCTACGACCTGGCCGTCGAATGCCCCGATTACGTCCGCGAGCTCGTCCGTCATCACGTGAGCGGCCTGCTCAAGATCGCGCCCGAGCACGTCTCCGACAAGGTCCTGCGGTTGATGAACAAAGGCGGCGGCCGGAGGGCGCTCGACGAGTTCCGCCGGCTCTTCGCCGAGGCGGCGGGGGAGAGGACCGGAGGGCCGGGCAAGGGCGCGGCGGAGTCCGGGCGACGGGGGCGCCTCCAGCACCTCAAGTACTACTTCATGGTCGCCCACCCGGGCACGACGGACAAGGACGCGCGCGAGCTGGCCGGCTACGTCCGGGCCCTCGAGCGGAGCGGGGAGAAGCCGGTCGAGGGCGTCCAGATCTTCACCCCGACGCCCATGACCCGCTCGACCTGCATGTACCACACGGGCCTCGACCCCTTCACCGGGGAAAGCGTCTATGTCCCGCGGCCGTACGCCGAGAAAAAAGCCCAGAAGCGCCTCCTCGCCGAAGGATAAGAGGGGATCGAACCCGCCTTTTGCGGCAGAAGGCGGGCGGTTGCTCGATTCCGGACAAAAAGCGGGCCGGACCCCATCCCGGCCTTGACGGGAGCGCCGGAATGATATATGAATATATCTTCATATGTTGATGCGATGAGCGCTATCGTCCAATGCCCATGAACGATACGGTCAAGGTCTTCAAGGCGCTGGCCGACCCGACCCGGCTGCGGGTCCTGCTCCTCCTGGGCGTGCGCGAGCTCTGCGTCTGCGAGCTGACTTATATCCTCAAGATGGGGCAATCGAGGGTGTCGCGCCACATGCGGATCCTCCGCGAGGCCGGTCTGGCCGAGGATCTCCGGCGCGGGCGCTGGATGATCTACCGCATCCCGGCGCGCTCGCGCGCCTTCGTCGACGGGCTCTTCGCCGGCCTCGAGCGGCTGCGCCGGCGGGATTCGGGCCTTCGGGCCGGGGATCGCCGGAAGCTCGAGGCCTGTGTCCGAAAGAACATCCGCGGCCGGGTCTGTGAGGCCGAACGAAAGGAGGGCCCAACGCAGAGGCGATGAGGAAGGCGGCGCTCGTCCACGGCGAAAGGAATAGCGAATGACACCCGGAAACCCGCGGCTCAAATTCCTCGACCGCTACCTGACCCTGTGGATCTTCCTGGCCATGGCCGTCGGCGTCGGGCTCGGCTATTTCGTGCCGGCTATCGTCGGCGTCATCAACCGGTTCCAGTCGGGCACGACCAACATCCCCATCGCCATCGGGCTCATCCTGATGATGTACCCGCCCTTGGCCAAGGTCCGCTACGAGGAGCTCGGGGACGTCTTCAAAAACGTCAAGGTCCTCGGCTTGTCGCTCGTCCAGAACTGGGTCATCGGGCCTCTCCTGATGTTCGGCCTGGCCGTCGTCTTCCTGCGCGACAAGCCGGAGTACATGTACGGCCTGATCATGATCGGGCTGGCCCGCTGCATCGCCATGGTCATCGTCTGGAACGACCTGGCTCAGGGCGACCGGGAGTACGCGGCCGGGCTGGTGGCCTTCAACTCGATCTTCCAGGTCCTGTTCTTCTCGGTCTATGCCTATATCTTCATCACCGTCTTCCCGACCTGGCTGGGGCTCAAGGGCACGGCCGTCGACGTGACCATGCGCCAGATCGCCGAAAGCGTCTTCATCTATCTCGGCATCCCGTTCCTCGGCGGCCTCATCACCCGGTTCAGCCTGCTCAAGCTCAAGGGCCGGACCTGGTACGAGACGAAGTTCATCCCGCGCATCAGCCCGATCACCCTGATCGCGCTCCTCTTCACCATCGTCGTCATGTTCTCGCTCAAGGGCGAATATATCGTCAAGATCCCGCTCGACGTCCTGCGCATCGCCGTTCCGCTCCTCATCTATTTTGTGGTCATGTTCCTCGTCTCGTTCTTCCTGAGCCGGAAGGCCGGCGCCGATTACCCCAAGGCGGCGACGCTGTCGTTCACGGCGGCCAGCAACAATTTCGAGCTGGCCATCGCCGTGGCCGTGGCCGTCTTCGGCATCGATTCGGGCCAGGCCTTCGCCGCGGTCATCGGCCCGCTGGTCGAGGTCCCGGTCATGATCGGCCTGGTCAACGTGGCGCTCTCTTTCAAGCGGCGGTATTTCGCGGCGGCGTCTTGAGGCCGCGCCTCCGAAGGAGTGAAATAATGCGAAGCAAGCGGACGACGGGAGACAGGGTCAAGAAGGAGGTCCGGGACCGTTACGCCCGGGCGGCGCGAACGGGCTCGCCCTGCTGCGGCCCGGCCCCGCGCGCGTGCGGGTGCGGCGAGAGCGTCGGGGTCCGGGACGAGACCAGCCGGAAGATCGGATATTCGTCCGAGGAGCTGGCGGCCATCCCCCCGGACGCCAACTTGGGATTGGGCTGCGGGAACCCGGCGGCGCTGGCCGGCTTGAGGCCCGGCGAGGTGGCCCTCGACCTGGGGGCGGGCGCCGGTATCGACTGCTTCCTGGCCGCGCGCCGGGTAGGGCCGAGGGGCCGTGTCATCGGCGTCGACATGACGCCCGAGATGCTCGACCGGGCCCGCGCCAACGCCAGGGCGAGCGGCCTCTCGAACGTCGAGTTCCGCCTGGGCGAGATCGAGAACCTGCCGGTCGCGGACGGCTCGGTCGACGTCATCATCTCCAACTGCGTCATCAATCTCTCGACCGACAAGCCGAGGGTGTTCCGCGAGGCCTTCCGCGTCCTCCGGCCCGGCGGGCGGCTGATGGTGTCCGACCTGGCCCTGAAGAAGCCCATCCCCCGGGGCCTGCGGGATTCCGCCGAGGCCTATGTGGCCTGCATCGGGGGGGCCTTGCTCAAAGACGACTATCTCGTGCTCATCCGGAAAGCCGGATTCCGGGAGGTCGCCGTCGTGACCGAACGGGATTATCCCGCCGAGCTCGTCCTCGACGACCGAGCGGCGCCCGGCGTCGCCGGGAAGCTCGGGATGACGCGGGCGAAGCTGGCGAGGCACCTCGCGTCGGTCGTGAGCCTGAGCGTCCGGGCCTCGAAGCCCGGATGACCGCTTCTTGGCGGTACGGCGTCCTTGATGCCGCCTCGGCTGGCGGCGGGATGGCCTGAGCCGGCCAACCCGTCCTTTGGTACAGGGTCCCCGATGGTCTATAATCGGGGGCCATGGAAGACATCTCGCGGGGCGTCCGGTCCTTCACCGTCGGCACGGCCATCAGCCGGGTCATGGGCCTCGTCCGGGAGATGGTCATCGCCCACCTCTTCGGCGCCGGCTTCGCCGTGGATGCCTACAATGTCGCCTTCCGCATCCCCAACCTGCTCCGCGACCTCTTCGCCGAGACGTCCCTTTCGGCGGCCTTCGTGCCCGTCCTCACGGAGGAGAAATCCAAGAGCCGGGAGGCTCAGAACCGCCTGGCCTCGAACGTCCTCAACGTCCTGTTCGTCGTCGCCGGGGGCGTGTCGCTCGCCGGGCTGCTGCTGGCGCCCGTCCTGGCCAGGGTCATCGCCTTCGGCTTCGGCAAGGTTCCGGGCAAGATCGACCTGACGACCCAGCTGACCGCCATCCTGTTCCCGTTCCTGCTGTTCGTCAGCCTGGCCGCCTGGGCCATGAGCTATCTCAACACGGAAAAGTCGTTCTTCGTGCCGTCCGCGGCCCCGGCCGTCTTCAACCTCTTCTCCATCCTCTTCCCGGTCCTGGCCTTCGGCTGGTATGCGGCCCGCGGCAAGAACCCGATCTTCGGCCTGACGGTCGGCGTCCTCGTCGGCGGGCTGATGCAATTCCTCGTCCAGGCGCCGTCGGTCTGGCGCAAAGGCTTCCGCTGGAGGCCGGTCCTGAGCTTCCGCGACCCCGGGTTCCGCCGGGTCATGGCCCTGTTCGTCCCGGTCGCCATCGGGCTCGCGGGGACCCGCATCAACGTCCTGGTCAACACCATCCTGGTAACGCCGTTGGCCCAGGGCAGCGTCAGCTGGCTCAGCTACGCCTTCCGCATCATGCACCTGCCGCTCGGCCTGTTCGGCATCGCCGTGGGCACGGTCGCGCTGCCGTCGCTCTCGAAGCTCGTCCTCGAGAACGACGTCGCGGCGGTGAGATCGACGTTATCCGATTCGATGAAGATGGTCCTGTTCCTGACCATCCCGACCTCGGCCCTGATCGCGTGTCTCGCGATCCCCGTCACCCGGGCCGTCTACGAGCGGGGGCATTTCACGGCGGCGGACACGGCGGCCACGGCCGCGGCGCTCGTGCTCTACATCGTCGGGATCCCGTTCGCGTCGGCGCTCAGGAACGTCGCGGCGGTCTTCTACGCCTACAAGGACGCCAGGACGCCGATGTACGCGAGCTTCGCCTCGATCGCGCTCAACATCGTCCTGAACGTCTCGTTGATGTGGGTGATCGGCTACCTGGCCTTCCCGCTGTCGACGACCCTCGCGGCGATCTTGAATGTCGCCATCCTCTACGCCCTGCTGCCGCGCAAGATCGGGGCGATGGGGCCCGGTCCGCTGGCGGGATACGCCGGGAAGCTCGCCGTCGCGTCGGTCGCGGGCGGGGGAGCCGCCTGGCTCCTGAACCGGTCCGTCGCGGCCGAGCTCGGCGCGTCGCTCCCCGCCACTCTGGCCAGCCTCGTCGTCGCGGGCCTCGCCGGCCTCGGCGTCTTCTTCGCCGTGTCACGCCTTCTCGGCCTCTCCGAAACGCGCGACTACCTCCGCCGCTTCCTCCGTAAATAAGATGGGGTCAAACCTTTAATTTTTTAATTTTTTTGGCACAGAAGCCGGCGCGTAGAGGTCACCGCCGCCTTTCCCTGCCGACCATCCGGGGCATATTCGGATCGGGGCCGACTGCATGCAAAACGTAAAAATTAAACAATTAAAGGTTTGACCCCTTCTGCTATAATCTGCCGCGTTATGGCGACGCCCGAATCCGCCCTGGCCCCCGCCGCCGAGCGGTCCCTCCGCCGGACGGCCCTGGCCATGTCCATGGTCTCCTCGTTCCTGACCCCGTTCATGGCCTCGAGCATGAACCTGGCCATGCCTCTCATCGGCCGGGAGTTCGGGCTGAGCGCCGTCCGGCTGAGCTGGGTCCTGACCGCCTACACGCTGGCCGCGGCCATGTTCCTCGTCCCTCTCGGCCGCCTGGCCGACCTCCGGGGGCGAAAGAGGGTCTTCTCCCTGGGCCTCGGCCTGGACATCGCCGGCGCCGCCCTCGGCGCCCTGGCCCCGTCGGCCCCGCTCCTCATCCTGGCCCGCGGCATCCAGGGCCTGGGCGGGGCGATGATCTTCGGCACGGGCTACGCCATCCTCACCTCCGTCTATCCGCCCCGCGAGCGCGGCCACGCCATCGGCCTGAACACGGCCGCTGTTTACACGGGCCTGTCGCTGGGACCCGTCCTGGGGGGCTTCATCGTCCACGCCGCCGGGTGGCGGGCGGTCTTCCTGTCCACCATCCCCATCGCGGCCCTCGGACTCGGCCTGGCCCTCTTCCGCCTCGAGGGCGAGTGGGCCGAGGCCCGGGGCGAGAGCTTCGACGTCCCGGGCTCGATCGCCTACGGCCTGGGCCTGGTGGCCCTGATGTACGGCTTCTCCCGGCTGCCCTCGCCGGCCGGCGCCGCGCTGACCTTGGCCGGCGTCCTCGTCCTCACCGGGTTCGTCGTCCTCGAAGGGCGCGTCCCGGCGCCGCTCTTCGACCTCCGCCTGTTCCGCCGCAGCCGGATCTTCGCCTTCTCCAACCTGGCCGCCTTCCTGAATTACAGCGCCACGGCCGGCGTCTCGTTCCTCCTGAGCCTCTACCTCCAATCGCTCAAGGGCCTGCCGCCCCAGAAGGCCGGCCTCGTCCTCATCTCCCAGCCCGTCGTCATGGCCGCGACCTCGCCCCTGGCCGGCCGGCTCTCGGACCGCGTCGAGCCGCGGATCCTCGCCTCGCTCGGCATGGCCCTCTCCGCGGCCGGGCTCTTCCTCTTCTCCTTCCTCGGGGCGGGGACGGGACTGGGGGCGATCTCCGCCGGCCTGGTCCTGCTCGGCTTCGGCTTCGGCTTCTTCGCCTCGCCGAACACCAACGCCATCATGGGTTCGGTCGGGAATCGGCACCTCGGCGTCGCCTCGGCCGCCCTGGGGACCATGCGCCTGACCGGCCAGATGATGAGCGCCGGCATGGTCATGATGATCTTCGCCCTGGTCATGGGCCGGTCCCCGATCGAGCCCTCGGCCTATCCGCTCTTCGTCCGCAGCGCCAGGATCGCGTTCGCGTTCTTCGCCGTCATCTGCGTCGTCGGCGTCTTCGCCTCGCTGGCCCGCGGCGACCGCGTCCCGAACGGCGACGGCTGAACGAGGTCCGGCCGCTTGTCAACGGGCCGGCCGCCCTATAGAATGAGGGCCTCGACTGCCCGCGACCCGCAAGGAGGTCCCATGAGCCTGACCCGCAAGGGATTCCTGAAAGCGCTGGGCCTCGGCGCCTTGGCCGCCGGCTCGAACGCCTGGGGCCTGCCGTCCGAAGCCCTGGAGGACGCCCGCGCCGCCGTGAAGCGGCTCAAGATCACCGGTGTCGAGATCTACCTTTTCGACATCGCGCTCACCTCGCCCTTCCGCATCGCCATCGGGGTCATGAACGCGGCCAACGACCTCCTCGTCCGCGTCCGCACCGACCAAGGCCTGGTCGGGCTCGGCGAGGCCTGCCCCTTCCCGCCCATCACCGGCGAGACCCAGGCCACGAACGCCGCCGCCGCCCGCGCCATCCGCGACATGATCGTCGGCCAGGACCCGCTGGCCATCGACGACCTCCTCCGCAAGATCGGCCCCCTCGTCCACTCCAACCCCAGCGCCGTGGCCGCCTTCGACATGGCCCTCTTCGACATCCTGGGCAAGGCCGCCGGCCTGCCGCTCTTCCGCCTCCTCGGCGGCTCGAAGAGCGTCTTCGAGACCGACATCACGACCGGCATCGACACACTCGAAGCCATGGCCGCCGAGTCCAAGAGATACGCCGACATGGGCTACAAGACCCTCAAGGTCAAGGTCGGGCTCGACCCCGACGAGGACTTCGCCCGCCTCGAGGCCATCCGCCGGGCGGTCGGCCCGAAGACGGCCATCCGCGTCGACGCCAACCAGGGCTGGACCGTGCCCCAGGCGGTCTACGCCCTGCGCAAGATGGAGCCCCTGGCGATCGAGTTCTGCGAGCAGCCCGTCCTCGCCTCGGACCACGCCGGGATGCGGGCCGTCCGGGCGCAGAGCCCCATTTCGATCATGGCCGACGAGTCCCTCTACGGCCCGGCCGATGCGATCACGCTCATCAGGGCCGAGGCCTGCGACACCTTCAACATCAAGCTGATGAAGTCCGGCGGGATACTCAACTCCATCCGCATCGCCCACGTCGCCGGCGCGGCCAACATGCGCTGCATGGTCGGCTGCATGCTCGAGTCGAACCTGGCCCTGACGGCGGCGGCCCACGTCGTCGCCTCGCAGGCCAACATCGTCTACGCCGACCTCGACGGGAACTCGGAGCACGCCGTGGACCCGGTCATCGGCGGGATGACGGTCAGGGCGGGGACGCTGACGCTCCCGGAGACGCCCGGCCTCGGCTGCGACATCGACCCGGCCTTCGTCAAGAAGCTGCAGAAGGTCTGAGCGTTCCGTTGGGCCGGGGGCCCCGGAACGCCGAACAGAGCCGGCCCGCCTCGGGGGGGTGGCCGGCCCACCGGCCCGTTCGAGCTTGAACGGCAGAAGGCCTTGAACCCCTCGCCCTATCGGCAAAACCGGATGTCGATCGGCGCATGGATTTCGCGAGGCGAATCGGCGTATACTTCCGCGGGGCCAGGGGGGCCGGGACGAAGGAGGACGATCATGAGCGACGACCCCCGTTTCAAGGCCAAGAAGGCCGTATCCATCCCCCGGAGCGTGAAATGGGCGCTGGCCCTGTGCGGGCTGGCCCTGGCCGCTCTCCCCCTCGGGGCGGCCGAACAGGCCCCCGGGTTCGAGGGCTGCACGGTCATCGGCGTCGGGCGGCTGGCCTCCGCCGACGGCTCGGTCATGACCTCCCACACCGACTGCTGCAGCGAGTGCCGCATCCAGGTCGTCCCCGGCCGGACCTTCCCCAAGGGGGCCATGGCCCCGGTCCATTGGGGCATGATCTACTTCGGCGCGAGCGACGACCGGCGCGCCCTGCCGCTCGGCGACTTCGGCCGGGTCATCGGCCGGATCCCGCAGGCCGAGCGGACCTTCACCTATTTCCACACCGGCTACTCGCAGATGAACGAGCGCCAGCTGGCCATCGGCGAGAGCACCTGTTCCCAGCGGGCCGAGCTCGACGTCCCCTACATCGAGGGGCTGACCAGGCAGATCATGACCGTCGAGCAGGCCCAGGTCTTCGCCTTGGAGCGCTGCTCCGCGGCCCGCGAGGCCGTGAAGCTCATCGGCGGCCTGGTCGAAAAGTACGGCTTCCTGCCGTCGTGCGGCGGTTCGGAGGCGCTCTGCATCGCCGACCCGAAGGAGCTCTGGGAGATGGAGATCTGCGGCGTCGGCCCGGACTGGACGCCGGAGAGCGGCAAGCCGGGCGCCGTCTGGGCGGCCCGCCGCGTCCCGGACGACCATGTCGTCGTCATCGCCAATCACTTCCGCATCCGCGAGGTCGATCTCCGCGACCCCGGCATGATGGCCTCGTCGAACTACATGAAAGAGGCCGTCGACCGCGGCTGGTACGACCCGAAGGGCGGCCGGCCGTTCATCTGGTCCGAGGTCTATGCGCCGCCCGTCCGGGAGGGCAGCCTCAGCCGGATGTGGCTCATTTACAGCGCGTTGGCGCCGTCGCTCAAGCCCTGGCCGGCCCGGGCCATGACCGCGCCGGCCGGGCCCGGGACCCTTTACTCGCAGGGCATGGAAGGCGAGGCCTTCTATCCCTTCTCCGTCAAGCCGGAAAAGAAGGTCTCGGTCCGCGACATCGTCGCCTTCCAGCGCTCGACCTTCGAGGACACGGTCTACGACATGACGCTCGACCCGGCCTGGTTCGTCCCGGCCGGCGGCCGGGCCGTGAAGAGCCCGCTGGCCTCGCCCTTCATCGGCGGCGAGTGGGAGCGGGTCCTGCGCATCCGCCATCACCGGACGATCGCCGGGCCGTCCTACGGCATGGTCGCCCAGCTCCGGTCCTGGCTCCCGGACGCCGTCGGCGGCGTCTACTGGTTCTACGTGGACAACCCCTACGTCAGCGCCTACGTCCCGGTCTACGCCGGCGCGACCGACGTCTCGCCGTTCTACAAGACCTACGATTTCGCGGAGTACAGCGAGGACTCGGCCCGCTGGGCCGTGGACTTCGTGGAGAAGCTCATGCTCCTCCGCTGGCAGGACGCGGTCAAAGACCTGCGGGAGGCGCGCGACCCGCTCGAGAACGGCTTCTTCGAGGCCCAGGCCTCCGTCGACGCCGAGGTCTTGGAGATCCTCGGGTCGGGGCGGCCGGAGGCCCGGGCCGAGGCGGCCCAATACCTGACGGGTCTAACCGTGTCCCGGATGGAGGAGGTCGTCCGGCTTTTCCGTGACCTCCGCAAGAAGCTCCTGACCAAGTACTCCGGCGACATCGGCTGAGCGCCGAGAGCGGAAGGAGCAGGGAGGCGCGCGATGGACAAGAAGGTCGGCTGGGGCGTCCTCGGGTGCGCCGGGATCGCCGAGAAGGCCTTCATCCCGGCCGTCAAC
Source organism: Acidobacteriota bacterium (assembly GCA_029569255.1). Lineage (GTDB taxonomy): Bacteria > Acidobacteriota > Aminicenantia > Aminicenantales > Saccharicenantaceae > RBG-16-66-30. The sequence continues at coordinate 37,788 of JAKQUO010000032.1, read as the reverse complement.
GCTTCGCGGAACGGCTTCCTCGCGGCCATCGCGGCCCGCGACGAGGCCAAGGCCCGGGCCTGGGCCGTTCGCTACGACATCCGCGCCGCCCTCCGGACCTACCGGGACGTCGTCGACGACCAGACGGTCGACGCCGTCTACATCCCGCTCGCGAACCACCTCCACGCCGAATGGGCCGTCCGGGCCCTCGACGCCGGCAAGCACGTCCTCTGCGAGAAGCCCCTGGCCCTGGACGCCGCCGAGGCCGGGGCGATGATCGCCGCGGCCGGGAGAAACCGCGTCCTGCTCATGGAAGGCTTTATGTACAAGTTCCATCCGCAGATCGCCAAGGCGCTCGAGATCGTCGGCCAGGGCCGGCTTGGCGCCGTCCGGGCCGTCCACTCCGCCTTCACCTTCCGGTTCGAGCGCGACGGCGGGAACTACCGCTGGTCCCCGGCCATGGGCGGCGGGGCCCTCTACGACGTCGGCTGCTACACGGTCAGCGCCGCCCGCCTCGTTTTCGGCGCCGAGCCCGTCGCGGCCTTCGCCGCCGCCCGCCTCGACCCGGCGACCGGCATCGACATGACCGCGGCCGCCGTCCTCGAGTTCCCCGGCGGGCGCTTCGCCCACTGCGAGTCGAGCTTCGAGGAGCATTTCCAGAGCCGCCTCCTGGCCGTCGGGACCGAGGGGACGCTCCAGCTCGACCGGGCCTTCTCGGCCAAGGGCTTCGATGTCGCCCTGGCCGTCGTCCGCGGCGACCGGCGGGAGGCCGTGCGCGTCCCCAGGGCCGACATGTTCCGGCTCATGGCCGAGCACTTCGCCGACGCCGTCCTCGGCCGGGAGCCCCTGCGCGTCCCGCCCGCCGACGCCCTCGGCAACGCCCGGGCCCTCGACGCCTGCTTCGAGTCCGCCCGCCGGGGCTGCCGGGTCATCGTCCCCGGGACAGCCTCACCCGGATGAGCTCGAGCGGTCACCGGCGTCTCGCCGGCTTCGTCTTCGAGCGAGAGACCCGGCCTTCTTCTCCGTGTCCCCGGGCGGAGCGGACGCGTTTGTTATATAATGTCCCCATGACCGCATCGGCCAAGTTTTTTCAGAAGGGCGGCGTCGTCCACTCCTGCGAGACCGGCGACGCCCCCGCCTTCCTCCGCCAAGTTCTCAACGCCGCCGCGAGCGCCGAGCTGGCCCGGCTGCGCGCGAGGTGGGCATGATCAAGACGCGGCTCGCGGCCGTTCTTCCGCTGGCGGCGGCCTTCGCCCTCGCGGCCCCGGCCGCGGCCGTCCCGCCCCGCGTCCAGAAAGCCGCCCCGGCCAAGCTCCCCGACGCGTACAAGAAATGGCTCGACGACGACGTCGCCTACATCATCGCCCCGACGGAACGCGACGTCTTCCTGAAGCTCCGGACGGACCGGGAGCGGGACCTCTTCATCGAGGCCTTCTGGAAACAGCGCGACCCGTCGCCCGGGAGCGGGGAGAACGAGTTCAAGACCGAGCACTTCCGGCGCGTCGCCCACGCCGACCGCTACTTCGGGCGCGACGCCCCGCGGCCCGGACGCAAGACCGACCGCGGCCGCATCTACATCATCCTGGGCGAGCCGAACGACATCCAGAGGTTCGAGGGCAAGTCGTCGGTCTACGACACGGAGGTCTGGTTCTACCAGGGCAAGACGGACGCCGGGCTGCCGGCCGGCTTCAACGTCGTCTTCTTCCGCGAGAACGGCCACGGCGAATACAAGCTCTACAGCCCGATCGGCAACGGCCCCCAGGCCCTGCTGCCCGGCTGGCTCGGCGGCGCCGACTACGGGGCGGCCTACGAGAAGCTCAATGAGGTCGAGCCCTCGCTGGCCTCCGTCTCGCTCAACCTCGTCCCCGGCGAGTCCTCCGGCGCCTGGGGCCGGCCGTCGCTGTCGTCGGACCTCCTCATCCAGCGCATCGAGTCCGCGCCGGCCCGTTCCGTCGAGGCCCTCTACGCCCGGAAGTTCCTGGAGTACAAGGACATCGTCGAGGTCGAGTACACGGCCAACTACCTCGCGAGCGACAGCCTCATCAGGGTCTTCCGCGACCCTTCGGGGCTCTCTTTCGTCCATTACGCGGTCGAGCCCCGCCGCCTGTCCGTCAACGAATACGAGGGCAAGTACTACACGACCCTGAAGGTCAACGGGCGGGTCACCACGCCGGACGGCCGGCCCGTCCATCAGTTCGACAAGACCGTGGCCCTGAGCCTGACGGCGGAGGAGATGCGGGCGGCCAGCCACGCCCCGTTCGACTTCCAGGACCTCTTCCCCCTCGTCGGCGGGGATTACAACTTGTCGGTGCTCGTCAAGAACGAGGCCTCCAAGGAGTTCACCTCGGTCGAGCAGGGCCTGCGCGTGCCTCCCGGCGGGGCCGTGGCCCTGACCCAGCCCCTTCTCGGCTACCGGGCCGTCCGTCTCGAGCCGGACCGGCGCCGGATGAAGGCCTTCCGCGTCGGCCCCTACCAGATCCATTGCCAGCCCGGCCGGACGTTCGCCCGGCAGGAGACGCTCGTCGTCGCCTTCCAGCTCAGCGGCCTGACCGGCGAGGCCGCCGCGGCCGGCGAGGTCCGCGTCGACGTCCTCAAGGAGGGGCAGGCCGTCCGCTCGGTCCGCCGCAAGCCGTCCGAGTGCCCCGACCTGCCGGACGTCGTCGAGGAGTTCCCCCTGGCCGAGCTCGCGCCCGCCCACTACGCCGTCCGGGTCTCCTTCGCGAGCGGCGGCGCCGAGGTCGTGGCCGCCGAGGAGGAGTTCGACCTGAGCTTCGCCGACGCCATCCCGCGTCCGTGGACCTCGTCGCGGATCCTGGCCGACACCTCCGACCCGGTCTACGCGGAGATGACGGGCGCCCAGCTCTTCAACCTCGGCCGCTACGCTGAGGCGCGGGTCTTCCTGGAGCGGGCCTTCGAGAAAAAGCCGGACTCCGAGGACGCGGCCGGGAGCCTGGCCCGGGCCTATCTCGCCCTCGGCGACGCGGCCGCGGCCGCGCGGACCCTCGAGCCGTTCCTCGGCGCCGAAAGGGCCGCGAAATACGAGACCTTCGTCCTGGCCGCCGAGGGCTTCAAGCGGGAGGGCCGGCTCGAGCGGGCCGTCGAGGCCCTCGACCGGGCCGTCTCCCGCTACGGCGTCAACGCCGCCCTGCTCAACGCGCTCGGGGAGTGCCACCAGGGCCTGGGCAGGACCAAGGAGGCGTTGGCCGCCTTCCAGCGCTCTCTCGAGCTCAGCCCGGACCAGCCGGCCGTCCGGAAAAGGGTCGAGGAGCTGAAGGCCAAGCGGTCGGGCTAATCCCCGGCGGCGCCCTCGGCGCCGGCCGGGAGGGCCCCCTCCCGGGCATAGACGACTCCGACCTGCTTCTGCATCGTCCGGACCTCGTCCTCGGAGAGGTCCGATTTGACGTCGGCCGTGACGCCCTTGCCGACGAAGAGGCGGGCGTTGAGCTCGTCGACGAGGGCCGTGATGCGGATGTAGACCTTGGCCGGGGCCTGGTCCAGGACGACGGTGACGCGGTCCTCCCGGGCGAGGATGAGGCGGACCTGGGGGAACCTGCCGGCCTTCTTGGCGAAGGCGGCGATCATCCGCTTCTTGCGGTTGCGAAAGTGGCGGTAGACGAACAGGCCGATGAAGGCCGGGACGATCAGGCCGCCCCAGTTGAACCTGACGGCCACGAGCAGCGCGGCCAGGGCGATCGCCCCGGCCAGGACGAGCATGCCCTTGGCGCCGCCCGGGAACGAGAGCTCGAGCCGCTCGGCCCAGCTGCGGAGGCGCTCGGCGGCGGGGACTTGGGCCGCCGTCCCGGTCTCGATGTCGCGCTTCAGCCGCTTCAGGTCGGCGGCCAAGGCGTTGGCGTCGGGGTAGCGGTCGTCGGGGTTCTTGCGCAGGCAGCGGGAGACGACGCGGTGGAGCCCGGCGGGCAGGTCGCGCCGGACGGCCGTCACCGGGCGGGCCTCCTCGTAGGCGATGGCGTGCATCGTGTCGAGGGGCGTATCGCCCTTGAACGGCAGCTCCGAGGTGACCATCTCGTAGAGGACCGTGCCGAGCGAGAAGATGTCGCTGCGGCGGTCGAGCTCCTTGCCCCGGGCCTGCTCGGGGCTCATGTAGCTCAGCGTGCCCAGGACCGCGCCGGGGATGGTGCGGACGCGGCCCTGGGTCAGGGTCCGGTCGAGCCCGGGGACGGGGGCGGCGCCGGGCTCGCCGTCGCCGGGGCCCTCCGGGGCGGCGGGGCCCGGCTCGACGAGCTTGGCCAGGCCGAAATCCAGGAGCTTGGCGTGGCCGTCCCGGGTGACCATGATGTTGTCCGACTTGATGTCGCGGTGGAGGACGCCGGCCTCGTGGGCCTTGGCCAGGCCCTCGGCGACCTGGATGGCGATCTCTATCGCGCCCAGCTGGTCGAGCTCGCCGTCGGCGATGAGCCCGGTGACGGTCCGGCCGTCGACGCACTCCATGGCGATGAAGAGGACGCCGTCGGCCTCGTCGATGTCGTAGACCTGGGCGATGGCCGGGTGGGCGACGGCCGCGGCCGAGCGGGCCTCGAGGAGAAGGCGGTTCTTGCGATCGGGGTCGGCGATCAGGCCGGGCGGCAGGGTCTTGAGGGCGACCGGGCGGTCGAGGCGGGTGTCGCGGGCCCGGTAGACGACGCCCATGCCGCCCTTGCCCAGGCGAGACTCGATCCGGTAATGCTTGAGGGTCTTCCCGACCATGCGGTTTACCATTTCATACCATACGGAGGGACCGGGGTCAAACGTTCCAACGTTCCAAGCGCGAAGCGAGCGGGAAGATCCGGGACATGACCTTGCGTGGGTGCTGGGAATGCCGCGGCGGGCCGCCAGGTTGAAATACGGCAGATTTTGCTATAGAACAATGGCTCGGTTCCCCCCCTCGTGGAGGCTGTCATGAGAAACCCGGCCCGGAAAGCGGCCCTCGCGGCGCTCGCCCTCGCGCTTGTCGCCGGCCTGGCCGGCCCGGCCTGCAAGAAGGAGGCCGCCGCCCCCGGGGAGACGGCCGCGGCGACAGGAGGCCCGAGAATGTCGATCAAGAGAGAGTCCTTCGGGAGTCTGCCCGGCGGCGCGCGCGTCGACATCTACACCCTGACCAACGCCCGCGGGCTCGAGGCCCGCGTCATGACCTACGGCGGGACCCTGGTCTCCCTCAAGGTCCCGGACCGCCGCGGCGTTCTCGCCGACGTCACCCTCGGCTTCGACGCGCTGGCCGGCTATCTCGGCGAGAACCCCTATTTCGGGGCCGTCATCGGCCGCTACGGCAACCGCATCGCCAAGGCCCGGTTCACGATCGACGGCGTCGAATGCCGGCTGGCCGCCAACGACCGCGAGAACAGCCTCCACGGCGGGGTCAAGGGCTTCGACAAGGTGGTCTGGACGGCCGAGGCCATCCCCGTCGCCGACGGCATCGGCCTGCGGCTGGCCTATCTCAGCCGGGACGGGGAGGAGGGCTTCCCCGGGAACCTGGCGGTCAAGGTCGTCTACGCGCTGACCGACGCCGACGAGCTGCGGATCGACTACGAGGCCGTGACGGACAAGAAGACGCCGGTCAACCTGACCAACCACGCCTACTGGAACCTCAGGGGGGAGGGCGACGGCGACGTCCTCGGCCATATCCTCCAGCTCGAGGCCGACGCCGTCACGGCCGTCGATTCCCCGGCGAACCTCATCCCGACCGGCGCGTTCGCGCCGGTGGCCGGGACGCCCTTCGACTTCACGGCGCCGCGCGCGATCGGGGAGCGGATCGCCCGGGTCGAGGGCGGCTACGACCACAACTTCGTCCTGAGGAGCGGCGGCGGCAGGCTGGCCCGGGCAGCGCGGGTCGAGGAGCCGGAGAGCGGCCGGGTCCTGGAGATCTGGACGGACCAGCCGGGGATCCAGCTCTACACCGGGAACTTCCTCGACGGCACGGTCGTCGGCAAGGGCGGCCGGGCCTACGGGAAGCACGCCGGCTTCTGCCTCGAGACCCAGCACTTCCCCGACTCGCCGAACCGGCCGGATTTCCCCTCGACCGTCCTGGAACCGGGGCGGATGTACAGGACGACGACGGTCCACAAGTTCATGGTCAAGTGACCGGACCCGGGACATGTACCCCGGGCACATGTCCCCGTCCTCAGGCGGGCTGCGGGCGTTTTTCCGGTAGGATCTCCAGCCAGTATCCGTCCGGGTCCTCGATGAAGTAGATGCCCATGGATGGGTTCTCGTAGCAGACGACGCCCATCGCCTTGTGCTTGGCGCAGGCCCCGGGATAATCGTCGACCGTGAAGGCCAGGTGGATCTCGTTGTCGCCCAGATCGTAGGGCTCTTTCCGGTCCCGAAGCCAGGTCAGCTCGAGCCGGTGCGGCGTTTTCCCGTCGCCGAGGTAGATCAGGACAAAGCTGCCGTCCTTGGCCTCGTGGCGCTTGACGGCCTCCAGGCCGAGCGCTGCCTCATAGAACGAGAGGCTGCGGTCGAGATCGAGGACGTTGATGTTGTTGTGGGCGAACGTGAATCTCATGTTCCCTCCGTTCAGTCGAGAAGAGGCGTGATGAGGCCCTCGATCGCCGCGGCGACGAGGAGGAGCGGCAGCACCACCAGGACGAACGAGCGGACGATGTCGCGGGCGACGCCGGCCGGCCCCGCCGGTTCCGGAAAGGGGACACATTGAGTGTGTGTCCCCTTTCTTCTTCTCCAGGAGACGACGGCCTTCTTGCCCATCTCGGCCGATAGGTGCAGGCCCAGGCTCGTCGCGTAAAGGACGGCCGTGAGCTCGAAGACGCCGTGGGGCAGGACCTTGGTCAGGAAGAGCCGGGGCACGTCGAGCCCCTGGTGCTTGCCGACCGAGGCCAGAAGGCCGAGGACCCCGCCGTTGAGGAGGGGATCGAAGATGGGCAGGAACAGGAAAGGGACCGCCCCGGCGGCGACCGCGACGGCCGAGGCCCGGGCGTTGTGATAGAACAGGGTCAGGGCCAGCGTCAGAGGCGGGCCTTCGAGGCGGATGTCCTTGAGGGACCTGGCCACGAACTCGAGGGCCTTCGTCTCCCGGCCCGGCTGCAGCAGGAAGAATAAGAACCCGGCGACGAAGCCCAGCCCGAGCGCCCGGGCCGCGTGCTTGAAGTGTTTCCGGTAGCGCCGGCGCCAGGCGTCCCGCTCCTCGAGGTAGAGGCGCTTGACGAAGCCGGGCCTCGGCGCCCGGGAGGAGACGCCGGGCAGGGGGTCGGCCGCCGGGGTTCCCGGCCGATGCTGTTCGTCCATGGGTGTTCGGGGACCATGGCTATTTACAACAAATCAGGGGAAAAAGGTAGGGCCCGGACGAAAAAAGCTTGATTTCCCGTCCTGATATCTGATATATTACGACTCAAATATGGCAGGATCGTCATGGCGCAGGCATCGAAAGGAACGGGCGTGACAGGCCGGGTCTTCGACATCAAGCGCTACTCGATCCACGACGGGCCGGGCATCCGCACGACGGTCTTCCTCAAGGGCTGTTCTCTCGGCTGCCTCTGGTGCCACAACCCCGAGAGCGTCGCCGCCGGGCCCGAGCTCATGCACTGGCCGGGGCGGTGCGCCCGATGCCACGCCTGCATCGCGGCCTGCCCGAAGGGCGCGATCGCCAAGGACGCCGCCGGCGCGGTCTCGATCGACCGCGGGACGTGCGATGTCTGCGGAAAGTGCGCCGAGGCCTGCCTCTGCGACGCCATGCAGGTCGTCGGCCGGGAGATGACGGTCGACGAGGTCATGGACGAGGTCGAGAAGGACCGGATCTTCTACGAGCAGTCGGGCGGCGGGGTGACGCTCTCCGGCGGCGACCCGGCCGTCCAGGCCGCCTTCGCCGAGGCCTTGCTCGACGCCTGCCGCGGGCGCGGCCTCGGGACGGCCGTGGACACGGCCGGCCTGGCCGGGAACGGCGCGCTCGACCGGCTGGCGGCCAAGACCGACCTCCTGCTCTTCGACCTCAAGCTCATGGACGACGCCCGGCACCGGGAGTTCACCGGGGTCTCGAACGCCCCGATCCTCGACAACCTGGAGCGACTGGCCGCGGCCGGCCCCGAGATCTGGGTCCGCATCCCGCTCGTCCGCGGCGTGAACGACGACGACGACAACGTCCGGCGGACCGTCGCCTTTCTCGAACGGCTCGGGACGGTCCGCCGGGTCGGCCTTCTGCCCTATCACGCCGGAGGCCTGGAAAAGGCCGGCCGGATCGGCAGGGGGGCCGATTTCCGGAGGTTCGAGGCCCCGTCCGGGGACAGGCTGGCCGCGATCGAAGCGGCCTTCCGCGCGGCGGGCTTCGAGGTCCGGCGGGGAGGATGACCATGAACGAACGGATCCGGAAGCTGAGACGGCAGACGCTCGAGGCCAAGCCGACGATCAGCGCCGAGCGGGCCCGGCTCCTGACCGAGTTCTACAGGCGCCCGGGAACGCGCGCGCTTTCGGTCCCGATGCAGCGCGCCCTGGCCTTCAAGCACGTCATGGAGAACAAGGCGGTCTGCATCAACGACGGGGAGCTCATCGTCGGCGAGCGCGGCCCCGCCCCCAAGGCGACGCCGACCTACCCCGAGGTCTGCTGCCACTCCCTCCAGGACCTCCGGCGGCTCAACGACCGCAAGAAGACCTCCTTCGCCTCCGACGAGGCGACCCGGCGCGTCTATGCCGAGGAGATCATCCCCTTCTGGCAGGGCCGCTCGCAGCGGGACCTCATCTTCGCCGAGATGACCCGGGAGTGGATCGACGCCTACGAGGCCGGCGTCTTCACCGAGTTCATGGAGCAGCGCGCCCCCGGCCACACCGTCCTCGACGGCAAGATCTACGCCAAGGGCCTCGAGGACTTCAAGAAGGACATCGCCGCGGCCCTCTCCGCCCTCGACTTCATGGCCGACCCCGGGGCCTACGACAAGCAGGAGGAGCTCAAGGCCATGGCCGCCGCCTGCGACGCCGTCATCGCCTTCGGCCGGCGGCACGCGGACAAGGCCCGGGAGCTGGCCGCGGGCGAGAAGGACCCCGCGCGCCGTAAGGAGCTCGAGCGCGTCGCCGAGGTCTGCGACCGGGTCCCGGCCGAGGCCCCGCGCGACTTCTGGGAAGCCCTCCAGATGTACTGGTTCGTCCACCTCGGCGTCATCACCGAGTACAACACCTGGGACTCGTTCAACCCCGGCCGCCTGGACCAGCACCTCTGGCCGTTCTACCGGAAGGGGCTGGCCGACGGCTCGCTGACCGAGGAGTCGGCTCGGGAGCTCCTCCAGGCCTTCTGGATCAAGTTCAACAACCAGCCCGCCCCGCCCAAGGTCGGCGTCACGGCCGAGGAGAGCGGCACCTACACCGACTTCGCCCTGATCAACGTCGGCGGCCTCAAAGAGGACGGCTCCGACGGCGTCAACGAGCTGAGCTACCTCATCCTCGACGTCATCGAGGAGATGCGCATCCTCCAGCCGAGCTCGATGGTCCAGATCAGCGCCAAGGGGCCGGACGCGTTCCTCCTCCGCGCCCTCGAGATCGTCAAGACGGGCTTCGGCCAGCCCTCGATCTTCAACACCGAGGCCATCGTCCAGGAGCTCGTCCGCCAGGGCAAGTCGGTCGCCGACGCCCGCAACGGCGGGGCCAGCGGCTGCGTCGAGACCGGGGCCTTCGGGAAGGAGGCCTACATCCTGACCGGCTACTTCAACCTGCCCAAGGTCTTCGAGATCACCCTGGGAAACGGCGTCGACCCGCGCACGGGGAAGAGGATCGGCCTCGAGACCGGCGACCCGACGGCGTTCGGGACCTTCGACGAGCTGTTCGAGGCCTTCCGCCGGCAGGTCCGCCACTTCGTCGACATCAAGGTCCGCGGCTCGAACGTCATCGAGGCCCTCTACGCCAGGTACCTGCCGGCGCCGTTCCTGTCGGTCCTCATAGACGACTGCGTCAAGGCCGGCAAGGACTACCACGCCGGCGGGGCCCGCTATAACACCAACTACATCCAGGGCGTCGGCATGGGCACCATCACCGACGCCCTCAGCGCCGTCCGCTGGAACGTCTACGACCACAAGCACTTCACGATGGCCGAGCTCCTGGCCGCGCTCGAGGACGACTTCGAGGGCCACGAGGCCCTCCGCCGGCGCCTCCTCAACCGGACGCCCAAGTTCGGCAACGACGACGACTACGCCGACTCGCTGATGAAGCGCGTCTTCGAGGCCTATTTCGAGGCCGTGGACGGCCGGCCGACGCCGCGCGGCGGCGCCTACCGGATCAATCTCCTGCCGACGACGTCCCACATCTACTTCGGCAAGATGACCGGGGCCACGGCCGACGGGCGGCTGGCGGGCGACGCCGTTTCCGAGGGCGTCTCGCCGGTCCAGGGCGCCGACCGCAAGGGCCCGACGGCGGTCATCAAGTCGCTCGGCAAGATGGACCACGTCCGGACGGGCGGGACGCTCCTCAACCAGAAGTTCACGCCCCAGCTCCTGGCCGACGAGACGGGGCTGAGGGGACTCAAGGACCTCGTCCGGTCCTACTTCCGGCTCATGGGCCACCACCTCCAGTTCAACGTCGTCACGGCCGACCTGCTGCGGACGGCCCAGGCGGAGCCGGAGAAGCACCGGGACCTCATCGTCCGGGTGGCCGGCTACAGCGACTACTTCGTCGACTGCTCGACGGAGCTCCAGAACGAAATCATCCGCCGGACCGAGCACCAGGAGCTCTGACGTTCTTGACACCTGTCCGGGGCCGGGATAATCTCATTTTGTGAGGGAGAGGGTTGATTCCGAGCCCGAGGCCGGCGGTTCCATGCCGCAGCCCGGATTGTTCACTCACCAAAAAGGTAACCATAGAAGGCACCTGTCTTATGGCGGGCGAAGAGAGCGGTGAGTACGAGTAGCTGACGATGCGGAGGCGGGGGAGGGGTGCGGTTTCGGTTGGCCGCATTCCCCGCCTGTCCGGCCGAAAACCGGCGGCGGCGGGCCAAAAGCCTCGTGATTTTCCGGCCTATACACCCCCGGGGGGAATGTGGTATAAATGTCCTTCCCGAACGACGCCCGGAGGACACCATGAGCGACAAGAAGAAGGTGCTCATCATCGACGACGACCCGGCCATCTGCGAGTCGGTCAAGGCCATCCTCGACGCCAACGGCTTCGACGCGTCCTTCGCCCTGAGCGGCAAGGAAGGCCTCGAGGCCTTCCGCAAGACGAACCCCGACATCGTCCTCTGCGACATGATGATGGAGGACATCGATTCGGGCGGCCAGGTGACCAAGATCATGAAGACCGAGCGCCCCGGGACGCCCGTCTTCCTCCTGAGCACGATCGGCGACGCCACGGCCGCCAACGTCGGCCTGGCCGAGTACGGCTTCAGCGGCGTCTTCCAGAAGCCCGTCAACTTCGACCTGCTGCTGGCCGTCATCGGCCGTTACGCCAAGGCCTAGCGGCCGGGCCGAGCCTCCCGCCGCCGTCTTGCCGGACGCCTCCGACAGGCCCATGACCGCCACCCTGGCCGAGCTCTTCCGCCGCCGGCCCGACCCGGAGTCCTTCCGCGCGGCCGTCCGGGCCCTGGACGGCGATTTCGCGCTCGGCAGCGCCGACATGATCGCCCTCGGCGAGGCCTACTTCGAGCGCTATCCCGACCGGCTCCGGGAGCGCAACACGGCCGAGGTCCTCATCGGGTACGCCGTGACCCGGGCCGCCCTGGCCGAGAAGGCCGTCCTGGCCGTCCCCGCCCCGCGGCGCGACGCCTACCGGGCCGTGCTCGACGACGTCTCGCGGGCCGGCCCCGTCGTCGCGGCCCTGCTCGAGGCCCACGGCCGGGCCGTCCTCCTGGCCGACCAGGCGGCCCTCAAGGCCGCGCTCGACGGCCTGAAGGCCGTCATCGACGACATCCCCAAGGGCCTGATCAAGGAGCGTTTCGTCGGCGGCATCTCCAATTTCTACAATATCTTATACGTCCTCGGCCTGAAGTTGCGCGAGCCTTTACTTTAGGCCGGGATTTTGGTATCCTGTTTTCTATAGAATTCCCTGCGCGGCTGACGAGCTAAGCTCTCCGTCGAAGCCCCTGATCACCGCCGGGAGAGGGCTGTATCCCGCCGGCCGCGCATCTGTCCGGTCGAGGCCCGCCGGCCGGGAAGATCCGGGCCACCAAGTCTCAGGAGCCAACGGCATGAGCACTCACTCGGGAGTCTGCAACTTCTGCGGCACCGGCTGCGGCCATATCCTCGACGTCGGCGACGCCGCCGTCCGCGGCGTCTTCGCCTCGCCCGGTCATCCCGTCAGCCGGGGACGGCTGTGCGTCCGCGGCTGGCACATCCACGAGCTCCTGGCGGCGCGGGACCGGATCGTCTCGCCGGCCGTCCGGCGCGGCGGAAGGCTCGAGCCCGTCGCCTACGACGAGGCCCTGGCCCACGCCGCCGGGAGGCTGGGCCGCTACTCCGGCGACGAGATCGCCTTCCTGGCCTCGCCCCGGGCCTCCAACGAGGACAACTTCCTCCTGGCCAAGCTGGCCCGGGAGGTCTGCCGCACGCCCCACATCGGCTTGGCCTCCGACCAGGGCCACGGCGACGCCGCCGAGGTCCTCCTCGAGGGCACGGGCTGGCCGGCCATGTCCGGCTCTCTCACCGAGGTCCGCCAGGCCCGGTTCATCCTGGTCGTCGGGGCCGACATCGCCAAGCTCAATCCCATCGTCGGCAGCGAGATCCACATGGCCGCCCGCGGCGGCGCGCGCCTGGTCACCCTGAGCCCGCGGGCGACGCAGATGACCCGCCTGAGCGGCGCCCACCTCTGGACGCGGCCCGGCGCGCTGCGGCACGCCCTGGCCGCCGCGGCCAAGGTCCTGGTCGAGAAGGGCTGGGCCGACGAGGCCTTCGTCCGGGACCGGACCGAGGGCTTCGACGGCTTCGCCCGCGCCCTGGCCGGGCTCGACCTGAACGCCCTGGCGGCGGCCTCGGGCCTGGCCGTCCCCGACATCGAGGAGCTGGCCCGCGGCCTGGCCCAGTCGCCGACGGCCATGGCCTTCTTCACCACCGGCATCGCCGGCCTCGACCGCGACACGGTCGCCTTCCTCCACGGCCTCTTCCTGGCCGCGGGCAAGACGGGCCGGGAAGGCTGCGGCGTCAACCCCGTCCCCGGCATCGCCAACATCGTCGGCAGCTTCGACGTCGGCGCCACGAACCGCTTCCTCCCCGGCCACCGCCGGACCGAAGGCGCGGCCGCCGGCCGCACGCCGCGCGAGCTGCTGGCCGACCCCGCGTCGCCGCTCAAGGCCCTGGTCGTGGCCGACCGGGACGAGGAGATCGTCCGCCACGCGGCCCGGATCAAGGGCCTCGAGTTCCTCCTCTATATAGGCGCCTTCGCCAATCCCTTCGCCGGGCTCGCCCACGTCGTCCTGCCCGCCGCCACCTACGCGGAGACCGACGGGACCTATACCAACGCCGAGCGGCGCATCCAGCTCAACCGCAAGAAGGTCGAGCCGCCCTCCGGCGTCCGCCCGGCCTGGCGCATCTACGCCGACCTGGCGGCGAAGCTCGGCGCCGACTGGGCGGTCGAATCGGCCGAGGGGATCATGGCCGGGATCGCCGCCGCCGTGCCCGCCTACGCCGGCGTCACCTACGCCGGGCTCGGGAAGGCCCACGGCCTGCAGTGGCCCGTGGACGCCGCGCGCCCCGGGGGCACGGTCCGGCTCGACGCGGCGGCCGCGCCGCGCCGGCTCCGCTTCGTCGCCGTCCCGCCCGCCCTCTCGGCCCCCGCGCCGACGCCGGAGTTCCCCTACCTGCTCATGGCCGGCAAGGCCAACTACTTCTGGCACCGCAACAACATCATGAAGAAGACCCAGATCCCGAAGCGGGAGTACAACGCCCTGCTACTCCTCTATCCCCGCGGCTTCGTCGAGGTCGCCGCGGCCGACGCCAAGGCCCTCGGGCTCCGGGACAAGGCCCCGGTCGACGTCGTCGCCGCCGGCGGGTCGATGCGCGTGGACGTGCGCGTCTCCGGGGACATCCAGCCCGGGGCCGTCTACGTCCCCTACTTCATCGAGGACATGGTCCCCGGCTTCCTCAACGCCGCCGGGGCCGCCGTCGACGAGGACCAGGATTCGGCCGTCCCGGTGCGGATCGAAAAGGTGTGACCATGCGCATTCTGCCCAGAGACAAGGTCCCGGCGCTCCTCGCCGCCCTCGCCGCCGACTACGAGCTCTACGGCCCCGTCGTCCGGGCCGACGGCGGCGACCCGATGTTCGAGCGGGTCGACGACCCGGCCGTCCTCCGGCTGGACGCCCCCATCACCTACAACCCGCCGAAGTTCGCCGTCTTCCCCCAGGCCGAGAGGATCATGTCCTACCGCTACGACCGGGAGAGCCGCGAGGCCGCCGTCGTCCGCGAGGACCTCGTCAGGCCCAAGGCCCTGGTCGGCCTCCGGGCCTGCGACCTGGCGGGGCTCCTCTGCCTGGACCGCTTCTTCCTCGGCCAGGAGTACGTCGACGAGGTCTACCGCGACCACCGCAAGCGCATGTTCATCCTGGCCAACACCTGCGTCCGGCCGTTCCCCCAGTGCTTCTGCGTCTGCACCGACAGCGGGCCGGCCGCCCGGGAGGGCTTCGACGCCGCCCTGACGTCGGCCGGCGGCCATTATCTCTACGAGGCCGGCAGCGACAAGGGCGAGGCCCTGGCCCGCCGGCTCGGGCTCGAGGACGCCGGGCCGGACGCCGCCGCCCTCAAGGCCAGGATCGTCGACGCCTCGATCGCCCGCTTCGACGCCGAGGCCACCGAGAACAAGGCCTGGATCTCGCGGGTCATGAACCGCATCACCATGGGCTTCATCTCGAACGACGTCTGGGAGTACATCGGCGACCAGTGCTTCGAGTGCGGGGCCTGCTCCTTCGTCTGCCCGACCTGCTCCTGCTTCAACGTCGAGGACCTCCCCGCGGGCGGCGGCCGGGCCGACCGGACGAGGTCCTGGGACTCCTGCTCCTTCGAGGGCTACACCCGCATGGCCGGCGACCACAACCCCCGCAAGCCCGTCGAGGACCGCCGCAACAAGCGCTTCTTCTGCAAGCTGTCCTACTCCCAGTCCAAGAAGTACCTCCGGCCCGGCTGCGTCGGCTGCGGCCGCTGCAACCGGGTCTGCCCGGGCGACATCGGCATCGCCAACGTCGTCACCTACATCCGGCGCGAGATCACCAAGGCAGGTGCGAAATGAGCGCTCCGAACCCCGGCGCCGTCGTCACCGTCCCGGAGGTCGCCGTCATCGACGAGGTCCGGGACGAGATCGAGGACGTCCGCACGTTCTACTTCTCGTTCGAGCGGCCCGAGGCCGCCCGGGCCTTCCGCATCAAGTCGGGCCAGTTCGTCATGTGCACGGTCTTCGGCGCCGGCGAGTTCGCCGTGTCCCTGCCCTTCAGCCCGGAGGACGACCGGCCTCACCTGTCGGTCCGCCAGGTCGGCAAGGTCACCCGGGCCCTCCATGAGCTCGGGCCCGGCGACAAGATCGGCCTCCGCGGCCCCTTCGGCAACGGCTTCCCCTTCGAGTCCATCAAGGGCAAGAACGTCGTCTACGTCGCCGGCGGCATCGGGCTCATCCCCCTGCGCTCGTCCATCGTCCACGTCCTCCAGCACCGCCGGGACTTCGGCCGCATCGTCCTCATCTACGGCTCCCGCTCGGCCAAGGAGCTGATGTACCGGGACATGATCGACAAGTGGAAGGCCACCGAGGGCTTCGAGACCCACTTCACGATCGACCGGCCCGAGCCGGGCTGGACGGGCCCCGTCGGCTTCGTCCACACCCGGGTCGCCCCGGCCCGGGTCCCCGTCGAGAACACCGTGGCCTTCGTCTGCGGCCCGCCGCTGATGTTCAACTCGGTCATCAAGGAGCTCCTGGCCGCCGGGCTCCGGGACGAGGACATCGTCTCGACCCTGGAGCGGCACATGAAGTGCGGCATCGGCAAGTGCCAGCACTGCGCCATCGGCCGGACCCTCGTCTGCACGGACGGGCCGGTCTACACCTACAAGCAGATCAAGACCCTCGGGGAGCATATCTAGGCCGGCCATGAACGGGCTCAGCGACGTCCTCCGCCAAGGCGCCTGCCTCGTCGGCGTGGGCAACCCCCTGCGCCGCGACGACGGCGTCGGCCCCTGGATCGTCGCCGCCCTGCGGGCCGCCCCGGCCGTCCCCGGGCTCGAGCTCGTCGACGCCCAGGACGTGCCGGAGAACGTCGTCCCCGCCCTGGCCCGCGGCGCCGCTTCGAGCGTCGTCTTCGTCGACGCCGTGGCCGCCCCGGGCGGGCCCGGGACCGTCGTCTTCGGCCCCCTCGACGAGATGGGCGAGGCCGGGAGCTTCTCGACCCACAAGATGGCCCTCTCTCTCTGCGGCAAGTACCTCGAGGCCGCGGGCAAGAAGGCCTTCCTGCTCGGCATCGTGCCCGCCGACCTGGATTTCGGCGAGGGCCTGACCCCCGCGGTCGAGCGGGCCGCCGCCGCCGTCCGCGACGCCGTCCTCGGCGCCCGCGCCGCCGACCGACCGGAGAACCGCCATGAACGCTGACCTCTTCGCCCGCTTGTTCGCCGCCTTCGGACTGCTCGCCGCCGCGGCCGCGGCGGCGCCGCTCGTCGCCCGGAAGCGGCGCGCGGCCGGGGCCGTCGCCCTGGCCCTGGTCTCCGGCGCGGCGGCCCTCCTGCTCAGCGTGAGCGCCGAGGCCCTCTTCGGCCCCGCCGGGCCCGCCCTCCGGACCGTCGCCCTCGGCCCCGTCGCCGTCCCCTTCCTGGTCGACGGCGTCTCGGCGGTCTTCCTGGCCGTCATCGCCCTCATGGCCGTGGCCAGCGCCTTGTACTCCATCCGCTACATGGACCATTACCCGGAGTACGGGCTGGGCGGCTATTACCTGTGCTACCCGCTGTTCGTCCTGGGCATGGCCGCCCTGGTCACGGTCGACGACCTGGCCCTCGGCTTCAGCCTGGCCTGGCAGGTCATGACCGTGGCCTCGTTCTTCCTGGTCCGCTTCGAGCGCCGGAAGGCGGAGAACCGCCGCAGCGCCGCGAAGTACCTGGTCCTCATGGAGGCCGCCTGGGTCCTCGTCGTCGCCGCGGCCTTCCTCGTCGACGGCTACCGCTTCGGCCAGCCCCTGGCGGAGATCGCCTCCGGACTCCGCGCCACCGGGGCGCTGCCGTCGGCCGCCTTCTTCGGCCTGCTGCTCGTCGGCTTCGGCCTGAAGGCCGGCGTCTGGCCGCTCGGGCAGCTCTGGCTGCCCGACGCCCACTCCATCGCCCCGTCGCCCGTGAGCGCCCTGCTGAGCGGCGTCATGATCAAGACCGGCGTCTACGGGCTGCTGCGGACCTTCCTGTTCATGCCCCCGGCGGGAGAGGGCGCGTTCGACGGCCGGGCCTGGGGGCTCGTCGTCGCCGCGGTCGGCGCGGTCACGCTTCTCGTCGGGACGGTCCAATCGATGAAGCAGAGCGACGCCAAGCGCCTGCTGGCCTACAGCTCCATCGGCCAGGTCGGCTACATCGTCCTGGCCACGGGCGCCGCCCTTTACCTGGGGACGACGGGCGCGCCGGCCCTGCGGCTCCTGGCCGTGGCCGCCGCCGTCGGCGCCCTCTTCCACTTCCTCAACCACGCCGTCTTCAAGGGCCTGCTGTTCCTCACGAGCGGCAGCATCCTCTACGCCACCGGCACCAAGGACCTCAACAGGCTGGGCGGGCTCATCCGCCTGATGCCGGTGAGCGCGGCCGTCGCCGGCGTCGCCTCGCTGTCGATCTCGGGCATGCCGCCCTTCAGCGGCTTCTCGAGCAAGTGGACGATCGTGGCCAGCAACGTCCTGGCCGGCGGCTCGTTCGCCGCCCACAAGGCGACCGTCGCCCTGGTCCTCTTCGGCGTCGTGGCCCTGTTCACGAGCGTCGTGACGCTGGCCTGTTACGTCAAGTTCTTCGGCATGGCCTTCACCTCGTCCGGCGCCGAGCGCCACGCCCCCGGGCCCATCCGCGAGGTCCCGGGCTCGATGCTGGCCCCCAAGATCGCCCTGGCGGCGGTGGCCCTCGCGCAGGGCCTCTTCCCGGCCCTGTCCGTCGGCCTGGCCCTGGCCGCGCTGGGGCGGTCGGAGGGCTTCCTCCTGGCCGGCGCGATGACGGCCCCGTCCGGGCCGTTCGCGGCCTCGGCGCTCGGCGTCGGCCTGCCGGCCTTCGGCGCGGCCGCGGCGCCCCTCGTGGTCCTGCTCCTCGTCGGCTCGGCCCTGGCCTTGGGGGCCCTGCTGCGCCGGGCGGGCGGGGCCAAGCGGGTCGAGGCCCCGACCTGGCTCTGCGGCTACCAGGAGCTCAACGAGGCCAACCGGTACGCCGACCGGGGCATGTTCGCGGCCCTGCGGGGCCTGTTCAAGTTCGCGGGGGGCAAGAGCGGCAAGTAGGGAGACCGACATGAACGTCCTGGACAGGATAGAAAAAGACCTCAGGGGCCGCCTCGGCGCCGGCCTCGAGAGAACGGAATCGCCGCGCCCGGACCGGCTCTTCGTCGACGTCGACCGCTCGGCCCTGAGGGCCGCCGCCAACGCCCTGGCCGGGCTCGGCGGCCGCTACATGGTCGGCATCGGCACCGACGAGATCGCCCGCAAGGGCGTTCTGGGGATGATCCACGCCTTCGCCTTCGACGCCGACCACGCCGCCGTGGCCCTGAGGACCTCGGCTCCCGCCGCCGACCCGGTCTTCGACTCCATCACCCCGGACTTCCCGGGCGCCGGCTGGTCCGAGCGCGAGTACCAGGACCTCCTGGGGATGCGCTTCGCCGGCCACCCCAAGCCCAAGCGCCTCGTCGTGGCCGACGACTGGCCGGAGGGCGTCTATCCCCTGCGCAAGGAGGTCCCGCACGACCTCGAGCCGCCGGCCGCCGAGGACGTCGCCTACCGGCTCGACGAGGCCCCGCCCGGGACGACGGTCGTCCCCATCGGCCCGTTCCACGCCAGCCTCCACGAGCCCGAGCACTTCGCCGTCTACGTCGACGGCGAGACCATCAAGGGCTGCGACTACCGCGGCTTCATGACCCACCGGGGGATCGAGAAGCTCTGCCAGACCCAGGTCAGCTACAACGAGGTGCCCTTCGTCGCCGAGCGCATCTGCGGCATCTGCGGCTCGGTCCACGCCTGCTGCTACGCCCAGGGCGTCGAGGCCGCGGCCGGCATCCGCGTGCCGCGGCGGGCCGAGTACATCCGGACGGTCATGCTCGAGATCGAGCGCCTCCACTCGCACCTCCTCTGGCTCGGCATCGCCGGCCACCTCATCGGCTTCGACACGGTCTTCATGCACGCCTGGCGCGTCCGCGAGAAGGTCATGTGGCTGGCGGAGCGCATCACCGGGAACCGCAAGACCTACGGCATGATCGTCATCGGCGGCGTCCGGCGCGACATCGGGCCGGAGGTCCGGGCCGAGATCGAGGGCATGCTGGCGGGCCTGGAGAAAGACGTCCTGACCCTCAAGAAGGCCGTTGTCGGCGACGGGGCCATCCACCGCCGGACCAAGGGCGTCGGCTATCTCTCGAAAGAAGAGACGGCCCGCTGGAGCCTGGTCGGCCCGGTGGCCCGGGCCCGCGGCCTGAAGCTGGACGTCCGCAAGGACCACCCCTACGCCGCCTACGACGACATGGCCTTCGACGTCCCTGTCGTCGACAGCGGCGACGTCTGGGGGACGCTCGTCGTCCGGGTCCTGGAGGTCTTCGAGGCCATCGCCATCCTCCGGCAGGCCCTGGCCCGGATGCCCGAGGGCCCGCTCATGGCCGACATGCCCGAGGCCCCGCCGCCCCTGCGGCACGCGATATCCATGGTCGAGGCCCCGCGCGGCGAGTCGGTCCACTACGTCATCACCGGCGAGGAGAACCGGCCCGAGCGCTGGCGCGTCCGGGCCCCGACCTACCCGAACCTCCAGGCCGTGCCGGCCATGCTCCTCGACAACCAGTTCGCCGATTTCCCCATCATCCTCGGCCAGATCGACCCCTGCTTCTCCTGCACGGACCGGGTGGCCGTCGTCGACGCCCGCTCGGGCGCCCGGCGCGTCGTCGGCCGGGCCGAGCTCGAGCGGATGTCGCGGGGCGCGGGCGGGAAGGAGTGACCATGAGCGTCGCCGCCGTCTTCGTCAACGTCCTCCTCTTCCTCCTGCTCGCGCCGCTCTTCGAGGGCGTCATGCGGAGGATCACGGCCCGGGTCCAGTCGCGCCAGGGCCCGCCGCTCGTCCAGCCCTACTTCGACCTGCTCAAGCTCCTCGGCAAGGACCGCGTCGACTCGGCCCGGAACTGGGCCTTCCGGCTGGCCCCGCCGGCCGCCTTCGCCTCGATCCTGGCCGTGGCCGCCCTCGTCCCCCTGGGCTCCAAGGTCAACGCCCTGGGCGCCCGGGTCGACGCCGTCACCATCGTCTACCTGCTGACGCTCGGCGGCGTCGCGGTCCTCCTCGGCGCCTTGGCCAGCCGCAACACCTTCGCGGCCATCGGGGCCTCGCGGGAGACGGTGACCATGGTCATGGTCGAGCCCGTCCTGGCCATGACCCTCCTCGTCGGCGCCGCGCGCGGCCGCAGCCTGGGGCTCGGCGCGGCCGTCTTCGGCGGCTCGGCGGCCGGATACGGCCTCTCGACCGCGGTCATGCTGGCCGCCTACGCCGTCGCCCTGCAGGCCTTCGCGGCCAAGCAGCCGTTCGACATCCCCGAGGCCGAGATCGAGGTCCTCGAGGGGGCGTTCATCGAGTACAGCGGCCCGGACTACGCCCTGTTCCGCTACTACGTGATGATGAAGCGCATGGTCTACGCCTGGCTGTTCGCCGCCGTCTTCCTGCCCTTCCTGCGGACGGGCACCTACGCCGGCGACATCCTGACCCAGCTGCTGGGGACGCTGGCCGTCTTCGCCCTCGTCGCCCTGGTCGGCTCGACCAACCCGCGGCTCAGGATCGACCAGGCCGTCAAGGTCTACGCCGGGCTCATCGTCGTCGCCCTGACCGCGGTCGGGCTGGCCGTGGCGGGGCTGTGAGAGGCGCGGGAGAGACACCATGTGGCTGACAAGCAAGATCAAGCAGCTCCTGATGGCCGCCAAACCGGGGGTCGTGACCCTCAAGTACCCCTTCGAGCCGCGGCCGGTCCCGGAGAACTTCCGGGGCGCCCCGCACTGGGACCACACCAAGTGCGTCGGCTGCGCCGGCTGCGCCGAGCACTGCCCGGCCCGGACGATCATGGTCCGCGACCTCTGCCAGGAGATCCGGGTCCTCCTCTACGACGGCTCCCGCTGCACCTACTGCGGCCGCTGCGCCGACGTCTGCCCGGAGAAGGCCATCACCATGACCGGCCGCTTCGAGCAGGCCACGGACGACCCGAACGACGTCACCGAGACGCTGGAGCTGTTCATGCTGACCTGCCAGCGCTGCGGCCGCTGCTACGACATGGAGACGAGGAACGCCATCGACAAGCTCGGACTGACCGGCTACCGCTACGACAGCCTGGAGGCCCGGACGGTCCTCCGCCGGGCCACGGACACCTTCCGTCCGGCCGAGCTCGGGAAGACCGAGCGCTACGAGCGCCCGGCTTCGACGGGAGAGTGACATGCTCGCCAAGCTGGCCAAGAAGTGCTTCCCCCGCTCGCTCTGGGTCTATCACTGCAACAGCGGGGCCTGCAACGGCTGCGACATCGAGATCCTCAACATCCTGACCCCCTACTACGACGTCGAGCGGTTCGGCATCAGGCTCGTCGGCTCGCCGCGGCACGCCGACGTCATGCTCCTGTCGGGGGCCGTGACCCGGCCGACCCTGCCGCTCGTCAAGAAGGCCTGGGCGGCCATGCCCGCGCCCAAGCTCGTCTTCGGCATCGGCTCCTGCGCCACGGGCGGCGGCTGCTGGTTCGACACCTACAACGTCACCGGGGGCGGGGCCGCGGCCGTGCCCGTCAATTACTACATCCCCGGCTGCCCGCCGCGTCCGGAGGCCATCGTCTACGGCGTCGCCCTGGCCCTCGGCCTGGTCGACAAGAAGGCCGCCCCGGTCGAGCTCAAGCAGGTCGAGTTCCCCATCGACATGTACGAACGGAACAAGGCCTGGGAGGAGCGCAACGTCATCTACGAGGTCCTGAACTCATGAGCAAGAAGATCCTCATCGTCGACGACGACCGGGACCTCACGGCCAGCCTGGCCCAGGTCCTCAAGGCCCACGGCTACGAGGTCGCCGCCGCCCACAGCGGGGCCGACGGCCTCAAGGCCCTGCTGGCCGAGCGGCCCGACCTCGTCGTCCTGGACGTCATGATGGAGACGGACACGGCCGGGTTCGAGGCCGCCGCGGCCGTCCGCAGCCGCCGCGAGACCTCGAAGTACAAGGCCTTCCGCGACGTGCCCATCGTCATCCTGACGGCCATCGACCAGGTCACGAACTCCCGCTTCTCCATGGACCCGTCCGACAGCTTCCTCCCCGGGCGGAACGAGTTCCTGACCAAGCCCGTCGACCTCGACGAGCTGCTGGCCAAGGTCGGCCGCGCCCTGGCATGATCAAGCCGCTGGCGCGCTCGAGCATCCGCTTCAAGCTCGTCGTCAGCCTGCTGGCCATCGTCTTCCTGGCCGGCGTCCTGTCGGTCATCGTCGGGCTGAGCGCGCTCAACACGAACCTCGTCCGCGACGCCTACGCCACCGTGCGGGCCAACCTGGCCTCGACGAGCGAGCTCTACCAGGAGGAGATCGAGAACCGCTCGAGGGTCGTCCAGCACCTGGCCGGGACGCCGGAGATCGTCCGGGCCGCGGTGGCCGGGGACCGGCCCGCGCTCTTCGACAAGCTCAACCAGATCAAGCGGGATTTCGGCTTCGACATCGTGGACGTCGTCAACGCCGACGGCACGATGCTCGTCCGGGCCAACAACTTCGGGGCCTTCGGCGACGGCATGGCCGGCTACCGGACCATCCAGGAGGTCCTGCGCAGCCACACGCCCGTCGCCGGCACGGGCCTGCTCGTCTACGAGGACATCGCCCGGGAGGGCGCCGACCTGGCCTCGCGGACGGTCATCCCGATCGTGCCGACGTCGCACGCCCGGCCCCGGTCGGCGCCGGCCGAGGAACGGGCCCTGGTCATCAAGATCGCCGCGCCCATCCTCGACCGGGACCGCCTCGCGGGCATCCTCTACGCCGCCGTCCTGCTCAACAACAACGCCGAGTTCGTCGACCGCTTCAAGCGGTTGGTCTTCAAGGACGAGAAGATCGACGGCAAGGACGCCGGGACGACGACCGTCTTCCTCGGCGACATCCGCATCGCCACGAACGTCCTCGACGCCTCGGGCCGGCGGGCCATCGGCACCCAGGTGTCCGAGGAGGTCTACCGCAAGGTCTTCGCGCGCGGAGAGACCTGGGTCGGCAAGGCCTTCGTCGTCGACGACTGGTACATCTCCGGCTACACGCCGCTCTACGACTTCGACCGGAAGGTCCTGGGCATGCTCTACGTCGGCGTCCTGAAGAAGAAGTTCGACGTCGTCGTCCGCAACACGACCATCTCCTACCTCCTGGTCATCCTCCTGGCCACGGTCCTGGCCCTGTCCCTGTCCGGCTACCTCATCAACCTCTACACCAAGCCGGTCAAGCGCATCATCGACGCCTCGACCGAGATGGCCCTGGGCTTCTACCACCGCATCGAGACCGACCCCCACGACGACCAGGACGCCCGGCGGCTGTCCCAGGCCTTCAACGGCATGGTCGACGCCATCGAGGAGCGCGACCGCCAGCTGACGGACCTGGCCGACCGGACCATCCTCAAGTCCGAGAAGCTGGCCTCGA
This sequence comes from Acidobacteriota bacterium, assembly GCA_029569255.1. Classification (GTDB taxonomy): domain Bacteria; phylum Acidobacteriota; class Aminicenantia; order Aminicenantales; family Saccharicenantaceae; genus RBG-16-66-30. Next base: position 14,122 of record JAKQUO010000032.1, on the reverse strand, counting down.
TCGGCCGGATGGCCTCGGGCATCGCCCACGAGATCAACAACCCCCTGACGGGCGTCCTGACCTACTCGAGCCTCCTGCTCGAGGACATGAAGGGCACGCCCTACGAGGAGGACCTCAAGGTCATCCGGGACGAGACCCTGCGCTGCCGGGGCATCGTCCGGGGCATCCTCGACTTCGCCCGCGACGCCAAGGGCGAGCGGGCCCCGGCCGATCTCAACGCCCTCATCGAGGACGCCCTGCGCATCCTGGAGAAGCACGTCTCCTTCCAGAACATCAAGATCGTCAGGGACCTGGCCCCGGACCTGCCCCGGGTCAACGTCGACGCCGCCGAGATCCGCGGCGTCATCAACAACCTGGCCGTCAACGCGGCCGACGCCATGCCCGCCGGCGGACGCCTGACCATCGCCACCTCGGTCGAGCCGGGGACGGGCATGGCCGTCATCCGGGTGGCCGACACGGGCGTCGGCATCGGCGAGGAGAGCCTGAACATGATCTTCGAGCCCTTCTTCACGACCAAGGACCGGGGCCAGGGGACCGGCCTGGGCCTGCCCATGGTCTACGGGGCCGTCCAGCGCCACGGCGGCCAGATCGACGTCCAGAGCAAGGTCGGCGAGGGCACGGAGTTCACGATCAAGCTGCCGGCCGGCTGAGCCGGCGGCGCGGGAGAGACATCATGGGCGTCAAGCTGCTGTTCATCGACGACGAGGACATCGTCCTGCGGAGCTCGAAGCGCATCTTCGCCGGCTCGGGCTACGAGATCGACACGGCCTCCTCGGGGGACGAGGGCCTGGCCATGGCCATGGCCGAGGACTACGACATCGTCGTCACCGACCTCAAGATGCCCGGGCTCGGCGGCATGGAGGTCCTCAAGGCCCTGTGCCGGGACCGGCCCCGGACGACCGTCATCATCTTCACCGGCTTCTCGAGCGTGGACACGGCCCGCGAGGCCCTCAAGAACGGGGCCTTCGACTACGTCCCCAAGCCCTTCACCCCGGAGGAGCTGCGGAGCGTCGTGGCCAACGCCCTCGAGGCCCGGAAGAACGCGGCCGGGGCCAAGATGCTCGACCTCATGGCCATCGTCTCCCACGAGCTCAAGAGCCCCCTGGCCGCCGTCCAGACGACGGCGGCGACGCTCCACCGCGGCTACTTCGGCCGGCTCGAGCCCGAGCAGCGGAAGATCGTCGAGACCATCATCCGCAACTGCTCCTACCTCGAGGACATCATCCGCTGCTACATCGACCTGTCCAAGATGGAGCTCGACGGGCTGACCGTGTTCAAGGAGCGGGTCCCCTTCGCCTCGGCCGTGGTCGAGCCGGCCCTGGACATGCCCGGCATCCGGGACAACGTCCGGAAGATGCCCGTCGTGACCGAGTTCGAGGGCGACCCGGTCATCGAGGGCGACCCCAACCTGCTCAAGATCCTGGTCGGGAACCTCGTCAACAACGCCGTCAAGTACGGGGCCGAGGGGACGCCGGTCCGGGTCCGGCTGGGCGTGAAGGACGGCGAGCTCGTGTTCTCGGTCCGCAACGAGGGCGTCGGCATCCCCGAGGAGGACCTGCCGCGGCTCTTCAAGCGCTTCGAGCGCATCAAGCAGAAGGGGACCGAGGGGGTCAAGGGCTCGGGCTTGGGGCTCTACATCTCGAAGACCGTCGTCGACAAGCACAAGGGCCGCATCTGGGCCGAGGGCGAGCCGGGGAAGTGGATCGAGTTCTTCGTCGCCCTGCCGGCCGCCGCGGAGGGCGGGCCGGAAGCGGCGCCCGCCGCCTGACGGGGGCTTCCCTTCGAACCGGGGCCGTGCCCCGCCCCAGTGAGCCGATCCCTCATCTCCGCCCCGGACGCTCGGCCTTCCGTATTGACGCCGGCCCGCGGCCTGTTGGATACTAACGGCGGGCGTTCTCTCCGGATCCCGGCGAAAGGAGCCTGGCCATGGCCATCGAATCAAGAACGGACGTCGTCTTCAAAGGCGGCATGAAGTTCGAGGGCAAGTCCGGCCGGGCCGGGGCCGCCGTGGCCCTCGACTTCGCCCGCGAAGGGGAGGCCATGGACGGCTTCTCGCCCATGGAGCTTGTTCTCGCCAGCCTGGCCGGATGCAGCGGCCAGGTCGCGGTCGGACTGCTCCAGCGCATGGGCCAGGAGGTCAAGGACCTGACCGTCCGCGCCCGCGGGACGAAGAAGGAGATCCACCCGGCCGTCTTCAAAGCGATCGAGCTGGAGTTCGAGTTCCGCGGCGGCCAGCTCGACGCCGCCTCCGTGGAGAAGGCCCTGGACCTTTCGGAGGACCGCTATTGCCCCGTCTGGGCCATGCTCAAGACGGCCGCGCCCATCCGCAAGGCCTTCCGGCTGCTGCCCGGCTGAGCCCGGGCGGGCCCGGCTACTTCGTCTTGATCATCCCCGTCTTGTAGGCGTACCAGGCCGCCGCGCCGACGGCGCCGCCGATCGCGCTCTCGACGACGCGCGAGAGGAGGGAGCCGAATCCCCAGCGGTAGGCGAAGCCGAGGATCCCGGAGAAGCGGATGCTGATCGTGATCCAGGTCACGATGGCGTAGACCAGGCCGACGACCGCGCCGAGGATGGCCGCGTTGACGATGACCTCGAGGATGGGCGGCTTGGCCTCCGATTTGAGGACCAGGTTCACATACCAGTAGCCGGCGAAGAGGGCGATGGCCCAGAACAGGACCCCTAGGAGACCGCCCAGGACTCCCAGCAGCCACAGCGCGCCGCCGATGGCCGCGGCGATGACGGGGATCTTCCCGGCCTTGATCAGGTTGGCCTGGTCGATCTTGATCGGGGCCGGCGCCGGAGCCGGGGCCGGGGCCGGGGTTTGTCCTTCTGTCATGGTCCTCTCCTTTCCCGATGAATTACCCTTTGTGTACCCTAAACGGCCGCGGAAATCAATTCATCTCTTTGCATCGGACCGGCGAGCCGATTAGAATGGTCCCGAGGGAGGCGTTCATGCGCGCCAAGTCACCGATCGCCGTGTCGGCCGTCCGGCCCGCGGCGCTCGTCGCCTGCGCCTCCGGGAACGAGGCCCGGATGCGGGACGGGATACAGTGAAGCGCGAATATTATGCCGACACGATAGAGGGTTTCATCCGTTCCTCCACGGAGGAGATCGTCGGCAAGCTGGCTTTGGGCAGCGGATATGCGGATACCCCCGATCAGCGCCGGGCCTGGGTCGAGGAGATCGAGCTTCTCAAGCCCGTCCTCGCCTCCTATCGGGGCGGCGTCCATTTCGAGTATTCGATTCCCCGGATGGGCGAGCGGATCGATGTTCTGTTGGTCATAGGCCCGGTCATTTTCGTCCTTGAATTCAAGGTGGGTTCCAGGGAGTTCTCCCGCTACGCCATCGACCAGGTGACCGATTACGCCCTGGACCTCAAGAACTTCCACGAAACGAGCCACGATCCGTTCATAGCGCCCGTGCTCATCGCGACGGATGCAGGGAGCGCGGTGATGCTGGTTGAGCTGACTCCTCACAACGACAAGCTGTTTGCGCCGATCAGATCAAATGCCGCGGGCCTTGGGAACGCCATCCGCAAGGTCTTGGGTTTCTGTCAAGGCGAGAGGATCGACTGGTATCGATGGAAAACGGGCCGGTACAGCCCCACGCCGACGATCATGGAGGCCGCGCTGTCCCTCTACCGGGGGCATGCCGTGGCCGAGATCTCGCGGAGCGACGCGGGCGCGGTCAACCTCGGCCTGACGTCCGAGACGATCTCCCGGATCGTCGAGGAGGCCAAAGCCAAGCGGCGCAAGGCGATCTGTTTCGTGACCGGCGTCCCGGGCGCGGGAAAGACCCTGGTGGGGCTCAACATCGCCACGAAATACAACGATGTCGCCGACGCCCACCACAGCGTTTTCCTGTCCGGCAACGGTCCCCTGGTCAAGATCCTCCAGGAGGCGCTGGCGCGCGACATGGTCGCCCGAGAGAAAGCCCGGGGGCGGCGGATCAAGAAAGGGGAGGCCAAGAGCAAGGTCAAGGCCTTCATCCAAAACGTCCATCACTTCCGGGACGAGGCCCTGGCCGACACGCGCCGGCCGCCCGTCGACCATGTCGCCCTGTTCGACGAGGCCCAGCGCGCCTGGGATGCGGCGATGACCGCGGATTTTATGAAACGGAAGAAGAAGCGGCCGGGCTTCGGATTGTCCGAACCCGAGTTCCTCATTACCTACCTCGACCGGCATCGGGATTGGGCCGTCATCATCTGCCTGGTCGGCGGCGGCCAGGAGATCAACCGGGGAGAAGCGGGGATCGGCGAATGGATCGAGTCCCTGATGGGGTCTTTCCCGGACTGGCACGTCCACATCTCGCCCCAGCTGCATGACAGCGAGTACGGCGCGGGGACCGTCCTGGCCCGGCTCGCCTCTCATCGCCACGTGAGCCACGATCCTTCCCTGCACCTGGCCGTGTCGATGCGTTCGTTCCGGGCCGAGAACGTCTCGCTTCTGGTCAAGCAGGTCCTCGACCTGGACGCTGACGGGGCCCGGAGGACGTTCGACCGGCTCCGCGACCGGTACCCGATCGCCCTCACCCGAGACCTCTCGGCGGCCAAGGACTGGCTCAAGTCCCAGGCGCGAGGGACCGAGAGATACGGGATTATGGTCTCCTCGCAGGCCGAGCGGCTCAAGCCGGAGGCGATCTTCGTCAAAGCGCCCATGGACCCCGTCCATTGGTTCCTCGACGGCAAGGACGACGTCCGGTCCTCCTTCTACCTCGAGGACGTGGCCACGGAGTTCCATGTCCAGGGACTGGAGCTCGATTGGGGCTGCGTGACCTGGGACGGGGACTTTCAATATGCCAGGGACCGGTGGATCCAAAAGTCGTTCAAAGGGAATCGTTGGCAGAGTATCAAGAAGAACGAACTCAAGACCTACCAAAAGAACGCCTATCGGGTTCTCTTGACCCGTTCCCGTCAGGGCATGGTCATCGTCGTGCCGCCGGGGGACAAGGACGACCCGACGCGCCAGCCGTCCTTCTACGACCCGACGTTCGAATACCTCCGGGGGATCGGTTTTCGGGAGATCTGACCGACCGGCCCGGTCCGGTCCTCTCTATTTGTAGACGTCGCCGCGCTTATCGATCTTGACGACTTTGGTTTCGTCGCCCTCCCAAACGAAGATAACACGATGCCTTCCGACCCGCAGGCGGTAGGTGTTCTTCATGGCCTGGCCTTTAAGCTTTCGGATATCCCCGTTGTCCGGCAATTTTCCGATCGCTTCGACCAGCCGGGCCCTCTCGTTTTCCCCGCACCGCGCCAGGGCTTTGAGGGCCGTCCTCCCGATCGACAGCTTCATCTACAGGCCGAGCTCTTTCTTGGCTTGTTCGAGGGGGACGAATTCGTCTTCGGCAAGGAGCCTCAGAAGCTCGTGTTCTTCCTTCTCGGATAGGGCCAGTTCGGCCTTTTCGTCGATGTTCGTTTCGAGCCAGTCACGGAGGGCATTGCGGACGATTTCGGACAGGCTCTTCTTCCGGATGAAGCCGATGATCCGAGCCTTGTCATAAAGCTCCGTCTCGAGGATGACGTTCACACGCTTCATGGGTTTTTTGTCCATACTTCCATAATTACACACTTGTGTATTAGTGTCAAGGGCGGGTCTTTCGTTTTTCCTGTCACAGCAGATGAAGACGCGCGGACAAGCCTAATTTTTCTCAAGGCTCCGACCTTGAAGGGGCAGACGGAAACGGAGCTCGGTCAGGCGCCCGGGCGGCCGGTCGGTCAGCCCGAGGCTGCAATCTTGTAGTTCCTCCGGACATAGAAGAAGCCGAAGGCGATGACGGCGGCCAGGACGTGGAACACGGCGAGGTCGCGCCAGAGGAAGGTCGGGTCCTTCTCGATGAGCATCGTCCAGCCCATGGCCAGCACGGCCGCGATCTGGGTGAAGAAGAATCCGTAGAACAGGCAGATGACGGGGTAGGCCTTGTTCGGCCGGACCCAGAGAAGGTAGAGGGTGATGAAGCCCAGCGGGACCGAGAAGCCGAGGTCGATCGTCCGGACCATCCAGAACGCCGCCGGGGCGATGTCGTAGCCGCGGCTCGTGCCGGTCCCGATCACCTCCAAGACTTCCTTGGCCCACATGGCCGCGAAGACGGCGAGGAACAGGGCGAAGGCCGCGGAATAGACCGCCAACCCGGTCTTCTTGAAGCTACTCTCGACGTCCTTGGGGAAGACGGCCAGGCCGTAGAGCAGGAAGAGGAGCGCCGCGACGAGGACGAAGAGATAGAGGAAGAACCAGCGCTCGGTGTTGCCCGTGTAGGCCGGCGAGCCCCATTCCCAGCCGACGGTGTAGCTCAGCGCGTAGTAGATGAGGAAAAGGGGGGTCGCGATGAGCAGGTACCGGGCGAGAGGCCTGCGGAGAAGGAGGAGGACGCCGGCGGCGAGGAGCAGCGGGGCCATGAGGGCCAGATTGACGGCGTCTTGGCCCATGAGCTGGCCCACGATGCCCGGCGCGGTCCTGTAGGAGATGACGCCGCGGACGAGCGGGCCCTGGACGGCGAGGTAAGCCAGGACGAGCGCGGTCGCGACGGCCACGGCGCCGACGAAGACGCGCTCGAACGGGCTGCCGAGACCGACTTCTGCTTGCTCTGTCATACGGCCCTCCTTCAGGCATGGAAGAGGGGGACACGTACCTGCGGTACATGTCCCCGCGGGGCGACGCCCGCCGGGACCCTCACGGCGTGACGACGGCCTTGATGACGCCGTCGCGGCGCGCGGCCGCCGTCTCGTAAGCCTCGCGGGCCCGGTCGAGCGGGAAAGAGTGCGTGGCCAGGAAATCGACATCGATCCGTCCCGTGTGGATCATGGCCACGGCCTTCTCCAGGCACTTGTTCTGCCGGCGGACGTTCTGGACCCGGATCTCGCGGCGCCGCACCTTGGAGCTGTCGAACGAGACCCGCAGCTCGAGCGGGATGCCGACCACGACGAGCGCGCCGCCCGGCTTGAGGAGGGCGACGCCCTGGTCGAGGGCGGACTGATCGCCGCAGCACTCGAAGACGAGGTCGAGGCCGAGGGATTCGCGGGCCAGGATCCCGGCGACGACGTCCTCGCGGCCGGGATTTCCCGTCCAATCGGCGCCCGCCTTCGCCGCGGCCGCCTCGAGCCGGGCCTCGACCTTCTCGGTCGCGTAGACGGCCCCCGCCCCCTCCGCCTTCAGGGCCATGACGACGCACAGGCCGATCGGCCCCGTCCCCAGGACTGCCGCGGTCTTGCCCCGGACCGACCCGGCCAGCCCGGCGGCGTAGAGGGCGATCGAGAGCGGCTCGGCCAGCATGCCCTGGACGGCGGTCATCTTGGGCGGCAGCGGGACGCAGTTCCGCTCCGGCGCCAGGACGAGCTCGGCCATGCCGCCCGTCAGCTCGCCGTAGTGGCCGAGGAAGAGGAGCTTGCGGCAGGTGTGCGGCCGTCCGGTCCGGCACTGGTCGCAGGCGCCGCACGAGACCGCGGGCTCGATGACGACCGTGTCGCCCGGCTTGACCCGGGTGACGGCCGGCCCGGCCGCCTCGATCGTGCCGGCGCACTCGTGGCCGGGGATGAAGGGGTACTTGACGGCGTCGCTGCCGACGGAATCCGACAGGTAATAATGGAGATCGCTGCCGCAGACGCCGACGGCCCGGCTCCGGACGATGACGTCGTCGTCGCGGGCGAGGCGCGGAGCGGGGGCCTCCCGGACCTCGAGGGCGCGGACGCCGGTCAGAAAGGCGGCTCTCATGGCCTCCGTATTATAGAGCAGGCCGTCCGGTTCGGGAAGCCCGGCCCGTTTGCGATCTGCGGCCGGCCTGCCCGGCTTCCAGTTCATCCAGGACGACCTCGAGTGCGACACCCCGACGCGCCATTCGAACATGGGCGGATCGCATTCTCTCGTGGCGGCACGCCCGGCCGAAAAAGCGAATTCCCATAAAAATGACCGCGTTCAGCCCGGGGCAGTCGCCTCCACCCGTCAGGATGCCGACTCTCATGTTCGTCGTCTCTGAAAGAATACTCGCCTTGGCCCCGATTTCGCCAAAAATTATACGCGCCAGGGACGCCGGGGCCGGGACCGGCCTCGCTTCCGAGGGAGGCGTCCCTTGAAACCGCCGCGCCGGGAGAGTATCTTGGTCGCGAAGCCCCGGGAGATACGGCAGGAGCATGATCGAGCTTCGCGGCGTCACCAAGAAATTCTCGGTCTTCACCGTCGTCGACGGCGTCAGCTTCACTGTCCGTCCGGGCGAGGTCCTGGGCTATCTGGGCCCGAACGGCGCCGGCAAGACCACCACCATCCGCATGCTGGCCGGCCTGCTCGAGCCGAGCAAGGGCGAGATCCTGTTCGAGGGCCGGCCCATCCGCGGCGACCTCTACGCCTTCAAGAAGCGCCTGGGGTACGTCCCGGAGCAGTCGGAGATCTACCCCCACTTGAGCGCCTACGACTACCTGACCATGGTCGGGCGGCTGCGCCGCCTGCCGGCCCGGCCCCTCAAGGACAAGATCGTCGGATTCATGGACGTCTTCGGCCTGCACCACGACATGGACAGCGCCCTGGCCACCTATTCCAAGGGCATGCGCCAGAAGGTCCTGATCGCGGCCGCGCTGCTTCACGACCCCGACGTCCTGCTCCTTGACGAGCCGCTGTCGGGCCTGGACGTGACCACGGCCCTGGTCGTCAGGGACCTGATCAGGAAGCTGGCCGCCGAGAACAAGATCATCATCTATTCCTCCCATGTGCTGGAGGTCACCGAGCAGGTCTGCTCCCGGATCATCATCCTGCACCAGGGCCGCGTCGTGGCCAACGATTCCGTGGCCAACCTGAGGGACCTCATGCACCTGCCGTCGCTGGCCGAGATCTTCAGCCAGCTCGTCGTTCACGAAGACACCGCGCTTGCCGCCGACCGGATCGTCGAGACCATGAAAAGGAACGGCTGACGGCCGTGGCCGCCGCCCGGCTGCGCGATTTGCGGGAGGACGCGGACCAGCTCGGCCTGCTCTCCCGGCACTTCTTCGAGCGGCTGTTCCGCAACGACTTCGTCGACTTCGAGGACCAGATGAAGGCCCGCCTCATCGCGGTCCTGGCGATCCTGGCCGTCGTCGTGGGCTGGAGCTCCCAGATGTTGGTCTTCTTCAAGTACGAGCTGTCGCCCGACGCGGGCACGTCCTGGCAGGAGAAGAACTACATCTTCATCCTGATGATGCTCCTCTTCGGCGTCGTCACCCTGCTTGACTGGGAGGCGCTCTTCCCCGACCGCCGCGATTTCGTCAACCTGACGCCGCTGCCGGTCCGGCTGCGGACGGTCTTCGCCGCCAAGCTGGTCTCGTTCCTGGCCTTCATCGGCCTGTTCTCGGCGGCCATGAACAGCCTGTCTTCGGTCGTGTTCGCGCTCTTCCTGGCCCAGTGGCGGTCCAACAGCCTGGCCTTCGTGGGCTGGCACGTCCTGGCCCACCTGGCCAGCGCCTTCGCGGCCTGCTTTTGCGTCTTTTTCGCCTGCGTCTTCGTCAACTTTTTCCTGATGGCCCTTCTGCCGGCCTCGCTGTACCGCCGGGCTTCGGCGCTGGTCCGGTTCGTCCTGATCGGCTTCTGCCTCTTCCTGCTGCTGTCGTTCCTGGTCGAGCCCGGGAACATGAGCGGCGCCCTCCGGTCGCTGCCCCGCCTCAAGGACCATGGCTCGCCGCTAGTCGGGCGCGTCCCGTCGATGTGGTTCGTCGGGCTCTACGAGGTCCTGCTGGGCACGTCGGACCCGGTCTTCAAGGACCTGGCCCGCACGGCGGTCCAGGCGCTGGGCCTTTCGCTGGGGGCCTTCGGCCTGGCCTGCGGCTTGAGCTATCTCAAGCATTTCCGCCGCACCCTGGAAGCGTCGAAGAGGCGGCCCCATGCCCGCCGCCTTCGGGAAGGCGCCGCCGGCCTGGTCGAAGCGATCTATCTTCGCAGCCCCGAGGCCCGGGCCGTGGGCGGCTTCTTCTCGAGGACGGTCCGGTCGAGCCCCCGGCATCGGGCCGTGATCGTCAACGGCCTGGCCGTGGGGGCCGCCCTGGCCACCCTGGCCGTGGTCGCCAACCGCAGGAACCTCCAGGCCTTGAGCCCCTCAAACGCCTACTTCCTGGCCCAGTCGCTGTTGCTCGTCTTCGTTCTCCTGGGCGCGCTGCGGGCCGCGGCCGACCAGCCGGCCGCGCTCGAGAGCAATTGGATCTTCCGGCTGACCGAGACGCCGCGGCGCGACCGGTATGCCGCCGGGCTCAAGAACACGGTCCTCGTCCGCTGGTGCCTGCCGCTCGCGGCCCTGCTCTTCGCCGGCCACTGGGGGCTCTGGCGGGACGCCCGGGCGGCCGCGCTCCATGCGCTCTTCTGCCTGGCGCTGGCGGCCCTCGGGACCGAGCTGTTCTTTTTTCGTTACCCGAAGATCCCGTTCGCGTGCACCCGCGTCCCGGGCAAGCTGCAGCTTCAAACCCGCGCCGTGCCTTACGTTGTGGGCATCCTGGGGCTCCTGGCCGCCTTGGCCGGATTCGAAAAGGCGCTCCTGGCCCGCCCCCGGTCGTTCTGGATTTTCGTCGCCGCGGCCGCCGCCCTGTGGGCCGTCTTGAGGAGGGTCAACGCCCGGTTCCTGCGGGACCATGCCCTGGTCTTCGTCGAGGAGCCGGAGCCGGCCATGATCGGCTTCCCGGAGGATGCCTGACATGAGGACCGGGCGGGCCGTCCTCGCGCTGGCCCTGGCCATCGCCGCCCTGGCCTCGGCCGGATGCCGGGGCCGATCGGTCGAAGGCTGGAGCACCAGGGCCCGGGACATGATCCTGACCAGCGGGCCGACGGAAGTCGTCATATCGTCGTCCAAGGTGCCGGGATACTGGGCCCGGCAAACCGACAGCGAACGGGAAGTGTTCCTTTACACAAGAGACCGCTCGTTTCAAAGCGGGAGCCTGGTCACTGTCGCGGGACCGTTCGGCGGCTCCTTCATGTCCGTTTTCCGCGAGGAGACCGGCGTCTACACGAGGGACCTTTCCGCGCCCCTGCTGGTCGTCTGGAAGATCTCAAGGACCGCGAATGTCGAAGACCGCTAGGACCCTGGCGCCGCTGCTGCTGGCCGGGCTGGCCCTGGTCGCCGCCGCCTGCGATTCCGAATGGCACGGCTGGGTCGAGCCCGAGGAGCTGAAGGTCAAGGTCCTGTCCGGCCCCCTGTTCGTCCGGACCGCCCGGGGCGACTATGTGGACGGCTGCCTGGCCGAGTACCGGAAGGACCTTCGGCCCACCCTGATGTTCATGGCCTTGGAGCTCCCGCGCTACGCCGTGGATGACCGGCTCGTCGTCACCGGACGGTTCGCCGCCGACACCGTGGCGATGCCCTCGGGGGCGCCGGGGCGAGACCGTGTCCCTGTGTTCAAGGTCGAACAGGCCAGGCCGGACATCCCCAAGGCCCCCGACATCCCGCAGATCAAGTAAGGCCTCCGCTCTTCTCCCGCCTTGATCGCTCCGGGGCTCTTATCAGATGCCGACCCGACCCATACGGCCCCGGCCGACGCGCGCAAGCGTCTGGCCGGACCCATCAATACCCCGGCCTTGAGCTTGGGGATATAAGAACTCCTTACGACAGTCCCGTGCCCGTCTTCGATGCGGCCGCGCTCCACGCCGCGGCGGCGGTGGACTTCGCCCTGAACTGAGCGGGCCCGTCAGCGTCGTCGTTCGTTGACAGACCGGAGGTCCTGTCTCGTCCTCTCCCTCTAAGGTCAGGAAGACGGGCCGTATCCCCATCGTCCCGGGCCTGATCGGGGAGGCCCCGCCGCCGCTGACTTCCAAGGGCTGGGCCGAGATGATCCGGAAAGTCTACGAAGTGGACCCGATGATCCGTCCCCGTTGCGGGAGGAGGATGAAGGTCGTGGCCTTCCTGACCGAGTACGCGGTCGTGGACAGGATCATCCGTCACCTGAAGTTGACGTTCGTCGCCGAGAAGCCGCCGCCCGCCCATGTCTTCGAGCAGGTCGCCCTGACGGCAGTCGAGGAGAGCGTGTTGTATTACTAGCTGACGATGGAGAGGCGGGGGCGGGGCGCGCTTTCGGATAGCCGCATTTCCTTGCCTCCCGGGCCGAGAATCGGCCGCACGGGGCAAAGCTTTCGCGATTTTTTGGTTCTTGACAACCGTTGGTGACGGGCCTATCCTCGGTCCGTGATGTGGGGGCTCACCCGGCCGGAAAAGCGAATTCCTATGATTAAGGAGCAGGGCTAAGATGAATTATAGGAAGATCGCCATTGTCGGATGCATGCTAGTTTCTATGGTGCTCATTTCGTGCGGTTCCAGGAACGAAGTGCGACGGGTTGACAATGGCTCACCGAAATATCTTAAGAAATTCGTGGAATTGGAAAAGTCGGGAGAAATTGACGTCACTCAAATCAGCATGTTTAGCAAGACATATGCTTTCGAGAACCTGATCGATTTTGATAACGCCGGAAACATGTACATAATGGATGGATATGAGGGCGCGATTTCCGTATTTGATAGTTCTTTTAGGCTTATAAAAACATTCGGCAGAACGGGACAGGGCCCGAAGGAATTCGAGCGACCGAGTGCTCTAGTCATTATGCATAATAAGGTATATGTATTTCACGGATTCTATCTGTATAAGATCGTCGACCTGGATGGCAACTATATTTCGTCTGGCACTGTCTTTTTCGAAAATCCTATGAAGTTTAGCCGTGTCAAAGACGATTTCTATTTGCTTAGAGGAAAGACAGATAGGACGTTTACCGGCCTAGAGCTAATATTGTCGGCGGTTGATAGTGAGACCTTTGTTGAGAAAAACGAGTTGTTTAGATATAAGTATCCACCCGGGTTGAGGGGACCTAGTTATGATTTTAGGTTCGATAATTGGCTGCTGGCATTGGACAACGGCGAGTTCTTTTTCCCAGAGGACAACCTCAGGAAATATTCCATAATCAGATATTCAATGAAGGGCCGCCCTGTATTAGCGTTTGGCAGAGATTATGAGAGAAGGGAGTACTCAAAGGCCGCTCGTGATAGATTCTATGCCACCTATGAGCGAAGCATAAAGAGAGGGGAGGTCGAATTCCCAAAGTATCCCCCCGCCATAGTCAAAATGTTCCGCGACGATATGAGCAACCTGTGGGTTATAACCGGCGAAACCTATGAGGATAACGGAAACGAAGAATACGAGAACTCTATAGATATATTTAATGATAAGGGCGAATGGCTATTCGCGTTTAAATCTAAGGTTTTATCAAGAAATTGCTTTTATCATGATGGAAAGATTTTTAAAGTCCTACCGATAAATCTTATTAAATTCAATCAAGCCATCGAAGTATTCAGGATACACTATGTTTTGCCTCAATAGCCACCCCCGAGCCTTGGACAGGCGCTGGGGGCGGGCCAACAGACCATGGGGTCAACCCCATGTGCCCTGCCCGTGATCCCTGATTGTCTCATCTTCGCTCTCCCGGATTCGGGGTGAGCCTGTTGCAGATGGTCATTCGAAGCGTGGATCTCGCCGCGCGTCCGCAAAACCAGCGCGTGCCGAAAAGCCTCGAGCAGGGCGAGCTCGGCATTGAAGGAGCTGGCTTCGTCGGATAGCCCTCCTTCGGCGGCCGACCGGGCCGAGGCCCGCGCGCTTTTAGCCGCCTCAGTCCCTTAGCCCAGGAGATCCCAGGCGATGCCGACGCGCTTCAGGGCGTAAGCCAGCTCCTTGGTGTGATCGCCGTAGGCGGTCATCCAGTGAAAGCCGGGCATGCGCTTGGCCAGGGTCCGGTCGTCGCACTTGAAGCGGATGTCGATCTGCGAGCGGCAGATCGGAAGGCGGATCCCGCTCCAGACCAATAGAGATGTTGGTATACGGCCGCGATCTCACTGTAGGCTTGCCAGGAGGCCGCGTCGGCCTGGTTTTGTTTCGGCGTCTTTTAAAAACAGACGATGAGGGCCTGGCTTTGGTCCAGGTCCTTGACGGCGGCCAGGTCGGCGGCCGCGCGGACCGCGGCCACGGGCAAGAACTCGAGCGGGAACTCCGCCTTCCAAAAAGCTCGCTTTCTATTAAGCTATCATTTACACCAGAGTATCATGTCCCCCGTCCTTAAGACCGCCGCCTTCCGGCATCCTCATCGTCATGGGCGAGGAGGCCAAGCTGAAGAGGATCGACGCCTCCTGAGGCGGATCGCGTCCCGGG
>JAKQUO010000023.1 GCA_029569255.1 Acidobacteriota bacterium | reverse complement strand
ATCCGGCGGGAGGGGGACGCGGCCTGGAGCGCGTTTGTGCCGGAGAGCTCGATCTGGATATCGGACAGGCTCCTGCCGTGCGTCGATTTCGGGGAGGACGGCGAGTTGCTTGAGCGGAGGGCGCGGCTGGAGGATTACATCGAGGCCCGGAAAAGGAACGGCTTTCTCGGCGGCGACTGGACCAAGGGCGGGCGTCCGGCGACCCCCGAGGAGTTGCAGAGCCTGGCGGGCGAGGCGGCCCCAGGCGTCCCGAAGGGTCTCGTCTTCTGCGAGGTCTGCGGCGGCTGGCGGGGGGTGTGCCTCGATCCCAATCCGATCTTCAAGAACAAGGTCATGACCGTCCTGTGCCGCTGCGAGAACGATAACCTCTGTGCCCGGTGCGGGCAGCCCCTGGACACATACAAGCTCAACGCGAACTACTTCGGGGAGGACGGGCTTATCTGGCACACGCCGGGGTTCTGCGGGCTGAACCATCGCTGCCATGACTTGCCGCCTGTGAACTGAGCCGGAGGGCCCCGCCTCGGGCCGGTCATTTCCCCCTCCGAATCACCTCCCGAGGCGATTCCGGACGGGAAACACGGGAATACACTGAGGAATGGCCGGCGGAAAGGCCGGTGGGTTTCCACAACGTATTGATGGGCTCGAGATGAACACGAAGCGAACTCTCTTCTCTCTCGCCGCTGCCGTCTTATCCGTCGCGTTGGGAACTGCGGCCCGCGGGGACTGCGCGGCCGACGAGCTCACGGTCCGGGATGTCGTCAAGAAGGCCGCGCCGTCGGTCGTCCGGATCGAGGTCTTCGATAAGGCCGGAGACCGGGTCGCCCAGGGAACCGGCTTCTTCATCGCGCCGCACCTGGTCCTGACCAACGCCCACGTGGTCGACGAGTTCTATTCCCTGCAAGTCGTCCTGAACTCGCCAAGAGTGTGGTTCGATCCTCAGCCGACGATCCTCAAATGCGACGAAGACACCGATCTCGCGCTGCTGCGGGTCGAGCGCATCGACGCCCCTCCCCTGCCGGTCGATCCCGCCATCCAAATCGAGATCGGGCAGGCCGTGGTCGTGTACGGCAACGACTACGAGGGCGTGCCTCTCGCCTCGGAAGGGATCGTGCGGGCCTGTCTGGACGGGGAGATCATTCATTCGGCCCCGAGCCACGGCGGCCATAGCGGCAGTCCGATCCTCGATATGGAGGGACGGGTCCTCGGCGTCAATACCGGGTCTTATAATCGGTCCGGCATCAGTAACATGGGGTACGCCATCACGCCGTCGGTCATCGAGAAATTCCTGAATAAACCGGACGCACCGAGATCGCTTCCCTGGGCCGGCAAGAGCCGGTTCTGGGCCAGGCAATGGAAAAACGTCTCGGGCTTCTTTTCCCGAGTTTTCGGGGGCGTGTTCGACCTCGGGACCTCGCTTTTCTCCCTCTACCTCAAGGGCGCGTCGATCCTGATCCTGGCATTCCTCGGATGGAAGGCCGCGGAGTTCCTCAAGAAGAGCCGGAAACGTCTGAAAGCGAAGCTGGCCGAGCCAGCCGTGCGGGCCAATCCGGTCATGGCCTACATGGCTCTCACCGTTTGGCTGATATCTCTCATCGTGTCGGTTTTCACGCTGTTCCTCATTCTCGTCTGGGTCACCGAGACGGGGGCGGTCGGCGAACTGGCCGGATATGTGGTCACTCTCGCGATCAGTTATCCGCTCTACTTCTATGTGAGGCGCTACTACCGACAGAACCGGCCAGGAAAAAGGTCCGCACGCCCGGAGAGCGCGACTTCGCCCGGCGTCCGGAACGGGGTCGGCGCCGCCGCCGAATGACCTGCGCAGCGCCCCCGTGCCTGGACAATGCCGTCTTGAATCAGCCGGGCTGTTTCTGTTAGAAAAGCGAAAGATGGAGGGTAACCATGGGCGAAGAGAACCGGCTCTCCGAGCGGCTCGCGGGCTTCATCGCGGAAACGCCCTGGACGTTCGCCAAGACCTACGCCAGGAATTGGCCGCACGAATACATCGTCCGAGAGAAGGTCGATGCGGCCCTCTTCGACGAGCTGGCGGCGCACATCGACAAGCATGGCTATCAGTCGCATTACTACTCGACGAAACGAGCCTATTTCGATTTCGGCGGACACACATACTGGCACATGGACGACATCATCAACCGCTGTCCCGAGGCCGACGCCTACCACCGCCGTGAGAAAGAGGACAGGTTGCCGAAAACCGAGAGCATCACCAAGCACCAGTCATTCCCCTGGCCGGACAAGCCCTGGCGCCTGAGCGGCAGGTTCGTCGACGCGCTCGAGGCGGCGGCCGTCATGTTCGCGGCCAGGAAGCGGAAAGGCACTGACGTCCCCTACATCTCGCATCTCCTGGCGACCTGCGCCATCGCCCTCGAGAACGGGGCGAACGAGGACGAGGCCATCGCGGCGCTCCTCCACGACGCGATCGAGGACATCAAGGGCAAGGACAGGGCAAGGGCCATCGTCGGGCTCTTCGGCCCCGAGGTCCTGCGGATCGTCGAGGCGTGCAGCGATACGGACAAGTTCCCCAAGCCCCCTTGGGAGGAGCGCAAGACGGCCTATGTCAAGCGCATGGAGACGGCCGACCGGTCCGTCCTCCTCGTTTCGGCGGCCGACAAGCTCCACAACGCTAGGGCCATCGCCGCCGACCTTCGCCGATACGGGCCGTCTGTCTGGGAACGATTCAACGCCCCGCGCGAACGTCAGCTCTGGTACTACCGCGCGCTTCTCCATGTTTTCCGGGCACGCCTGACGGACCTGCCGGCCCTGGTCGAAGAACTCGAGCGCGCAGTCAGGACTGTTTCCTCTCCAACGTATTGATTTACAATATGTTTGCAAGAGCAAGGAAGGATGAACCCGGCGAGGTAACAAAAAGAAAAACTTGACAAATGTTCAGTATATTGTTATGTTCATCATCGTTGAACATACAATTATTCTGAACGAAACTCATGAAAACTCCACAGAGAGACGCAAGACCCAAGCTCCTTGAAGAAGCTGCCCGCGCATTCAACCAGCGATTCAAGGGGCTCAAGGGGCTGGAGATGGTCCCAGAATGGCCGGAGCCCACAGTTAGCGAACGCCGGCACGATGCCCGTATGAACCTCATCTCGGGTAAAAAAAGGGCATCCTACACGGTAGCGGTTAAGTCGAGGATCTCCCATGCCCTCAGGCACCTTCTCTTGATGCAGGAGCGCGCTGTCGGACGTCCTATGCTATTGGTGACCGACTACGCCAATCCTGAAATGGCCGAGCAGCTCATCAAGGACGGCTTGGAGTTCATCGATGCCGCCGGGAACGCATTCATCAATTTGGGCTTTTTGAAGATCATCTCGAAGGGAAATCCGCCGAAATCCAGGGTCTCACTCGCGTCACCCCGTCTTTTCAGAGCCTCGGGGCTCAAGGTTGTTTTCGCTCTCTTATCTCAGCCCGACCTTGTTTTCGGATCCTTTCGCGAAATCGCTACTGGAAGCGGCGTCTCCTTGGGGACCGCGGCCGTCATCATGGACGAGCTTAAGTCCCGTCTCTACCTGATTGAAGACGGAAGAGGAACCCGCCGGCTTATTCGTAAGAAGGAACTTTTCGAAAGCTGGGTCACGGCCTATCCGGAGCAGCTGCGTCCAAAGATCTTCTTAGGAAGGTATCGAGGCGAACACGGTTGGTGGCACGACCTTGCTTTGGAGCCGAACTGGGCCCAATGGGGGGGCGAGATCGCAGCGTCCCGCTTTACGAACTACCTGTTTCCCCAACTCGTCACCGTTTATCTCTCGGCTCCGCGGCTGAACGATTTCCTGATGAGCAACAAGCTCGCCCTGGACAAGAACGGGAACGTCGAGATCCTTGAGCGCTTTTGGCCGGCGGACGTGAAGAAGGCCTCAGAGGAACTCGTCCATCCCTTTCTGATCTACGCCGATCTCATGGCCTCGGGGAGCGACCGCAACATCGAAACCGCGAAGGATATCTATGACCGACATATCGCTCGACATCTCAGGGAAGATTGACGAGCCGACCGTACAGGCTCTGGCCGGGCTGAAGGAAGTCGCGGACGCATTCGGCGTGCCGTTCTTCATCATCGGCGCAAAGGCTAAAGAGTTCGTGCTCAAGCATGTTCACGGCCTCGAGCTTCGTCGATCCACCATGGACATGGACTTTGGCGTGTCGCTTACGAGCTGACGTAGTTTCTCGGCTCTAAAAACCGAGCTCATCGACCGATGCGGATTTGCCGGCACGAATCAGGTCCAGCGGATCAAGTTCAACGAGCTCAACATCGATCTGGTTCCGTTCGGCCCAATCGCGGGCTCCCAAAGGATGATCCGCTGGCCTTCCGATGATTCCCGTCGCATGTCGACGGCCGGATTCGAGGAAGCTTTTAAGGCCTCTCCCCTCGTTAAGATACGCGCATGTCCGGAATTGACGGTCCGAGTCTGCTCCTTGGCCGGGCTCGTTATTCTGAAGTTGATAGCCTGGCACGAGCTCTATCCCGAGCGAGGCAGAGACGCGGCGGATGTCCTCGAGATTATGGACCGATACGAACAGGCTTATGGCCTGGACAAGCTCTACTCGGAAGAGCAAGATCTCCTGATCAGGGAACATTTCGACAGCAGGCTTACGGCCATCCGGCTATTGGGGCGCGATGTCGCTCGGATAGTGAATCCCGAGACCGGCCGACTGATCCGGTCGATCCTCGAAGATGAGACGGGAGTCGAATCCAAGCACAAGTTGGCCGTCCACATGGCGCGCGAAAGGGCCGTTCTCGGCATGGAACTCCAGGATATTCGCACGAAGCTTTCTAAACTTAAACAGGGCTTTATTGAGGGCTTTGTTTAGATACCGCCAGGCGGGTGACATACGCGGCCGGCGCAGGGCCTCGCTCGAGCGAAAAGACCGGCCCCGCTTCGAGCCGGACCTGTAGATCGCCGGTAAATGGGGGACATGATACCTGTTTCCGGGTTTTTCAGGCAGGGTCTGGCAGCCAGCGCGCGCCGGCTTTTGACAGACCCGCGTCCTTATAGATCGGCGGGCGCGTAGACATCGAAACCCGGGGCCGACGCGACGGCCCTGTCGGCGCTGGCCACGGCCTCGCAGTTGAGCCGGCGGGCCGTCGCCAGGAGCAGGGCGTCGTTGACGAGAAGGCCGGCCTCCTTCTGGATGCGCAAGGCCTCGAGGATGTCCCCCTCCCCGGCCGGCTCGATCCTGAGGCCGATGCCGAAGAACTCCCTCATTTGGATCTCGCAGCGGGTCAGCCGCCGCACCAGGTCGGGTCGGCCGCCCAAGGCGCGGGCCGGATTGGCCCGGTCGATCCAGTTGTTCTCGCGGGCTTCGATCAGCATGAGGGCGTGAGCGAGCTCGGCCGCCATCGGCGCGGGCACCACCCCCTGGAGCTCGCCGGAAGCGCAGCGCCCCAGGAAGCCGATACACTCCGGCGAGCGGCGCTGGTTGGCATACACGAGGATGTTCGTGTCGATGGCGACCCAGGCCCCGGCCGGGACCGAAGATAGTGTTCTTGCGGACGCCGGACTCGGGTTCATGAGGCGAGCATGTCCTCGTCGAGGATCTCGTCGATCTCTTCGGGCGGCAGGAGGCCGCCGTGAGCGGTGAACTTGGCCAGGGCGCGGAGTGCATCCTCACGCATCGGAGCACTGTCGAGGTAACCGTTGAGGGCATCCTCGATGACCCCGGCGAGGGGGCGCCTTTCGAGCGCGGCCCGCTGTTTGGCCCCGGCCAAGAGCTCGTCGTCGATGACCGTTCCGATCTTTTTTTTCATCAGTTGACTCATGCGTTGAATGACGCTCGAACTCCTCGGTATTCTCACCGAGAACAATAACCGAATAATAATGGAATGTCAAGAATAGTCTATATTTCTAGATAGTATCTAGGGTTCTCTTCCATTTTCTGTGGGTGGCTATGGAATCAGTTGCCAGGCGCTCGAGGCGCGTGTCGGGACATGTACCGCCCCGGTACGTGTCCCGTAGGCCTGAATGGGGACGCGTACTGGGAGTACATATCCCCATTTGCCGGCCCATCTGACCCACACAACGTGGAAGAGAACTATATCTAGAATCCTAAGTTATCTCAGGAAACTCGAATTCGACGTGCGGCGGGCCTTAGTGACCGCCGAAGACGGCGAAGCCGCGCCGCCGGAGCTCCTCGGCCAGCTCGACCTCCATGACCTTGGCCGCGCCGAAGGACATGGGGTTCAGGTGCTCGTAGAGCTTGGGGACGAGCCGGACGCCGTGCTCCTTGACCACGGCCGCGGCCTTGATTCCGGCCTTGTGGTTCTCGAAGCGCCGCTCGGGCGTGAGCCCGGTCATGCCGACGTAGTAGCCCGCCTTGCCGTCGCCCCTGGGGTTCCGAAGGTAAACGACGTAGACGTTGTGATGGGCCCGCGAGAACATCTTGGCCGCTCCGTCCTCTTCCCCTCTCTTCCGCGCTCTTTTCTCCACGCCGCCGTGTCTCCCTTTTTTCTCTTTCTCCCCTTCTTTCCCTCTCCCTCTTTCTATTTTCTTTCTCTCTTTCTCGCTCTACGCGATTAGACCGAAACGGCCGCCGAAATCTTCCGCGATCTTCAAAAGATCCGGCGTCAGGATGTCCCGGGCCTTGTTCCCGATCTCGGGCGGGACCCCGCCGTAGAAGGCCTCGGCGATGCCGCCGGTGATGCAGGCCAGGGTGTCGGCGTCGCCGCCGAGCGAGACGGCGTTGCGGACCGCGTCCTCGTACGAGTCCGACTCGAGGAAGGCGATGACGGCCTCGGGGACCGTCTCCTGGCACGATTCGTTGAAGCTGTAGCCGGGCCGGATCCCGTCCACGGTCCGGTCGAGGTCGTAGCCGAACCGGGCCGCGATCTCGGACCGGATGATGTCCTTGTCGCGGGCCGTCCGGGCCAGGAAGACGGCCAGGGCCGTCGCCTGGGCGCCCTTGATCCCCTCCGGGTGGCTGTGGGTGAACTCGGCCGAGCGGGCGGCCTCCCGGAGAACGTCGTCGACCGAATCGAAGGCGAACCCGACCGGGCTCACCCGCATGGCCGAGCCGTTGCCCCAGCTGTCGTAGGGCTTGGGGTCGGAGGAGAAAAGCCAGCTGGCGAAGAACCCGCTGTAGCCCGCGTCGGGGTAGCGCCGGCCGATCTCCAGGACCGATTTCCGGTAATCCCCGTCGGTCAGGATGGCCCGGGCGATGGCCGCGGTCAGGACGGAGTCGTCGGTGAAGGCGCTGCCGGGGACGAAGAGGGGGAAGTCCTTCGACTTCGTCCGGCCGAACTCGTGGACCGACCCGATGATGTCCCCGGCGATGGCTCCGATCATGGCAGGCTCCCGTGATATGTCGCTTCTCCCCTATTTCTAACCTCGGAACTCGGGCAAGTCAAGAGGCCCGGGACCGGAACCCTGGGAGCCCGCCAAGCGTCATTACTTCATGAAGCCTGTCGTACGCATGGGAGACACCGTGAACAGCAACAAGAAATGGACCGTCGTTCGAATGTTGTTGGCGTTGATCGTCGTATTCATCGCCGCGGGCCTGATCCTGGCCGCGCCGAAGCACGTCACGATCGACGCCGGCATCGCGGTCGGCGAGGAAATCATGCTGACGAGCCAGGGGACGGACCTGGCCGCGAGCTTCCTGGCCCCGGCCGCGGCGGCCGGATCGGGCGCGCCTGTCCCGGGCGTCGTCATGATCACCGGCTCGGGGGCCTATTCCTACCGGACTTCCTGGAAGCCGGGCGAGTTCCCGATCTGGAAGAACATCGCCGAGGCCTTCCTGGCCAAGGGCTACGCCGTCCTCCTGCTCGAGAAGAAGGGCGTCAACCGGTCGGGCGGCCACTGGGAAACGCAGTCCTTCCGGGATCGCGCCGACGACGCCATCGCCGGGGTCCGCTACCTGAAAGGCCGGGCGGGGATCGATCCGTCCCGGGTCGGCGTGTGCGGTCACAGCCAGGGCGGCTGGATCGTCCAGCTGGCGGCGGCCGCGGCCCCGGGGGAGATCGCTTTCGCCGTCTCGCTCGCCGGCCCCAACATCAGCGTCAAGCAGCAGATCGTCGACGACGTGTCCAACGAATGGCGCTGCCGGGGCCTGGCCGAGGCCAAGGTCGCCCGGAAGGCCCGGTGGCAGCGGACCAAGCTCGGGCTCTACGGCGCCGCCTCCAGGGTCGTCAAGATCGGGCCCCTGGGACGCATCATCAACTACGATCCGGAGGCCGAGAAGGTCGCGGCCCGGATCAGATGCCCGCTTCTCGCGGTCTACGGCGAGTACGACTCCCTGGTGATGCCGGCGAGCAACATCGCCCTGCTCGAGAAGGGCTTGGCGGCCGGCGGCCACGACGCCTATACGATCGTCCTCGTGCCGCGGGCGAGCCACGGCTTCGTCCGCAAGGACGGGATCTGCCCCCAGGAATTCAAGGACGTTCCGGCCATGGCCCCGGAGCTCTTCGCGGCCATCGCCGCCTGGGACCCTTTTCAGTAGGGCGGGCCCGAGACGATCCTCTTCCGGATCGCCTCCCAGGTCGGGGTGATGAGGAAGCTCTCTTCCATGTCGGCGGCCATGCGGGCGAATTTGGCCATGGGCACGGCGAAGGTGAGGGTCCCCGCCGGAACGTGGGGCCGGGCCTACGGATCGAACATCCCGATGACCGCGCGGGGTTCGGGTCTGTCCTTTTCGAGGTAGGGATGGAGGACGATCGAGCCGCAGCCGGCCGAGAACGGGGCGATGACGCCGCTCGGCTCGGCCGTGTCGAACGAGGCTAAGGTGAAGAGGCCGGCGAGGACGTCGGGCGTGGCGAAGAACACGACCGCGTCCGGCTCGTCGCCCGCGTCCAGGAGGTCCCAGCGCTTGAACACGAGGTATCTCCCGGGGGCCTTGAACTTCGGGCCCTTGGCCAGGATCTCGCGGACGAGCTCGGGCGACTTCTTGTAGCGCTCGCCCTCCATCTTGCCCGGGATGCCGCAGGAGAGGAAGAATTCGAAGCCGGGGCGGAGACCCTCGGCGAAGCCGGTGTAGCGCCTCCCGCCCGGGCAGCCGATGGTCTCCTCTCCGAAGCGCGTCGGCGTCCCCTCGCGGACCCGGGCCAGGTTGGCGATGAGGCAGCGGTCCGTAGAGTGAGCGGGGCCGGGAACGCGGTCGTCATCGGTGAAAAAGAAGGCGATCGGCAGCTCGGCGCCGTCGAAGCGCTTCTTCCAAAGCTTCAGGAATTCTTCCTTTACCTTCATGCCATAACTTTACCTTTCCGAGCTCCGGAAATTCAAGCCTCCAACACCGCCTCCAACACCGCCCCCGCCCATTTCTTGACATCTCCTTGACAACTTGTTGCCCTTTCCGGCCTATTATAGTGACGTAGAAAAAGGGGAACACATGAAACCTTGGAAGCGGCTTCTGGCGGTTGCGCTGTTGAGCCTGCCCGCGTTGCTCCCCGCCCAGTGGGCCCGGTACGGCGGCCACGGCCGGCCGCACAGCCTCATCGAAGCGCCGAATGGAGCCTGGGTGATCGCGGCCGATACGTGCGTCTTCATGCTCTCCGCCGAGGGCGAGGTCAGATGGGGCAAGACGCTGGGCTCCGGGTCGGACTACGTCTCATGTGCAAAGGCCTGGTCCAGCCCGGACGGCGGCATTGTCGTGGCGGGCCATTATAGCCCGTCCGGGGTCCTCTTCAAGCTTTCGGCCGAGGGGAACGTCGTCTGGCGGAAGGCCTACGGTCTCGAGGGCGGCCTCACCGTCTGCCCTATGCCGGACGGAGGGACGGCCATGGCCGGCCTGCTCGACTCCGACCTCTTCCTCTGCCGCTGCTCCGCCGAGGGCGAGATCACGTGGCAGACGACGGTCGGGACGGGCGGCTTCTACCGGCCCGAAGTCGTGGCCGCGACCTCCGACGGCGGGTTCGTCGTCCTCGGCTCGAGCGACCCGGCCAGCGGCGAAGCCCCGCTGACCGACCTCTGGGTCCTGAAGCTCGACGCGGCCGGCGGGATCGAGTGGCAGAAGCGCGTCGGCGGGGCCGCGGACGACGTCGGCGAAGCGGTGTTCCAGACCCGCGACGGCGGCTTCCTCATCGCCGGCCACTCCGCCTCCTTCGGGGGGGACGGGCTGAGCCGCTTCTGGCTCCTGAAGCTCTCGGCGGCCGGGGAGGTCTTGAGGCAACAGACCCTCGACCACGAATACATGGGATACGGCTGGTTCTCGATGCGGCCGTCCGCCGATGGGTCGTTCATCGCCGCGATCGATTCTGGGTTCCCGGGCCGCGCCCAGCGTCTCGCGGTCGTCACGGTCCTCGAGGATGGAACCGTGGCCCGGGAGGCCGCCTACTCGCCGGACGCGGCAGTCTATGCCGTGTTGCCGACCGGGGACGGGGGAGTTCTCCTGGCGCTGCAGGACTCCGACGACTCGCACGTGATGAAGCTCCTGCCCTCGGGCGAGATCGAGTGGCAGAAGACGTATGGGAGCCGGTATTCGCCCGATTCCGTCGATCTTCTCGGCCGGTCCGGCGACGGCGGCTGCATCCTGGTAGGCAACACGAGTTCCTGGGGAGGGTTCGACGGCCTCGACGCGCTCTGGATCATGCGAACGACTCCGGACGGGTCGATCGGCCCGAACTTCCATTTCGTCAGGGAAGCGAACGCGTCGCGCCTGGACGATCTCGCGACCGGGGCCGGCACTGCCGCGACGATTGTGGATACGACGGCCCCGCCCCAGCCCGCGGGCCTCGTCGCCGCGGACGCGGACATCCCGTTGGTACCGTGGGGCCCGACGACGTTCAGCGCGCTCGGGCAGCCCGTATGCAGGCTCGGGGTCAGGGTGTCGGTCGTTCGGGAGGGGCCCTTCACCGGAGAGGGGACGAGCTTCGGAACGGTCACGCCGGCGGCGGGCTCTCACTCCTACGCGACGGGGGCCAGCGTCGATATCGGCTGCACGTTGAACGAAGGGTATACATTCCTGGAATGGTCCGGCAACATCAGGCTGCAGCAGCGCTCGGCCACGATCGTCATGGACGGGGACAAGACCATCGACCTGTGGGTGAACTACGCGGGCAAAGGCCCCATCGAACGAACGGCCAATATGTGCTTCGTCGCCACGGCCGCCTACGGCGACCCGTCGCACCCCGACGTCGAGGTCCTGAGACGGTTCCGGGACCGCTATCTGATGAAGAGCCGGGCCGGGCGGACGTTCGTCGCGCTCTATTACCGGTATTCGCCGCCGGTCGCGGAATTCGTGGCCAGGCGCCCGGCGCTGCGGGCGCTGAGCCGCGCCGCCCTCTCCCCGATCGTCAAGGCCTGTTCCTGGCTCCTGAGATAAGGACCCCTTATCAAGCGAGCCATTCGACGGTCAAGGCGCGGCCGAGCTTCTCGAACTCGCGGTCGCCCGTGACGAGGAGAGCGCGTTCGCGGACAGCCGTGGCCGCGGCGAAGCAATCGGCAAAAGAAAGGGCGTGGGCTGCCTTTAGCCGGGCCGCATCGATGATATCGCCTCTCCTTGCGACGCTCCTCGAGCAATGCTCCGGTCAAGGACGGGCCCCGCTTGAAGTAGCCGTGGAAGTGCCCGACGGGGTTTTCCTTCAGGGGCCGGATCTCGATGTGGTCCTCGACGACCGTGACCGAGACCCTCATCCCGGGCTTGAGACCGACCCGTTCGCGCTCCTTCTTGGGGATGACGATTTGGCTTTTCGCCGATGTCACGACCGTGGCCATTGTTGAACCCTTTACGAGACCTCCGTCAAGCCGGACTCATGCGACCTCAATAAAGACGATCGGGAGAACCCGAATTCCTCAAGGGGGCTGGGCAAGCCGGGATCCGGGGAAAACCCCTTTGGGGCTCACCCGCCGCCGCGCGGGATATCCCCCCGTCATTCACCCCCGGCGGCTATTGAGGCTAGCCGGGCGGTCTTTATGATTAAGGTCGAAACAAGCGGGAGCATGTGAAGGAAGGTGCGGCATGTCGAATCCACACATCGACCAGCTGACGGGGCGCGGGCCTCTTCGCGGCCACAAGCCCGCCGGACGCGGCCGGCTCAGAAAAAGCGTAGAGGCCTGCTCTTATTGCGGCGAGAGGGACGAGGTCATCCCGATCCTGTACGGCTTCCCCACCCACGCCGGCTTCATGAAGGCCGAGCGCGGCGAGGTCTATCTCGGCGGCTGCGAGATCTCGCCCCATCTCTTCTACTGCAAACGCTGCGACCGCGAGTTCTGAGCTGTCCGCCCTCCCCTGCTGGCCGGCCGACTTGGCCAGCTCGGCGCCCCGGGCCCGGGCCCGGTCGAGCTCCCCTTCCTTCATCGGCCCGTAGTTCCCCTTGACCAGGACCCGCTCTCTTCCGGCGGCGGGGCCGGGAAGCGAAGGCGGCGCGGACCTATCTTCGGTCCTTGGGCGGCTTGACGATGATCTCGGGATCGTCGACGATGAGGCCGGACCCGTCGCCGATACAGACGCCGTAAGGATAGAATCCGGGCGCGGCGTCGGCGCGGACGGTGCCGACGACGCCCTTCCGGTCCTTCTCCTTCACCGCGTGGCCCCAGTCGAGCGGCGACACGAAGGCCTTGACGATGACCGCGAAGGGCCGTGCGTCCTTGACCCTCCAGGTGATCTCGTCCCCCTGATCGACGTGGACGCAGTGCTTGTCGTAGCTCAGTTTCTTCCCGTCGATCTCGATCGTGACCGTGTGTCTCGCCATGTCCCCCTCCTTGGATCGGGTTTCTTATCGGCGGTCGCGGGCCTCGCCCCGCCCGCCGGCCATGCCCGCGATGATGTCCGCGTACGCCGGGTCCTGCCGCAGCCCGGCCAAGTAGGGCTCGCGGGCGACCTCGTCCATCGGCCCCTTGAGCCGCACGAAGTCCCGGACCGCCGCCAGGGCCCGCCCGCGTTCCCCGGCCAGCTCGAAGACCATGGCCGCCTTCAGGGCGACCGCGCTGTCGTCGGGCAGCGCCTCGAGGGCTCTCTCGATCTCGGGGACGGCCCGGGCGGTGTCGCCGGCCTTGGCCAGGTAAACGGCCCGGCTGGAGCGCATCCGGGCGTCGCCGGGGGCGCCGGCCAGCTCCTTCTCGATGAGGGCGACGGCCTTGCGGTAGGTCTCGGCCGCCCTGGCCTCGGACCCCGGCGTGAAGCGGTAGGCGTCGGCGAGATTGCCCCAGACCATGTAGCCGTACTCGGTCCCGCCGAGGGCGATGGCGTTCTCGTTGGCTGTGACCGAGTCGCCGAAGCGCCCCGTGTAGTAGTAGAGGACGCCGAGGTTCGAGCAGGCGTCGGCGTTCTTCTTGACCGCGTTGGAGCGCTCGAAGGCGGCCGTGGCCCGGGCGTAGTCGCCGAGCTTGAAATGGCAGGCGCCGAGGTTGTTCAGGGCGTAATGGTTCCCGGGGCAGAGGCGGGAGGCGGCCTCGAACCTGTCCCGGGCCTTCCCGTACTCCCCGCGGACGACGTAGAAGTACCCGAGGTGGCCGTGGCCCGCCCAATAGCCCGGCCGCGCCCGCAGGGCCTCGCGGTAGGCCGCTTCGGCCTCGGCCGGCCGGCCCATCTGCTCGTGGAGCGTGCCGAGCCGGATGAGCGTGTCGTAGGCGCGCGGGTCGAGGCCGCGGGACCGCTCGAGCTCGGCCAGCGCCTCGCCGTCCCGGCCGAGCTGGCGGAGCGCGGCGGCCAGGACGCGATGGCCGAAGGCCGACCCGTCGTTCGAGCGGAGGACGGCCCGGGCCTGGGCTTCGGCGCGCTCGGCCCAGGCGCGGTCGCCGGTCACGGAGAACTTCATGCGGCAGGCGTCGGCCAGGTCGACGCCCGCCGCGACGAACGACGGGTCGAGCCGGACCGCCGACTCGAGGGCGGCGACGGCCGCGTCGGCGGCCGCCGCCGCGGCCGGCCCGGGGACGTCGACCTCGGCGTTGAGCGATTCCAGGCGGCCGAGCCCGCGGAGGTAGGCGTCGAAGGCGCTCGGCACGGTGGTGCCGGCCGCGGCCAGGGCGTCGCGGTCGGCGGGCGCGAGGCGCAGGCCGAGCGCCGCGGCGGTCTCGAGGACGAGGTCCTCCTGCCACGTCGCGATGTTGGCCAGGCTGTCGGACTTCGGGACGGAGGACAGGCGGGCCAGGCGGGCCGGGTCGACGACCTCGAGGCTCACCGTCAGGTTCGCGCCGGCGCGCTTGAGCGTCCCCGTGACGACGCGGTTCGACCCGAGGACCGCGCGGGCGTCGGCCGCCTCGCGGACGCCGTAGGCGCCGATGTGCTCCTCGGGCGTGACCCAGGAGCGGGTCCGGCGGGCGATGGCGTCGAGGCCGCGGCGGAGGTGCTCGGCCAGCCCGGCGGAGAGGAAGCGGTCCTCGGCATCGCCGGCCGGGACCGCCGGCGTGAAAACCGTGATCCGCCGGCCCTCGCCGGGGCCGGGGACGAGGCCGAGGCGGGCCCCGATCTTGTGCGGCAGGCCGAGGGCGGCCGCCGCGAAGAGCGCGGCCGCGGCCGTGAGGGCCGGGAGGCCGAAGCGAACAAGCGCCGGGCGGGGCGCGGGCCCGAGGCCCCGCCTTTCCGTTCCGGGCCGATGGGCGCCGGAGAGGCCGGAGGTCTCGCGCACGGCGGCGATCGCCGCGGCCATCTCCGCGGCCGACGAGAAGCGCTTGCCGGGGTCCTTGGCCAGGGCCTTCTCGAGGACGCGGCCGCAGCCGGCGGGCGCGCCGGGCGGCAGGGCCGCCAGGGGCCCGGGCTCGCTGTTGACGATGGCGTAGGCCAGGGAGCGCTCGTCCGCGCCGTGGAACGGGAGCGAGCCGGTCAGCATCTCGCGGAGGACGACGCCGAGCGACCAGACGTCGGTGCGGGCGTCGACGTCCTCGCCGCGCAGCTGCTCGGGCGACATGTAGGCGACCGTCCCGACGGCCCGGCCGGCGCGGGTCAGGCGGGCCTCGCCGGCGATCTTGGCCAGCCCGAAGTCGGCGATCCGGGCGGCGCCCTCGGGCGAGACCAGGATGTTGCCGGGCTTGACGTCGCGGTGGACGATGCCGGCGGCGTGGGCGGCGGCCAGGCCGTCGGCGACCTGGGCGGCCAGGGCCAGGGCCTCGGCGGCGGGGAGCGGGCCGCGCTTGAGCCTGGCCCGCAGGCTCTCGCCGCGGCAGAGGGCCATGGCGATGAACATGCGCCCGTCGGCGCCCTCGCCGATCTCGTGGATGGCGCAGATGTGCGGGTTGTCGAGGACCGAGGCGGCCCGGGCCTCGTGGACGAAGCGCTCGCGGGCCTCGGCGTCGTCGGTGTACTCGAGGGGCAGGAACTTGAGGGCCACGGTCCGGCGGAGCGTGAGGTCGTCGGCCTCGTAGACGACGCCCATGCCGCCGCGGCCGATCTCGGCGACGAGGCGGTACTTGCCGGCGACGACGGTGCCGGGGGCCAGGCCGCGGCCCAGCGGGTCCATGGTCGTGGTGACCGAGGGGGCGCCGTCGGAGGCGGAGCCGTGAAGGGGCGTCGCGCAGAGGCCGCAGAACCGGGACGAGCCCGGATTCGGGGCGCGGCACTTGGGGCACTCCAATACGCTTCCCCTTTCTTACCGCCCTAACGATACCCCCATTCAGGCCGGCGAGTCAATCCGGGGCGGCGGCGCCGTTTCGCCGACGGGGCGGGGGCCGACGAGGCGGGGGCTCGAGGGGATGAGCCCTCCCGGCCCCGGGTCGCGGGGAGGCCCGAGGCTCGAAGCTTCCGGCCGGGCTCGCGGGCGGCATTCTTTTATTTGGGCGGGTGTGTTACAATGAGCCATCCCCCGATCGGGTTCCAGGGGGAAGTCGTAGAGGTGTGGAAGGTAGCGGAGGGCATCATGGACTCAACCCACAAGATCTACATCACCAGTTTCGACAAGGAGCGGCTCGACAAGATCCTGATGTCCCCGGCCATCCAGACCGGCCCCAACCGGGAGCACCTGGCGGCGCTCCAGAAGGAGCTGGAGCGGGCCGTCATCGTCGACCCGAAGGACATCCCGGCCGACATCGTGACCATGAACTCGAAGTTCCGGATGCGCGACATGCAGACCGGCGAGGTCACGGAATACACCCTCGTCTTCCCCCACGAGGCGGACATCACCCAGAACCGGCTGTCGGTCCTGGCCCCGATCGGCATGGGCCTGCTCGGCTACAAGGCCGGCGACGTCTTCGAGTGGGCCGTCCCGAGCGGCAAGCGCGTCCTCAAGGTCGAGGAGATCCTTTATCAGCCGGAGGCTTCCGGCAAGGACCGGCGGTAGCCGGGAGGACCGGGCCGGCCCATCGGCATCATCCATTGACAAAATCCTCAGCATGCCCATAATGCGTAATCTACTCCGGCGCGGGAGGCGCGAAATGGCGAAGAAGACCTATTTCACCAGCGAGAGCGTCACCGAGGGCCATCCGGACAAGATCTGCGACCAGATCAGCGACGCCATCCTCGACGACCTTCTCGCCCAGGACCCCGACTCGCGGACGGCCATCGAGGCCCTGACCACGACCGGCACGGTCCACGTCGCCGGCGAGGTCACGACCGACGGCTACGCCGACGTCCAGCAGATCGTCCGGCGGACGCTCAAGGAGATCGGCTACACCGACCCGCGCTACGGCATCGACTGCGAGGACGCCGGCGTCTGGGTGGCCATCCACGCCCAGAGCAAGGACATCGCCCGCGGCGTCAAGAGGGCCAAGTCCGGCCAGCAGGGCGCCGGCGACCAGGGCATGATGTTCGGCTACGCCTGCGACGAGACGCCCGAGCTGATGCCCCTGCCGATCATGCTCGCCCACCGGCTGACCCATAAGCTGGCCGAGGTCCGCCGGCACAACGCCCACAACGCCCTGGGCCCCGACGGCAAGAGCCAGGTGACGGTCGAGTACCGCGCCGGCAGGCCCCACCGCCTCGAGGCCGTGGTCATCGCCCAGCAGCACATCGCCGACCTTCCCGAGCGCGAGCTGAAGAAGCTCATCCTGGAGAAGGTCGTCAAGCCCGTCTGCGGCAAGTACCTGGACCCGAAGACCAAGGTCTTCATCAACGCGACGGGCCGGTTCGTCATCGGCGGCCCCGAGGGCGACACCGGCGTCACGGGCCGCAAGATCATCGTCGACACCTACGGCGGCATGGGCCGGCACGGCGGCGGCTGCTTCTCGGGCAAGGACCCGAGCAAGGTCGACCGCAGCGCGGCCTACGCCTGCCGCTACATCGCCAAGAACGTCGTCGCCGCGGGGCTGGCCTCGAGGTGCGAGGTCCAGCTGGCTTACGCCATCGGCGTCGCCGACCCGATGGCCGTGTTCGTCGACACGTTCGGGACGGGCAAGATCGCCGACGACAGGATCGCCGACCTCATCAAGAAGCGCTTCCCGCTCCGGCCGAGCGCCATCATCGCCCATCTGCGGCTGAAGCGGCCGATCTACAAGAAGACCGCGGCCTACGGCCACTTCGGCAGGAACGACCCGGACTTCACCTGGGAGCGGACCGACAAGGCCGCGGCCCTGCGCCGCGCCGCCGGCCTCTAAGACGGTCTAAGACGGGGTCAAACCTTTAAAAGTTTAATTTTTCAGAAGCCGGAGCGGTTCGAGCCGGTCGCGCAAACCCGGTCGCGCCGGCGGCCCGAGCGAAAAAATCAAGAATTTAAACTTTTAAAGGTTTGACCCCGTCTTATTTGATCGTCAGGCCGCGGTGCTTGAGCAGGCCGTCGATCTTGGGGTCGGCGCCGCGGAACCGCCGGTACTGGGCCTCGATGTCGTCGATGCCGAACGGCTCGAGGACGTTCTTGCGGAACGACTCGGCCGTGGCCTTGTCGAAGATGCCCTTTTCCTTGAAGGCCTCGTAGGCGTCGCAGTCGAGCACCTCGGACCAGATGTAGGCGTAATAGCCGGCCGAGTAGCCGCCGCTGAAGATGTGGCTGAAGTAGGTCGAGCGGTAGCGGGGCACGATCTCCGGGATGAGGCCGATCCTGGCCATGGACCCGTTCTCGAACTCCCTGACGTCGACCGACGCCGGGTCGGGCGCCGTGTGCCAGTCCATGTCGAGGATCGAGGCGGCCAGGTACTCCTCGGTGATGAAGCCCTGGTTGAACAGCGCGCTCCGCTCGAGCTTCTCGACCAGCTCGGCCGGGATGGGCTCGCCGGTCTTGTAGTGCCTGGCGTAGACGGCCAGGAGCTCCGGCTCGAGGACCCAGTGCTCCATGATCTGCGACGGCAGCTCGACCGAGTCGCGGGCCACGGTCCGGCCGCGGTAGCGGCCCTGCGAGAAGAGCGTCGCCAGCGAGTGGCCGAACTCGTGGAAAAAGGTCTCGACCTCGTCGATCGACAGCAGCGCCGGGGCGTCGGCCGTCGGGGCCGTGAAGTTGCAGGTGATCGTCGAGATGGGCGGGACGCGCACGCCCTTCTCGTAGTAGGCCCGCCGCAGCGAACCCGACCAGGCCCCGCTCCTCTTGCTCGCCCGGGGGTGGAAGTCCATGGTCAGGACGCCGAGGTGGCTGCCGTCGGCCTCCAGGACCTCGAAGGCCTGGACGTCGGGATGGTAGCGCGGCAGGTCGGGCCTCTCGACGAACTTCAGGCCGTAGAGCCTGCCGCACAGCTCGAAGATGCCGTCCCGGACGTTGTTGAGCATGAAGTACGGCCGCAGGGCCGAGTCGTCGAGGGCGTACTTCTCCTGGCGCAGCTTCTCGGTGTAGTGCCACCAGTCCCACGAGGCCAGCTTGGCCCCGCGGCCGGCCTTGGGGTCGCGGTCCATGAGGGCCTGGAGCGCGGCCGCCTCCTCCTTGGCCTTGGCGTTGGTCGGCTCCCAGAGCTGGAGGAGGAACCCGTTGATCCGCTCGGGCGTCTTGGCCATGTTCTGCTCGAGGACGAAGGCGGCGTGGCTCGGGTAGCCGAGGAGCTTGGCCTTTTCCAGGCGCAGGGCGGCGATCCGCCTCAGGATGTCCTTGTTGTCGTTGGCGTTGTCGTTGTCGCCCTTCATGAAGTAGGCCCGGTGGAGCTTCTCGCGCAGGGGCCGGCGCTCCGAGTAGGTCAGGAACGGGATCATGCTCGGGACCTGGATGGTGAAGAGCCACTTGCCCGAGGCCAGCCCGGCCTCCTTGGCGGCCGCGGCGGCCATGGCCACGACCGAGGGCGGCAGGCCGGCCAGGTCGGCCCTGTTGTCGATGACGAGCCGGAAGGCGTTGGTCTCGGCCAGGACGTTCTCGCCGAACTTGACCGATTCGAGCGACAGCGCCTGGTTGAGCTCGCGCAGGCGGGCCTTGCCGGCCTCGTCGAGCAGGGCGCCGCCGCGGACGAAGTCCTTGTAGGTGTTCTCCAGCAGGAAGAGCTCCTCCCGGCCGAGGCCGAGCTTGTCGCGCCTGTCGTAGACGGCCTTGACCCGGGCGAAAAGCTCCGGGTTGAGGCCGATGTTGTCGCGGTGGGCGGCCAGCATGGGGGCGGTCTGGCGGGCCAGGGCCTGGAGGTCCTTGTCGGTCAGGGCCCCCTGGAGGGTGCCGAAGACGGAGTTGACGTCGGAGAGGAAGATCCCGGTGTGGTCGAGGGCGGCGACCGTGTTCTCGAAGGTCGGCCGGGCCGGGTTGGCGACGATGGCGTCGACCTCGGCCTGCTCGCGGCGGATGCCCTCCTCGATGGCCGGCAGGAAGTGCCCCGTCCTGATGCGGTCGAACGGCGGCATGCCGAAGGGCGTCCCGTAGGGGTGGAAGAAGGGGTTGTCGGGGTTGGCCAAGGCGGCGGCCTCGGCGGCGGCCGCGGCGGCCTCCTCCCGGGCCTTCGCCTTCATGGCGTCCGGGCCCTTGCAGCTCAGGGAAAGCCCGGCCACGATGACAAGGCCGGCGAAAATCGCGATCGCGGCGTGTTGTTTCATGACGGCTCGAACCTCCTGGGGAGAATATGGGGATTATAAGCCAAAAGCGGGCCAGGGCCAAACGGCTTTTTGGGGCTTCGCGGGGCGCGGGGGGCTAGCCGCCCGCATCACCCCTTCGGGTGATTGCCAAGAGACGGCCGTCCCGCTAGAATAGCGCGCGATATGAGAAAAGCCGTCCGGGCGCTGGCCCTTTTCGGAGCGGTCTCGGTCTGCGCCCTGGCGGCGGGGCAGCGGGAGGACGCGGCGGTCTTCTCGCTCGCCGGGAGCGCCGTCGCGCCGTTCCCGGCGAGGCCGCGGGTCCTCGCGCTGCCGTGCCGCCCCGTCCCGCCGGTCGACGCGAGGCCCTTGGCCCTGCCCGACCCGGGCCTGAAGAGCGATCCGGAGACGCCGCCCGTCTGCGTGTCCTTCTTCATCGGCCCCAGAAGCGGGGACGTCTTCTCGGCCCTGCACAAGGCCTATGTCTGGAAACCGATGTCGAGGTCCCTGACCCTGGGCTTCGGCCTCTACCGGGAGATCCCGGTCGTTCACGGCGTCGAGCTCCTCCCCTACGTCGGCGTCATCCGGGCCAGCGCGACCCTCAGCCTGGCCGGCCTCAACGGCAACCGGCGATCGCTCGAATCCGACCTGACCGCCTTCTGCGTCGGCCTCCCTCTCGTCATCCGCTTCAACTGAGCGGGCCGGGCCCATCCCCTCGGCCGAGATGCCGCTGGTCGTTTCGCGGAGATCGCGAGCCAGCTTCCGCCACGCGGCCAAGAAGGGTGAAGCGCCGCCGAGCGGGTCCGATCTCGAGCCCGGGAAAACCGGGAAACCTAAGGTCTGTTCACGTCTTTGAGATAGCTCCAATTGAGGAGGACATTCCAAAGGAAGCGGTGGTCGGAGCGGTTGAGGTCGCGGTGGATGGGGTTGAAGTTGAAGGCGACGACCCGCCCCTGGCCCCTCGGGAGGTCGAGGATGGCCGGACGGCCCTCGAGGTCGTCCTCGCCCTTGAGGGCGCCGCTGACGAGCATCTTGGGCTCGTCCTTCTTGGCCTTCTCCCTGGCCTCTCTCTCCTCCTTCGTCAGGGCCGCGAGGGCTTCCGGGCTCTCGTCCTCGCGGTCCTCCTTGCGGAGCTTGGTCCCCCACTGCAGGACGACCTTGCCGCGCTCGGCCCGGTCGATGTCGTAAACGGGCAGCATGGACCGGAAGACCGAGGCCGTCTCCGAAATGCCGTAGGCCAGCGGGTGGCCGGGCCGGACGAACTTGACCCTGAGCTCCGAGCCCGGGGTGAAGAATTGGCCGCCGCGGCGGCGGACGTCGCGGACGAGGCCGCCCTCGAGCGGCAGCGCCGAGCCGTTGCCGAGCGTCACCAGCACGCCGCCCGCGTCGAGGAACTCCTCGAGCTTGGCCATCCCCGCCCAGCCGATGCCGCCGGTGATGTCCGCCGAGGCGTCGGGGAGGCCGAGGCTGGGCGTCTCCTTCGACTTGGCGTAGGCGAGCGGCCCCCACTTCTTGTCGATGCCGTGGATCTGGTCCTGGAGGTTCGACCAGCTGTCGCCGAAGACGATGACGTCGTGCTTGTCGCGGAGCCGCCCGGCCCGGATGTCCTCGTCGCGGATGTAGGCGTAGGGCACCTTCTCACGGTCGAGGACGAGGCGGATCCAGCCGACGGCCTGGGTGTCGGTCCAGAGGTGCCAGACGGCGATACGCGGCAGCTTGGACTCGTGGCGGGCGACCTCGGGCGCGGCGGCGGCGCTGTCGAAGTCGAGAGACAGCTCGGCCGCGGCCTTGCCGAGGGCGTCGGCCAGGCCCTTCTGGGCGTTCCGCGCGGCGATGATCCACGACCCGGCCGGGTAGTCCTTGCCGCCGGCCTGGAACGGCTTCTCGGCGATCTCGACGCGGAACGGGCCCAGCCGGGCGCGGAGGGCCAGCAGGCTCTCCTGGCCCGTGTCGCGCAGGAGATAGACCGGGCCGGCGCCGTCGACCTTGCCGGGAGAGGGGGCGAAGCCGGGGGCGAGCGGCGCCAGGGCGACGTCCTTCACGGCCGCGTCGTCGACGCGCTTGGCCTCGACCCCGAAGTGGGCCGGCAGCGACCAGGAGACGTCGTCGTAGGGCGCGTGGGCCGCGTCGGGCGGGAAGGCCTGCGGCGCGAGCAGGTCGACGGCGTAGTTGCGGTAGGGCTGGTCGAGCCGGACGACGTAGGTCCCGGCCGCGAACTCGCCCTCGGCGACCTTGAAGGCCGACTCGGCCCGCCCGACCTCGATGCCCTGGGCGAGGAGCAGGCCGACCATCTCGGCGACGCGCTTGCGGTCGCCCTGGTCCTCGGGGACGGCGAAGGCGTAGGGCTTGCCCTGGACCCCCTTCCGCCAGGAATTGTAGCCCTTGCGGTAGAAGTCGCGGAGCATCTCCCGGGCGTTCTTGGCCGCGTAGTCGAGGGCGGCGAGGCAGGCGCTCTCCATGTAGTTCGTGTTGTTGCGGAGCGACCACATGAACTTGCGCGGCGGCGGCAGGGGCCGGTACCACTCCTGGCTGGTCACGGGCCGGTCGACGAAGCGCTCCTCTTCGGGCCGGATGACGCGCTCGACCGTCTCGGCCGTGCCGTTGCCGTAGGTCTCGTAGCCGCGGCCGATCGAGTTGTGGTTGACGCCGATCGAATCGAGGAAGACGTGCCCCCAGCCGTCGCTGAAGCCCCAGGTCCAGACGCCCGGCATGCCGGCCGCGGTCAGCGCCCCGACCTCGGCCAGCGACATCGAGAACCACTCGCCGAGCAGGATCGGGTCGATGTTCTTGTTGAAGGGCCCGGTGCCGTTCCAGGTCTGGAGCAGCGGAATGGACTCGTGGAGGTCGTGGACGACCGTGGGGTGATAGTCGAAGAACATCTTGGCCACGGCCTTGGACGACTGCAGGGCCATCTGGTGGGCGTCGCGGTTGTTGTCGTGGAAGACGTAGAAGCCCCAGTAGGGCGGCGAGTCCGGAGGCAGGCGCTCGTAGTCGGTCTTGCCCTTGAGGTAGCGGTAGAACCAGTCGACCTGCTTGTCGCGGCCGTCGGGCTCGGAGACGGGGTTGATGAGGACGAGGACCGACTCGCGGATGCGCTTGATCATCGGCTGGTCGGAGACGGCCAGGCGGTGGGCCAGCTCCATGACCATCTCGGCCGAGCCCAGCTCGGTCGAGTGCAGGGCGGCGTTGAAATAGAAGACCGGGCGGGCCGAGGCGATCAGGGCCTCGGCGGCCTCGGGGGACGTGCGGCGCGGGTCGGCCAGCGCGGCCGTCGCGGCCTTGAGCCGGTCGAGGTCGCGAATGCCGGCCTCGTCGGCGACGGCGACGAGGAGGATGTCGCGGCCCTCCTCGCTCCGGCCGATCGTCTCGACGCGGACGCGGGGCGAGGTCTCGGCGAGCTTGCGGAAGTAGCCGTAGATAAGGGCGGTCGAGGAGAGCTCGCCGGCCGCGCCGACGACGCGGCCGAGGTGCTTCGTCGGCGAGACCACGGTGGCCGAATCCGGGACATAGGCCACCCAGGGGTTGCCGAAGCGCGGCTCGGTCGTGAACTTGGCGATGGCCTCGACCGAGCCCGGCTCGGGCGTGTCGGGAGCGTAGGGGTTGGCCGCGGGGGCGGCTTGAGCGGGAGGCGCGGGCGGAGCGGCCTGCGTGGCGAGGCGCGCCGGCGGCGGGGCTTGCGGCAGAGATCGCGGCCGGGCGTCGTGCGGGCCCGGCCGCGGGGCGGCGGCGAGGATGACGGCCGCGGAAACGGCCGCGACGATGACGAGGGCGGCCAGGACGGCCAGCGGGAAACGGGGCCGGCGCGCTTCGATCATGGAATACCTCCTGTCCTGACGGGGAAGAATACCGCAACGGTTGGAGAGGGTCAAACCATCGAAGAGGGCGCCAGCCGGAAGTCGATGGCCCCCAGTCGCCGCACGTCCCCGTTCGGCGGGCCGCCGGAGCCCCGCTCTCGGGCGGAGAGCCGGCCGGGCTTGCCGCTCTCTCGCCTCAGAAGCGGTCGTAGTGGACGACCGCCGCGAGGGCCCGCTTCGGGACGTGGAGGCGCCCGGCCTCGTCCTTCCAGTAGCGGCAGGACTCGCCCATGACCTCGGCCGACGGCTCCTCGGCCGGATAGCCCAGGGCCAGGACCGAGTCGACGCGGTACCCGTCCGGGACGCCGAGGGCGGCCCGAAGCCGGTCCCGGTCTATCGACAGCAGCCAGCAGGCCCCGACGCCCTCGGCGAGCGCGACGAGGATCATGTTCTCCATGGCCGCGCCGACGTCGTACTCGAACATCTTCTCCCGCAGCTTCGAGTCGACCAGCGTGACGACGTAGGCCGCCGGCTCCTCCCCCGGCCGCGGGTCGCCCGCCGGGGCGATGTAGGCGGCCCACTTCAGCGCCGGGAAGACCTCGGCCTTGGCCGCGCCCCCGTCGACGACGATGAACTCGAGGGGCTGGACGTTGGCCGCCGAGGGGGCCAGCCGGGCGGCGTCGACCATGCGTTCGAGCAGGTCCCGCGGCACGGGGTCGGGCTTGAACTTGCGGATGGTCCGCCTTTCCACTGCGAGATCGTAGACGCTCTTGCCGTCCTGGCACATCGCGCGCCTCCTTTTCGGATGGGGTCAAACCTTTAAAAGTTTAATTTTCGGGAGGTGCCCGCCCTAGAAAATTAAACTTTTAAAGGTTTGACCCCTTCTTTTCCCTTCTTTTCCCTTCTTTTCCGTTGCGGGGGCTTTGAGCATGAAGACGGCCGTCGAGAGGAGCAGGCAGAGGCCGGCGACGCGGTACATCCAGCGGTACCCGGCCTGGTCCGAGACCCAGCCGAACACGGGCGCGCCGAGGCCCATGCCGACGTCGAAGAGCGAGTTGTACAGGCTGATGGCCAGCCCCTTGTTCTTCCGGCCGAGGAGATCGATGATGTAGGTGCTGAGGGCCGGGAAGATGAGCCCCTGTCCCAGCCCGCCGACGAACCCGGTCGCCATGAGCAGCGTGAAGCTCCGCACCTCGGCGATGACGAACAGGTTCCCGGCGATGATGAGCGCGGCCGGCAGGATGACCGCTTTCCTCCCGCGCCGGTCCGAGAGGTCGCCCAGCCTGAACCGGGTCAGGATGGCCGCGACGGAGAAGACGACGAAGAACGGGCCGACCCGCTCGATGCCGGCCGACTTGCCGAAGACGGCGATGAAGTAGATCATCGCCCCCCGGATGGCCCCGTGGAAGACCGGCACCGACCCGACGACGGCCGCGAGGGCCCAGGGCAAGAGCTTGAGCGCGTTCGTCCCGCCGCCCCCGCCGCCCTCGTCCGGGCAGGCGGCCTCGCGCGTCGCCAGCACGCAGCCGAGCGAGGCCAGCAGGAAGAGCACGCTGACGTTGTAGAGCCGGCCCGGCCCCCCGCTCCGCAGCAGCTCCTCGGCCAGCAGCGGCCCGAGCGCGTTGGCCACCAGCCCGGCGACGCCGATGACGCCCATGGACTTGGCCAGGCGGTCGGCCGGGGCCAGGTCGGAGCAGGCGGCGATCGTGGCCGTCATGCCCATGCCCCAGCCCATCCCGGTCAACGCCCGGAGCAGGAAGGGCGCCCAGCCGGCGTCCTTGACGAAGTGGAACAACGGCACCGCGGCCATGAGGATGAACAGCCCGAGCAGGGCGATGCGGCGGCCGCCCCGCACGTCGATCACCCGCCCGAAGAACGGCCGGACGGCGATGGCCACGACGCTGTGGACGCCCATGATCATCCCGATCCGCCCCTTGGTCGGGCCGAACGCCTCCAGGACGACCGGGAAGAGGAAGAAGAGCGAGACGGCCATGAAGAGGAAGAAGTAGGCGAACAGGCCGAACAGGAAGTCCCTGTTCCAGAAGGACCGGGGGGCCGCGCCGCTCGTCATCCCTGGCCGGCCGCCGCCAGCGAGGCCATCAGCCTCCGGGCCCGCTCCTCGAGCGCCGCCCAGTCGCCCTCCTCCACCGCCCTGGCGTCGACGAGCGCCGTGCCCAGCCCCACCGCCGCCGCGCCCGCCGCGACGAACTCCCGGGCGTTCTCGACCGTGACGCCGCCCGTCGGCATGAGCCGGACCTGGGGCAGCGGCCCCCGCATATCCCGGAAGAACCGCGGCCCGAGCGACGTGGCCGGGAAGACCTTGACGATGTCGGCCCCGGCCCGCCAGGCCGCGACGATCTCCGTCGGCGTGAACGCCCCGGGCGCGACCAGGACGCCGGCCTCGCGGCAGGCCCGCACCGTGGCCATGTCGGTGACCGGCGAGACCACGAAATCGGCCCCCGCGGCGATGACCTCGGCGGCCGTCCCGGCGTCGAGCACGGTGCCGGCCCCGACGAGCGTCCCGGGCGCCTTCGTCCGGGCCAGCTCGCGGATGACCCCGGCGGCCCCGGGCACGGTCATCGTGACCTCGATCGCCCGGACCCCGCCCCGCCCGAGCGCCGCCGCGACCTCGGCCAGCCGGGCCGCGTCCTTCATCCGGATGACGGCCACGACCTTGGTCCGGAGGATCGTCTCGAGAGCCTGTTCTTTCGTCACCGCGCCCTCCCCGCTGCGCCCCGTCACCGCCGGATCCGGCCCGACCGGTCGCCCCCGGCGAGGGCCAGGACGTCGCTCTCGGACGCCAGATTGAAGTCGCCCGGGATCGAATGCTTCAAGGCCCCGGCCGCCACGGCGAAGGCCAGGGCCTCGGCCTCGGCGGCGAACCGGCCCAGCCCGTGGATGAGCCCGGCGGCGAAGGCGTCGCCCGTCCCGATGCGATCGACGACGTGCCGGATCTCGTGGACCGGCCCGGTCAGGAACCCGGACCGGCTCCTCAGGACGGCCGACCAGCGGTTCCAGTCCGCGCTCAGGCTCTCGCGCAGCGTGACGGCCACCCGGTCGAGATTGGGGAAGGCGGCCATGACCTCCGCCGTCAGGGCCTCGAAGGCCCCGGCGTCGAGCTTCCCTGCCCCGGCGCCGGGCGCGCCGCCCGACACGCCGCCCGACGCGCCGCCCATCCCGAGCGCTTTCTGGCAGTCCTCCTCGTTGCCGATGAGCGTGTCGGCGAATCCCGCGATCTCGCGCATGACCTCCGGGGCCGGGCGGCCGTACCGCCACAGCTTGGAGCGGTAATTCAGGTCCACCGAGACGGGCAGGCCCCGGGCCCGGGCGGCCGCGACCGCCTCGAGGGTCAGGGCCGCGGCCTTGGCGCCGAGGGCGGGCGTGATGCCCGTGACGTGGAGCCGGCCCATCCCGTCGAGGGCCTTCTCCCAGTCGATGGCTCCGGGCCCAGCCTCGGCGACGGCCGAGCCCTCGCGGTCGTAAACGACCTGCGAAGGCCGCCCGTTGGCGCCGGCCTCGGCGAAATAGATCCCCAGCCGACGGCCGCCGCGGACGACCGCCCCGACGTCCACGCCGCGGCGCCGGAGCTCGCCCAGGGCCGCGTCGCCGACCGGGTTCGCCGGGACGACCGAGATCCAGCGCGCGCGGTGGCCCCAGGCCGCCAGCGACACGGCCACGTTGGCCTCGGCGCCGCCGAAGCTGGCCCGCAGCTCGGGCGACTGGAACAGGAGCTCTTTCCCCGGCGGCGACAGCCGGAGCAAAATCTCGCCGAACGTCGCGATGCCGGCCATGCCGCGCCTCCTCGCGCCTAAACATAGCACAGATGGCCGGGCGCCGGGAAGCCGGGCGGCCCTCCCGACGATGGGGACACGTACCGGGTACATGTCCCCTTACAACGGGTCTTGCCCCCCCAAGATATGGGCACGAGCGGGCCGCGGATGAGGGATCGAGGGGTGTCGTCGGAGAGAGCATCAAGCGGTGAGTTAGCCGGCCT
Organism: Acidobacteriota bacterium; assembly: GCA_029569255.1. GTDB lineage: Bacteria > Acidobacteriota > Aminicenantia > Aminicenantales > Saccharicenantaceae > RBG-16-66-30. The sequence goes on along the minus strand of JAKQUO010000023.1, from coordinate 36,746 downwards.
CGGGACGGAGACCTAAGAACGGGCTCCGGACCGGGACGGCGTGAAAACTCACCGCAGCGAGCGGAGACGATCCCCGAGACCCCGCCGCGGCCGTCGAGCACATTGCATTCGGCAGGCAACGGAGTATAATAGCGCCCGAATCCTGCGGAGAAAACCCCATGGACAAGTTCGCGGACAAGCTCAGGAACGCCCTGCTCCTCGTCGTCGGCTGCGCCCTCTCGGGCCTGGCCTACCCGATGTTCCTCATCCCCCACCACTTCGTCCCCGGCGGCGTCTCGGGCGTCGCCATCATCATCAATTACTTCGCCGGCCTCCCGGTCGGCGCCCTCATCCTCGTCCTCAACGTCCCCGTCTTCCTCCTGGGCCTCAAGACGATGGGCAAGAGGTACGTCATCCACAGCCTGGCCGGGCTGATCGTCTCGTCGCTGTTCATCGACCTCTTCGACAAGGTCCTCCGGGTGCCCTCGGCCACCGACAACGCCGTCCTGGCCGCGATCTACGGCGGGGTCATGCTCGGACTCGGCCTGGGCATCGTCTTCCGCGGCCGGGCCTCGACCGGCGGCTCGGACATCATCGGCATGGTCATCAGCAAGCACACCGGGATGTCCCTGGGCTTCGGCATCATGATCGCCGACTTCGTCGTCATCTCCGCCTCCGGCTTCGCCTTCGGCCGCCTCGAGGCCCCGCTCTACGGCTACCTCGTCCTGTTCCTCTCGACCAAGGTCATAGACATGGTCCTCGAGGGCTGGAGCTATTCCAAGATGGTCATCATCACCTCGTCGCGGACGGCCGAGATCGCCGAATACATCCTCCACGGCCTCGACCGCAGCGGCTCGGCCCTGCGCTCCCGCTCGCTCTACCTCAACCGCGAGGGCGAGATCATCCTGACGGTCATCCACCGCAAGCAGCTCTCGGACCTGCGCGCCTTCATCAAGAAGACCGACCCCGAGGCCTTCGTCGTCATCAACGACACCTACGACGTCCTGGGCAAGGGCTTCAAATCCCACCTCATCACCTGAAGCGTCGCAATTCCCCCGGCAAATGGAGTAGAATGGACGTGAATCCGGCCGGAAAGGAGACCCTTCGGATGCGCCCTCGTCCCGCCCCTCCCCCGCGCCCGGCCTCGGCCGCCGCCCTGGCCCTCCTGGCCGGGCTCGCCGCCGCCGGCGCCCTTCCCGCCGCCGCGCCCGCCTCCGCCGGCCAGACCGTCGGGCGGGCGATGAGCCCCGAGGCCCTCGGCTTCACCAAGAGCTTCGTCGTCGAGGTCCGCAACCCCTCGCCGCTCACCCTCGAGAACCACCCCGTCGTCATCCCCGTCGCCGCGATCCGGGACTCGGTCGCCTGGGACTTCAACACCTACATGTTCGCCCTGTTCGAGGTCAAGGGCGGCGAATACACTCTGGTCGTCTCCCAGGCCGACGACCTCGACAAAGACCGCTACCACGACGAGATCGTCGTCGTCCGCACCCTGCCCCCGTCGTCCACGACCCGGCTCGTCTGCTACTGGACGCCCGGGCGCAGCCTGCCCCGGCTCATCACGACCGACAAGGCCTACGCCCGGGAGGCCTGGGAGCCCGACGGCCCCGAAGCCGCCTGGGAATCGGACCTGGCCGCCTTCAAGCTCGTCCGCGGCCGGATCGAGTTCTACGGCAAGCTCCAGCCGGGCCTCATCCTCAAGAAGCTCCCGACGGCCGAGACCAGGCGGCAGGACTGGGGCATGGACGTCCTCGACGCCGGCGAGTCGGCCGGCCTCGGCGGCCTCGTCCTCTGGGACGGCGCGGCCCGGCGCCCGCTCTTCGGCGCGGCCGCCGGCCGGCCCGCCGTGAAGGTCCTGGCCTCGGGCCCCTTGCGCGCGGTCGTCCGGGCCGTCTATCCGCCCGTCGCCGCCGCCGCGGGCCAGGCGACGCTCACGGTCACCTCCTCGGCCTTCGCCGACTGCGCCTTCACCCGCCAGGACCTCGCCGTTTCGGCCGCTCCCGCCGGCCCGGTCCTGGCCGGGCCGGCCCTCCAGAAGCTCCCCGGCGAGACCGTCGTTCAGGACAACGACCGGGGCTTTCTGGCCGTGTGGGGCCGGGGCGCGGCCGGCGCCGGCGAGATCGGGCTGGCCGCGGTCATCCCGCCCGCCGCCCTGGCCGGGACCGACGAGACCGCCGTCGACCGCGGCCTCAAGCTCCGGGTCCGGCCCGGCGCGAAGCTGACCTATTGGCTGGCCGGCGCCTGGGAGCGGGGCGTCACCGCGCCCGGCGCGCCCGCGGCCAAGACCTGGCCCCGCCGGGTCGAGGAGACGGCCGCGCGGCTGCTCGTCCCCGTCTCCGTGGAGTTCAAGGAGAAATGACCCCCCGCGGGCCCGTCGCGCGGCCTCCCTGCGACCCCGGCTTCGAGCCGGCCGTCCTGGCCTGGACCGCCTACCTGGACCGGGCCCGGGCCTCCGGTCCCGTCCCGCTCCGGCTGGCCGTCGAGCGCGAGGACGGGCTCATCTCGGTCTTCGAGGCCGTCGCCCCCGGCCGTGACGCCGACCCGGAAGCGACCTACCGGATCGTCGAGCGCGCGGCCAAGTTCCTGCTCTGGTCGCGCGGCGGCTGGCGCCTCCACGTCCAGGGCCCGGCCGCGATCGGGCGCCGCCTCAAGGCCGACTACTCCGAGACCGGGCCCCGGGCCTTCGACGTCCGGACGATGTCCGGCGTCTACGAGCGCCCGTTCGAGGTCGCCCTGCACAGCCCGGCGACCTTCCCCGAGCCCCGCGAGGCCGTCCGCTTCCCCGGCGGCCACCTGAAGGGCTTCCGCGTCGGCTTCGACCTCGGCGCGAGCGACTTCAAGGTCGCGGCCGTCGTCGACGGCGAGCCCGTCTTCAGCGAGGAGATCCCCTGGGCGCCCGGCGAGCAGGCCGACCCGGACTACCACTACCGTCACATCCAGGCCGGCCTGAAAAAGGCCGCCTCGCACCTCCCCCGCGTCGACGCCATCGGCGGCTCGTCGGCCGGCATCATCATCCGCAACCAGGTCCGCGTCGCCTCGCTCTTCCGCTCGGTGCCGCCCGACCTCTTCGAGGCCAAGGTCAAGGGCCTCTTCGGCCGCCTGGCCGCGGAGTGGGGCGTTCCCTTCGAGGTCCTCAACGACGGCGAGGTCACCGCCCTGGCCGGCCGGCTGTCGCTCGGCGAGACGGGGGTCCTCGGCGTGGCCATGGGCTCGAGCGAGGCGGCCGGCTTCCTCGACCCGGACGGGCACATCCCCGGCTGGCTCGACGAGCTGGCCTTCGCCCCGGTCGACCTCAGCCCCGGGGCCCCCGTCGACGAGTGGTCCGGCGACCGCGGCGTCGGGGCCAACTATTTCTCCCAGCAAGCCGTGGGCCGGCTGGCCCTGGCCGCGGGCCTGTCGTTCCCGGAGGGGATGCGGCTGCCGGAGCGGCTGAGCGAGGTCCAGGCGCTCATGGGCCGCGGCGACGCCCCGGCCGGCCGCGTCTTCGAGTCGATCGGCGTCTATCTCGGCTGCACGGTCCCCTGGTACGAGGTCTTCTACGGCCTCAGGAACCTGCTCGTCCTGGGGCGGGTCCTGTCCGGGCCGGGCGGCAAGCTCATCGTCGACAAGGCGGCCGAGGTCCTGGCCTCGTCGTTCCCGGAGACGGCGGCCCGGGTCCGCATCCACCTGCTCGACGAGAAGAGCCGGCGCGTGGGCCAGGCCGTGGCCGCGGCCAGCGTGCCCGAGGCCGAAGGGGCCCCGCGATGAGATTCCACAAGCCCGACGCGTCCGTCTTCGTCCCCGACGGCCTGGCCGCCGAGGACGCCTTCCGCCGCGTCACCCATCTCGCGATCGGCGCCCACCAGGACGACTGCGAGATCATGGCCTTCCACGGCATCCAGAAGTGCTTCGCCAGCGAGGACCTCTGGTTCGGGGCCGTCACCTGCACCAACGGCTCCGGCTCGCCCCGGGCCGGCGAGTACGCCTCGTTCTCGGACGAGGCCATGGCCGCCCTGCGGCGCCGGGAGCAGGAGAAGGCGGCCGTCCTGGGCAACTACGGCGCTCTCGTCCAGCTGAACTACGCGAGCGCCGAGGTCAAGGACGTCGGCACCGGCCGGCTCCGCGCGGACCTGGTCAAGGTCCTCCAGGCCGTCCGGCCCGAGGTCGTCTACACCCACAACCCGGCCGACAAGCACGACACCCACCTGGCCGTCGCCTTCACGGCCATCGCCGCCCTGCGCGAGCTCGCGCCCGAGGAGAGGCCGACGACGGTCTACGGCTGCGAGGTCTGGCGCGGGCTCGACTGGATGGACGACGCGGACAAGGTCCCGCTCGACGTCGGCCGCCGGGAGAACCTGTCGATGGGCCTCATCGGCGTCTACGACTCGCAGGTCGAGGGGGGCAAGCGCTACGACCTGGCCACGGCCGGCCGGCGCCGGGCCAACGCCGTCTACTTCCAGTCGCACCAGGTCGACGAGGCCGAGCAGCTCTGGTTCGCCATGGACCTGACGCCGCTCGTCCGCGACGCGTCGCTCGACGTCGGCAGGTTCGTCCTGGCCCACATCGACAAGTTCCGCAAGAGCGTCGAGGAGAAGATCAGGAGATACTGGGTCCGGACGCGCTGAGCCCGCCCCGCGCCCGGCCGAGGAGGACCGCCATGGAGATCATCATCCAGCCCGACAGCCAGCAGGCCAGCCAGGTCGCCGCCCGCATCGTCGCCCGGACCGTCCGGGAGAAGCCCCACGCGGTGATCGGGCTGGCCACCGGCAACACCCCGCTCCAGCTCTACCGCATCCTGGTCGAGATGCACCGGGAGCAGGGGCTGGACTTCTCCGGGGTGACCTGCTTCAACCTCGACGAGTACCTCGGCCTGCCGCAGGCCCATCCCTCGTCCTACCACAGCTACATGTGGGCCCACCTGTTCAGCCTCATCAACGTGGCCAAGGAGCGGATCCACATCCCCGACGGACTGGCCCAGGACATCCCGGCCTCCTGCCGGAAGTACGAGCAGGCCATCCGCTCGGCCGGCGGCATCGACGTCCAGGTCCTGGGCATCGGCACGAACGGCCACATCGGGTTCAACGAGCCGTCCTCGTCGCTCCAGTCGCGGACCCGCATCAAGACCCTGACCGACGAGACGCGCCGGTCCAACGCCGCCGGGTTCGGGAGCGAGGCGGCCGTGCCGACCCACGTCATCACCATGGGCCTCGGCACCATCATGGAGAGCCGCCTGTGCCTGCTCCTGGCCTTCGGGAAGAAGAAGGCCCGGGCCGTGGCCCAGACGGTCGAGGGCCCGGTGACGGCCATGGTGCCGGGCTCGGTCCTGCAGATGCACCCGCGGGCCATCCTCGTCCTGGACCGGGAGGCCGCCTCGGAGCTGAAGATGGCCGAGTACTACAGCTGGGTCTACGAGCACAAACCCGGTTGGCAGAAGTACTGAGCTTGTCATAGACTGAAGGAACCAAGGAGGCTCCGCCATGATGCATCCGGTCAAGAACGTCCTTTGGGCCACGGACTTCTCGGACGAGTCGCGGGAAGCCCTGGCCTACGCCGATCTGTTCGCCAAGACCTTCAAGGCCCGGCTGACGGCCCTGCACGTCGTGCCCGACTTCTCCCCCGCCCTCTACGAGGCCTGGCCCGAGGTCGTGGCGGAGCTGACCGGCAGGATCGAGGCCGCCAAGATCGAGGCCCGGGCCCGGCTCGACCGCATGTGCGAGGACCGGGGCGTCTGCCCGCACAAGGTCGTCATCGCCGAGGGCTCGCCGGCCAAGGTCATCCTGAAGACGGCCCGGAAGGAGTCCGCGGGCCTCATCGTCGTCGGCCGCAGGGGCGGCTCGGCGCACGAGAGCAACCTCATCGGCGGCGTCACCCACCAGATCCTCCGCGGCGCCCGCGTCCCCGTCCTGGTGACCAAGGGCACCGACGGCAAGGTCGGCGACCTCGGGAAGATCCTCGTCCCGACCGACTTCTCCGCCGGGGAGGACGCCGAGCGCGACCACGCCTGGAGGCTGGCCAAGGCCCTGGGCTCGAGCCTGACCTTCCTCTACGTCCTCGAGCTCTTCGGCCACGATTTCCGGCTGACCGACCAGATGTTCGACTCGGTCCTGAAGAGGCTCCGGGCCCGCAAGAGACCGGGCTCCAAGGCCGTCGAGATCGCCGAGGACGTGACCAAGGCCGTCCACGGCTGGGAGGGGATCGTCGACTACGCCGAGACGAAGGGCTTCGGCCTCATCGTCATGTCGACGACGGTGCGCAAGTTCGCCCGCCTGTTCCTCGGCAGCACGACCGAGAAGGTCATCGCCCGCAGCCGCCTGCCTGTCTACGCCATCCCCAAGGAAAAATGACCTCGTCATCTCCCGGTCGGCAAGGCGGGACGGGCCGTCCCTCATCGGGGACGGCGATCGGGCTCATCGCCGTCCCCCTCCTGGCCGCCGCCCTCCTCGCGGCCCCGGCCCCGCGGGCCCAGGACGAGGGGCACGTCGTCTCGGCGAGCGCCCTCATCTCCCGGTCCGCCGTCGCCCCCGGCGAGACCTTCAAGGCCGCCGTCATCGTCAAGGTCAGGGCCGGCTACCACATCAACGACAACGCCCCGCTCGACGAGTTCATGGTCCCGACGACCCTCACGGTCGCCGACCACCCCGACTTCGAGGTCGCCGGGTTCGTCTTCCCCAGGGGGCGGCGGGCCCGCTTCTCCTTCGCCGAATCCGAGCTCGCCGTCTACGAGGGCGAGGTCGTGCTGGGGGTCCTGCTCAAGGCGAAAGAGGGCGCCGCGCCCGGCCCCAAGACCCTCGAGGCCGAGATCGGCTATCAGGCCTGCGACGACGCCTCGTGCCTGCCGCCGAAGGAGCTCGCCCTCTCGATCGCCGTCCCGGTCGCGGCCGCGGGCGGGTCCGACGTCCACCCCGAGATCTTCGACAAGCTCCGCTTCCCCCCGGTCCGCAAGCCGCCCGCTCCTTGACCCCGGCGCGCGGCCGGGAGATCGGCCGTCCGCGAGGGCCGCTGGCTCGTCGCCGCCGAAACGGAGGTCAGGACCCGGGCCGGGCCGGGGCGTAGAGGTCCCCGCCCCGGCCGTCGTAGATGACGAAGGCCGGCAGGTCCCTGACCGTGATCTTGCGCACGGCCTCCATCCCCAGGTCGGCGAAGTCGACCGTCTCGCTCCGGACGATGTGCTCCTTGGCTATGAGCGCGGCCGCGCCGCCGATCGTGCCCAGGAAGACGCCGCCGTGCGCCCGCAGGGCCTCCATGGCCACGGCCGTCCGGTTGCCTTTGCCCAGGGTCACGAGCGAGGCCCCGGCCCGCATGAACAGGTCGAGATAGCCGTCCATGCGCTGGGCCGTGGTCGGGCCGAAGCTCCCCGAGGGGAGTCCCCGCGGCGTCTTGGCCGGCCCGGCGTAATAGACGGGGTGGTCGCGGAGGTAGTCCGGCACGCCGCCGGTCTCGCGCAAGATCCGGGCCAGCCGGGCGTGGGCGATGTCGCGGGCCACGATGAGCGGCCCGGAGAGCTTGACCAGGGCGCCGACGGGCAGGCCCCGCAGCGCGGCCAGGACCTCCTCCATCGGCCGCCCGAGGTCGATGGCCGCGGCCGCGGCCGGTCCGGACACCCGGGCGCCCTCGAGGAAGCGGGCCGGCCGGCGCTCGACCTCCTCGAGGAAGACGCCCCCGGGCGTGATCTTGCCCCGCAGGCCGCGGTCGGCGTTGCAGGAGACGCCGAGCCCGACCGGGCACGACCCGGCGTGGCGCGGCAGGCGGATGAAGCGGGCCCCGTGGGCCAGCCACCGGCCGCCGAACTGGGCCCCGAGCCCCGACTCCCGGGCCAGGCGCATGAGCCGCGCTTCCCACTCCGGGTCGCGGAAGGCCGCGCCCTTCGCCCCTCCCTTGCGGGGCAGGCCGTCGAGGAAGCCGGCCGAGGCCAGCTTGACCGTCTTGAGGGTCGTCTCGGGCGAGAGGCCGCCGACGACGACGGCGATCCGGTAAGGCGGGCAGGCGGCCACCCCGACGGCCCGGATCTTCTCGGCCAGGAACCGTTCCAGGGCCTTCTCTTCGAGCAGGGCCTTCGACTCCTGGAACAGGGCGGTCTTGTTCGACGAGCCGCCGCCCTTGGCCGCGAAGAAAAAGCGGTACGCGCGGCCGGGGACCGCCTGGATATCGATCTGAGCCGGGAGGTTGGTCCCGGTGTTCCGCTCCTCGAAGACGGTGAGCGGGGCCATGACGGAGTAGCGCAGGTTGCGCGCCCTGTAGACGCCGGACGCCGCCGCGGCCAGGACCGCCTCGTCCCGCTCCGACGTGACGACGCGGTGGCCCCGCTCGGCGAAGATCTGGACCGTGCCCGTGTCCTGGCAGAGCGGCAGGACGCCCTCGGCGGCGATGACGGCGTTGCGCAGCACGGCCTCGGCGACGAAGCGGTCGTTAGCCGACGCTTCGGGGTCGTCGATGACGCGCCTCATGGCGGCCAGGAAGTCCGGCCGGAGGAAGAAGGCCAGGTCGGTGAAGGCCTCCCGGGCCAGCGCGGCCAGGGCGGCGTCGCCGACGCGCAGGGCCGGCAGCCCGCCGCACGACGCGGCCCGCCCCCCGCGCCCGGCCCGGACGGCGATCCGGCGGTAGCGGGCCCTGTCCGGCCCCGTCCCGGCGAGGCTCATTCGTAGATCCCCTCGACGTCGATCAGGTCCTCGAACGGCTCCTCGCCCCGTTTCCCGACCAGGCCGATGACGTAGTACTCCTTGCTGATGTGGTCGTAGCGGTATTCCTTGAGCAGGCGGAAGTTCTCGATCTTGCCGCTCGACGTCACGTGGGTCCGCGTCCCCGTGCAGGGCATGCTCTTCTCGCCGATCGCGAGCGTGTTCTCCCCGCTCGGCGCCAGGGGGACGTCTTTGGCGATGATGTCCTTGACCTTCCGCTCGAGCTCGTCGAGGTCGACGGCGGGCCGCTCCTTGAAATTGAGGACGAAGCCCTGGCGGATGTCGGAGTGCAGGGGCGGAAAGGGCATCTTGTAGTCCTCGGCGAGGACCATGCAGGTGATGTCCTCGGCCGAGTGGGCCATGAGGCGGAACCTGATCGTCCGGTCGACGACGGACTTGATGGCCTGCGGCAGGGGCCCGAAGACGGTCGGCCGGGCGACGATGATCTCCTCGCCGATCCCGATGAGGAGCTGGGCGTTGTGGCCGAGGGCCTCGAAGACGAGGTCGAAGTGCTCGACGACGACGCGGCGGTTGTGAGAGACGGCCTTGAGGACGGCCTCGGCCACCTCGTGCCTCTGGCGGAAGGCCAGCTCGTAGCGGGCGTCGATGTGGAAGGTGTGGCCGGAGAAGGGGTCGGCCGGGTCGAACTCGTAGAGGGGCGTCGGCCGGACGTTGATGCCCTCGTCGTCGTTGGTCAGCTCGAGCCCCGGGAACAGCCCCTTGATCAGCGTCGACTTGCCCGAGCCCTCGGCGCCCATGATGCCGATGAGCAGGTCGGTCGGCGTGAGGTACTTCTGGGCCAGCTCGGCGGCGACCATGTAGAGCCGGTAGCTGCCGCGCGGGGCGTAATAGGTCGCGTAGAGGAGCGTCTCGCGGTGGACGGTGGCCTGGCTCAGCTTCATCATGGCGGCGCCCTCAGTAGGTCAGGCCGAGCAGCGGCGCGTGCTGCTGGGCGCCGTAGATGTCGGTCTCGCCGGCGTCGCCCGAGGGGATGGGCCGGCGCATGGTGATCTTGAGGGCGTTCGAGGGCTCGAAGTAGACGATCTTGAGGATGTCCGCGGCCGGCCGCCGGTAGAGCGCGGCGATCCGGCGCCTGGTGACGACGCCGCGGCGGCGGAAGAGCTCGAAGCGGGCCCGGTCCTTGAACAGGATGTCCAGGGTCAGCTCGTAGGGGCCGGAGTTCTTGGACCGGACGACCGTGGCGGCGGTGAGGATGCTGCGTCTCATTTCCGCTCCTTTCCGCCGCGCACCGTGACGGTCCGGGCGGGGAAACCGTCCGGCCGGGCCAGGGGCATGAGGTGGTAGACCGAGAACTCGTAGACCTCCCCCATTCTGGCATCGGAGGGGGAGAAAGGCAAGGCCAGGTTGCCGGCCGTGGAGATGCGGCCGGGGTAGCCGTAGTGGAGCAGGGTCGAGCGGGCCAGGCTGCAGGCCGAATCGGCCGCCGCCTGGGTCGGGCCGACGGCCTCGATGACGATGCCCAGCTCGTGGCCGCGGACCGTCTTGACGGGCTCGAGCGCGCCCATGACGCCGTCGCGGCCGTAGACGTGGAAGCGGATGCGGCCCTCGATCCGCTCGGCCCTGAGGATGTCGCGGACCTGGGCCTCGACGCCGGCCAGGACCGGATCGATCTCCCGGATCATGATCGGGTCGCGCGTCCCGGACACGGCGATGGTGCGGAAGCCGGCCCGGCGGACGCCCTCGAGCTTGACCCAGTAGCGGTCCGTCCCGACGTGGCGGCTGCCGCGGACCTCGACCCGGCCGCCGGGAAGCTCGGTGAAGGAGCAGCCGGTCAGGTCGAGCTCGCCGCCCGGCCCGGGCAGATGGTAAGGGTCGCTCTTCTCGTAGAGGGTGTGGGCGGCCGTCGAGACCCTGGTGAAGCGCCGCTTCGGGTTGGGCGACTCGAGGACGAAGCTGTCCCCGCGGAGCCGGCCGAAGGCGCAGTCGGCGCCCGAGCCGGGGGTGGCGGCGATGGCCGCGCACTCGAGGATCTTGCCCATGTGGAGGGCCAGGCCGGGGTCGTAGCCGAGCGTGATCGGCAGCGCGGCGAAGACCGCGGGGTCGTAGGCCCGGCCGGCCAGGACGACCTGGCAGCCGGCGGCCAGCGCCTTCCGGATGGGCTCGACGCCCATCTGGGCGACGATGTTGACCGACTCGTCGAGGACGGCCTCGGTGAGGGGCGGGACGCAGCTCAGGGGGACGATCTCGCCCTTGCGGAGGTGCCGCCGGACCCGGGCCTTGTCCATGTCGGAGTAGATGACGGCCATCTTGAACGTCAGCTTCTCCTCGGCCGCGATCTCGCGGACGATGGCCTCGCACCAGTCGACGTGGGGCCGGGCCCCGCTGCCCCCGGCCGTGCCGATGACGACGGGGATCCCCCGTCGGATGCCGGCCGTCAGCATGAAGCGCAGGTCGCGCTTGACCGCCGACCGGTCGGTGAAGGATTTGCCGGCGCCGAGGTAATAGGGGCCGGGGTCGGTCGAGCCGGCGTCGGCGCCGATGAGGTGGGGCCGGCGCCTCAGCCCCTCCCGGAACGAGGCCTCGGGGAAGCCGTAGCCGAGGATGGCCGTCGCCGACAGGACGCGGAACTCTTTCTTCGGTGCGGTCACGGTCAGGCCTCCTTCCCGGACTTGGCCCGGAGCACGGCCAGGGCCCGCTCCATCTCGTTGCGGACGATCATGAAGCCCTCGTCGAAGCCCATGCCCGGCTTGGCCAGCAGGCGCTCGGCCCGGGCGGCCACGGCGGCGTGGACGCAGGCCTTGGCCGAGACCTCCGTCTCGTTGCAGGTCCCGCCCTGGTAGGCCTCCATGCCGTGGCGGCGGCAGTAGAGGACGGCCTCGATCGTGTTCTGGATGCCGCCGAGGTCGGGGGTCTTGATCTGGACCATGTCGCAGCAGCCGGCGTCGGTGAAGTCGACGACGTCCTCGTAGGTGTTGCACCACTCGTCGGCCACGATCCTGACCCGGGAGCCCCTGGCCTCGAGCTCCCTGCGGATCCGGCCGAGAAGCTCCATCTGGCGCGGCTTCCCGCCGGCGTCGACCGGGCCCTCGATGTAGAGGGGGAATTCCGCGGCCGCGGCCTCGAGCGAGGCCAGGTAGCCGGCGACCCGGGCCGGATCGAGGCCGCAGATGAGGCCGACCGTGCCGTAGACGTCGATGTGCAGGGTCGGCGCGTAGGACGGGTCGGTCCGGGACCCGCGGATGCGCCCGACGAGCCAGCCGATGTAGTCGCGGAGAAGCTCGCCCCGGCGGCCGAGCTTGGTCTCGACGTTGTTGATCAGGGCGTGCGGCAGGACGTCGACCCGCCTCATGATCATCTTGTCGACGTTGATGTAGCGGTCGTCGCCGCTCTGGCCGAAGATGGGCACGCGCTCGGCGACGACGGGCAGGCCGTACTCCTCGCAGACGACCTCGGCCATGATCCGGCCGCCGGCCAGGGCCCTCGCGTGGAGCAGGGCCTGAGACAGGCCGTAGCGGACGGCCGTGTGGAGGCGCCGTCCGTCGACCTCGAGGGCCTCGAAGCGGCCGGCCATCTCCCGGAAGGGGCCGACCTCGGCGCCCTCGAGGAGGGGCCGGAGGCGCGTCTCGAGCAGGGGGAGGTGCTCGGCGGCCAGGAAGAGCGGGTCGCGGCCGCCGGCCCCGGAGTACTGGACCGCGGCGCAGTCGCCCGCGGCCCAGGCGCCGTTCTCGAGCCTGAGGAGGACCGACAGGGCCTCGCCGGCGACCCGCACGGCCCGGAAGCCGGGCGTCTCGGGCGCGCCGCCGTAGAGGGCGCCGTCCTGGGGCGCGCCTCCTTTGATGGCCGCCTGGTCGTCGAAATAGAAGGCCGACGACCCGGGCACGAACAGGGCTTTGACGATCTTCATTTGGGCCTCCCGACGAGCTTGCCCTTGCTGATGGCGTAGATGTCGTCGGTCACCATCTGGAAGGTGACCGGGCGTCCCTCGGCCCTCGACCGCTCCTGCAGGCGCTCGCGGTGGAAGGCCATGATGTCGTCGCCGAGGGGCAGGCCGCCCTTGGCGAAGAGGCGGATCGCGCCTTCGTTGTCGCGGATGGGCAGGACCTTGCCCTTGTTGTACATCGAGGGGGCGAAGGGGATGTCGAGGAGCCCGCCGGCGAAGGCCCGGACGACGCCCTGGACGAGATCGTCCCCGGCCGCGGCGAAGACCGCGTCCATGAGCGCGTGGACCTCGCGGCGGATGAGCTCCTTCTCGCGCCGGACGATGTCGTTGTCGGCGCAGATCCGCTGGTCGGCCATCATGCTCAGGACCTGCCGGGTGGCCTTGAGCCCGGAGGCGTTGGCCTCCTTGGTCGGGATGCCCATGGCCTCGTGGGGCGACTTGACGATCGTCTTCTCGACCCGGCCGGCCGCGGCGACGAAGCCCCCCAGGCCGATGACCGAGAAGGCCTGGGCCTCGTCCTCGGGGAAGCCGCCCATCCACTGGTGGAAGACGAGGGTCAGGTCGAAGTCGATGAACCCGGCGGCCCGGAAGGACTCGTCGGCCAGCTCGCGGAGGGTCTCGAGCGCGGCCAGGTCCTGGAGGACGTTGCCGCCCTGCCCGTAGCCGAGGGTCAGGGAGCGGACGCCCTGATCGAGGGCCAGCAGTCCCTCGAGGATGGCGACGGTGTGGGAGATGAAGGGCGGGACGAGCGTCCCGGTCAGCGGGCCGAAGGGCTCGCGGTTGACGGAGACGCCGTTCTCCTCGTAATAGCCGACAAGGCGGTCGACGTACTGCCAGTCGCGGAGGCACTGGCCGACCTCGACCTTCTTGGCGTAGGGGATGTTGTAGGAGATGCCGCCCCCCTCGAAGGAGGTGAACCCTCCGGCCAGGGCGATCTCGGCGAGCAGGCGGGCGTCGGGCGTGCCGTGCCGGACCTGGACCGGCTTGGTGACGGCCTCGGTGACCTTGCGGCAGCCGTCGCGGCCGTGGTTGACCGCGGGGAACCCGTTGAGGAGCGACGTGCCGGCCGTCCGGGACCGCTCGATGCCGCGGCCCGCCTCCTCGTAGCGGTTCTGGCGGGTGTAGGCGTCGATCGTCGTCGGCAGGAGGTCGGCCGTGCCCTCGGTCTCCAGATAGCGGAGCAGGCGGATGTGGTCGTCGATGAGGGCGACGCCGGCGCGCGGCTGGAGCAGGGTCCGGCCGGCGGCCTTGGCCTTGGCCATGGCCTTGGCGAAGTTCTTGGCCTCGGGGATCGTCCGCTGGTAGCGCAGGCCGTCCTCGAGCGCCGCGACGTCGCGGCCGGTCGGCCAGGTCTCCAGCACGGCCTGGCGCTGGGCCAGGAAGTCCTTCCAGGACAGGCGCTGTGATGTCATGGTGTCCTCTTCAGCTCCGGTTCGGGGCCGGTCGGAGCGGCTTGAGGCCGGCGACGGCGGCGCGGGCGGCCGCGCCGGGGAAGTCCGCCGCCAGGTTCCCCAGGAGGGGGATGAGAGAGTCGGCGTCGGCGTAGCACGCCGGGGCCTCGGGGACGAGATGGCGGACGTCGGGGTCGGCGGCGTCCGGGGCGCAGGCCTCTAGGAGAAGGGCCGGGCCGGAGAGGCCGGCGAGATATCCGCCCGAGCCGACCAGGGCCTTGACCCGGCGCAGGTCCTTGCCGCGCTGGACCTCGAAGCCGCCCTGCGGGGTGAAGACGCGCTGGATCGTTCCCGCGTGGCGCAGGGACGAGGCCCGGACGCAGGCCGCGGCGAGGAGGGCGTCGAAGCGGCGGCCGCGGTCGTCGGCGGGCAGGAGGTCGGTCGCCCGGCTCACGGACTCGACGTGGGCCCGGAGGCCGAGAAGGTCGGGGCTCGCGGCGCCGAGGCGCGACTCGAAGAAGGCGGACTCGGAGCGGAAGAGGGCCTCGGCCGAGACGCGCAGGCCCAGGTCGCCCTCGACGGTCCGCTTGAGCTTGGGCTCGCGCAGGCCCCGGAGAATGACCGCCTCGCCGCCGCGGAACGACTCGCCGTGGGAGTAGAAGTCGGTCGTCGCCCCGCCCATGTCGATCAGGGCGAAGTCCTCCCAGCCGGGGACGCGCTCGCCGATCGCGCGGACGAGCTCGAAGACGGCCAGCGGCGTCGGGAGGGGCTCGCGGCCGGCCGCGGCGGCGACGCCGGCCAGGCCCTTGCCTTCGGCGATGCGCCCGAGGAAGGCCCGGCGGATGACGTCGCGGGCCGGCTCGATGTCGATGCGGCCGACCTCGGGCATGACGTTGTCGGCCGTGACCAGCTCGCGGCCGGAGAGGAGCGCGGCCACCTCGTCGCGGACCTTGCGGTTGCCGGCGTAGAGGACGACGGCCGGGAGGGGCGTCTCGGCCAGGCGGGCGGCGTTGTGGAGGACGACCCGGGAGTTGCCGCCGTCCGTGCCGCCGGTCAGGAGGACGATGTCGGGGGCGGCGGCGGCGAGCTCGGCCAGGTCGCCGGCGGTGAGCTCGTAGGAGAAGGCCCGGACGACCTTGCCGCCGGCCGAGGTCGCGGCCATCCTGGCGACGGACAGGGTCAGGTCCGGCGTCAGGCCGACGGCGGCGATCTTGAGCCCGCCGCGGGCCGAGGAGGACCAATAGACGGGAACGGCGGAGCCGGGGGCCTCGGGCGGGAGGCCGGGCGCGGCGAGGGCGGCGGCCCGGACCTCGGCGAAGCCGCGGCCGAGGTCGTCGACGGTCGTGGGCCGGACGGCCTTGCCGAGAAGGCGGAGCTCCTCCCC
Source organism: Acidobacteriota bacterium (assembly GCA_029569255.1). Lineage (GTDB taxonomy): Bacteria > Acidobacteriota > Aminicenantia > Aminicenantales > Saccharicenantaceae > RBG-16-66-30. The sequence goes on along the minus strand of JAKQUO010000023.1, from coordinate 21,440 downwards.
CTCGAGGCGGAACAGGCCCGCCTTGGTGTACGTCGAGCCGATGTCGACGGAGAGGAGGAGCCGGCCGTCCATCAGTTCCGCCTGGCCTCGATGTCGGCGCGGAGCAGCCTGGCCACCTCGGCCAGCTCGACCTGCGGCGGGAAGACGCGGTCGAAGCCCAGGGCCTTGAACTTGCGTTCGACCTCCTCGAAGGGGGTCTTGCCGACGACGAGGTTGCCGCCGGCGTAGAGGACGAGGCGCTCCAGGCCGCGCTCGACGGCCTTCTGGCGCAGGCCCTCGCAGTCGATCAGGCCGTGGCCGTAGAGCGAGGAGACGAGGACCGCGGCGGCGTCGGACTCGACGGCCGCGTCGAGGAACTCCTCCTGGCTGACCATGACGCCCAGGTTGACGACGTGGAAGCCGGCCTCGGTGAAGAAGGCGTCGAGGATGGTGTTGCCGACCGAGTGGCAGTCGGCCCCGATGACGCCCAGGACGATCCGCGGGGCGTCCATCAGAGGCCCCGGGCTTCGTCTTCGAGGAGCGTCCGCAGGCGCTCCTCGACCGCGAGGAGCGAGCCGCGCTCGATCTGGTAGTCGAAGGGGACGATGACGCCGCCGCGCCCGGTGAAGGCCTGGATGGCGGCCAGGTGCTCGCGGCCGCGCTGGAGAGAATAGCCGGCCGGGATGATGACCGCGTCGAGGCCGGCCAGGAACTCGTCGAGCCGGTCGAGCTCGGACCAGAAGAGCGGGGCGACCGACGAGGCGGAGATGTCGAAGGCCTTGAGGTGGTCGAGGACGATGTCCAGGAACTTCCGGGACTCGCAGGCGACGCCGATCTTCTGGGACGGGGTGAGCCGGGCCAGGCTGATGATCGAGTCGCGGGTCGGGGACACGGCGACCTGGAGGACCTTGGGCTTCAGGTCGGGGAAGCGCTCCAGGACCTCCCGGTGGTGGGTCGTGGTGGTCAGGACGAGGTCGAAGCTGCGGAGGCGCTCGGCCCCGCCCGGGTCCTCGAAGAGCTCGTCGACCAGGATCCTGGACAGGTTGACCCGGGGGATGATCTGGAACTGGCGCTCGAAGATCCCCAGGGCCTCGGGATTGCAGTCGACGGCGACGACGTTGAGGCTCTGGAGGTCGTCCTCGCGGCCGAGCAGGCGGAGGTCGAAGAAGATGCGGATGTCGCCGGCGCTGAACTTGAGGCGGGCCAGCTCGTCGATGAGGCCGTCGATGAGGCGCAGGGCCTTGTCCTTGCGGCTCTCGCCCGGGGCGGCGGCGGCGGCGGCGGCGGCGGCCGGGCGCTCGGGGGCGACGAAGCTGCCGCGGCCGGGGGCGGCCTCGATGAGGCGGCGGCGGGCCAGCTCGTCGTAGGCCCTCTTGACCGTGCCGCGGGCCGTCCTGAGCTCCTCGGCCAAGTCGCGCTCGGCCGGGATCTTGTCGCGCGGCTTCAGGCGGCCCGACTGGATCTGTTGCTCGATCGAGGCGATGATCTGCTGATAGGCCGGCTTGGCGCCGGGACTCTTGTCGAGCTTGATCTTGTCCATGGCTCGCTCCTTATGGTCCAAACCTTATCGATATGGACTATACCTTATATACCAATCAAGTTCCTTTTGTCAAGTATTTTTTTCCCTGAAGGTCTAGTCCAATATCGTTCCACTTGCAACTTGGAACCATCTATTTTATACTAGCCGCGCCATGGCCACAAAAAAGAACAAGAGCGGCTTCGACCCCGTCTTCTCCGAACCGGAGGCTGCGCGGGCCCTGCTCGAAAGGGCCGAGCGGAGCCTGGCCGGAGCGAAAGCGCCGGAGGACGGGTTCGCCCGGGAGTTCCTCCGCCGGACCTCGGACCCCCGCTATCTGCGCGCGCTCGGGTCGCCCGGGCTTCTCGACCGCTGGGCCGAGGCGGCCTTCGGCCTTCTCCAGCGGACAGGCTACGGCCTGAGGGACATGTTCGAGGACCGGCTCGGCGAGGAGCCGGCCAAGGTCCTCTTCCAGGACATGGCCGCCTCGCCGCCGCGCGTCTGGACCTACGCCGCGGCGGCCCGCCAGATCCGGGAAACGGCCGGCGCCCTCTACGCCCTGGCCGACCGCGAGGGAGTCGAGCCGCGCCTGGCGATCTACGCCGAGAACCACCCGGAGGGGGCCTTCGCCGACCTGGCCTGCCTCTTCTACGACATCCTCGACACGCCGCTCAACCCCCATTTCAGCCTCGACAACATCGTCGCCGTCTTCGACGCCCTGTCCGTCACCATGGCCCTGGCCAACGACCGCGAGCGGGTCGCCGTCCTGAAGGAGGCCCTGGGCCGGACGGCCCGGCCGTTCCTGATCCTCGTCACCGACCCGGCCCTCCGCGGCGACGACGGGGTCGTCTTCCTCCCCGAGCTCCGCAAGCAGCTCGGCGCGCGCGACATCGACGCCCGCCTCGAGCGCCGCCGCCGCTTCCGCCCGGACGAGGTGGCCACCGTGATGTTCACCTCCGGCTCGACCGGCCGGCCCAAGGGCGTCTCGTTCTCGGTCTACAACCTCGTCTCCAAGCGCTTCGCCCGGGCGGCGGCCCTGCCCGCCGTCGGCCCCGGCGAGATCTTCCTGTGCTTCCTGCCGCTCTACCACACCTTCGGCCGCTTCCTCGAGATGCTCGGCGCGATCTACTGGCGGGGCACCTACGTCTTCGCCGGCAACCCCTCGGTCGAGACCCTGTTCACGCTCTTCCCCAAGGTCCGCCCGACCGGGTTCATCAGCGTCCCCGTCCGCTGGGCCCAGCTCCACGAGCGCTGCCTCGAGCGGATCGACGCCGCCCCGCCCGGGACCGACCCCGCGGCCGTCGTCCGCGAGGTCGTCGGCCCCCGCCTCAAGTGGGGCCTCTCGGCGGCCGGCTACCTCGACCCCCGCGTCTTCCGCTTCTTCACCGGCCACGGGGTCGAGCTCATGAGCGGCTTCGGCATGACCGAGGCGACCGGGGGCATCACCATGACCCCGCCGGGCGGCTACGCCGACGGCTCCCACGGCCTGCCCCTGCCGGGGCTGCGGGCCCGCCTCGGCGCCGACGGCGAGCTCCAGGTCACCGGCCACTACATCGCCCGCTACCTCGAGGACAAGGGCCCCGGCCAGTCCATCCCCTTCCCTTCGTCCGACCCGGACGGCGACCACTGGCTCCGGACCGGCGACGTCTTCGAGCGGGCCGCCAACGGCTACTACCAAATCGTCGACCGGATCAAGGACATCTACAAGAACAACCGCGGCCAGACGGTCGCCCCGCGCAAGGTCGAGGACAAGTTCGCCGGCGTGCCGGGCATCAAGAGGACCTTCCTCGTCGGCGACGGCCGGCCTTACAACGTCCTGTTCATCGTCCCCGACGAGTCCGACCTCGTCCTCGCCGGAGGGCCCGCCGAGGGGAACGCCCGGGAGTATTTCCGGCGCATCGTCACCGCCGCCAACGACGGGCTGGCCCCGTACGAGAGGGTCGTCAACTTCGAGGTCCTGGAGCGCGACTTCAGCCCCGACCGGGGCGAGCTCACGCCCAAGGGCTCCTACAACCGCAAGAAGATCCTGGAGGCGTTCGCCGACGCCGTCGAGGGCCTCTACCGCCGCAGCGCGGTCGAGCTCCCGGGCCCCGGCATCCGCATCTCGATCCCGCGCTGGTTCTTCCGCGACCTCGGCATCCTCGAGGACGAGATCGTGTCCCGGCGCGGCGGCCTCCGGGACCTCAACCGCGGCCTCAGCCTCCCGGTCCGCCGCGGCGCGGACGAGCGGACCTGGCTCGTCGGCGACCTCGAATACGGGATCTCCGGCGACGTCCTCGACCTCGGCGTCTTCGCCCGCCAGCCCGTGCTCTGGGCCGGCAACCCCTCCCTGGCCGCCTTCTCTCCCGTCAAGGAGGGCTGGGACCTGCCCCTCGACCCGGCCACCGGCGAGGTGTCCCTGCCGCGCCGCCGCGCCCGGACCTACGCCGCGAACGAGGTCGCCGCCCCGGCCAAGCTCGCCGACGCGGCGCTCGCCCGCCTCCACTCGATGCTGGCGGAGGCGCTCTTCTCGGCCGGCCCGCCGGACCCGGGCCTCCTCGCCGGGATCGAGCGCGTCTTCCACGAATCGCCGCTCAGGACCGAGGAGCTCGTCCGGACCCGCCTCCGGGCCCTGGCCCGCCACCCGCGGGAGGACCTGCGCTGCTGGGCCTACCGCACCCTGCTCCTGTTCGACCCCGACATCGACTACGGCCAGAGCGGCGCCGCCTTCGTCCGCTCGGGCCTGACCTTCCTCAACCGGGCCAGCATGGACGAGATCGTCTCGACCCGCCTGGCCCGCAGCCGGCTCGACGCTTTCCGCATCCGCCTCCGCGCCTACCGGGAAACGCTGGCCTGGCCGGTTGACGAGCCGGGCCGGCGCCAGTTCGAGAGCATCTTCCGCCTCCTGGCCGACCTGGGCGGCCGCGAGCCGTCCTACTTCAGCTCCATCCGGGCCGAGCTCGCGGCCTGGGTCCTCCACCGGGCCGACCCGAAGCTCGCCGCCGCGGCCGAGCGGGAGCTCGACCGCATGGTCGGCCGCTACGGACGGCCCGCTCCCGGCGCCCGGCCGCGCGGCCGGGCCGGCGGGCGGCCGCCCCGCCCGTTCTGCGACGACACCGTCACCCGGGCCGAGGCCCGCCGCATCGCCGCGGTCTTCGCCCTGCCCTCGTTCCTCCGCGATTCGGTCCGGCTGGCCTGCGGGGCCCCGGAATTCGAGGCCGGCGAGATCGCCCCCGACGGCCTCTGGGTCTCGCGGATCTACAACGCCCCGCGCCGGACGACCTACCGGGTCAGCGTCAACACCCGCGCCGGCGGGCACTACGACCTCAAGCTCGTCCTGCCCGAGGGCCGCCGCGACGGGGCCGAGCGCGAGACCCGGCTCTGGTCGGCGGCCCTGTCCGACCAGCCGCGGGGGCCGCGGGTCCTGCCGCCCCTCGGAGCGTCCCACGCCGCCACGGGGGCCGTCTCCTGGCGCCACCTCGGCGACCTGACGGTCTGGGAGAAGATCCGCGAGTACTCGGGCCGGCGCGCGGCCGACGCGCCCCTTCCCTCCCCCACGGTCTGGCGCAAGCTCTACGTCGAGGCCATGTCGGCGCTCTTCCAGGCCTGGCAGACGAGCGGCCGCCGCATCCTGCCCGGCCGCGTCTCCCCGGTCAACGTCGTCGTGCCCGAGCTCGAGTTCCGCGACGCGACCGTCCTGGCCTCGATCGACGGCTGGCGGCCCTCGACCGGCCCGGCCTCCATCGTCCGGCCGATGGTCGACGGCTTCTACCGCCGGGCCGCGGCCAATTACCCCTGGCTGGCGGGATATCTCGACCTCGACTGGATCTTCGACGCCGCCTACGACGCCATGGGCCGGGACAGGGCCTCGGCCTTCTTCGCCGAGCTCCAGGCGGCCCTGGCCCGGGCCCCCATCCAGGCCCTGCCCGGCGAGGACCTGGCCGCCAGGCTCCGCCGCTACCGCGACGAGTTCGACAGCACCTACGTCATCCCGCTGCCGGCCGAAACGGCCGTCGAGGCCTATCAGGAATGGCGGCAGGCCAACCCGCTGGCCCCGCCGCGCGACCGCGAGCGCAAGGTGCTCGACCTCTACCGCCGCTACGACCTCGACCGCTACCCCGAGATCGTCCGCTACTACCTCTACCGGCACACCTATTTCGCCGGCCGGAGCGAGCGCCTGGAGTCCCTGTTCGACCGGCTGCTCTCCCGCCTCAACGCCGTCCTCGGGGAGCCGGCCGTGCAGCAGGTCGAGCTCTCCGACCTCCAGGCCGCCCTGCGCGACGAGCGCGACCGCCTCGTCTTCAGCCGGATGGTCTTCCCCCGCCTCGAGGCGGAGCGGCGCGTCGGCGTCGTGACCCAGGGCGAGGAAAGCGAGCGGCGGGTCGTCGTCCAGTCCTTCCTCGCCGACCGGGCCGGGCAGGCCTACACGTTCAGCGAGACCGTCGATCCGGCCGAGATCGGCCAGATCTACCGCCTCTTCTACAAGGAGAACTACCCCAAGATCGTCTCCCAGGAGGACCGCTTCTTCGTCCTCAAGGACGCCCAGGAACGGATCGTCGGCGGGCTGTGCTACCGGATGCTCTCGAACCGAGTGGCCTGGATCGACGTCATCGCCGTCACGTCGCGGCTGAAGTCGTCGGGCCTCGGCGGGGCGGCCCTCGAGGACTTCTGCGGCCGCATGGCCAGCCAGGGCCTGCCCCTGATCATGACCCATCTCTACCTGCCGGGCTTCTTCCTCAAGCACGGCTTCAAGCTGGACAAGCGCTGGGGGGCCCTGGTCAAGGCCCTGTGACGGAAGGCGCCGGCGCCGGGGGAGGCCGCGGCGTCAGGCCGGCTTCTTGACCCGGAGGTCCACGGCGACCTCCTTTTTCCCCAGGAACTCGTAGCTGACGGCCCCGAACTTGCACGACGAGACGCACTTCAGGCAGCGGACGCAGTCGGGCGAGTTGGCCCGCTCGTAGATCCTGATCTGGACCGGACAGTCCCTGTAGCACTTGTCGCAGAGAGTGCACTTCTCGTCGTCGACGGCCATGCGGAAAAGGCTGGCCCGGTTGAACAGCCCCCAGATCGCGCCGAGCGGGCAGACCGTGCGGCAGAAGGGCCGCCGGCTGAAGACGAACCAGGCCAGGAAGAGGCCCAGGAGCGCGAGCTTCCAGTGGTACATGAAGCCGATGAGCGGGCGCAGGTCGGCCTTGATGAGCATGAGCGGAATGCCCGCCTCGAGCGTCCCGGCCGGGCAGATCCACTTGCAGAACCAGGTCTGGCCGTAGCCGAACTGGTCGACGACGAGCAGGGGCAGGGCGACGACCGTGACGGCCAGGACGAGGTAGCGGACGTAGGTCAGGGTGCGGGGGACGCGGAGCTTGGGCGTGCGGATCCTGTGGAGGAGCTCCTGGAGGAAGCCGAACGGGCAGACCCAGCCGCAGGGCATGCGGCCGACGGCGCTGCCCACGGCCGCGAGGAAGCCGGCGACGTAGAGGCCGAACTTCTTCTCGGCCACGGACAGGTTGAAGCGCAGGCCGCCGAGGGCGGTCTGGAGCGAGCCGATGGGGCAGGCGCCCAGGGCCGAGGGGCAGGAGTAGCAGTTGAGCCCGGGGACGCAGACGCCCTTGACCGGGCCCTGGAAGATCCCGCCCTTGAACCAGGACGGGATCCAGGCGTTGAGGCCGAGGGCGAAGGCGGCCTGGTACCAGGCGCGCCGGTCGCGCGGTTTTTTCGCCAGGGGGGCTCTCGCGCTCGGGGCCATCGGCCGGCCTCACCCGATCCCGACGCAGTCGAGGCAGACCGTGACCGCCTTCTCCAGCACGGCCCGGTACTCGCCGAGCAGGAGCCCGGCGGCCATCGCCGCCAGCGACACGGCCAGCAGAACCCAGGGCAGCTTGCGCTTCATCGGGCCGCTCCTTCGAGAAGGGCCGCGACGGCCCGGTCGAGCGCCGCCGCCTGCTCGTCGGTGGCCCCGACATGGGCGTGGACGACCGTCCCGGCGGCGTCGAAGAGGTAGACGACCGGGACCTCCTGGACGCCGTATCTTCTCTTCATGTCCTTGGCCGTCGCCGCGGCGCCGGCCGCGACGGGCCCGGCGGGCGGGTCGGCCAGCATGGGATAGGTCAGCTTGAGCTTCTGGACGAACGGCCGGACCACCTTGCCGCCGGCGTCGTCGAGGGCGATGCCGAGGACGAGGAGACCGCCCTCGGGCCGGCCGGCCGGGCCGAAGTCCTCATGGAGCCTCTGCATGTGCGGCATGGACTTGCGGCAGGGGACGCACCAGGTGGCCCAGAAATCGATCAGGACGCCGGCGGGGCGGAGCTTGATCGCCCCGGCCTCGCCGCCGGCGGCCCCGGCGACGGTGACGGTCAGCCTGCCGTCCTCCAGGGCGACGGCGGTGTCCCGGCCGTCGACGTCCATGAGCGCGAACGGGACGAGCTTGGCGCCCGGGGCGAGGACGGCCGGGAGGGGCGAGCCGAGGAGGAGGACGAGGGCCGCCGCGGCGGCGGCCTTCAGCGGCGTTCTCATGACTTCCAGTCTAGCGGTCCCGGACCGTTATTTCAAGGCCGTCGCCGCGGCGCTCCGGGAGGCCCGCTTCGGCGGGCTGTGGAAGCGCCCGGTGCCGGATTTCAAAGCCCGCCGGCCCGCTTAGAGCCGGCCCAGCTCCCGGGCCGCTTCGTACATCGCCAGAACGTTCTCGACCGGCGTGATGGCCTGGATGTTGTGGCACGGGGCCAGGATGTAGCCGCCCCCCTCCCCCAGGATGCGCAGGTTGTCCTCGACCTCGCGGCGGACCTCCTCGACCGTCCCGAAGGGCAGGGTGCGCTGGTTGTCCATGCCGCCGTGGAGGACGACGCGGGGGCCGAACTCCCTCTTGAGCCGCTCCCGCTCCATGCCCGGACAGCGCCACTGGAGGGGGTTGAGGACGTCGATGCCGAGGGCGATCATGTCGGGGACGATGCGCCAGCAGCTGCCGTCGTTGTGGTGGAAGGCGAAGGCGCCGGCCTGGTGGGCCAGGTCGATCATCCGCTTCATCCCCGGCAGGAGGAACTCGCGGATGTGCCGGACCGAGATCATCAGGTCGTTCTGGCCGCCCATGTCCTCGGCGACATAGGAGATGTCGACCTCGCCGGGCGCGGCCTCGTAGATGCGGAGGGCGCAGTCGTAGGCCAGGCCGAAGAGCTTGTCCAGGCAGTAGTGGGCGATCTCGGGGTTCTCGACGAGGTCGACGTAGGCCTGCTCCATGCCCCGGAGCTCCTTGTAAACGAGGAAGGGCTCGGAGCCGCCGCCGCGGACGGGGTGGCCGGCGGCGCGGGCGGCCTGGGCCGGGATGCCGGAGAAGTCCCACCAGTCGGCCGTCGGCCAGGTGTAGTTCCGCTCGATCTCGGCCACGCTCTCGCACTCGGCCAGCGGGAAATGGACGCACTCGCGGTATTTGCCCGTCCCGTAGTCGACGCGGCGGAAGCGGCGCCCGAACTCGTCCCGCCCGGGCGCCAGGCGGGGCCCGGCGTACTCCGGCCGGAGCCGGACCTCGTAGTCCACGCCGAGCTTGTCGAGCGCCTGGCGGCGGGTCCGGCAGCCGAGCCGGGCCCGGAGCTTGCGGTCGAACTCGGGGGTGGCCCAGTAATCGACCGGGAGGCGGTCGGGCTTGCCGCGGGTCAACACGGCCCGCCACCGCTCCCGGGAGGTCATGGCGTCCGGCCCCCTCTCAATACAGCAGATAGGGCCGGCGGAGGGCGGCGAAGGCCCTCAGGCCGGGTTCGAACCCCTCGAGGATGGCCTCGACGGGCGCGCCCGCCTCGAGGGCCGCGCGCACGGAGGCCGTGCCCATGACCTTGTCGAAGTAGTCGGCGTGGAAGGCGAACTCGGCCGGATAGGCGTCCCGGACCGTCTTGACGATGTGCAGGGCCGCGGCCAGCGGCCGGAACGAGGACCGGTCGGTCACGTGGACCTGGCAGCCGCCGCAGAGCCGTCCCGAGAACTTGGAGAAATACGGCGTGAACCAGGCCTCGCGGAAGCGGACCCCCGGCAGGCCCAGCGCGTTGAGCTTGCCGGCCAGGGCGTGGGCGTCGATCCAGGGCGCCCCGAAGAGCTCGAACGGGCGTGTCGTCCCCCGGCCCTCGCTGAGGTTGGTCCCCTCGATGGCCACGAGCCCCGGGTAGACCATGGCCGTCTCGAGGGTCGGCATGTTGGGCGACGGGATGACCCAGGGCAGGCCGGTCCCGTCGAACGTCATGTCCCGCGTCCAGCCCTCCATCGGCACGACCGTCAGCCGGGCCTTGGGGTCCAGGAACCTGTCGTTGAACAGCCGGGCCAGCTCGCCGGCCGTCAGGCCGTGGCGGGCCGGCACGGGGTAGAGGCCGATGAACGAGCTGAACCGCGGGTATTCGAGGACGGGCCCTTCCATGACGGCGCCGCCGACCGGGTTGGGCCGGTCGAGGACGATGAACTCGATGCCCGCCTCGGCCGCGGCCTGCATGGCCAAGGCCATGGTCGCGACGTAGGTGTAGACGCGCGTCCCGACGTCCTGGATGTCGAAGACCAGGACGTCGAGGCCCTCGACCATGGCCGCCTCGGGCGCCTTGCCCGCCGCCCCGGTGTCGAAGGAGCGCATGTACTCGTCGATGTCCTTGAGCATGCCCGGGACGGGCTTCATGGACTGCCCGTAGAGGCTGAAGACCGGCAGGCCGGACGTGTCGTCGAAATAGAACGGCACGTACTCGCCGGCCTGGGCGTTGCCCCGGACGCCGTGCTCCGGCCCGTAGAGCGCGACGAGCTCGATCGCGGGCTCGGCCAGGAACCGGTCGACCGTGGTCCGCAGGAGCCGGTCGACCCCGGTCGGGTTGGTGATCAGGCCGACCCTTTTCCCCCGGACGAGGTCGAGGCGCTCCTCGAGGAGGACCTCGAGGCCCGGCTTGACCGCCGCCGCGGCGGCCTTGGCCGCGCCCGCCGGCCCCCGGGCCGGGGTCCCGCCCCGCTCTCCGCCGCCGCAGGCCGCCAGGGCCAGGAGGGCCGACAGGATCGCCGCGGTCCCTCTCGTCGTCTTTGGCATGGCCGGCGTCCTTTCCTCCGGGGATGTCGCGCGGCCTCAGGATATCAGCACGGGCGACCGGGCGTCAACCCGCCGGGGGCCTTGCTTCCCCCGCCGAAAAGGCCTATATATGGGGCAGATGACCGATGAAAAGGGTCGCCTCGGGCGCTTGCCCCTCTTCCTGTGGGCGCTTCTCTTCGTTTCGGCCCCGGCCCTGACGGCCGAAGAGATCCCCTACGCCTGGACCGGGGTCGAGCGCGTCGTGGCCGTCGCCGACATCCACGGCGACTACGAGCAGTTCGTCTACATCATGGCCCATCCCCAGGTGGGCCTCATCGACAGCGACCTCCGCTGGATCGGCGGCAAGGCCCACTTCGTCCAGCTCGGCGACATCGCCGACCGGGGGCCCGGCGCCCGCAAGGTCTACGAGACGCTCATGCGCCTCGAGAGGGAGGCCGCCGCGGCCGGGGGCATGGTCCACGTCCTTCTCGGCAACCACGAGGAGATGAACATCACCGGCATCTCCCTCGATTACCCGGGCTATGTCACCGTCGAGCAGTTCGTCTCCTTCCTGCCCGAGGATTTCCGCCGGGCCCGGGAGGCCGAGTACGCCGGGGCCCTCCCCCCGGACGAAAGGGAACAGGCCCTGATCGGGGGCCTCGACGTCTCGACCGACCACGGCCTCTACGATTTCTGGCGGAACGTCCTCGACGGCAAGGACCCCCAGGCCCGGCGGGCCTACGTCCAGGGCTTCAACGACGCCGTCGGCGATTGGCTCCTCGGGAAGAACACGGTCATCAAGATCAACGACGTCGTCTACGTCCACGGCGGCCTCAACGGGGCGTTCTCCAAGTGGCCCCTCCGGGAGATCAACACGGTCATGCGCACGGAGCTGGCCTACCTCCGGGGCATCATGCGCGACCCGCGGCGGATGACCCGGGCCTTCAGGCCCAAGATCGTCTACAACCCCGACGGCCCGCTCTGGTTCCGCGGCCTGGCCGAGACCGGGAAGGCCGCCCAGTCCGAGGTCGACCGGATCCTGGCCAACCTCGGGGCCAAGGCCATGGTCATCGGCCACAATTACTTCAGCTACAAGGGCGGCCGGAGCCAGGTCGTGGCCAAGGCCAACGTCGCCCGCTTCGAGGACAAGGTCTGGATCATGGACACGGGCATCGCCGGGGCCTTCTCCGGGAGCTACGGCGGGGTCCCCTCGGCCCTGATCTACGAGAACGGCGAGTTCCGCCTCTGGGGCGAGAGCGAAGAGGTGGCCAAGCAGAGCGGCATCCGGCCCCCGCCCCTCCCGCCCCTGACGCGGCGGGAGGTGGAGGCGTTCCTGCGGACAGCCGCGATCACCGGCCGCGGCCCCGGGCCCGGGGGGCGGACCGACGCCTGGCGGCTGACCCTGGAGGCCCGGGGCGCCGTCCTGACGGCCCTGTTCAAGTACGTCGACCGGCGCCGGCCCGCGCCCCTGGCCGACAGCTACCGCTACGACCTGGCCGCCTACGCCCTCAGCAAGTACCTCGACGTCGGCTTCGTCCCGCCGATCGTCGAGCGGACGGTCGAGGGCGTCCCGGGCGCCATCCAGGTCTTCGTCCCCAACGCCGTGTCCGAGGCGGAGCGCAGGGAGAAGAAGGCCGCGGTCCCGGACCCCGCCGCGTTCGAGAAGGCCATGGCCGACCTCGCGGTCTTCCAGAACCTGGCCTACGACGACTGCCGCGAGGACCGGGACACGCTGATCAGCCGGGACGACGGCCGGGTCTACCGGGTCGATTTCTCCGAGGCCTTCGCGCCGGAGAGGGGCCTGCCCGCCCACTGCCCCATCCTGCGCTGCTCGCGGCTCCTCTTCCGCAAGCTCCAGGCCTGGGACGACAAGACGGTCGCCGAATACGTGGGCCGGCACCTCGATCCCCGGGAGACGGCCGCGCTCAACGCGCGCCGGCGCGCGGTCGTCCGGGCGATCGAGGCCCGGATCCGGATGGCCGGGGCGCGCAACGTCCTGTTCTGACGAAGGGGGAAAGGAGCGGCAAGATGGACAGCACCCGCTACAACCTCGGCTACCGCATCCTGAGGCTCTTCGCCGACATCCGCCGCGGCGAGGCGCCCAAGGCCCTCCTCCTGTCTCTGAACATCTTCCTGCTCCTCTTCGCCTACTACATCCTCAAGCCGCTGCGCGACGCGCTCCTCCTCGTCGACAAGGATTCGGCGGCCGTCAAGAGCTATCTCAGCGGGGCCCAGGCGGTCCTGTTCGTCTTCGTCGTCAAGGCCTTCAGCCGGCTGGCCTCCAAGGTCCCCCGCCACGTCCTCATCACCTGGACGACCTCCTTCTTCATCTCCAACCTGGTCCTCTTCTACGCCCTCAACGCCGGCGGCATGGCCGTCAAGCCGATGGGCATCATGTTCTTCGTCTGGATCGGCATCTTCAACTACTTCGTCGTGGCCCAGTTCTGGGGCTTCGCCAACGATCTCTACACCGACGAGGTCGGCAAGCGGACCTTCCCCCTGGTGGCCCTGGGCGCGACGCTGGGCGGGCTCGTGGCCACCCTCCCCTTCATGAGGAAGCTGAAGGGCCTCCTGGGCGGGAACTGGGAGTTCAAGCTCATGCTCATCGCCGGGGTGATCCTCGGCCTCTGCATCGCCCTGGCCCGGCTGATCCACCGCCGGGACGTCCGCAAGGCCCGGGAGGAGCGTGGCCGGGGCCCGGCCGGCGCGGCCGGGAAGGCCGTGGTCCAGGAGCAGCCGCTCGAGGCCGGGGGCGGCTTCCGGCTCGTCTTCAAGAGCCGCTACCTCCTGCTCATCGCCCTCATGATCGGCCTCTACAACTTCGTCAACGCGACCGGCGAGTTCATCATCTCCGATATCATCGCCAGGCAGGGGGACGTCTGGAACGCGTTCCGGAACTACCAGTTCCTGACCAACCTCATCGCCCTCGCCATCCAGCTCTTCCTGGTCTCGCGCATCTTCCGCTGGGTGGGCGTCAGCGGGGCCCTGCTTTTCCTGCCGCTCATCGCCCTGGGCGGCTACGCGCTCATCTCGTTCGGGGCCGTGCTGGCCCTGGTGCGGGGCGTCAAGGCGGCCGAGAACGGGACCGACTATTCCCTGCAGAACACGACCAAGGCGGCCCTGTTCCTGGTCACCAAGCGGGAGGAGAAATACAAGGCCAAGGCGGCCATCGACACCTTCTTCGTCCGGGGCGGCGACACGCTCTCGGCCCTGGCCGTGTTCATCGGCGTCACGTTCCTCCGCCTGCCCATCGAGCGCTACGCCCTGCTCAACGTCGCCGCCGTCGTCGTTCTCCTGGCCGTCTGCCTCAAGATCATCGGGGTCTACAAGAAGCGCAAGGCGGCCATGGAGGCGGCCCCGGCGGCTTGAAATCCGGGGCCGGGAGGGCTAAGATGTTCTCGAAGCGTTCGTTCGAGGGGAGGCCCGGCATGACGCGCAGCGCCGCCATCGTCCTGTCCCTGGCCGCCGCACTGGCCGCCGCGCCGCGGCCGGCCCCGGCCCAGTTCCGTCCGGAGGAGGTCGCTCGGCGCGAGGCCCAGGAGGAGTTCCTGCTCACGGCCGAGATCGTCCGGGCCGAGCCCATCGGCGAGGGCGTGACCAGGCCCTGGAAGCTCTATCTCAGGAAAGGCGACGTCGAGGGCAAGGCCGCCTGGAAGGACCCCCACGGCATGATGGGCGGCTATCTCGAGGGCTGGCAGTACGAGATCGCGGCCTACCGGCTGGACAAGCTCATCGGCCTGAACATGGTCCCGCCCGCCGTCGAGCGCGAGTTCCAGGGCCGGAAAGGGGCCCTCGTCCTCTGGGCCGAGAACAAGCACAGCCTGCTCGAGGTCATGGAGGAGGGCATCCGCATCCCCGACGAGGCCCTCGACCGCACCGAGAAGATGAAGTACCTCACCCGGGCCTGGGACAGCCTCGTCGCCAACGACGACCGGACCCAGCAGAACATCCTCTACACCGAGGATTGGCGGACCATCATCTTCGACCACTCCCGGGCCTTCCGCTCGACCGGCGAGCACGTCAAGCGGCTGATGTTCGGCCGGTACGGGATCAAGAGGTCCTCCCAGGGGGCGCCGTGGCTGTTCCGGCGCCTGCCCCGCTGGTTCGTCGACGAGGTCCGGAAACTGACCTTCGAGAGCGTCAAGGCGGCCGTGGGGATGACCCTGACCGACCGGGAGATCAAGGCCGTCATCGCCCGCCGGGGGCTCCTGCTCAAGGAGATCGACGAGATGGTCCGGGAGTGGGGCGAGGCGGCCGTCATCTACTGATACCGAGGCCGATGCCGAGGCCGGGCCGGGTCCGCCCGCGAGGCCCGGAGGGACGGAGAGCACGATGGACAAACGCCTGGCGACGGCCTTTCTGGCCGCCGGCCTCCTCCTGGCCTGCGCCGGCCCGGAGCCGCCGGCGGGCCGGTCGGCCGCCGCCTCCGGCGGCCCTTCCCCCGGAGCGCCCCAGTTCACCCCCGGCGAGCTCGAAAGCCGCGAACGCTGGGAGGACTTCCTCCGGACGGCGGAGGTCGTCGCGAGCGCGCAGATCGTCGGCGCCGAGGCCGTGACCTCGCCGTGGGTCCTGACCCTCAAGAAAGGCGAGACGGTCCACCGGGGCCTGTGGAAGAACGCCCGGGGCCGCATGGGCGGCTACTGGGAGGGCTGGACCTACGAGATCGCCGCCTACCGGCTCGACAAGCACCTCGGCCTGGGCCTGGTCCCGCCGACGGTCGAGCGGCGCTTCCGTGACGAGCGGGGCTCCTGCCAGTACTGGGTCGACGGCTGCATCTCCCTCAAAGAGCGCCTGGAGAGGAACATCAAGATGCCGCCGGCCAAGGCCTTCTCCTGGAACCGGGCCACCTACCTGCAGCGGCTCTTCGACAACCTCATCGCCAACGAGGACCGTCACGCCAACCAGATCCTGATCACGCCCGACTGGCGGATGGTCCTCATCGACCACTCCCGGTCCTTCCGGACCGCGGCCCGGTTCACCGGGAGCCTCCTCTACTCGGCCAAGAACCCCGAAGGCCCCCGGCTCATGAGCGAGCTGCCGCGGGCCGTCGTCGACAGGGTCAGGGCCCTCGACGCCGCGACCGTCCGGGCGGTCGTCGGCGAGTACCTCACGGACGAGGAGATCGGGGCCGTGCTCGTCCGGCGCGACCTCGTCCTGCGGGAGATCGCCAGGCTCGTCAAGGTCAACGGGGAGGCCAAGGTCCTCTACTGAAGGGATTTGCGGACGGTCAGGACGTTCTCCCCGCGGACCCTCCTGTAGGACAGGCCGTCCATGAGCGTCCGGTAGAAATAGACACCCAGCCCGCCGGGCAGTTCCCGCCTCAGCCTGACCAGCACGTTGGGGTTCTTCTTCTTGACCGGGTTGAAGGGCACGCCCCTGTCCCGGACCTCGATGAAAAGGGCCCCGTCCTCCTGCCAGACGCGGACGGCCATGTCGCCGCGGGGCTCCCCGGGGTAGGCGTAGAGCGCGACGTTGACGCAGATCTCGTGGAGGGCCAGCTCGACCTTGAGGCTGTCCTGCTCGTCGAGCCCCAGCCCGGCGATGTAGTCTCTGAGGAAGCGCCGGACCCGGTCGACCTCTCCGAGGGCCGCGGGAACCACGATCCCCCGGACGTCCGTTCGCGCCATGGCGCGCCTCCCCTCCCCCTACCCGTCCCGTTTGACCACGACCAGGGTCATGTCGTCCCCGGCCTCGGCGCAGCCGCTGAACGAGAACACGTCGTCGAAGACGCGCTCCAGGATCTCGACGGCCCTGAGGCCGCCGAACTCGCGGACCCGCTCGGCCAGCCGGGCGTCGCCGTATTCCTCGGCCCCGGCCTTGCGGCTCTCGACGATCCCGTCCGTGTAGAGGCAGAGGACGTCCCCGGGGGCCATGGCGAATCGCCGCTCCTCGTAGGCCTGGGCCGGGAACATGCCCAGGCAGAGGCCGGTCGGACCGAGGGCCTCGGTCGGGCCCCCGGCCCGGACGAGCAGGGGCGGGTTGTGCCCGGCGTTGACATAGACCGCCTCGTGGGCGCGGCGGTCGACGACGGCCAGGAAGAAAGAGATGAAGCACTGGGAGTCGGAGCTGGCGTAGACGAAGTCGTTGAGCTTGGCCGCGAGGGCGCCCGGGTCGAACTCGGACGGGGGCCGCTCGTGGAGGGCGCCGCGGAGCGAGGCCATGAGCAGCGAGGCGCCGACCCCGACGCCCGAGACGTCGGCGATGACGACGGCCAGCCGGTCCCCGTCGACGGGGAGATAGTCGTAGTAGTCGCCCCCGACGTGACGGCAGGCCCGGGCGCTGCCGCCGATGTCGTAAGGCGCGAAGTCGGGCTCGCCGCGGGGCAGGAAGTTCCTCTGGACCTGGGCGGCCAGGGTCATCTCCCGCTCGGCCAGCGTGGCCTTGATGGCCTCCTCGTAGAGGCGGGCGTTCTCGATCTTGACCGCGGCCAGGTTGGCCAGCAGCGTCAGGAGGCGGAGGTCGTCCTCGGTGAACGGCTCGACGAGCGAGGCCCGGTCGCAGTAGATCAGGCCGATGATGTCCTGGTTGTTCCAGAGCGGCACGCACATGGCCGAATGGCTCCGGGCCTGGACGACGCTGTCCTGGTCCCGGAGCCCCTCGTCGGCCTGGATGTCCGAGATGAGGATGGCCGAGTTGCGCTCCAGGGCCGTGTTGACGATGGTCCGGCTGACCAGGATGCTCTGGCCGCGTAGGGCCGCGTTCCGGACCCGGATGACCTTGGGCTCGAGGCCCTGGGCGGACTCGTCCTTGAGCATGAGCACGCCCCGGTCCATGGGCTGGTGCTCGATGAGGACGTCCATGATGTGCTCGAGGAGCCTGTCGATCGGCATGTGGTAGATGAGGGCCTGGCTGACCTCGCCGAGGACGGCGCTCATCTTCCGGTCCCGCTCGAAGCCCCGCGTGCCGAGGCCGCCGCCGGGCGTCTTCCGGGGCGCGGCGGCCGAGTCCGGCTTCCGGAGGATGTCCTGTACCCCGATGATGGTGTTGGAGCTGCGGGTGAATGTCGTCCCCTCGACCGTCTCGACGGTCGGCTGGACGTCCCGGTCGAAATAGAAGTGGGTCGAGCCGATGCGGATGTCGTCGCCCCGGGCGAGCTCGATCTCGCCCTCGACGCGCCGCCCGTTGAGGAAGGTCCCGTTCTTGCTCTTCTGGTCGACAAGGGCGAAGCCCCTCGGGGTCGGGACGATGACGGCGTGGAGGCCGGAGCTGTACTGGTCGGACATGACGATGTCGTTCGTCGAGGCCCGGCCGATCGTCACCCGCCCCTGTCCCAGCGGGAAGGTCGACGGCTCGCCCGTCTTCGGATAGATGTAAAGCCGGGTCATGGCTCTCGCCCCTCTGTCTTCTATACTAAACGACGGCCCCGGGTCATTTCAACCTCAGGGCCCGGCGCAGACGCCGGCGCCGCTCCTCGGCCGGGAGGTCCTCGACGAGCGGCAGGAGGAGCTCCTTGAGCTCGCGGTCGAGGAGGATGTCGAGGCTCTCCAGGGAATAGTCGGCCGTCCGGGCCGTCCCCTGGCGGATGTTCTGATAGGCGTTGACGACGTCCTCCCGGGGGTACAGGAGCGTCAGCAGTTCGAAGGCCCGCCTGACCCGGATGTCCAGGAGCGCCCGGGTCTCCGCCTCGGGGCCGGGCGGGTCGAGGACGAGGTCGCAGGCCTTCCGGACGAGGCCGAGGAGCGCGGGCCGGACCTCCGCGTCCCGGAAGCGCACGCCGGGGCGGTCGGTCCGGACCTTGAAGAGGGCGTCGACGAGGGCCCCCTCGAGGTCCTCGCTCCGGCGGGCCAGCGCCTCGACGAGGACGTCGGCGGCGTCCTGGGTGCCGATGCGGGCCAGGACCTCGGGGATGGCCCGGCGGACCTCCAGGGGCTCGGCCTCGTCCCGAAGCGCGGAGGCGAGGGCGTCGACGACGCCGGGCCCGTAGGCGGCCAGCGTCGACTGGGCCTCGGGACGGGTGGCGGGCCGGGCCAGCTGGCGGACGACGGCCGGGACGTGACCGGGGAAGCGGTGGACGGCGGCGCTCATGAGGGCGTAGAGGACGACCTCGGCCGAAGGGTCTTCGAGGAGGCGTCCGAGGGCCCGGAGGGCGGCCTCGGTCGGGGCCATCCGGCTGAGGCTGTTGGCGGCCTCGGCCCGGTCGACCTCCGAGGCCGAGCCGGCGATCCCTTCCAGCCGTTCGCCCATGACCTTCTGATAGGCGGGCAGGAGAAAGACGAGATCGACCTCGCTCCGGAACTCCTCGTCGGCCAGGGCCTCCTCGAGGCCGGGATGGAAGGACCCGCCGCCGACGTCGAAGAGGGCGTCCAGGGCCCGGGCCTTGGCTTCGTCCCTCCTGATGCCGAGGAGCTCCTTCAGGTCGGGGGTCAGGCCGCCGCGGCGGACCAGGTTGAACAGGTTCATGTAATAGAGCGTCGAGCTCCGCTCCCGGCTCTGGATGGTGTTGAAGATCTGGAGGGTCAGGTCGAGGTCGACGTGCCGGGCGACCGCCTCGTCCCCCGAGGCCCATTTCCGGCGGATGTCCTTCTTGAGGACGGCCGGGTACTCCCGGTAGACGAGCCGGGTCATGACCAGCCAAAGGGCCAGGAAGGCGAGCGTCAGGACGCCCGTCTCGCGGACGACGGCCAGGGTCCCGGCCATGGACCCGTCGTTGCGGTAGGCGAACTGCCGGAGCGCGTAGAGGGCCCCGAACAGCACGGCCCCCAGGCCCGTGGCGAACTTGGCGACGAACATGTCGATGAAGATCTTGCCCTTGTACTTGACGTCGGCCGGCACGGGGATGTAGAGGAGCTCGCGGACGGACTGGCAGAGGGTGTTGTCGAAGAGCTTGTCGCCTCCCCGGACGAGCGCGGCCCAGCCGAGCAGGAGCCCGGCCGGAAGGGCGAACACGGCCAGGGAGCCGGCGAGCAGGACGGCCGGGGCGATGACGATGGCCCAGCGGATGCCGTAGGCCTTGAGAAAGCGGCCGGTCGCGGCCAGATGGAGCGCGGTCGAGACGGCCAGGATGGCCAGGAACAGCACGGCGATGAACGCGGTCCGCTCCGCGGCGCTCTCGAAGGCGGACTTGAGGACCTGCTTGAACTGGTAGTTGATGAGCGCTCCGGCGACGATGGCCGAGGCCAGCATCCCGGCCAGGAGCAGGAGGTAGCGGCTGCGCCGGACCGCCCGGAAGCTCTCCAGGACCCCGGCCCGGGCCGGGGCGCCGATGCGGCCGTCCCCGACGGCGGCGTCGACCCGCTGCCGGCCGGCGTAGACGAGATTGACCGTCACGGCGGCCAGGGCCAGGGGGACCGGGGCGGCGAGCAGGAGGTCCTCGATCCTGAGGACCCGGGCGAACGTGACCAGGGCGGCCGCGGCCGACCCGGCGATGCCGCCGAGCAGGCCGCCCGTGACGAACAGGCCGACCAGGCGCTTGGCCTGGTGGGCGTCGAAGACGTCGTTGACCGCGATCCAGAACTGGGTGACCGACGTGGCGACGAAGACGTCGGTCCAGAAAGCGAAGGCGATGACGGCGTAGACCCAGATCGCGGGGACGACGGCCTGGACCCAGATGATGAAGGCGATGCCCGAGGGATCGATGACCGGCGTCATGACGGCGCCGGCCCGGTGGACGTCGAAGACGTACCCGAAGACGAGCGTGCCGGCCATGAAGAACAGGAGCGAGGCCGTCAGGTAGGTCCGGCGCGGGACGCGGTCGAGAAGGCGGACGTTCAGGGCGACGACGAAGCCGATGAGGAGGGCCGTGACCAGGTCGGCGTAGGGCCACCAGGACGGGCTGAGGAAGGAGATGAGGGCGCTCTCCTTGACCGGCTTGACGATGTAGAAGGTGAAGGTGATGAAGAAGAAGTAGGCGGCCAGGTTCAGGGCCGCCCGGGCCTCGCCGCCGCGGACGTCGCCGTGGCTGATCAGGTAGCGCTCGATCCGGCCGTGGGTCACGCGGCCCCCGTCAGGCCCGCCCGGGCCGGGCCTCAGTCAAAGCTCTCCAGGGCCCGGTCGCAGTCCTCGTGGATCTCGAGGACCTTGTGGAGCATGGTGATCTGGAAGATGAGGAGGAGCTTCTGGGAGATGCCGCAGAGCTTGAACGCGCCGCCCTGGTTCTGCGTCGAGGTGTAGCTCGCCAGGATCTGCCCGATGCCGAAGCTGTCGATGAAGCTGACGCCGTGGAGATCGACCAGGACCATCCTCTTCCCCCGGTCGAGCTGGGACTCGACCAGGCTGTGGAGCGTGGCCTGGGGGGCGTCGGAGCGGCGGATCTCCCCCTCGACGTCGAAGATGACGACCTTGCCCGCCTCCCGCGTCTTGATGGTCATGTGGGGCTGTGCCATGCTCGGCTTTCTCCCGGTATTGTTCCAAATGCCCGCCGCAAAGTCAATCTTCAGGAGATGGGGCCAGGCCCGCCTTTCTCAGATGGACCGGCGAATGGGGACATGTCCTCCCGGTGCGTGTCCCCATTCAGGCATTCGGGCCTACGGGACACGTGCCGTGGCGGCACATGTCCCGCCACGCGCCTCGAGCGCCTGGCAACCGGTCCCATAGCCACCCGCGGAAAATGGATCCCTCTCTTTCCGCGCGCCGGGCAAAGGCGCTACAATGCGGGAAAGGAGTCCATCATGCCTCTCGTCGAGATCCGCCTGCTCGAAGGGCGCACGGCCGAACAGAAGAAGGCCCTGCTCGGGGCCGTCACCGCGGCCGTCCAGGGCTCGCTCGGCGCCCCCCTCGAATCGATCCGCGTCTGGATCCAGGAGGTCAGCCCCCGGGACTTCATGATCGCCGGCGTCCTCGCGGCCGACCGGCGCCGGGAAACGGAACCCCGCTAGTGTAGTGTCTCAGTAATATATTGACAATGGTAATTGGTTTGTGTTATGCTCTCGGCATGTGGAAACCAGCCTCTGCTTTGCCCATGACGCCTGAACAGCGGGGAACTCTGGACGCGTGGGTCAACGCCAAAACGAC
>JAKQUO010000029.1 GCA_029569255.1 Acidobacteriota bacterium | reverse complement strand
TGGCCAGCTGCAGCGGCGTGACCGTGTTGTAGCCCTGGCCGATGGCGATCGAGATCGTCTCGCCGGGCTGCCAGGGGACGCCGAAACGGGCAAGCTTCCAGTCGCGCGTCGGGATGAGCCCCCGGCGCTCGCCCGCCATGGCGACGCCCGTGCGGGCCCCCAGCCCGAAGGCCTGGGCGTACTGGGCGAGCCGGTCCACGCCGAGCAGCCTGCCGACATGGTAGAAATAGACGTCGCAGGACTCCACGATGGCCCGGTGCAGGCTCACCCGGCCGTGCCCGTGCTTTTTCCAGCAGCGGAAGGTGCGGGTGCCCATGTCGAAGTGCCCCGGGCAGTTGAAGGCCGTGTCGGGCGTGATGATCCCCTCTTCCAGGGCCGCCGCCGCCACGATGAGCTTGTACGTGGAGCCCGGGGGGTACTGGCCCGCGATGGCCCGGTTCTCCATGGGATGGAGGGGGTTCGAAGAGATCTTTTCCCAGACATCGGCGCTCACGCCCCGGTTGAACAGGTTGGGGTCGAATCCGGGCCGGCTCACCAGCGCGAGCACGGAGCCGTCCCGCGGGTCGAGGGCCACGACGGCGCCGGCCCTGCCTTCCATCGCCGCCCAGGCCGCCTTCTGGAGCTGGGAATCGATGGTCAGCAGGACCCGGTATCCCTGGGCGGGCTCGACACGGCCCAGGGTCTTGACCTTTCGGCCGACGACATTGACCTCGACCTGCTCGCCGCCTGCCTTCCCCCGGATGAAGGGGTCGAGGGCCCTCTCCAGGCCGAACTTCCCGATGAAGTCGCCGCTCCTGTACCCGGAGGACTTGTCCCGTTCGAGCTCGTCGCGGCTCACCTCGCCGATGTAGCCGATTACGTGCGCCATGCTCTCCCCGTAGTAGTATTCCCGGACGGGCATGACGTCGATGCCCACACCCGGCAGCTCCAGGGAATGGGTCTCGATGAGAGCGAGCTTCTCGCGGCTGACGTTGCGGTCGACCCGCAGCGGCGTGAAGGGCCGGCGGTTCTCGCGGATCGTCTCGTAATCCATGGGAAACGTCAGGCCCACTTTCGCGTAGAGGGCCTCGAGCTTCTCCACGAGCCCCCTGAGGTCCTTGACGTCCTCGGGGAAAATGACCACATCGAACGACGGCCGGTTCTCGACAAGGAC
>JAKQUO010000009.1 GCA_029569255.1 Acidobacteriota bacterium | reverse complement strand
CAAACCTCGTGCGCGGTTCTCTCCAGCTCCGCTTCTGGTGGGACAACCGAATGGTCCACTCTCTCGTCTACCCCCTCTCCCAGTTCCCAAGAGTTCACTTTTGAATCAGATAACAGTTCACTTTTCAAAAGTTGCTAACAGGCGTCGGCCGGCGCCCGATTGACTAATCTGATAATTCCTATAAAACAATGTTGATTTCCGCCGGCGCGTCCTGTAGAATGGAGCGAGGACCAAGGAGCCGGCCATGATCAAGCTTTCGACCAAGGGCCGCTACGGCACACGTCTGATGCTCAACCTGGCCCGTCACTACGGGAACGGGGCCGACGCCGTCATCCTCAAGCGCATCGCCGAGGAGGAGAGGATCTCCATCCGCTACCTCGAGCAGATCATCATCCCCCTCAAGATCAACCGCCTGGTCAAGAGCGTCCGCGGCGCCGGCGGGGGCTACAGCCTGGCCCGCGGGCCCGAGGACATCAGGCTCAGCGAGATTCTCAGGGCCGTCGAGGGCAACTGCTGCCTCGTCGAGTGCCTCGAGGACGGCTCCTATTGCGAGTTCGTCGGGACCTGCCCGACCTTCGACATCTGGAAGGGCGCGAGCGACCTCCTGCGGGACTACTTCGAGAGCCTCACCCTGAGGGACGTCATGGCCCGGGCCGGGAAGAAGGGCCGGAAGGCCCAGGCCCGCGCCGGCCGTTGACCGGGCCCCGTCTTCCGGCCGGAGCGGGCTCTCCCGCTCCCTGCCGGCCCCCCCTCCCCTACCCTTGGCGGCCCAGGCCCTCGAAAAAGGCGGGCCAGAAGGGGTCCTGGGCGGGGATCTCGAGCCGCTCGACCCGCCCGTCGGCGCGCCGGAGCGTCCGGACTTCCGGGTCGCGGACGACGCGGCCGACGACCGAGGCGGCGATGCGCTTCCTCCTCAGGCGGGCCAGCACGGCCGCGCTCCGGCCGGGGCGCGCCGTGACGAGAAGGCTGCCCTCGGCGATGGACCGCACGGGATCGATCCCGAACGCGTCGCAGACCATCCGGACCGCGTCGGGATAGACGAACAGCGCCTCGTCGATCTCCATCCCCACGCGGCTGGCGGCCGCGATCTCGTACAGGCCGCCCATGACGCCGCCTTCGGTGGCGTCGTGCATGGCCGTGACCCCGCCCGCGGCCGCGGCCGTGAGCGCGTCCTCGACGACGGTGATGGACCGGGCCAGGGCCTTGGCCCTGCCGACGAGCCGGGCGTCGTGCCGGGCCAGGAGCTCGCTCTCGCGGAGCGAGGCGAGAAGGGCGGTCGTCTCGATGGCCGGCCCCTTGGTCAGGATGACCTCGTCCCCGGGCCGGGCCCCGGCCGGCGTGATCAGGTCCCGGCGGCGGCCGACGGCGAACACGGTGACGCCGCCGATCGTCGGCGCGGCGAAGCCGGGATAGAACCCGGTGTGGCCGCCCACGATGGCGATCTTGAGGCCCCGGGCGGCCGCGTGGATCGAGCCGACGATCCGCCGGATGTCGTCCCGCGGGGTGTCCGGCGGCAGCAGCAGCGTGTAGGTCAGATAGCGGGGCGGCAGGCCCATGACGGCGACGTCGCTCGCCCCGATGTGGACGGCGAAGCGCCCGAACATCTCGAGGGGCAGGCGGGGCATGGTGAAGATCGGGTCCTCGGCCACGACCAGGACCCGGCCGCGCCCGATATCGACGGCCCCGGCGTCGATGCCCGTCCGGGGCGGCACGATGACGCTCGGGTCGCGGCGGCCGAACTTGCCCAGGATGAGCTCGCGGAAATCCGCCTCGTCGATCTTGCCGATCTTCATCGCCGCCCGTCTCGTCAGGAGATGAGCCCGGCCTTGCGCTCGGCCGCCTCGATCGTGTTCATCATGAGCATGGTCACCGTCATCGGCCCGACGCCGCCCGGCACCGGGGTGATGGCCGAGGCCTTCTCCTTGATGGGCTCGAAGTCGACGTCGCCGACGAGGCGGAAGCCCTTGGCCGCCGCGGCGTCCGGCACCCGGTTGACCCCGACGTCGATGACGACGCAGCCGTCCGGGACCATGTCGGCCTTGATGGCCCGCGGGACGCCCATGGCCGCGACGAGGATGTCGGCCTGGAGGGTGAACCGGCGCAGGTCGGGCGTGGCCGTGTGGCAGACCGTCACCGTGGCGTTGGCCCCTTTCCGCTTCTGGATGAGCATGGCCGCCAGCGGCTTGCCGACGATGTTGCTCCGGCCGCATACGACGACGTGCTTGCCGTCCGGGCCGTAGCCGCCGCGGACGAGCAGCTGGACGACGCCGTAGGGCGTGCACGGCAGCGGACAGGGCTCGCCCCGGAGCATCTTGCCGACGTTGACGGGGTGGAAGCCGTCGACGTCCTTGTCCGGCGAGATGAGGTTGATGACCTTTCCCGCGTTGACGTACCTCGGCAGGGGCAGCTGGACGAGGAAGCCGTCGTAGCGGTCGTCGCGGTTGAGATCGTCGACCTGGCGGAGGATCTCCTCTTCGGACGAGTCTCCCGGCATCCGGATGGTCGTCTCGAAGATGCCGATCTCCTCGGCCGCCTTGCCCTTGGCCGTGACGTAGGACACCGAGGCCGGGTCCTCGCCGACGAGGACGACGGCCAAGCCGGGCGCGTGTCCCTTCTCCTTGAGGCGGGCCGCCCGCTCCTTGAGCTCCTCGCGGATCTCCGCCGAGACGTCCTTGCCGCTGATGATCGTGGCCGCCATGCCGTCCTCCTCGATGATCGTTCTCGTGCCTCCCTTACTTTAAACGAGAGGGCCCGGGCGGTCAAGGGCGGTCAAGGCCGGGCCCTTGAACCGCGCCGGCCCCGGGAGTATACTCTCTCGCGGAAACGGGCCCGGAGGAGCGTCTGCGGAGGTCTTCATGAGAGTCGGGATCCTGACCGGCGGGGGCGACTGCCCCGGCCTCAACGCCGTCATCCGGGCCGTGGCCCGCAAGGGCATCGTCCATTACGGCTTCGACATCCTGGGCATCAAGAACGGCTGGCTGGGCCTCATCGAAGGCCGGATCCTGCCGCTCGACCTGGCCTCGATCTCCGGCATCCTGCCCCGGGGCGGGACGATCCTGGGCACGACCCGGACCAATCCCTTCAAGGTCGAGGACGGCGTGGGCAAGATCTTCGCCCAGGTCGAGAAGTTCGAGCTCGACGCGGTCATCGCCGTCGGCGGCGAGGACACGCTCGGCGTCGCCAGCAAGCTCCACGACAAGGGCCTGCGCTGCGTCGGCGTGCCCAAGACGATCGACAACGACCTCCGCGGCACCGACTACACGTTCGGCTTCGACACGGCCGTCTCGATCGTCGCCGAGGCGCTCGACCGCCTGCACACGACTGCCGAGGCCCATCACCGGGTCATGGTCGTCGAGGTCATGGGCCGGAACGCCGGCTGGATCGCCGTCGAGGGCGGCATCGCCGGCGGGGCCGACATCATCCTCATCCCGGAGTTCCCCTTCGATCTCGACGAGGTCTGCGCCCAGATCCAGAGCCGCCGGGAGCGGGGCAAGATGTTCAGCATCGTCGTCGTGGCCGAGGGGGCCCGGCCCAAGGACTCCAGCCTGATCGCCCTGTCCGGCGAGAAGGACGCCTTCGGCCACGTCCGGCTGGGCGGCGTCGGCAACCTCATCGGCCGCGAGATCGAGATGCGCACGGCCATCGACACCCGGGTCACCGTCCTCGGCTACATCCAGAGGGGCGGCTCGCCGACGGCCTTCGACCGCATCCTGGCCACCCGGTTCGGCGTCGCGGCCATCGACATGGTCCAGCAGGAGAAGTTCGGCTACATGGTCGGGCTCCAAGGGAACAGGATCGTCCACGTGCCCTTCGAAGAGGCCCTGGCCGAGCCCAAGACCGTGGACGCCGACCTCTACGAGATCGCCAAGGTCTTCTTCGGCTAGCCGTCCCCGGGACCGCCCTTCCCCCTATCTCCTCTCATCGGGCGCCCTCCCCCCCTTCGGGCGAGCCGGTCCGGACCGGCCGGCCCCCTGACCGAAAAGGATTGATCTTAAAGGACTTGGACGGTCCCGGGGGTTGACTTTTCCGGACCGGCGTGTTAATCTTCAGCCCGCCAGGAGGCGCCAAGCCAATGAGAAGGAAGCTTTTCCCGGCTCTTTGCCTTTCCCTGCTCGCCGCGGCCCCGGCCGCCCTCGGGGCGGACTTCCGCTTCGAGCTCGGCTTCGGCTGGACGCTGGTCGGCCCGTCCCTTAACGCCCGCTACGTCAACCGGTACCGGCCGCCTTTCGACCCGCCGGCCAACTACATCGCCAGCTCGGCCGAGCAGCGCGTCACCTTCAAGGGCAGGACGACCTACGGCCTGAACGGGTTCCTCAACGTCCTGTTCGCCGAGAACATCGGGCTCCAGGTCCTGGCCGACTACCATCGGCCGGGGATCGGCGGCTCCTCCGCCCCCTACACCGTCACGGCCCAGTTCCAAGCCTTCCAGCCCGAGACACGGGTCACGGAGTTCGGGGCGCTCGACTCGAGCGGCAGCCTCAGCGAGACGACCTTCAGCCTCAACGCCCTGGCCCGTTTCCGCGTCGCCGACAACCTGTCCATCAGCGCCTCGGCGGGGCCGAGCGTCTTCCATTTCGAGGGCCGGGCCGGCTACATCGACTACACCTTCTACGACCTGTCCTACGAGGCCGGCGTCTACACGCTCCGCGGCGGGACCTACCATATGGTCGCGGATTTCGGTCCCCAGACGAAATACGGCCTGAACGCCGGCGTCGAAGCGGCCTACGCGGCCGCCCGGAACATCATCCTGGCCTTCGACCTGCGCTGGTACGGCGCGGCCGGGTCCGACCAGCAGCTGCGCCTCGCCGAAGACGACCTCATCACCCAGGCCCTCGACCAAATCGAGGCCGCGCTCGGGCTGGGGACGATCCGCGTCAACCCGTCCTACATCCGGGCCGGGTTGGCTCTGCGCTTCGTCTTCTAGCCCGGATCAGCCGCGAACCGATCCGGCCCCATCCGCTTCGTTCCCGGGGACCGGCAGCCCCGCCGAGCGCGGCTTCACGCCTCGGGCCTCGCATCCGAGACCGCCCCGGTCCGTGGCCCGGTCGGGCCGCCGGGCTAAATGCGGGCGCGGCGGAGCCGGAGGGAGTTCGACACCACCGACACCGAGCTGAGGGCCATGGCGGCCGAGGCGATCATCGGGTCGAGGCGGACCCGCAGGAAGGGATAGAGGACCCCGGCCGCGACCGGGATGCCGACGACGTTGTAGGCGAAGGCCCAGAACAGGTTCTGCCGGACGGTCCGGATGGTCTTCCGGCTGAGGGCGACGGCCGACACCACTCCCCCCAGGTCTCCCGACATGAGGGTGATGTCGGCCGAGGCCATGGCCACGTCGGTCCCCGTGCCCAGGGCCAGCCCGACGTCGGCCTGGGCCAGGGCCGGGGCGTCGTTGATGCCGTCGCCGACCATGGCCACCCGCCGCCCTTCCGCCTGGAGCGCGCGGATGACCTCCGCCTTGTCGCCCGGCAGGACCTCGGCCCGGACCTCTTCGATGCCGGCTTCCGCGGCCAGGGCCCGGGCCGTGCGGGCGTTGTCGCCCGTCAGCATGACCACCCGCCGTCCCGCGCGATGCAGGGCGTCCACGGCCTCGCGGGCGCCCGCCTTGAGCGTATCGGCCAGGCCCAGGAGGCCGACCGGCTTCCCGTCCACGGCCACGAAGGCCGCGGTCTTGCCCGCTCCCGTCAACCGCTCGGCGTCCGCCGCCAGGGCCGAGGCGTCCACCCCCTCGGCTTCGAGAAGGCGGAGGCTGCCGACCAGGACGCGTCTCCCGCCGACGACGCCCTCGACGCCCATGCCTTCGAGGGCCCGGAAGTCCCGGGCCGCCTCGACGGGAACGCCTTCGGCCCGGGCCTTGCGCACGACGGCCTGGCCGAGGGGGTGCTCGGAGCCGTGCTCGACCGAGGCCGCCAGGCCGAGCACCTCGGCCCGTCCGGACCCGGCGGCCGCGAGGACGTCGGTCGTCTCGGGACGGCCGTTGGTCAGCGTCCCCGTCTTGTCGAAGACGAACGTGTCCACGCGATGGATCGTCTCCAGGCTCTCGCCGCTGCGGACGAGGACGCCGCGCTCCGCGCCCCGGCCCGTCGCGACCATGATGGCCGTCGGCGTCGCCAGGCCCATGGCGCAGGGGCAGGCGATGATCAGGACGGCCACGAAATTGAGCAAGGCGAAGACGAAACGGGGCTCCGGGCCGAACAGGCACCAGGCCCCGAAGGTCAGCAACGCCGCGACGACGACGGCCGGGACGAACCGGGCCGCGATGACGTCGGCCAGACGCTGGATGGGCGCCTTGGACCCCTGGGCCTCCTCGACCATGCGGACGATCCGGGCCAGGGCCGTGTCCTCGCCGACGCGGACGGCCCGGAAGCGGAAGCTGCCCCACTTGTTGAGGGTCGCCCCGACGACCTCGTCGCCCGGGCCCTTGTCGGCCGGGATGCTCTCGCCGGTGATCATGGACTCGTCGACCGCCGTGCGGCCCTCGACGATGACGCCGTCGACCGGGACCTTCTCCCCCGGCCGGACGACCAGGACGTCGCCGGGGCGGACCGTCTCGACGGGGACCTCGCGCTCGCCGCCGGCCTCGACGACCCGGGCCGTCCGCGGCCTCAGGCCCATGAGGCGGCGGATGGCGTCGGAGGTCCGTCCCTTGGCCCGGGCCTCGAGAAGGCGCCCGAACAGGACGAGGACGATGATCACGGCCGAGGTGTCGAAATAGACCTGGGGCTCGACCCCGGCCCGGCGAAAAAATCCCGGGAAGACCGTCGCCGCCGCGCTGAAGAGGTAAGCGGCCGAGGTCCCCACGGCGACGAGCGTGTTCATGTTGGCCGTGCCGTGCCGGAGGGCGCTCCAGGCGCCCCGGTAGAACCTCAGGCCGAGGACGAACTGGACCGGCGTCGCCAGGGCCCAGAGCACGAAAAAGTCCTGGAGGATGGCCGGCATCCAGGGGAACCAGCGCCTCATGCTCCCGAGGAAGATCGTCAGGGCCAGGGCGCCGCCCCAGATGACCGAGGCCCGGAGGGCGCGATACTCCTTGGCCGGGCCGGCCCCGGCCTCCTCGGCCGTGGCGGCGACGCCGTAGCCGGCGTCGCGGACGGCCTTGGCCAGCTCGCGCCGGCCGGCGCGCCGGTCGTCGTAGAGCACGGTCGCCCGGCCGGTGGCCAGGTTGACGACGGCCTCGCGGACGCCGGGGACCCGGCGGAGCGAGCGCTCGATCGCGGCGGCGCAGCTGGCGCAGCTCATTCCGGTGACGGAGAACTCGAAGCGGGCTTCGCTCACGGCGGCCTCCCTTCCTGAACGTTCGCGCGGCGAACGGGGACGGACGGCGGGTCAGCCGTCGGCCCGGGGCGCGCCGCCCTTCCCCCCCGTCGAGAGGCCCAGCGGGACGTAGAGCGGGCAGAACCCGACGAAGGCGGTGATGACGAAGACCGCGGCCAGAATGGCCAGCGCGACGGCCAGCGTCCCCTCGATCGCGCCGCCGAGGAGCAGCAGGGCGATCGCCGCCGCGGCGACAAGCCGGAGCGTCCGGTCCAGGCGTCCCATGTTCTTTTTCATCGGCACCTCCTCGCCATTCTACCATAATCCCTACCGATCCTGTAGTGATTTCGCCGAGGTTGCGGGAAAGCCCCCTTTTGTGCTACACTTCCGGGGCTCTCGGAGACAAGGAGAAGACCATGTCCGGACATTCCAAGTGGGCCTCCATCAAGCATAAAAAGGCCGCGACCGACGCCAAGCGGGGCAAGATCTTCACCCGCCTCATCCGGGAGATCAGCCTGGCCGCCCGGGCCGGCGGCGGCGACCCCGACAAGAACGCCCGCCTGCGCAAGGCCATCAACGACGCCAAGGCCGCCAACATGCCGGCCGACAACGTCAAGCGGGCCATCATGAAGGGCACCGGCCAGCTCGAGGGGGCGACCTACGAGGAGGTGGCCTACGAGGGCTACGGCCCCGGCGGCGTGGCCATCTTCCTCCAGGCCGTCACCGACAACAAGAACCGGACGGTCTCGGAGATCCGCCACATCTTCCAGAAGAACGGAGGGACGCTCGGCGAGAAGGGCTCGGTCGCCTGGATGTTCAAGCGCATGGGCTACATCGACGTCGAGAAGGCCAAGGCCTCCGAGGACATCCTCATGGACGTCGCCCTCGCGGCCGGCGCCGAGGACCTCAAGGACGAGGAGTCCCTGTTCGAGGTCACGACCTCGCCCGAGAGCTACGAAGCCGTCCTCGAGGCCGTCAAGAAGGCCGAGATCGAGGTGGCCGCCTCCGAGGTGGGGTTCCTGCCCCAGAACTACGTCAAGGTCACGGGCAAGGAGGCCCAGCAGGTCCTCCGGCTGGTCGAGGAGCTCGAGGACCACGACGACGTCCAGTCCGTTTCCTCCAACTTCGACATCTCCGAGGAGGAGATCGCCAGCTTCTCGCAGGGCGGGTGACGCCCCGGCGGCAGCCATGCGGGTCCTCGGGATCGATCCCAGCCTCCATTCCACCGGGTTCGGGATCGTCGAGGAGGCCGGGGGCGCCCTCCGCCCCGTCGCCTACGGGATCGTCAAGCCCACGGCCGGGCTCCCGCTCCACCTGAAGCTGGCCGAGATCAAGGCCGAGCTCGAGACGCTCATCCGGACCTACGGGCCGGCCGAGGCGGCCGTCGAGAACCCGTTCTACGCCCAGAACATGAAGACGGCCCTGCTCCTGGGCCAGGTCCGCGGCGCCGTGCTCGTCGCCGTCGCCGCCGCGGGCTGCGCCCTCGCGGAATACTCCGCCCTGGAGATCAAGAAGGCCGTCACCGGCTACGGCCAGGCCGACAAGGAACAGGTCCTGACCATGGTCCGGTCGCTCCTGGGCCTCGACGACGCGAGCGTCCCGTTCGACGCCTCCGATGCCCTGGCCGCCGCCATCTGCCACCTCAACACCCGCCT
Organism: Acidobacteriota bacterium; assembly: GCA_029569255.1. Classification (GTDB taxonomy): domain Bacteria; phylum Acidobacteriota; class Aminicenantia; order Aminicenantales; family Saccharicenantaceae; genus RBG-16-66-30. Next base: position 50,472 of record JAKQUO010000009.1, on the reverse strand, counting down.
CTTCCAGCTCAAGGTCGACGGGAAGGAGCCGCCATGATCGCCTATCTCAAGGGCACGCTCGTCCGCAAGACGCCCGGCCACGTCGTCGTCGAGACGGGCGGCGTGGGCTTCGCCGCGGCCGTCCCGGTCTCCTCGTACGCCAGCATCGGGGAGGCCGGCGCGACGGTCGAGCTCCACGTCCACACCCACGTCTCGGACGACGCCATGGCCCTCTACGGCTTCGTCACGGAGGACGAGAAGGCCATGTTCCTCAAGCTCATCGGCGTCTCCGGCATCGGCCCCAAGCTGGCCATGAACGTCCTGTCCGGGATCGCCCCCGGCGACCTGGAAGAGGCCGTCCGGGCGGGCGACCTGGCGCGGATCTCCCTCGTCCCCGGCATCGGCAAGAAGACGGCCCTGCGCATCACCATGGAGCTCCAGGACAAGCTCGAGCAGAAGGAGAAGCTCCTCGCCGCCAAGGGCTCGCCGGAGAAGGAGGACCTCCTCTCGGCCCTCCAGAACATGGGCTTCCGGCGCAAGGAGGCGGAGCGGGTCGCCGACCAGGCGATGGCCGCCAACAAGCCGGGGACGGAGTTCGAGAAGCTCCTCCGCGACTGCCTCAAGCGCCTGGCCAAGATCTAGGAAGGGGGCCGCGCGACATGGAACTCGACGGACGGGTCAATTACATCGTATCGGGGCTCGAGCGCTCGGGCACGTCCCTCCTCATGCAGGTCCTCCGCGCGGGGGGCGTCCCCTGCGCCTTCGACACGGCCTCGCGGCCGCCCGACGAGAACAATCCCCGCGGCTATTTCGAGCTCGAGGGCGGCAAGATCATCAGCCGCCTCCGGGACGGCGTCTTCCCGCTGGCCGACTATCGGGGCCGGTTCATCAAGATCACGGCCTACGGGATGAAGTTCCTGCCGCCCGGCGAATACCGGATCGTCTACACTGAGCGCAACATCGAGGAAGTCCTGGACTCCATGGAGAAGATGGCCAAGGTCCGGGACCCCGACCGCGAGGGGACCAAGGCGGCCTTCCTCAAGCTCAACGAGATGACCAAGAGCCGGCTCGCCGCGCGGGCGGACGTGAGGCTTCTGCTCGTCAGCTACAACGCCCTCGTCAGGGAGCCGGGGCCCGAGATCCGGAGGATCGCCGACTTCCTCGGCGCGCCCGGCCTCGACGAGAAGGCCATGGCCGCGGCGGTCGACGCGACGCTCCACCGCAACCGCCGCCCGCAGTGACGGACAGGACCTTCCCAATCCTGCGTTCGCGAGCGCCGGGCTAGCGGACGGCGCCGACCGTCAGGATGGCCACCGGGGCGCTGCCCGTGGCGAAGGTCGGCGGGGACATCGGGGTCAGTGCGCCGTCCGGACGGTTGATGTAGAAGCCCGAGACCGTCCTCGAATCCTTGTTCAGGACATAAAGGAACCGCCCCGAGATATCGACCGCGGCGTCCGCTGGGGCCATCCCTGACGCCCAGGGCGAGCCGGAGAGGGCCGTCAGGCCGCCGTCGCTCTGATCGATCGCGCAACCGTGGATCGTGTTCGAGCCGGAATCGGCCGCGTAGAGGTAGCGGCCGTGCGGGTCCAACGCGAGTCCACGGTCGACGCTGACCGGCCCGGCGGCCGGTGACTGCAGCTCACCCAGGTTCCCGACGATGAACCGCATGATCGACCGGTCAGAAGGGTCGATCAGGAAGGCGAAGCTGTGCCAATCGACGAGCGACGTATACGGCGGCGCGGCACCGTAGGGGGAGACCGCGAGCGAGAGCCCGCCCGGAGCGTATTGGCCGGGGTCGCCCGGGATGCCCGTGTCCGGTTCGAGGTAGCGCGAAAGGACCAGGCCCGAAGCCGCACAGCACTCGAAAAGGTACAGCCCCCGGGGCTCGACCGCCAGGGACCGCATTCCCGAGCACAGGCCCGAGGATGAGATATCCGAGAGGTGCGCGAGCTCTCCCGTCGCGCTATTCAGGGCGTAGACGGTGAGAGATCCGTCCCCCGAATTCGCGACATAGACGACCCGCCCCGAAGGGTCGACGGCCACGCCGGTCGGGGCGAGCCCGGTCGCGTAAGGCGAGCCGGGGACCGCCGTCAAGGCGCCGGTCGTGCCGTTGATGGCGAACGCTGCGACCGTGTCGCTGTCCTTGTTGACGACGAACAGGTATTGGCCGAAAACGTCGGCGGCCAGGGCCGCCGGGTTCGTTCCGCCCGTGGATACGGCCGCGCCCGCGGCGGCGAGTTGCCCGCTCGCCCCGTCGACCGTATAGGCGGAGACCGTGTTGTCGCCGCTGTTGAGGACAAAGGCGGCGGCCGGCTTGTAGGAAACAGGCGTCGTCGCGGGCGCGACCCCGAAGAAGAGCCCCCGCCCGGCTCCCGTCGTCGTCCGGCTGTGGAGGGAGTTCAGGAAGGTCAGCTGGTTCCTAGACCGGTCGACGGACAGGGCGGCCATGGTGAAGGGGAAATTGGCGTAGACGAAGTTCCCCGCCGGGTCGGGCTCGAGGTCCCCCGCCTCCTCGGCGTAGACGGAGGGGAGCAGGGTCGGGATGCCCGTCGCCGTGTCGATGGTGTACATGCGGATCCCGGAGACGCCCGTGAGATAGAGATACTGCCCTTGCGGATCGACCGTGACGGCGTTAGCCTGCCCGGAGACGTCTCCGGCGAAGGGCGCCCCTGGCATGACGGTTAGGAATCCGGACGAAGGATCGATCGTCAGGCCGACGACCTTGCCGCCGTTGATCGACGTCGCGTAGAGGAATTTGCCCGCGGGATCGACGGCCATCTTTTTCGCGTACGTGACGCCCGGGGCCAAAGCCTGCTGGACGAAGCTCAGATGGCCGGTCGCGCCGTCGATGGCATAGACCATGATGACGCCGTCCATTACGTTGGACACGTTATTGGTGAAGGCGTAGAGGAACTTGCTGTCGCGGGAGGCCACCAAGGCCCCGCCGTTGAACCCCATATTCATCGGCGTGTACCCTGCGATCGGCGTCAGCGCGCCGGTCGACGCGTTGATCCCGAAGGCCCATAGGCCACCGGTCGTGCCGTAGGACAGGATGTAGAGATATTTTCCGTCCGGCGTGATGGCCGGCGCGGAAAGGGTCAGCCAGGAGGCGGGAAAGGGCGAGCCGGGGACCGGGGAGAGAACGCCGCCGGCGCCGATGGCGTAGCCGAGGACCCCCACGGTCGCCGACCGCATCTCCGCGTAGGCGAACTTCCCCGAGGGATGGACGATCGTCCAGTAGGGGTTGGCCTCCGCGTCCATGAAGCGCTGGCCATTCGGCCGAAGCTGGCCCGTCGCGGAGTCGATCGCGTCGACCGTCAGCGTGTTGTGGACGAAATCGGTCATAATGACATAGCCGGAAACGTCGACCGTATAAGGACTGAGCGTGACCGTGGCCGTGTGCGTCTTGCCCGGGTCGGCGACCGAGGTCGCGGTGATGGTCGCGGTCGCCGGGGCCGCCACCGTGGACGGGGCCGTATAGAACCCGGAGCCGCCGATCGTCCCGCCACCCGTGACGCTCCAGCTTACGGAGGTATCTGTGGCGTTGCCGACGACCGCGGCGAAGGACCTGGCATTCCGGGCGTTCAGGACGGCAGCGCCGGGCGAAACGGAGACCGTGACCGCGGGGATCGTGACCGTGGTCGAAGACGCCTTCGCCGGGTCCGCCGCGGGTGTCGCCGTGACGGTCGCGGTGGCCGGAGTGGCCAGAGCGGCCGGGGCGGCGTAAAGGCCCGCCGCGGTGATCGAACCCGGCCCCGCAAGGCTCCAGGCGACGCTCGTATCGGTGGCGTTGCCGACGACGGCCGTGAACTGCTGGCTCGCGCCGAGAACGACCGAGGGCGCCGCGGGCGAGACCGCGGCGGAAACAGCCGGGATGACGACGAAGACGGAATCGGACTTGCTCGTATCGGCCTGCGACGTCGCCTTGACCGTGGCCGTGGCGGGCGTCGTCAGGGTCGCCGGCGCCGTGTACAGGCCCGAGGCCGAGATCGTGCCCGCTCCCGTGACCGACCAGGTGACGGACTTGTTGGTCGTGTTCGAGACCGCGGCGTTGAATTGCTGGGAGGCGCCGAGGATGACGGCCGGCGAGGACGGCGTGACCAGAACGCTGATCGCCGGCGGCGTGGTATTGCCGCCCCCTCCGCCGCAACCGGTCAGGACGGCGATCAAGGCCAAGGACGCGACGAACGACCGCGAACGGTATCTCATGGTTCCCCTATCAGGCTGCGCGCGCGCACCACGGGCCGGCGTTGAAAGAACTCGGATGTCCCGTCTTGGACGTTCGACCCTGTTAAAGATAGGTCAACGATAACGCGGCCCACGGGCGGTTGTCAATAGGCCGAGGCGGATGGACGTCCTTGAGGGTCCGGCCTCTCCTCAGGGTCATCCGCGGGCGCCTCCGCCTCCCTTCACAACGGACTTGCCCGGAACGAGAAGTTGAGTAAAATAACAGAGAGCCATAATCATGCCCGCCATCCTCAGCCCCATCCGGACCAAGGAGGACGTCCTCTTCGAGGACAGCCTCCGGCCGAGGACGTTCGACGAGTTCGTCGGCCAGGACAAGGTCAAGTCGAACCTCAGGGTCTTCATCCAGGCGGCGAAGAAGAGGGACGAGCACCTCGACCACGTCCTCCTCTACGGGCCGCCGGGGCTGGGCAAGACGAGCCTCGCTTACCTCATCGCCAAGGAGATGGGCGTCGGGATCAAGCCGACGGCGGGCCCGGTCATCGAGCGGACGGGCGACCTCTCGGCCATTCTCACGAACATGCAGACGAAAGAGGCCCTGTTCATCGACGAGATCCACCGGCTGCAGCCGTCGGTCGAGGAGATCCTCTACTCGGCCATGGAGGATTTCAGCCTCGACATCGTCATCGGCCAGGGGCCCGGAGCGCGGAGCCACAAGCTCAAGATCAGGAAGTTCACTCTCATCGGCGCCACGACGAGGGCCGGCCGGATCACGGCCCCCCTCCGCGGCCGCTTCGGCATCATCCACCGCCTCGACTACTACCGGGACGAGGACCTGAGAAAGGTCATCCAGCGCTCGGCCAAGATCCTCAAGGTCAAGGTCGACGACGCCGGGGCCGGCGAGATCGCCCTGCGGTCGCGGGGCACGCCGCGCGTCGCCAACCGGCTGCTGCGCCGCGTCCGCGACTACGTCGACGTCAAGGGCGACGGCGTCATCACGGCCAGGGAGGCGGAGCGGGCCCTGGACATGATGGAGGTCGACCGCCTGGGCCTCGACGACGTCGACCGCAAGATCCTCTCGACCATCGTCGAGAACTTCGGCGGCGGGCCGGTCGGCATCGGCACGATCGCCGCGGCCATCGACGAGGAGAAGGACACGATCGAGAGCATCTACGAGCCCTTCCTCATGCGCATCGGCTTCCTCGACCGGACGATCCGGGGCCGGGTCGTCACGCCGAAAGCCTACGCCCACCTGGGCTACGAATACCGTGAGCCCGGATCGCGCGGCCGGACGGCCCCGCCCCCCGGCCAGAGGAAGCTGTTCAAGGACTGAGCGCGGCGCCCGACCGGCCATGACCTCCGGCAAGCCCCTCCGCGTCTCGGATTTCGACTACGAGCTCCCGCCCGAGCTCATCGCCCAGCGCCCCCTGCCGCGCCGCGACGATTCGCGGATGATGGTCGTGGACCGGCGGACCGGCGCGGTCCGGCACGGCCGGTTCCGGGAGTTCCCGGGCTTCTTCGGCGCAGGCGAGGTCCTGGTCCTGAACGACGCCAAGGTCCTGCCGGCCCGGCTCTGGGGAACGAGCGGCGAGGCCGGGATCGAGTTCCTGTTCGTCCGCGAGAGCGGGCCGGGTCTCTGGGAGGTCCTCTGCCGGCCGGCGAAAAGGGTCCGCGTCGGCGACCCGGTCCGTTTCCCCGGAGCGGTCGAGGCCCGCGTGGCGGGAGCGGCGGCGGAGGGCCGGCGGACACTCGACCTCGGGAGAACGGACGTCCTCGGGCTGCTCCGCGACCACGGCTACGCTCCCCTCCCCCCCTATATCAAGCGGGGCGAGCGGGACGAGGCGAGAAGGCCCGAGGACATCTCCCGCTACCAGACCGTCTTCGCGAAGAAGGAAGGCGCGATCGCCGCCCCGACGGCCGGCCTGCACTTCACGACGGGAGTCCTGAGGGCCCTGAGGGACAGGGGCGTCGACGTCCGGCGGGTCACCCTCGAGGTCGGCCTGGCCACTTTCCAGCCGGTCCGGGCCGAGCTCGTCGCCGACCACGAGATGCCCGAGGAGACCTACGGCGTGTCCCCGGCCGCGGCCAAGGCGGTCAACGCCGCGAAGTCGGAGGGCCGGCCTGTTACGGCCGTCGGCACCACGGTCGTCCGGGCGCTCGAGAGCGCCTGGCGCGATGGAAGCGTCCGCCCCGGCAGGCGCCCGACGGCGCTCTTCATCGCCCCCGGCTTCGAGTTCCGCGCCGTGGACAGGCTGTTGACGAACTTCCACCTGCCCCGGTCGACCCTGTTGATGCTCGTCTCCGCCTTCGCCGGCCGCGACCTTGCGATGAGGGCCTACCGCGAGGCGGTCAAGGAGCGCTACCGCTTCTTTTCGTACGGCGACGCCATGCTGATCCTCTGAGCCGGATCACCGAATCGTTGCCCAGTTCCCCACTCGAGGCGGCGAAGGGGATCGCCCTCAACCGACCGGTTCGATCCGTCCCTCGACCCGCACGATACCCTTGACGACCGCGTCGGCGCCGCCGCGGGCCCCGGCCGCCGCCGGCCGCGGTCCTTTGACAAGGGTTTCCGCGTTGAATTATCATACCTCCCTGTCCCGGCCATGGATATCAAGACCCGGATCGCCGCAGCCGTCGAGGAGCGCCGCGAGGCCATCCTCGACCTGAGCCGCCGCATCCACGCCGGCCCGGAGCTGGCCTTCGAGGAGGTGCGCACGTCGCGCCTTCTCCGTTCGGTCCTGGAGGAGGGAGGCTTCGACGTCTCGGCGGCGTCGGAGGCCCTCCCCACGTCGTTCCGGGCCGTCCACGGGTTCTCGGACGGGGGGCCCCGGGTCACCTTCACGGCCGAGATGGACGCCCTGCCCGGCCTGGGCCACGCCTGCGGGCACAACATCATCGGCGCGGCCGGCGCCTACGCCGCGATCGTCCTCAAGGCCGTCATGGGCGGCGACGGCGCGGGCGCGGTCGAAGTCGTCGGGACGCCGGCCGAGGAGCGCGGCAGCGGCAAGGTCCGCCTCATCCGGGACGGCGTCTTCGCCGGGTCCGACGTCGTCCTGCAGGTCCACCCCCACTCGCTCGACACGGTCGTCGGCCAGGCCCTGGCCCGCCGGACCCTGGTCGTCGAGTTCTTCGGCCGGAAGGCCCACGCCGCGGCCGCGCCGCGCGAGGGACGCAACGCCCTCGACGCCCTGGTCCTCTTCTATCACGCGGCGGCCCTGCCCCGGGCCAAGCTCCGGCCGGGGACCCTTTTCCACGGCGTCATCGAGGCGGGCGGCGAGGCGCCGAACGTCGTCCCCGACTACGCCCGGGGCCGGTTCTCTCTCCGGGCCGATTCGATGGCCAAGCTCGGGCGCCTGGTCGACGAGGCGCGGAAGCTCGCCGGGAAGGCGGCCGACGAGACGGGCTGCCGCGCGGAGATCGTCGAGCCCGGCCCCGGCGTCACGACCTTCCGCCGCAACCGCGTCCTCGAGGAGGTCTTCGCCGCTCTCTTCGAGGAGCGGGGCCGGACCGCCCCGAACAAGGTCCGGGAAACATACGGCTCGACCGACCTGGCCAACGTCTCCTGGGTCGCGCCGACGATCGAGCCCTACGTCAAGGCCAGCGACTTCCCCCTCCACACCGAGGGCTTCGCCAGGGACGCCGTGGGGGCCGGCGGGGAGCGGGCCCTCCTCGACGGCGTCTACTTCCTGGCCGCGGCGGCGGCCCGCGTCCTGACCGAGCCCGCGCTCCTCGCCCGGATCCGGGAGGACTTCGCGGCCGAGGCGGAGGACGGCCCGGAGGAGACGGCCTGAGGCCCCGGCGCGCATGATGACGCTCTTCCCTCTCGACAGCCGGCCCGGACCGGCCACGGTCGTCCTGACGGACTCGGGCCTCGGCGGGCTCCTCGTCACGGCCGGGCTCGAGCGCCGGTTGAGGGACACCGCCGGCGAGGGGCCCGTCCGCCTGGTTTACGTCAACGCCTGGCCGGACGAGGGCCGGGGCTACAACGACCTTCCCGACATGGCCGCCCGGGCCGCGGTCTTCGACCGGGCCCTGGCCGCGATGGCGGCCTTCGGCCCGGACCTCATCCTCATCGCCTGCAACACGCTCTCGGTCGTTTACGAGCTGACGGATTTCCACCGCTTCCCCCCCGCGCCCGTGACGGGCATCCTCGACGAGGGGGCGGCCCTGTTCGCCGAGGGGCTTCTCCGCGATCCTTCGGGGGCGCTGGCCCTGTTCGGGACGAGGACGACCATCGGCTCGGGCGAACATGTCCGGCGCCTGGCCCGCCGCGGCATCGACCCGGCCCGCATCTTCGCCGAGCCTTGTCACGGCCTGGCCGCGGCGATCGACAAGGACCCCGGCGCCCCGGAGGTGCCGGAGCTCGTCGAGGACTGCGTCCGCCGGGTCGCGCCCCGGCTCCCCCCCGGCGCGCCCGTCTACGCCGGATTGGCCTGCACCCACTACGGCTATGTCGCCGAGACGTTCCGGGCCGGGCTCGGCCGGCTGACCGGGACGGAGGCGACCGTCCTCGATCCCGGCGACCGCCTCGTCGGCGGCCTGGTCGGGGGGGCGGTCCGGCGCCCGCCCGGCGCAGCGGCCCGGCCGGTCTCGGTCGAGGTCGTCTCCAAGGTCCAGCTCGCCGCGGCCCAGCGGCGGGCCGTGGCCCGGCGCCTCGAAGCTTTGTCCGCGCCGACCGCGGCGGCCCTGCTCGGCTACGCTCACCGGCCCGATCTTTTCTGAACGGAGAGGCCCCATGCGCATCGTCCTGCTGACCGGCCCGGGCGGGGACGCCCAGGGCTGGGGCGACATGGAAGTCACCGAATGCGTGCGCCGGGCCTGCGAGGACGCCGGGCACCCGGCCCGGACCGCCTATGTCGCCGGCGAGGCGGATTTCCTCCGCCTCGTCGATTCGCGCGACTTCGACATCGTCTGGAGCGCCCTCTATCACATCACCCCGAACGAGGCCTTCATCGGCCGCGGCGCCGCGGGCCTGTGGGTGGCCGACGTTCTCGACGAGCGCCGGATCCCCTACATCGGCTCGGACAGCCGGACGATGAGAGCCATGATCGACAAGTCCCGGACCCACGGGATCCTGTCGGCCGCGGGGGTCGCCGTGCCGGCCCACGCCCTCCTCCGCTCCGGCGACGACGCCTCGGCCGTCTCCTACCCGGCCTTCGTCAAGCCCGTCTGCGAGTCGCGCTCGGTCGGCATCTCCGACGAGAGCGTCGTCCGCGACGAGCCGGAGCTCCGGCGCCGCGTCGCCTTCGTCGAGCGGGAGTTCGACCAGCCGGCCCTGGTCGAGGAGTTCCTGCCCGGAGACGAGTACACCGCCCTCGTTCTCGGCAACGGCCGGACGCGCGAGGTCCTGCCCGGCCTGGTCACGGTCGAGGACCGGCACTACCGGAGCTACCGCATCCTGCGGAGCGATCTCCGCGGCGTCGGACTGACCCGGGTCTCTTTGGCCGGGGAGCGGACGGAGGAGGCCCGGCGGCTGGGCGACGCCGCGGCCGAGGCCCTGGGCTGCCTCGACCACACCCGCATCGACATGCGCGCCGACAAGGACGGCCGGCTCCGCGTCATCGAGGTCAACGGCATCCCCGGCCTCAAGCCGGGCAAGAGCTGGTCGCCGCAGATCTACACTCTCTACCACGGGTCGGCGGAGGGCGAGGACGAGGACTACCGGCGGCTCATCGGGGCCATCGTCGAGGCGGCCGGGCGCCGCTTCGGGCTGGCCTGAGGGGGGCAGGCCCCGGAGGGGCCGAGCGGCCTCGTCATCCACTCGCGGATGAGCCGGGTCCAGGCCTGCCGGGCGGGCGCCGGCCTCTCGGCCACGGACCGGCTCAGGACGTCCCGCCAGAGCTCGGCGTGCTGGAGCGTCGTGAGGCGGTTGCGGAACATGGCGGCGCCCTTCCGGGGGTCGGCCTCCATCTTCTCCAGGATGCCCGCAACCTCGTTCTTGAAGCCCGACGGCCCGTAATAGGCCAGATAGGACTGCCAGGCCTCGGCGACGCCCTTCGACGAGGCCAGGGGCGCGGAGGCCCGGTCGAGCTTTTTCAGGAAGGCGTTCTCTTCCCGGCCGCCGAGGCGGCGGAGCCCCGCCTCCGTGATCCTGTAGGGCCGGAGGTCGAAAGACGCCAGGCGGCCCCGCCGCGCGCGGAGGACGAGGACGAAACCGGTCCGCCGGTAATAGAGCCCGCCGGGCTGCCAGAAGACGAAGTTCCCCAGGCTGTAGGCGATGAGCCGCCCCTTGCGCCGCTCCAGGCCCTGGGGGACGTGGGGATGGTGGCCGACGACGACATCGGCCCCGGCGTCGGAGAGCGTCCGGAAGGCCTCGACGACATAGGGCGGCGGGACAGGGATGTATTCGAGGCCGGCGTGGGCGGCGACGATGACGAAGTCGCCCCGCCGCTTGGCCCTCCGGACCGCGGCGGCCAGCCTCGGGACCTCCCAGCCGCAGACGCCCGGGCCGCCGCGGGAAGCGGTCAGGTCCTCCCCTTCCCCGAAGGCGAGGACGGTGACCCTGGTCCCGTTCACGGCGAGCGAGAGCGGCTTCAGGGCCTCTTCGAGCGACAGCCCGGCGCCGACCGTCCGGACGCCGTTGGCCCGGAGGACCGTCAGCGTCTCACGGAAGCCGCGGAGGCCGTAGTCGAAGACGTGGTTGTTGGCCAGGCAGGCGACCTCGAAGGGCGCCGCTGTCAGGCCGGCGACGTCTTCCGGCCTCCCCTTGAAGACGGCGCCGCTCTTCCAGACGGGCCTCGAGGCCGCCGTCAAGGCGCACTCGCAGTTGACGATCCTGAGGTCGGCGCCGCGGAGGACCGGCAGGAGGTCGCCGTAGACGGCCGCGGGGGCCCCCCGGACGACGTGCTCCAGGGCCCGGATCGGGGCCCAGTCCCCGGCCACGGCGATCGTGACGCTGTCTCTCATCTCATCCGTTCGGCCATGTCCCTGGCGTGGGCGGCGATGACGGCCAGGGTCGAGGCGTCGGCGTCGTAGACCGAGTACCAGCCGGCCGGCTCGTGGGGCGGGTCGCCTGTCCACGGCTTCCCGGGCCGGGCCTCCCCCGCCCAGGCCCAGAAGTTGTCGCCCATGGCCGGCCCCCCCGCCGCGGCCGAGGCCTCGACGAGCCCGCACAGGGCCGCGTAGAAACGGTCCCTGAGGGTCGTCGGAGAGGCCGGGTCGAGGGAGTTCCCGAGCGGCGGCCAGTCCCGGGCCAGGCCGAACTCCTCGAGGACGAGGGGCTTGCCCAGGGAAGCCGCCTCCTTGGCGCGCTTCTCGAAATAGGCGGCGGCCAGCGGCTCGGCCGTCCCGTAGCTCGCCGGTCGCTTGGGGTCGAACCAGCCCCAGTTCTGGGGCCAGATGTGGACGGTCGCGTAGTCGACGCCCGGCGCGGCGTGGGTCCTGATGAAGTCCTGGCCCGGCTCGCCGGGCGGCGCGCCCTCGGAGCCGGTCGTGACCATGTGGTTCGGATCGAGCGAGCGGATGTAAGCGGAGGTCTCGTCGATCCAGCCCTGGGGATAGCGGCGGGGCTCGTTGGCCAGCTCCCAGGAGAAGACGGCCGGGTCGTCCCTGTACTTGGTCCCGGTGTAGGGATTGGTCCGGTTCACGATCATGGCGATGTGGTCGCGGAACCAGTCCTGGCACTCTTCGTAACCGTAGAACCTGGCCGAGTATTCGACGAAGGTCCGGAAATCGCCCGGGTACGGGATGGGCGTCCGCTCGTGCCAGCTGACGTACTGGGCCATGCCGCCCGACCAGTGCCAGAAGTTGTTGAGGACCATGACCGCCCGCAGGCCGCGCTTGGCCATCTCGGCGAGGAGGAAGTCGAGGCCGTCGAGGACGCCGCCGTCGTACTCGCCGGGCGCGGTCATCAGGGCCGGGACCGTCCGGTAGGGTTCGCTGTTCGGGCCCTCGGAGGCGGCCATGACCCGGAGATTGGTCAGCCCGAGGCCGCGGAGGCGGTCGAGCTCCCGCAGCAGCCGGGCCCTGTCGCCGGTGGGCCCGTCGACGCCGAGGTTCATCCCCTGCCAGAAATTGGCCCCGGCGAAATAGTGGGGCTGGCCGTCGAGGACGAACCGGCCCTTCTCGACCTTGACGAACCGGGCGGCGGAGGCTTTCGCGGCCCCCGCCGCGGCGGCGGGAGCCTCCCGGCCCTCGCGGCAACCCGAGGCGATGAGCCCGGCGGCCAGCATCAGAGCGACTGTTCTCGGCATGGCGGCCCTCTCCCGGGGGAGTCGTTGTGCCTGAATCTTAGCCCCGGGGGGACGGGGGAGTCAAGCCGGCCTCAGTCGAGCTTCTTGCGGAAGCGGAGGACGCTCAGGGCGAAGAGGGCCGTGCCGAGGATGAGAAGGGCCGCGGCCTGGGGCCAGAGCTCAGGCCAGCCGGCCCCCCGGAGCATGATCCCCCGGATGGCGACGAAGAAGTAACGGGTCGGGACGGCCCGGGAAACGAGCTGGAAGAGGGGCGGCATGTTCTCGACGGGGAAGACGAAGCCGCCGAGCAGGATCATCGGCATGACGAGGAAGATCGTCGTGAACATGGCCTGCTGCTGGGACCGGGAGACCGTCGAGACGAACAGGCCCATGGCCAGGGTGTTGAGCATGAAGGCCAGGCACATCAGGAAGAGGAGGGCCAGGCTGCCCCGGAGGGGGGTGCCGAACCACAGCCGGGCCACGGCGATGACGAACCCCGCCTCGACGAGGCCGATGAGGGTGAACGGCAGGAGCTTGCCGGCGATGAGCTGGTAGGGCCGGATCGGGGTGACGATGAGCTGCTCCATCGTCCCGGCCTCCTTCTCCCGGACGATGCCCATGGAGGCCAAGGTGATGGTCATGATCATCAGGACGAGCCCGAGGATGGCCGGGATCATGAAATTGCGGGACCGGAGCTCGGGATTGTACCAGACCCGGACCTCGGCCTTGACCAGCGCCGGCTTCGGGCCCGGCCCCCGGACCCGCTCGAGCCGGTCGAAGACGATCCGCTGGGCGCGGCGGTTGGCGATCGAGGTCGCGTAGTTGACCCCGATCGTCGCGGTCTGGCTCTCGGAGCCGTCGGCGATGATCAGGACCGAGGCCGGCTTCGACCCGGCCAGCTTGTCCCCGAAGCCCCGGGGGACGACGACGGCGAGGGCCGCCCGGCCGCCGTCGATGTAGGGATCGATGTCGGCCATCCTCTCGGGCCGGGCCCGGACCGTGAAGTAGCCCGAGTTGACGAACTCGTCGAGAAAGGCCCGGCTGGCCGCCGACCGGTCCAGGTCGCACACGACCGAGGGGATCTCCCGGACGTCAAGGTTGGCCGCGTAGCCCAGGAGCAGGATCTGGAGGACCGGCGAGACGAAGAGGACCGGGAAGAGCCGGGGGTCGCGGCGGAGCTGGACGAACTCCTTCCAGACGATCGACAGGACGGCTCTCATGCCCGGGCCCTCCTCCGCCGGGGCGACGGCTCCTTATCGCCCCGGCCGATCCGGGCCGCGCTCGCTCCGAGCGACAGGGCGGCGAAGGCCAGGAGCAGCAGGAGCTGGCCCCAGACGGCCCCGAACCCGGCACCCTTGAGGATGACGGCCCGCAGGGCGTCCAGGAAGTAGCGGGCCGGGACGAGATAGGTGACCGCCTGGACGGCGGCGGGCATGTTCCGGATGGGGAACACGAACCCGGACAGGATGAAGGTCGGGAGCATCGTGGTCAGGACGGCGAACAGGAAGGCCACCTGCTGGGTCCGGGTGACCGCGGAGATCAGGATCCCCTGGCCCAGCGCCCCGACCAGGAACAGGAGCATGGCCAGGAGGAGAAGTGGGTAGCTGCCCCGGATGCCGACGCCGAACAGGACCTGGCCCAGCAGGAGCACCAGGTGGGCCGAGACGAGCGAGATGGCGACATAGGGGACGATCTTGCCCAGGATGAGCTCGGCCGAGCGGAGCGACGAGATCCGGATCTGGTCCATCGTCCCCCGCTCCTTCTCCCGGACGATGGAGAAAGCCGTCGAGACGGTGACGATGACCATGAGGATGAAGGCCATCAGGCCGGGGACCAGGAACTTGGCGCTGCGCAGCTCGGGGTTGTACCAGACCCGGACCTCGGCCTGGAGGGGCAGGGCCGCGCTCCCGAGGCCGCGCCGGGCCAGCGCCTGGAGCGTGATCCTCTGGGAATAGCTCTGCAGGATGGCCCCGGCGTAGCCCGCGGCCGTGGTGCCGCTCATGGCGTTCGAGCCGTCGACGATGATCTGGACGGCCGGGCTCCGGCCGGCCAGGAGGTCCTCCGCGAACCCCGCCGGGATGACCAGGGCGGCCCGGACCTTCTCCCGGGCCATGAGCGGGTCGATGGCGGCCGTCCTCGGGAGCACGGCCTTGAGGTCGAAATACTCGGTCGTCCGGAACTTGTCGACGAGGCCGCGGCTGGCCCGGCTGCCGTCCCCGTCGACGACGGCGAGGGGGATGCGCTTGACGTCGAAGTTGAGGGCGTAGCCGAACATGAGCAGCATGAAGGCCGGCAGGAAGGCCATGAACATGAGCGAGCGGGGGTCGCGGCGGATCTGGCGGAACTCCTTCTTGACGACGGCGCGGAGGCAGCGGGCGGAAAGGGGCGTCACGGCCGCGCCTCCCCCGCTTCGCCGGTCCCCGCCTGCTCCTCGATCTTGTGGATGAAGACGTCCTCGAGCGAGGGCATGATGCGGTCGGCGCGATGGACGGCGATCCCCTCCCGGCCGAGCCGCGCCGCGATGAGCCTCCTCCCCTCTTCCTCGTCTTCGACGCTGATGTGGAGAGACATGCCGAAGATCGAGGTCTCGAGGACCCAGGGCTCCTTCTGGAGGATCTCCAGGGCCTCCACGATCCGGTCGCAGGCGACCTCCAGGATCGGGTTCCGGATGACCGATGTCTTGAGCTCCCGGGGGCTGCCCCCGGCCACGATCCGGCCGGCGTGGATGAGCCGGATGTCGTTGCAGTACTCGGCCTCGTCCAGGTAGTGCGTGGTCACGAAGACGGTGATGCCCCGCTCGGACAGGCCGTTGATGAGCTCCCAGAACCGCCGCCGCGAGGCGGGGTCGACGCCGCCCGTGGGCTCGTCGAGGAAGACGATCCGGGGCTCGTGGAGGACGGCGCAGCCGAGGGCCAGGCGCTGCTTCCAGCCCACCGAAAGGGTCCGCGTCAGGCTCCGCTCACGTCCAACGAGGCCGGCCAGCCCGAGCACCCAGGGCAGGCGTTCGGCCAGGGCCCGGCGCGAGAGGCCGTAGGCGCCGCCGAAGAAGCCGATGTTCTCGGCCACGGTCAGGTCCCCGTAGAGCGAGAACCTCTGGGACATGTAACCGATGGCGCGTTTGACCCGCTCCGGCTCGCGCCGGATGTCGTGGCCGCCGACCGTGGCCGCCCCGGAGGTCGGGTCGAGGAGCCCGCAGAGCATGCGGATGGTGGTCGATTTCCCGGCCCCGTTGGCCCCGAGGAAGCCGAAGATCCGGCCGCGCTCGACTTCGAAGGAGACCGCGTCGACGGCGACGAAGTCGCCGAAGCGCTTGGTGAGCGACCTGACCTCGATCGCCGGCTCAGCCATGTCCGACTTCCACGCCCCCGGCTCAGTTCCCCAGGGCCTTTTCCAGGCGGGCCTGGGCCAAAACAAGGTCGATGGACGCCTGGACCCTGGCCGTCCTCGCCTGGAGCAGGAAGACCTCGGCGTCCAGGACCTCGGTGTTGAGGGCCACCCCCTGGCGGAAGCGCTCCCGGACGAGGCGCAGGTTCTCGTCGGCCTGTCCGACGGCGGCGGCCGCGACCCCGGTCTTGCGCCGCGCCCGGGCCAGGGCCAGGCGGCTCTGGGTGACCTCGAGGACGGCCTGGTCCTCGAGGAGGTCGCGGGCGTCCCGGGCCTGGGCCAGCTGGGCCCTGGCCTGTTCCGCCTGGCGCCTCGTCTGCCCCCAGTTCCAGAGGTCGTACGAGACGGCCAGGCCGACGTCCCAGGTGCTCTTGAACCTGTCCAGGGCCGGCATGTAACGGGGGTTGGGACGGAGGTACTGGAAGCCGCCGGCCAGCGAGACCTGCGGGTACAGGCCCGCTTTGGCCGCTTTCAGCCCGGCCTCGGAGGCCTTGACGCGGAACTCGGCGGCCCGGAGCTCGGGGCGCCCGGCCAGGGCCGCGTCGAGGAGGCCCCGTGGGACGGCGGCGGCCTCATTCCCGCTTTCGGTCTCGAGGGGGACGCGGGAGGCCTGGCTCTCGGCCGAGGTGGTCGGCTCGAGGTCGGTCCCGACCGGCAGGCCCATCAGGCTGTTGAGCGCCGTTCGGGCGATCTCGACGGCGTTCCGCGCGTCGATCCCGGCCAGCTCGGCGTTGGACAGCTGGAGCTCGGCCCGCAGGACCTCGTTCCTCACCAGGAGACCCTGGTCGAAGAAGGCCCGGACGTCCTTGAGGTGCTCGCGGACCTGGGCGACCGTCTCGGCGACGGCGGCCTCGGTGTCCCGGGCGCGGACGAGGCCCCAGTAGGCGCTCTTGACGGCGAAGACGAGCTCGGAGCGGTCCCGGGCCAAGTCGAAGCCGGCCGAGCGCTCCAGCATCCGGGCCGCTTCGGCGCCGGCTTCCAGGCGGAAGCCGGTGAAGACCGGCTGTTGGACCGCCAGCCGCAGGTTCCAGCTGTTGAAAAAGTTCGGCGACACGACGATGGGCGTCGGCGAGAAGGGCAGCGTCACCTCGAACGGGGGGACCTCGCTGAGCCGGGTGTAGCCGGCGCCCAGCCGGAGAGAGGGAAGGCGGGACGCCGCGGCTTCGCGGGCCCTGGCGGCCGAGGCCTCGGCCTTCATCCGCGAGGCGTGGAGGGCCGGGCTGGCCTCGAGCGCCGCGGAGACGGCCTCGTCGAGCGAGACGGGCCTCCGCTGGGCCCGGACGGCGGGCGCCAGGAGAAGAAGGGCGAGCAGGGCGCTGAGGTGTTCACGCATGGCCGGCCTCCAGAGATTCGGATCGGTTGACGGAGATGAAGACGTTCTCGAGCGACGGCGCCAAGGTCCGCCGCTGCAGGACGGGGATGCCGGCCGCGGCCAGGGCGGCCTCGAGCGCCGGGACGTCCCGGTCCGGGTCGGCGACGACGGCGTTGAGACGGTCGCCGAAGAGCTGGACCTCGCTCGCGGCGGGGACCGTCTTGAGGACGGCGAAGGCCCGGCGGATCTCGGGGCAGACGATCTCGACGACCGTCTCCCGCATCAGGCCCTTGAGGCCCCTGGGCGTGTCCGCGGCCAGGAGCCGTCCGCCGCCGAGGAGCCCGACCCGGGAGCAGCGCTCGGCCTCGTCCATGTAGGGCGTCGTCATGACGATGGTGATCCCGGACCGGGTCAGGCCGGACAGGATCTTCCAGAAGTCGCGGCGCGAGACGGCGTCGACGCCCGTCGTGGGCTCGTCGAGGAAGACGATCCGGGGCGTGTGGATGAGGGCGCAGGCCAGGGCCAGCTTCTGCCGCATGCCGCCGGAGAGGCGGTCGGCCAGGCGGCCGCGGAAGGGGGCCAGGCGGGTGAACTCCAGGAGCTCTTCGCGGCGCCGCCGGAAGTCCCGGACGAGACGGATCTCGGCGGCGAACTCGATGTTCTCGTCGACCGTCAGGTCGCCGTAAAGGCTGAACGTCTGCGAAAAATAGCCGATCCTGCTCCTCAGCCGTCCGGGTTCCCCGACGACGTCGATCCCGAGGACGGAGGCCTCGCCCGAGGTCGGCGGAAGCAGGCCGCAGAGCATGCGGATGGTCGTCGTCTTGCCCGCCCCGTCGGGCCCGACCAGGCCGAACATCTCCCCCTCGCGGACCTCCAGGTCGAGCCCCCGGACGGCCTCGACGGACTCGAAGGCCTTGCCGAGCGCCCGGGTCTTGACGGCCGGTTCGGACATGCCTGGGCCTCCTCGCTTCCCCGGGCCCGATCAGCGGCCGTCCGGGACGGCCCGCAGGGTCGCGTCGGCGGGCAGGCCCGGCTTGAGCAGGCCCTCCCGGTTCCCGATCCCGACCTTGACGCCGAAGACGAGCTTGACCCGGTCTTCCTTGGTCTGGACGTTCTTGGGGGTGAATTCCGCCTCGGGCGAGATGTAGGTGATCCTCCCGGGAAAGGCGCGGCCGGGGAAGGCGTCGATGGCGATGTCGACCGGGTCGCCCAGCCGGACCCGGCCCGCGTCTTTTTCCGCGAGGTAGATCACGACGAAGACGTCGTCGAGGTCGGCCAGCGTCACGACGGCCGAGCCGGGCCCGACGAGCTCTCCCCGCTCGGCGGCCTTGTGGGTGACGACGCCGGCGACAGGGGCCGTGATGGTGCAGTCGGCGATCGTCTTTTCGAGCAGGTCGGCCGCGGCCTGGGCCTGGGCCAGCCGGGCCTCGGCGGCCTGGACCTCCTCGGGACGGGCCAGCCGGCGGACCTTGGCCAGGGCCTCGGCCGCCGCGGCGCGCTGGGCCGAGGCGACCGTGAGGCGCGCTTCGGCGTCCTCGGCCTGCTTGGGGGTGACGCTCCCCGTCCGGGCGAGCTCGCGCATCCTCCGGGCGTCGTCTTCGGCCGAACGGAGGGCCGTGGCCGCCTGGGCCAGGGCCGCCTCGGCCTGGCCGATGTCCTCGCTCCGCGCGCCCTTGACGAGCAGGGCCAGCTGCGCTTCGGCCAGCCGGACGCCCGCCTGGGCCTGGCGGAGCTGGATGTCGAGGGCGGCATGGTCGACGACGGCCAGCGCATCGCCCGCCTCGACCCGGTCCCCTTCCTTGAAGCGCAGCTCCAGGACCTGTCCGGCGACCTTGGAGGAGACGAGGACCTCGACCGCCTCGATCGTGCCGGAGGCTTCGATGACATCCTTGGGGGCTTTCCCGCCGCAGGCCGCGGCGGCCAGGACGGCCAGGACGAGCCCGGCGGCTTTCGCTCTCATGACACGCCCTCCTTTCGGGGCTGGAACAGGGCCGGGGTCCGGACGGAGAAGTCCAGCCGGCCCTTGTCCGTCAGGATGCCCTGGAAGAAGACCTTGATGACCGACTCGAAGGCCTCCGCCGGCGGACGCCCGGTGCGGCGGACCTCGTCCGGGGTCACGAGCTGCTGGACAAGAATCAGGAACATCCGGAGAAGGAGGTCCAGGTCCACGTCTTCCCGGAAATAGCCTTCGCGGCGGCCGGATTCGAGGATGATCCGGAAATTCCGCAGGATCTTGTCCTGGCGGAAGTCGTGGATCTCTTTCCAGACGGCCGGGGCTCCATTTTGGACGTCCCGCGCGAGCGTCGGGCCCAGCTGGGAGAGTCGGCCGGCCAGGTGCGCGAAGAGAGCGACCATTCTCTCGATGAAGCCGAGGGAGCGGTCGCCGATCAGCCTCTCGACGCCGGCCATGATCTCGCCCAGGGTTTCCCGGACGACCGCCCGGAGGATGTCCTCCTTGCTCCGGAAGGCCCGGTAGAGGGTCGCCTTGCTCATCCCGAGCTCGGCGGCGATGTCGTCGGCCGTCGTCCGGAGGAAGCCCCGCTCGAGGAAGAGGGGCCGGGCCGCGGCGACGATCCGGGCCCGGACGGCCGCGTCCCCGGCCCCGCCGCGGCGCTCCCGTTTCGTTGATACCGTGGAAACTCTTTTAGTTTTCACGGTTTCATTATAGGCCGATCGCGGGGATTGTCAAGTCCCTGGAGAGTTCCCGCCGGAACGGCCCGTCAGGCCTCGACGATGCCCAGGGGCGGGTTGGTCTTCCACTTCCCCCGCGTGAAATCGGGGATTTCCACCGGCCGGCCCTTCCCCGCGACGCTCTTCACGCTGGCCCCGACGACGGCGCTCCACGCGGCCGCGTCGTAGACGTCCTGGTCGAGCGGCTCGCCCCTGAGCAGCGACTGGACGAGGCGGTAGTCCTCGATGTAGTCCATCCCGCCGTGGCCGCGCCCCTCCCCTCTCGAAGCGATGGCCTTCCAGAGCGGGTGCTCGAACTCCTCGGCGAATTTCCGGAAATCGTCCCACTGGTGGGGCTTGTCGGCCCGGCCCTCGATGTAGATCCGGTCCGGCCACTTGTGGGCCAGGCCCTTGGTCCCCTGGACCAGATTGATGCGGGTATACGGCCGCGGCAGGTTGGTGTCGTGGATGAGAATGATCGTCTTGCCGAGCCTGGTCTTGATCAGGCTCGTGTTGACGTCGCCGAGGACAAAGCGCTCCCGGGCCTGGGGCGAGTCGGGGCCGAAGGTCGCCGCCGCGTACTCGTGGAGGCCGCGGGCCGGAGAGCTCGCCGACACGAGGTAGTCGAAGGCGTCGCCGCGGTTGATGTTCAGGCACTGGGCGACCGGGCCCAGGCCGTGGGTCGGATAGAGGTTGCCGTTGAGCTTCCGGGCCCAGTCGCGCCGCCACAGCCCTTCGCCCTGGTTCGAGAACTTGACGTCGCGGAGGTCGTGGAGATAGCCGGCCTCGGCGTGCAGGACCTCGCCCAGGACCCCCTGGCGGACGAGGTTCAGGGTCATGAGCTCGATCCGGTCGTAGCAGCAGTTCTCCATCATCTGGCAGTGCTTGCCGAATTTCTCCGCCGCCTCGACGAGGGCCCAGCAGTCGTCGATCGTCATGGCCGCCGGCACTTCCGTGGCGGCGTGCTTGCCGTTCCTCATCGCGGCCAGGCAGACGGGCACGTGCCATTCCCAAGGCGTCGCCGTCAGGACCAGGTCGAGGTCCTCGGTCCCGCACATCCGCTCGAAGTCCCGCGGGCCGTCGGTGTACAGGGCCGGTCCGGGCTGCCCCGCTTCGAGGACCCACTTCCGGGCCCGCTCGGCGTGGGCCGGGCGAATGTCGCAGATCGCCTTGACCTCGACCCCGTCGATGTTGAGGAAGTTGCGGACGTGGGCCGAGCCCATGCCGCCGACGCCGACGAATCCGACCCGGACGGACCCGAGGGCGGGCGCCCGGAACCGGCTCCGGGCCTCGCCCGTGACCCGGCGCTCGGCCCCGAGCCCGAGCCCGGCCGCGGCCGCGCCCAGTCCCGCGGCGGCGCCGATCTTGAGAATCTCCCTGCGGCTTCGCGCTTGGCTGTCGTCGTTCATGGGACCTCCTGCCTATCGGTTCGGGAATCGGTCAATAGACCCGCCAGCTCAGGCCGCCGCCGACCTGGAACCCGCCCAGCGCGACGGCCCCGGCGTTCGGGGAGTCCGCCCCGGCCCGGAAGGAATCGTAGACGACGGAGGCCAGGCAGGACAGCCGGTCGAAGAGGCGGACACGGGCGGCCAAGAGAAAGCGGGGCCCCCACCCGTGTCCCTTGTAGTCGAGGTCCACGGTCTGCCAGGCTTCCCGGAAGCCGTGGACGGCGAGGCCGGCCCCGGCCCGGAGGTCCGCGCCCCCGAGGCCGATGCGATAGAAGAGGACGACGGGGACCGTCTGCCGGCGGAACCTCACCGGGAAGACCTCGTCGTCCGCCGCCGAGAACGACGCGGCCGCGCCCGTGTCGGCCAGGCGGCTGAAGCCCGCGGCCAAGCCGAGCGGCCCTTTGAGCTTGAGCCAGACGTCCGCCGCGGCGGCGAGCCCGGTCCCGTAGATCCGGCGGACCAGTCCGTCGCGGGGGAAGACGCCGGCGGCCGTGAGCGTGACCGAGAGCTTCTCTTGGGCGGACGCCGTCCCGCCGAGGACCGCGAGGAGGACGGCCGCCGCCCCGGCCGCGCGCCGGGCCCTCACCGCCATCCTCCCGCGAGGAACCTGAGCAAGCCCGGCGGGGCCTGGACGGCCGAGCCGGCGCCGCCGAGGAAGGGACAGGTCTCCTGGGACCTGTTGCTCTCGAGCCCGGCCGCCCCGACGGCCGTGACGACGTAGTAGAACTCCCGGCCGCCCGGGATGTCGCCGTCGACGAAGCTCGTCCCCCCGACCGGCGCCGCGTTGAGCCTGACGTATCCGACATGGGACACGTCCGACCGGTAGACGTTGTATCCGGCCGCGTCGGCCTGGGCCGTCCAGGTCAGGTGCGCGGACGTGAGCCGGTTGAACAGGGACGTGTAGACGGCCAGGCGGCTTTGCAACCCGGCGGGGGCGCGGGGATGGCCTTCCCGGACCGGCTGGGCCAGCTCCGCGAGCAGGCCCAGCGAGGCCCTGGCGACGCCGGTGAAGAACGCCGGGTCGAGCTTGTCCAGGGTGTCGTCGACCGAGTGGTAATAGGGGCTGAAATCGCTCTCGATGGCCAGGAGCGCCGCGGCTCCGGCGTCCCAGAACGGGGCGTGGTCGGAATAGACCATCGAGGGGTCGACGATCCTGTTGGCCGCCGGGCCGCCGTAGCTCGCGGCCGCCCCGGCCATGCGGTCGCCGAGCCAGGACGAGAAGCGGTTGACATAGACGTCCACGCTCGCCGGCGGGGCCGAGGCGTGGCCGATCATGTCCATGTTGACGACGCCGACGATCCGTTCCCCGGACGCGCGTGCGGCGGCCGCGTGGGCCCGGCTGCCGTGAAGGCCCTGCTCCTCGCCGGAGAAAAGGGCGAACCGGACCGTGAAGTCGAGCGGGACCGCGGCGAGGACGCGGGCCGCCTCGACGACGGCCGCGGAGCCGCTGGCGTTGTCGTCGGCCCCCGGGGCCAGGGTCTGATAGGAGCCGGAGGTCGAGTCGTAGTGCGCGCAGACGATCAGGAGGTCGTCGGGGAACGTTTCGCCGGTTTTCTCGGCGACGACGTTCCGGGAGCCGGGGAGCGGGCCGAACGTCTCGAAGCGGACGTTCTCCAGCCCCAGGGCCGTGAACGCGCCGAAGAGGTACTCGCCGGCGGCCCGGCATCCGGTCGTGCTGGTGTGGCGGGTCTGGAAGTCCTGGAGGTCCTGGACGGTCGCGCTCAGGTTGGCCGCCGCGACCTGGGCCGCGAGCGCCTCGACGACCGGGTCGGCGGCGGCCGCCGGGACGGCCGGGCGCGGAGATACGGCCGGTCCGGCCCGGAACGCGATCGTCCGGGGCGAGAGAGGCTTGAAGGCCAGCCCGTTCGGGACGGCCCCGGCCGTGCTCCCCTCCTCCGCCCAGAAGACGGCCGCGCCCGGCTCGGCGACGACGGCTCTTCCGGCGAGGCGGAGCGCATCGAGCGTCGCGGGGGCGTCGAGCCTGACGACGACGGCCTCGCGCCGGCCGGCCGCCCGGTCGAGGACGGTGAAGCGGAGCCCGGCCTTGCGCAACCCGGCCAGCTCGCCGCTCTCGGCCAGGGCCAGATAGCACGCGCCGAGCTCCTGGCGGACGTCGACCCCGAGCGCGGCGAGCAGCGGCTCGACCGGGCCGGGGACCTTGGGGACCCTGATCAGGGCGACGGGCCCCTTCGGGGGGAGGACGAGGACGGCCGCGCCGAAGAGGGCCGCCAGGGCGGGACCCTTGAGGCTTCTCATGGGAGCTTATTAAATCAAAGACCGGGGGGCCCGGTCAACCCGATCGCACGGGGGCGCCTGCGGCCTCGTCTTCTTTTTCCTTGACAACGCGGCCGGCGAGGCCTATGATGCCCCGGACATGGACAGCTCGACCGGCCTCGGCTTCCCCAGCGCCGCGCTGTCCGTCCGTCTGTGGAACTGGTGGGCGGCGCCAACCGCCCGATAAGACCGTTCCCCCCGCCCATTCCCTTTCCCGGGGACAGGTGCGCCATCGCCGATGAGGGGCGGTCCGCCGCGGGGACGGCCCCTCCGCCCCCTGCCCCCGAAGCCGAGGACCTCCGCGGAGAACGACGGAAACGACGTCGTGAAAGGACTTTGACCATCATGCGCTTCGCGTCGCGAAAAGACGAATACCTGCCTCGGGCCTTCTACAACATCAAGGCCGACCTGCCCGCGCCTCCCAAGCCGCCCCTCCACCCGGCGACCAAGGAACCGCTCCGTCCCGAGGACCTCGAGGCCATCTTCCCCAAGAGCTTCATCCGCCAGGAAGGCGCCACGGACCGGTTCGTGCCCGTCCCCGGGCCCGTCCTCGAGGCCTACAGCGTCTTCCGCCCGACGCCGCTCGTCGAGGCGACGGCGCTCGAGAAGAGCCTCGGCACCCCGGCCCGCATCTTCTACAAGTACGAGGGCGTCGGGCCGGTCGGGAGCCACAAGACGAACACGGCCCTCATGCAGGCCTATCTCGCGGCCCAAGACGGGGTCAAGACGCTGGCCACCGAGACCGGGGCGGGCCAATGGGGCTCGGCCCTGGCCTACGCCGGCTCCCGCTTCGGCGTCGAGACCCGCGTCTTCATGGTCCGGTCGAGCTTCCGGCAGAAGCCGGGCCGGCGGATCATCATGGAGCTGTTCGGGGGCTCGGTCCTCGAGAGCCCCGGCCCGACGACGGACGCCGGGCGGCGGTTCTTCGGGCAAGATCCCGACCACCCCGGCAGCCTCGGCATCGCCATCTCCGAGGCCGTCGAAGCGGCGCTCAAGGGCCGGGGCGTCAAGTACGCCCTCGGGTCGGTCCTCGACAGCGTCCTGATGCACCAGACGGTCATCGGGCTCGAGGCCGAGAGGCAGATGGAGGAGTTCGGCGTCGTCCCGGACACGGTCATCGGCTGTGTCGGCGGCGGCTCGAATTTCGCCGGCCTGAGCTTCCCCTTCGTCCGGCATAAACTCGCCGGCGGCCGCGAGACCCGCTTCATCGCCGTCGAGCCGGACGCCTGCCCGTCGCTGACCCGGGGCGAGCTGCGCTACGACTTCGGGGACTCGGTCGGCCTGACGCCGCTCCTCTTCATGCACACGCTGGGCATGGACTTCGTGCCGCCCCCGCTCCACGCCGGCGGGCTCCGCTATCACGGCATGGCCCCCCTCGTGAGCCACCTCGCGTCGCTGGGCCTCGTCGAGGCCCGGGCGCTCGACCCGAGGACGGTCTTCGACGCGGCGACCCTGTTCATGCGGACGGAGGGCGTTCTCCCGGCCCCGGAATCCTCGCACGCCGTCGCCGCGGCGGTCGACGAGGCCGTCCGGGCCAAGGCCGAGGGCCGCCGGCCGGTCATCCTCTTCAATCTCTCCGGGCACGGCTTCCTCGACATCGGCGCCTACGCCCGGAACGGCGGCGCCGGCCCGGCCTGACCGGGCCGGCCTAGACTTCTTCGAGGCGGACGGTGAAGTGCCGGAGGAAGGGCGATTCCCGGACGATCCGCAGCCCGCGCACCTTGTCCCGGTTCTTGTGGAGGTCGATGAGGGCGTCGGCGACATAGCGGAGGTGAGAGGCCGTGTAGACCCGGCGCGGCACGGCCAGCCGGACGAGCTCGAGAGCCGGGAAGGCCTCCTCCTTCCCCTGGCCGGTTTTCCGGCCGAACATGACCCCGCCGATCTCGACGGCCCGGATGCCGTACTCGCGGTAGAGGGCCACCGTGAGCGCCCAGCCCGGGTACTGGGCCCGGCGGATGTGGGGCAGGAAGCGGTCGGCCAGGAGATAGACGGCGTGGCCGCCGAACGGCTTGAAGACGGGCGCGCCCGCCTCCGCCAGCAGGCCGCCGAGGTAGGCCACCTGGGCCGTGCGGTGCTCGAGGTAGTCCTCGTCGAGGGCCTCCCTGAGCCCGCGGGCCATGGCCTCGAGGTCGCGGCCGGCCAGGCCGCCGTAGGTCGGGAAGCCCTCGGTGATGATGAGGTCGTTCTTGATCCTCTCGGCCAGGCCGTCGTCGTCGAGGGTGACGAAGCCGCCGATGTTGACCAGGGCGTCCTTCTTGCCGCTCATGGTCGCCCCGTCGGCGTAGGAGAACATCTCCTGGGCGATCTCCAGGACGCTCTTGCGGTCGTGGCCCTTCTCCCTCTTCTTGATGAACCAGGCGTTCTCGGCGAACCGGCAGGCGTCGAGAAAGAAGGGCACCCCATAGTGGGCGCAGACCTCGCTCGTCTCCTTGATGTTCCGGAGGGAGACGGGCTGGCCGCCGCCGCTGTTGTTGGTCACGGTCGTCATGACCAGGGGGACGCGCTCTTTGCCCTTGCGCTCGAGGAACTTCCTGAGCTTGGCCGTGTCCATGTCGCCTTTGAAGGGAGCGTCCGAGTCGGGATCGTAGGCGGGCGCGGCGGCCAGGTCCTCGGCCTTGGCCCCGAGGACCTCGATGTTGGCCCGGGTCGTGTCGAAGTGGATGTTGCTCGGGACGCTGTCGCCCTTCTTGAGGACCGAGCCGAACAGGACCCGCTCGGCCGCCCGCCCCTGGTGCGTGGGGATGACGTGGCGGAAGCCGAAGACGGAGCGCACGGCCTCCTCGAGGCGGAAGAAGCTGCGGGCCCCGGCGTAGGACTCGTCGCCGGTCATGATCCCGGCCCACTGGCCGTCGCTCATGGCCGAGGTCCCGGAGTCCGTCAGCAGATCGATCAGGACTTTTTCCGCGGGAATGCCGAAGGGATTGAAGCCGGCCTGTTTGAGGAGCGTCTCGCGCTCGCGGCGCGTCGTCGAGCGCAGCGGCTCGACCATCTTGATGCGGAAGGGCTCCATCGGGGGCTTGAGCTCTGACATGGCGATCCTCTTTCAGAAGGCGGTCAATTTGCGGAACTGGCGGAAGCGGGCCTCGACCAGGCCGGGGTCGAGCGTCTCGAGGCGGCCGACGCCGAAGTCCTCGATGGCGAACGAGGCCAGGACGCTGCCGTAGACGGCGGCCCGGCGGATGTCGCGGGGCGCGAGCCCGCCGCCGCGCTTGTCGAGGTAGCCGAGGAAGCCGCCGGCGAAGCTGTCGCCCGCCCCGGTCGGGTCGATGACGCGCTCGCAGGGGTGGGCCAGGACGCCGAAGACGCCGTCGCGGCCGAAGACGAGGGCCCCGTGCTCGCCCTTCTTGAGGAGAACGAGGGACGGGCCCAGACGGACCATGGCCCGCCCGGCGGCCACGAGGTTGGGCTCCCCGGTGATGAGGCGGGCCTCCTCGTCGTTGGCGAACATGACGTCGATGCGGCCGAGCTCCTTGAGCAGGGCCTCGCGCCGGGTGTCGATCCACAGGCGGATGGTGTCCATGGCCACCAGGGCCGGCTTGCGGAACTGGCGCAGGACGAACTCGTGGCGCTCCGGATCGAGGTTGGCGAGGAAGACGATGCGCGAGCCCCGGTAGGCCGGGGGGACCGCCGGCCGGAAGTCGGCGAAGACGTTGAGCTCGGTCCGCAAGGTCGTCCGCTTGTTGGGATCGTCCTCGTACTTCCCTTCCCAGTGGAAGGTCTTGCCGGCCTTGACCTTGAGCCCGCGGAGGTCGACGCCGCGGGACTTGAGCAGGGCCAGGGTCTGGCGCGGGAAATCGCGCCCCACGACGCCGACGATGCGGGGCTTGGTGAAGAAGCTGGCCGCGAGCGAGCAGTAGGTCCCCGAGCCGCCGGCGATCCTCTCCCGGTCGCCCCAGGGCGTCCGGATGGTGTCGAAGGCGACCGAACCGACGATGGCCAGGCTCATGGGCGCGTTCCCGTCCTACCCCAGGTACTTGCCGACGATCGGCCCGAGACGCCGCTTGACCTCGGCCGGGACGGTCCGCGGGTCGGTGACGATGGCGTTCCGGAGGGCCGAGCCGCAGTCGCAGCCGCGGGCGGCCCGCGGCCCCAGGGCGGCCAGGGCCGTCCTGAGGACGGCCTCGGCGTTGGCGGCGTTGGCGGCCAGGTTCTGGAGCACGAGCTCGACCGTGACCGGCGCCTCGGTCTCGCGCCAGACGTCGTAGTCGGTCACCAGGCTCAGCGTCGCGTAGCAGATCTCGGCCTCCCGGCAGAGCCGGGCCTCGGTCGCGGCGGTCATGCCGATGACCGCGCCGCCCCAGGCCCGGTAGGCCAGGGACTCGGCCCTGGTCGAGAAGGCCGGGCCGTCGATGCAGACGTACGTCCCGCCGAGGTGGGCCCGCAGGCCCAGCTCGAGCGCCGCGCCGTGCAGGGTCTTGGCCAGGCCGGGGCAGACGGGCCGGCCCAGGCTGACGTGGGCGGCGATCCCGCCGCCGAAGAAGGTGTTGGGCCGCCGGGTCCGGTCGAAGAACTGGTCGGGAAGGACGATGTCGCGGGGCGGGAGCTCCGCGCGGAGGGAGCCGACGGAATTGACGGAGATGACGCGCTCGACCCCCAGCTTCTTGAAGCCGAAGATGTTGGCCCGGTAGTTGACCTCGGCCGGCAGGAGGCGGTGGCCCAGGCCGTGGCGGGCCAGGAAGGCCACCGGGCGGCCCTCGAGAGTCCCGACGACGTAGGGACCGGACGGGGCGCCGAACGGCGTCCGCAGCCGGACCTCCCGCTTGTTCTCGAAGCCCTCGATCCCGTAGAGCCCGGTCCCGCCCAGTATGCCGATGGCCACGACTTCTCCTCGCCTCCATATACCTTTTTCCGCGAGCCCGCGTCAAGCGCGGCCCGGCCCGCCGCGTCTTTGCTTTTTCCAGGGGAAAACGATATCCTAGGGGGACCATGCGCTACGTCTTTTTCGACGCCTCGTCGGGGATCAGCGGCGACATGTGCCTCGGCGCCCTGCTCGACCTGGGCGTCGACCCGGCCCTCTTCAAGGAGAGGATGGCCGGGCTGCGCCTGCCCGTCGAGATCGCCGTCCGCCGGGTCCGCCGCGGGGGCTTCGCCGCGCTCAAGGTCGACGTCGAGGTCCGGCGGGGCGCCCGCGTCGAGCGCGATTTCGGCGACATCGAGAGGATCGTCCTCAAGAGCCGCTTCAAGCCGGCCGTCAAGGACCGGGCCCTGGCCGTCTTCAGGCGCCTCTTCGAGGCCGAGGCCAAGGTCCACGGCCGCCGCTTCGCGGCGACCCACCTCCACGAGGCCGGGGCCGACGACGCCCTGGCCGACATCGTCGGGACGGCCTTCCTCCTCGAGGAGCTGGGCGTCTCGGACGTCTACTGTTCCCCGCTCAACGTCGGCTCGGGCTGGGTCGAGACCTCCCACGGCCGCTTGGCCGTCCCGCCGCCGGCCGTGGCCGAGCTCCTCAGGAAGGCCCCGGTCTACGCGGCCCGGGTCGAATCGGAGCTGGTCACCCCGACCGGCGCGGCCATCGTCGCGGCCCTCGCCAAGCGGTTCACCAAGCTCCCCGAGCTCGTCTACGAGAAGATCGGCCGCGGGGCCGGGGCCAGGGAATTCACCGAGATCCCCAACATCCTGCGGGTCTATTACGGCGACGCCGCCGCTTTCGACGCGGAGAAAAGCGTCTTCGTCGTCGAGGCCGCGATCGACGACGCCACGCCTCAGCTCCTGGCCCATTTCCTCGAGAGGGCCTTCGAGCTCGGGGCGCTGGACGCCACCCTCTCCCCCGTCGTCATGAAGAAGAACCGGCTGGGCACGAAGCTCTCGCTCCTCGTCGAGTCGGCCCGCCTCGACGCCCTGGCCGAAGCGGTGTTCCGGGAGACGACGTCGATCGGGGTCCGGTACTTCCCCGTCGGCCGTCGCGTCCTCGAGCGCGAGCGGCGGGCCGTGCGCGTCGGCGGCGCGACCGTCGGCCTCAAGGTGGCCAAGCTCGGCGGCCGGGCGGTCAACGTCCAGCCGGAATACGGCGACCTCGTCGAAGCGGCCCGCAGGACCGGCGCCCCGCTCAAGGAGATCGCCCGCCGGGCCGCCGGCGGCTTCGACGGGAAGCGCTGACGGCGGCCGGAGGACGGATGGAGGCCCCCATGGACGTCAAGAAGATCGAGAAGGGCGTCAGGCTCGTCCTCGAGGGCGTCGGGGAGGACCCCCGCCGCCCGGGCATCCGGGCGACCCCGCGGCGCGTGGCCCGGATGCTCGCCGAGATCCTCGGCGGCTCCGAACGGGAGGCCATCCGCAACCTCCGCGTGATCGAGGACGAGAAGCACGACGAGATGGTCCTGATCCGGAACATCCCCCTCTACTCGATGTGCGAGCACCATCTCCTCCCCTTCGCGGGGGTGGCCCACGTGGCCTATATCCCGAAGTCCGGGCGCATCGTCGGCCTGAGCAAGATCGCCCGGGTGGTGGAGGCCCTGTCCCGGCGGCTGCAGGTGCAGGAGCGGCTGACGAAGCAGGTCGCCGACCTGCTCGACGGCCACCTGAAGCCCCTGGGCGTCATGGTCGTGATCGAGGCCGAGCACATGTGCATGTCCATGCGCGGGGCGAAAAAGCCCAGGTCGATCACGGTCACCTCGGCCGTCCGAGGCTCGTTCCGGAAGAACCCGGCGACCCGGGCCGAGGCCATGATGCTCATCCGAGGAGGACCCGCAGTTGGCAAAGACCTCTGACCGCCGGACGTTCACCGTCACGACGCCGATCTACTACGTCAACGACGTGCCCCACATCGGGCACGCCTACACGACCGTCATCGCCGACGCCCTGGCCCGCTTCCACAAGCTGGCCGGCCGGGACGTCTTCTTCCTGACCGGGACCGACGAGCACGGCCAGAAGATCGAGAGGGCCGCGGCCGAGAAGGGCCTGTCTCCGAAGGCGTTGGCCGATTCCGTCGTCGGCCGGGCCCAGGGCCTCTGGAGGGCCCTCGACATCTCCTACGACTTCTTCGTCCGGACGACGATGGACATCCACAAGACCGGGGTCCAGAAGCTCTTCCGGAGGCTCGTCGACCGGGGCGAGATCTACAAGGGGGAGTACAAGGGCTGGTACTGCGTCTCCGACGAGAACTTCCTGGCCGACGACGTCGCCCTCGAGGCCGACGGCTCCAAGATCTGCCCCGACTGCGGCAAGCGGGCCTCGGCCCTCTCCGAAGAGACCTACTTCTTCAGGCTCTCGGCCTACCGGGACCGGCTCCTGGAGCACTACGAGGCGCATCCCGAGTTCGTCCGGCCGCAGAGCCGCTTGAACGAGGTCGCCAGCTTCGTCCGCGGCGGGCTCAAGGACCTCAGCATCACCCGGACGACGGTCAAGTGGGGCATCCCCGTCCCCGGCGACCCCAAGCACACCATCTACGTCTGGTTCGACGCCCTGCACAACTATGTCACGGCCGCCGGCTTCGACTGGGACATGGGGCGCTTCGAGAAGCACTGGCCGGCCGACGTCCAGCTGGTGGGCAAGGACATCCTCCGCTTCCACGCCGTTTACTGGCCCGCCTTCCTCATGGCCGCGGGCCTGCCCCTGCCCCGGACGGTCTTCAGCCACGGCTGGTGGCTCAAGGACGACACCAAGATGTCCAAGTCCAAGGGCAACGTCCTCGACCCGCACGTCCTGCTGAAGGCCTTCGGCCCCGACCCGATCCGCTATTTCCTGCTCCGGGAGATCCCCATCGGCCAGGACGGCAACTTCTCCCACGAGGGCTTCCTCCACCGGGTCAACTCCGACCTGGCCAACGACTTCGGGAACCTCGTCCAGCGGACGCTGACGATGATCGGCAACTTCTTCGGCGGCGAGATCCCCGAACCGGCCCCGGAGACGGCCGGAGACGCCAAGGTCCGGACCGGCTTCGACGAGCTCAAGGGCCGCGCCTTCGACCTCTACGGGGCCTGCGCCCTGAACAAGGCCCTGGAGGAGATCTGGGCCTACATCGGCCTGGTCAACAAGTATCTCGCGGACAACCAGCCCTGGATCATGGCCAAGGACCCGGAGAAGAGGCCGCGGCTGGCCCGCGTCCTTCTCCAGGCCGCGGCCGCGATCCGCGGGGCGAGCTACCTCGCCTTCCCGGTCATGCCCCGGTCGGCCGAGAGGATCTGGGGTTTCCTGGGCGAGGCGCGGAAGCCCGCCGAGGTCCCCTGGGAGGCGCTGGACTTCCGCGGTTTCGGGCCCGGCCGCAAGATCGGCCTGCCGCAGGCCCTCTTCCCGAGGGTGGCCCTGAAGGATTTCCTGGCCGAGGACGCGGCGGCGCCCGCTCCGGGCCCCGAATCGACGACGAAGGGAGTCATGTCCATGGATCAGATCAGCTACGACGAATTCCGGAAGATGGACCTGCGGGCGGCCCGGATCATCGAGGCCGAACGGGTCCCGGGCGCGACCAAGATCCTCAAGCTCAAGATCGACCTGGGCGCGGAACAGCGCCAGATGGTCGCCGGCATCGCCGAGACCTACGCTCCCGAGGACCTGGTCGGCAAGAGCCTCATCGTCATCGTCAACCTCAAGCCGGCCGTCATCCGGGGCATCGAGTCCCAGGCCATGCTCCTGGCCGCCGTCACGCCCGACAACAAGGCCCTCATCCCCTTTTTCGACCGCGACGTCGCGCCGGGCGCCGTCGTCAAGTAGCCAAGCCGGGAGGCGAATCGGGGACATGCACCGGGTACGTGTCCCCGTTCTTGACCGGTCTTCCGGATCAACGCCCGAGCAGGGCTTCGATCCTGGCGCCGGCGATCCGCCCTTCCCGCAGGACACGCGGCCGGTCGCCCGAAAGGTCGACGATGGTCGACGGAAGCCCGCCCGGGGCGGGGCCGCCGTCCACCAGGAGCTCGATCCGGCCCGCGAAAACGGCCTCCACCTCGCGGGGGTCGGACAGCTCCCTTTCACCGGAGAGGTTGGCGCTCGTCGCCGTCAGGGGTTCCCCGAGCTCGCGGAGGAGGCCGCGGAGCCAGGCCAGCGGCGGGACGCGGACGGCGATCGTCCGCCCTGGGCCGGCCAGGAACCCGGGCATGCCCGGCGCGGCCGGCAGGACCAGCGTCAGCGGCCCCGGCCAGAGCTCGCCGGCCAGGGCGAGGAAGCCAGGCGGCGGCGGCCCCGAGATCTCCCGGACCATGTCCAGCCCGGAGGCGATGACGGGCAGGGGCTTTCCCGGCGCCCGCCCCTTGAGCCGATAGACGCGTTCCACGGCCCTCCTCCCGAAGGCGGCCGCCCCGAGGGCGTAGAACGTCTCGGTCGGGTAGGCCGCGACGGCCCCCGCTCTCAGGGCCGCGGCGATCTCCCCGGCCTCCGGAACGCTCTCGCCCGCCGGGCGCAGGCGGATGACGCGGGTCGCGCTCACGGGTCTTCTCCCGTCCGCGATGGTAGCCGGACGGCGCCCGCAAGTCAAACACCCCTCACCGGCCCGGCCCGAGGACGCCTGTCCTGTTTGGAGCACATCCGGGCCCTCCCCTCCCCCTGAGGCACGGGCCCCGTCCCTGGCACGTTATTTGCTATAATGAGCGGCGTATAGGAGGCTGAGATGAAAAAAACGATCGTCCTCGCCGCGGGGTTGGCCCTTCTCGCGCCTTCGCTGGCCTTCGCCGACATGTTCACCCTTCGATTCGGCTACTTCATGCCGCGCGCCGTCACCGGCTCCTACCTCAGGCAGCACATCGACACCAGTCTCTGGGGCATCGAGTTCGACCAGATGACCTTCGCGCCCAAGGACTTCCGGGGCGGGATCTACGGCGCGAGCTACGAGCGCTTCCTCGGGCCGAACCTGAGCCTGGTCCTGGGGGTCGAATCCTTCAGCCGGCGCCGGCTCGGCGATTACTACGACTACGACCAGACCGAGTTCGACGAGGGCTGGTTCGCCTTCCCGACGGACCAGGAGCCGGACGACATCGACGACTGGTATTATCTCTCCCACAGCTTCCGGGTCTCCAGCGTGCCCGTCACGGCCTCGGTCAAGTTCACGCCGCTCGGCCGCAAGACCAGGCTCGTTCCCTACGTCGGAGGCGGCGTCGGGGCCTACTTCTGGTCGACCGGCCTCTACGGCGAACGCCCCGGCTTCGAAGACCCCTGGGTCTACACGGACCCGGTTCTCGGCGATATCGATGTCTTCCCCGTCGTCTCCGTCAACAGCCGGGAGCGCGGCATCGCCTTCGGCCCCCACGCCTTCGCCGGCGTCCAGTTCCCCATCGGCTACCGGGCCACGATAGACGCCGAGGCCCGCTATCACTGGGCCAAGGGGAAGTTCGACGACGGCTTCCTCGTCGATTTCGAGCCCTTCGAGCTCGGCGGGCTGTCCCTCTCGATCGGCTTCAGCTTCTGGTTCTAAGGCCCGTCGGCCTTCTCCAGCCGGAGCGCCTGGGTCTTGTCGAAGCGGATGTGGAGGCGCCCCCAGACCGAGGCGATCTCGATCCGGCCGGTGAATCGGCAGGGGAACTCCTCCTTCCCGAAGGCCTCCCGGACCTCCTCCCCGGCCTCGAAGAAATCCAGGAGGAACGGCAGGGAGAAGGTCTTCTCGCCCATCCGGGGCAGGCTCTTGTCGCCCGGGACCGGCCCGGCCAGGACCTGGCGGCCCGCGAAATAGAGCTCGAACTCGAGGACGTCGACGATGAGCTCGTAGCCGTTGAAGTTCTTGAAGCGGGGGCGGAAGACGACGTCGGCGCCGCCGACGGTCAGATCGACGACCTTGAGGGGCTGGATGTCGACCTCGGGGTCCCGGAAGATGGGGAACTCGCCGCTGAAGGCGAAGGGGGCCCTCTGCTCCCGGCCGCGCTCGCTGCGGAAGAACATGTCCCCGACGACGTCGCAGAGGGCCTGGCCCTCGACCGGCCCGACGGCCGCCCGGAGATGGTCGTACGAGACCTTGACCGGCAGGGCGACCAGGGTCTCCCGGCCGGCCGGGACCTCCAGGGGCTCATCGAGCGTCACGGCCATGTTGAGGTATTCGACCTGGTTGATCCGGACCCGGTACCGGTAGCGGACGAGCTCGAAGCCCGACGCCGCGCCGTTCTCGACGGCGACGTGGAAGGCCAGGACGAGGCCCGCCGAGCCGAGGTCCCGGATGACCTTCTCCTTCAGGGCGAGCTTCAGGTCGTCCTTGGCGGCCGCGGCGGCCGGAGGGCCGGCCAGGAAGGCCGCCAAACTCAGGGCCAGGACCGCGCGGGCTCTCATTCTTCTTCTTCCGACCAGGATAGCCTAAACTCCGGCGCGTGACAAGTTCGAGGGAGTCCCTTATAATGGGCCGTCCGGGCCGGACGCCCGGCAAGGAGGGATGCCCATGAACTGCCGCGCCCCGGTCCCGCTCGCCGCCGTCCTTCTGGCCGCCGCCGTCGCGTTGTCCTGCGGCTCCGGCCGGCCGCCCGCCGGCCAGGCCGCGGGCCAGCCCAGGCACGACCGGGCCGTCTACGTCCGGGAGTCCCCGGCGGGCGCCGAGCGGGACGTCCTGGCCGTCGACCTGGAAGGCTTCGAGCGGCCTGAGGACCTCCTCGAGTTCACCCGCCTGCCCCATCTGCCGCCCGTGGAGCAGGGAAAGACGGGCAACTGCTGGAGCTACGCCACGGTCTCGCTCCTCGAATCCGAGCTTCGGCGCCAAGGCCGGGCCGAGGTCCGGCTGTCCGAGATGTTCATCGTTTACTGGGAATACGTCGAGAAGGCCCGCCGCTTCGTCCGGGAGAAGGGCCGGTCCTTCCTCAGCAACGGGTCCCAGGCCGACTCGGCCCTGGCCCGCGCCGCCCAGTACGGCCTCGTTCGGGCCGCCGATTACACGGGCCTGCCGGCCGGCCGGACCGCTCACGACGACCGGGCCCTTCTCCGCGAGTACCGCGACTATCTCTCCGGGCTGGCCGCCCGGAACGACTGGGACGAGGCCCGGGCCCTGGCCGGCGTCCGGGCCATCCTCGACAAGCACATGGGCCGGCCGCCCGACAGGATCGACGTCGACGGGCGGTCCCTGACGCCGCCCGAATTCCTCGCTTCGCTCGGGCTCCGGCCCTCCGACTATGTCGCCTTCGTCAGCTTCATGTACCTGCCCTTCTACACCAAGGGGGAATTCGAGGTCCCCGACAACTGGCGGCGCAGCCGGGACTACCACAACCTGCCGCTCTACGAATATGCGCTGGCCCTCCTCCGGGCCTTGCGCAAGGGCTACTCGGCCGTCCTGTCCGTCGATTTCTCCGAGCCCGGCTACCTCGGCGAGGCCGACGTGGCCATGGTCCCGACCTTCGACATCCCCTCGGCTTACATCGACCAGTCCAGCCGGGAGCTGCGGTTCAAGAACGGGGCGACGGCGGACGACCACGCCGTCCATTGCGTCGGCTACCTCGAGTCGGCCAAGGGCAACTGGTTCCTGGTCAAGGACTCCTGGGAGAACGCCTACTGGGGCCGCCACAAGGGCTACTTCTTCTACCAGGAGGCCTACATCCGGCTGAAATGCCTGGCGTTCCTGGTCCACCGGGACGCCGTCAAGGAGGTCCTGGAGAAATTCCCGGCAGGCCCATGACGCGTCTCCAGGCCGACTTCGCCGACCGGGCGCTGTTCGTCCGGCTCTTCGGGCCCGACGTCTACGCCGTCGGCGGCTACGTCCGCGACCTCGTCCGCGGCCGCCCCTCCCCCGACGTCGACATCCTCGTCGCCCGCCACCCCCTCGACAGGATCGTCCGCAAGCTCGGGCGCCGCGGCCGCGTCGACCTGGTCGGCCGGAGCTTCGGCGTCATCAAGTTCACGGTCGGGGGCGGGACCTACGACGTCGCCCTGCCGCGGACCGACCGGGCCGCCCGGGCCGGGGGCGCCCGGGGCCACAAGGACATCCTCGTCGCCGCGGACCCCGCCCTGCCCGTCGAAAAGGACCTGGAGCGCCGGGATTTCCGGACCAACAGCATGGCCCTCCGGCTCGAGGACGGCCTGCTCATCGACCCGTTCGGGGGCCGCCGGGACACCCTGGCCAAGCGTCTCCGCCTGACCAACCCGGCCGCCTTCCCCGACGACCCCCTCCGCGTCCTCAGGGCGGCCCGGTTCGCCTCGGTCCTCGGCTTCAAGGTCGACCCGTCCATCTACCCGGCCGCCCGGAGCGTCGATCTCTCCGGCCTCAGCCTCGAGAGGGTCAACGACGAGATGTTCAAGACGCTCCTTCGCTCGCCGCGGCCGTCCGTCGGGCTCGAGGAGATGTTCCGCCTGGGCGTCCTCGAGGCCTGGTACCCCGAGCTCCAGGCCCTGGCCCTGGTCATCCAGGACTCGGTCTTCCATCCGGAGCGGGACGAGTTCGGCCACCACACGGTCTGGGCCCACACCAAGCTCGCCGTCGACCAGGCCGCGGCCCTGGCCGGGCTGGCCGGCCTGCCCGACCCGCGGAAGCTGGCCCTGCTCCTGGCCGCCCTCCTCCACGACCTCGGCAAGGCCTCGACCACGCGCTGGGAGTTCAAGCGGGGCCGGATGGCCGTGACCTCGGCCGGGCACGACATCCAGAGCGAACGGGCCGCCCGCCGCGTCCTGGCCCGGTTCCGCATCCGGTCCTGGGGCGGCGTCGACCTCGGCCGGATGGTGCCCCTCCTCATCCGGACCCACCACCGGGCCGGCGAGCTCTGGTCGAACCGGGCCGAGGTGACCAAGAAGGCCTTCAACCGCCTGGCCGCCGACGTCGACGGGGAGATCGAGCTCCTGGCCCTGCTCGACGCCGCCGACCGGGCGGGGCGGGGGAAGCGCCTCGTCCGCGGCCTCGACCGGACGGCCCGCTGGCTGTTCAAGCGGTTCGAGGAGCTGCGGGTCAACCGGGAGACGATCAAGCCCCTGGTCATGGGCCGCGACCTCATCGAGCTCGGCGTCGCGCCCGGGCCGGAGATGGGCCGGCTGCTGAAGAAGCTCTACAAAGCCCAGCTCGACGGCCTGTTCGAGACCAGGGCCCGGGGGATCGAGAGGGCCCGCCGGCTCGTCGAAAGGACACCCCGATGACCGTTCTCGTCGCCGGCGGGGCCGGCTACATCGGCTCGCA
The DNA here is from genome assembly GCA_029569255.1 of Acidobacteriota bacterium. Lineage (GTDB taxonomy): Bacteria > Acidobacteriota > Aminicenantia > Aminicenantales > Saccharicenantaceae > RBG-16-66-30. The sequence goes on along the minus strand of JAKQUO010000009.1, from coordinate 13,059 downwards.
CGCCGTCAAGGAGCTCGTCCGGGAGGGCTTCGACGTCCTCGTCCTCGACAACCTCTCGAGCGGCCGCAGGGAGCTCGTCGGCGACGCCCCGTTCGTCCGGGCCGACCTCCTGGACCGCGAGGCCCTGCGGCGGGTCTTCCGGGAGCGCCGGATCGGGGCCGTCCTCCACTTCGCCTCCTTCATCCAGGTCGGCGAGTCGGTCGCCGACCCCCGCAAGTACTACGCCCACAACCTGACGACCAGCCTGAACCTGTTCGACGCCATGCTCGAGGCCGGGACCCCGGCCCTCATCTTCTCGTCGACGGCCGCCGTCTACGGCGAGCCCGATGAGGCGCCCATCACCGAGAGCCACCCGGCCCGGCCGGCCAATCCCTACGGCCGGGCCAAGCTCATGGTCGAGACGATCCTCCGGGACTACGAGAGGGCCCACGGCCTCAGGGCCGTCTCGCTCCGCTACTTCAACGCCGCCGGCGCGGCCCTCGACGGCACGGCCGGCGAATGCCACGAGCCGGAGACCCACCTCGTCCCCAACATCCTCCTCAGCCTCCTCGGCCGCAAGCCCCGGCTCCGGGTCTTCGGAGGCGATTTCCCCACCCCCGACGGGACGGCCGTGCGCGACTACATCCACGTCACGGACCTGGCCCGGGCCCACGTCCTGGCCCTGCGGAGGCTCCTGGACGGGGGTCCGGGCGACGTCGTCAACCTCGGCACCGAGAAGGGACACTCCGTCCTCGAGGTCGTCGGGGCGGTCGAGCGGGTGACGGGGCGCCCGGTCCCCTACGACATCGCCGCCCGGCGGCCGGGGGACGTGGCCGTCCTGCTGGCCTCGAAGGCCAAGGCCGAGCGGGTCCTGGGGTGGACGGCCCGCCTGTCCTCGCTCGAGACGATCGTCGAGACGGCCTGGAACTGGCACCGCAAGTCCGCCTGAAGCCCGCCGCCGCGACTAACCTTTTGACCGCCTCTCCGGCTTATGGTATAAGAGTGTGAAAGATGCGCGAGAAACGGGTCTTCTCCTGGGCGGCCGCCCTCGCCTCCCTGGCTTTCCTCCTCCCGGCCGCCTGTTCGACGGCCCCGAAACCGCCGCGGACGGCCCCCGAGGCCCCGCCCCGGACGGCCCCCGCCGCGGCCGGACAGGCCGAGGCCGTGAAGCCCCCGGAGGTCCCGGGGCCCGAGGCCCTGGCGCCGCCGGCCGGGGCCGGGCTCAAGCCGGCCGAGCCCGGGGAGGCCGAAGGAAAGCCCGGCGCGGGGAAGGACGCCGCCTCTCTCCTCGAGGACGCCTTCGCCGCCTACGAGGAGGCCCAGGCCGCCCTGGAGCGCGAGGACATGGACGGGGCGCTGGCCAGGCTCGACGAGGCTTACAGCCTCCTCCTCAAGATATCCGCTCCGACCGACTCCCCCATCCTCCAGGAGAAGAGCGACCTGCGCATCCTCATCGCCCAGAGGATCCAGAAGATCTCGGCCTTCCGGACCACCCTGGCCTCCCCGGTCAACGGCAGCATCCCCCTCGTCGAGAACCAGTGGGTCCTGCGGGAGGTCAAGTCGTTCCAGACAGTCGAACGGAAGGCCTTCGAGGAAGCCTACCGGCGCTCCGGCCAGTACATGGACATGATCCTGGCCGAGCTCCGCAGCGCGCGCCTGCCCGAGCAGCTGGCCTGGATCCCGCTCATCGAGAGCGCCTTCAAGCCGCGGGCCCTGTCCCGGGCCCGGGCCCTGGGCATGTGGCAGTTCATCCGCTCGACCGGCTACCGCTACGGGCTCGAGCAGGACAAGTACGTCGACGAGCGCATGGACCCGGTCAAGGCCACCCGGGCGGCCATCCGCTACATGGTCGAGCTGCACGACATGTTCGGCGACTGGACGACGGCCATCGCCGCCTACAACTGCGGCGAGGCGGCCGTCCAGCGGGTCATCCGGGCCCAGAAAGTCGATTATTTCGACAGCTTCTGGGACATCTTCGCCAACCTGCCCTTCGAGACGGCCCGGCACGTGCCCCGGTTCATCGCCACGCTCCTCATCGTCGGCGACCCGGCCAAGTACGGCTTCGAGCTCGCCGCCCCCGACCCTCCCCTGGCCTTCGAGACGGTCAAGGTCAACGCCGCGGTCCGGCTGGCCACCCTGTCCCAGAGCCTCGGCCTCGACGCCGCGGTCCTCGTCGGGCTGAACCCGGAGCTCCGCCACGATTCGACGCCCAACTACGCCTACGACCTCCGCGTCCCGGCCGGCTACGGGGACCCCTGCCTGGCCTCGATCGCCTCGCTGCCCCAGTACATCCCGCCGGACGTCGTCACCGACCGCCTGACCGTGCGGCCGGGCGACACCCTGGGGGCCATCGCCCGCCGCTACCGGACGTCGGTCGACGCCCTCAAGCGCCTGAACGGGCTCGGCTCGAACCTCATCCGGGTCGGCCAGGTCCTCCGGGTGCCCTCGCGGGGCGGCGTCGAGGCCGCGTCGGCCGCGCCGGCGGCCAAGCCGGGCGAGGCCGTCACCCACGTCGTCCGCAACGGCGACAACCTCTTCCAGATCGCCAAGCTCTACGGGACGACCGTGGAGAGGATCAAGGCTTCGAACGGCCTCGTCTCGGACATCATCGCCGTCGGCCAGAAGCTGGTCATCCAGGCCGGCCCGGACAAGTAGCCGCGTCCGTTTGACTCGGCCCTCCGGGTTGGGCTAATGTGGTCGAAAAAGACGGGAGGCCCGTGATGACGAAAAGGTCCGCCGCGGCGTTCGCGCTGGTTTCGGTCATGACTTGCTGGGCCGCGCGCCCGGCGCCGGCTCAGCAGCGCTTCCAGGCCGTCCTCGACGCCAAGCTGGCCGCCGCGATCCACGAGGTCGAGGCGGGGCTCGACGGCGTCCTGGGCCTGGCCCTCAAGGACCTGACGGCGGGAAAGACGCTGTTCATCAACGAGCGGGAGGTCTTCCCGCAGGCCAGCTCGATCAAGATCGCCGTCCTGTTCGAGGTCTTCAAGCAGGCCGAGGAGGGGCGCCTCGGGCTCGGCGAGCTCGTCGCGGTCGACGAGGCCCGCAAGGTCCCGGGGTCGGGCGTCCTGGTCCACCTCGGGCATCCCGGCCTGTCGCTCTCGGTCCGCGACCTGGCCGTGCTCATGGTCGTCCTCTCGGACAACACGGCCACCAACCTGCTCATCGACAGGGTCGGCCTCGGGGCCGTCGACAAGAGGCTCGACGGGCTGGGCCTGCCGAAGACGCGGCTGCGGCGGCGGATGATGGACCTCAAGGCCGCCGCGGAGGGCCGGGAGAACGTCTCGACGCCGTTCGAGATGATGACGCTGCTCGAAAAGATCTGGCGCGGCCCGGCCCTCAAGGAGCCCTACCGCAAGGACCTTCTGGGGATCCTGGCCATCCCCAAGGACAGCCCCCTCCGGGCCGGCGTCGCCGAGGGCGTCGAGGTGGCCGAGAAGCCCGGCGAGCTCGAGGCCGTCCGCTGCGATTCGGGGATCGTCGGGCTCCCGGGCCGGCCTTACATCCTGAGCGTCATGACGACCTACCTCAAGCGCGACGGCGACGGCAATCCGGCCATCGCCGAGATCTCGAGGATCGTCTACGGGCACATGTCCCGGCTGGCCCGGTCGAGCGACATCGGCCGGGTCGTCTCCGACAAGTAGCGGCGCCCTAAGGCAACTCGCCCTCGACGCCGAGGCCCGGCCGGTCGTTGAGCACGAGCCGGCCCTTCACCGTCCGGACGCCCCGGAAGGGGTCGTTCGAGATGAGGAGGTTCCCGTCGAGGTCGGCGTAGTCGAACAGCTGGGCGACGGCCGCCCCGGCCGAGACCGCGAGCGACGTCTCGATCATGCAGCCGATCATGAGCCCGAGGCCCAGGGTCCGGGCCATGGCCGCCAGGCGGACGGCCTCCTGGACGCCGCCGCACTTCATGAGCTTGACGTTGACGCCGTGGAAATAGGGCGCGATGCGCGGCAGGTCCGCGGGCTCGATGAGGCTCTCGTCGCCGAAGACCGGGATCCTGACCCGTTCCTTGAGCCAGGCGTAGTCGCCGAGCCGGTCCGCCGGCAGGGGCTGCTCCACGAGCTCGACGCCCTGGCCGGCCATCCAGTCGATCATCTCCAGGGCCTCCTCCTTGGTCTTCCAGCCCTCGTTGGCGTCCGTCCGCAGAGGCTTGCCGGTGACGGCCCGGATGCCCTCGATGATCTTCCGGTCGTCGGGCGTCCCGACCTTGATCTTGTAGACCCCGAAGTCGGGGGCCTCGAGGACCTTCCGCTGCATGGCCTCGACCGTGTCGATGCCGATGGAGTAGGTCGTCTGGACCTCCTTCGACCCGGCCAGGCCGAGGAGCTTCCAGAGCGGGACGCCCAGGCGCTTGCCGACCCAGTCCAGGACGGCCATGTCCAGGGCGGCCTTGGCGGCGTGCTCGCCCGGGGCGACGGCCTCGATCTCGGCCAGGCGCAGGGCGTATTCGTGGAGGTCGCGGTCGAGGACGGGCCGGGCCTTGTCGATGAAGGCCGCGGCGCTCTCGGCCGTCTCGTCGTAGCGGGCGATCGGGGCGGCCTCGCCGAGCCCGGCGACGCCGTCCCTCTCGATCCGGACGAAGGCGTTGCGCCGGGTCGTCCAGGTCCCGCGCGACAGGCCCCACGACTGCCGGAGCCGAAGGTCGTGGATCTGGACCGTGACCGCGGTCCTGCCGGAAGACGCCGCCGGCGCCGGACGCCGGGCGGCCCGCGGGCAGCCCGCGAGCGCCGTCCCGGCCGCGGCCGCGGCCCCGAGCCGAAGGAACTCTTTGCGCGTCATGCTCGCACCTCTCCGCCGCATTGTCGAGGCAATCGCGGCATTGGCATCATGTCCCTTTTTTTTATATCATAGATCCCCAGACCCGCGCGAGGAGAATTCAGATGACGAAAACCGTGGCCGCCGCCCTCCTGATCGCCCTCTCCCCCGCCCTCGCCTGCGCCGCCCACGTCGGGGCCGTCGGCGGGGCGCCCCCCACCCAGGCGCCGCCCCAGGCCTCCGCCGGGCCCGCGGCGGCGGTCGTGACGCGCGCGGTCGAGAACATGTTCAGCCGCGCCAGCGCCGACGCCGACGTCGTCAGCCAGGCCGTCCTGGGGACGAACGTCAGGCTGCTCCGGAAGGAGCGGGGCGCGGCCGGAGAGGACTGGTACGAAGTCGAGACGCCCGACACCTACAAAGGCTGGATCGCCGCCTCGGCCCTGCGCGTCCTGGGCCCCGGCGACAGGCCCTACGCCTCGTCCGGACGGGTCTTCGTCGTCTCGGCGCTTCTGGCCAACACCTACCGCGAGCCGGACGTGACCGCGCATAGACCGGTGACGGTCGCCCCGATCGGCGCCGTCCTCGAGATCGTCGCCGAGAAGGGCGAACGCTGGCGGGAGGTCGCCCTCCCGGACAGGACCCGGGCTTGGATCCAGAGCGGCGACGGCGACATCCGGGAGGCGCCCTGGACCTGGCCCCGCCGGCCGGCCGAAGACATGGTCGCCCTGGCCAAACGCTTCATCGGACTGCCCTACACCTGGGGCGGGACCTCGCCGCTCGGCCTCGACTGCTCCGGGTTCGTCCAGCTCGTCTACCGATTGAACGGCGTCCCCATCCTGAGGGACGCCGGCATCCAGATGACCTCGAGCGGCCTCCTCGAGGTCCCGAAGGGCGAGGAGCGGGCCGGCGACCTCGTCTTCTTCGGCCGGTCCCTCGACCGGATCAGCCACGTCGGGATGATGATCGACGGCGAGTCTTTCATCAACGCGACGACGAGCGATGCCCCGGTCGTCCAGATCGACCGGCTCGAGGACGCGAACTGGCAACGCATCTATCAGGGAGCGCGCCGCCCCGCCGACCGCAGCGAGCGGTAGCGAGCGGAGGGCGGAAACCCGGCGGAGGCACACGGAGCCGGGTTTCTGCGAAGGATCGGGAGAAACCGCGCATGTCCCCCGATCGAGCTTACTTGGCGGCGGGCCTCTTCGCGTCCTTTTTCTTCTTGACCTTGGCCTTGTACTCGGCCCCGACGAGCTCGAGCACGGCCATGGACGCGCCGTCCCCGGCCCGCGTGCCCAGCTTGACGATGCGGGTGTAGCCGCCGGGGCGCTCCTTGTAACGGGGCCCGAGCTCGTCGAAGAGCTTCCTGACCGCGGCCTCCTTGGTCAGGTAGGCCAGGGCCTGGCGCCGGGCGTGGAGGGTGCCGCGCTTCCCCAAGGTGATCATCTTTTCGGCGACCGGCCGGGCCGACCGGGCCTTGGCCAGGGTCGTCCGGACCCGTTCCTTCTCCAGGAACGAAGTCACGAGATTGCGCAGGAGGGCCCGGCGGTGGGCCGTGTTCCGGCCGAGGGCCCCCTTCTTGACCTGATGCCTCATTCCTCCGTCTCCTTCTCGGTCGTGCCGCTCTTGATGTCCGCTTGGATCCGCTCGATGAGCCTGGGGTGGAGCTCGAGGTTCAGCCCGAGGTTCAGGTTGGCCAGGGTGTCGTTGATCTCGGCCAGGGACTTGCGGCCGAAGTTCTTGGTCTTGAGCAGCTCCTCCTCGGTCTTCTGGACGAGCTCGTAGATCCGCTCGATGCCGGCCGAGCGGAGGCAGTTGTTCGCGCGCACCGAGAGCTCCAGGTGGTCGGTCGTCTTGGCCAGGACGTCGGCCAGGGCCAGGTAGGGGATCTCCTTCTTCGACGGGGCGGCCTCGCGCTCGAGGGGCTCGTCGACGACGTTGAGGAAGATGGCCAGGTGGTCGCGCATGATCTTGGCCGCCTGCGACAGGGCGTCCTGGGGCCGGATGGCCCCGTTCGTCCAGACCTCCAGGGTCAGGCTCTCGTAGTCGATCCGCTTCCCGACCCGGGCCGGCTCGACCTTGTAGTTGACCTTGAGGACGGGCGAGTGCGAGGAGTCGAGGGGGATCCAGTCGAGGCTCAGGTCCTCGTCGAAGTTCTGTTCGGCCGGGACGTAGCCGCGGCCGTTCTGGACGATCATCTCGATCTCGAGCGTCCCGTCCGCGTCGAGCGAGGCGATGGGGACGTCGTCGTCGAGGATCTCGATGTCGGGGTCGTGGGCCAGGTCGGAGGAGGTGGCCGAGGCCGGGCCGGTCTTCTTGATCATCATCCGCCGGGGCACGTCCCCGGCCAGCTTGAGCGGCACCTGCTTGAGGTTGAGGAGGATGTCGGTGACGTCCTCGACGACCCCGGGGATGGTCGAGAACTCGTGCAGGACCCCCTGGATCTGGACGGAGGTGATGGCCGCGCCGGTGATCGAGGACAGCAGGATCCGCCGCAGGGCGTTCCCGACGGTCACCCCGTAGCCGCGCTCGAACGGCTGGGCCATGAACTTGCCGTACCGTTCGGTCAGCGTCTCGAAATCGCACTCCAAGCACTTGGGTCTCTGGAAAGTCGGCTCTGTCATGTGTCCTCCTTGGGAGTCGTGCTCCGTTCGGTCCCGGCCTTACTTGGAATACAGCTCGACGACGAGGTGCTCCTCGACCGGCAGGGTGACGTCGGCCCGCGTCGGCAGCGCCAGGACGCGGCCCTTGAGGTTGTCCCAATCCACCTCCAGCCAGCCCGGGACGGTCTTGGAGCGGTTCGAGGCGACGACGGCCTGGATGTCCTCGCTCTTGGCCGAGCGCGGCCGGAAGGCGACGACGTCGCCCGGCTTGACCAGGGCGGAGGGGATGTCCGTCTTGAGGTCGTTGATCCGGAAATGGCCGTGCCCGATGAGCTGGCGGGCGTGGCCCCGGGACAGGGAGAAGCCCAGGAGATAGACGACGTTGTCGAGCCGCCGCTCCAGCATGGACAGGAGGTTCTCGCCGGTGACGCCCTTCTGGCGCTCGGCCCGGTCGAAGAAGAGACGGAACTGCTCCTCGGACATGCCGTAGAACCTTTTGAGCTTCTGCTTCTCCCGCAGCTGGATGGCGTAGCCGAGCACGCGCTTCCGGGTGCGGCCGTGCTGGCCGGGCGCGTAGGCCCGCCGCTCGAGGGGGCACTTGTCGGTCAGGCACTTGTGCCCCTTGAAATAGAGCTTGTTCTTCTCGACCCGGCAGAGCCGGCAGTCGGCGCCTTGGTATTTCGCCATGGTGGTCTCCTTGCGGCCCTCAGACGCGCCGGCGGCGGCGGACGCGGCAGCCGTTGTGCGGGATGGGCGTCACGTCCTTGATGGATTTGATCTCGAGCCCGGCGGCCTGCAGGGCCCGGATGGACGACTCGCGCCCCGCGCCCGGGCCCTTGAGGCGGACGTCGACGGAGCGGACGCCGAACTCCCGGGCCTTGGTGGCCGCGTCCTTGGCCGCGAGCTGGGCGGCGAAGGGCGTGCCCTTGCGGGCGCCCTTGAAGCCGGAGGTCCCGGAGCTGGCCCAGCAGACGGTCGTGCCGGTGTGGTCGGCGATGGTGATGATCGTGTTGTTGAAGGTCGACTGGATGTGGGCCACCCCGGAACCGACCTCCTTGCGGGCTTTCTTCTTCTTGGCGCTGGCTTTCGGCGGCATGGGCGTGGGTCCTCCTTAGGCCTTCTTCTCTTTGAGCTTCTTGATCCGCTGGCCCTTGACCCCCTTGCGGGTCCGGGCGTTGGTCTTGGTCCGCTGGCCCCGGACAGGCAGCTTCTTCTTGTGCCGGAGGCCCCGGTAGCAGCCGATGTCGACCAGCCGCTTGATGTTCATGGTGACCTCCTTGCGGAGGTCGCCCTCGATCTTCTCCCGCTTCTCGATGATCTGGCGGATCTTGTTGACCTCGTCCTCGGCCAGGGCCTTGACCTTCTTGTTCCTGTCGATCTTGGCCTCGTCGAGGATCTGGCGGCTCTTGGACCGGCCGATGCCGTAGATGTAGGTCAGGCCGACCTCGATCCGCTTGTCGGGGGGGAGCGTGATGCCTGCGATTCTCGCCATGGGGTACCTCGTCTATCCCTGTTTTTGCTTGTGCCGGGGGTTGGAGCAGATGACCCGCACGACGCCCTTGCGCCGGACGATCTTGCAGTTCCGGCAGATTCTTTTCACGGAGGCTTTGACTTTCATCGGCCCGTCCTTTGCCCTGGATTCTTCGTCATTTGAACCGATAGGTGATCCGCCCCTTGGTCAGGTCGTAAGGCGACAGCTCCACCAGGACCCGGTCGCCCGGCAGGATGCGGATGAAGTGCTTGCGCATCTTCCCGGAGATGTGGGCCAGGATGACGTGCTTGTTCTGGAGCTCGACCCGGAACATCGCGTTCGGCAGGGTCTCGAGCACGACGCCCTCGGCTTCGTACATGTCCTGTCTAGGCATGCGGGCCCTCCTTGTCGGCGGGCGCCCCCCGCCGGACGGCCGCGTGCGCCCTCTCGCTGAGGACCTCCGGGCCGTCTTCGGTCAGGGCCACCGTGTGCTCGAAATGGGCGGCCAGGCTGCGGTCGCGGGTCACGGCCGTCCAGCCGTCCTCCAGGACCTCGACCTCGGGCCCGCCGGCCGCGATCATGGGCTCGATGGCCAGGGTCAGGCCGGGGCGCAGCTTCGGGCCCCGTCCCGGCGCCCCGAAATTGGGCACCTGCGGCTCCTCGTGCAGGGCCCGGCCGATGCCGTGGCCCACGAACTGGCGGATGACCGAGAACCCCTCGCTCTCGACCGAGGCTTGGATGGCCGCCGAGACGTCGGACAGCCGCCTCCCCTCGCGCAGCTCGGCCAGGCCCTTGAAGAAGGCCCGCTCGGCCGCGGCGATGAGCCTGGCCGCGTCCGCCGTCACCCGGCCGACCGGGACGGTCACGGCCGAGTCGCTGTAGAAGCCCTCGTAGAGGACGCCGAAGTCGAGGCTGACGACGTCGCCCTCTTGGAGGATGCGTCCCGAGGGAATGCCGTGGATGATCTCCTCGTTGACCGACACGCAGACCGAGGCCGGGTAGCCGCGGTAGCCCTTGAAGGCCGGGACGGCCCCGAGCTCGCGGGTCCGCTTCTCGGCGTAGAGGTCGAGGTCCCGCGTCCGCAGGCCCGGCCGGACGAGCGGCCCGAGCTCGCCGAGGACGGCGGCGACGATGCGGCTGCTCTGGCGCATGCCCTCGAGCTCGGCCGCCGACTTGAAGGTGATCATCGGGGCGCCTCCCCTCCCGTCCCCGCGGCGACGAGGGGGTCGAGGACGGCCCGGACCGCGGCGATGACGGCCGGGGCGGCCGCGTCGCCGTCGATGAGGTGGAGATTCCCCCGGGCCGCGTAGCGGGCGGCCAGGGGCTCGGTCTTGGCGTGGTAGGTCTTGAGGCGTTCCCGGATGACCTCGGGCGTGTCGTCGGCCCTCTGGACGAGGGCCGCGCCGCAGACGTCGCAGAGCCCGGCCCGCTTCGGCGGCTTGTCGAGGAGATGGTAGATGGCCTCGCACCCGGGGCAGGTCCGGCGGCGGGCCAGGCGCTCGAGGACGGTCTCGTCCGAGACCCGGAGGTCGAAGACGACCTCGGGGCCGGCCAGGCCGAGGCCGTCCAGGCTGTCCGCCTGGCTCAAGTTCCTGGGGAAGCCGTCGAGGACATAGCCGTCCCGGCAATCCGCCCGGGACAGGCGCTCCCGGAGCAGGGCCAGCACGGTCGCGTCGTCGACGAGGCCGCCCTTGCCCATCTGGGAGGCGGCGACGAGCCCGAGGGGGGTCTTCTCCCGGACGGCCTCGCGGAGCAGGTCTCCCGTGGAGACCTTGGGGAACCCGTAGGCCCGGCGCAGGCCCTCGGCCACGGTGCCCTTCCCGCTCCCGGGCGCGCCGAGGAGGATGATCCTCATCCGCGCCTCCCGCGGATGCGGCTGCGGCGCATGAAGCCGTCGTAGTGCCGCATGACCAGCTGGGCCTCGATCTGCTGCATGGTGTCCATGGCCACGCCGACGACGATGAGGATCGAGGTGCCGCCGAACATGAACTGGATGCCCAGGCCCTGGGTCAGGAACTTGGGCAGGTGGGCGTCGAGCCAGGGGCCGATCCCGGGCAGGGCCTGGAACCGGAAGCCGGTGATCAGGAACTCCGGCAGGATGGCCACGGCGGCCAGGTAGATCGCCCCGGCCAGGGTGATGCGGCTGAGGACGTCGTCGATGTGGTCGGAGGTCGTCTTGCCCGGCCGGATGCCGGGGATGAAGCCGCCGTACTTGCGCAGGTTGTCGGCCACGTCGACCGGGTTGAAGATGATCGAGATGTAGAAGTAGGTGAAGAAGATGATGGCCGCGATGTAGACGAGGTTGTAGAGCGGCATGCCCATGCCGAACTGGGCCGCGATCGTCTGGACGACGGGCACCTTGATCAGGGTGGCGATCGTCTGCGGGATGGTGATGACCGAGGCGGCGAAGATGATCGGGATGACGCCGCCCGTGTTGACCCGCAGGGGCAGGTGCGTGCTCTGGCCGCCGTAGACCTTGCGGCCGATGACCCGCTTGGCGTAGGACACCGGGATGCGGCGCTGGCCGCGCTCGACGAAGACGATGAAGGCCACGACGGCCGTCATCAGGGCGCCGAGGAAGATGAGCTTCAGGGGGTCCATGGCGCCGGTCTTGAGGCCGCCGATCAGGCCGTTGAGGCCGCTCGGGAAGCCGACGACGATGCCGGCGAAGATGATGAGCGAGATGCCGTTGCCGGTGCCCCGCTCGGAGATCTGCTCGCCGAGCCACATGACGAAGACCGTCCCCGTCGTCAACGTCAGGATGGTCAGGATCATGAAGCCCCAGCCCGGGTTCGGCACGACCGGGGCGCCGGCCGGCGTCCGCAGGTTCTGGAGGAAGATGGCGATGCCGAAGGCCTGGATGAGGCAGATGACGATCGTGCCGTAGCGGGTGTACTGGGTGATCTTCTTCCGCCCGAGATCCCCTTCCTTGGACAGCCGCTCGAGGTAGGGCCAGACGACGGTCAGCAGCTGGAGGATGATCGAGGACGAGATATAGGGCATGATGCCCAGGGCGAAGATGGTCATCCGGGACATGTTCCGCCCGGAGAACAGGTCGATGAAACCGAGCAGGCCGCCCTTCTGGCTCTGCCAGAACTCGGCCAGGGCCGAGGCGCTCAGCCCGGGGTTGGGGATGACCCCGCCGATCCGGTAGACGGCGAGGAGGAGCAGCGTGAAGATGACGCGCTTGCGCAGCTCCGGGATGCTGAAGATGTTGCGGATGCTCTCGAACATCAGTCTTTCCCGATGACCACGGCCTTGCCGCCCTTGGCCTCGATCTTCTTCGCGGCCGACCCGGAGAAGGCGTGGGCGCGGACGGTCTTGGCCGAGGCCAGGTCGCCCCGCCCCAGGACCTTGACCCGGTCGGTGGCCTTGCCGATGAGGCGGTGGTCGGCCATCTCCTGGGGCCCGATCTCCTCCTTGCGGAGCTTGCTCAGGCGGTCCAGGTTGACGACGGCCATCTCCTCGCGGAAGATGTTGGTGAAGCCGCGCTTGGGGACGCGCCGCGTGAGCGGCATCTGGCCGCCCTCGAAGCCGCGCTTGCGGGCGTAGCCGCTGCCCTGGAGCTGGCCCTTGCTGCCGGCGCCGGCGGTCTTCCCCCAGCCGGAGCCGGGGCCCCGCCCGACGCGCTTGCGCGCCCGTCTCGATCCTTTGGCCGGTTTCAGGCTGCTGAGGTTCATGGCGTCTCCACGGGCTCCACCTTGAGGAGGTGGGCGATCTTGCGGACCATGCCCAGGACGGCCGGGGTCTCCTTGAGCACGGCGTGGGACTGGAGCCGGCGCAGGCCCAGGGCCGCGGCCGTCAGGCGCTGGACGCGCGGATAGCCGATGGGGCTGCGCACGAGCGTCACCCGGATGGACCTCTCCGCCGCGGCCTTCCCGGCCTTCTTCGGCGCCCGCTTGCGTGTCGTGTCTTCGGTCATAGCGCACCTTTCGCCTTGCCGCGGACCCTGGCCACGTCCTCGGGGTTCCGGATCCCCCTCAGGGCGTCCATCGTGGCGTTGGCGACGCTGATGGGGTTGTTGCTGCGGATCGACTTGGTCAGGATGTCGCGGATGCCGGCGAGCTGCATGATGACGCGGACGGCGCCGCCGGCGATGACGCCCGTGCCCTTGGAGGCCGGGCGGAGGACGACCAGGCCCGCCCCGTCCACCCCCTTGACGAGGTGCGGGATGGTCGAGTCGGCCAGGGGCACGCGGATCATGCTCTTGCGGGCCGCCTCGACGCCCTTGGCGATGGCCATGGGGACCTCGCG
>JAKQUO010000048.1 GCA_029569255.1 Acidobacteriota bacterium | reverse complement strand
CAGCAGACCTGATCAGGGCGATCAAAGAATATATCCGTGTTCATAATCGAGAACCAAAACCCTTTGTCTGGGTAAAGAGGGTTGATCAGATTCTATCTAAAATCGCCCATTGTAAACCCGTCATTGAGACACTACACTAGCTATGAGCCATCATTGTTGTCAGGTTTGCCCTACCTTGCATCCTATTTGTTTTTATTAGAGTATAAAAAATTAAATATAGCATCATAAGGCTAGTCGGATTTCCAACATTAAACCAATATCTCTCTCCCAGGGACAGAATTATATAGCCTATGCCATACCCTGATATGAAAACGAACTCCTTCTCTCCCGTTGACCAAGCTCGTTTACCCGCTAAGATCAAGGGAAACGCCATCAAGAGGAGCCCTAGGCTGCCTCCAACGATTCCATAATCGATAAAACTCGCCAATATTCCATTATGAGCAGAACTTGCCGTCGGTTCTCTATCTCTAACAATATTCTCGTTTTCGTGTGATCCCCAGCCCAGGATGGGCTTTTCGGTTATTAGAGGGAAGGCAATCTTCCAAATCTCTATTCGATTAGAAAATCCAGATGCGTAGCCACGATGAACATCATTCAGTAAGAGCACATTATCAATGACATATTGAGTGGCCTTTTCATAGTATCGAAAGGAAGCGACTACAACCAGACAAGCCCCAGCAATCAGTAATCCCTTTAAGCTTCGCTTTTTCCTTGCTTTTTTTAGACTAAACGCGTTTTGGACCATAATGAAGGCAAGTGCTGCCAGAAATGAGGTCCTATGGCCATTTATAAGAAGGGAGACCAAGATCGCTGCTTCGACAATGAAATTATAAGGCCGCCTTATCACATAACTTACTGCGGCAATACTCGAAAGCGATATGACACCATAAGACGAGTTTCGAATAGTATAAGCAGGAAACCAGATACGGCCCAAACGAACTAGCAGCCATAAGAAATTAAAAGGAATCACCATCGTCAGGCATACTAGGCTGGCCGCCCTTAATGGTAGCAGTCCAAAATAGCATTCAGAAAAAGTTAATATCGCACCAGCAATCAAAGTGCCTTGATAGAAAATAGACTCGGGGCCTGCCAATAAACTAGAGAGCAATCCCAGTGCCAAGAACACTGCCCAGAGTACAATATTAATCCGGCCTGCTTTTGAAAATGTGTGGATCTTGAGTTTCTGCCTTGCCCCTAATATCAGTATGAAAAAGAGATAGGCAGCCAAGAGCATACAAATGCCAGGTATCAAGGTGTTGGATTCTTTGCTTAAGATTTGACGTAGAGGATAGCCAGAAGCCATCCACAATGCAAAGGAAAAAGAAAAAATTGTGTTTTTATCATTTCCCTTTTTGAGAATGGATATTCCTGAGTTGTTCTTCATAAACTTCTTATTCTTGAGCACCAGGAAGCGAAAGAAAGCTATCGTGCCCTGTTTAATATTCCCACAGTCCTGAGCAGGAGAATACAGAGCAGGAAACACCCCGCCATAGAAGCCAGGTCACTGGATCCTTAACGGCCATGGGTCGACTCCACCGCCTCTAGATCGCATTCGAGGGAAACGCGGCGCAGGCAGATCCCCAGGATGCCGACGGCGGTCAACAGCGCCAGTCCCATGGAGACCGCCATCCCCAGCCCCCGAAGGGGCTTCACGAGAACGAGCGAGCTCGCCGCCAGGACCAGGATCCCGATCCCGTTGGCCAACGCGCCGGGAGCGCCGTAGCCCATGGCCCGAAGACCGTTCTCCAGCACCTGCCCAATCCCCCAGATCGATATGGCCGCAATCAGGACATAGGTTATGGGGAGGGCGGGCAGGAAGCTGGGGCCGAACAGGGACTTGATGATGAACGGAGACAAGAGGGCCACGATCAGCGCCATGCCGGCGATCGGGGCCAGCGACTTGGCCAAATGCCGCCGCAGCATAGTCACGGCTTCGGGCCGGGAGATCGAGGAGACCTTTGGAAAGCTCACCTGGATGAGCGACGTTGAGACGCCAGTCTGGCCCATCGCGATGGCCATGGCCGCCGTGTAATAGCCCAGCTGCTCCGACGTCTCGAGATGGATCAGCAGGGCGAGATCCGTCTTCATCAGGACGATGCCGGCTAGCGCCGGCCAGAAGAAGACAAAGCCCTGCTCGAACATGTCCCGGCCGTACTCCAGGATGGCCGGCCAACGGACGTGGAACAGCCTTTTCCCCGCGACCCAGGCCCTGATGGCGCTCGCGATCAACTGGGCCGCCAGGTTGACCAGCAGGACGCTTGTGACGTTGGCGTTCTTGGCCAAGATGAGGAAGACCAGGCCGAAGACATACAGGAGAGGAGGGAGCATCCTTAGGAGGTTGTAGCGGCCGAATTTCTGATGGCCCTGGTCGATCCCCAGGAGCGTCAGGCCGAAATATGCCACCGGGATGTACAACAGGAACAGCCGGCTGATCCCGGCGAGATGGACCGCCCGGGGGCCTAGGATCAACGGGACAAGCAGATAGAGGATAGCGGCCTGGACCACCCCAGAGGCCAGGGCGATCCAGAAGCCGACGGCGGTCAATGCGTCTCCCCTATCGCGTTGGCGGCTCACCAGGAACGCGGCCGCTTGGGGAAGCCCGAGGATTCCGACCGACACCATCAGGTTTGGGAGCCAGAGGACCGTTGCGACCTCCCCTTTTCCGACCGGGCCCAACAAGCGGGCGGTCAAGATCCCCGTGATAACCCCGCAGGCCTGGATGATAATGGTGCTGACGAAGGTCGTGACATAGTCCCTTCTCGCGCCAACGAAGTCCATGGCCCGTGTCAGCATGGCGGAGCTCATGTCTGATCGTCTCGATGAGTGAACTTGGGGGCCTTCCGCGGCCGGCATCTCGGTAACTCCTCCAAGCGGCGACCGGGGATACCCTCGAGCTTCTTTACGAATTCGGAGTCGCCGGCCTGACGGACAGTCTTCAGGCAAGAGCGCACACGAGCCGGGAGGGCCTCGTCGCCCCGCCCTTCGAGACAGGTCTTCCAGTCGCTGATCTCCCGGTTCATAAAGAACCCGTCAGTCAAGACGGGATCAGTTTCGCCGGTCATGTGAGCCCGGGCGCTCGACCACGGATAGTCCTCGGCGCGTTCGGCCTGACCGGCGTATACGAAACTTGCCTCAATGAATCGGACCTCCTCATGGACGCTCGGATTGGAAGCAAGACATAAATCGGACCCGAAGAGAAGGGCTTGGAACTAGCCCTAGTCATAGAAGAGCTGGGCGTACCTCATAAGTATGGCGTTCTCTTTTGCATGGGCGACAGGCTAACGCTGCGCCAGTTCGCAATACCAATAAACGGTCTCCTTAATTCCACTATCCAGCGGCATGGCCGCCACAAATCCAAATTCCTTTTCGGCTCTTGACGTATCCAACCTGCGGCGGGGTTGGCCATCAGGCTTGCTGGAATCCCATACCACCTGTCCTTTGAAGTCCGTAACTCGGACAATGGAGGAAACAAGATCACTGATGGACACCTCAAAGCCCGCTCCCAGATTTACTGGGTCAGGCTTGCTATACTTTTCCGTGGCCAGGATGATTCCCTCGGCGGCATCCGCGACGTACAGAAACTCTCTTGTCGCCTTCCCGGAACCCCAGACCGTAATTTGGTCGGCTCCAGCTGCCTTGGCTTCGACGCACTTCTTGATGAGGGCCGGGATGACATGGCTGTAGGCAGGATCGAAGTTATCCCCCGGCCCATAAAGGTTGACCGGGAGCAGGAAGATCCCATTGAAACCATATTGCTGCCGATAAGCTTGGAGTTGGACAAGGAGCATCTTCTTGGCCAAGCCGTAAGGCGCATTGGTTTCTTCAGGATAGCCGTTCCAGAGGTCGTCTTCCTGAAACGGCACCGGCGTGAACTTCGGATAGGCGCAGACGGTGCCCAGGACGACCATCTTCTCGATCTTGTGCAGATAGGCCTCGTGGATGAGTTGGATGCCCATGATGGCATTATCGTAAAAAAAGCGGCCGGGATTCTCACGGTTGGCGCCAATGCCGCCTACGACTGCCGCCAGATGGATAACTATGTCCGGCTGGAGCTCGTCGTACAGGCGGCGAATCTGTCCGATTTCCCGAAGATCGTATTCGGGCAGATCGGCAACAAAAACACTTCCGCAGCCGCGGTCTTCTCTCAGGCGGCGGACAAGGTGCTGCCCTAGGAAACCGCGGCCCCCCGTCACCACGATGCGCTTGTTTTTCAGGTCGATCATCACACCCCCTCACCTATCAGGCGCCCTTGATCCAGCCAAAGCCTTTGTCGAGGACGATCTTCTTGCCGAGCCCGGGGCCGGACTGACCAGCCCTCTCCAGATCATTGTCGACCATGATCTTGACGAGATCGTCGAACAGGACGCGGGCCTCCCAGCCCAATTTCTGGCTGGCCAGGCTGCAATCGGCCTTCAGGCTGTCAACCTCCGTCGGGCGGAAATACTTGGTGTCGATTTCCACGTACTTGGACCAATCCAATCCGGCGTAGGCGAAAGCGGCCGCGAGGAACTCGCGGACCGAGTGGGATTCTCCGGTTCCGATAACGAAGTCGTCCGCAAGGTCCTGTTGGAGCATCCTCCACATGACCTCGACGTATTCAGGGGCGAAACCCCAGTCCCGTTTGGCATCGAGGTTCCCGAGGAACAGCTTGTCCTGCTGGCCGGCCCGGATGGCGGCGATAGCCTTGGTGATCTTGCGAGTGACGAATGTCTCGCCGCGCCGCGGGCTTTCGTGATTGAACAGAATGCCGTTCGAGGCCCAGAGACCGTAGCCCTCGCGGTAATTGACCGTCATCCAGTACGAATAGAGCTTGGCGGCGGCGTAGGGGCTCCGGGGCCGAAAGGGCGTCTTCTCGTTCTGGGGAGGGTCCGCGGCGCCGAACATCTCCGAGCTCGAGGCCTGGTAGAACCGGGTCTTGATGCCGCTGCGGCGGATGGCTTCAAGGAACCGGGTCGTGCCGATGGCCGTCACATCGCCGGTGTATTCGGGCATGTCGAAGCTGACCCGGACATGAGATTGGGCCCCGAGATTATAGATCTCGTCTGGTGAAATGTTGTAAATGAGCGAGGTCAGCTGCTCCGAGTTGGTCAGGTCGCCATAGTGCAGATGGAGACGGACATCCGGTCCGTGAGGGTCTTCGTAGAGATGATCGATCCGCCCCGTGTTGAAGCTGCTTGATCGCCGGATGATGCCATGGACCTCATAGCCCTTGGAAAGGAGCAACTCGGTGAGATAAGATCCGTCCTGGCCGGTGATGCCGGTGATGAGAGCCTTCTTCATAACGAACCTCTCTATCGATCTTGATATCGAATCCGGGTTGTTTTCCGGGGTCTTCCCCGCGGCAAGGCTTTGAGACGACGGCCGAGGATGCTTTCGAGCTGGCGGACGAATTCGACCCGTCCGGCTGGACGGCCCGTCTTGAGGCAGGATCGGACCAGAAGGAGCCGGGCCGGGTCACCGGGGCTTCGGAGGTAAGTGCGCCAGTCGCCGATCTCTCGGGCCAGGGCAAAGCCATCACACAGGACAGGATCGGATCCGCCCAGGACATGGGCCCTGGCACTTGACCAGCGATACTCTTCAGCCAAAGCGACTCGACCGGCGCGGACAGGATTGTTTTCGACGAAACGGATCTCTTCCAGGGCGCAGGCTTCATCCAGGACGCAAGACATGAATCGGGCCCGCCAGAGATGGCCCTGCAGTGAGCGTCGGCTATTGAAGTGCTGGGCGAAGCGCATATGCAGTGTGTTGCTGGCTCGGGCCAACCCTTCGCCGCTCTTGGGGACGCAGATGAGGTGGACATGATTCGGCATCAGGCAGTAGGCCCAGATATCCACCTGATATCGAGACGAGCACTCTTTAAGAAGATCAAGATAGTGCCGATAGTCGGCCTCTTCTTCAAAGACCCGTTGCTCGCAATTTCCTCGCTGCATGACATGATGCGGGTAGCCGGCGACAGTGCAACGGGCTAATCTGGCCATTGACTTCAGGCTACCGCCGTTGAGCGCTGGGGAGCGCCGATAGGCCGCCGGTGCGTCTGCTCATGGAAAGCAGGACCCACTCTGGGGGCAGACCTGAGGGAAATCATCCCTCCGGTACCCAGAGTGTCCAGATATTAGAATAGGAGGAGAGAGACTGTCAAGGGAAAATGGGGACAGCGACATTTTTTGGCCCAGCCAATCCCGTTCCCCATGAAGTTGGTGGCCGCGAAGCGGACCCGATAGAGGGTAGCAGATCTTGACGAAATCGAAGTCCCCGCCGCGGGGCTCTTCGTAGATGTTGAGCAGGGGGGCCTATCCGGGGTAGCGGACGTTGCTGGCCTCGGCGCCGCCGAAGAGGCCCAGAACGTCCATGATCTGGCCGTCCGGGACCGAAAAAGGGGGACATGATACCCGTTTCCCAATTTCTCTGGTTGTATCCGGGCAGCCGGCAGCGTCGTTAATAGGGAAATAGGTATCATGTCCCCCTTTTATGATATGATTTTGCCGCCATGGCGGGTGGGAAGCTGGCGGCCGCTTTCTCTCTGGCCGGTTTCTGGCTCCTCGCGGCCTGCGGCCTCAAAGGCCCCGACCCTTCGACCCTCGAGCTCGTCCGCGAGTTCCACGACCGCATCCTGACCGTCGATTCGGCCTGCCGGGCCTCCCTCGAGCTCCTGGGGACGGACCGGAGAACCGAGGGCCGGCCCAGAAGCCGCGGCCCGGCCTCCGGACGGTTCGACCTTCTCCGGATGAAGGCCGGGGGTTTGGACGCGGCCTTCTTGCTCATCCCCGTCCGCCAGGTCGAGCCGACGGCCGAGGGTCTTGGTCTTGCCGCGGCGAGGGAATCGGTCCTTTCGGCCGTTGAAGCCCTCGCGGGCCTGGCCAATGAGCGCTCGGCCCTCGTCAGCTTGGCCGTGGCGCCGGAGGACGCCTACCGCGCTGAAAAGGAAGGTCGGCGGGCGCTTTTCCTGGGGATCGAGAACGGCTGCATCCTCGGCCGCGACCTGTCCGTCCTGGCGGACCTTCACGCGCACGGCGTCCGGATGCTGACGCTCTGCGGCGGCCGGGACAATCTCATTTGCGACGCCGCCGCCGGCCGCGGGGCCCCGGACGACCGGGGCTTGAGCGAGTTCGGCCGCCTGGTCGTCGCCGAATGCAACCGGCTCGGCATCATCATCGACCTGGCCAACGCCTCCGAGAAGAGCTTTTTCGACGTTCTGGCCGCAAGCCGGGCGCCCGTGATCGTGTCCCGGGGCGCCGCCCGGGCGCTCTGCGACCGCCCCGAGAACCTGACCGACGCGATGGCCCGGGCGCTCGCCGCCAAGGGCGGCGTGATCCAGGTTTGCCTTGTCCCCCGGCTCCTCGTTCGTCAGACGGCGCGGGGCGCGGCCCGCCGCGCGGCCCGCCTCTCCGACGCCTTGGACCACATCGATCACCTGCGGAGAGTGGCCGGCGCCGGATCGGTCGGGATCGGCACGGACTTCGATGGAGAAGGCGGCCTTCCCGACTGCCGGGACGTCAGCGAGATCTTCAATCTCACTTGGGAGGCCCTGCGCCGGGGATACGCCGAGAGCGACGTCGAGTCGTTGTGGGGCGGGAACATCATGAGGGCGTTCAAGGAGGTCGAGCGCGTTGCGGGCCGGAGATGAGCGAGGGCCGGCCCGCCGGGCTGCCTCACTGGCGGTCCTCGGGGCGTTGGCCCTGATGACCGGGGCGGGGCGGCTCGAGGCCGCGACGCTCCGGGTGCCCCAGGATTTCCCCACGATCAAGTCCGCGGTGGCCCGGGCGGCCGAAGGAGACACCGTCCTGGCCGACGACGGCGTCTATCTCGAACGGAACATCGTCGTCTCCCGGGCCATCGTCGTCAGGTCGAGGAACCTTTTCGGGGCCGTGATCTGCGGCGACCCCGCCGCGCGGGACGCGATCTTCGTCGTCAGGGCAGCGGCCAGGATCGAAGGGTTCATCTTGAAGGGCAGCAACGTCGGCATCGAGCAGCGCGACAGCCCGGACGTTCGCTGGGAAGCCCGGGATATCGCGGTCTTCGGATGCAATGTGGGCTTTTCCGTCAACGACAGGTGGACCAATATCGGCTCGGCCGTCATCCGCAACGTCGTCGTTTTCGGCGCCGAGCGGACAACCGGCGTCTCCTCGAACGACGCCGGCCGCATCGACGTCGCCCGGAGCCTGTTCCTGAATTGCCGCGCCGCCTTCGACGGCTACAACCACCTTTCTTTCGAGGCGGATGATTCCGTGGCCCTGGATTGCCTCGGGGTCTCGCGCGAAAGCACGCTCCATCGCCCCGTTCCGCCCGCGAACAGCAGGATCGTGACTGGCAGCGGCTTCAGGGAGTTCCGATCGGAGGATCTGAGGGAGCCGCGGCGCCGCAGGGAGTTCGCGGCGTTTCTGCGGGATTTCGTGGTCGAGGCCGGACGGAGAGGGGCGATGTCGTCTCCCGACCGGTCCGCGGCCGAGTCGCTCATCGGCTTGGTCCTCGGCGGGGTCGCCGAGCGCGGACCGGAGCCGACGGCCGCGGAGCGCGTGTATGAGGCCGCCGTTGCCGCCGCCGAGAGGTCCGGATCTGGGGAACTCGTCTGGCAGGCATTGTCCCGCCTGGCCCGCCTGGAGGGATCGCGGGAGGAGGAGGAGGAGGAGGAGCGGGCCTTCCGCCGTCACGAAGCCGCCATCGACTTCGTCGAGAGTTGGGCAGCCAGCGTGCCGACCGGCATCACGCGCGTCGGCTTCCTGAGGGACAAGACGCCGGTCCACGAGACGCTGATCGGGCTCCTCCTCGCGAGGCACGGGCGGTCGCCCGGGGAGGGTTTCGGCGAGAGGGCGTTCGCCTGCGCGGAGAGGCTGAAGGCGTTGTCACGCCTGTCCCCGGCCTTGGAACGCGGGGGCCTCGGGGCCGGGGGCCCCGAAACGCGGCAGGCCAAGGCCGGGGCCGCGAGGCGGATCGCTTCCGCGCAGCTGAAGCTGCAGGACCCCGGGCTTGCTCCGGAGGAGAAGCAGAAGCTGATCGCTCTCCTCGAGGAAGCCGAAGAGGATTATCACGGCGCCCTCCTGGCGGAGGAGCGCGCGGCCTCGGATGCGCGCCGGGCGGAAGCCCCGGCCGGACGGCTTATAGCCCCCCTCGATTTCGGCGGCGTCAAGCCCAGGCTGGCGGAGGGCGCGGCCGTCATATCCTATGTCCTCGGCGCCAAGGAAGCGTACGCCTTTCTCGCGACCGCGGAAGGCCTGGCCTGCGCCCGGCTGGGCGCGACTTCCGAGATCGAGGACTTGGCCGAGAGTTACCTTCGCTTCCTCCGCCTTCCCGGCAACCGTGGTGATTTCGCGGGAAAGCGCGCCGGCGAGATCCTTTTCGACCGCCTTCTCGGGGCGTTCGGCCCGAAGCTCGCGGAGCTGCCGCGCCGTGTCGTCATCGTCCCGGAAGGACGCCTTCGCTACCTGCCGTTCGAGGCCCTTGTCTCCGCGGCCGAAGCCAAGGGCAACTCCGAGGCGGGCTTCTGGGGCGAATCCAGGGTCATCAGCTACGCCTCCTCGGCCACGCAGGCGGTGACGCCGCGCCAGGGGCCGTCGAACGGACCGGAGGCGGGTGTCCTGATCGTCGGCAATTCGGGCGCGATCGCGTGCGACAATCGGTCCAGATACCGCAGACAGATGTTCCCTCCCCTTTCTCACGTGAAGCGGGAGGTCCGGACCCTGGCCCGGCTTTTTCCCGAGGCGGACGTGACGGTCCTCCTCGACCGGCAGGCCCGGGAGGCGAGGGTCAAGTCCGCGGACTTGAGGAGATTCGGCCTCATCCATTTCGCGGGGCACGGGGTCATAGACGACGCCAACTGGTGGAGGTCCGCGTTCCTGCTGGCCCCGGAGAAAGACGGGGCCGAGGACGGCTTCCTGACCGCGCTCGAGGCGGCCGAGCTCGAGCTCGACGCCCGGCTGGTCGTCCTGTCCGGGTGCGGAACGGGGCTGGGCCGTCTTCACGAGGGCGAGGGGCTCAGAGGACTGAGCGGCGCGTTCCTGGCGGCCGGGGCGAGGAACGTCCTGGTCAGCCTGTGGAACGTCGACGACCGGACGACGGCGTCGTTCATGCGGAAGTTCTACTCGTCCCTCGCCCAAGGCGACAATCCGGCTCAGGCGCTGGCCCGGACGAAGTCCAGGATGATCCAAGCGGGCCTGAGAAACCCCTTCTATTGGGCCCCCTTCGTCCTGCTCGGGACGGCGGGCGACGAGTGAGGCCGGGCTATTCGACGACGAACGTGGCCGATCGCGAGGCCAGCAGCGTCCCGGATTCGTCATGGGCCGAGACGGTCCAGAGGTAGGTCTTCCCCCTGACGAGCTTGGAGCGAAGTTCCGCGGGGCAGACAAGCTCGTTGACGAGATAGGTCGAGCCCTGGAAGACCCGGGCAAGCGATTCGTCGCGCACCTCGATCGTGTAATCCTCGGCCTGGAGAACCGGGGACCAGCGGAAGACGCCGGGGACGCGCGCCTGGCGGCCCGCGGGAGAGATGAGCTCCAGGTTGGCCGAGGGGCTCCGCTCCCCCGTCCGGACGAACGGCCGATAGACGGCGAAGTAGCCCGCCCCGAGGGCGATGAAAAGAGCGATCAGCAAGCCGCCGGCGAACTCGAGGCCGAACGAGCGAAGGGAGCGGGCCCCGCGCGAGAACCGGGCTGAGAGGGACGCCGAGGGGTCAAGACGGTCGAGCTCTCGGGCCGCCGCCTGCCGCAGGAGCGCGCCGGCCTTCGAAGCGTCGACCGCGCCGATATAGCTCTCGACGGCCGGGCCGAGATCCCTTCCAAGGTCCCTGAGCACGCGGAAACGGATGGCGCAGCGTGGGCAAACGGCCAGGTGACGCAGCAGCCGTTGGCCCGCGCTCGGCCCAGCCTCGTTCATGGCCAGGGCGACGAGCGCGTTGTCCTTGGGGCAATTGCCGCTCATGTCCGTTTCCATTCCAGGCGCGGTCCGGGTTCCTTGGCTCGCTCCCGGTCGCGCCGGGCTTTGCCGTAAGCGGCCTCGAGCTCCTGCTTGACCGCGTCGAGGCCGCGGTAGAGGAGGTGCCGGGCGGCGTTCAGGCTTTCCCCGATGTAGGTAGCGATCTCCTCGAGGCCCAGGCCCTGGAGATGGAGGAGGACGGCCGTCTGCCGGCGCGGAGGCAGGGCGACGATGGACGCCTCGACCAGCGAGAGGAGCTCCTTTTCCTCGAAGAGATGCTCGGGGGAGAGCGTATCGACGTGGGCGGCGAGGGCGGTTCGCTGCGTCTTGACGACATCGTCGAGACAGAGAGCCCGGCTCCGCCGGGTGATGATATCGAGGGCCGTCGAGTAGACCATCTTCCAAATGTAAGACCTGGGATTGGCGATCTTTTTCCCGCGGGCGGCCATCTTCAGGAGCTTGAGCTTGACGTCCTGGTCGATCTCCTCCCTCTCCTCCTCCGTGAGGCCGGGAAAACTCGCGAAAACGATCTTCTTGACGGACAGGGAGACCTCGTCGAAGAAACGGCCGGCCGTGAGAGCGTCTTGGAGGTCCATGACCTTGGCAGGGTGGGATGATAACCCAAGAACCCGGGATAAGTAAATGCCAATTTTCGTTGGCCGGTTTCGGCCCGGGCTTGGCTTGCTTCCCGATCGAATGGCTGTTCGTGAAGCCGGCATGGGATCACGGCGATGATGAGGGCACGGTCAGGATGGGACAAAACCCTGATTCGCGGGTCTACATTGAGGATGGGATTAGGAAGGATTTCGGGGGCGCACTCTCCAGCCCTGAATGAGGGATATGATCCCTATCCCCCTGTTTACCGCGGCGCCTGCCGCCCTGGCGCAATCGAAACAGTGGGGGAATGAGTATCATGTCCCCCAATGATTGACGTCGTCGACCAGGCGGCGGAGCGGTTCCCGGCGCCCTTCCCCTCCGCTGGCGGCCCGCTATCCTACTCCCAGTCCAAAATTATCCCGTGGCGGGACAAAGCGGCTTCATTCCTGTCTACATAGATAGATGGCAGGCGTGATTCCATATCTGTTCTATTTGTGCGCCATTCCCCACTAAAAACTTAGCTGCCAAAGGAGGAAGGATCCAATGAAACGTTATGTCGCCTGTGCGGTCGTCTCGTTCTTGGTGATCGGCTCACTGACGGCCGCCGGCCAGAGTGCCGGCGCCTTGGCCAAGTCCGGGGACAAGGCGGTCGCCAAAGGGGACTTCTACAATGCGGCCCTGTCCTATCTTGGCTCTCTCGGCAAGAAGCCGAAGAGCGTAAAGACCAAAGACAAGCTCGCCGAGATTGCCAAACAGGCCTATGAACAAAAGCTCGGCCTGGCCGAGCAGTATCGGGCCAACGGCAACCTTGAAGGGGCCATAGCGCAATTCCGCGAGCTGGAGGCCTTCACGTCCAGGCTGCGGGCCTACGTCCCCTTGAATTTCGTGACTATCGACTTCCGATCTACGATGGCTGATGTCAGCGAATCGGCCGCGGAACTCCGGTATCAATCCGCCGAGGGATACTTCGATTCTCGCAATTATTCGAAGGCCATCGTTGAGTACAAAGCGGCCCTCAACCTAAAAACACCCTACAAGGACTGCCTGGATAAGATCGCTGAGTCTAATTATTGCATGGGCGCTGAATCGGAATCAGGATCCTCTTTCCGAAGGGCCGCCGATCTCTATCTTGAATCGTGCACGGCTAGGCCCAATTATAAAGACGCTAGACAGAAAGCGGCGGCCATTTACTACGCGCTCGGCTCGTACTTCCTGGACGCCGGCTATTATCGCAAGGCCTATGAGGATCTCAGCAAGGCTCAAGCCATCGAAGCGGAGTTCTCCGATGTCAGGAAAAAGGCCGCAGTCGCGAAGGAGATGGCCACGGTCCGTGTCGCCTTTGTCCGCTTCGACAATATCACGGGCGTGAACATAGCTGGCATGGCCCTGGCCGATGTCATTATGGACGGCGTAAAGAGCCGGGTTTCGGCGAACGGAAGCCAATTCATCCGTACGATTGACCGGGACGAGCTCTCGACCGTGGCCCGGGAGCAACGTATCTCGGAAGGGCAACTCAACGAGAGCCTGAGCTCCCCCCTGAAACTCGAGGGCGTAGATTATCTCGTCTTCGGCAAGCTGAACCAGGTCCGTCATTCCCGGCCGGGCCGAACCTTCGAAAATGCTTCGGCGACCTACGAATTCTCCTTCGAGGTCCCCTACACGGATTCCAAGGGCCGCCAAAAGACAAGAACGGAATATCGGCAGGCCCCGATGTACTTCGATATAGTCAGGGACGGCTACACGCTTCATATCGGAGGCAGCGTCAAGGTCATCGCCGTCAAGACCGGCCGCGTCGTCCTCGAAGAGCCGATCGTTCAGGAAGCGGGCGACAAGGTCGTTTTCGCTACCAACGTCCGCATGAGGCACCCGATCGACAGCGTCATCCTGGACAACGACGTCGTCACCCTGTTGCAGGCCCGGCAGACGCTGGCGGACGAGGTAAGCGTCACCAACACTATGATAGCG
Organism: Acidobacteriota bacterium; assembly: GCA_029569255.1. Lineage (GTDB taxonomy): Bacteria > Acidobacteriota > Aminicenantia > Aminicenantales > Saccharicenantaceae > RBG-16-66-30. The sequence continues at coordinate 131,587 of JAKQUO010000048.1, read as the reverse complement.
GACATCTCTAATTCGGTGGCCAGCAAGGTGCTTTCCGCCATCGACAGGCCAACGGGGACGACCGACCCGGGCACTCTGAAATATTGACCGTCGCAGGCCCCAAGACGGGCCGAGGAGGAGCCTCATGAACAAGAGAATTCTTATTCCGGCCGGCGGCATCCTGATCATCATTTGCTTTTTTCTCCCCTGGGTCAGGGCTTGCAACGTCGATATCACCGGCATCCAACTGGCGACCGACAAGGATTTCGATGGTGCGCTGCTCTGGCTCGTGCCGCTGGCCGGCCTGGCCATGCTGATCGGCTATCTGGCCGTCAAAGAACGGGCCAGGGTCATTGCCGTCATATCGTCGCTCGGTGGCCTGCTCTTGCTGTTCATCAAGATCCTCGGCCCGATCACGAAAGGGGAGGCGCGCCAGATGGGCTTGGAGCTCCAGGTCGGCGGCTATGGAACGATCATCGGGCTGATCCTCGCGTTGATCGGCGGGCTCACGACCGATTCGAAGAAAGCGGTTTCGGACAAGCCGCCTGACGAGGCGGAAGGATAGCCCGTTAATGAGCAGAACGCGCCTCCTTCAAAGCCGCAGTAGCGGCTGACGTCGCCGGCCGACTTCGTCAAAAACGCCCAAGCCTGGGGCCTCATTGTCGAGGCCCAGGCGCTGATGCCTCGGGGTGATGCCGGATCGAGCGAGCCGGCCGTATCCTTCGGCGGTTTGCGCCCAGAAAGCGGTTGCGGACGGCGACTATTGCCAGGCTCGGGCGTATGCCGTTGAAGCATATAAGAGGTATTCGACGGACCAGGCGCGGCTACTGATTATGAATACCTCCCGGAAATGCCCAATTATTGACGTCGTCGACCAGGCGGCGGAGCGTGGCGATGCTCCTGTGGTTGAAGGCCAGGGTCAGGCGCGGGAGCTCGGGGCGCTCGGCCTCCTCCCCTTCCCCTTCGAGCGGGGTGAGATGCTGCTCGATGCGGCCCCCGCTCAGCAGGGCCGAGGCGTAGGTGTCGTTGAGGCGCTCGAGCGCTTCGGGCGAAAGCGGCGAATTCAGCCGCAACATCAGGAGCGGCCCGACGTAGCGCATCGAGTGGTAGCGGCGGTAGAAGCCGGTGATCTCCTCCACGGCCTCGTCGAGGTCGTCGGTCAGCTTGAACAGGCCCAGGTCGTCGTCGTCGATCATGCCGTTGAGGACGAGCTCGGCCTTGATGTAGGTCCGCCAGTGCTGCCAGTAGGTGCCGCCGGGCGCGTCGATCATGACCAGGGGCATGAGGTTGGTCTTGCCCGTCTGGATCATGGTCAGGGCCTCGAAGCCCTCGTCCTGGGTGCCGAAGCCGCCGGGGAAGAGGGCCACGGCCGAGGCCTCCTTGAGGAAGAGGATCTTGCGGGTGAAGAAGTACTTGAAGTTGACGAGCTTGGGGTCGTCGGCGATGACGGGGTTGGTCCTCTGCTCGTGGGGCAGGCGGATGGCCACGCCGAAGGAGCCGCTGCGCCCGGCCCCGCGCTGGGCGGCGCCCATGATGCCGTCGCCGGCCCCGGTGATGATCATCCACCGGCGCTCGCGCATGCGCCGCGCGAAGTCGACGGCCTGGAGGAACTCGGGGTGGTCGGCCGGGGTGCGGGCCGAGCCGAAGACCGAAACCTTGCGGACGCCGTGGTAGGGGGCGAAGACCTTGAAGGCGTAGCGCAGCTCCTTGAAGGCGTTGGTCAGGAGCTTGAGGTCGCCGCGGTGGGCGCCGTCGCGGGCCAGGCGGGTGATGGCGACCATGAGGTCGGCCAGGACGTCGCGGTCGGCGCAGTCCGAGGCGAAGCGGGAGAGGAAGTCGTCGATGGCGGCGTCGCGGGCCGCGGCCCAGTCGGAGGGCGCTCGGCGCACACCGCTGGGCGCGCCGGCCCGGGAATCCGCGGGAGGGGCGGCACGGGGGCCGCTCGCGGGCGGCGAGGAAGGAGAGGACGGAGCGGACGGAGAGGAAGGGGATGCTGGCACGGAGCAGGACGGCGTGTCGACGTCGTGGTTCTTGGCGGGAAGATCGGGATCTTTGGGCATGCTGCGATTTTACCATAAAACGAATACCCCTTTTTTCAGCTTGACATCATATCACTTGCGATATATATTCGATATATATCCGCGGAGGTCTCCATGGCACGTATGGTCCGAATGCTCGTTTCGCTGTCGGATAAGGACAAAAAGTGGGTCGAGGCGGAGAGCCGGCGAAGGAAGGTCTCGGGCGCCGAGGTCGTCCGGCTTTGCCTTCGGGAGCTGCGGCGGCGCACTGAGGGAGAGGACCGGCGCCTGGGCTTGGCGCGCATCGCCGAGAAGAACTCCGAATACGGCCACGATCCGTTCGCGGGCATCGTCGACAAGAAGGAACTCTGGGCCCGAGCTGTAGCTGCGGCGGGAAGGTTCTCTTCGGGCTTGCCGAATCTGTCCATCGAGCATGACCGCTATGCTTGGGGGGAACCTGGCGACGCCGGTGACGCCGAAAACGAGACAGCCGGGCAAAGCGGGGCCCAGGGTGGCTCGGGCGCAGGGCCCGGGGCACGGAACAGGCGCCGGGAACGGCAGGACGGCAAAGGGAAAGCCCGATGAGCGTGTTCGTCGACACCAGCGCCCTCATAGCGGTCCTCGACCGGGACGATGAGCGGCATGCGGCGGCCAAGGGGTCCTGGGAATGGCTGAGGGACCGGGGAGAATTCCCTGTTTGCCACAACTATATCCTCGTCGAAACTGCGGCTGTCCTGATGAGGCGGTTCGGGCCCGGGGCCGTGCACGAGTTCGAAAAAGACATCGTGCCGGTGCTGAAGGTGGTGTGGGTGACGCGCGACATCCATGCGGCGGCGGTGGCCGCCCTGCTGGCGGCGGGGAGGCGCGGCTTGAGCCTGGTCGACTGCGCCAGCTTCGAGGTCATGCGGCGGGCAGGCATGCAGACGGCCTTCGCCTACGATCCGCACTTCGCCGAATTCGGTTACGCGACGATTTGAAGCGCGTCGATCTCGGCGATCTTGCGGGCCAGGCGGACGGCCGAGATGGGAAAGGCGGTCCTGATCTCGGGCGCGAAGAGCGAGAGCTTGAACTCCTCGAGCATCCAGCGCAGCTCGTCGACCGCGGCCGAAATGGGGGACATGATACCTATTTCCCTATTCGGAGGGAAAGAAGCGCGCCCCGTCTCGCTCGCCGTCGAGCGCGGCCCGGAGCCGGGCAATGAAGATCGTGCCCCCGTTCTCTTGGCCAGGTCGGCCTCGAGGCGGGCGAGCTCGAAGGCGTAGCGCTCGAGCTGGGCGGCCTTGGCCCTGTCCTTGTCGGGATCGACGCGGGCCCGGCCGAGGCGGATCTCGAGCCCCTCGAGGTAGCGGGGGACGCGGGCGAGGCGCGAGAGCGGATAGACGGAGAGGAAGTCGCGCGGGACGAGGCGTTCGAGGTCGGCGGCGATGGCGTCGAGGTACTCGGGCTTGACCTTGGCTTTGAGGCGGCTGAGCTCGTAGAGGCTGAGCTTGGGGGCGGCCCCGCCGGCCCCTCCCCCGCTCCCCCCGCCGCCCGCCGCCGCGAGCCCGGCCCGCAGCCTGGCGTTGAGCCCGACGATCTTGACGACGGTCTGGGTCAGGGCGTGGCCCTTTTCGAAGAGCGTCCGGCCGACCTCGGTCTCGTAGGCCTTGTATTCGGCCTGGGCCCGGATGTCACGCTCGAAGACGTCGCGGGCCAGGGCCTCCTCGATGGCCGCCTCGACCGCCTCGCGGCCGCCGAAGAAGAGCGCCGCCCGGTCGAGCTCGGCCGGGATCCTGTGGTAGCGCCGGACGAAGGCCAGCTCCTTGGCGAACTTGCGCATGAGAAGGGCCCGGACGCCTTTCCTGTGCGACGCCTCGGCCTCGGCCCGGGTCGGGAAAAGCCGCACGGCGACCGTCGCGCCCGGCGCGGCCCCGCCCCCGGTTGGGCCTGGCGCGGGGGCCCCGGCTCCGGCCGAAATCCGGGAAACGGGTATCATGTCCCCCATTTTCAGCCCCGGGTAGGCCGTGAGCGAGGTGCCGACGGCGACCTTCACGGGCAAGTCGCCGAAGCTCCACTCCTCGATCCCGTCCCTCTCCCACGTCCGCTGGGCCTCTTTCCAGGCCGGCGATTCGACCTTGGACGGCGCCTCGTCGGCCGCGCCCAGCTTCTTCCGCAGCAGCTCGACGTCGCGCCCGGCGTCGATGACCCTCCCCGTCGCGGGATCGGTCACGGCGACGCGCAGGCGCAGGTGGCGCGGCACGTCGGCCAAGGCCCACTCGCGGGCCGGGACCTCGACCCCGAAGCGGCGCTTGACGAACTCGGCCACGGCCTTGAAGAGCGGCGTCTCCTCGGGCGCCCGGGGCATCTCGCGGGCGATCGTCTCGGCCTTCTCCCCCACCGGGACGAGGAGCTTGCGGTAGCGCTTGGGCAGGCCCTTGATGAGCGCGGCGATCTTCTCCGCGAACTGCCCGGCGACGCCCCACTCGAGCCGGTCCGGCGGGATGGCGCTCAGCAGCTCGGGCGGCACGGTCAGCGTGACGCCGTCGTCCTCCTCCCCCGGCGCGAACCTGTAGACGGCGCGGTAGGGGCGGCCGGACACCTCGACCGTGTCCGGGAAGGCCGAGACTGTCCCCTCCTCCGGGCGATAGTTGAGGAGGGCCTCCTCCTCGAGGCGCAGGAACGCGTCGTCGCCGCCCCGGTCGCCGACGTCGCGGAGGAGCTTGCGCAGCGAGCGCACGTCGTGAATGCCGGGGAGCTTCTCCGAGTAGAACCTGGCGATCTCGGTCTCGGCCACGAGGATGTCGCGGCGGCGAAGCTTCTCCTCCATCGCCTCGACCCGGCGCTGGAGGGCCAGGTTGTGGACGAGGAAGGGCGGCGGGTCGTCGATCTCGCCACCGACGAGGCCGCTCATGACGAAGATCCCGTGGGCCTCGGCCGGGTTGACGCGGGCGTAGGAGACGCGGCGGTCGCGGACGATCTCCAGCCCGAAAAGCGTGACCCGCTCCTTGGCCGTGACCTCGCCGCGGGCCCGGTCCCAGGCGGCTTCGGAGTAGGAGCGCTTGCAGAGCGGGCCGCCGAGGCGTTCGAGCCAGGCCGGGTCGATGCGGGCGGCCGTGCGGGCGAAGAGGCGCGAGGTCCGGACGACCTCGGTCGAGACGATCCAGCCGGCGCCCTTGCCCCACAGGACCGAGCCGGGCCAGAGCAGGAGCTCGCGGTTCTTGGCCCCCGCGTAGGCGTTCTTCTCTTTGTGGACGGCGATGTTCGAGAGATAGCCGCTGAGGACGGACCGGTGGATGGCCCCGTAAAGCGCCGGCGATATGTCCGCGTGCAAAATCGGGGACACAATACCTATTTCCCTATTTCCCTTCCCCCCTTCTCTCTCCGCGTGGCCCCTATCTACGGCCCGGCCCCGACGAGGCCTCCTTCCCCGCCCCGCCGCCTGACCCATCTCCAGCTCTCTCAAGGCGTTTCCGATCTCCGCGTGGAGGTAGGTCCACTCGCGCATGCGCGGGAACGACAGGAAGTTCTCGCGGCAGAAGCGGCGCTTCTGGACGAGCGAGCCGAGCTTCTCGAAATCGCCGTGATAGCGATTCCAAATGTTGAGCAGGACCAGGAAGTCGGAATCGGGGTGCTTGAACGCGGCGTGGACGGCGTCGGCCTGCTGGGCCTTCTCCGGCGGCCGCTCCCTCGGGTCGCGGATGCTCAGCGCCGCCGCCAGCACCGCGACCTCGGGGAGGCAGCGTTCCTCGCCCGCCTCGAGCAGCATGCGCGAGATCCGCGGGTCGAGCTGGATCCGGGCCATGGCTCGCCCCTTGTCCGTGAGCTCCCACCTCGAGGCCGGGGCCGGGCCGCTCCCCCGCCCCGTCTTCCGCACCGCCCCGAGCTCGACGAGCGTGTCGTAGCCGTCGTGGACGGCCTTGGCCGCCGGCCTGTCGATGAACGGGAACTCGAGCGGGTCGCCCAGCCCGAGGTCCAGCATCCTCAGGACGACCTCGGCCAGGTCCGACCGCAGGATCTCCGGCGAGGTGAACTCGTCGCGCCTCTCGTAATCGTCCTCGCTGTAGAGCCGGACGCACAGCCCCGCCTTGACCCGCCCGCACCGCCCCTTCCGCTGGTCGGCCGAGGCCCGGGAGATGGGCGATATGGGCAGGCTGTTGATGCGCGTCCCCGGCTGGTACCGGGCGATCCGCGCCACGCCCGTGTCGACCACGTAGCGGATCCCCGGGATGGTCAGCGACGTCTCGGCGACGTTCGTGGCCACGACGATCTTCGGCTGCGCGACCGTGTAGACGAGCCGCTGCTCCCCCGCCGGCAGCCTCGAGAACAGCGGCAGCACCTTGACCGCCGGCCACTTCCGCCCCTCCAGCATCCGGCACGTTTCCAGGATGTCCTGCTCGGTCGGCATGAAGACCAGCGCGTCGCCCGGCGGCTTCTCCCGCCGCAGGTACTCGACGGCCTCGACGGCCTGGCCGACGTAGTCCCTGTCCTCGGCCTCCTCCTCGCCGGGGACGCGGTACTCGACCTCGACCGGGAACATCCGCCCGCTGACCTCGATGACCGGCGCGTTCTTGAAGGCCTTGGAGAACTTCTCCGTGTCGAGCGTGGCCGAGGTGATGACGAGCTTCAAGTCCGGCCGCTCGTCCAGGAGCCGGCGCATGATGCCGAGCAGGAAGTCGATGTTGAGGGAGCGCTCGTGGGCCTCGTCGATGACGATGGTGTCGTACTCGTGGAGGCCGCGGTCGCCCTGCGTCTCGGCGAGCAGGATGCCGTCGGTCATGACCTTGACGTAGTTGTCCCGGTGCGTCCGGTCCTGGAAGCGGATCTTGTACCCGACCGACCGGCCCAGCGGCTCGCCCAGCTCCTCGGCGATGCGGTGGGCGATGGTCACGGCCGCGATCCGGCGCGGCTGGGTGACGCCGACGCGCCCGCGGACGCCCCGCCCCGCCTCGAGGCACATCTTCGGGATCTGGGTGCTCTTGCCGCAGCCGGTCTCGCCCGCGACGATGAGGACGCGGCGGCGCGGCGAGCGCAGGGCCTCGACGATCTCCGCGGCCTTGGCCGCGATGGGCAGCCCGGGCGGATAGGCGACGCGCGGCACGTTCTCGGCCCGGGCCTCGAGCCAGGCCTCGAACCGCGCCCGCGCCCCGGCCCGCGGCCGGGCTCCTTGTCCCGGCGTCTTTTCCATCACCGCCTATTTTACATCAAGGCCCGTCCCCGGGCGGCTCACTCGAAACGCTCAAGAGGAACCTGGGCGCCCGGGCCGGCCGGCCCGGCCGGCCGCGTAGAAGAGAGCGCCGGCCGCCACGACCGCCGCGCCGACGATCCAGGACAACCGCGGCAGGCTGGCCATCAGGACGACGCAGCTGGCCAGGCCGAAAGCGGTCGCGACCCGCGCCCCTCCCCTGAGGGCCTTCAGCCCGCTGACGTTGAGGGCCGCGTAATAAAGGAGGAGCGAGAAGCTGCTGATGTAGGCGATGTGGGGCAGGTCCGAGGCGAAGGCCAGGACCAGCATGGCCGCTCCCCCGATCACGACGGCGTTCCGGGGAACGGACGCTCTCCCGCCGACCCGGCCGACGAAGGCCGGCAGCTCCCCGTCGCCGGCCATGACCATGGCCAGCCGGGAGATGCCCAGGACCGAGGCCAGGGCGACCGTCCCCGTCGCCGCCAGGCCTCCCAGGGCGACGAGGCGCGCGCCGGAGCTCAGGCCCACGCCGGCCATCGCGTCGGCCAGCGGCGACCCCGACCCCGCCAGGAGCTTGTAACCGGCCGCGCCGACCGCCGCGGCGGCGACGAGAAGGTAGATGAGCGTCGAGATGAAGATCGACAGCAGGGTCGCCCGGGGCACGTTCTTTCGCGGCTCCTCGATCTCGTCGGCGACGATGGCCACCCGGGCGAAGCCGGCGTAGGCGAAGAAGATGGTCGCCGCCCCCGCCCAGGCGCCCCGCAAGCCGAACGGCGCGAACGGCCGCAGGTTCGCGCCCCGGAAATGGAGGAACGCGGCCGCGGCGAAGAACATCAGGACGGCGACCTTGGCCAGGACGAGGACGTTGTTGAACCGGCTCGACTCCTTGGCCCCGGCCAGGTGGACGGCCACCGTGAAGGCCACGACGGCGACGATGCCCACGGCCGTCGGCAGGCCGGGGACGAAGTAGGTCAGATAATGCCCGAAGCCGACGGCGACGGTCGCCCCGCCGACCACGTTCGAGAACAGCCAGACCCAGCCGACGAGGAAGCCGGGGAAGACGGAAAAGGTCTCGCGGACGAAGACGTACACGCCGCCGCTCCGGGGGTACCGGCGGCTGAGCTCGGCCGTCGTGAATCCGGTCAGGAGCGAGACGGCGGCTGCGATGAGGACCGACAGGATGAGCGCCGGCCCGGCCACGGCGGCGGCGGCCCCGAGGATGACGAAGATGCCGGCGCCGATGATGGAGCCCAGGGAGATGTTGACGGCGTCGAAGAGCGTCAGCTTGGGGCCGGGGCCGGTCGGGGAAGGCACAAGGCTACTATACCCGCCCGCCGCCGCGGAATCAAAGCCCGGCCGGGCCGGCGCGGGCCGAGTCGCCCCCCTCAGAACCTGTGGAGGTAGCTGACCTTGAAGAAGAAGCCGCGCTTCATCTCGTGGAACCGGGCGCTCGGGGCGAACCCCGGCAGCCCCCCGTCCCACTCCCGCTTCTCCAGGGCCGACCCGTAGCCCAGGTGGACGACCGTGCCCGGGATGTAGGTGAACGAGACCAGGCCGTCGAGGGTCATCCGCTTGTGGAAGTCGTTGTACTCGACGATGCCCCGGACGAAGAGGTACTTGTTGATCTGGAACGTGTTGCGGCTGCGGACGATGAGGTAGTCGTAGATCTTGGCCCGGTCGAGCTTGCGGGTGAAGTCCATGTAGGTCAGCGACAGGGTGAAGTCGAGCTGCGTCACGGGCTGGTAGACGACCGCGCCCATGGCCCGCCATCCGCACCCCTGGTACGGGTCGTCCGGGTCGTAGAAGGCGCGCCCGGTCCGGCGGCCGAAGAGCTGGAGGTAGAGGGACTTGGCGATCTGGGTCTCGCCCTGCATCCCGATCCCGCTGATGTCGAACATCCGGCCGGCGTAGACCTCGTTGGCGAGCAGCGTGTCGATCCGGAACATCGTGTTCCGCGGCAGACGGAATCGCAGGGCGAAGAGGTTGAGGGTCTCCCACATGCCGTAACCGGTGTCGTAGAGATGGTAGCCCCAGTAGAACGGCTCGATCTTCTGGAAGAGCTTCGACTTCGGGTAGATGCCGTGCATGGCGAACGCGGACAGCCGCCGCAAGCCCGTCCGGTAGACGAAGCCGGTGTCGATCCGGAAGTCCTTCGAGATGTCCTGGTAGCCGAGGTCGAGCTCCCACTTGCGGTTGCTGAAGCGGTAGTCCAGCCCCAGGGCGTGGTCCCGGTCGACCGGACCGGCGTCCGGGGCCTTGGTCAGCGAGCCGAAAAGATGGAAGGAAACCGTGTTCCGGGGGCTCAGCCGGAACCGGCCGTCGAGGCCGCCGACCCGGTTGTAGGAGCTCCCGGCCTCGCGGCCCGTGTAGAAGGCGCCGACGTAGGCGTCATCCCTGAGCGAGTGCTTGTAGCGGGCGATCATGACGTCGGGCCTGGGGTCGACCGGGTCTCCGGGCAGGTTGTCCCGGGCGTAGATCGCGGCCACGGTGTCGCGGGGCGTCACCTTGCCGGTCAGCCGGAAGCCGAAGTCCGGGTCGACGATGGTCCGGGTGTAGACGACCGACTGCAGGGGCCCCTCCTCGACCGCGCCGCCGAACTGCCAGAGGTCGCTGCGCTCCAGGAAGAAGGGCCTCTTTTCCTCGTAATAGAGCGAGTAGCGCTGGTTGAAGTCGACCTGGCCGGCGTCGGCCTCGACCTGGCTGAAGTCGGGGTTGTAGGCGCCGTCGAGGGTCAGCTCCGAGGTCAACCCGATCTTGCCGGTCAGGCTGAAGTCGCCGATGTCGAGGGCCCTGTCCCGGACGGGCCGTCCTCCGCTCGCCTCCGTCGCCTCCTGGGTCCGGCCGAAAGTGAAGGCGGGCAGCAGCTCGGCCACGCGCTTCCACTTGAGCCCCGAGACCTGGAAGGGCTGGGCCTGGCCCAGGATCGAGCCGTATTCGGGGTCCAGGGGCGGGAAGCTGACCTGCTCGGAAGTCCGGGTGAAGAAGCGGACGAATATCACGCGCCAGGTCATGACCTTGCGGCCGGGAAAGCGGAGGCTCTGCAGCGGGACGCGGGCCTCGACCGTCCAGCCCTGGTCGTCGATCTTGCCGGCGCTGTACCAGACCGCGTCGAAGGACAGCTCGAGATTCCCCTGGACGTTGACCATGCCGTCGCCCTGGATGCCGAGGGGGTTGACGATGAAGGAGAAGCCGCTCTGCTGATCGTTGAAGGGGTCGAGGATGACGAAGACGAGGTCGTCCTGGAAGATGGCGTCGCGCTTGCTGATGGCCGCCTTGACCTTGGCCGGTTCGCTGTCGTGGCAGCGGAAGGCGAAATAGAGGTTCGAGGCGTCGCAGGCGATCCAGGCCTCGGTCCGCTGGCTGGCGTCCTTGCCATAGTCGGGCTTGAAGGTCTTGAAGCCGTCGAACTTGAGGCCCGTCCGCCAGGCCTCGTCGTCGAGGACGCCGTCGATCTTCGGCGGGGTCGCCGTCAAGGGCAGGGGCGGCCCGGTCTCGGCGAGCCGGTCCGCGGCGGGCGCGGGCCTCGTCTGGGCGGCCGCGAAGGCGGCCGCGGCGAGGAGGATCGGGCCGAGGGCCCCGAGGGCCGTGAGAGCCGGGAGCTTCTTCAATTCCGCCTCCGTTCGGGCTTGAGCGAACACATCTCGTTTCGAGTAATGACGGGGGGACGCCCGAAAAAGTTCCCTCGCGGGGGGAGGGGGCGCGGCCCGGCCCCGGCGGGAGGGGAAGATGGCGCGCCGTCCGGGCGTCTAAAGATGAAAAGGAGCTGGACGATGACGACACCGAACCGCCGGACCGCGGCCGCCCTTCCGACCTCTCCCGTCTTGGCCCCCCTTCTCCTGCTGGCCCTCGCGGCCGGCCTGGCCGCCTGCAAGGCCCCCGTCCCCGAGGACGTCCCCGGCGAGTTCACCTTCCGGGGCGTGGCCGTCCACCCGGCCGCGGTCAACGCCCTGTACCGCTCCGGCGAGGGCCAGCTGGACCTGGCGGCGTTCAAGACGCGCTACGACTGCCTCCAGTGGGAGGCCCAGCCCGGCTGGTGGGTGACCGAGTACGAGGAGGACCCGATGACGAAGCGGGCGCCCTTCTTCGCCTACTCCGCCTGGGCCGGGCCCCAGACCGGCGGGGCCGAGACCTACATCCTCTCGGTCACCTTCAACGCCGGCGAGGAGGCCGACATCGACACCATCCTGCTTCTCCGGAAGTCCGGCTCCTGGCTCGGCCTCGTCCGGGCCTGGGAGGAGGGCAGCGCCTGCGACGGCGGCATCCAGTCCCAGCGCATGGAAGGCGACGAGTTCTTCTATTCGCGCGAGCTCACGCCCATCGGCCTGCTCGGCCTGGCCCTCCTCGACAGGCCCTTCGACCTCAATCCCCACGAGGACCTCGAGGGCGCGACCGAAAGCTGCGTCGCCGCGGCCAGCTACGTCTACAGCCTGGCCCAGGACCGCGAGGACCTCATCTCGGTCCGGCTCTACGACGAGCCGGCCGTCGACGTGAGGGGCAAGACCGACCGCCTCCGCTTCCAGTCCTGCTTCAACCGGATTCTCAACGCCTATCTGGCCGAGAAGAGGACGGTCCTCTCGCCGAAGGACGTGGACGAGTTCGCCGCGAGGTTCCGGAACGAGTGCCTCGGGCCCGGCTCAGGGGATGCGGCCGGAAAGTAGGTCGGCCGCCGAGGCGTTCTCGGCCGCCTGCTCCGGCGTCTTGGCCCCGGGGATGACCGCGGCCACGACGGGGTCGCGCAGGCACCAGGCCAGGGCCCAGCGGGCCCGGCTGACCCCGAGCGGCGGGTCCCCGCCGGCCAGCCGCTCGGCCTCGCGGACGCGGCGGGCGACCTCCTCTTGCCCCAGCGTCGAGCGGTAGTCGTCCGGGCCGAACGTGTCGAGGGCCCCGTACTTGCCGCTGAGGAGGCCGCTCGCGAGCGGGACCCGGCCGATGACGCCCAGGCCGAAGCGGCGGGCGTGGGGGAAAACGGCCGACTCGGCCCGGGCGTCGAGGCGGTTGTAGACGACCTGGAGGACGCCGAAGCCGCGGCCGAAGGCCTCCCGCGCCTGGACGTCGCTCCCCTCGCCGCGGATGGACACGCCGAGGTTGCGGACCATGCCGGCCCGGCGGGCCTCCTCGAGCACGGCCTGGAGGCCGTCGTCGAGGAAGGCCTCGTCCGGCCCCGAGTGGAACTGGTAGATGTCGATGCGGTCGGTCCGCAGGGCCCGCAGCGAGGCGATGAGCTGGGCCCTGACCTCCTCCGGCTTGAAGCGGTCGGCCCGGTCCATGAAGCCCCTGAAGGCGTGGCCGAACTTGGTGGCCACGATCCAGCGGTCGCGCTCGCGGCGGGAGAGATAGTCGCCGACGAGGCGCTCGGCCGCGTGGTCGCCGTAGCACTCGGCCGTGTCGATGAGGTTGACGCCGCACTCGGCGGCCTTGTCGAGGATGGCGTCGGCCTCGGCCTGGGTGAAGGTCTTGCCCCACTCGCCGCCGAGCTGCCAGGTGCCGAGGCCGACGACCGAGACCGTGAGGCCGGTGCGGCCGAGAACGCGATACTTCATGTCTTCTATATTAGTCGCGGGTCGGGGACCTCGCCCCCGTTCTTATTTCTTGACCCTCACCGGGTAGGGCGGGCGCTTGGGCTTCGCCGGGGGGTTGGCCTCGAGCTCGTCCATCGCGACCTTGATGGCCGCCTCGAGCTGCGGGTCGCGTCCGGCGATGACGTCCCTGGGCGTCTGCTCGACCTCGATGTCGGGCGGGACGCCGACGTTCTCGATGCCGAAGCCCTCGCCGACGTCCCAGAAGGCCAGGTTGGGCGCCGTGACGCTGCCGCCGTCCATGAGCACGGGGAATCCCAGCGTCCCGACCAGGCCGCCCCAGGTCGCGGTGCCGACGAGCTTCCCCGCCCCGAACTTCCGCCACATGTAGGGCAGGAGGTCGCCGCCCGAGCCGGCCGACTCGTTGATGATCATGACCTTGGGGCCCTGGATCGAGGCGCTCGGGGTCTTGAGGTCCGCGCCGTAGCGCATGGCCCAGTAGGCCGAGACGGGCTTGCGCAGCCAGTCGAGGTAGTAGTCGGCGACCAGCCCGCCCCCGTTGAAGCGCTCGTCGACGATGACGGCCTCCTTGTCGGCCTGGGGGAAGAAGTAGCGCTTGAAATAGACGTGGCCGAGCGTCGAGGTGTTGGGGACGTAGACGTAGGCGACGCGGCCGTTCGTCGCTTCCCGGACCTTGCGGACGTTGCCCTCGACCCAGTCGCGGTTGCGCAGCGCCCCCTCGTCGGCGACGGGCACGACCTTGATCGTCCGCGCGCCCGCGCCGTTCGGGTCGGGCCCGACCGTGACCTCGACGATCTTGCCGGCCGTGGCCTCGAACCGCGCGAACAGGTCTTCGGGCGGGACGAGGTCGCGGCCCTCGACGGCCAGGAGGTATTCCCCGGCCCGGACCTCGGCGCCGGGCTCGCCCAGCGGGGCCCGCAGCTCGGGCGTCCAGTTGAGCCCGCCGAAGACCTTCTTGAACCGGTAGCGGCCGTTCTCGACGGCGTAGTCGGCGCCGAGCAGGCCGCCGGGGACCCGGGCCGGCTGGGCCGGCGTGTCGCCGCCGCCGACGCGGTGATGGCCGACGCCGAGCTCGGAGCACATCCACTGGATGAGCCGGTTGAGGTCGGCCCGGCAGGCCAGGTGCGGCAGGAAGGCGGCGTACTTGGCCTTGACGGCCTTCCAGTCGGCGCCGTGCATGCCCGGGTCGTAGAAATAGTCGCGGTTGATCCGCCAGGCCTCGTCGAAGATCTGCTTCCACTCGGCCTCGGGGACGACCCGGACGCTGACGGCGTCGAGGTCGAGCCGGCCCTTGCCCGGCTCGGGCTTGCCGGCGGCCGGGATGATCGACCAGGCGCCGCGGGAGGCGAGGAGGATCTTCTTCCGGTCGGCCGAGAGCTCGAAGCCGTCGCAGGCCGGCCCGAAGGCCTCGTCCTTGCGGCTGGCCAGGTCGTAGACGCGGATGGACGACTCGCCCTGGCCGCCCGAGGTCGGGGTCGGGGGCGGATCGACCTTGCGGTAGAAGAGCTTGCCGCCGTCGCCGGCGGCGAGGTTGTTGTAGACCCCGGCCGGGATGGGCGCCGTGACGATGCGGTTCTCCAGGCCGTCGAAGTCGATGCGGACGGCCGCCGGGGCCGGCGCGCCCGGCTTCGCCGCCGGCTTGTCGGGCTCCTTCTTTTCCTCCTTGGGCTTCTCCTCGTCGCTCTCCTTGGCCAGCGGATTGGGCAGGTCCTTGCGCAGCACGGCCAGGTAGAGGGACGACGTCAGCCGCAGGTCGGAGTTCGACATGTCGAACCACTGGGCGACGGGGCCGGCGTCCGTCGAGGCCAGGAACCAGAGGTGCTTGCCCTCGGCGTCGAAGGTCGGCTCCTCGACGCTGCTCAGGCCGTCGGTGACGGGATAGGACCTGTCCTGGTCGAGCGAATAGACGTGGACGCGGCGGAAGAAGGTCGGCGTGCCCAGGGTGTAGGCGATCCACTTGGAGTCGGGGCTCCAGTCGGACCGCATCTCGGCCTGGCCGCCCGTCTGATAGAGGGCCTCGGAGGCGATCTTCTTGACCGCGCCGGTCGCGAGGTCGATCCAGAAGAGGGTCAGGGAGTTGTCGCTGAAGGCGATCTTGCGGCTGTCCGGGGACCAGGTCGGCGAGCCGTAGAAGCCGGCCCCGCCGAGCTTGTACCGTCTCACGGCCCCCTTGCCGTCCTGGGCGGCGACGTGGAGCTCGTACTCGCCCGAGGCGTCGGAGAAGTAGGCGATGGACGCGCCGTCGGGCGACCAGGCCGGGTGGCGCTCGTGGACGCCGGGCGTCTGGGTGAGGTTGCGGGGATCGCCCTTCTCGGCCGGCACGGTGACGATCTCGCCCCTGAACTCGAGGGCGGCCCGGGCGCCCGCCGGCGAGACGGACCCGCCGCGGACCCACTGCGAGCCCTTGGCGAAGCGCTCGCGGAGCTCGGGGAGGTCGGTGGCGATGCCGATGGTCAGGCGCCTGGACGTGCCGCCGGCCACGTCGTAGAGGTGGAGCGCCCCGGCCTGCTCGAAGACGACCTTGCCCGCGCCGCCGGAAGCGGACAGGACCGGGAAGTCCTTGAACTCGGTCAGCCGCTTGACCGACTTGGAGGCGAGGTCGTAGGCGTAGAGGTTGAACTCGCCGTCGCGGTCGGAGCGGAAGACGATCCGCGGGCCGAACCACATCGGGTCGACGTCGTTGGACCGGCCCTCCGGCTGGGGCACCTTGACGACGGACTCGGCCGCGTTGTCGAAGATCCAGATCCGCGAGAAGCGGCCGCCGCGGTAGTGCTTCCACTGGGTGAAGGCCTCCGGGAAGGGGTTGTAGGCGATCGAGCGCCCGTCGGGCGAGACGGCGGCCTTGAAGGCGTAGGGGACATTGAGCATGGTCGCCTCGCCGCCCGCGACGGGCACGGTGAAGAGCTGGGAGTAGGAGCGGTTGTCGGAGAACCGGGACGAGGTGAAGAGCACGGACCGTCCGTCGGGCGTGAAGCCCTGGACGATGTCGGCCGCCGGGTGCCAGGTCAGGCGCTTGGGGACGCCGCCCCCGGCCGGGACGACGTAGACGTCGGTGTTGCCGTCGTACTGGCCGCTGAAGGCGACGAGGCGGCCGTCGGGAGAGAAGGCCGGCGCCGTCTCCGCGCCGACGTCCGAGGTCAGGCGCCGGACGTCCCGGCCCTCGAGGTCGGCCGTCCAGATGTCGTTGGCGTAGACGAAGGCGATCCGCTCGGCCGAGACGGCCGGCTGGGTCAGCATCCTCGTGTCGAACGTGTCGACGGCCGCGAGCGGCGCGGCGCCGGCGGCCAGCGAGACGGCGGCGAGAGCGGCCAGGGCGAACGCGCGGGCTTCGGAACGGCAGTGGGGTCTCTTCACGGCGGCCTCCTGAAAGCGGGAAGTCCCTCCACTATACGTCCGCCGCCACCCCAGGTCAACCAAAGAAAGGGGACACACACGGTGTGTGTCCCCTTATCTAAACCTTTTCAGGAAAGCTTCGCCGCCCAAGGGCCGCTCAGACCGAGCACATTCTCTGAAGACCTCGGCTTCGACCTTTTGGTTCCCTTCGGCAAGGTATTTTGCCCATTCCACGCCTGACATTCCCAAAGGATTTCGGCCTAGGATCATGCTCTCCTCTCCGAAGATGTGGGCCCGGGCGCTTGACCAAGGATAATCTGCGGCCGTTGGTACGAGTCCCGCCCGGACTGGATTCAATTCAACATAACGAATGCCCCTGTAAAGATAGGCCTCGTCCATCGGATAGGAAAGGAACCGGCCCTGCCAGAGATAGCCCCGCCAGCCATAGCGCTTATTGATGACGGAAGAGTATCGCCTATGCACTTGGGCAAAGGTCATAACCAGACTTGTCGGGAGATGCGGAACGCCTACGCAGTGCACGTGGTTCTCCATCAGGCAATAAGCCCAAATGGATAGCCGGGCTATGTTACTCCATTTGAGCAGCAGTGTTAGATAGAACTTCCTATCCTCATCCGTAAAAAACACGGGTTGCCTGCGGTTTCCACGCTGAATGATGTGATGCGGCACATCAGGGATGACCAATCTGGCTGTTCGGGGCATGGGGGCATCTATATAGACGCTCGTTCTCATCGAGGATTCTCATTGAAATCGGAAAGGGGACACACACCGTGTGTGTCCCCTTTCTTCAATTGACCGGCGGGCCGGGATTCCGTTATGATTCCCGGCGGACATGGCGACACGGCCGCGCGACTTCTACGAGGTCCAGAGGCGCCAACGGCGGCGCAGCCTCCCCCTCTTCGGGGCGGTCCTCGCCTTCCACTTCGTCGGCTTCGGGCTCATCGGGCTGGCCCTGCTGGCCACCTTCGGCCTCGCCTTCCGCGGCGGCCTTCTCTCCGCGCCCGGCTTCTGGCCGCGCTTCCTCCTGGCCGATCTGGCCGTGGCCGTCGTCACGGCCGCCCTGCACTTCCTGGACGCCCGGAAGAACGGCCCGCGCTTCATCCTCAAGCGTCTCCAGGCCCAAACGCCGGACGCTTCCGACCGCTACCATCTCCAGCTCCTCAACACCGTCGACGAGATCCGCATCGCCGCCGGCCTGCCCCGGGTCAACGCCTACGTCCTGCCCTCGTTCGCCGTCAACTCCCTGGCCGTCATCGAGGAGGACGGGACGCCGGCCGTGGCCGTGACCGAGGGGCTCCTGGCCGAGGGCACGCGGGACGAGCTCCAGGCCGTGGCCGCCCACGAGCTGGCCCACATCGCCCGCGGCGACGCCTTCTACCTGACCCTCGTCTGCTCCCTGGCCCACCTGTTCGAGAAGCTCAAGGACGCCCTTGAGCCCGAGACCGACGACCGGGCCGACTGCCCCCCCGCCGGCCGCAGGACGGGCCCCGGCTTCCCCCCCGTCCTGTTCTACGCCGCCGTGGCCGTCTCGGCCCTGGTCATGCGCCTGCTGAGCATGCTCGTCAGCCGCGAGCGCGAGCTCTTGGCCGACGCGGCCGCGGTCGAGCTCAGCCGGGCCCCCGAGGCCTTGGCCCGGATCATCTACAAGGCCCACGTCAAGAACTCCTTCGTCGGGGATTTCCCGCTGAGCTACGCGCCCCTCTTCATCGTCCGGCCGGACGCCCGCGACACTCCGGACACCCTGGCCGGCCGGATCCTCAGCTCCCACCCGCCGCTCATGAAGCGGATCGGCCTCCTCGCGGCCATGGTCCGCAAGAAGCCCCCGGCCATCGCCCACGCCGTGTGGGCGGAGGACAAGGCCCGGGCCGACGCCCGCGGCGTCCTCCGGTCCTACGAGGAGCAGCGGACGGAGCAGCTGGAGCTCTTCCCGGCCGCGCCCGGGGCCGGGGACGCGCCGCCGGCCGCCGGGGACGAGGCCCGGGTCTGGATGCTGGCCGGCGCCGGGGACGGGCCCTGGGAGGGCCCGTTCACCGTTCCCGAGCTCCTCTGCCGGCCGCGCTTCTCGCCGGCGATGCGGGTGAAGAACACCCAGGAAGGGATCGAGGCCCGGGCCCGCGAGTTCCCTCAGGTCCGGACGGCCCTTTTCAACTTGGCCCGCAAGAAGCCCCTGTCGCCGGGCCGGGAGAACCTCTGCCCGCGCTGCCGCGTCCCCCTGGCCGAGGCGTTCTACGAAGGCGTCGCCGTCCGCGTCTGCGGACGGTGCCGCGGCCGCCTGGTCGACGCCGCCTCGGTCGACCGGATCGTCGCCCGCCGCGAGCTCGCCTTCTCCGAGGCCCTCGTCGCCAAGGCCCGGGCCTTCCGGGACAAGGTCACCCTCAATCCTTTGAAGAGACAGAAGATCGAGGCCGCCCTGGACGCGGGCGTCCCCTGCCCGAGCTGCGGCTACCGGATGGTCGCCCGGCCGTACAACTACCAGTACTTCGTGCCGGTCGACAAGTGCCTGTCGTGCTCCAAGATCTGGTTCGACGCCGACGAGATGGAGGTCCTCCAGGTCCTCATCGAAGACCGCGCGGCGAAGTGAGGCGCCCGCCTCAGAGCTTGAACTCGCCGGTGTCGATCCAGTCCTTCTTCAGCACCGACCAGAAGTCCTCGGCCAGTCCCCGCAGGACGTAGGCGTAGGGCAGCCAGCCGTAGCCCGCCTCGCCCCAGCCCTTGCCCCAGGAGTTGCGGACGAGCAGGGCGCCGCGGCAGGCCTCGCCCCCGGCGGCGTTGGCGATGGCCATGGCGTCGTCGTAGCCCATGGCCACGACGGCGTGGCCGCCCTCGACGCGCTCGCGGCCGTGCGGGACCGGGATGCGGCCGGTCGCCTCGGCCTGGTCGATCGAGCTGTAGACGGTGAAGCCGAACATGGCCGGGTGCCCGGCGGCGAGATGGGCCTTCAGCCGGTCGAGGACGTCGGACCGGTCGGCCCCGGCCGGGTCGTGGCGGTAATAGAGGAGCGTCCTGTAGCTCTGGGCGAAGGCGTAGCAGAAGGCGGGCGGCTCGCGGTCGAACGCCTCCCCGGCGTCGGAATAGGGCCAGTACTTCTCGGGCGGGACGCCGAAGAGCACCATGGCCCCCATGGTCGTCCGGAGGAAGGCGCCCGAGTCGCCCTTGGCCTTCATGAGGTTCCGGGTCGCCTTGTAGAGGAACAGGCGCGAGGCGTCGATGTGGCGCCCGAAGGCCTTGCGCTCGTAATACTCGATGACCCCGGCGCCGGCCTGGGCCGTGCAGGAGCCGAGAGCGCCCTGGTCCTCGACGGGCGAGGCCCAGGGCCGGAGGTCGACGGCGGCGGCGAGCCGCGGCGGGCCCGGACGGCCGCGGGCGGCGGCGCCGAGCCCCGTCGGCGCGAGCGCGTCGCGGACATCGGGCGTCGCCTCGGTGTAGTCCCGGAAATCGGGGAAGTCCGGGATCCAGCCCAAACCGCGCGTTCTCGTCCCGTCCATGTCCTCCTCCTTTCTTATGATTGATGGTTCTCTGCCACGTTGTGTGGGTCAGATGGGCCGGCAAATGGGAGGCCCACGGGACACGTACCGGGGCGGTACATGTCCCGACACGCGCCTCGAGCACCTGGCAACCGATCCCATAGCCACCCACAGAAAATGGAAGAGAACCTGATTGATGATTACGCGCCCGCGCCCCGGCGGTTCAGCCCGCCGCTCCCGGCGCTCGACCGGCCGCCGCGCTTTTATCATGAGGCATCACCTCGAGCGAGCTCGGCCGCCCGGCCATGGGAGGCCGACGGAAGAAGGGGCCGAAGGTGTCGTCGGAGTGAGCATCAAGCGGTGAACTAGCCGGCCTCGGTGTCTGAAAGCCCGGGACACGTGCAAGGACATGTCCCGTTTTCAGGCCCCGGGACGGCGTGACGTTTCACCGCAGCGAGCGGAGACGACACCCGAGGTCCCTCGTCGGCCTCCCCGGCGGATGAGGCGAGGCGGCGAGGGCCCTCGGGGCGCCCCCCGAGGGGCCGGTCCCCCCGGGGTGGGGGGGGGAAATCATCCCGGTATTCACCTTGAGGGGTGATTGACCCGGCCGGGGGGTGAGGAAAAAATGGGTCCATGCGAACGAGAGCGCTGTCCGAAGGACCGTCCGCCGGCCCGTTCCGGCGACGGGAAGGCCGGTCGTAAGGCGGCGCGACGCGGCAAGAGATGGGCATGAAAAAGATCCTCGTCATCGACTACGATCAGAACTCGCTGGCCTCCCTCCAGGGGACCCTGGCCAAGGAGGGGTACGAGGTGGTCACGGCGACCGACGGCCAGGCGGGCTGGGACAGGTACAACAAGGAGTCCCCCGACCTGGTCCTCATGGAAGCCATGCTGCCGAAGGTCCACGGCTTCGAGCTCTGCCAGCGCATCACCTCGGAGCGCAACTCCCAGGCCACCGTCTTCATCATGACCGGGGTCTACAAGGACCGCGTCTATCGGACCGAGGCCCTGCGGACCTACGGCGCGTCGGAATACTTCGAGAAGCCGCTCAAGGTGGCCGAGCTTCTGAGCTCGATCGAGGCCGTCCTGGGCAAGCCCGAGCCGAGGCAAGAGCCGGAGCGGGCCCGGCCCGTCCGGCCCGAGCCCGTCACGGCCGACGCGTCGAAGCGCGATAAGCCCAGGTCCGACGAGGACCTGTTCTCGATCCCGGCCGACATCGACAAGCTGGCCCGGGAGATCCCCAAGCTGCGGAAGTCCGCCCCCGCCCCGGCCCGGCGCGAGACGCCCGCGGAGGCCAGGTTCGAGTCGCTCGCGGACGATCTTCTCAAGACGGTCGCGGCCCGGCCCGTCCCCGAGGCGAAGAGGCCCGCCGAGCGGACGGGCGGCGGCAACGGCAACGGCAGCGAGAGCGCCGACATCGATCAGTTCCTCAAGTCGGCCCTGGCCGGGTTCGAGATCGAGAAAGACAAGGTCAAGGCCCCCCGGCCCGCGCCCCGGCCCCCCGCGCCCGCGCCGCCGCCCCCGGCCCCGGAGGCCGAGAAGCCCGCGGCCGCCAAACCCGCCGCCGAAAGGCCCAAGCCCGCCCCGGCGCCGGCCCCGGAATCCGGGCCCGCCGTGCCCGGGCCGGCCGCCAGGAACACGTTGACGCCCGGCGACCCGGGCTCCGACATCTCGCCCTTCTTCACCCCCGCGAAGCCGAAGCCTCAGGCGCCCCCGGACCCGCCGAAGGCCCAGGCCCCGGCGCGGCCGGTCATGCCGGCGGCCCCGGTGAAGCCGGCCCGCCCGGCGGAGACGCCGAGGCCCGAGCCGGCCAGGCGCGAGCCCCGGGGGGCCGAGCCCGCCCGCCCCGAGCCGGCCATGCGGGAGCCCGTCCGGACCGAAGTCAAGATCCCCGAGGTCTCCCCGACCCCCTCCGGCGACATCTTCCAGCACCGGGAGATCTTCGAACACATCGGCGAGGGGAAGGAGAAGAAAGGCCTCCCGAAGCTCGTCTTCGCGGCCGTCGGCGTCGTGGCCGTCGCCGCGGCCGCCTTCCTCGTCCTGAGGCCCAAGCCCGCGCCCAGGCCAGTTCCGGTCCCGAGCGCTTCCCGGGCCGTGCCCGCGATCGAAGTCCCGGCCCCGCCGCCCGTCGAAACCCTGCCGCCCGTCGTCGAGCCCGCTCCGGCCAAACCGAAGCCCAAGCCCGCCGCCAAGGCGGCCGAGGCCCCCCCCGTGGCCGAAGGGATCGTCGATCCCGTCGTCCCGGCCGGCGTCCTCGCCCTGACCCCGCCGGCGAGCGAGCGGGACGGCAACGCGGCCGCGGCGAAGGCCGAGGCCCAGCCCCCGGCGGCCAGGACGGAAGCCGAGCCGCCCGCCGCGGTCGCCTCGCCGCCGGCCGCTCCCCCCGTCAAGGAAGGCGACCTGGTCGATCTGGGCTCGGTGACCAGCCCGCCGGCCCTGACCAAGAAGGTCAACCCGGTCTATCCCCAGGGCGCCCAGGCGCGCGGCCTCGAAGGCTCGATCACCGTCAACGCCCTGATCGACGAGAAGGGCAACGTCGTCGACACCGGCATCCTCAAGGGCATCCAGGACGACATGGGCCTGGGCAAGGCGGCCGAGGCCGCCGTGAGGAAGTGGAAGTTCGAGCCGGCCCGCAAGGACGGCGTCGCCGTCAAGGTCTGGAAGCCGTTCGTCATCGCTTTCAAGGCCGAGAAAAGCGATTCCGGCGCCTCGGAATAGATGGTATAATCCGGCGGGAAGGAGTTTCGCATGGCTCTGAGCAAGGAACAAGAGGACCTCTACAAGAAGACGATGGCCGAGGTGAAGCACCAGCTGGAGCATCTCGACGAGGAAGTCGAGAAGGAACTCCAAAAGGTCCGGAAGCGCCTGGCCGAGCTCCAGGAGTCCAAGAAGTCGCTGAAGATGGTCTACGAGGGGACGGCCAAGCTCCTCGGCATCGAGCTCGAGTCCGAGGAGGACTCCGGCGACGAGGCCGCCAGCATCGCCAAGATGTGAGGCGGCCGCGGCCGCCGTCCCGCCCCCGCCCCCCTCCCGATGCCCGGCTCCGGTGATTGACTCCCGGCCGGGGTTTCCGCTACACTCCCGGCGAGATGTTCGCTCTGCTAGGGATCTTCTTCGGCCTCATGGCCTCCGTCCCCCTCGGCCCGATCAACTTCTTCGTCGCCTCCCAGGCCCTCAAGCGCGACTTCCTCCACGGCGTCCTGGCCGGCGCGACCGCCTCCTTCTTCGACGCCGTCTTCTGCTTCGTCGCCCTGGCCGGGTTCTTCAGGATCAAGCTCCGCCTGCCGGCCTATTCCATGTCGGTCCTGAAGCTCGTCGCGGCCGTCGTCATCTTCCTGCTGGCCCGCAAGCTCATCATCGATTCCAAGACCTTCGAGATCCCCCAGGACCGGAACAGCGTCCCCTCGGCCGCGCCCAAGCCGATCCTGGGCGTCATGCTCCTCTACCTCACCAACCCGACCCTCTACATGTACTGGATCTTCGTGGCCGGGGTCGTCACCGGGCATAACCTCCTCGGCCATAACCTGGTCCGCTACGGCACCTGGACGGCCGTGGCCTTCGCCGTCGTGGTCGGCCTGACCTCGTTCGGCTGGTACATGGGCCTCGTCCGGTTCATCAGCTCCCGGCACCAGCGCATCAAGCAGGAGACCTTCCGCAGGATCCTCTTCGCTCTCGGGCTGGCGCTGATCGGTTTCGCCGTCTACACCCTGGCCACCGTCTTCATCTGACCGTGGATGACCAAGCGCGAGAGGCTCGAGCGGACCCTGGCGCTCGAGCCCGCCGACAAGGTCCCCTTCGTCCCGGCCGTCTACGAGCACAAGGCCCGCCTCGTCGGCCGGTCCCCGTCCGAGGTCTGCCGCGACGCCGGCCTCCTCGGCGAGGCCCTGGAGAGGGAGCTCGCCCTCTACGACCCCGACGCGCTCACGGTCGGGCTCGACGTCTACAACGTCGAGGCCGAGGCGGCCGGCTGCGAGGTCCGCTTCTTCGGGGCCGGCCCGGACGTCCCGGCGGTGGCGGCGCCGCTCGTCCGCGGGCCCGGCGACCTCCGGAAGCTCGGGCGGATCGACCCGGCCCAAGACGGACGCCTGCCGCTCTTCCTGGAGACGGCGGCCCGGCTCCGTAAGGCGCGGGGCCGCGACCTCGTCGTCCGCGGCGCCGTGACCGGGCCGTTCTCGCTGGCCTCGGCCGTGGCCGGGTCGGAAGCGCTCCTCGTGGCGACGGTCGAGGACCCGGCCTTTGTCCGCGGGCTCATGGACTGGGCGGCCCGGACCGCCGCGGACTTCGGGGCGGCCTTCCTCGAGCGCGGGGTCGAGCCGGTCCTCTTCGATTCCAAGGCCTCGCCGGCGGCGGCCTCGCCCCGGGTCTTCCGCGAGTTCGTCCTGCCGGCCTACCGCGACGCCGTCGTCCCCGCCCTGCGCCGGGCGGGAGCGCGCCTGACGCCGCTCATCGTCGGCGGCGACACGACGGCCATCCTCGAGGACCTCCTCCGGACCGGGGCGCCTCAGCTCCTCTGCGACGCCGGCGCCGACCTGGGGCTGTTCCTGAGGCGGTGCCGGGCCGAGCAGCGGGCCCTGCGGGCCTCGGTGGACGCCCGGCTCGTCCATGCCGGGCCGCCGGACGCCGTCCGGGCCGAGGCCCGGCGGGTCCTCGAGGCGGCGGCCGGACAGCCGGGGCTCCTCTTCGGCTGCGGCGTCGTGGCCTACGACTGCGAGCCAAGCCACGTCGTCGCCCTGCGCGAGGCCCGCGACGCCTTCGGCCGGCCCCCGTTCCGGTGACACCCGGCTCGACAGGCCGATCGACGCTCCGGTCCCGGGCGACCGAGCGAATCGAGCTGCGCGCCGCCGATCCAGGGAACCTTGGCGTGCGGCCGTCCGTATATCCAGGCGAGGAGGCCGACGATGACCAAATTCCTTCTTTGGCTCATCCTGCTCGTGATCTGCTGGCCGATCGCCCTGTTGGCCCTGGTCCTCTATCCGTTCGTCTGGCTCCTGCTCCTGCCGCTCCGGCTCCTCGGCGTCACGGTCAAAGCGGTCTTCGATCTCATCGGAGCCATCATCACCCTGCCGGCCCGCCTCCTCCGCGGCCCTTCCCGGGCCTGAGCCGGGCCCCTCGCAAGAACGCCCCGTTTTCTTGGCCCTTCTCCCATCTCCGAGTTCCCGCTCCGAGACGGCGAGGGATGCCGCCCCCCGCGCTCCCCGTCCGTTGAGGGCGGGGGCCGGCGGGCGCCGGACGGTTTGCTTTCGGGGCTATCCCGCACATATAATCCCGGCCGAGGAGGCGCGGCCGCCCTCGACCCCGGGTCCGCGCCGTCATCCCCCGAGAGAGGTGGCCATGGCCAAGCGAAGGATCCATCTCGTCGCCAACGCCCACATCGACCCGGTCTGGCTGTGGGAGTGGCCGGAGGGGGCCGGCGAGGCCCTGTCCACGTTCCGGCAGGCGGCCGAGTTCTGCGAAAAGCGCGGCGATTTCGTCTTCTGCCACAACGAGGCCGTCCTCTACCGGTGGGTCGAGGAGCACGAGCCGGCGCTCTTCCGCCGCATCAAGGCTCTGGTCCGGCGGAAGAAGTGGCACGTCATGGGCGGCTGGCACGTCCAGCCCGACTGCAACATGCCGAGCGGCGAGTCGTTCGTCCGCCAGATCCTCCTCGGGCGCCGGTATTTCAAGGACAAGTTCGGCGTCGAGCCGCGGACGGCGGTCAACCTCGACCCCTTCGGCCACACCCGGGGCCTGGTCCAGATCTTGGCCAAGAGCGGTTACACGGCCTATCTCTGCTGCCGGCCCGGCGACTCGCAGTGCCCCCTGCCCCGGGACGAGTTCGTCTGGGTCGGCTACGACGGCTCCGAGGTCCTGGCCAACCGGGCCTCGGCCCACTACTGCTCGCCCGGCGGCAAAGAGCGGGCCCGGCTGGAGGCCTGGCTGGCCGAGAACCCGGACGGCGGCCTGGCCATCCACCTCTGGGGCGTCGGCGACCACGGCGGCGGGCCGTCACGGCGGGACTTGGCCGGCCTCGAGGCGCTGCGGAGAGAGCGCCGCGGCCTCGAACTCGTCCACTCGACGCCCGACGACTATTTCCGCGAGCTCGAGGCCGAACGGCCCTCCCTCCCCCGCCGCGAGAAGGACCTCAACCCCTGGGCCGTCGGCTGCTACACGTCCATGGCCCGGGTCAAGCAGGGACACCGCCGGCTCGAGAACGAGCTCTACTCGGCCGAGAAGATGGCCGCCGCGGCCTGGGTCCAGGGGCTCATGGCCTACCCCCGCGAGGAGTTCGAAGAGGCCATGCGCGACCTGGCCTTCGTCGAGTTCCACGACATCCTGCCCGGCTCGGCCATCCCGTCGGGCGAGGACGGCGCCCTGCGGACCATCGGCCACGGGCTCGAGATCCTGTCGCGGGTCAAGGCCCGGGCCTTCTTCGCCCTGGCCGCCGGCGAGCCCAGGGCCGCGGCCGGCGAAGTCCCCCTCTTCGTCTTCAATCCCCACGGCCAGGCCCTGCGGACGCTCGTCGAGTGCGAGTTCGAGCCCTGGGAGCCGAACACGGAGGGGGGCTTCTGGGTCCCCCGCCTCTTCGGGCCGGGCGGCCGCGAGCTCCCGGTCCAGCTCGAGAAGGAGGAGAGCAACCTCAGCGTCGAGTGGCGCAAGCGCGTCGTCTTCGAAGCGGAGCTCCCGGCCAACCGGCTGACCCGCTTCTCGTGCCGGCTCGAGCGCGCCGCCGAAAGGCCCAAGCCGGCGGCCGCCGAGGAGAGCGGCGCCATCACCGTGGCCACGGCCGACCTCGTCGCGTCGGTCGGGGTCCGGACCGGGCTCCTCGACGCCTACCGGGCCGGCGGCGCGGACCTGCTCGCCCCGGGCGCCTTCATCCCGCTCGTCATCCGCGACAACGCCGATCCCTGGGGCATGAAGGTCCGCGCCTTCCGGGCCCTCGAAGGGACGTTCAAGCCGGCCACGCCCGAGGAAACGGCCCGCTTCTGCGGCCTCCGCGACGGCGTCCTCGCCCCGGTCCGCGTCGTCGAGGACGGCCCTGTCCGGACCGTCGTCGAGGCCGTCTTCGCCTACGGCGCCTCGCGCCTGCTCTTCCACTACAAGGTCCCCAAGCGGGGGACGGAGATCGAGGTCGGGGTCCGGGTGTTCTGGGCCGAGCGGGACGCCATGCTCAAGCTCGGCCTCGCGCCGAAGCTGCGCGCGCCGCGGTTCCTCGGCCAGGTCGCCTACGGCGCCGACGAGCTGCCCTCCAACGGCGACGAGGCCGTGGCCCAGAAGTGGCTGGCCCTGGCCTCGGCCGAAGACGGCCTGGCCCTGACGGTGGCCAACGACGGCACCTACGGCTCGGACTGGAACGGCGCCGAGCTGCGCCTGACGCTCCTCCGCTCGCCCGCCTACGCCGCCGACACGTGGGAGGACAGGCTGGCCGTGGCCGGGGACCGGTTCGTCGCGCGCCAGGACGTCGGCGAACGGACGTTCCGGTTCTGGCTCGACGGCGGCCCGTCGGCCGAGCGCCTGGAGCGGATCGGCCGCGAGGCCCTCGCCCGCAACGAGGCGCCCTACGCCCTGGCCTATTTCCCGCCGGGCGGCCGGGGCCGGAAGCGCTCGCTCCCCGGCGTCGTGGTCGAGGGCGAGGCCGTCGAGCTCGCCGCCTTCAAGCGGTCCGAGGACGGCCGGGACGCGGTCGTCCGGCTCTTCGAGCCCACGGGGGCGCCGCGGCGGGTCACGGTCAAGGTCCCGGCCCTCGGCGCCAAGGCGGCGGTCCGGCTCGGGGGCTTCGAGATCAAGACGCTCCGCGTCGACAGGCGGACGAAGTCGTTCCGCGAGACCGACCTCCTCGAGCGGAGGGCGGGGAAAGGATGACCCCGAAGGAGCGGGTCGCGGCGGTCCTGGAGGGCCGGGTCCCCGACCGCGTCCCCTACGCCGAGTTCGCCGTCGATTTCGACACGGTCGAGCGCGTCCTCGGCCACGAGACCTACCTCCGGGCCAAGGCCAGGTCGCAGATCGCCTTCTGGGAGGGGCGGGCCGGCGAGGTCGCGGCGAGCTGGCTCGAGGACCACATCGCCCTGCACCGGAAGCTGCCCCTCGACATCGTCACCTTCCCCATGGCGACGTGGGAGCTCGCGCCCGAGGACGGGCCTCCCCCGCCGCGGCGGATCGACCCGACGACATGGGAGGACCGCGAGGGCCGGATCTACAAGCTGTCCGAGGCGACCCAGGACATCACCTGCGTCCACGACCCCGTCCGCGACCGGCGCGTCTTCACCGCGGCCGAGTTCGAGAAGGAGCCCGAGCCGCCGCGGCGCGACGAGCGGTCCTGGCGGATCCTCGACGCCGTCGTCCGGGCGCTCAAGGGGGAGAAGTACATCTGCGGCCCGTCGGGCGGGTCGGTCGGCATCGTCCTGCTCGGCGGCATGGAGCGCGGCCTCTACGAGCTCGCCGCCAACCCCGAGGCGGTCCGGGCGGCGACGCGGCTCCTCGTCCGGGAGCAGAACCTGGCCGACGAGATCATGATCCACCCCGATTCGGACGCCGTGATGTGGGCCGAGGACCTCGGCTTCAAGACGGGCCCCCTCATCGGGCCGGCCATGTTCCGCGACCTCTTCCTCGAGGCCAACAAGGAGCGGGCCCGGAACGTCAAGGCGAAGCACGGCAAGAAGATCCTCAAGCACAGCTGCGGCAACATCGGCCTCCTCCTCGACTTCTTCGTCGAGATCGGCTTCGACGCCTACCAGTCCATCCAGCCCACGGCGGGCATGGACATCTGCCGCGTCAAGAGGACGCACGGCGACCGGATGGCCCTCTGGGGCGGCGTCGCAGTCGAGAACCTCGTCGGGGGGACGCCCGGGGACGTCCGGGCCGACGTCCGCCGGGCCATGGCCTGCGCCAAGCCGGGCGGCCGGTTCATCCTCGGCTCGAGCCACAGCGTCGCCGTGGGCGCGAAGTACGACAACTTCATGGCCCTGTTGGACGAGCACGCCAAACTGTGCCAATATTGACCTGAAGGAGCCGAGATGGGCGAACCCGCATCCCTGGTCCTCGTCGGCATCGGCGGAATGGGCGCCGTCTACCTCCAGGCGCTTCTCGGGAAGAAGGACGCGGGCCTGTTCCGGATCGTCGGGGCGGTCGACCCGCAGCCCAACCGCTGCCCGCAGTACGTCGAGATGCGGGCCATGGGCGTGCCCTGCTTCATCAGCCTCCAGGACTTCTACAGGAACCGGCGGGCGGACCTGGCCGTCCTGTCGACGCCCATCCACCTCCACATGCCGCAGACGGCCTTCGCCCTGGCCAAGGGCAGCCACGTCCTCTGCGAGAAGCCGGCGGCCGGGACGGTCCAGGAGGTCCGCAACGCCATCGAGGCCGAGCGGGCGGCGGGGCGCTGGGTGGCCGTCGGCTACCAGTGGTCGTTCAGCCCGGCCGTCCAGGCCTTGAAAGAGGACATCCGGGCCGGGCTCTTCGGCGCGCCCAAGCGGTTCAAGTGCCTCTACCTCTGGCCCCGCGACACGGCCTACTACGAGCGAAACGACTGGGCCGGGAAGAGAACCGACGCCGAGGGCGCCTGGGTCCTCGACAGCCCGGCCCAGAACGCCATGGCCCACGACCTCCACAACATGTTCTATATCCTGGGGAAGGAGCCGGAGACGAGCGCCCGGCCGGCCGAGGTCGAGGCCGAGCTCTACAGGGCCAACGCCATCGAGAACTTCGACACGGCGGCGGCGCGGGTCCGGACCGAGGAGGGCGTCGAGATCCTGTTCCTCGTGAGCCACGCCTCGGAGGAGGACCGCGGGCCGGTCGTCCGCTACGAGTTCGAAAAAGGGGTCGTCCGGTGCGAGAGCCGGACCTCGGGCCTGTGGGCCGAGCTCTCCGACGGCGCGCGCCGCAGCTACGGCGTCCCCGACGACGAGCCCATGAACAAGCTCTGGAGGTCGATCGCCGATGTCGGCGTCGCCGGGGCCCGGCCGCTCTGCGGCCTGGAGGCCGCGGCCAGCCAGACCCTGTGCGTCAACGGCATGCAGGACTCGATGCCGGAGGTCCGGGAGTTCCCGGCCGAGCTCGTCCGGGCCGTCGAAGGGCCGGGCGCGCGGCGGTTGAGCGTCCAAACGCCCGGGGCGAAGCGCCTGGTCGTCGAGGGGCTGGACAAGGCCTTGATGAAATGCTACGAGACCTGGCGCCTCCCCTCGGAGATGGACTTCTCCTGGAGCGCCCGGGGCGCCGTCGTCGGTCTCCGCGACTACCCGGGCTACCCGTCGCGGTAGGGCGGAGAGCCGAGAGAGCGGCCGCATGCGGATCCGCGTCGACAAGATCGTCTACCCGGGCCGGCGGCTGGGGCTCGCCGGCGGCAAGGTCGTCTTCACCGACGCCGGCCTGCCCGGGGAGACGGTCGAGGTCGAGGTCGTCAGGGACAGGAGGAGCTACGCCGAGGCGCGGACCGTGGCGGTCGTCGAGCCCTCGCCGCGGCGGGTCGCGCCGAGGTGCGGCCATTACCTCGCCTGCTCCCCCTACCAGGACATGGACGACGGGCTCGAGCTCGAGGTCAAGCGCGGCCAGGTCGCGGAGATCATGGGCCGGGAGCTCCGGCGCCCTTGCGGCCCGCCGCCGGTCACGGCTTCGCCCGAGAGCTGGGGGTACCGGAACCGGATCCGGCTCCGGGTCCGGTGGAGCGAGGCCGGGCGGGCCGAGCTCGTCTATCACGAGCCGGGCGAGCGGGCCTCGTTCGTGCCCGTCGACCGCTGCTACCTCGTCCCGGAGCGGGTGAACGGCCTGCTGGCCCGCCTGCGGGAGACGATCGAGGCCGGGCCGTTCCGCTCGGTCGAGGCGATCGAGGTTCGGACCAGCCGGACGCGCGGCGACTCGCTCGTCGCGCTCGACCTGGCCTCGGAGGCGGAGAAGGCGGCTCTCGGCGAGGCCCTGGCCGGGGCGCGGAAGGAACTCGCCCTGGCCGGGGCGGTCGCGTCCGTCTTCGACGGCAAGCGCCGCCGGGACGAGCGGCTCTTCGGCCGGGACTTCCTCGAGGAGACCGTCGGCGGCCGGACCTTCCGCGCCGGCGCCCGGTCGTTCTTCCAGGCCAACGTCGGCATCCTCGAGCGGGTCTTCGACGACGTCGCCGCGGCCGCCGCGGCGAGGGCCGGAGAGACGGTGGCCGACCTCTACTGCGGGGTGGGGACGTTCGGGATCCCGCTGGCCGCGCGGGCCCGCGAGGTCTTCGGCGTCGAGCCGGACCCGGGGAACATCGGCTTCCTGAAGAGGAACCTGGCCCTCAACGGCGTCGGCAACTTCGCCGTCTGCGAGGGGACGGCCGAGGAGTGGCTGGAGGAGATCCTGGGCCGGGGGCCGGGGGTGGTCGTCGCCGACCCGCCGCGGCGGGGCCTTGCGCCGGCGGTCGTCGCCGGGCTGGTTGCCGCGCCCGTGCCGCTGCTGCTCTACCTGTCCTGCAACCCGGCGACGCTGGCCCGCGACCTGAAGGCGCTCCTCGGGGCCTACGAGCTCGAGGCGCTCCGCGTCTACGACTTCTTCCCCCACACCCCCCACATCGAGACCCTGGCGATCCTAAAATGGGGGACATGATACCCGTTTCCCCATTTCCGAAGCGCCCGCGGCGCGGAGGGAGACCCCCGGCGGACCCCCGGCGGAGATCTCCTCACCTGTGATAGAATCGGGTAACAGGTATCATGTCCCCCATTGATGTCCGCGACCTGACGCTTCGCGAGCTCCAGGACGAGCTCGAGAAGCTCGGGGAACGGCGCTACCGGGCGGTCCAGATCTTCGAGGGGCTCTACAAGAAGCGGGCGGCGGCGTTCGAGGCCATCACGACCTTGGGAAAGGCGCTCCGGGAGAGGCTCGCCGCGCGGTTCACGTTCGCCGGGCTCGAGGTCGCCGACACGCGGTCGTCCGGAGACGGCACGACCAAGCTCCTCTTCCGGCTCGGCGACGGCGAGCACGTCGAGACCGTGATCATCCCCGCCGGCCGCCGCCTGACGGTCTGCCTCTCGACCCAGGTCGGCTGCAAGTTCGCCTGCGCCTTCTGCGCCAGCGGCCGCCGCGGCTTCCGGCGCGACCTCCGTCCGTCCGAGATCGTCGGCCAGGCCGTCCATGTCCGTTCCGCGCTCGGCCGCGAGCCGACCAACTACGTCTTCATGGGCATGGGCGAGCCCCTCGACAACTGGGCCCACGTGGAGAAGGCCGTCCGCATCATGAACGCCCCCGAGGGCATGGCCGTCGCGGCCCGGCGCATCACCGTCTCGACGGCCGGATTCGCCGACGCCTTCCCCCGGCTCTCCGCACTCGATATCCAGATCAACGTCTCGCTCTCCATCCACGCCGTGACCGACCGTCTCCGCGACCGGCTCATGCCCATCAACCGGCGCTTCCCGCTCGACGCGGTCGTCCGGGCGGCCGAGGGCTACGTCCGCTCGGGCGGCCGGATGATCACACTCGAATACTGTCTCCTCGCCGGCCTCAACGATGCGCTCGACGACGCCGACGGCCTGGCCGCGATCGCCCGGCGCCTCCGGGCCAAGGTCAACCTCATCGCCTACAGCCCCGTCGAGGGGCTCGAGTTCAAGACCCCGACGGACGCCGACCTCTCGCGCTTCAAGCGCTGGCTCGAGGAGCGCAGGGTCGGGACGACCGTGCGGCTGTCCAAGGGCAGCGACATCGCTGCGGCCTGCGGCCAGCTGGCCGGTCGCTTCGAGGAGAGGAGCGGAGCATGACAAGAGCGCCGGCCTTCGCTGAATGGGGGACATGATACCTGTTTCCTGATTTTTCCGCCGCTGAAAAAAAACGCCCCGCTCCAATCGTCCTCTCTATTGCAGGAGGTCGATCATGCCGAGATTCGCGCGGGCTGTCGTCCCCGGGTGTCCGCATCACCTGATCCAAAGAGGCAACCGTCGCCAACGCGTCTTCTTCTCTCTCACGTTGATAGGCCGGGCGGCCAGGAAATACGGAATCCGTCGCGGTCCCCGAAGGGATCATGTCCCCCATTTTACCACGAGCCAGAGGAGCAGGACGACGACCCCGACGAGGGCCCAGCAGCCGGCGAAGCCGAGGACATCGACTAGCCGAGGCTTCATGATCTCCCAGTTCGACCCCGCCTTGAGCTTGCGCGACTCGATCTCCTCGTAGCGCTCGACGGCGCGCCGCAGGGCCCGCTCCTCCTCCTCTGGCGTCGGCTGGACGGGCGTGTGGACGCGGGCGAAGAAGCGGTCGAGGTCGGCCTTGGGCACGGGCCGGGTCACGGCGCTCAGCAAGAAGAGCAGGACGAACGGGAACAGAGCGTCGAAGCCGAAGCGGACGGCGCTCAGCTGGGCCTTGGAGAAGCCCGTGAAATCGACCCCGCACCAGCCGAGGATCCAGAGCTCGGCGTGGAACCGGCCGATCCCGACCTTGGGCGAATCCGGGTCCCGGGGGTCGCTCCGGGCGACCTTCTCGTAGAAGATGCCCTCGGGCGGGTTGCGGTGCTCCTTGCGGATGACCTCCCCGACCGCGGCCGCGCGCCCCGCCGCGACGTCCTCCTCGACGGCCCGGGTGGTGATGTTGACGATCCGGGCCCGCGTTTCCCGCAGGAACGAGGGCCGCGTCCGGGCCCACTCGAGCGACTGGAAGACGTTGGGGACGAGGGCGTAGACGGCGAAGCAGACGACGACCTGGGCGATGACCGCGGCCCGGGTCACGCGGCGCCACAGGAAGCCCAGCCAGATGGCCGCGCCGAAGATGGCCGGCAGGGAGATGAAGTACTTGAACAAGTCGAGCAGGTTGCCGATGAACAGGGCCGCGCCCACGCCGCCGAGCAGGGTCGCGCCGATGGCGGCCCGCCCGACCCGGATCAGGTGGCGGTCCGACTTG
Organism: Acidobacteriota bacterium; assembly: GCA_029569255.1. Taxonomy (GTDB): domain Bacteria; phylum Acidobacteriota; class Aminicenantia; order Aminicenantales; family Saccharicenantaceae; genus RBG-16-66-30. The sequence continues at coordinate 98,259 of JAKQUO010000048.1, read as the reverse complement.
GGCTTGACGAAGGGCTGGTAGAGGTTGCGGATGAAGAGGGCCGAGTAGGAGACGCTCGACCCGGCCAGGCTGGACATCTTGGCCGAGAGGATCCCGGCCATCATCAGGCCGATGGCGCCGGGGAAGAGCAGGTCCATGGTCATGCGGCCCCAGATGAGGTCGGGATCGTGGAGCCGGCCGGCGTAGAGGGCGATGGCCAGGAGGCCGGTCAGGGCCCAGAAGATCATGATGACGCGCTTGAAGAACATGCCCCCGATCATGCCGACCCGGGCGGTCATCTCGTTCCTGGCCGAGCCGGCCGTCTGCATGCCGGTGGCCACGGCGATGATGGAGACGAGGTTCGCCAGGGCCATGGCCAGGATGGTGTACCAGGCGTACTCGCTCGTCGCCGCCGAGCCGAAGAGCTTGAACATGAAATCGGGGACGGCGGCGTGGAGCCCGGCGAACCCGCCGACGCGGTGGAGGGCGATGGGGATGAGCAGGAGCGAGAAGGCCGTCAGCAGGAACCCCTGGATGACGTCGGTGATGGCCGCGGCCAGGAAGCCGCCCATCATCGTGTAGACGGCCACGATGACCGTGTAGACGAGGTAGATCGAGACCGCGTCCGTGTAGGAGACGAAGGCCCGCAGCTCGCCCTTCTTCTCCCGCTCGACGAGCTCGGCCAGGCGCGCCGACTCGGCCGGGGCGAGCTCCCCGCGCTCGGAGCGGGCCCGGAGGGCCCGGTACTCCTCGAAGAGGTCGACGGCCCGGCGCTCCTCGACGGTGTAGCGCGCGGCGGGCTTGGGCGTCAGGGCCATCATCGTCTTGGCCGCGACCATGTAGCCGACGCCGTTGCCGAGGAAGGCCATGAACAGGGTGAAGACGGCGAAGGCCGCGCCGAGGAACCGGCTCTTGAACCGCTCCGTGAAGAAGTCGCCGATGGTGACCAGGCGGACGCGGCGGAAGAAGGCCGTGGTGAACCAGTAGAAGGGGGTCAGGAAGAGGACGAGGTACTGGATCCACATCCCGCCGACGCCCTGGCGGTAGACCTCGCGGGAGACGACGATGGCCTGGTCGGCGTTGGTCGAGGTGCCCAGGTTGAGGAAGAACTGGTAGAACTTGCCCAGGCGGCGGCCGGCGACGTAGAAGTCCTCGGCCGTCTTGGTCTTGCGCGAGGCCCGCCAGCCGAGCCACAGGACGGCGGCGACGAAAACGAGGACGATGGCGAAGTCGAGCGGGTGCAGCCCGAAAATGGGGGACACGATACCCGTTTCCCTATTCCTTCTCTACTGTCCGTTCGCCACGCGGCATCAGATCCGCCCGAAATGGGGAAACGGGTATCATGTCCCCCATCAGAAGGACCCGGAGTACTTGAGCCAGAGGTCGTCGAGGAGCTTCCAGTAGGCGGCGACGGCGCCGTTGGCCAGGTCGTGCGAGTATTTCGTCAGGAGGTCGCGGGCCTTGCGGGGGTCCTTCTTGTAGAGGGCCAGGGCCTCCGCCTCGAACGCGGCCTGGCCGGCGAAGGCCTTGTCCTCGATCCCCTTCCAGACCTTCTGGACGTCCTGCGACATCTCCTGCCAGCGGAAGTTGGCCAGCCGGCTGACGGTCCGGAAGGCCCACCAGGCGCAGTCCCGGCTGAAGGCCCAGCGGCCGTCGACCATGTAAGAGGCCGGCATTTGGGCGATGCCGATGTAGATGGGCACGTGGGGCGTCGCGGCCGGGTTGTCGTAGCCGAGCCAGACGACGCCGCCGATCGGGCCGGGCAGCCCCTCGCGCGACTGGGTGACCTGGAGGTAGGTCGCGGCCGGCGAGCAGATCGTCCGCTCCCGCTTCAGGCGGAAGAGGGCCAGCGTGTCGGCGTTCATGAACGGCGTCGCCACGGGGCTCTTGACCGTCTCCCCCTTGCGGTTGACCGCGGTCAGCGTCCGGGTCATGTCGTACTCGGTCCCGGCGTAGGTGTCGCGGAAGATGGCCAGGACGTCGGCGACGCCGACCTTCTTCTCGGGCTTGACCGAGAAGGGGAAATTCTCGGACTCGGGATTGAGCCGGAGCGAGGGGGCGAGCAGGCTCAGCACCCGCCACTCGCGTCGGCGGCAGTACAGGCTCGTCCGGGAGTCCGGATTGTAGGCATAGCAGAACTCGAAGGGCTTTCCGCTCGCCTTGGACCAGAAGCCCATCTCCTCGGCCAGCGCGTGGACGTTCCCCGAGGCCATGAAGAACTCGGGGTTGGCCAGGTCGATCTCGCGGATGCGCCCGGCGTTGGCCGAGACGCCGATCTCGTCGTCGGGGACGCGCTGGGCCGCCCAGACCGCCCCGATCCGGCCCTTGCCCGGGCCGTGGATCTCGAAGTGCCAGACCTCCCTGGGGTCGGCGAAGGTGAGGCACTCGCCCCAGTCGTTGTAGCCGTGGGCCCTGGTCAGCTCGTCGGCGACGCGGATGGCCTCGCGGGCCGTCCGGGCCCGCTCGAGGACCAGGCGGTAGAGCTCGGGCGCGTCGATGAGGCCCTTGTCGCTCACGAGCTCGCGGCGGCTGCCGATGGTCGTCTCGCCGATGGCCAGCTGGTGCTCGTTCATGATCGGGTAGGCGGCGTCGAGGTAGGCGTAGGTCTCGGCCACCTGGGGGATCTCGCCCGTCTCCAGGCGGTCGGGGTCGTTGGGGCCCTTGGTCCGCTTGGACTCGTGATAGACCTTGGCCGTCTCCCCCGGCTTGTGCCGGGCGTTGGGGACGATGGCCATCCAGGTCCGGTCGGTCCCGGAATCGCACGAGTGGGAGGTCATGGTCGAGCCGTCGACGGAGGCCCCCCGCCCGACCAGGATGCTCGTGCACGAGTCGAAGCCGGGAGGCGCGTCCGCCGGGGCGCCCGGCGCCGGGGAGGGCGGCGGGAACGACAGGGCCAGGACGGCCAGCCCGAGGACGAGAAAGGACAGGGTTCTCGGTTTGCTCATCGCGCGTCTCCTCCGGGGCGGTTATAGCACGCCCCCGCGACGCCGGTCAAACCGGGGCCGGGATTCGCCGCGGAGAAAAAAAGGGGGGGGCGTTCGGAGAAACGACCCCCCAGGAGGAGAGGGAGTTGACGAGCCTTCAGCCGGCCGCCCCGCGAGACCGGCCGGGCTCGGGGCTCAGCTCTTCTTGCCGTTCTTCTTCTTGGCGTAGAGGCCCAGGACGACCAGCCCGGCCCCGAGAAGGGCGACCGAGGCGGGCTCGGCGACCGAGTAGGTCGGATTCCCGGGCCTGTTCCTGCCGCCTCCCCGGCGCGGGCCTTCGAGCGAAGCCCCGGCGGCCGAAGACGCGACCCAGGCCAGCAACGACGCGCCCGCCAATCCCATGCCAAGGATCCCTGCCGCTTTTTTCATGGATGTCCTCCGCCGCCATCGTAGGCCGGCGCCTCACCCCCGAAATCATCGCGCGAGGCTATTTCAGGGGTGATATTCCGATGACTTTTCTCACCCCTGAAGGCTAACCCCCCCGGCCTTCCGGGCCCGGGGATCCCGGGCCGGCGCTCATTGACGCCCCCCGGGCGACTCTGCTATAGGTGGGAGCCCATGTCCGGACAGCCGTCCTCCGTCCGCTTCCTCGGCGAGTCGCTCGCCCTGGCCTCGGGCCTCGCCTGGGCCGTGGCCGTCGTCCTCTTCCGCGTCAGCGGCCGCACGGTCCACCCCGTCGCCCTGAACCTGGGCAAGAACGTCCTCGGATTGGCCCTGCTCGTCCCGACGCTCGTTCTCCTCGGGGAGCCGCTCGCGCCGGCCGTCCCGGCCGCGACGACGGGCCTTCTCGTCCTGAGCGGCGTCCTCGGCATCGCCGTCTCCGACACGCTCTTCTTCAACGCCCTCAACCGGCTCGGGGCCAGCCTGACGGCCGTCGTCGACTGCTTCTACAGCCCCTTCGTCATCGTCTTGTCGTTCGCCTTTCTCGGCGAGCGCCTGACGCTCATCCAGCTCGCCGGGGCCGGGCTCGTCGTCTCGGCGGTCCTGACGGTCTCGAAAGAGGGGAAGGCCGAGAAGCTCGATCCCCGGGAGCTCGCCGCCGGCATCGCCTACGGCGTCGCGGCCATGTTCTTCACGGCGCTGGGGATCGTCATGGTCAAGCCGGTGCTGGGAACGGTCTCGGTCTACTGGGCCACGCTCGTCAGGATGGCCGGGGGGACGGCCGCCCTGGCCCTTCTCGTCCCGGCCCTCAAGTCGAGAAGGGCCGTCGTCGGCCCGCTCTTCGACCGCCGCAACTGGAAAGCCCTGGTCCCCGCGGCCTTCTTCGGCTCCTACCTCTCCCTGCTCCTGTGGACGGGCGGGATGAAGTACGCCCCGGCCTCGGTCGCGGCGATCCTCAGCCAGCTCAATTCGATCTTCATCGTCGTCATCGCCGCGATCTTCCTGCGCGAGCGGCTGACGGGCTGGAAAGCGCTGGCCGTGGCCCTGGCCTTCGCCGGGGCCTGGCTCGCGGCCAACCCCTGATCTGTCAGTTTCCCGCCGCCAGGGCGGCCGCGACCCAGAAGGAGTGCTTCGGGTAACGGGAGCTGCGGCCCATCTCGCCGACCCCGCCGCCCATGCCCCCGATCTCGCCGCCCGAATCGCCGCTGGAGTCCCGCCAGCCGCCTTCGGCTGAAACGCCCCGGTCTCTGGCGCTGACGCTCTGGTCGGCCCGGCCGGCCATCATGTCGCGCATGATCTGCTGGGTTATGCCGCCCCACTCGAAGCCGAGCATGATCGGGTCGCCGGACATGATCGGGTCGCCCGACCGCGCGCCGCCGGCCGCCCGGATCAAGGCGAGGGGAACGCGGAACTCGCAGACGGTCAGGGGGCCCTTGTCGATCTGCCGGTACATCGGCGAGTCGATCTGTCCGCCCGCGAGCTCGACGGCGGCGGGGGCCTTCTTCGGCCTGATGACCTCCTCGGTGAAAACGATGTGGGTCGGCTTCTTGCGGATCTCGGCCTTCTCGGCCTCGCTCACGGCCTGGCCCCGCTTCTCCATGTTGGCGATGAGGGCCTCGGCCGTGTACTGCTTCTTCTGGAAGAGGACGCCGTGGTCCTTGGCCTTCTTGCCCCCGGCGGCGAAGTAGATCTTCATGCCCGTGTAATCGAGGGTCGACTTGGAGGAGACGCGCGAGCCCGAGCCGGGCTGGGGGGCGCGGAAGACCATGATGATGTAGAGGTTGCGGCCGTCGTTCCTCAGGGCGTACTGGACCCCGGAGCCGTCGTCCGTGACGGGCTCGGAAGTGTCCCACTCCTGGGCGACGCCGTCGATGGTCATGGGCGCGGCCTGCCAGATGCTCTGGACCTTCTGAACATCCGCCGCCGCGGCGGGGGCCGCCGCCAGAGCGCCCGCGAGCGCTGCGGCCGTGAGAGCGATGAGCATCCTTTTCATTACGACCTCCTCGGGCCGCAAGGCCCGCTTGCTATGACACAGTTCCGTTCCGATTATATCACATCGCCGGTCGGGTCAAAGCCTCCCAGGCCTCGAAGACCGCGGCCACGTTCTCCGGCCGGGCCCCGGGGCCGAACTCGCACTGGGCGATCGCCCCGCCCCCGCGCCAGAGGGCCCGGTGGACCTCCCCGACCGCCGCGGCGACCTCGGCCGGGGTGCCGGAGGGCAGCAGCCGCTGGCGGTCGACCTCGCCCCAGAAGGTGAGCTTCCCGGCGAAGCGGCGGCCGATCTCGGCCACGTCCATGCAGAAGATCTGGGCGTTGAGGGCGTCGAGGCCGATCTCGACGAGGTCCGGCAGGATGGCGGCGATATGGCCGTCGGAGTGCATGAAGGCGTACTTGCCGTTGCGGTGGGCGATCTCGACGTACTCCCGGTAGAGCGGCTTGAAGAGCTCGCGCCACAGGCCCGGCGCGACGAGCAGCCCCGTCTGCCCGCCCCAATCGTCGGCGAAGACGAGGGCGTCGACCTCGGTCGAGGCCCAGAGCTCCATCTCCTCCCTGAAAAAGGCGTGGACCGCATCGATCAGGCGGAAGAGGCCCTTGGGCCGCTCGGCCAGGTCGACGTAGAGGTTCTCCGGGCCGCGCAGGGACTGGAGAAGCTCGAACGGCCGGGCCCCCGTCTTGGCCAGGACGAAAGCGCCCGAGGCGGCGCAGAAGCCGTCGACCTCGGCGAGATCGACGGTCAGCCGCTCCCGGGGGACGCGGAGCCCGTCGAGGCCGGACCAGTCCCGGAGCCGGGGCTCCTTGACCTGGCCGATGATGCCCCTCTGCGCGTTCTCGAAGCGGCAGCCCCACTCGTCGACGAAGACCCCCGGCTCGTACTCCTCGCCCTCCGTCCGCGGCGGCTCCCGCAGGAAGGCCGGCGAGCTGACGATGTCGTCGGGGAAGCGCGCCCGGAGCGCGGCCAGCTCCGCCGGCCAGGTCATCTCGGCCCAGGGCAGGGTCCAGAGCTGGCGGGGGACGCGGGCCGGGCCGCGGAACTCGAGGGTGTCGACGACGAGCTCGCGCGAGGTCATCGGGCGGCGATGATCCGGCCGATCTCTTCGACGGCCGAGGCGGCGTCGGGGGCGAAGCCGTCGGCCCCGATCCGGTCGGCGTAGTCGCGGGTGACGGGGGCCCCGCCGACGACCACGGGGACGGCCAGGCCGGCCTTCTTCACGGCCTCGACGACGTTCTTCATCTGGACCATGGTCGTCGTCAGCAGGGCCGAGAGGGCGATGGCCCCGGCGCCGCTGGCCCGGGCCGCGTCGAGGTACTTTTCGGGCGCGACGTCGACGCCGAGATCGACGATCTTGAAGCCGTTGCCGCGGAGCATCATGGCCACGAGGTTCTTGCCGATGTCGTGGAGGTCGCCCTTGACCGTGCCGATGACGACGATGCCGCGGGGCTTGACCCCGGCCTTGGCCAAGTGCGGCTCGAGCTTGGCCAGCCCGGCCTGCATGGCCCGGGCGGCGACCAGGACCTCGGGGATGAAGACCTCGTTCCTCTTGAACTGCTCGCCGAGGCGCTCCATGCCGGGGATGAGCCCTTCGTCCAGGATCCGGGCCGCGGCGACACCTCCGGCCAGGGCCCCGTCGACGAGCGATTCGACCTCGGCCTTCTTCCCCGCGATCAGGGCCTCCTGCATGGCGGCGAGCATCTCGGTCCTCCTCGGGTCAGCGGATGAAGGGGAAGCTGAGGGCGATCTGGAAGCCCTCCGTCCGGACCGGACCGGCCCCGGCCGGGTCCCTGGCGATATCGGCCAGCCCCCCCTGATAGCGGACGTGGAAGATGAGCCCCGCCCCGCGGCGCGGCATGGTGATGATCCAGGCGGCCTCGAGGAGGACCCCGTAGTTGGCTTTCTTGAAGGACGCCGCGGCGTCGCGGACGTGGAGGAGCTCCCGGCCCGTCCCGGGCTCGGCCCGGAAGCGCTCGCCGGCCGAGGTCAGGGCGCCGGCGAAAAGGCCGCCGCCGAGCTCGAAGCGCCCGAGCCGGTACATGAGCCGGACCGGGGCCTCCAGGTAATCCAGGACGACGGCCGACTTGGCCGGATCGGCGAAGATGGGGTCGAGGGCCGGGTCGCCGGTCGTGACGAACGGGATCCCGGTCGCCCCTTTGCGCGAGAACAGGCCGAGCTCGGGAGTCAGGAAGAGCCTCGGGCCCAGCTTGATCCTGGCCGCCAGGCCGAAGCTGAAGGCGCCCAGCCGGTCGCCCTGGCCGAGGCCCCGGAGCCGGCCGCAGTCGAAGCCGAACTTCAGCCCGAAGTTGAGCTTCTCCGAGGCCGCCGTGTCGCCGGCGATCTGGCCGACGATCGAGGACTGGGCCCAGGCTCCGCCGCCGGACGCGGCCAGGACAGCCAGCATGAGCGTGAGCGCGCGCGCCGCCTTCTTCACGATTACGAGAGGATATCCCAACCAGGCCGCGTTTGCAAGACGTCCCGGCCGCACCGCGGAGCGGCGCGGGGCGGCGCGCCGGGGAAGCAGGTTCTCTTCCATGTTGTGTGGGTCGGATGGGCCGGCAAACGGGGACATGTCCTCCCGGTACGTGTCGCCGTTCAGACATGCGGGACACGTACCGGGGCGGTACATGTCCCGACACGCGCCTCGGCCCGGGGCTGTTCAAGAGGCGGGCCTTGCTGATATGATAAGGCCGCCGGACGGGGCCATGAGAGAATTCAAGGTCGGCGTCGACAGCTACAGCCTCAAGCCCCTCGACCTCAGCCCCTTCGAGCTCCTCGAGTGGGCGGTGCTCAACGAGGCCGACGGGGTCCAGTTCTCCGAGATCAACGTCCCGCCGGGGACGGCCGTGGACAAGACCTTCCTCCGCGAGGTCCGCAGCTTCGCCGAGGAGAACCGCCTCTACGTCGAGTGGGGCGGCGGCGAGCACATCCCCCTCGATCTCGCCACGGGCGGGCCCAGGGACATCGCGGCCACGAACCGCCGGGCGGCCGAGCAGGCCTTCCACGCCGGCGCGGCCACGGTCCGGTCCTGCTCGGGCGGCCTGATGCGCTGGCGGAAGGAGTCTCCGTCGACGGACGAGTTCCTCCGGGCCGCGGCCGCGGCCCTGCGGGCCCAGAGGCCGATGCTCCGCGACTTCGGCGTCGTCCTGGCCATCGAGACCCACTTCGAGTTCACCTCGTTCGAGCTCCTCCGCCTCTTCGACATGTGCGACGCGGCCCCCGGCGAGTACCTGGGCGTCTGCCTCGACACCATGAACCTCCTGACCATGCTCGAGGACCCCGTCCTGGCGGCGCGCCGCCTCCTCCCCTGGACCGTGACGACCCACATCAAGGACGGCGGGCTCCTGCTCACGGAGGACGGCTTCGTGTCCTTCACCGCCGAGGCCGGCAAGGGCGTCGTCGACCTGGCCGCGATCATCGAGGCCCTCGGCGCCGCCCATCCCGGCATCGCCCTGACGGTCGAGGACCACGGCGGCGATTTCCGGATCCCCGTCCACGACCCGGAGTTCCTGGCCCGCTTCCCCGACCTCGCGGTCCCCGAGCTCGTCCGGCTCCTCGGGCTCGCGGCCCGGACACGGTCTCTCCGCGACGCGGGCAAGCTCTCTCCCCTGCCGCGGGACCGCTGGCCGGCCGTCTGCGAAGGCCGGGTCAGGCGCGACATCCGGGCCGTCCGGCGCGTCGCCGGCGGGACGGCGGCGTGACCGGCCATGGCCGCGCACGCCCGGTTCCGCCTCCGCTCGGCCGGGAGCCTGCTCGCCGAGGCCGGCCGCCTCGGGCTCGATATCCCCTATGAAGACGATCCCTCCATCCTCGCCGAAAGGGCCGTCGTCGCGGGCCGCACGGTCCCCAACCGCCTGGCCGTCCTCCCGATGGAGGGAGCGGACGCCGACGCGTCGGGCGGGCCGTCCGAGCGGACCCGGCGCCGCTACCGCCGCTACGCCGCCGGGGGCGCCGGCCTCATCTGGATCGAGGCGGCGGCCGTCCGCCCCGACGGGCGCTCCAACCCGCGCCAGCTCCGGCTCACCGGGAGCACCGTCGGCGCCTTCGCCCGGCTGGCCGAGGAGACGCGGGCCGCGGCCGCCGCGGAATGGGGCCCGGGCCACCGGCCGCTCCTCGTCCTCCAGCTGACGGACTCCGGCCGCTTCGCCAAGCCGGAGGGGACGCCGCGGCCGCGGATCGTGCAGCACAATCCCCACCTCGACCCGCTCCTCGGCCTGCCGGCCGACTACCCCCTCGTTCCCGACGACGAGCTCGACGCGATCCGGGACGACTTCGTCGAGGCGGCCGACCTGGCCGCGGCGGCCGGCTTCGACGGCGTCGACATCAAGGCCTGCCACGGCTATCTCGTCTCCGAGATCCTGGCCGCCCACGGCCGCGAGGACAGCCGCTACGGCGGGCCGTTCGCGAACCGGGCCCGCTTCCTCCTCGAGACGGTCGGGCGCGTCCGCGGCGAGACGCCCAGCCTGATCGTGACCTCGCGGCTATCGGCGGCCGACCTCGTCCCCTTCCCCTTCGGCTTCGGCATGGACCCCGACGCGCCCGGGAACGTCGACCTCGACGAGCCCAAGGCCCTCGTGGCCGGGCTGGCCGAGGCGGGCGTCCGCGTCCTGGCCCTGTCGCTCGGCGTCCCGGCCTGGAAGCCCCACTTCGGCCGGCCCTTCGACCGGCCGGTCCCGGGCGGGCCCGTCCCGGACGAGCACCCGCTCGAGGGCGTGGCCCGCCATCTGCGGATCGCCTCGGAGATCCAGCTCGCCTCGCCCCGAATCGCCGTCGTCGGCGCCGGCTACTCCTGGCTCCGGGCCTTCGCCCCCGGCGTCGGCGCGGCCATGGTCGCCGCCGGGCGGACCGCCGTTATCGGTTTCGGACGGGGCGCGCTGGCCTACCCGGACTTCGCCGCCGACCTCGTCCGCGAGGGCCGGTTCGATCCCGGGAAGGTCTGTACGACCTGCTCGCTCTGCTCGGACCTCCTCCGCCGCCAGGAACCGGTGGGCTGCGTCGTCCGGGACCCGCTCTACAAGAGCGCCGCCGCGTCGGCCCGGAAAGGAGGCCAGGCCCCATGAGGACGAGCCGCGTCCGGATCGGCGGGCGGACCTATCCGCTCCACTCCCTCAACACCCTCGTCATCGGCAGCGGCGCGGCCGGCCTCAACGCCGCCGTCCGCCTCCATGAGCACGGGCAGGCCGACGTCGCGGTGGTCACATCGCGCCTGGGGGCCGGCGCCTCGGCCGAGTCCGGCTCGGACAAACAGACCTACTACAAGCTCTCGCTCTCCGGCGACCGGCCCGACTCCGCGGCCGAAATGGCCCGCGACCTGGCGGCGGGCGGCTCGGCGCACGGCGACATCGCCCTGGCCGAGGCCCAGGGCTCGCTCGAGGCCTTCTTCCACCTCGTCGCCCTGGGCGTCCCCTTCCCCCACGACCGCTTCGGCGCCTACGTCGGCTACAAGACCGACCACGACCCGCGCCAGCGGGCCACCTCGGCCGGGCCGCTGACCTCGAGGATGATGTTCGAGAAGCTCCTCGCCGAGTGCCGGCGCCGCCGGGTCCGCGTCTTCGACGGCCACGAGGCCATCGCGCTCCTCGCCGGGGGGCGGGGCGTCCGCCGCCGGGTCCTCGGGGCCGTCGCCCTCGACCGGGCCGGGCTCGGCTCGCGGGAGCGCGGTTTCATCCTCTTCAACGCCGTGAACGTCATCGCCGCCACGGGCGGCCCCGGCGGCCTGTACGAGCACTCGGTCTACCCGGAGAGCCAGACCGGGTCCCACGGCCTGCTCTTCGAGGCCGGCGCCACGGCCCACAACCTGACCGAGTCCCAGTTCGGCCTGGCCTCGACCAAGTTCCGCTGGAACGTCTCCGGCGCCTACCAGCAGGCCGTCCCCCGCTACGTCTCGACGGACGCGCGGGGCGGCGACGAGCGCGAGTTCCTCAACGACTACTTCCCCGACATGGGCGCGCTGGCCACGGCCGTCTTCCTCAAGGGCTACCAGTGGCCGTTCGACCCGCGCAAGGCCCGGGGCGGCGGCTCGTCGCTCATCGACGTCCTCGTCCACGAGGAGACGGTCGTCAAGGGGCGGCGCGTCTTCCTCGACTTCCGCGCCGACCCCCGCGGCGACGGCCGGTTGGCGCCGTTCGCGCCGGCGCTCCTCGGCCCCGAGGCCTTCGCCTATCTCGAGCGGTCGGGCGCGCTCATGGCCACGCCCATCGCCCGGCTGAGGAAGATGAACCCGCCGGCCGTCGCCCTCTACCGGGCGCACGGGATCGATCTCGCCCGCGAGCCGCTGGAGATCGCCGTCTGCGCCCAGCACAACAACGGCGGCTTCAGGGCCTCGGTCTGGTGGGAGTCGAACGTCCGCGGGCTCTTCCCGGTCGGCGAGGTCTGCGGCACCCACGGCGTCACCCGGCCGGGCGGCTCGGCCCTCAACGCCGGGCAGGTCGGCGGCGCCCGGGCGGCCCTGTTCATCGCCCGCCGCCGGGCCGGCCGGCCTCTCTCCGACGCCGCGTTCGCCCGGGCCGCCGGCCCGCTCGTCCGGGCCAGGCGGGAGCTGGCCGAGGCCATGCTGGGCCGGGAACAAGCGGGCTCGCTCGACCCCGCCGCCTGCCTCGCCGAGGTCCGGCGGCGGATGTCCGCCTGCGGCGCGGTCGTCCGGGACGCCGCCGCCGTCAGGGCGGGGAAAGACGCAGCCCGCGGGCTGTGGCTCCGGGCCCGCCGCGGGCTCCGGGCCGCTTCGCCCCGCGACCTGCCCCGGGCCTTCAAGTCCCTCGACCTGGCCCTGACCCACGCCGTCTACCTCGAGGCCATCGCCGAGTACCTCGACCGGGGCGGTAAGAGCCGGGGCTCCTATCTCGTGCCCGACCCGGCCGGCGAGCCCCCCCACCCGCGCCTCGGCGGGCGCTGGGCCTTCTCGCTCGCCGGACCGGACGACTTCGTCGGGCGGAACATCCTGGAGGTCCGCCTCGGCGGCCGGGGCCGGCCCGAAAAGCGCTGGGTCCCGGTCCGGCCCGTCCCTCCGGCCGAGGCCTGGTTCGAGACCGTCTGGGACGACTTCCGCAACGACCGCATCGTCGCCGAGGAGGAATGATCGTGCCCAAGAAACCGCGCGGCTCACGCCCCGCCGCCGTCGTCACCGGGGCCGGGCGAGGCATCGGCCGGGGGATCGTCCTGGCCCTGGCCCGCGAGGGCTTCGACGTCGTCGGCATCGACATCGTCTTCGAGCCGGGGGACCGGAGGAAGGGCCTCTTCGAGGTCAAGGAGCGCGTCCGCGAGCTCGGCGGCCGGTTCCTGCCCGTCGCCGGGGACATCGCCAGGATCGAGGACCACGACCGGATGCTCGACGCCGCGGCCGGGGTGTGCGGCCGGATCGACGTCCTGGTCAACAACGCCGGGGTCGCCCCGGCCGAGCGCGTCGGCGTCCTGGAGACGGGCCCCGCGAGCTACGACCGGCTCCTCTCGACGAACGCCCGGGGGCCGTTCTTCCTGAGCCAGAACGCGGCGAAACGGATGCTCGCCCAGAAGCCCCTCGAGAACGGCCCCGCCCCGGCCATCGTCTTCATCACCTCCATCTCGGCCGCCGTCTCCTCGGCCTCGCGGGCCGAGTACTGCATTTCGAAGGCGGCCCTGAGCATGGCGGCCACGGTCTTCGCCGACGCCCTGGCCGCGAAGGGCATCGGCGTCTACGAGGTCCGGCCGGGCATCATCGCCACGGACATGACCGCCGGGGTGAAGAAGAGATACGACCGGCTCATCGCCGAGGGCCTCGTTCCCCAGGGCCGCTGGGGGCGGCCCGAGGACGTCGGCCGGGCCGTGGCCGCGCTGGCCCGGGGCGACTTCGCCTTCTCGACCGGGGCCGTGATCGAGGTGAGCGGCGGCATGAACGTCCGCCGGCTCTGAGCGCGCGCCTCGACCCGGGCTTCGCTCGCCCAGCCGCGCGCTCCCCCTCCTCCGACAGCGGGGACCGCCGGGGCGACGCCCATCGCCGCCGCGGGAGAGGGGGGACCGGGGTCGCGGAGAGGCCCGTTTTTGCGGGGGCCGAGGGGCTGTGGTATCCTAAGCCCGAACGGAGGGAACACATGAGCGCGCAAAAGACGCAGGGCCGCATCTTCTGGGGCATCCTTCTCATCTTCCTCGGGGTCCTGTTCCTCCTGGACCAGATGGGCCGGATCGTCTTCGGGGACTTCGTCGGCCGCTACTGGCCGGCGATCTTCATCCTCATCGGCGTCTCCATCCTTCTCAGCAACAATTTCAGGAACGTCGGGGCGGGGGCCTTCTTCATCCTCTTCGGCGCCTTCTTCCTGCTCATCCGCCTGCGGGTCTTCGACCGGGCCCTCTGGCACTTCGTCTGGCCGCTGGCCATCATCGGGGCCGGCCTCTGGGTCCTGCTCCGGCCGGCCTGGCATCCGGACAGACAGTCGGCCTCGGAATCGACGGCCGACGACCTGAACATCAAGCAGGTCTTCTCCGGGACGAGCCGAAAGGTCGTGTCGCAGAGCTTCCGGGGCGGCGCGGCCGAAGTCGTCTTCGGCGCGGCCGAGATCGACCTCCGCGGGGCCCGGCTCGCCGGCGGGCAGGCCGAGCTGGCGCTGTCGGCCGTCTTCGGGAGCGTCGAGGTCCATGTCCCGCGCGAATGGCAGGTCGTCCTGGAGGGGACGCCCGTCCTCGGCTCCGTCGAGAGCCGCAGGAAGGCCCCGAGCGAGCCGGCGGCCGAGGTCCTGACCGTCAGGGGATCGGCCGTCCTGGGCTCGATCGAGGTCAAGGACTAGCCCGCCATGCGCAAGGGACTCCTCTGGGCCCTGGCCGTCCTCCTCACCTTGGCCTCGCTCGTCCATCAGCGGCTGACCGGCCCGACCTATCCGTTGAAGGGCCGGGCCGCCGTCGGCGGGACGGAGGTCCGGTACAAGCTGCCCCGGAGCGCCGAGACGACGGCCGACGCCGAGGTGGCCGTGCCCGCGCCGGCGCCGCTCGAGGGCTGGATCGAATGGAAGCGCTACCCGACGGGCGACGCCTGGGAGAGGCTGCCGCTCGCCCGGGAGGGCGACCGGCTGGTCGGCCGCCTGCCCCGGCAGCCGGCGGCCGGCAAGGTCGCCTACCGGGTCGCCGTCGGGGAAGGGGCGGGCCGGGCCGTGATCGGCGGACGCGAGCCCGTCATCCTCCGCTTCAAGGACCCGGTCCCCGGCTGGATCGTCGTCCCCCACGTCCTGGTGATGTTCGCCGGCATGCTCTTCTCCACGGCGGCCGGCCTCGCGGCCCTCGACAGGAAGAGGAACCCGCGGCGGCTCGTCCTCTGGGCGGTCGGGCTGCTCTTTCTCGGCGGCTTCATCCTCGGCCCGCTCATGCAGAAGTTCGCCTTCGGCGTCGCCTGGGCCGGGTTCCCGCTCGGGACCGACCTGACCGACAACAAGACGCTCATCGCCTTCCTCTTCTGGATCGTCGCCCTGGCCGCCGGGCGCAAGGGGAAGCCGGCCCGGCCCTTCGTCGTCGCCGCGTCGCTCGTGACGCTCGTCATCTTCCTCATCCCGCACAGCCTCCTGGGCTCGGAGCTCGACTACTCGAAGCTGGGCTGACGCTCTCCCCTACTTGAGCTGGAAGCGGACGGTCACCGTGAACACGATGGGCCGGGCTTTGCCCTCGTGGACGAACGGCTCGTAGACCCACTGGCGGACCGCGTCGATGGCGGCCTGGTCGAGGAGAGGGATCGAGCGCAGGACCATCGTTTCCACGACCTTGCCGGTCTCGTCGGTCTTGACGCTGAGGATGACCACTCCCTCGACGCCGGCCTGGCGGGCGACCTCAGGGTAGACCGGCTGGACTTCCTTGAGCAGAGCGGGCGGCTTGATGTCGCCGGTGGCTTTGACGGCCCCTTCGGCGAACTTGTCGGCGGCCCTGTGTTCGGGTTCATCGAGGGTGAACCTGACGGTCACGGTGAAAACGGCCTTGTGCGGTTTGCCGTCGATGACCAGGGGCTCGTATTTCCACCGCCTGACGGCGTCGATCGCGGCCTGGTCGAGCAGCGGGATCGAGCGCAGGACGCGCGTTTCGATGACGTCGCCCTGCTCGTCGGTCTTGGCCTCGAGGATGACCACGCCCTCGACGTGGGCCTGCTTGGCGATTTTCGGGTAGACCGGCTGGACCGACATGACGAGCTTGGGCGGCTGGACCTTGCCGACGGCCCGGACGGCGCCGCCTTCGAATTGAACGGCGCCTCCGGCGACGCCGCCGACGACACCCCCCTCGACGCCACCTTCGACCCCGCCCTGGACTCCCCCGGCGACGCCGCCGCTGACGCCGCCTTCGACCTGGGGCTTTTTCTTATCGTCGAGCTGGAACCTCATCGTTACCGTGAATGTGACCGGCTGGGGCTTGCCGTCGATGACCATGGGCTCGTAGACCCACTGTTTGAGGGCGTCCAGGGCCGCCTGGTCGAGAAGGGGGATGCCCCGGAGGATCTTGACGCTCGCGACCCGGCCGTAGGTGTCGGTCGTCGCTTCCATGATGACGACGCCCTGGACGCCGGCTTTCCTGGCCTCCTCGGGATAGACCGCCGGGACCTCCTTGATGAGCTGGGGCGGCTTGACCTTGTCGGCGCCGGCCCTGATCACGCCCCCGACGACCCCGCCGACCGTTCCGCCCGCGGGCCTGGCGGCGGCCGCGGCCGGATCGCCGACCCAGCGCTCGACCCTGAGGGTGATGAAGTAGGGCTTCTGCTCCGTGTTCTCGAAGCCGAAGACAGCCGCGGCCTTCGCCGGGAGCGAAAATTCCGTGTCCAAGAGGTTGGCCCGCCGGTCGCGGCTCTGCTCCCAGACCTCGATCCGGAACTGGTTCTTTTCGGGGCGCCGGCCGGGGGTGACGATGAGCAGGTATTCCTGGCCGTTCAGCCGGAACATGTACAGGGCCTTGTCGTTCTTCCCTTTCTCCCAGCCCAGGTCCGCGGTGGCGATCAGGCCGAGGTCCTCGAGGCCGTAGACCTTCTTGATCTGCTGGTCGGCCTTGACGTCCTCCTCGAGCTCGTAATTGGAGAAGCTCATGAACTTCAGATAGGAGGACGTGACGGGTTTGGCCGGCGCGGGCGCCGCCTCTCGCGATCCTTCGAGGATCCTCATCGTCAGCGCGAACGCGGTCACGGGGGACGATGAGGTTTGAGGCGGCTCGGCCGCGGCGAACGCGGCCAGGACGCCGACGGCGAGGAGCGTTCCCGCGAAAAGGCTCCAATGTCGCTTATTCATCACCACCCTCCTCATGGGGTTTTTTGGGCCCAGACGAAGACCGAGTCCGAGCCCTGCGGCTGATAGACGAACGTTTGGGCGGGCGCGCCGCCCACGTTGACATAGCTGATCTCGAAGCGGTCGGGCGCGGCCGCGGCCGGCGTTTCGGTCTCGCGGAGGACCCACAAGCCGGTGACCGCGATGACCAGGGCCAAGGCCGAGACGGCCACCGCCCGCCACGCGGCGCCGGCGGCCCGGGGCGTTTCCGGAACGCGCCCCGAACGCTCCCGTTCCGCGGCGATCCTCGGCCAGAGGCCCCGCGCGTCTCCCGCCCGGTCCGGGGCGACGAGAAGCCCTCGCGCCTCTTCCCGGCTGAGGAGCCGGGCCTGGCAGCGCGGACAGCCCTCCATGTGGCTCCGGATGAGCCAGTCCCGGAAGGGCCGCAGGGGCAGGGCGGCATGAAGAAGGTCAGCCGTTCTGCAAAACATGGGCGTTCTCCAGCAGGGCCTTGATCTTGCGGCGGGCGTTGAAAAGGAAGACCCGGGCCGTCGAGGCCGAGCAGGCCAGGACCGCCGAGATGTCCTTGGCCGTCAAGCCTTCGTTGGCCCAGAGCGTCAGGGCCGCCCGCTCACGCGGGGACAGCTTCTTGAGAAGGGCGGAGGGCAAGGGCTCGGGGGCGGCCGGATGGGGATTCCCGCCCCGCCCGGCCACGGCCGGCTCGAACCGGGCCCGCTCCGAGAACGCCTTGAACCGCCTTTTTTTCCTG
Source organism: Acidobacteriota bacterium (assembly GCA_029569255.1). Classification (GTDB taxonomy): domain Bacteria; phylum Acidobacteriota; class Aminicenantia; order Aminicenantales; family Saccharicenantaceae; genus RBG-16-66-30. The sequence continues at coordinate 80,967 of JAKQUO010000048.1, read as the reverse complement.
AGCATGTCGAGCGATCTCCTATAGGCGATGGTCAGGAGCCAGGTCTTGAAGCTCCGCGCCCGGTCGTATCGGGCGAGGCGCCGGAAGACCTGGAGGAAGGTCTCCTGACAGACGTCCTCGGCGTCCTGCCGGTTGCCGATGACGTTGAGGGCCACGGACAGGACGAGATCCCCGTAGGCCTCGACCATCGCCCGCTGGGACAAAGGGTCCCCGGCGAGGCAGCCGTCGATCGTCTCTTGCTCGTTCACGGGAGCCTTTGTCCCACGTTCCATCCGAGAATACGCCGACTGACGCCGGGGCGTTTAGGGAGAGCCCCTCCCCTCCTCTATTCGTACACCTTTGCCCTGTCGCTGTCATCCAGCGAGACCGGGGACACGTCCCGAGGCGGGACATGTCCCCATCTCGCTTGTCCCCTTCTCGCTCCGGCCCTCGCTCCGGCGCACGAACCGGCGTCTGCGGACAATTCGAGGAGGATGAGCTTACGGTCCGAGCCCTCCTTTTGACTTTTCTACGGTGTCTTTGATAGATTTTCGGCGCACATGGAAAAGAACCCCAGCCCCAGGCCGAAAAAGGAGGCCGCCGCGGGCCGGCGGACTCCCGCCCTCGGCGCCGATGGCCGCTACAAGGTCCTCGTCGAACAGCTGCCGGTCGGGGTCTATCGGACCACCACCGAAGGCGCCTTCGTCGAGGCCAACGCGGAGCTCATCCGGATGCTCGGCTTCAAGAGGCTCTCGGACCTCTTCCGCCGCAACGTCAAGGATTTCTACGTCCGGCCGGAGGACCGTCAGACCCATCTCGAGAAGATGTCGGCCAAGGCGACGGTCTTCCATGAGTTCGAGCTCCGGCGGGCCGACGGCCGGAAGTTCTGGGTCCGCGACTACAGCCGCCGGGTCAGGGACCCCGACGGCTCGTCCCACTACGACGGCATCCTCGTCGACGTCACGGAAAGAAAGGCCGCCGAGCGCAAGGTCCGGCTGACCGTCGAGAAGCTGCGGCTGAGCAACGAGAAGCTCGAGAGCCTGTCCCTGTCCGACCACCTGACCGGGCTCTACAACCGCCGGGGCTTCTACTCGTTCGGCCTGCAGCAGATGAAGATCGCCAAAAGGCTCAAGGCCGCGAACTACCTCGTCTTCCTCGACATCGACAACCTCAAGGAGGTCAACGACGCCCACGGCCACTCCGTCGGCGACCTGCTCCTCCAGGGCGTGGCGGCGATCCTCAGGACGACGCTCCGGGAATCCGACGTCATCGGGCGCATCGGCGGCGACGAGTTCGCCGTCCTGGCCATGCGCTCCAAGGGCCAGGGCGAGAAGAGCCTCATGGCCCGGATCGAGGAGGGCGTCGCGGCCTTCCGCGTCAAGGGCCGGGCCCGGCTGCGGCTGTCCGTCAGCATGGGCCTCGTGGCCGTCGACCCCCAGAAATACCAGCAGCTCGACGACGTCCTGGCCCAAGCCGATTTCCTGATGTACCGGCAAAAGCGCATAAAAGAGCGACAGGAGAACCCGTTATGACATCGACCCGAGCGAAGATCCTCGCCCTCGCCGCGGTCCTCGGCCTCGCGGCCGCGTTCGGCCTCGCGGCCCAGGACAAGCCCGCGGCCCCCGCGCCCGCGGCCCCGGCCGCGCCGGCCGGCCCCCGGCCCATCGCCCTCCTGGACATCCTGGCCTGGAAGTCCATCGGCGCGGCCGAGCTCTCCCCCGACGGGAACTGGTTCATGTACCGCCTGTCCCCTCTCGAAGGCGAGAGCGAGGTCGTCATCCGCGAGGTCAAGGGGACGAAGGAGCACCGCTTCCCGATCGGCGAGGCGCCGCGCTTCGGCGGAGGGCCGCGCTTCGGCGGAGCGACCCAGACCGGCTTCTCGGCCGACTCGAAGTGGGCCGCCTTCCTCGCCTATCCCGGCTCGAAGGACGCCAAGGCCCTGCGGAAGGAGAGGAAGCGGGTGACGACGACGGCCGTCCTGGTCGAGCTGGCCACGGGCGAGAAGACCGAGTTCGAGAAGGTCCGGTCCGTCGCCTTCTCCGGCGACAACCCCGCCTTCGTCGCCATGCACCGTTACGCCCCCGAAGCCCAGGAGAAGGAAAAGGACAAGTGGACGGGAGCTGATCTGGTCGTCCGGGAGCTCGCGACCGGAAAAGAGGTCAACATCGGCAACGTCGCCGAGTTCGCCTTCGACAAGGCCGGCGCCAGGCTGGCCTTCCTCATCGACGCCCAGGGCCAGGCCGCCAACGGCCTGGAGCTCCGCGACATGGCCACCGGCGCGGTCACGGCGCTCGAGAGCGACAAAGCCGCCTACAAGTCCCTGGCCTGGACGGAGAAGGGCGAGGCCCTCTCCTTCCTCAAGGGCAAGGAGGACAAGGCCTACGAGGACAAGCTCTGGAGCGTCGTCGGCTTCAGCGGCTTCCGCGACCCGAAGGGGCCGCGCAAGGTCGTCTACGACCCCGCCGCCGACAAGTCCTTCCCCGACGGCATGACCGTCAGCCCCGACCGCGCTCCGTCATGGACCGAGAGCTTCGACGCCCTCCTCTTCGGCATCCGCGAGGCCAAGAAGAAGAGGGACGCGGACAAGAAGGACGCCCCGGCCGCGGGACCGGGTCCCGGCGCGGGGCCCGGCGCCGAAGCCGACGAGGACGTCCCCGACCTCGTCATCTGGCACGGCCAGGACAGCCGGCTCCAGTCCGCGCAGCAGGTCCAGGAGCAGCGGGACAAGGCCTTCAGCTACCTCGCCGCGTACCGGGTCGCCGAGAAGAGGTTCGTCCGCCTGGCCGACGACGAGGTCCGCGACGTCGGCGCGGCGCCCAAGGAGAGATACGCCGTCGGCCGGGACATCCGGGCCTACGAGCTCGACGCGAACCTCGACGGCCGGTCCTTCTCCGACATCTACGTCATCGACATGAAGACCGGGGCGCGGACCAAGGCCCTGGAGAAGGCGCAGTACTATTTCTGGCCGCTCCACGACGGCCGGCGCTTCCTCTATTACGAGGACGGCCACTTCTTCACCTACGACATGGCCGCGGGCAAGGCCGTCAACATCACCCGGGACGTCCCGGCCTCGTTCGTCGACGAAGACGACGACCACAACGTCGTCAAGCCCCCCGACGCCCCGGTCGGCTCGACCAAGGACGGGCTGAACGTGCTCCTGTCGGACGGCTGGGACATCTGGTGCGTGCCCGCGAACGGCGCCGGGAAGGCCGTCAACCTGACCGGGAACGGGGCCAAGGACAAGCTCCGCTACCGCCGCCTCCGCATCGACCCCGAGGAGAAGGCGGTGGACCTGGCGGCGCCCCAGTATTTCAGCGTCTACGGCGAGTGGACCAAGAAGGCCGGCCTGGCCCGGCTCGACAAGGGCAAGGCCGCTCCGACGCTCCTTCTCTGGGACGACGCCGGCTTCGGCGGCCTGGCCAAGGCCAAGAAGGCGGATGTCTTCGTCTACACCCGCGACACCTATAAAGACTCCCCCGACTACTACGCGTCCGACGCGGCGCTGGCCGGCGGCCGCCGCCTGACCGAGGCCAATCCCCAGCAGAAGGACTTCCTCTGGTCGAGCGGGGCCATCCTCCTCGACTACAAGATGGACCCCGCCAGCGGGATGGACAAACCCCTCCAGGCGGCTCTCTTCCTGCCGGCCGGCTACGAGAAGGGCCGGCGCTACCCGACCATCGTCTACTACTACGAGAAGATGTCCCAGCAGCTCAACCGCTACGCCCAGCCCTCGGCCAACGGCTTCAACAAGTCGGTCTACACGAGCAACGGCTACGCCGTCCTGATGCCCGACATCGCTTACAAGATCAACGACCCCGGCCTGTCGGCGGCCTGGTGCGTGCTGCCGGCCATCGACGCGGCCGTGGCCGCCGGCGTCGTCGACCGGGACCGGATCGGGCTCCACGGCCACTCCTGGGGCGGCTACCAGACGGCCTTCCTCGTCACCCAGGCCGGGTTCGGCGCGGCCGTGGCCGGGGCCCCGCTGACGAACATGATAAGCATGTACAGCTCGATCTACTTCAACAGCGGCTCGGCCAACCAGCCCATCTTCGAGTCGAGCCAGGGCCGGTTCAAGGGCGGCTACTGGGACAACCTCGAGGCCTACCAGCGCAACTCGCCGGTCTACTACGCCGAGCGGGTCAAGACGCCGCTCATCATCCTGCACAACGACAAGGACGGCGCCGTCGACTGGAACCAGGGCATCGAGTACTACAACACGCTCCGCCGGCTGAAGAAGCCCGTCGTCATGCTGCAGTACGTCGGCGAGAACCACGGCCTGCAGAAGCCCGCCAACCAGAAGGACTACACCGTCCGGATGAAGGAGTTCTTCGACCACCATCTCATGGGCAAGCCGGCGCCCGAGTGGTACGTCAGCGGCGTTTCCCACCTCGCTCTCAAGGACCATCTCAAGGAGCGGGCCAAGGACCTCAGGCCGGCCGAAAAAGCCGAAAAAAAAGAGCCCGAAAAGAAATAGCCGCGGGCGCCGAGCGGCGCGCGGGGCGGCGCTAACGGGGTGGTGAAGGCCGCCGCGTCACGGCGGTCCGCGGAAAAAAAGGCGCCCGGAACCAGCCTCTCGCGAGGAGAATGAGAAGGCTGGCTGGTGAGGCGCCAAGGTTTCAAAGGAAAAGGAAGCGGGGCTAAGGAGGATCCCTCTCCAGCCAGCGTTCCCATTATAGGGCCTGTTTCCCCCCTCTGTCAATCAAAAAGTGTCCAAAATAGGAAATTCCCCGCTGTCTTTGCCATGACCCGCGACTTAATGTATATTATTTCAGTAGGATTTGAGGGCTCAGGCGCCGATGACGCGTTCCCGCGAGAAAATAGCCATCTTCCTCCTGGCCGCCCTGCTCGGCCTCGGCGGCTGGAAAGGGCTCAACGCCCTCCTCGACCGCGAGGCGCCGACACGGTCGGCACCGCTGACGGGAGATCGGGACATGACGAGAAAGATCAAACGGACCGACAGGGAGTGGAAGGCCGTCCTCACCCCCGAGCAGTACGAGGTCATGCGCAAGTGCGGGACCGAACGCCCCTTCACCGGGAGATACAACGACTTCTGGGAGCCGGGCGCGTACGTCTGCGCCGGCTGCGGGACGCCCCTCTTCCTCTCCTCGGCCAAGTACGACCACGGCACGGGTTGGCCCAGCTTCACCGCGCCCGCCGACGAGTCGAACCTCGAGTACCGCGACGACTACTCGCTCCTGGTGAAACGGGTCGAGGTCCGCTGCGCCGCCTGCGGCGCCCATCTGGGGCACGTCTTCGACGACGGGCCCCAGCCGACTTTCCTCCACTTCTGCGTCAACTCCGCTTCCCTGGATTTCCGGCCCGAGGCGCGGGCCCCGGTCCCGGGAAAGGGCCAGGACGCCGCGGCAGCGACGCGGACGGCGACCTTCGCCGCAGGCTGCTTCTGGGGCGTCGAGCACCAGCTCGGCCTGGCGCCGGGGGTCGTCTCCACCGTCGTCGGCTACACCGGCGGCAAGGCCGCCGATCCGACCTACGAGGAGGTCTGCGCGGGCAGGACGGGGCACGCCGAGGCCGTCCAGGTGACCTACGACCCGGCCCAGGTGAGCTACGCCGACCTCGTCCGCCGCTTCTTCTCGATCCACGACCCGACCCAGGTCAACCGGCAGGGCCCGGACCGCGGCAGCCAGTACCGCTCGGCCATCTTCTATCACGACGAGGCCCAGCGGGCCGAGGCCCGCGAGGTCATGGAGGAGCTGGCGGCCTCGGGCAAGCACAAGAAGCGGCTGGCGACCGAGCTCGTCCCGGCTTCGGCCTTCTACCGGGCCGAGGAGCGCCACCAGAAGTATTACCAGAAGCATGGGTACGCCTGTTATTGAACCCGCCGGGCCAGCGTTGTCCTCTTTATGGGACGGTTCGCCCCGCGTCCTGACCGCTCCCACCCCCGGCCCCCGCCGCCCATTTATGGCATGAATCTTGTAGTGTTTCTTGAGCGGCCGGGAGAAAAAAATGGATCAGGCAGGGATCAGGGCGGCTTCCAGGCGGGAACGGCCCTTGCCGGCCGGCCCGGAAAGAAAAAACGTAAAGTTTTTTCTTGACAACGGGGCGCGGAAACTGTATCCTCCGCGCTTCATTTCGTAAGGGCCCGCCCCTCGAGGGTGAAACCATCCCGCCTCCAGCCCCGTTCAGGTATGCGGGGCCAACGGCCGGAAAATGAGACAAAAAACGTTCCGATCGAAACGAAAAGCCGGGGAATGTAGTATTCCTATATTAATCGTAAAGTCAGGGAGACCCTAATGGCTTCTCAATACGGGTACAAGAACGGCCAGGAGCTGCTCGAGCTCCTGCCCGGCAGTCCGGGCGGCAAGCTCTTCGCGGACGACGAGGAGACCTTCGCCGCGGGAGGCCACTCCAGCCCGGCGCCCGATTTCGGCGAGCCGCGCCACGGCAACGGCAATGGGCACGGCGACGGCAACGGCAACGGTAACGGCAAGGGCCTCCACTCGCCCGAGGGCATCGAGCAGACAGCCGACCTCGTCAAGATCTATCTCCGCGAGATGGGCAGCATCCTCCTCCTCTCGAGGGAGCAGGAGCTGGCCCTGGCCCGGAAGATGGAGCGCGGCGAGAAGGCCATCGCCAGGGCCCTGGCCCGCACGCCGTTCACGCTCGAGGAGATGGACGCGCTCGAGGCCATGCTCAAGAGGACGCCCGAGGCCTTCGTCAAGTACTTCAACATGTCCGAGGACGAGCCCGGCGAGGACAGCCTCGAGGCCCGGCGGCGCGACGTCCTCGAGCGGCTGCGCAAGGTCCGCGCCCTGAGCGCCCGGCTCAGCCGGGTCCGCCCGCTCGTCCGGAACCGCTTCTCCCGCGGCCGCCTGATCGTCCGGATCATCGCCATGGCCCGCGAGCTCGAGCTCAAGCCGGAGCACCAGGACCGGATCGTCCAGTCCGTCCAGGCGAGGCTCAGGGACAGGCTGCCCCGGCTCTCCCCGAAGGCGCGCCGGGAAAGCCGGTCCATCCTGCAGGCCATCCAGTCGGGGCGCCGCACCCGCGAGAAGGCCAAGAGCGACCTCGTCTCGGCCAACCTCCGGCTGGTCGTTTCCATCGCCAAGAAGTACCAGGGCCGGGGGCTCCAGCTGCTCGACCTCATCCAGGAAGGCAACATCGGCCTGATGAGGGCCGCCGAGAAGTTCGATTACCGCCGCGGCCACAAGTTCTCGACCTACGCGACCTGGTGGATCCGCCAGTCGATCACCCGGGCCATCGCCGACCAGGGCCGGACGATCCGCATCCCCGTCCACCTGACGGAGACCATCCACCGGCTCAAGAAGATCTCCCAGGCCGCGGTCCAGGAGAAGGGCCGGATGCCCAGCCCCGAGGATCTGGCCCGCAAGATGAACCTGCCCGTGGCCAAGGTCCTGGAGATGCTCTTTTCGTCCCAGGAGCCCGTTTCGATCGAGACGCCGCTCGGGGACAACGGCGAAGGCTCGCTCGGCGACCTGCTCGAGGACAAGGCCTTCCCCTCGCCGCCCGACACGGTCATCCACATCAGCCTGCGCGAGCAGATCGAGGCCGCCCTGCGGACCCTGCCCGAGCGGGAGACCCTGGTCCTGAGGATGCGCTACGGCCTCGGGGACGGGCGTGAGTACACCCTCGAAGAGGTCGGCCAGCACTTCAAGCTGACCCGGGAGAGGATCCGCCAGATCGAGCTCAAGGCCCTCAAGGCTCTCCAGTTCTCCGCTTCCGGGCAGAAGCTCAAATCCTTCTAGCCTCGGGGCCGCCCTCTCGAGGCGGCGAGGGATGCGGAAGGGGGACGCGCCGGGGGGACCGGACGAACGGCCCCCGGAGGCCAGGGAGCAAGGAGCGGGAGCCGTTTCCCGGGCCCGGCCGGAGAGAGGGTCTTCCCCCCCGGTCAAGGGAAGGGCCTCGCCAGGCGCCTCGGACGGGCGTTTGAACCCCGCCCGCCTTTCTGTTAGGCTAGGGTTTCCTCGGAGTCGGGTGTCCCCATGACGTTTGAGCGCCTGGGCTTCATTGCCCCGTCCAGCTGTCTCCCCGTCAAGGAGAAGTCCGCCCTCCGCCGGACCGTCCGGCTCCTCCGGGAGGCCCTGGGCGCCAAGGAGGTGTTCCTCAGCCCCCACCTCTTCTCGAGCGACGCCGAGATCGACCACGTCACCGCCCCCGTCGAGGAACGGGCCGCGGTCTTCAAGGAGGCCATCCGCGAGCTCGACCTCGTCATCTCGATCGCCGGAGGCACGGGCGCCGAGGACCTCGTCCGCGAGATCGACCGCAAGGACCTCCGGACGATCCGCGACCGCCGCCCCCTCTTCATCGGCTTCTCGGACTTCACCTTCCTCCTGAACGAGATCTACCACGCCTGCCGCGTCCCGGTCATCTACTTCCCCTCCCTCAAGGTCGGCAAGGGGGATTTCCGGAACCTCCTCGGCCTCATCACAGGCGGGGAGATCCACTACCAGGGCCAGGCCTGGCTGACCCCTCCCCCGCCGCGGAAGCTCTCGGGCATCCCCATCGGCGGCAACCTGTCGACGTTCGTCAACTTCCTCAACCGGGGCACGCCGCCCAAGTTCAGCTGGCGGCGTCACGTCCTGTTCTTCGAGGACCTCCAGGTCGACCTCGAGGACCTCCACCGCCTGCTCGCGGCCCTGCGCCGGCACAACGTCTTCGCCACGATCAAGGGCGTCGTCATCGGCGCGGTCACGCCGCCGGGCAAGGCCCTGCTCCCGAAAAAGCAGCGGCGGGAGGTCCTCCGCTTCATCAAGAGCTATCTCGCCGACGTCATCCGCGACCGCCGCCGCGCGGGCTCGCCGCTGCCCATCCTGACCGTCTCGAACTTCGGCCACGACATCCGCAGGAACCTCATGGCCGTGCCCATCGGCGGCCGCGTCACCATCTCCCGCTCCAAGAAGATCTCTTTCCGCCTCTCCCGGCGCCCGGCCCGCAACGGTCAGGCCGGCTGAGCTATTTCCTCAGGTAGGCGAGGGCCTGCAGCGCCGCCACGCACCCTTCGCCGGCCGCGGCGACGACCTGCAGCCCGCCGCAGGTGATGTCGCCCGCGGCGAAGACGCCGGCCAGGTTGGTCCGCTGGAAGCGGTCCACGGCCAGGCACTGCTTGTGATCGATGGCCAGCCCCGCCTTCTCGAAGAGCGGCCCGGCCGGGACCTCGCGGAAGACGAAGACGGCCGGGACGGGCACGGTCTCGAGGCCCGACGGCCCTTCGACGACGACGCTTTCCACCACGTTGTCGCCGCGGATCTCCTTGACCTTGGCCCCGCGCCTGATGTCGGCCCCCTTCCCCTCGAGGGCCCGCGCCTCCGGGCCGTCGGCCGCCTCGCCGGCCTTGCCCGGGACCCAGACGACCCGGCAGCCCATCTCCAGCAGGGCGTGGACGTCCTCGAGGGCCTCCGGGCCGGAGCCGACGGCGGCCACCGTCCGGCCCCGGAACAGCGGCCCGTCGCACGTGGCGCAGTAGCTGACGCCCTGGCCGACGAGCCGGTCCTCGCCCGGGATCATCCGCGCCTTGGGGACGGGCTTGCCCGTGGCCAGGATGACCGCCCCGGCCTCGATCATGGCGTCCTTGGTCGTGACGTACTTGGGGGCGCCGTCGAGCATGAAGGCGATGGCGTCCCCGGCCACGACCTCGGCCCCGAAGGAGAGGGCCTGCTTGCGGAAGGCGCCGAGCAGATCCAGGCTGGAGACCGAGGGGACGCCCGGGTAGTTCTCGATCGTGTAGGGGATGCCCAGGCGCGAGGGGCTCCGGCCCTCGAGGACGACGGCCTTTTTCCCGGCCCGGGCGACATAGAGCCCGGCCGTCAGCCCGGCCGGGCCCGCCCCGACGATGAGGACGTCCGTCTTGAGGGTTCGGATGCTCATGGGGCCTCCGGCGCCGCGCCCGGGTCAATCGGCCAGCCGGCCGCTGTCGCCCGGCTTCCAGGCGTTGTCGGTCAGGATATAGAGGACGGTCCGCCGGAGCTCCCGCCCCTCCCCGCCCTTGATCCAGAGGTCGACGATGGCCCAATCCTCGAGCCTGGGGAAGGTCATCTCGAGGACCGGCTTGCCCGCGCCGACCATCTTCGAGCCCCGGAACCTCTTGAGGATGGCCGCGTTCTGTCCGTAGTTCTTGAACTCGAGCGGCAGGAGGCCCTGCTCGTCGGAGACCGTCATGATGTACTCCTCGAGCTCCGAGGCCGGCCGGTAATAGGCGTCCATGGTGACCCAGGCGTAGTCCCCGGCCGGGTCGGCGCCCTTCCCGGGCCCCGCGCCCTTGGCCAGGAAATAGACGCCCAGGGCCAGCGCATCGACGGCCAGGAAGATCAGGAGGAACCGGGCCGGCTTACTCATCGCTCCCTCCTCCCCCGCCCCCTCCCGCTTCCTTCGGCGGGGCCGGCGCCCGCTCTCTCCGGGCCCGGTCCATGGCCGCGGCCTCGGCCGCCAGCAGCCGGAAGCGGTCCGACAGGATGGTCCGGGTCTTGCGGAAGAGCGACCGGGACCTGCGCTCCTCCTGCCCGGAGAGGCCGCCGAAGACCTCCATCTCCCGGTCCTCCGGGCCGCGCTTGAAGAACTCCTCGAACCTCGCCTCCGGCAGGAGGCCCCGGCCGCGGAGCGTCCGCAGCATGGCCCGGGTGCTGACCCCGAAGTAGCGCTTGAGGAAGAGGACGTCGTCGAAGGTCAGGCTCTTCGCCCGCGGGTCCTTCTCGACGAGCTCGCGGAGCTTGCCCGGCGGCACCAGGAAGCGCGAGGCGAAGGTCTGGGCGAACTGCTCGCGCGGCGGGTAGAGGGAGACGTACTCGTCGACGACGACGTCGGGGTTGTCGACGATGGGGCTGTCGGCCCGGTCCATGAGGTAGTGCCCGTAGAGATGGGCGGCGATGAGCGTCTGGAGGCCGGCCGGCTCGTTGGCGTTGATCAGGGCGAAGGCCGCCTGGCGCTCCTCGTCGAAGACGAAGATCCCGGAGATCCGGGCCTCCTCGGACAGGGTCTGCCGGACGATCCGGCAGCCGTTGACCTCGCAGAGGGCCAGGACGTCCCGGATGGGCTCGTTGCCGAGGCCGAGGCGCCGCCGCTCCTCCTCGGCCAGGCGCTCCGCCGAGATGCGGGAGTAGCGGGGGGCCAGGTCGAGGCGCCGGCCCGTCTTCTCCTCGAGCTCGAGGTATCTCTCGCAGGTGGCCTTGAACTTCATGAGGTCTCTGCGGAGGCGGTCGTCCGCCTCGGCCCGGTCGAAGAGGCCGTCGAAGGCCGGCCGCTTGTCCTCGAAGAAATAGGAGACATTCTTGTTCAGGAAGCCGGCCACCTTCAGCAGGGTCTCGAAGCTCGGCGTCCTCTTGCCGGACTCGAGGAGGGAGATGTACTCGGACGACAGGCCGAGGGCCTTGGCGAACGCGCCCTGGCTGAGGTTGACCTCCTCGCGGGCCCGCTTGAGTCGTGTCCCGAGAAGCATGTCCATGACGGCGCACCCCTGGGCGGCGGCGGAAGGATAACACGAGGTTAGGGGTGTGTCAACCGGACGCCCGGTCAAAAAAACGGTTGACGGACGCCGCGACGCCTCTTAGAATGAGAAGCCGAAGAGGGACAGATATGGCCGAAAACAGCATCCTCGAGATCTTCAGGGACGCGAGCAAGAACATCTGCGACGCGGTCCTCAACCAGGTCCAGGACGCCGTCGTCTGGCTGGACAGGGACCGCAAGATCGTCTTCTGGAACAAGGCGGCCGAACGGATCACCGGCCGGGAGGCCTCGTCCGTCCTGGGCAAGGCCTGCCACGAGGAGCCGGCCCTGTTCGCCGATTTCGGCGGGGTCAACATCTGCCGCGACAAGTGCCCCGTGGCCATGGCCCTCAAGGACGGCGCCCCCCGCGACCTCGACGTCCATCTCCAGCACAAGGAGGGCTTCCGCACCCCGGCGACCCTGAGGATCGTCCCCGTTTTCAAGGACGACGGCGAGATCATCGGCGCCGTCGAGACCTTCTCCAGCACGGCGCCGAAGGTGACCCTGCCCCTCGCTCAGGCCGAGCTCGAGAAGATGGGCCTCATCGAGACCGAGACGGGCATCCCGTCCAAGCAGTACCTCGACATGGCCCTCAACACCCGCATCGAGGAGTTCCAGAGGTACGGCCTGCCCTTCGGGCTCATCTACGTCGATATCGACAGCTACGGCAAGATCCTCGAGAAGCAGGGCCGCTTCAACGCCAGCAAGATCGTCCGGACCGTGGCCCGGACCCTCCACAAGAACGTCCGCTTCTTCGACATCGTCGGCCGCTGGGGCACCGAGGAGTTCCTGGTCGTCCTGCTCAACATCGACGAGGGCCGCCTCGACATCGTGGCCAACAAGCTCCGCCTGCTCGTCGCCGAGTCCTACATCACCACCGAGACGGGCATGCTCAACGCCACCGTTTCCATGGGGGCCAGCCTGGTCCTGCGCTACGACACGGTCGAGTCCCTGGTCAAGCGCAGCGAGCAGCTCATGATGCACAGCAAGTGGCTGGGCAAGAACCGGGTCAGCATGAGCTTCGTCCAGAAAGAGATGGCCTGAGCCCTCGCCGCCTCCCGAGGGGCGGGAGACGGGCGGCGCGGCGGCGCGAAGGGCCCCCTTCCCCGGGGGGACGGGGAAGGGGGCGAAGACAGAAAGGAGGGTTAGAAAGAGGCCGGATTCTTGGCCTTGATGTCGTTGATCTCCGCGGCGAAGAGGATGCCGTTCGGCTCCCCGGTCAGGCTCAGCCGCAGGCCCGTGTCGCCGGTCACCCACTCCGAGGACAGGCTCAGGCTGCCCGTCGTGACGGCCACGCCCAGGGTCTCGCCGCGCTCGGCGTAGGACCGGTCCTTCCAAATGACGTTGTCGAAGCGGGGCTCCCCGATCTTGCGGTTCAGGTAGTCCCGGATCTTGTTGTAGTCGGCGATGTAGCGGTCCTTGTCGGCGTAGTTCTCGATCAGGCTGATCCGGGCCGAGACGAGGCGCCGGTTGGCCAGGGCGTAGATGATCAGGCAGCGCTTGCCGCAGACCTCGCGCCGGTAACGGATGAACTCCATGGCCCCGGCCTCCTCGACGGCCAGGGGACGGCCCTCGATCCTGACGATGCTCTCCCGGCCCATGCCCCACATCACCGCGGGGAGGCGGGCGGACTCCAGGTCGAATTCCCTGGGGTTCTCGATGGCGGTGGACGGGGTCAGGTCGACGACCTTGAGGGTCGAGTTGAGCTTGCGGACGCAGCCCTCCAGGACATAGCCGCTGAGCAATCGCCCCGACCTCGCGGAGGTGAACTGGACGTAGAGCCAGTCCGTCCGGAACCTCATGGCGCTGGCCTGCTTGACGACGGCGCCGCGGGGGAGCGTCTCGACGATGGGGCTGCGGGGGTCGGGCTCCAGGTGGACGGGCCCCTTCTCGGCCGTGATCTCGAGCCTGACGATGATCTCGGCCCGGCCCGTCGGGGGGGCCAGGGCGGCCAGGAGGAAGACGGAAACGGCGGCCGCCGCCAGGGCGAGCGAGCGTTCCGGGCGCCTTGCCATCTCCGGTCCCATTCCTTCGATGGCTATCATCGGCCGCCCGGGCGGGGGGAGCAATCCCCGTTGATGATGAATGCCGGGGGGATTGTTCTCACCCCTAGAGAGGAACCGCGCCGGCGCGGGCGGTCTCAGGCGTAGCTGTGCAGTCCGGCCAGCAGGTAATTGACCCCGAAGTAGGTGAACAGCGCGGCCAGGAACCCGGCGATGGCGATCCAGGCCGAGCGCTTCCCCTTCCAGCCCATGACGATCCGCGTGTGGAGATAGAGGGCGAAGACGAACCAGGTGATCAGGCTCCAGACCTCCTTGGGGTCCCAGGCCCAGTAGCGGCCCCAGGCGCGGTAGGCCCAGACCATGCCGAAGACCAGGCCGCCCAGCGTGAACAGGGGGAAGCCCACGGCCACGGCCCGGTAGGCCAGGGCGTCGAGCCGCCGCCTCTTCTCCTCCGCGCCGGCGGCGAGAAAGAGGGCGCTGGCCACGAAGGCCACGGCGAAGAAGGCCTCGCCGAGGAGCGTGACCGAGACGTGGAGCCAGAGCCAGTAGCTCTGGAGCGCCGGGACGAGCGGCGCCGCCTCCTTGGGCATGAGCGGCGAGGAGGCCAGGGCGACCAGGGCCACGACGATCAGCATGAGGTAGGGCCCGAGGCGGGCGACCCGGGGCTTGCGCCCGAAGACGATCAGGGCCACGACGACGGCCCAGGACAGGAACGACAGCGACTCGTACATGTTGGTGAACGGGGCGTGGCCGCTCGAGACGGTCCGGAGGACGAGGGCGGCCGTGTGAACGGCCAGGCCGGCCGCGGCCAGGCCGAGCCCGGCCCGGTCCCAGCTCTCGCGGCGGGCGAACAGGGCCGCGAAATAGGCGATGAGGGCGGCGGCGTAGAGAGCGAACGCGGCGGTGAAGAGGGACGGTTCCGTCATGAGAGCCTCCTGGCGTCGTCGAAGATGCGGGCGAATTCGGCCTCGAAGGCCTCCCGGCCCTTGGCCGCCCGGCCCGCGGCGATCACTTCGACCCTGCCCTGCGCTTCTTCGAGGACGACCCGGACCTCCCGGGACGGCCAGTAGAAGGCCAGGAAGAGGCCGGCCGTGACGAGGGCCGAGCCGAGCCAGATGAAATTCGCGCCGGGGTCATGGGCCGCCTCGAGGACGGAGTACTGGCCGGCCTCATATCTCTTGAGGACGAAGGCGAGGGGCGACTGGCCCTGCCCGCCGTGCGCCTGGGCGAAGTCCGGGTAGCCGGCGAAGACCCAGCCGGAGAAGGCCCGCTCCTCCCCTTTCCAGGCCTCGACGAGGGCCGCCGGGTTGCGGGGCTCCTGGGACCGGCTCTGGACCCTCCCCCCCTCCCCGATGACGAAGTCGGGGACGAAGGCGCGGACGACGACGCGGCTCACGTCGGGGTCGCCGACCTCGGCCCGCTCGCCCGGCCTCAGCGTCACGGCCCGGGCGAAGGAGGCGTCGGCGCGCTTGCGGACCTCGAGCTCGAGGCGCGGCGCCGACCAGTCCCGGCCGTACCTCGACTGGTAGAAAAGGAACCCGCGGTGCGCCAGGGGATGGTTGACCTCGACGACGCGGGTCAGGACCGGAACGCCGTTCTCGATCACGGTGACCGTGCTCTTCCAGTCCTTGACCCCGCCCTGGGGATAATATTCCGTGTCGAACTTGTCCAGGCGGAGGCTGAAGCCGGCCCGCGGCACCTCGGCCGTCTCGCCCTCGCGCAGGGCCAGGTCCGAACGGCGGCCGGCCAGCCCGCTGGCGAGCCCCCCGGCCAGGATGACCAGCAGCCCGAGATGGACGACGTCGGAGCCGAGCCAGCCCAGGCGCCGCTTGCGGGCCAGAAGCTCGAGCTTTCCCGCCGAGGCCGTCCGGGTCACCCTGTAGCGCCGGGCCCGGAGAAGTCCGGCGACGCGGTCGCCGGCCGTCGCGAGGGGCGGGGCCGCCCGGAAGCGGGCCTTGACCCTCGAGGCCATCAGGCCCTGGGCGTCGGCGGCCTCGGCCGGGCCGAAGGCCCGGCGCCATTTGGCCCCGAGCCGGGTGGCGGAGCAGACGGCGATGTTCAAGGCGAAGAGGAGGAGGAGCCCCAGGAACCAGCCGGACCGGTAGAGGCGGGTCAGCTGGAGCGCCTGGAAGAGCCCCGAGAGGCTTCCGTAGCGCGCGGCGTACTCGGCGGCGCTCCGCCCCTGCGGGATGAGCGTCCCCAGGACCGAGGCCAGGGTGACGAGGATGATCAGGACGATGGCCAGCCTGACCGAGGAGAAGAGTTTCACGAACCGCCGCATGCGCGAGTCCTTTCGTCCCGGCGGCCCCGGCGGCCGCCGGCACGCTACCGATATTAGGGGATTCGGGCCCGCTCCGCAACTGGAGGGGAGCCGGGCGCTCGGGCCGGCGCGGCGGTCCCGCCCGCGGGCCTGGCGTCAGTTCGCCAGGCGGCCGTATTTCCTGAGGACGGCCCTGAGGCGGTCGTGCGGGATGGCGTGGACGACGTGGCCGTCGACGCCCTCCATCGTCTCGGCCGCGACCATGGCGTTGACGACGGCCTCCTCGGTGGCCTGGACGGTCGCGGCGAACAGCGGGTTGATCCACTCGTTGGGCAGCATCTCGACCTCGACGAGGCCCGCGCCCTCGGCCGCGGCCGCGTTGGCCGTGGAGAAGGCGACGAAGATGTCGCCCGAGCCGTTGCCGCCGAGGCCGCCCGTCCGGCCGATCCCGAGCGTCACCCGCTCGGCCATCCGCCTGAGCTGGTGCGGCAGGAGCGGCGCGTCGGTGGCGACGACGGCGATGATCGACCCGGCGTCATCGCCGCCGACCTCCGGCAGGAGGTCCGGGATCTCCCGGCCGACGGGGACGCCGGCGATCGTCAGCTGATCGCGGACGCCGTAGTTCGCCTGGACGAGGACGCCGACCGTGTAGGCCGCGCTCCCGAGCGTCACCCGGCGCGAGGACGTGCCGGTCCCGCCCTTGAAGCCGTGGACGATCATGCCCGTGCCGCCGCCGACGTTCCCCTCGGCCACCGGGCCGGACTTGGCGCCGTCGAGCGCCCTGAAAACATGCTCGGGCTTGACGTGGAACCCGTTGATGTCGTTGAGGTCCCCGTCCCAGGTCTCGGCCACGACGGGGAGGGACCAGGTCGGGTGCTTGTCCCCCAGCCGCGCGAGCTGCCAGGCGATGACCGCGTCTCGGACGACGCCGACGCTGTGGGTGTTGGTGACGAGGACGGGCCCCTCGAGGAAGCCCGACTCCTCGAGCCAGGCCGTGCCCGTCATCTCGCCGTTCCCGTTGAGCTTGGACCAGGCCGCGAAGACCTGGTTCCTCTCGGCCTTGGGGCGCGGGAAGACCGCGGTGACGCCGGTCCGGACCGGCCCCCGGCCGGCGACGAGACGCCCTGTCCCAGAGACGAGCGTCGTCATCCCGACCTCGACCCCGGCGACGTCGGTGATGGCGTTCCAAGCGCCCGGCGCGCCGTCGAAGGGGACGCCGAGGTCGCGGGCCCTCGGCTTCGGGCTCTGCCCGCCGGCTCCGCCGGCCAGGGCGGCGCACAAGACGACGGCGCCGAGGGCGGCCGCCGCGAACGGTTTTCGTTTCTTCGTTCCTGGCATCGCTGTCCCCCGTCGGACCCGGCCGGAGCGCGACGGCGCGGAGCTATTCGATCGCCGCGAGCGTGAGCTTCTCCGGCTCGAAGATGACCCGCCGCTCTCCCGCCTCGACCTGGCCGAGCTCGAGGAGGTCGTATCCGGCCTTCCGGCCCGCCTGCAGGGTCCGGTCGACCTCGCTTTCGGGCACATAGACGTAGAACCCGATCCCCCAGTTGAAGGTCGTCAGGCAGTCCTCGAGACTGACGCCGGCCCGGCGCATGAACTGGAAAAGCGGCGGGACCTCCTCCACCCACCTCTTGACCCGGTAGGTGAAGGGCGTCTTGGCGTAGGCGATCTTGGAGATGCCGCCGCCCGTGCCGCCGAGCAGCGCGTGGATCTCGACGCCCTCATCCAGGAGGGCCTCGACGAGCCCGACGTAGGAGCGCGTCGGGATGAGCGCCTCCTCGCCCAGGGTCCTCCCGTCGGGGAGGGGCGTCAGGAACCCGTCTTTGAGGGCCAGGGCCCGCTCGATCACCAGGGAGACCCCGTTGGCGTGGAGCCCCGAGGACGGGGCCCCGACGATGCGGTCCCCGACGGCGATCTTCTCGCCGGTGATCATTCTCGTCGGGGGGGCGATGAGGCCGGTCACGCACCCGGAGAGGGAGGGCGCGCTCCGCACCGGCGGCTCGGCCTTGACGAGGTAGCGCAGGGCCGGGGACTCCCCGGCCGGCAGGGCCATGCCGCACATCTCGCAGGCCCGGTAGAAGCTCTCGGCCAGGTCCCGGCTCCGCCGCTCGTCCTCGAACCATTCGCTGTCGCCCGCCGCCACCTCGTCGGTGTAGATCACGGGCAGGGCGCCCTGGCAGATGACGTCGTTGGCCGCCATCAGGGCCGTGTCGATGCCGATGCCCTCGTAATACGTCCGGCCGGTCCCGGCGTGCTGGTACATCCACTCCGCGATCCAGTTCTTGTTCCCCAGGCCTTCCTGGGTCATGCACCAGAGGTGGGGCCGGCCGCCCCGGTACTCGAAGACGGCCCCGTGGGCGCCGACGCTCCCCGCGTCGACATGGACCCCGCGCCGGTTCGGGAAGGCGAGCGTCCGCTTGCCGGCCCGGACCATGGCCATCTTGAACGGCTCGATCTTGGCGTAGTCGACGCCGGACCGGGCGTAGGCGGACTTCGCGTCTTTCGCCGGCATCCCCTCAGACCTTGCGCAGCTCCGCCATGACGGCCTTCGAGGGCCGGTTGGGGATGACGGCCACGGTCTTGCCTTTGTGCTCGAAGACCTCCTGGTCGTCGTCGTTGATCACGCCGATGACCTCGGCCCTGACGCCTTCGCCCCGGACCGCCCGGAGCACGGTGTCGACGTCCCTCTCGGCCACCTGGACCGACATCCGGGCCTGGGACTCGCAGATCAGGATCTCCTCCGGCGTGAGGCCCTTCTCCCTGAGCGGGACCTTGGCGAGATCGACACGGGCCCCGAACCCGCCGTAGCGGGCCGACTCGCAGACGGCCGCGCCGATGCCGGCCGCGCCGAGGTCGGAGCAGGACTTGATCTTGCCGGTCCGGAAGGCGGCCAGGGTCGCGTCCATGACCTTTCGCTCCTCCCTGAACAGGGCCACGGCCGGCTTCATCGTCTTCACCAGGCCGGCCCGGTAAAGGGTGTCGTTGCCGTCGCTGCCGGTCCGCCCGATCAGGATGAACCGGTCGCCGGCGGCCTTGGCCGGCTTGGTCAGGACCTTGGGCGCCACGAGCTTGCCGAAGACCGCGACGACGACGGCCGGGACGACGTCCGAGAACGAGGTCGAGAAGCCGCCGCCGACGATGAAGACGTCCATGGCCCGGCACATGTCGCCGAGGCCCTTGACCATCAGGCCGACCCGCTCGCCGCTGGTCATCTCGACGCACGTCCCGCAGGTGCAGGCCCCGGAGAAGCCGCATGGCCCGACGAGGACCTTCTCGTGGAGCGGCTTGGTGCCGATGAAGTTCATCAGGAAGAGGGGCCGGGCGCCCATGGCCACGACGTCGCGCATGGCCCCGCCCGCCCCCGTGGCGGCGGCGTCGTAGGGCCGGGGGACGCCCGGAGAGCAGTGGCTCTCCATCTTGCCCACGAAGGTCTCCTTGAGACCGGGGAACTTGAAGGCCGCGGCGTCGTCGCCAGGGCCGACGGCGAGGGCGTTCGGGAAGAGCTTGCCGACCTTCTCGTTCAAGGCCTCGATGGCCTTGAAGTCGATGGCCTTGTCGATGTTGTGGTGCAGATGGACGAAGAGAGCGTGCATCAGCGCTTTTTCGACCGGGTTCATGGTCCTCACTCCTTGGAAAGACTCGCTCGACGGCATCGGGATGGACATCATCATATTACAAGTGAGGGGCGGCTGCAAATCGGACGCCGATCGGACGCTCGGAGCGGGAGGCGAGCCCGGCCCGCCGGCCTCCGCCGGGGCGGAGGGCCCGCGGGGCCGTCGCTGGGGAACCGGGGACCGCTGGAGCCAGCGAGAGGGATCGAACCTCCGACCTGCTGATTACGAATCAGCTGCTCTACCGACTGAGCTACGCTGGCTTATCGGAAGGCCCGATTAAGATAGACGAAACCGGCTCGTCAGTCAAATGAGGGCGAGGCCGGGAGCGAAGAACGGCGGCGCGAGGGAGCGGGGACACGTGCCGAGGCGGGACATGTCCCCTGCCGGGCCTCTTTAAAAAGGCGGGCGATTCGCATACAATAGCCCTCTTCGCCGGCCCCGGGGCCGGGCTCAATCGGCCGAAAGAACCGCGACGTCATGAGCATGATCATCAAGAAGCTCGAGCTGCAGGGATTCAAGTCCTTCGCCGAGCGGACCAAGATCGTCTTCCATCCCGGCATCACGGCCATCGTCGGCCCCAACGGCACCGGCAAGTCGAACCTCGTCGACGCCATCCTCTGGACCCTCGGCGGCCACCGCCAGAAGAACGTCCGCGGCGACCGGACCGAGGAGGTCATCTTCAGCGGCAACGCCAAGCGCCCGGCCCTGAACATGGCCGACGCCGCCCTCACGCTGGCCGAGGGCGACGAGACCCTCTCGGTCTCCCACCGCGTCTTCCGCTCCGGCGAGGGCGAGTACCGGATGAACGGCAAGACGGTCCGCCTCAAGGACATCCAGGACGAGCTGTGGAAGCACGCCATCGGCGGCTCCGAGTACTTCGTCATCGAGCAGGGCGCGATCGGCAACTTCGTCACCTCCAAGCCGGCCGAGAAACGGCAGTTCATCGAGGAGGCCGCCGGCACGGCCTTCTACAAGGACAAGAAGCGCCAGGCCCAGCTGAAGCTCGAGAGCACCGGGCAGAACCTCGTCCGCCTCGAGGACATCGTCATCGAGGTCGAGAAGGCCAAGAACTCCCTCCAGCGCCAGGCCCAGGCGGCCAACCGCTTCCGGCGCCTGCGCGAGCGCATCCGCGAGCTGACCTCGCATCATTACCAGAGGAAGCTCGTCGTCCTCGAGCGGGCCCAGCGCGAGGCCGCCGCCCAGCACGAGGCGAGCCTCCGGCGCGAGCAGGAGGTCACGGCCCGGCTCAAGGACGAGGAGCGGGAGGCCGCGGCCCGGCGCCGGGAGCACTGGGACCTGGAAAGAGCGCTCAAGGACGCCCAGGAGAGGGTCTTCGGCCTCAAGTCGAGCGCCGCCCGCGTCGCCAGCGACATCGAGCGCGAGACGAAAAGGCTCGAGTTCTTCGAGGAGAAGAGGCAGCGGGCCGGGGCCGACCGCGACGAGCTGCTCGCGGACGTCCTCCAGCTCGCGAAGGAGATCGAGGACCTCAAGGGCCGCGTCGGCGGCTTCGGAGACGCGCTCGAGGCCCGCCGCGCCGAGGTCGAGGCCTCCGAAGCGGAGCTCGGCGCCGCGAAAGAGGGCCGCCGCGCCGCCGAACAGGAGATCGAGCGCCTGCGCGGCTTCTACCTCCAGGCCCTCCAGGCCCTGACCGAGACCAAGAACGAGAGCGCCCGCTCCGACAAGGAGCTCGAGCTCCTCCTCCGCCAGGAGGAGAAGCAGACCGCCCAGCTCGCCGAGCAGGACGGCTTCCTCGTCGAGAACGCCGGCCGGGCGGCCGCCCTCGAGGCGGAGCTCGAGGAACAGCGCGGCTCCCGGCGGACGCTGGCCGGCCGGGCCGAGGACATCGAGGCCTCGATCGGCGCCGCCCGCGCCGCCGCCGAATCGGCCAAGGACAGGCTCGAGGCCCTCAAGGCCCGCCGCGACGAGACCGCCTACCATCTCCAGGCCCTGCGCAGGATCGACGAGAAGGAGCGCGGCGAGGCGGCGGCCGACGAGGTCCCCGGCGGGCTCGGCATCCTGGCCGACCTCATCAAGACCGACCCCTCCAACGCCCTGCTCTTCGACGCCTTCTGGCGCGACGGGGCCCGGTCGCGGGTCGTCCCGGCCGAGGAGTTCCTCCGCGGCGTGCCCGCGGGGCTGCGCGGCGCCTACCTCCTCGTCCCGGCGTCGGCCCGTCCGGCCATCCCGGCCGAGGTCCTGGCCCGGCCCGGCGTCGTCGGGCAGCTCCGGAGCCTCATCGAGCCGGACGACCGCCTGCGCGGCCGCCTGGCCGGTCTCGAGGACGCGGTCATCGTCGAGGGCGTCGGCGACGCCGTCCGCATCTGGCTCGACCACCCCGGGCTGAACTTCCTGACGCCGTCGGGCGACCTGCTCCTGGCCTCGGGCCTGCTCCGGCTGGGCCAGAAGGCCGAGGGCGCGGTGGCCCTGGCCTCGGAGATGCGCCAGCTCGAAACGGCGGTGGCCGGGCTCGAAGCCGAGGCGCTGCCCGTCGCGGCCGGGATCGAGGCGGAGGTCAAGGCCATCGCGGCGCTCGAGGCCGACCTGGCCGGCGTCCGCGGGGAGCTCGAGCGGACCGAGCGGGCCATCCAGGACCGCGAGCGCGAGCTCCGCTACGGACGGGGCGACGGCGAGAGGATCCGCACGGCCCAAACCATACTCCTCCGGGAGCTCGAGGTCATGCGCGGCGAGAAGAGCCGCCTCACCGAGGCCCTCCGGGGGACGAGCGAGGGCGTCGCCCGCATCGAGGCCGAGGCCCGGTCGCTCAAAGAGACGCTCGAGGCGCGGGAGAGGTCCCAGGCCGGCCTCGTCGCCGAGGCGGAGCAGCTCGAGCGCCGCTTCTTCGAGGCCAAGGCCGGCCTCGACCTCGTCCAGGAGAAGATGAACGGCCTCGGCGACCAGGTCCGGGCCACCGAGAGGCGCAAGGCGGCCGCGGCGGCCAAGATCGAGGCTCTCGAAGCCGACGTCCGGGAGAGCGGCGAGGCCCAGGCCCGCCTGCGCCGCGAGATCCAGGCCCTCCGGGAGAGCGTCGGGACGATCGACGGGGATCGCGTCGGGGCCGAGGCCGCGCTCGAAGAGACCGAGGCGGCCCTCGAACGGGGACGGGCCGCGCTCGAGGCGTCGGAGACCTCGGTCCAGGGGACGCGCCGGGAAGAGGAGGCGGCCAAGGACGAGCGGGTCAGGCACGAGATCCGCAAGGCCGAGGTCGACCGCGACCTGGTCAACCTCGACGAGATGTGCTGGCAGGAGCTCAAGAAGACCCTGACCGAGCTCAAGGCCGAGCTCCAGGCCGCGTCCGAGGCCGCCGCCGGGGCCGGGGGCGAGGCCGCGCCGGCCGAGGAGGCCGTCGAGGACCAGGAGGAGGAGGGCGAGGAGGGAGCCGAGGCCCCCGCCGGGGCGCCGGACGCGGCGCCCGAGACGCCCAAGCCCCGCCGGGCCGCGAGGAGATCCCGCCCCGCGGCCGAGATGACCGACGAGGAGGTCGAGCGCGAGCTCGAGGAGGCCCGCGAGACGGTCAACCGCTTCAAGGCCGTCAATCTCATGGCCGAGGAGGAGTACCTCGAGCAGAAGAAGCGCTTCGACTTCCTGTCGGCCGAGCGCCAGGACCTCCGCGAGTCGATCGCCTCGACCGAGGAGGCCATCCGCAAGATCGACGAGGAAAGCAAGGCCCAGTTCCTCAGGGCCCTGGAGGAGGTCAACAAGAACTTCCGCGACCTCTTCGCCTCGCTGTTCAAGGGCGGCCACGCCGAGATCAAGCTCCTCGAGCCGGAGAACCCGCTCGAGAGCGGCGTCGAGATCGTCGCCCAGCCGCCGGGCAAGCGCGTCCAGAGCCTCAGCCTGCTCTCGGGCGGCGAGAAGTCGCTGACCTCGCTGGCCTTCCTCTTCGCCATGTTCCGCTACCGGCCCTCGCCGTTCTGCTTCCTCGACGAAGTCGACGCGGCCCTCGACGACGTCAACCTGGCCCGCTTCCTCGACCTGCTCCGGACGATCAAGCACCAGACCCAGTTCATCCTCGTCACCCACAACTACAAGACGATGGAAGTGGCCGACTACATCTACGGCACGACCATGGCCGAGCCCAACATGACCAAGCTCCTCTCGGTCAAGCTCGAGAAGAAGGGCGGCGAGGCGCCGCCCGACATCGCATAAGCGCGGGCGCCGGCCCCGCCCGGCGCGAAGGAGGGCGGCATGTCGACCTATCTCGTCATCATCCTCGCCTATCTCGCGGCCCTAACGGTCCTGAACTTCGTCCGGTCGCGCCGGATCAAGAGCCAGGAGCAGTTCATGGTCGCCGGGCGGAGCCTCAGGTGGCAGGTCATGGTCTTCACCCTGATCTGCACCTGGATCGGCTCGGGGACATTCATCAGCGGGGCCGAGTTCGCCTCCAAGGCCGGCTTCTCGGCCCTGTGGCTGGCCGCGGGCGCCTGGGTCAGGATCATCCTGATCTACTTCCTGGCGGCCAAGATCCACACCTTCGGCCAGTACACGGTCGGGGACGTTCTCGAGGTCCGCTACGGCCCGGCGGCGCGCCTGTTCGGGGCCATCGCCCTGATCCTGTCGTTCGTCTCCATCGTCTCCTACCAGTTCGTCGCCGGGGGATTCATCCTCAACGTCATCACCGACGGCCGGATCTCGGAGGCGGCGGGCACCCTCATCGCCGCGGCCTTCGTCATCCTGTTCACGGCCCTCGGCGGCATGGTCGCCATCGCCTACACCGACCTGCCGAACGGCATCATCATCGTCCTGGCCTGCCTGCTCGCGGTGCCGTTCGTCGTCACCGCCGCCGGCGGCCTGCCCGCGGCCAAGGCGGCCCTCGAGCCGGGCTATTTCGCCGTCGTCAACAGCCAGTTCGGCGCCCACCCGTGGCTCAAGGCCGTCGGCTATTTCCTGTCGACGATGTTCCTGCTCCTGGGCGTCCAGAGCATGTACCAGAAGTTCTACAGCGCCAAGTCGGGGAAAGACGCCAAGAAGGCCGTGGCCTGGTGGACGGTCGGGACGATCTTCGTCGAGACGATCGTCGTCGTCATCGCCGTCTTCGCCTTCAGCAAGCTCCAGGGCCAGATCGACCTGAGCGTCCCCAAGGCCGGCGGCAAGGTCGTGCTGATGGCGGCCAAGCAGCTCGTCCCCTTCCCGGTCGGCGTGCTCCTGCTCGGGGCGGCCTGCGCCGTCGTCATCTCGACGGGCATGAACTACCTCCTCTCGCCCTCGACGACGGTCATGCGCGACATCTACCAGCGCTTCCTGAAGAAGGCGCCGGGAGAGAAGAACATGGTCGCCCTGCAGAAGGTCCTCGTCGTCGCCATCGGCGTCCTGGCCTATCTCCTGGCCACCCAGCTCAAGTCGGTCCTGGAGATGAGCTTCTTCGCCTACACGATCTACGGCGTGGCCATCACCCCGGCCCTGATCGCGGCCCTGGCCTGGAAGCGGGTGACCAAGGCCGGCGGCCTGGCCTCGATCGTCTCCGGCACGGTCGTCTGCCTGGCCTTCTTCATCCTGTCGAAGGTCCCCGGCGTGCCGGCGCCCGACGGCGACCCCTGGGGCATCCCGCTCATCTACCCCTCTCTCTTCGCCTCGCTGGCCGCGCTCGTCGCCGTCAGCCTGCTGACCCCGAAGCCCAAGCCGGAGGAGCTGGAGAAGTTCTTCCCGAAGGGATGATCGCGTCGGCCATCAAGGGGATGGTCGATAGGCGTGATCGGACGGATCTGCGGGAGGCCGCAGGAGAGGGACCGAGGGGCATCGCGAAGTGAGCGGAAAGCGGTCGTTCAGCCGGCATCGGGCGCCTGAAGAAGGGGGACACGAGCGGTACGTGTCCCCGCTTAGGCGGCGCAGCGGACGGATCTAGAGAATGAAAACGGGCGTGGTCATCGACCGGCGCTTCATGGCGCACGACATGGGCGCCGGGCACATCGAGTCCCCGGCCCGCATCGAGGTCCTTCTCCGGATGCTCGAGGAGGACCCGCCGGTCCCCTACCGGCCCGTCGCGCCCCGCCCGGCCACGGACGAGGAGCTCGGCTGGGTCCACGAGCGCGGCTACATCGACCTCATCGGCTCCACCGCCGGCAGGACCGTGCCGCTGGACATGGACACCGCGGCCGGCCCGAAGACGTGGGAGACGGCCCGGCTCGCGGCCGGCGGCCTCATCGAGGCCGTCGACCTGATCATGGACGGCTCGGTCCGCAACGCCCTGGCCCTCGTCCGGCCCCCGGGGCACCACGCCGAGGCCTCGCGGGCCATGGGCTTCTGCATTTTCAACAACGTCGCCGTCGCCGCCGAGCACCTCATCCGCCGCCGCGGCGCCGAACGGGTCCTCGTCGTCGACTGGGACCTCCACCACGGCAACGGCACGGAGCGCGCCTTCTACGAGCGCCGCGACGTCATGTATGTCTCGACCCACCAGGCCCCCTTCTACCCCGGCACGGGCGCGGCGCGCTTCTTCGGCCGCGGCGAGGGCTACGGCCACAACCTCAACGTTCCCCTGCTCGCCGGCAAGGGCGACGCCGATTTCCTCCACGTCTTCGAGAAGGTCGTGGCCCCGGTCGCGGCCCAGTACGGGCCCGACGTCATCCTGTCGAGCGCCGGCTTCGACATCGCCGCGGGCGATCCCCTCGGCGGCATGGAGGTGACGCCGGCCGGCTTCGGGCGGCTCGCGGCCGCGCTCATGGCCATGGCCGACAAAACGGCCTCGGGCCGCCTGGCCTTGGTGCTCGAGGGCGGCTACAACCTCGAGGCCCTCCGGGAAGGGGTCCGGGAGGTCCTGAAGGCCTTGGCGGGGAGGCCGGGAGCGGCGCTCTCCTCCGGGGACAGCCCCGCGCCCGGCGCCCTGTCCCCGTCGCTCCGGGCCGAGCTCGAAGAGCCTCTCCGGACGTTCCGGCGCCGCTGGGACCTCCCCGGGGACTGACTGTCCTCCAGCCTGGAAAGCGTCACCGGGACAGGACAGTTCCGGCCCCTTTTCCCCCTATCGACAGGGAAGAGCGTTGGCATAGTTCTTGCTATAATAAGAAGCGGAAGAGGAGAAGGACCATGAAGAGAACATGCCTCGTCGCGGCCGCGGTCTTGGCTCTCGCCGTCGGCGTCTTCGCCCGGGAGGCGCAGGCGCCAGCCCCGCAGGACCCCCAGGAGACCAAGGACGCGAAATACACCAACGATTCCATCGCCCGGCTGAGCTTCGTCGACGGCAAGGTCTTCGTCCAGCGGGCCTCCGACCTCGGCTACGAGGAAGCGGCCCTGAACATGCCCATCAGCGAAGGCGACCGGATCAGCGCCTCGGAAGGCCGGGTCGAGGTCCATTTCGGCCGGTCCAACTATCTTCGCCTCGACAACGACACCAAGGTCGACATCCTGAACCTGCCCAAGAAGGACGACGAGAGCGCCCGCATCCGGGTCTGGTCGGGCCGCGTCTATCTGGTCGTCGGCACGCTGAAAAAGGAGAAATCGATCGAGCTCCACTCGGCCGACTCCTCGTTCTACGTCCTCGACCGCGGCGTCTACCGGGTCGACGTCCGCGAGAACCGGGACACGGAGATCCAGGTCCACCGGGGCCTCATCGAGGCCGCCGGCGAGGAGGGATCTACCCTCCTCAAGGCCTCCCAGCGGCTGGAGATCTCCGAGGGCCGCTTCGCCTCCAAGCCCTCGTCCTTCATCGCCGTCGCCAACGACGGCTTCGACCGCTTCAACGAGTCCCGGACCGCGGCCACCGGCCGCGAGATCGCCCGGCGCCGCCTGCCCGAGGAGCTGTCCGACTACGAGGCCGACCTCGAGGAGCACGGCGAATGGGTCTACCTCCCGCCCTACGGCAACGTCTGGGTGCCGAACGGGGTCGACGACGACTGGCGGCCCTACTACAACGGCCGCTGGACCTGGCTCCCGCTTTCCGGCTGGACCTGGTGGCCCTACGATCCCTGGGGCTGGTCGACCTTCCACTACGGCCGCTGGCACTGGGGCCTCGACATCGGCTGGTACTGGATCCCGATGAGCCTCTGGGGCCCCGGCTGGGTCAACTGGTGGTGGGACGACTATTATTTCGGCTGGGCCCCGCTCAGCTATTGGGGCTACCCCGGGGTCATTTTCGGCGGCGCGTATTACGGCCATTACTACGGCGCCTATTATCCTTACCAGTCGCGGGCGCTCACGGTCGTCCGGCGCGACCAGCTCCGCGACCCCGACATCGCCCGGAAGGCCCTGCGCGGCGACGCCCTCAAGAGCCTGGACCGGATGAGCCTGACGAACCGGAGCCTCAGCCTCAAGCCGTCGGGGACGAGGGTCTCGGTCCAGCCGATCGAAGGCGGCCGGGTCCTCCTCCGGAACTCCGACAAGGGCGCCGGCCTCACCCAGGACCGGCGCGTCATCCGGACCGGCGAGGCCGGGGCCGCCGGCTCGCCGTCCGCGACCGGGCCGCGGGCCATCCGCAAACCCGACGACCCGGGCAAGGCCCCCGGCAAGGCCGCCGACGGGGCGGTCAAGCCGCAGAGCGTCAAGGGCCCCTCGGGCGGCCAGAAATCCGGCTCCACGGGGAAGTCCTCGGGCTCCTCCTCCGGCAGCGTCCGCAAGAAAGACGGCGCCCCGGCGGCGGGCGCGAGCTCCGTCTCCGGCTATCGCAGCGACCCGGTCGTCGGCGGAACGACCTCCCGCCCCGGCGCCGCGCGCAACGTCAACGGCTACCCCTCGTCCCCGGCCATCACGCGGCCCCCGTCCTACGGCGACAGCGGCGCGGCCAGGGCCCGGACGTTCACGGGCCCGGCCTCCCGGCCGTCCTCCGGCTCCTACGCCAGGCCCTCGTCGGGCCGGGCGAGCGGCTCGAGCGGGGCCAGGGTGGGGTCCTCGCCGGCGGGGAGATCGGGGAGCGTCTCGCGCGGCCCCTCTTCCGGCGGCGGAGGCTCGGTGTCCCGCGGCTCTTCAAGCGGCTCTCGAGGCTCCTCGGGCTCGTCGCGGGGCTCCTCCGGGGGCAGCATCCGCAGAAAGTAGCCACCCCTTTCCATCGGGGGCGCCTCTCCTCCGTGGCCGGTCGGAGGGGCGCCCCCCTTTATTTTCCCCGGCGCCCGGTCAGCGGTCGTCGTCCGCGGCCTTGCCGCTGCCGTAGTAGTCGAGGACGCGCAGGTGGTCGGCCAGCGTGCAGTAGCGCCCCGGTTCCGTGCCGGGGAAGAAGACCTCCCGGAACGGGAAAAGGCAGCTCGGCGTGGCCAGGAGGCCGGTCTTCCGGTCGATCTCGGCGAAGACGACGTTCGCCGGCGCCTCGAAGTCGGGAGGCTGGAAGTCGGCGATCCCCTCCTCCGCGGCCTTCTTCCGGGCGTCGTCGATGACCCGGGCGAAGAAGGACTGCCAGATGGGCAGGGCCGCGGCCGCGCCGGTCTGTCTCGGGCCGAGAGGGACGGGCCTGTCGAAGCCGACCCAGACCCCGGCGCAGAGGTCCGGCGAGAAGCCGATGAACCAGGCGTCCGAGTAGTCGTCGGTCGTACCGGTCTTGCCTGCCAGCGGCCAACCCAGGACCGAGGCCGCCGCGGCCGTCCCGCCCTCCGACTCGACGACCCCGCGCATGAGGTAGGTCATCATGTAGGCGGTCTGGGGCGGGACGACCTCCTGCGACTCGGCCCGGGCCTCCTCGAGGACGTTGCCGTCCTTGTCCTCGATCCGGCTGATGAAATGGGGCAGGACCCGGACGCCCTTGTTGGGGTAGGCCGAGAACCCGGAGACCATCTCGAGGAGAGTGACCTCGAACGTCCCCAGGCTGAGTGACAGGTAGGGGTAGAGGGGCGAGGTGATGCCGAAGCGCCGGCAGTAGTCGACGCCGACCTGGGGCGAGATGTAGTCGAGGAGCTTGGCCGTGACGACGTTGCGCGACTGCTCCAGGCCGGCGCGGACGGTCACGGCGCCCTTGTACTTGCGGTCGTAGTTCTTGGGCGACCAGGGCTCGCCGTCCCAGCGGTCGATGAAGGTGACGGGCTCGTCGGCGATGAGGCTGGCCGGCGTGAAGCCGTGCTCCAGGGCGGCCGTGTAGAGGAAGGGCTTGATGGCCGAGCCGGTCTGGCGCGGCGCCTGGACGGCCCGGTTGAACTGGCTCTCGGCGAAGGAGTAGCCGCCGACCAGGGCCTTGATCTGCCCGGTCTTGGGGTCGAGGGCGACGAAGGCGCCGTTGCGCCGCGGCTTCTCGTCGAGCGAGACCGCGGCCGTCCGGGCCGCTTCGTCATAGGAGACGACCCGGACCTGGACGACGTCGCCCCGCTTGACGAGGGCGTCGAGGCGGTTGGCCTTGGTCCAGCCGATGTCCTTGGCCGTCATCCTGCCCACGGCGTTCTTGAGCCGGACGTCGGCCTCGGCGCGCGAGACCGAGAGGACGATGGCGTCGTAAACCTCGTCCGGTTCGAGGGCCTGGTTCTCCCAGCTGAGGAGCCACTGCTCCTCGAGGGGGGCCTTGGCCGAGGCGGCCAGGGCCTTCAGGTCGCCGGGCTCGGCCGTGAGCAGGTTCGGATTGCCCCCGACCCAGCCGGCGACGCCCTTCTCCGAGCTCCTCAGCCCCGACCGGAGAGCCCGCTCGGCGTAGCGCTGCAGGGTCGGGTCGAGGGTCGTGTGGACCTTGAGGCCGGCCCGGTAGAGGCCGTCGTAGCCGTAGTTCTTCTCGAGGTAGCGGCGGACCTCCTCGAAGAAGTAGGCGCCGAACTCCGACCTGAGGCTCCTCGCCGGCAGGACGTCCATCGGCCGGCGCTTGGCCGCCTCCCCTTCCGTCCGGCTGAGGTAGCCCTCGGCCACCATCCGGTTGAAGACGTGGTTGCGGCGGTTGAGCGTGCCGGTCGGGTTGTTGTAGGGCGAGTAGACGGCCGGGCCGCGGAAGATGCCGGCGATCATGGCCGACTCCTCGAGCGTGAGGTCGGCGACGTCCTTGCCGAAGAAGACGCTCGACGCGGCCTGGACGCCGTAGGCGCCGTGGCCCAGGAAGAAGTGGTTGCAGTAGAGCTCGAGGATCTTCTCCTTGGGATAGAGCTTCTCGATCTCGCGGGCGACCCAGAGCTCCTTGAGCTTGCGGCGCAGGCTGACCTCGCGGTGGAGGAAGAGGGAGCGGGCCAGCTGCTGGGTGATGGTGCTGCCGCCCTCGGGCCGCCGGCCGCCGATGACCTTGAACACGTCGGCCCAGACGGCCCGCAGGATGCCGCGGAGGTCGACCCCCCCGTGGCGGAAGAAGCTCGGGTCCTCGGTGGCCACGATGGCCTCGACGAGGGACTTGGGCAGGCGGCTGTACGGCACCTCGATGCGGCGCTCCTCGGCGAACTCCTTGACCGGCGCGCCGTCGGCGGCGTAGACGGTGGTGATGAGCTTGGGCCGGAAGGTCTCCAGGTCGGCGACGTCGGGGAGGTTGTCCCTGATGGCGCGGTAGGCGCCGAAGACCGCGCCCAGGCCCACGGCCAGCCCGGCCAGGACGAGGATGAGGAAGGCGCGAAGGAGCGTGCCTTTCTTGAATCGCTTGATCTTGAACTTGAGTCCGGGGAGCTTCATGGGATCGATAGGCCATCATAGCATTCCGCCATTTAAAAGACAAAAACGGGACATGCGCCGCCGCGGGACGGCGTGAAGTTTCACCGCGGCGAACGGAGACGACCCCCGAGGCTCATCCGCGGTCGGGGCGGGAGGAGCGCCTCGACGCAGCTCCAGATGGCCCGGCCGACGGCGCGCCGGTCGCGGCGGCCGTCGAGATGGACGACGCCGGGCCCGCGGAGGCCGCGGAAGATCCGGCGGACGCGGACGAGGTAGTCCTCGCGCTCGAAGAGCCCGTCGCGCCGCTTCCGGCCGGCGATGCGGGCCAGGCCGGCCCGGGCGTCGACGTCGAGGACGATGACCAGGTCCGGGGCGATGGCGAAGGCCTCGTTCAACCGCCGGATGCGCCCGACGTCGAGGCCCTTGGCGCCCTGGTAGGCCATGGTCGAGAAGTAGTAGCGGTCCAGGACGACGACGCGGCCGGCCTCGAGGGCGGGGCCGATGTTCCTGGCCACGTTCTCCTTCCGGTCGCTGACGAAGAGGGCCAGCTCCCGCGCCGGCGTCGCCGAGCCGGCCCGGACGGCCAGCCGCCTGATCTCCCGGCCGAAACGGCCCCGGGTCGGCTCGCGGAAGAAGGACGTCTCGAAGCCGCGGCGGCGGAGGCGCCGGACGAGGTTCCGGGCCTGGGTGGTCTTGCCCGACCCGTCGATCCCCTCGAGGACGATGAACAGCCCGCGGCGCTTGGTCGGCATCGGGCCCCATCTTAACAAAATCGCCGGCCCGATGCCATTTCGGAAGAGAGGGTCAAACCTGCCTGGTTCTCTTCCACGTTGTGTGGGTCAGATGGGCCGGCTTATGGGGACATGTACTCCCAGTACGTGTCCCCATTCAGGCATTCAGGCCTACGGGACACGTACCGGGGCGGTACATGTCCCGACACGCGCCTCGAGCACCTGGCAACCGATCCCATAGCCACCCACAGAAAATGGAAGAGAACCAGGTAGATCTGACCCCGTCTTGAAGATGCAACTCCGGCCGGCCGGCGCGCGTTAAAAAGGGGTTGAGGACGTTGAAATCCGGACCCGAATGTGCTATTCTCAAATGACTGATTTCGGAGGAAATCCATGAGGAAATACGCCTGGATCGCCGCCGCCGGCTTCACCTTGGGCCTGCTCCTCGCGGGCTACCTGTTCCTTATCGTCCCCGAGAAGAGCCCGGCCCCGCCGGACGTCTTCGCCACGGCCGCCCCGAAGGCCCCGGGGCCGAACCTCTTCGCCGCCCCGCCTCCCCAGGAGAAGGCCACCCTCGACTTCGTCACCATCGCCGAGAGGATCGGCCCGGCCGTCGTCCGCATCGAAGCCGAGCGCAAGGAAACGTCGCGGGCCTTGGGGTTCGACGACGACTGGCCCTTCGGCGACGACTTCTTCAACCGGATATTCCCCCAGCCCCGGCGGGGCCAGCCGGACTCCGACACCGTCCAGGTCGGAGGCACGGGCTTCTTCATCACCGCCGACGGCTACATCCTGACCAACAACCACCTGGTCGAGAAGGACAAGACGACCCGGGTCCTGGTCACGACCCTGGCCGGCAAGGAATACGACGCCGAGATCGTCGGCACCGACCCCGGCACCGACCTGGCCCTGCTGAAGGTCAAGGCCAAGGACACGCCCTTCGCCGAGCTCGGCGACTCCGCCAAGGTCAAGGTCGGCGAGTGGGTCCTGGCCATCGGCAACCCCCTGGGCATGGAGCACACGGTCACGGCCGGCATCGTCAGCTACAAGGGCCGGTCGATCGACACCCAGAGCTACCAGGACTTCATCCAGACCGACGCGGCCATCAACCGCGGCAACAGCGGCGGCCCGCTCATCAACATGAAGGGCGAGGTCATCGGCATCAACTCCAACATCGTCACCTCGGGCCTCGGCGGCGGCGGCAACATCGGCATCGGCTTCGCCATCCCCTCCGACATCGCCAAGAAGGTCGTCGTCCAGCTCCGGGAGAAGGGCCGGGTCGTCCGCGGCCGCCTCGGCGTGCAGATCCGGGACCTGACCGAGGGCATGGCCAAGCAGCTGAACCTCAAGTCCAAGGACGGCTCCGTCGTCAACTCGGTCGAGCCCGACTCCCCGGCCGCGAAGGCCCAGATCAAGCGCTACGACGTCATCGTCGGGGTCAACGGCCAGCCGGTCAAGAACAGCGACGAGCTGCGCTTCAAGATCGCCGACATCCGGCCCGGCAGCAAGGTCACCCTCGGCATCGTCCGCGACGGCAAGGAGATGACGGTCACGGCCGTCGTCGACGAGCTCGAGCCCGAGCGCGAGAAGGGCCAGGTCGCCAGCCCCGACAAGGACATCGGCGTCTCGGTCGTCGCCCTGACGCCCCAGGCCGCCCGCCGCTACGGGCTGAAGACGACCGAAGGCCTGCTCATCACCGAGGTCCGCCGCGGCAGCGAGGCCGACCGCGCCAACCTCCGGGCCGGCCTGATCATCATCGAGGTCAACCGCAGGAGCGTCGCCTCCGTCCGCGACTTCGAGGACATCCTCAAGCGGACCGCGGCCGGCGACGAGGTCCTCCTCCTCGTCCGCCAGGAGACCGACGGCCGCTCGCAGGACCTCATCATCCCGGTCAAGGTCCGCTGACGCGCTTCGTCGGGGACGGCGGGGCCCGGTCCGGCCGGGGCGGCCTTCGCGGCCGGCGTCCCGGCCGCCCGGCCGCGGCCCTCAGCCCGTGAAATGCTCGAAGCCCTTGGCCCGAAGGTCGCTTCTCCTCTTCCCCGGGCCGATCAGGACGCGCCGGCGCCCGGCCGTTATCCGCCCGATGCGGCTCAGGCGGTGCCTCGCGGCCAATCTCTCGACGGCGGCGACGTGCCGCGGCCGGACCGTGAACAGGAGCTCGAAGTCCTCGCCCCCGTTGATGGCCATCGACAGGGGGTCCCGGGCCATGTGGGCCAGGGCCGCGGAAACGGGGACGCGCTCGGCCTCGATCTCCGCGCCGACCCCGCTCTCCTCGCAGATGTGGGACAGGTCGACCGACAGGCCGTCGGAGAGATCGATCATCGCCGAGGCCAGCTTCCTCCGGGCGACGAGCGCCCCCAGCCCGAGGCGCGGGGCCGGGTCGAGGAAGGCCTCGATGAGCGGCCGGACCGCCTTGACGACGCCGCGGTGACCGCCCTCCTCGACGAGCCGGAGCCCCCCGGCCGCGTCCCCCAGCGTCCCGGAGACGAAGACCGCGTCGCCCGGCCGGGCCCCGCTCCGCAGGACCGGGAAGCGCGCCTCGCCGGTCACCGTGACCGCGACGACGATCCTCTCCGCCTGGGACAGGTCGCCCCCGACCAGGGCCACGCCGGCCTCGCGGGCCGCGGCCCGGAACCCGGCCAGGAACGCCTTCAGCCAGCTCTCCTCGATATCGGCGGGCAGGGCCAGGCCGGCGACGGCGTGGAGGGGCCGGCCGCCCATGGCGGCGATATCGCTGAGGTTGACGTTGAGGGCCTTGCGGCCGAGGAGCCGCGGCGGGTGCGCGTCGCGCCGGAAATCGACGTCCTCGACGAGGAGGTCGGTCGAGAGGAGCAGACGGCCGGGCGTCCGGACGAGCGCGGCGTCGTCGCCGATGCCGACGAGGACGCCGCGGCGGCGATCCCCGAAAGCCCGGCGGATGTGCGAGACGACGCGCCTCTCGCCGAGGTATCTCAGCCGCATCGCGCCTTCTTCTCCGCCGGACCCAGGGGGCCGGCCATGGCGTGCCGGAAGACGTCCCGGACGTCCTCGACGTAGATGAACCCGATGTCGCGGATGACCTTCTTGGGGATCTCGTAGAGGTCCTTCTTGTTGGCCGCCGGCATGATCATCCGCTTGACCCCGGCCCGCTGCGCCGCCAGGACCTTCTCCTTGATCCCGCCGACGGGCAGGACGTTGCCCCGGAGCGTGATCTCGCCGGTCATGGCCACGTCCCACTTGACCCGCCGCCCGGTGCAGACCGACAGGAAGGCCGTGGCGATGGTCACGCCGGCCGAGGGACCGTCCTTGGGGATGGCGCCCTCGGGGAAATGGACGTGGAAGTCGTTCTTGGAGAAGATCTTGCTGTCGATGCCGAACTCCGCGGCGTGGGTCCGGGCGTAGCTCAGGGCCGCCTGGGCCGACTCCTTCATGACGTCGCCGAGCGAGCCGGTGAGCTGGAGCAGGCCCTTGCCGGGCATCTTGGTCGCCTCGACGAACATGATCTCGCCGCCGACGGCCGTCCAGGCGACGCCCGTGGCGACGCCGATCTGGTCCTTCTTCAGGAGCTGGTCCTTGAAGACCTTGGGCGGCCCGAGCAGGCGCTCGACCGACTGGGCCGTGATGACGGTCCGGCCCGCCTTGCCCTCGGCGACCTTGCGGGCGACCTTGCGGCAGACCGAGGCGATCTCGCGCTCGAGGTTGCGGACGCCGGCCTCGCGGGTGTAGAGCGAGATGGCCTTCTTGACCGCCCCCCGGGTGAAGGCGATGCGCTTCGGCGTCAGTGCGTTCTCCTTGACCTGCTTGGGGATGAGGTGGCGGACGGCGATCTGCAGCTTCTCCTCCTCGGTGTAGCCCGGCAGCTCCAGGACCTCCATGCGGTCGCGGAAGGCCGGCTGGATGGGGTCGAGCAGGTTCGCCGTGGTGATGAACATGACCTTCGACAGGTCGTAGGGGACTCCGAGGTAGTGGTCGCGGAACTGGTTGTTCTGCTCGGGGTCGAGGACCTCGAGCAGGGCCGAGGACGGGTCGCCCCGGAAATCGGCCCCGATCTTGTCGACCTCGTCCATCATGAAGACGGGGTTCTCGGTGCCGGCCCGGCGGATGCCCTGGATGATGCGGCCGGGCATGGCCCCGACGTAGGTCCGGCGGTGGCCGCGGATCTCGGCCTCGTCGTGGACGCCGCCGAGGGAGATGCGGACGAACTTGCGGCCGAGGGCCCGGGCGATGGACTTGCCGAGCGAGGTTTTGCCCACCCCGGGCGGCCCGACGAAGCAGAGGATGGGCCCCTTGGCCGTCTGGGAGAGCTTGCGCACCCCCAGGTACTCGAGGATGCGCTCCTTGACCTTGTCCAAGCCGTAGTGGTCCTCGTCGAGGATCTTGCGGGCCTTGTGGAGGTCGAGCGTGTCGACGGTCGTCTTGTTCCACGGCAGCAGGAACATCCAGTCGAGGTAGTTGCGGACGACCGACGTCTCGGCCGACTCGGGGTGCATCTGGCCCAGGCGGCTGATCTGCTTCTCCAGCTCCTCCTTGACCTCGTCGGGGACGCGGATCTTGCGCAGCTTCTCCTGGTAGATCCGGATCTCCTCCTGCGTCTCCGAGCCCTCGCCGAGCTCCTTCTGGATGGCCTTCATCTGCTGGCGCAGGAAGTACTGCTTCTGGAGCTTGTCCATCTCGCCCTTGGCCTCGGTCGAGATCTTGGACTGGACGTCGAGGAGCTCGAGCTCCCGGGTCAGCAGCTCGAAGACCTTCTTCAGGCGCTGGACGGGATCGACGATCTCCATGATGCCCTGGGCCTCCTCGACCTTGAGCTCGAGGTTCGAGGCGGTCAGGTCGGCCAGCCGGCCCGGCTCGTCGACGTTCGAGGCGATGATGAGGACCTCGGGCGGCAGGCTCTTCCCGAGCGAGGCGGCCCGCTCGAGCCCCGAGCGGACGTTGCGGACGAGGGCCTCGGACTCCAGGCTCTTCTCGGCCTTCTCCGGCTCCTCGACGACGGCCACCTCGGCGACGATGTGGCCGCCCTCGTCCTCGAACGAGGCGACCCGGGCCCGGACGAGCCCCTGGGCCAGGATGCGGACCCGTCCGTCGGGGAGCTTGAGCATGCGCATGATCAGGGCCACCGTGCCGACGTCGTAGACGTCCTCGCGCTTGGGGTCCTCGACCTCCATGTCCCGCTGGGTCAGGAGGAGGATCGTCCGGTTGGTGGACAGGGCGACGTCGATGGCGGCCTTGGACTTCTCCCGGCCGACGAACAGCGGCGCGATCATGTAGGGGAAGATGACGACGTCCCGCAGGAGCAGGACGGGAAGCCTCGCCGGGACCTGGAGCTTGGAGCCCTGCTCCTCGACGAGCCCGTCGAGCGGCTCCCCGTTCTTATTGTCGATGCTGGCCATCGCTCAACTCCCTGTTCAGGCCGCCCCGTCGCGGCGTGACTTGATCTCGACATCGCGGCGCCGCCGGGGCGGCTTCTTCAGGACCACGGTCAGGACGCCGTTCTCGAGGGCGGCGGCGGCCTGGTCCGGCACGATCGCGCCCGGGACGACGACGTCCCGGCGGAAGGCCCCGAACTCCCGCTCGAGCCTCATGTAGCGCGACCCGGCGTGGGCCGCCAGCTCCCGCTTGAAGCCGCTGACCTCGATCCGGCTCGAGAAGAGGAGCACCTTGACGTCCTTCTCCGAAACGCCGGGGAGCTCGATCTCGACGATGAACTCGCCGGCGGTCTCGTAGACGTCGACGGCCGGCGCGGAAACGGCGGCGAGCTCCGGCAGCCGGGTCCCGGGGCGCCCCGGCTCGCGCTCCTTCGTCCCGATCCGGGCGACGGCCCGGACCGTCCGGGACACGGGCTTGATGCGGCGGACCATGGCGGAAGGCGCGGGCTATTTTTCCTTCATCAGGTCCTCGAGCTCCCGGCGGAACTCGGCGACGTCGCCGAACTCCCGGTAGACCGAGGCGAACCTGACGTAAGCGACCTTGTCCAGCCCCTTGAGGCGGCCCATGACCAGCTCGCCGATCTCGGCGACGCCGATCTCCCTGTCGGGCCGCTCCTGGAGGAGCGACTCGATCTCCTCGACGATCTCCTCGAGCTGCGAGATCTGGATGGGCCGCTTCTCGCAGGCCTTCATCATCCCCCGCAGGAGCTTCTGGGTGTCGAAGGGCTGGCGGGAGCCGTCCTTCTTGACCACCATGTAGGGGATCTCCTCGACCCTCTCGTAGGTCGTGAAGCGGCGCTTGCAGGACAGGCACTCGCGCCGGCGGCGGATGGAGATCCCCTTCTTGCTCTCCCGGGAGTCGATGACCTTGCTCTCGAGGAAGCCGCAGTAGGTGCACCTCATGGGGACTCGCTCTCTCCCATCCGCCTGAGCTGGAGGAGGGTCAGGCCCTCGCGGGCCAATATAGCATATCCCAGGGCGCATGTCACGGCGATCTGGACGGCGTGGGCGACCAGGGTGAGGCCGGCCGCCCGGTCCGCCTGGAGGCCCAGGAGGAGGACCATGCCGAGCTTGCTGAAATAGTGGAAACCGCCGACCATGCCGGGCGTGGGGATGGAGGCGCCGACGGCCGTCAGGAAGACGTAGGGGACGACCATGAAATAGGGCACCTTGACGCGATAGGCGAAGAAGAAGACCCAGTAGAAAAGCACGATCCCGAGCCAGACGATGAGCGACAGGACCGCGTAAAGGGCCAGCTGGCGCGGCGTGCGGAAGATCTTGAGCCCCTCGATGAAGCTGGCCAGCGCCCTCAGGACGGCGGCCCGGGCCCGCTCCGGCAGGGGCTTGAGCAGGAAGCCGACGGCCCGGAGCGCCTTGTCCCTGAGGACGAACAGGGCGACCGAGGCGCCGACGAGCACGGCGGCCAGGGCGACGCCGGCCGTGCCCCAGAAGGTCAGGTTCCTCCCGGCGTCGGCGCCGACCGGCCAGGACCCGGCGAACAGGGGCCGGGAAATGAGGAACGCCCCGACCAGGAAGCACTGCGTGGTCAGGTCGAAGATGCGCTCGATGACGACGGTGCCGATGGTGAAGCCCGCCGGCAGGGACTCCTTGCGGGCCAGGTAGACGGGCTTGACCAGCTCGCCCAGGCGGCCCGGGACGACCGCGCTGACCGTGAAGCCGACGACGTTGGCCGCGACCAGGTTGCGGAAGCGGACGTCGAGCTTCTGGCGGGCGATGAGGATCTGCCAGCGGAGCGACCGGGTGACGAAGTGGAGGGCGGCCAGGGCGACGGCGAGGAGGAACAGGGGCGGGTTGACGGCGGCGATCTGGGCCGGCACCTCGCGCCACTCGACGCTCCGGCCGAAGAAATAGAGCAGGGCGCCGGTCAGGACCAAAAGGAAGATGAGCTTGAGGAGCGGGCGCTTCATGGCCGGAGGCAATATTACCACGAAACAGGGGGACATGTACCCCGGGGGCGAGCCCCGGGTACGCGCCCCCTGTTTTCGCTTGAAATTCCCGGCGATTTTCTTTAAGATAGCCTCGCCGCTGGGAAGTCGTCCAACGGCAGGACTCATGACTCTGGATCATGCAATCTAGGTTCGAATCCTAGCTTCCCAGCCAGTTCTTCTTTGCCTGATTCCCCGGACCAAAGAGGAATCTACCGGTTTTGTCTTTCAATTTAGTAGTCGTAGTTTCAGCGTAATTCAATCTAGTTTGGCACGCCCGTGGCACAGAGGGAAGAGTTTTGTAGATTTATACCTTACTCAAGCCCCTTTGCGAAGGCCCACTTCCTCCTTCGTCCAGATTGCGGTTATCGCCACACATCAGCTTCTTGCCGACGGAAGACGTGAAGGAGAAAATCGAGAAATGGCCGTGTCACTATAACAATGCCGCCAGCTCAGGCGGGCAATAAGAATCTAGTTCTTAATGTATCAGAATTTAGGCGAGGCTCAGTTCTTGACTAATCGGCAGGTGGGTGAATATATATTCTGCTTGTCTTGTACACAAAGACTGTATGCGGGAAGTGCTTTTTGCCAAACCTGGCAATTCCTTTAGGGAAATCATAATGCCATAGATATTGGCTAATAGCCCTATACCCAAGCCCTAGTATTTTCCTGCCATCTGAGATTAGCAGGTAGTTCTTATTGAAGTCATTATCCGGTAATTCTATCCCATACATCTCCATAAATCCGGTCCTTGCCTCGTCCGATGATATTATATGCCAGAACTTACCCTGCGTTGCTCTTTCAGAATAAATCTCCTTTTCATCTGATAATTCGTGTCTCCTGAACTTCACCAAATCATGGCAATAGGCAGCTAGCAAAATGATTATTAAGCTTCCAATAATTCCTACAACTGCACGCATCGGATTCATAGCTCCTCCCGGCAAGTTCGAATCCATCGTTTATCTTCTTTCATAGGTAATCCAAAAAACATAAAACGCCGGTCTGTAGTTAGACGGATTGAAGTTTACCATGAAAGGGCTTGCCTTCACTTTTGATATGTTATGGTTATTATAAAACGCAAATGCTGTGTTGTTTATCTTAAACGGGCTTCCTGCGTTACACACATAGAGATTGAGTGTATCGAACGTTTTTTTTGCAAGGTCACCTATGTAAAGTGCTTTTTTGCCTGAAGGAGTGGTCCCTTTTGGATTGCTGGCGCCGGCGGGCCTGTGCGGGATCGATCGCATATGGCGATGCCGCGCATCCGCTTTTCGCCGGCGTCCGAGCTCCCGGCGGCTCCACAAGCGTGACCGCGTGGTCAATCCATGGGTGGCTTGGTCAACGACCAATGGCTGTGGATGATCTTCCACTCATCATGTTCTTCGAGCCTATAGACTTCGGTGCAATTCTCTTTCCAGACCGTTTCACCCGAGTAGGATTGCAGGTTGAAGGTCAGGACCGCCATTCCATCGGCTTGCTGGACCACGGGATTTATCATCTCGAATCTGTCCATCTTGACCTTTCCCCGCATGCCTTCATACAACTCCTTGATCTTGTCCCAACCATCGAGTCGCCTTTCGTGGGCAGGGTCGAAATAGGTGAAGTCCTTCGAATAAAGGTCGAGATAGGGAGAGGGATCGCCATTGTGCCAGGCCTCGAGAGCCGATGTTTCCAAATCGATGATCGTTTTTTTAATGTTTTGATTAGGCATGATGTTTTCTATTAGATGGAAAACTTCTAACCGTGTCAACTGATGTTCGCGCGCATGAAAGGGCCGGGGAGCCGGTTCTTGCGCCGAGTTCTTGCCGGTCGACTCGGAACCGGATCTCGGCCCAGTTATTTCCCCTCAACAGGCGCCTTAGAAGGCCTGCGGGGCCTCTCGGCGAGCATCAGATTGTCGACCTGCGTTCGCCAGCGATAGCCGAAATGGAACGGCAGCGGACGCACATCCCCGTCCGGGTCCTCGTAGGCGGCCCTGAGGTCGGGCTGCTCGACGTTGGTGAAGTCCTTGACCGGGGTGGCGTAGCGGCCGAAGAGCGTCACGGCCCAGCCGTCCCTCTTGAAGAAGCGGTACGGGATGGCCGTGTCGTCCTCGAGGACGTAGAGGCTGCGCTCGAGGACGAGGTCCCGGAGGGTCGAGAAGTTGTTCCAATGGAGGAGATAGGAGCCCGCCTTGACGAAGGTCGTCACGCCCTCGAAACCGCCGAAGAAGCGATGGAGGGGCGAGCCGGCCGCGAAGGACTGATTCTCGATATTGCAGGAGAAATAGTAGACGGTCCGGAGCGCTGTCTCTCCCGGCTTGAAGCAGTCGATCCGGACGCCGTAGGGCCGGCGCGGGCGTTCCTTCAGCCGTTCGTATGGGGTTTCCGTCCAGGCGCCCTTCTCGTCCAGGGAGAGGCGGCGGACGCCGGCGACCGAGTCGCCGGCTCTCTTGACGAAGAAGGCGATGACGGGCAGGGCGCCGTCGATCTTCCGTTTGGAGTAGATGTCCATCATGTCCATGGTGGCGAAATAGCCGTGGGTCAGGAATTCGAAGGCCAGCGTCCCGAGATCGGCCAGAGCTTCGGCCCTCCCCTCGGGCGTCAGCCGTTCGAACTCCGGCAAATTTCCGACGGGCTCGAGGCCCATGAGGACGACGGTCGCGGCGCCGGGGAAAAGGGCCGAGGCCGTGGCCAGGTCGGGCCCGCCGAAAGGATAGAGCAGGGACGCGGTCCTCTCCCGGGCCAGCCCGAAGTCCTTGTCGTTCCAGGCCCGCATGGGCCCGAGGACCGCGGCGTCGAAGGCCCGCCAGTGCGTTTCAGCATCGGCCGCGAAGGATTTCCAGCCGGGCTCCTCTTCGAACGCCGCGAGCGAGGAGGAGCCGGACGGCAGACCGGCCAAGAAGGCGAAGACATCGTCGAGCGGACGGTCGGTCGCGGGCGGCGGAGGCGAGGGCGCGGCGTCGGAAGGCGGAGCGGCCGGACCGGCCGGGCGGGCGGCGCCTGAAGCTCCGGCGTCGTCCCGGCAGGCGGCGGCCGCGCCGAGGACCGCGCCGAGCGCGACGAGCGCGACGAGAGAAACGAGCGTTGTCTTGCGCATCGGATGAACCGGCCCATTATCCACGTTTCCGTCCCCGAAATAAAGGGCCTTTCCCGTCGGCGCGAGATGTGATATCTATCGCTCATCGGAGGAGGAGAGCATGCCGTTGACCCGCCGTTCGTTCATCAAGACCGGGACCGTTTCGCTGGCCGCGCTGGGCCTCGGGACGTCCGCGCCGGACGCCCGTCCGGCTTCGGGCGCCCAGGAGCTCCGAAACCTCGCCGCCGGCGTCCAGCCGCTCGGGCCCGAAGACTACGCCGCCCGCCGCGAGAAGGCCCGCAGGCTCCTGGCCGCCAACAAGCTCGACGCCGTCTTCATCGGCGGCGGGACCAATCTCGTCTATTTCACCAAGGTCGGCTGGTGGCTGAGCGAGCGGGTCTTCGGCGTCGTCCTGAGCCGGAAGAAGGACCCGGTCTGGGTCTGCCCGGCCTTCGAGGCCGAGCGGGCCAAGGAGCTCGTCCCGGCCGGCCAGGAGATACGCGTCTGGGAGGAGCACGAGAGCCCCTACGCCCTCATCGGCGGGGTCATGAAGGACCTCGGGGCGGCGGCGGGCGGCCGGCTGGGGACGGCCCCGGACCTGCGCGCGTTCGAGGTCCACGGCCTGCGGCGGGCGCTCCCCGGCCTCGAGATCGCCGACGGCGCTCCCGTCACCGAGGGCTGCCGCGGCGTCAAGACGGAGAAAGAGATCGCCTACATGGACCTGGCCAACCGCATCATCAAGCTGGCCTACCGGGA
Organism: Acidobacteriota bacterium; assembly: GCA_029569255.1. Classification (GTDB taxonomy): domain Bacteria; phylum Acidobacteriota; class Aminicenantia; order Aminicenantales; family Saccharicenantaceae; genus RBG-16-66-30. The sequence continues at coordinate 38,305 of JAKQUO010000048.1, read as the reverse complement.
GGGCTTCAAGACGCTCCGGGCCGGCATGGCCGCGCGCGACCTCTCGGGGGCCATCGCGGCGGCGGCCCAGAAGCTCGGGTCGACGGGAAGCGGCGGGCCCCAGTTCGGCCCCAACTCGGCCTTCCCCCACGGCTCCCAGGTCCAGCGGACGCTCGCCGAGGGCGACATCGTCCTCGTCGACGGCGGCTGCGCCATCGAGGGCTTCCGCTCCGACGTCACCCGGACGGTCGTGTTCGGCCAGCCCTCGGACAAGCAGCGGAAGGTCTGGGACATCGTCCGGAAGGCCCAGAAGGCGGCCCTGGCCGCGGCCCGGCCGGGGGCGACCTGCGAGTCGGTCGACCGCGCGGCCCGCAAGGTCGTCGAGGACGAGGGCTACGGCCCGGGCTACAAGTACTTCGCCCACCGCCTCGGCCACGGCATCGGCATGGAGGGCCACGAGTACCCCTATTTCGTCAAGGGCAACACCCTCGAGCTCGAGCCGGGCATGACCTTGAGCAACGAGCCCGGGATCTACATCTACGGCGAGTTCGGCGTCCGGACCGAGGACTGCCTGGTCGTCACCGCCGACGGGGCCCGCCATCTCGGGGGGCTCGAGGCCGTTTCTATCGAGGAACCCTTCGGCGCGGACTGAGGCCCCGGTTCGGGGACGCGCGCCCCGGGCACGAGTCCCCGGCAGCCGGGCTTTACGGCCGGCCCCGAACGAAAAAGCGGCCGAGGGGCGGGCGGGCGGGGCCGCTCCTCCCCCCTTCAGGGAACGTTCCCCAAACCGCCCGCGGGCCTCCCCTCGGGCCGCTGCCCTTACTTGCGCCGCCAGGCCTTCGTCGTCACGGTCGGCGCCGTGTCGATGACCCGCCCCTCGGAGACGTAGTTGACGAACCTCAGGGACTTGATATGGTCGCGGACCACGTTGTACTCGAACAGGCCCGTGTCGAACTTGATCATCTGCCCGCCGGTCAGGTTGTTGATGAAATTGAAGACCTGGTCGGTCATGCCGACGAAGTAGATCTTGGCCGGGTTCGCGGCCACGAGCTCGCCGCCGATCTTGACCGACATCGGATCGAGCCGGCTGATCTGCCCCAGGCCCGCGGCCGGGGGCTTCGACGAGTCGTAGGCGAAGGTCAGCCCGGAGGGCTGGACGCACAGGGACCGCGTGTATTCGACGTAGGTCAGCGTGTACTCGAGCAGGCCGAGGATGTTCCGGCCCGGGACGGGCACGACGACGAGCTTGAAGCCCAGCCCCGACGCGGGATCGTACCCGTAAGGAACGGCCCGCAGGATGTCGTTCCCGACGATCTTGCCGGCCGGGATGCCGAACTCGGTGTAGCCCATGGGGTCGAGGACGCAGTCGACCGGCGGGAGCCCGCCCTGCCCGGCGACCGCCAGGAAGGCCTTCTTCATCGCGTCGGCGACGAGGATGCCCAAGGCCGCGTCGCGGTTCGGCCCCCTGGCCGGCCAGTCGTGGTCGATCGTCCGGACGGCGTAGGCGACGGGCTCCGTGAAGACGGGCCCGAAGCGCGGGTCGGCCTCGACCTGCGCCTGGAGCACATCGAGTTGGGCCTTGACTTCGGGATCGGGCCGGACGCTCTTGTCGAGCTCGTGGGTCCGCCAGTTGAGGAACCGGACCTTGCCGCCGGGATCGACCGAGACGCGGAGCTCGCCGAGCCAGCGGCCGTGGCTCCCGGCCTGGACGATGACCTTGCCGTTGCGGAGGACGGCCCGGTCGAAGAGATCATGGCTGTGGCCGCCGACGATGATGTCGATGCCGGGGACCTGGGAGAGACCCTCCGTGTCGAGCACCGTCCCCAGGTGGGACAGGCAGATGACGACCTGGCACCCGGCCGCCCGCAGCCCGCCCGCCGCGATACCGGCGGCCGTGTAGGGGTCGCCGGAGAACCGGGCGACCATCTCGGCCGAGAAGTTGGTGGGGTCCTCGTTGCCGATGCCGAAGACGCCGACCTTGATCCCGTCGATCGCGCGGACGATGGAGGGCCGGAGGAGGCCCGCCAGCGCGTGGCCCTCCAAGTTGTAATTGGCGTTGAGCATCGGCACGGTGACGGCCGGGCCGCCGGCGACGCGGCCGGAAAGGACCCCGGCCAGGGTGTCCATGCCCAGGTCGAACTCGTGGTTGCCTGGCGTCATGGCGTCGTAGAGGCCCTCCATGATCTTCATCTCCGGATAGCCCAGGAACTCGTTGAACATGAAGCTGCCGACGGAGACGTCCCCGGCATGCAGGGCCAGGACGTTCGTCCTGGCCATCCGGATCCGCTTGATGAGGGTGGCCATCCGGGCGATGCCGGCGTAGCCCCGGTCGAAACCGCCGGGGCCGCGGAGATCGTCGAACCAGCCCAGCCAAAAGTCCAGCCAGCCCGGCCAACTGGCCGGGCAGAGCCAGGCGAAGGGCGCCGGACAGGGCTGATGCGTGAACGGCAGCATCGCCGAGTGCGTGTCGTTCGCGTGCAGGATGGTCAGGACCTTCGTCTGGGCCAACCCTAGGGAAGCCAGCCCCAGGACGAGGACCATGACCACAAGGGTCCTTGCGAATCTCCTCTCCATGATCGATCCTCCTCTTGTGACGGAATTCACCCTCGAACGAGGATGGTGAGAAACTTGCCTGAACATGCCATCAGGTTAGGATGCCCCCGCCCCCGAGTTGTCAAGATTATGTTAAGAAAGCTCGCGGGGAAAGTCAAGCAGGCCGGGGGAACCGCCGGCGGAGGGCCGTCAGGCCGGGTCGGCGGCGTGGGTCCCCTGCTCGATCCGGACGACATGGATCTTGGGGGCCTGGCCCGTTTCGGCTTGGTAGTCCCGGCCGACCCGGGCCTCGAACTCCTCGACGGCCCCGGCCTCGACCAGGCTGATCGTGCAGCCGCCGAAACCGGCCCCCATCATCCGCGACCCCAGGACGCCGGGGACGCGGCGGGCCGCCTCGACCAGGGCGTCGAGCTCGGCCGACGAGACCTCGTAGTCGTCCCGCAGGCCGGCGTGGGACAGGTTCATCAGGCCGCCGAAGACGGCGAAATCGTTCCGGGCCAGGGCGGCGCAGGCCTCCTCCACCCGGATGTTCTCGCGGACGACGTATTCGCAGCGGCGGAGGATGACCGGGTCGAACTCGGCCCGATGCTCGCGCAGGAGGTCCAGGGTGGCGTCGCGGAGGGACCGGACCGACGGATCGTGGGCCCGGAGGATGTTGACGCCGGCTTCGCACTGGGCCCGCCTGATATTGTACTCCGAGGCGGCCAGCTCGCGCCGGACCAGGGTGTCGGAGACGACGACGCGGAGGTCCTCCCGCCCGAAGGGGACGCGCTCGTGGCCGAGCGAGCGGCAATCGATCTTGAGGAGGGTCTTGGCCCGGCCGTGGATGTTGATGAACTGGTCCATGACGCCGCAGCGGACGCCGACGAACTCGTTCTCGGCCCGCTGGGCCAGCTTGACCAGGGCCAGGCTGTCGAGGCCGAGGCCGAACAGGGCGTTCAGGGCGAAGGCCAGGCCGCCTTCGATCGCCGCCGACGAGGACATCCCGGCCCCGATGGGGACATCGCCGCCGAAGACGCAGCTGACGCCGCCGACGCGGTGCCCGGCCTTGACGAACTGGTCGAGGACGCCCTGGAGGTAGTCGGGCCAGCGCAGGGGCGAACGGTGGAACCGGCCGAGCTCGCAGCGGAACTCCTGGTCGAAGTCGCGGGAGACGAAATGGCAGAGGCCGTCCGCGCGGGGGGCGACGGCGAAGACGACGGCCTTGTCCGTGGCCCCGGGCAGGACGAAGCCCTCGTTGTAGTCGGTGTGCTCGCCGATGAGGTTGACCCGGCCGGGCGAGACGACGAGCACGGGCTTTCCCGGGAACTGCTTGCGGAACCTTTCGGCGATCACAGGGACCAGGGCGTGCATGCTCTCTCCTCCCCCACTATATCAACAGACGCCCGGGAGGGCCAGGAATATCGACTCGCCGTAAAAAAAGTCAACCGCCCGGGCGGTGCACGGAACGCGGCGGCCCTCGGACGGCCGCCGCGAGGAGCGGGGCGCGCGGCGTCCGGACGGCGTCCCGTGAGACGGCGTCCCGCGAGGCGCAGGACGCCGAGGACGGGGTCCGAGGCGATGACGGCCGGGACGATAGAGGGAAGGAGCGGCCAGGCGCGATAGCCGGTCGGGAGGGTCGCTTCGGCCAGTCGGGCCTTCACCCGCTCCGTGGGACAGGCTCCCGGCGATCGGATAGCCCGCAGCCGGGGCGAGAGAGAAGACAACCCGGGCGACCTTGAGGGCCTTGGGGCGGAGCAAGGGCCTGGCGCGGACGCCGGCGTAGAGCGCCGGCGGCGCCGCCGTGAGCGGCTCGTTCTGAAGGCCCATGCTCCGGCTGATGTCACCTCTTCCGGAGCTTGAGGACGCCTTTGATGCTGTCGAGGTCGACCTGGAAGCTCTGGAGAAAATCGTTGCCGAGCAGGCCGGCGTTCTCGTCCTCGCCCAGGTCGTAGACGATGGCCCGGATGTCGAAGACCGTTTGGCGCTCGATCTCGATCGACTCGAGGCGGACCTGGTAGGCGAGATCGCTCCCGGCCACGCCCTGGAGGCCGACGACGGGCGTCGTGTCGTCGATCCGGATGCCCAGCGCCGCCGCGGCCGCCGCGGGGATGATGGTCGTCGTCGCCCCGGTGTCGATGAAGAATTTCTGGCGGTAGCTCTTGTTGAGGACGGCGTAGACGGGGGGTTCTCTTCCTTTTTCTGTGGGTGGATATGGGATCAGTTGCCAGGTGCTCGAGGCGCGTGTCGGGACATGTACCGCCCCGGTACGTGTCCCGCCTGTCTGAACGGGGACACGCACTGGAAGTGCATGTCCCCATGTGCCGGCCCATCTGCCTCTCTTATGATCGGGCGTTTTCACCCTCCGGGCGAACCGTTCCGGCCCCATCTGCTTCGTTCTCGGGGGTTCGCAGTACCGAAGAGCACGGCTTCCCCCCTCGGGCCTCGCATCCGAGGGCCGTCCCGTTTCGTGAATAATCCAGATTGGGAGCATAGATTGAGTCGGAGGGGAAGTCAAATGCGGATTGGCAGCGCCACGGGGATTCGAACCCCGGTCTGATGGCTGAGAACCACCTGTCCTAGGCCTCTAGACGATGGCGCCGCAGAGGGGCATCAAAAATAGCAGAATCCCCCCGGAGTGTCAACATTAACGCCGGCCGGCCAGCATGAGCTTGGCCGCCGTTTCCCCGCCGTTGATGCGATAGAGCATCGGCAGCGGCCGGTCCAGGCCCTCGACGAACTCGGGCGCGTTCTCCCAGCGGTAATTGAGGATGTTGGCGTAGTCGGAGAAGTGCTGCCAGCGGCGCCGGGGCATGCCCGTGACCATGTGGAAGTGGTTGGCCGGCATGCCCATCTTGGCCTGGCTCGCCGGGACGTGGTCGAAGGTCAGGAAGGTGTGCGGCCAGGTGTAGTCGGAGGCGTGGCAGACCCGCTCCGCGAGAGGCGCCGGGAGCTCGACCGACTGGGCCTCGTCCTGGACCATGGTGAACAGGCCCGAGAGGTCCGAGTAGGCGACGCGGCCGGCCAGCCCCTTGATGCCCTTGGGCGAAAGATAGCTGACAGAGAAGCCCAGCCCGGGGAAGTAGAACTCGACCGCCTTGTAGAGGAACCACTTCTGGCCGTAGTCGAGGGAGGCGGAGCCGGAGTTGTCGCCGTCGATGAAGCCCCGCGCCATCCAGGGCTCGGCCTTGTAGGGACGCAGGTCGAGGCCCAGGGCCTTGGCGTTCCTCTCGATCTCCCAGGGCTCGTAGACCTTGCGGAAGTCCATGAAGAGCGTCGGCTTCCCGCCGGAGAGCCAGCAGTAGGCGATCATGGTCAGGAGGGCCTGGATGTCGTTCTCGGTGGCGAAGGGCACGACCGTCTTCCGGCCGGTGTGGTCCTCGGTCGAGTTGAAGAGCGACTCGGCGATGTCGGCCGTGGAGAGCGGCAGGCCGCGGCGGTCCGAGCCCCAGGCCAGCTGGTTCGTCCAGCCGCCGCCGATGGCGTTGACGTCGCGCATGTAGTTGCGGAGGATGAGGTAGAGGGCCAGGCCCTCGTCGAGCTTGGCCCGGTCGCCGGCCGAGAGGGCCGGCGCTTTGACCGGCTTCCCGGTGAGGACGTCCCGGCCCGATCTCACGAGCTCGTCCGAATGGGCGAAGATGCGGCCCTTGAACTTCTCGTTGACGATCCAGCCGCGGAGGGCCTTGAGCTCGGCCGGGTCGTAGCCGCCCTTCTTGCGGACCATGTCGGCGAAGAGCTTCATCGATTCGCGGGCGCTCTCCAGGCCGAAGAAGCGCCGGGCGGCGTGGACGTGGTTGAGGGCGGTCTCCATCTGCATGGAGTCGGTGTCGATGGCGACGAAGCGCTTGCCTTGGAGGGCGGCGCGGGCCAGCATGGCGTAGGCCAGGTCGACGATCTCCTCCTGGGTCTTGGCGTCGAACTCCGGGTTGAGGCCGGTCTCGGGCATCGAGCCGATGACCATCGGGCAGAGCCGGCCGGTCTGGGCGTAGGCGCCGACCAGGGCGTCGATGCCGACGACGCCGGGCTTGGGGGCGTTGTTGCCGCCGACGCAGGCGATGGGCGTCGAGGGCGCGAAGTGGGCGGTCACGGCCATGGCCGTCTTGCCGGGGAAGAACCAGGTGTCGGGGACGATGAGGAGCGCCCCGGCCCCCGCTTCCTTGAGCTCCCGGGCCCCGGCGTCGGCCGTGGCCTCGCTGTCGACCAGGCGCGAACAGGTGAAGACGTTGGGCGGCGTGCCGTCGGGCAGGCGCAGCCGCTTGGCCAGCAGGGCCGCGGTCATCTCGCCGATGTTGAAAGCCCGGGTGCGCGACTCCTCGTCGATGCGGGGATCGCAGGGGACGAAGACGCCCAGCGTGGGCGCGCCGATTCGTTTCTTTCCCGTGAAGGGCATGCTCTCCTCCCCCGACCGGCGCGCGCGGCCGGCCCGGAACATCGGATGTCATCGAACTCGGTCGTGGCCGCCTCATCATACTTAGAAAAAAAGACGGGGTCAAACCTTTAAAAGTTTAATTTATTGACCGGCATGCACCGGGACCGGCGAAAAATTAAACTTTTAAAGGTTTGACCCCTTCACCTCCCCAATCGCCGCGCGGGGCGATTGACCGGCCGGGCCGCCCGCCCGAGAATGGGGCCAACGCAAGGAGGGCCCCGTCCAAGGCTATTGCGAAAAATGGGGCAGGACACGGGGATTCCTCTCCAGGGCCCTTCTTGCTTCCTTACTCGCGAGCGTCAGCGAGCGAGGGGCAGAATCGCGGCGGAGCGACTCGGAGCCTCGATCCTGCGAAATGTCTTTGATAAGGCGTTGCGCGGCCCCTGTGAAATCATCCCGTTTGCTATTGGGCCCAGGCTGAGGCTACAATAGAGCCCGCGGCCTCTCCGCGGGAACCCAGGAACGTTACGGAGGAGGTTCCGTCATGAAGAGAAGTCTCATCGCCGTTCTGACGATCGGCCTGGTGCTGATGAGCTACAGCTGCGCCAGCTGGAGCAAGACCGCCAAGGGCGCGGCCATCGGCGCGGCGGGCGGCGCCGTCGTCGGCGGCGTCGTCGGCAAGATCGCCGGCAACACGCTTCTCGGGGCCATCGCCGGAGCGGCCGTGGGCGGCGCGGCCGGGGCCTTCATCGGCCGCCACATGGACAAGCAGGCCGAAGAGATGCGCCGCGACCTGCAGGGCGCCAAGGTCGACCGGATCGGCGAGGGCATCAAGATCACCTTCGACTCCGGCCTCATGTTCGACATCAACAAGTACGACCTCCGGCCGGCCAGCCAGGAGAACCTGGTCAAGCTCGCGGCCATCCTCAACAAGTACCCCGACACCAACATCCTCATCGAGGGCCACACCGATTCGACCGGGACGCGCGAGATCAACATGCCCCTGTCCGAGAACCGGGCCAAGGCCGTGGCCGCCTACCTGGCCCGGCAGAGCGTCCAGTCGGCCCGCTTCACCGTCAACGGCTACGGCCCCGACCAGCCGATCGGCGACAACGCGACGGTCGAGGGCCGGCAGCTGAACCGCCGGGTCGACCTGGCCATCATGGCCAACGACAAGCTGAAGAAGATCGCCCGGGAATCGGTCAAGGGCGCGCCGCAGCCGTGACGTCGCCGGGACCGCGCGTCCGGCTGGCCCCGGTCTCCGCCGCGACCGCCGGGGCCGAAGGGCTCCGCGGCTACGGGCGGACGGTGTCGGGGATGACCCTGGACTACCATTCGCCCTATCCCGATATCTCCACGGCGCTCATCGCCCGGGCCTCGGACGGGACCCCGGCCATCGAGTGGGAAACGGAGGCGGTCCCGGCGGATTGGGGCGACCGGCCGGCCACGTTCGTCTGGCTGGCCGGCCTGGCCACGGGCAAGGGCGCCCATCGCTTCGAGCTCGCGATCGACGGCGCCACGGCCCTCGACTTCCGGACCTCGGCCGACTCGTCGCGCCGCGAGTGGCGGGAGACGGGCCCGGGCCGGGCCGTCCTCTCGTTCAAGACGGTCATGGTCGACCAGTTCGACGAGCTCTTCGGCTTCATGTGGCTCGAGGTCCCGGCCGCGCGCCTTCATCCCGGCCGGCCCCTCCGCATCGGGATCTCCGGCGAGAAGGCCGGGTCGAACGACTGGGTCATGGCCTTCTGCGACGACCTGCGCCGCGAGGCCTGGGCCCGGAGCGAGCAGGCCCTCGTCCGCGACCGCGGCCGGCTCTGCCAGATCGTCCGCGTCGGGATGAGCCACCTCGGGCCGCCGGCCAAGGCCCTCGTCTCGTGCGGCGACGCGGAGCGGGCCAGCCTCGATCTCGGTCTGGGCTATAACGCCCTGGAGTTCCTTCTCCCGGCCGTCGACAAGGACCGCGCGATCGCGCTCGAGGTCGCCCTCGACGACGGCTCGGTCCGGCGCGGCGAGCTCCTCCTCCGGCCGGTGGCCAAGCGCGAGATCTGGCTCCTCCCCCACTCCCACGTCGACATCGGTTATTCCGACCCCCAGCCGGTCGTCGAAAAGAACCACTGGCGGTATTTCCGGGAAGCGATCGCCCTGGCCGGGAAGACGGCCGGTTACCCCGAGGGGGCGCGCTTCAAGTGGAACACGGAACAGGCCTGGGCCGTGGAGACTTACTTCCGTCAGGCCGGCGAGGCCGAGAGAAGCGCTTTCCTCGAGGCGATGCGGAAAGGCGGGTTCGGCCTCCAGGCGACCCTGGCCGGCGTCCTGACCGGGCTCTGCCACCCCGAGGAGCTCGTCCGCCTGACAGATTTCGCCCGCAAGCTCGGCCGCGAGGCCGGGACGGCCGTCGATTCGGTCATGGTCACCGACATCCCCGGGCAGTCGTGGTCGTTCGTCCCGGCCCTGGCCCTGGCCGGGATCAAGTACGTCTCGAGCGGGCCGAACTACATGCCCAGCCTCTTCGACGGCGGGGACCGCGTCGGCTGGTCGCTCAAGACCTGGGCCGACAAGCCGTTCCGCTGGGTCTCGCCCTCGGGCCAGGAGCGGGTCCTCTTCTGGATGGCCGGGCGGGGCTACTCCTGGTTCCACGGCCTCAACATGGGCCCCCTGAAGAAGGCGCCGCCTGACCGGATCGTCGAGTACATGAACGAGCTCGCCGAGAGGGGCTATCCGTACTCCATGGTCCAGGTCCGCTACACGGTCGGCGGCGACAACGGGCCGCCGGACCCCGACCTCGCCGACGCGGTCCGGGCCTGGAACGAGCGCTATGTCTCGCCGCGGTTCGTCATCGCCTCGGCCTCGGAGATGTTCGCCGAGTTCGAGCGCCGGCACGGCGCGGAGGTCCCGGTCGTGCGGGGCGACTTCAGCGGCACCTGGGAGGACGGCGCGGCCTCGACCGCCCGCGAGACGGCCATGAGCCGGACGAGCGCGAACCGGCTCGTCCAGGCCGAGGCGCTCTGGTCCGTCCTGGGCCGCCCGGGCTTCCCCGCCGACAAGGCCGCCGAAGCCTGGCGCCAGGTCGTCCTGTTCAGCGAGCACACCTGGGGCGCGCACGACAGCGTCTCGAACCCGGACGGCGAGGGGCCGCGGGCCCAGTGGGAATGCAAGAAGGCCTTCGCCGAAAGGGCCGAGCGGCTGTCGACGGAGCTCCTGGCCGCGGCGTCGGGGAGCACGGCCGGGAAAGGCCCGGGCCCCGCTGCGGCCGCCGGCCGGCAGGCGATCGACGTCGTCAACACCTGCTCCTGGGAGCGGACCGATCTCGTCGTCGTGCCGGCCGGCTTGAGCGCCGCCGGCGACCTCGTCCGCGACGCCTCCGGCGCGCCGGTCCCGTCGCAGCGGCTCCGCACGGGCGAGCTGGCCTTCGTCGCCAAGGCCGTTCCGGGGTTCGGGGCGCTCCGGTATTCGATCGGGAAGGGCCCGGCCGCCGCCGGGGGGGCCGGCCCCGGCGGAGAGCGCGCCTTGGCCGCCGTCGACGGGCCCGGCGGCGAACCCGGGCTGGCGAACGGCGAGATCTCGGCTCGCGTCTGCCGGGATTCGGGGACCGTCCGGAGCCTCCGGTGGAAGGACGGGGCCGTCCGTGAGCTCGTCGACCCGGCGAAGTGGCCCGGCCTCGGCCACTACCTTTACGTGCCCGGGGTCGATCCGCGGACGGCCCGGACGTCCGCCCCGGCCGAGATCGTCCCCGGCGATCCCGGGCCTGTCGTGGCTTCGCTCGTCGCGAGATCCGCCGCGCCCGGCGCCCGCTCGCTCGTCCGGGAATACCGGGTGATCGACGGCCTCGCCCGCCTCGAACTCGCGGTGACGATCGACAAGGACAAGGTCCGCGAGAAGGAGAGCGTCCACATCGCCTTCCCCTTCGCCGTCCCCGGCGCCGAGACGCGGGTCGACGCCGGTTGGGGCTTCGTCCGGCCCGAAGCCGACCAGATCGCCGGGGCCTGCCGCGATTTCCTCTGCGCCCGGGACAGCGTCGACGTCTCGAACGGCGGCTTCGGCGTCACTTGGACCTCGCTCGACGCCCCGCTGGTCGAGTTCGGCGCCCTCACCGACGAGACCCCCCGCGAGGGCGAACGGCGCGTCTGGCTCCGCAGGATCGAGCCCTCGACGACGCTCTTTTCCTACGCCATGAACAACTACTGGCACACCAACTACAAGGCCGACCAGGAGGGCCCGGTGACCCTGCGTTACATCGTTGCCCCGCACCGCGGCGGGGACACGGCCGCGGCCAAGAGGCTCGGCCTGGAAGCCGTCTCGCCGCTCCTGGCCGTCCCCGCGGACCCGGACGCCGCGGTCCCCCGGTTCCCGCTGGCCATCGACTCCCCGTCCTTCGCGGCCATGTCGCTCAAGCCGTCGGCCGACGGGCGGGGCTTCGCCTTGCGCCTTCTCAACGCCTCTTCCGCGCCGCAGGCCCTCCGCCTCTCCGGCCCCGCCTTCGACGGCGGCCGGGTCTTCCTCGGCGACGTCGACGGCGTCCCCGGCGCCCCGGTCCCGGCCCCTGTCGACGTCCCCGCCTTCGGCATCGTCACCCTCCTCGTCGAAAAATGAGGGGACATGTACCTTGGGTACATGTCCCCTATTCCCTCGAGACGGTCCGCCGCCGGCCGCATGAGGAGGGCGTCGGGCGTTTGGCGCCCTCCGGGGGTTCCGATATAATGGGGCTATCCCCGACCCAGGAGGCTCCATGAACGCTCCCCGCTCTCCGCGATCAGGCCTGCCCCACCGCCGTCGGGCCGCCGCCCTGGGCCTCGTCGCCCTGGCCGCCCTGGCCGCCGGCTTCGCCCTCGCGGTCCCGGCCCAGTACCGGCCCGGCCTTCAGGACCGGCCGGCCGCCAAGGCCATCCCCCGCCCGGTCTTCGACCAGACCGTCAACCTCGGCGACCTCTGGAACATCCAGTCGTCCGAGAAGGTCAAGGGGACCGGCGAGGACATCTCCAAGCCCGGCTTCAGGATCGAGAGCTGGTACCCGGCCGTCGTCCCCTCGACCGTCCTGGGGACCCTCGTCCAGAACAACGTCTACTCCGACCTCTTCTTCGGCCGGAACCTGGAGAAGGTCCCGGCCGAGCCGTTCGCCGTTTCCTGGTGGTACCGCAAGGAGTTCATCGTCCCGGTGAGCCGCGGCCCGGCCACGACCCGCCTCGAGTTCGACGGCATCAACTACCGGGCCAACATCTGGCTCAACGGGAAGAAGGTGGCCGACGCCTCGGCCGTCTACGGCGCCTACCGCCGCTTCTCCATCGACGTCACCGCGGACGTCAGGACGGCCGAGAAGAACGTCCTCGCGGTCGAGGTCATCCCGCCGAAGAAGGGCGAGCCGACGATCGGCTGGGTCGACTGGAACCCGGCCCCGCCCGACAAGGCCATGGGCCTCTTCCGCGAGGTCCGCGTCCGTCGGACCGGCCTCGTCTCGATCGAGAACCCCTTCGTCCGGACCAAGCTCGACCTGGCCGGCCTCAAGGAGGCGCGCCTGACCGTCTCGGCCGAGGTCGTCAACCACGGCGACCGGGACCTCGCGGGCACGCTCGAAGGGCAGTTCGAAGGCGGCCGCTTCTCCCGCGAGGTCACCCTGCGCCCCAAGGAGACGCGCCGGATCGAATTCCTCCCCGAGGCGACGCCCCAGCTCGTCATCAAGGACCCGCGGGTCTGGTGGACCCACGACCTCGGCGCCCAGGAGCTCTACGTCCTCGGCCTGTCCTTCACCGTCAAGCCGGACAAGGCCGCCGAAGCCGCCGCGCCCGCCGCCCCGCCCGACGAGCCCGGGGACGGGCAGCCCGCGAAGGACCTGAAGCGGTTGCCCGGCGCCCCCCGCGTCCCGCCTTCGGACTACCGGACCGTCCGCTTCGGCATCCGCGAGGTCGGCGACTACCGCACCGGCGAGGGCCACCGCGGCTTCACGCTCAACGGCCGCAAGGTCCTCATCCGCGGCGGCGGCTGGGCCGACGACCTGCTCCTCGATGTCAAGCCGAAGAAGCTCGCCGCCGAGGTCCTCTACGCCCGTCACATGAACCTCAACGCCCTCCGGTTCGAGGGCTTCTGGGGCACGAGCGAGTCCCTCTACGACCTCTGCGACCGCCTCGGCCTCCTGGTCATGGTCGGCTGGAGCTGTCACTGGGAATGGACGGACTACCTCGGCCGGCCCGCCGACGAGCCTTACGGCGGCATCTCGACCCCCGAGCTCATCGACCTCGTGGCCGCCTCCTGGAGGGACCAGCTGCTCTGGCTCCGCAACCACCCCTCCATCCTCGTCTGGACCCAGGCCAGCGACATGCTCCCCCACCCCGACCTCGAGCGCCGCTACATCGAGATCCAGAAGGAGGTCGACCCGACCCGGCCGACGCTCGTCTCGGCCAAGGGCAAGACGAGCGCGATCACCGGCCCGTCGGGGGTGAAGATGCTCGGCCCCTACGACTACGTCCCGCCGGTCTACTGGTACGTCGACACCAAGAACGGCGGCGCCTACGGCTTCAACACCGAGACCGGGCCCGGCCCGCAGGTCCCGCCCCTCGAGAGCCTGCGCAAGATGATCCCCGAGGACAAGCTCTGGCCCATCAACGACTTCTGGTATTTCCACTGCTGCCGGGGGATGTTCAAGACCCTGGACCGCTACAACGAGGCCATGGACCGGCGCCTCGGCAAGCCGGCCGACCTCGAGGACTACCTGCGCAAGGCCCAGTTCCTCAACTACGAGGGGATGCGGGCCATGTTCGAGGCCTTCGCGGCCAACAAGCCCAAGGCCACCGGGGTCATCCAGTGGATGTACAACTCGGCCTGGCCGAAGCTCTGGTGGCAGCTCTACGACTACTCCCTCCAGCCGACCGGGGCCTTCTACGGCGCCCGCAAGGCCGGCGAGCCGGTCCACATCCTCTTCAACTACGGCAACCGGGAGATCGTGGCCGTGAACAGCTCCGCGGCGCCGTCGCCCCGGCTCAAGGCCTCCGTCCGGGTCCTCGACCTCGGGCTCAAGGAGCTCATCGCCAAGACGGTCGACTTCGGGCTGGCCGCCGACGAGGTCAAGACGATCGACGTCCTGCGCCCGCCGGCCGGCGTTTCCGCGACCTACTTCCTCGACCTGCGCGTCTTCGGGGAGAAGAACCGTCTCGTCGACGCCAACTTCTACGCCCTCTCGGCCAAGCCCGAGACCCTCGACGAGACGGGCACGACGTGGTACGTGACGCCGGTCAAGGACTACGCCGACCTCACCGCGCTGGCCCGGCTCAAGCCCGTCGCCGTCAGGGTCAAGGCCAAGTTCAGCAAGAGCGGGCCGCAGACCAAGGTCGCTCTCGAGATCGCCAATCCCTCGCCGGACCTGGCCTTCATGGTCGAGGTCCTGGTCGTCCGCGAGGCCGGCGGCGAGCCGGTCCTGCCGATCTATCTCGACGACAACTACATCACCCTGCTCCCCGGCGAGACGCGCAAGCTCTCGGGGGTCTTCCTGACCGACGACCTCTTCGGCGAAACGCCCAAGGTCAAGGTCCGGGGCTGGAACGTGACGGAAGCGGGCAAGTGAGCCGCTATCTCTTCTTCAGCGACTCGACGAGGTCCCTGATCTTCGGCTGATCGGGGCTGACCTCGAGCGATCTCGTCCAGGCCCTGAGCGCCTCGTCCTTGTTCCCCAGCCGCAGATGGCAGGCGCCCAGATAGTTCAGGATCTCGACATTGGCGCCGAAGCGCGCCAGATAGACCGTGTAATAACTGACCGCCGACCCGAAATCGTTCAGCGCCTGGCCGGCGTAGCCGAGCAGGGCCGGCACCTCGGCGGGAGAATCCTCGGCTTCGGCCCAAGGCATCAGGGCGTCCCGGACGCCCACGTAATCCCCCGAGCGGAAGAGGGCCTGGGCGAAAGCGACGGCGTAATCGACCCGCGTCGGCTCGAGGTTGCGGGCCTCCTCGAGCCGGGCCCGGGCGGACTCGAGGTCCCCCCTGTTCAGGAGCTGGACGCCGGTCATGAAGAGCTCCTCGCCGCGTCCCGAGGCCCGGATGACCTTGGACACCACCCGGGGCCGGGGGATCTTGGCGGACAGGGAAACCTCGAAATGCTCCTTGGCCCGGGCCAGCTCTTTCCCCTCGCCGTCGAGCAAGGCCACCCGGACCTGATAGTAGCCGGGCGCGAAGTCCGCGAGGGGCTGGATGTCGGTGACGCCCTCGGGCGGCGCGTCGGCCAGCGGCCGGGTCTTCCCCAGGATCTCCTCGTCCTCCCGGTAGAAGGTCGTCCGGAGGGCCCCGGACGAGCGAAGCTCCGCCGTGATCCCGTGGGGCTGGCAGAAAAGGACGAGCGATTCCCCGGCCCCGAAGGTCTTCCGCGCCTGGCAGAGGATCTGGGTGTCGCCGACCTTGAAGGGCACGCGCTCGCGGGGGCCCGGCCTGGCGCGCTCGGACCCGTAGCCCAGCAGGAGGGCCCCCAGTCCGGGCGGCCCGCCGGGCCCGGGGACGACGAGGCTTGAGCTCGCGCCGGCGAATTCCTTGGACAGGGCGTTCTTGAGGAGGAGGTCGAACGTGTAGGTCCCGGGAACGAGGGGGAAAGCGTCCTGGATGGACAGGGACTGGGCCCGGACGTCCTCGAGCTCGGCCGCCGTCAGGCTCAGCGGGAAGTCCTTGTCGAACTGGTAGACGGTCCGGCCCGACGCGTCCGAGACCCGTCCGTTCATGAGGAAGCGGATCTCGTATCGCCCGCCGCTCTCCTCGGCCGAGATCCGGGCCGGCTCGATCGTGTAGTGGACGAAGCTCGCCCCGCCCGGGTCGCGGATGACCTGGGCCAGCGAGTCGCTGGCGATGTAGTTGGCCGTGTAATCGACCTCGATGAAGTCCTTGTATTTCAGGATGGCGTCGGCGTATTCGGTCTGGACCTTCTTCTGGGGGGCCTGGGCGATCGCGGCCATGAGGCGGGTCGAGGCCAGCGACTCGTAGCCGGGCTGCGCGGCCTCGCCGGGGATGAGGCTCAGGGTCTGGCGGGCCAGGTTGGGCTCGAGCTCCTGGAGCTCCTTGTAGGCGGCCTGGTCGTTGGACAGGGCGCTCGAGACGCGGCTGACGTCGCGATAGCCGCCCATCGAGCTGGCGATGAGGCTTCTCGGCCCGTGTTCGGTCGGCGAATAGAGGATGTAGTCTCCGGCGCCCTCTTTCTTGAAAAAGACGACATTGAAGGCCGTCGGCAGGCCGAAGGCCGGGTCCCCGAGATAGAACCAGATCTCGGTCGGGTGGACGCCGTTGACGTTGCTGTATTGCTCGATGCTCTTGGGCGGGCCGAGGAGGATGTAGATCCGGCCGCGGTCGGTCTTCCAGCCGGGCTGAGGCGTCGAGCGGCCGTAGACCTTGTTGGCGTGGTCCAGCCGTCGCCGGTGCTCTTCCTCGAACTCGTTCCGGGGCGTTCCCGGGGTGGGGTCGCGGTGCTTCCAGAAGGCCTCGATGAAGATGTCCCGTTCCCGGTCGGTCTGGAGCTGGAGGAAGACCTCCCGCTCGCGCTTGGCGATGATGTAGACGACCTCCTCGTCGAGCCAGCGGCGGTATCGCTCGGGGAGGACGGCCTGCGATGGGGCGGCCTTGGAGGCGTCGCCCTTGGCCGGGGCGGGCCGCCGGGCGCCCAGGTCCTGGCCGGCGACGAGGGGGGCCAGGAACGCCAGGACGGCGGCCAGCCCGACGATCCGTTTCATGGGGACCTCTCGTCTTTCTAATCTAGCCTTTTTCGCGGACAGACGCAATTCCCGCCCTGGCAAAAAAGCCCGCCCCGGGGATGCGCGGAGGGGCGGTGCCGGGAAGAAATAAGAATAAAAGAAAGCCCGGGGGGCGGCGCCCCCCGGGCGAGATGCCGCGCGTGCCGCGTGCTAGAACTGGTACATGAAGCTGAGCCGGAACCGGCGGGCGTCGCTGATGCCCGTGATCCGGCCCCACAGCCCGGAGTACTCGGCGTTGGTGACGTTGGCGCTGTTGAAGAGGTTGAAGACGTCCGCGATGATGTGGAGCGATCCCAAGCCCCTGACCTGAATGGCCTTCTCGGCCCGGAGATCGAAGATGGCCAACGAAGGCAGGTAAATCGGGGTCGTGCTCGAGACGATCCGGCCCGTCCCGCCGCTGCTGATGACGGAGCCCGGAGGCTGGCCCCACTGGGTGGCCACGTCGTAGGGCTCCAGCCGCCAGAGGGGCCGGCCCGTGTGGAACCTGAAGCGCAGGCCCAGGTCCATCTCGACGCCGGGAACGGTGTACGAGCCCGAGGCCTTGATCTCCCACTTGGGCACGAACGGCAGGACGCCGTTCATGTTGTTGACGGTGTAGTTCAGCGTGCCCATCCAGGTGTCGTCGGTGATCATCGGGCCCATCATGTTGTCGTCCTGGCGCATCGTCCGCTGGGCCGTCCCGTTCGACCAGGAATAGACCAGCGAGGCCAGCCCCTGCCAGCGGTTGGAGTAGCGCTTGTTGAGGACGAACTGCAGGGCCTGGTAGGTCCTCTGGGGTTTGATCGGCGTTTCGCCGTCGATGTAGTTGTACGCTTGCTGGTTCTCGACCCGATAGTCGCCGTGGGTGCCGATCCAGGCGATGTCCGCGCCGTCGATCACGCCGTCGCCGTTGTAGTCCTCCCATTTGACGCTGTAGAGGTCGACGGGGTCGCCGAACTCCGGGTCGAAGCGGACGCGGTCGTACGCCCACTCCCGGCCGGTGACCTCGTTGATGGGGACGTTGACGAAGAGGTTGGCCGAGTGCTTGTAGATGTAGGTGGCGCCGAGGGAGAAGTCCTTGACGAGCTCCCGCTCGATGTTGAGGGAGATCTGGTCGGTGAACATGTCTTTGACGCCCTCGGCCACGTTCAGGGTCCAGGACCGGTCCGTCGTGCGGTGCTCGACGTAGATGGGCGTCTGGCCGTGGATGTGCCGGACGGCTTCCCGGAGCTCGTTGACGCCGCTGACCCCCATGCAGTCGATATAGCCGTTGCCGTCGGCGTCGGCGATATCCCAAGGCACCCAGTAGATCTCGTAGTCGAGGTTGGTCGTCTGCATGTCGGGGCCGAAGCGGCGCATGAACTCGACCGCCAGGGGCATGTAATAGCGGCCGTAGTTGGCCCGGAGGACCGTCTTGCCGTCCTTGGTCAGCTGGTAGGTGGCGCCCAGGCGCGGCGAGAGGGTCTTGAAGTCGAAGATATTGCCCGAGCCCGCCCGGGTCCGCAGGACGCCGAGGTTCGGGTCGTTGATGTCGCTCGGCGTGCGCAGGAAGTCGAAGACCTTGCCCTCGCCGTACTTGGTCGTCATCCGGTCGAAGCGCAAGCCCAGGTTGAAGGTCAGGCGCTTGGTCGGCGACCACTGGTCGTCGACGAACAGGCCCAGGGAGTCGGCCGTGCGGACCGTCAGGAACGGATTGTCGATGGTCTTGTTGTTGTAGAAGAGCAGGCCGTCGTCGAAGCCGATCGTGCCGTAGTAGTACCATTGGGACTTGAGGGCGTCGACGGAGTAGCCGAGGCCCGAATAGTAGCCCCACCAGCCGCCCAGCGGATAGGTGAAGTTGGCGTAGTTCTGGAAGTAGCCGCCCATCCAGTTGCCGCGGCCCTTGGTGTACTGGACGCCGAACTTGATGTCGTGCTCGCCGAGGAAGTCCTCGACGTAGGTCGACACGTCGGCCTGGATCGTCTGGCGGGTGGATTTCTGGGCCTCGATGAAGGGGAAGGCCCCGTTGACGCCGTAGCCCTTGCCCCACTTCCACCAGTTGATGTAGCCGGGATGGTCGGGCGCGTCGGCCGGGACAACGGGCCTGTCGTTCGTCCAGAAGCCCAGGTACTTGGCCGTGAAGATGGCCGTGCTCGAGGGCAGCCACTGGAACTGGGCCGACAGCGTGTTGTTCTTGGACCCGGCGCCGTAGGTCATCGAGGTGTCCCATTCCGGCTGGCTGCCCCAGCTCCAGCCGGTGCCCTTGTTGTTCTCGAAGTGGTAGGAGACCCAGGCCCGGGTGTTCCGGAGCGGCTCGGCCGAGACCTTGAGGTCGGCGTAACGGCCCCAGGACTCGTTGATGAGGCCCCAGTTCACGGGCAGGCTGGCCGACCGGATGTAGTCGAGCGCGCCGTAGAACCAGATCTTGTCCTTGACGATCGGCCCGCCGATGGTGAAATTGCCCTCCCAATTCTTCTTGGTCTCCCCGGCCAGCCTGTCGCCGCCGTAGTAGAAGAGCCAGTCGTCGGGCGCTTTCAGGTAGTGGTTCGGATCGCCCGGGCTCGTGATGGGATAGTTCTCCTGGAAAAAGCCGCCGCGGAGCTCGGTGTAGTAGGCGACGTTGCCGTGGAGCTTGTTGCTCCCGGACTTGGTCAGGACGTCGATGGCCGCGCCCGAGAAGCTGCCGTACTCGGCCTTGGAGCCCAAAGCGACGACGCGCACTTCCTCGACGGCGTTGTAGTTGACCCTGACCAGCGAGCCGAACGCCGCGCCGCGCGGGTTGGTCGTGTTGACGCCGTTGACCAGGAAGACGTTCTCCATGCTCGAGCCGCCGTAGGCCGTGGGGCTGGGCAGCCAGCCGCCGCTGCTCCCGACGTCGAACATGCCCGGCGTCGTCAGGGCCAGGTCGTAGAACGCGTCGCGCGTGGTCGGCAGCTTGGCCAGCATCTCGCTTTCCAGCCGGGAGTCGACGGCCGAGGTCTTGACGTCGACGATCGGGCTGGCCGCCAGGACCGTGATCTGCTCCTCGATCGCCCCGGCGACAAGGACCGGATTGACCTCGAGAGCGCTCCCGGCGCCCAGGGCCAGGTTGTCCTGGACCCAGGTCTTGAAGCCGGCCAGGGAAACGGCCATGGCGATCTTGCCCGGAGGGACGTTCAGGAACACGAAGGTCCCCCGGGCCGAGGTCACCGCGGCCCGCTTGCCCATGATCGTGGCGCCCGTGATCTCGACGCTGACCCCGGGGAGCGGCTCGCCGTTCTCGTCCGTGACCGTGCCCGTGATCTTGCCTTCCATGACCGACTGGGCCAGGAGCGCGGCGCCGTTGAGAAGGACAAGCCCCAAAGCGAGGGCTAAGACGATCAAGTGCTTTCTCATCTTGTTCTTGGCCTCTCCTCTCTTCCCGAAGGTGTCTCGAACCCCTGCCCCGTCCGGCCCGGCCGGAGGGACGGCCTTAGGTCTCTGTTTAGTGACGCCTCTGGCTCCTCCTTATCGCGGCCCGTTCATTTATCGCTCTATAGAACCGTGGTCCGAGCGTTTCATGGGTTCGGCAAAGAACCCATGCTCCACCCTCGTCCTTGTCTTAATTAATATGATGCCCGCCCGCCCCGTGTCAAGCCCTCCCGGGATATCCCGGGAGTCACTTCTTGAGCTCTTCCTTGACCAGAGCGATGAGCTCGCCGATGAACTTGACCTTGCCGGGGTCGGCCGCGTACCCGGCCCTGGCCTTCTCGAGATAGCCGAGGGCCTTTTCGAAGGCCGCCTTGTCGGCCTCGATCGTCCCGTCCGGCTTGCGGGCCGCGGCCAGGTTGATGTGGCACCGGGCGGCCATCTCCAGGAAGGCCGGGTCGTCCGGCCGGAGCGCCAGGGCCTTCTCGAAGAAGGCCAGGGCCTCGGACGCCTGGGACCGGCCGAAGAGGATCAGCCCGGAGTTGTAGGGGCTGTCCGGGTTGGCCGGGTCGAGCCTCATCGCCTCGGCGTAGGCGGCCAGGGCCTTGTCGGGCTCGCCCGTCTGCTGGTAGCAGACGCCCAGCTGGTAATGGGCCGCGGCGAAGCTCGGGACGATCTCCCGGACCTCGAGGAAGGCGGCGATGGCCTCGGGCCATTGGGCTTTCTTCTGGTGGGCCATCCCGAGGATGTAGAGGGCGTTGGAGTCCCTGGGGTTCTTGGCGATGAGGGGGCCGAGCGCGGCGATGGCCGCGTCGTACTCGCCGGACCTGACCTTCTCGGCCGCGGCCCTGACCCCGGCCTCGGCCCGCTTCATCGCCTCCGCTTCGGCCAGGACCTCGGTGGAGACCATCGTCACCGGCGGGACCTCGACGCGGAACATCTGGTCCTGGGGCTGCTCGAACCTCCACTCGTCGGTCTTCTCGGCGAAGCCGTCCTTCTTGAAGACGACCGCGTAGACGCCGTGCGGCAGGCCCACGAACTTGAACGTGCCGTCCGCCTTGGTCTTGATCGAGTAGCTCCGGCTCGTGGCCTGGTCCCTCAGGAGGATCGCGACCCCGGCCAGGGCGTTCTTCCGGGAATCCACGACCTTCCCCGAGATATGGTACTCGCGGTACTGGGCCAGGGCGGGCAGGGCCAGGGCCAGGGCCAGGGCCGCCGTCACAGCCGGCCGGCGGGCGGACAGAGCTGTCGGTTGCTTCATCGCGACTCCTTTTCGGCTTGGAAGGCCCGGGCCCGGCGCAAGGCCTCTTCCATCTTGTCCGGCCGGCGCATCCGGTTGTAGACGTCGGCCAGCAGGAAGCAGCCCATGGCCTTGAGCTCGGGCGTATCGGCCAGGGCCAGCCCCCTTTCGGCCGAGGCCTCGACCTCCTCCAAGGGGACATCCTCGTAGAGGAGGCCGCGGGCCAGGAAGAGGTGCCCCTCGGCCAGCTTCGGCGTGAGCTTGACGACCTGCCGCATCTCGGCCAGCGACCCGGCCCGGTCGCCGAGCTTGAACAGGAGCTTGCCCAGGTTGAACCGGGCCTTGAACTCCGAGGGATAGGTTTCGACCTCCTGAGCGTAGGCCGCCCGGGCCTCCTCGAGCCTCCCCCGCTCCTCGCACAGGAGCCCCAGGTTGAACCGGGCCAGCGGCCACTTCGGCGAGGCCTCGAGGACGGCCCTGAGGATGGGCTCGGCCCGGTCGAACTGCCCGAGGCCGATCAGGCAGGCGGCCAGGTTGAAGCGGCTCCGGTCGTTCTTGGCCTGGACGTCGGCGGCCTTTTCGATGTAGGGCAGGGCCTGGTCGAACTCGAGCCGGCCCATGTGGATCTCGCCGACGATCTGGAGGGCCTGGGTGTTGGTCTCGTCCACGTTGAGGGCCTGCTTGCAGAGGGCCAGGACATCGTCGTCCCGGCCCTCGTCGAGGAGGATGTTGGCCAGGCTGATCAGGGCCTGGAGGTTCTCGGGGTCGTCCTTGAGGACCATGTCCAGCATGGCCTTGGCCTCCTCCGGCCGGCCGAGCTCCTTGTAGCAGGTCGAGAGGACGAGCATGGCCTGGGGGATGCCGGGCTCCTCGGCCAGGGCCGTTTCCAGGAGAGGCACGGCCTCGGCGTACTTGTCCGCCGTGACCAGCCCGCCGGCCGCCGTGACCCTCTCGAAGACCGCCAGCTTGTCCTTGGGGTCGGCCAAGGGAGCGGACGCGCCGGAGGCCTTCCGGGCCGCGACGGGGGCCCCGACGTAGCCCAGCGCGGTCAACCGCTCCATGGTCTCCCTGTCGAGGTTGGCCGCCTGCGGCGCGGGCGCTCCCCGGCCCGTCTCGTCCATGAGGCGGTCCAGGCCGGCCTTCATGGCCCGGACGACGCCGGGCTCCCGGGAGGCGAGGTTGACCCGCTCGCCCGGGTCGGCGGCGATGTCGAAGAGCTCGGCCCGCGGCGCGTCGATGTATTTCCACCGGCTCGTCCGCAGGACGTGGAGAGGGCTCCAGCCGAACTGGATGTTCGGGGCCATGGACTCGCCGTAGGCCGGGGTTTCCCGCCCCGCGCCCGGCCGGAACATCCGCCGGACGAGCGAGCGGCCCTGGACCTCCCCGACCCCGGAGAGGCCGGCCAGGTCGAGGATGGTCGGGAAGAGGTCGGCCGTGCTGACCTGGGCCGGGACGCGCTTGCCGGCCAAGCCGTCGAGCGGGGCGACGACGATGAGGGGGACGTGCAGGGTCGAGTCGTAGATGAAGAACCCGTGCGCGCTCTCGGCGTGGTCCCCCAGCCCCTCGCCGTGGTCGCCGACGAGGACGAGGACCGTCGTCCGGTCGAGGCCGGTCCGGTCGAGCCAGGCGGTGAGACGCCCGACCTGCTCGTCCATGAAGGCGATCTCGCCCGAGTAGAGCCCGGCCGGGCCGGCTCCGGCGTACTCGGAGCGATAGGGCTCGGGCGGCTCGTAAGGCAGGTGCGGGTCGTAGAGGTGGATCCAGGCGAAGAACGGACGGTCCCTGCGGCCGTCGAGCCAGCCCAGGGCCGAGTCCAGGACCTCGTTCCCCGGACGCTGGATGGCCCCGAGGTCGATGTGCTTCGACCGGGTCATGTCGAGCCTGTCGTCGTAGGTCCCGAAGCCCTGCTTGAGCCCCCAGCGGCCGTCGACGACGAAGGCGGCGACGAACGCGCCGCAGTCGTAGCCCCGGGCGGCGAAGACCTCGGCCAGCGTCGTCTGGTCCTCGTTCAGGGCCGTGTTGCCGTTGACCCGGACGCCGTGGTAGGTCGGGTACATGCCCGTCAGGATCGTCGAGTGGGCCGGCAGGGTCAGGGGCGAGGCCGTGGCCGCCTGCTCGAACAGGACGCCGCGGCGGGCCAGGCCGTCGAGGACGGGCGTCCGGGCGGCGGCGCCGCCGTAGCAGCCCAGGTGGTCGGCCCGGGTCGTGTCGAGGGTGACCAGGATGACGTTGGGCTTGGCCGTCCCCTTCTTGGCCCAGAGCCGCCCGATCCTGGCCGGGGCGGACGGCCGTCCGGGACCGGCGAGGAACCAGGCCGCCGCGGCGGCCGCGGCGACGGCGCCGGCCGCGAGGACCCACGCTGCCGTCCGTTGTTTAGCGTTCATGCCTTAAAAATCAAGATAGCGGTTCAGGGCCGGTTTTTCAACAGCGCCTCGTAGAGGGCCCAGACGGCGCCGGCCCTCATGTACTTCATGGCCCGGAAGGTCCGCTCGCCGTGCGTCTTGGAGGCGTCGTCCCACTGCGCCTCACCGGGGTCGAGATAGGCCTCCGGCGTCTTGAAGAAGTAGCCCTGGCCGAAGGGGCTGTAGACGACGTGGTAGACCCCGTAGGCCGTGTGCAGGGCCTCCTCGACGAGGCCCTCGAGGGCGAGGTGGGCGGCGAAGGCGTAGGCCGTGCCGACCCAGACCTCGTCGCCCTGCTGGCCGCGGAGCTGGGAGCCGTCGGCCCGGCGGCCGTTGACCGCGCCCATGAGGCCCCGCCCGTAGCCGAGGACGTTGGCCCCGTAGACCGTCCGGAGCGCCCGGGAGACGTCGGCGGGCGGCGCGACGGCCCTGTCGTCGTCGGCCTCGATGCCGAGCATGCGGGCGTACCAGACGCCGAAGAGCTGGTCGGTCATGATGTCGTCCGTCCGGGCGTCGATGCGGAAGTAGCCCCGCTCGGCGTCCCAGAGCTTGCGCAGGGAAGCCCGGCCGGCGGCGAACCAGCCCTTGTATTTCTCCGTGACCGCGCCGATGTCGACCTCGCTCACCCGGGCCAGGCCGCGGAAGCTCAGGGTCTCCCCCATCCGGATGGCCGCCTTGAGCCCGGCCAGCCAGGTGAGGCCGACGTAGGCGCTCTCGCCCTTCATCCGCCAGGTGTCGTAGGTCTGGTCGGGGATGCCCTCGTTGAGCGGGACGTGGCTCGCCTTGTCGCCGAACTTCGCTTCGAGCGTGTCCAGGGCCAGGACCGAGGCCTCGAACATCTTCATCAGGAAGCCGACGTCGAAGCCGCCGTCGGCCAGGAAATCGCGGTAGGCCCGGAGCGGGAACTTCGGGTTGAGGTCCTTCCAGACGTTGGCGTTCTGCCAGTCGAAGGCGTTCAGGAGCGTCCAGGGCCTCTTGCGCGGCGAGCCGAGGTCGTGGGGCACCATGCCCGGGGCCTTGACCGTGTCCCAGTAGCGGCCGAGCTTGTCGGCCGGGACCTCGTTCGGGAAGGCCGTCGCGTACTGGAAGGCCCGGAAAGAGGGGTCCTCGAGCGGCACGGTCCGGGCGATGAACTCCATGTTGCGCTTCTCCAGCTCGGGCCAGAGCCGGAGGACGTGCCAGCAGTAGGAGTCGACGTCGGTCGTGCCGTACATGAGGTAATCGGCGCTCTCGAGATAGGTGTGGAGGTCGGTCGTCGCGTCCCAGACGCTGGTCTCGGACAGGACGTAGAGCTCGTTGAGCAGGGCCTGCTTGAACCAGTCCGGGAGCCTGGCGTCGGACAGGATGGGCCTCTGCCAGGCGTCGACGGCCATCTCCCACTCGGCGGCCCGGACCAGGGCCTCGGAGGCGATGCGGAAGGCGTTCGCGCCCTCGGCGCCGAAGAAGGCCGTGTATTTCCTCTTCTGCTTGGCCCCGGGCTCGAACTCGTAGTAGGGGAAGTCCCAGGCGACGGCGAAGGGCACAGTGAGCCGCTCGCCCGGCTTGAGCGTGAACGAGACGGCCAGGGCCGCGCCGGTCTCCCGGCCGGCCGCGGCCGGGGCCGAGGCGCGGGTCCCGTCGAGCGTGCCGTCGGCGGCGAACCGCGTCCAGACGTCGGCGCCGTCGCCGCGGGGGTCGAAGGCGGCCTGGACGTGGGCTCGGACCTGGGACGTCGTCTCCAGGACGGCGATGGCCATCGTGCCGGCCAGGGCGTTGCCTGTCCGGACGTCAAGGCCCTCCCGCCGGAACAGGACGCCCTTGTGGCGGCCGTTCTCGACGAACTCGTTGACGTTGCCGGCGCTCGACCGGTCCCAGACGAAGGAGGCCTGCGGCGGCGCGCCCGCGGCCGGGCGGGGGGCCGGGACGGCCTCCCAGCCGACCATGTTCTCCCAGGTCAGGAGAAGGCTGACGTCGACCGGCTGTTTGGTCGGATTGACGGCCACCCAGCGATAGACGGCCACCGGATAGCTCGTCTCCTTGTAGTTCTTGGCGATGACCGGCGAGAACTGGACGACGGCCAGCTTGACCGGGAACTCCGGGTTCTTCTCGTAGGAGAAGCCGGACTTGGGATAGAGGGCGAAGTAGTCGCCCCGGCCGACGGGGTAGTTCCAAGCCCAGGCGCCCAGGCCGGCCCCGGCGGGCGGGGCGGTCGTGGAGAGCGTCCGGGCGACCGTGCGGCCGGCCGTCCGCATGAAGACGTGGAACTGGTCGGCCCAGACGGTGTCCTCGACCATCCAGCCGGGCCTGAGAAACCAGGTCGAGAAGTTGCCGTTCATCAGCCGCTCGAAGCCGCCGGCGCCGATGCCGCCGACGGGACAGCCGCTGCCCTCGGCCCGGGCCTCGATATTGCCCGGGGCGACCGTGCGGCCGAACGTCTCGAGCGTGTGGCCGATGGGCCGGTCGAAGGCCGCCTGGGGGAAGCCGGCCAGGTTCGAGGCGGAGTGGTTGAGGGCGTCGAGGGCCAGCCGGACGGCGTCCTTGGCCGTCCCGGCGCCCCGCGACCGGGCCGCAGAGACGAGGCCGTCGAGGCGGCCGGCGATCTCGCGGCCGGCCTCGTCGGCGACGCCCTTCTCCGCGAGCAGGGGGGCGTACTTGCGCAAGAGCTCCGCCTTGGCCGCGTCGGCGACGGCGTCGCCCGCAGGCGGGCCGGCCGGGGCCGCGCCGGTCAGCGCGGCCCACGCGACGGCGGAGCACATCAGGGCGAGGGCCCGGTTTCCCGGTGATCTCATGGGAGTTTCCTTTCGTCCGCCGTCCGGCGGAGCTCGCGGCCGACGAGAAGCGCGAGTACGACGATCATGGCGCAGCCGGCGACGGGGACGACCAGTCCCCGCCTCAGGCTCGACGTCTCGGCGATCCGCCCCGCCAGCCAGGGCCCGAGCATGCCGCCGGCCAACCCGACGGCGATGACCACGCTGAAAGCCGTGCCGGTCAGCGAGGCGAAGCGGCCGCCGACGACGGCCAGGGTCGTGGGAAAAATGGCCGAGAAGCCGAGGCCGAGCAGGACGGCGCCCGCGGCCGCCGCGGCTCCCGACCGGGCCAGGGCCAGGAGCGAGGCCGCGGCCAGGGCCAGGGCGGCGCTCCCCAGGATGAGCGTCTCACTGCGGAGGCGCCGGACGAGGCGGCTCGAGAGGAGCCGGCCCGACATGATGGCCGCCCAGTAGCCGGCCAGAACGATGGCCGACGCGCCGGCGCCGAGGCCGTGAGTCTTCTGGAGATGGGTCGAGATCCAGCCGCCGGCCGTGAACTCGTTGCCGGACTGGAAGAAGAGGACGAAGGCGCAAAGCCAGAGGAGAGGGCTGCGGGCGATCCGGGCCGCCTCCATGATCGGGAAGCCCTGTTCCTGCTTGGCCCGCGGGAAGGGCAGGACGGCGTAGATGACGAGCGGGACCAGGCCGAGCCCGGCGGCGACGAGGAGGATCGTCGGCACGCCCAGACTCTGGCGCAGCGTGCCGATGAGGAAGGGGATGGACAGGGCGCCGAAGCCGAAGAAGATGCCCAGGACGTTGAGGGCCGCGCCTCGTCTCTCGCCCTCGTGCAGGTCGCTCGTCAGGGCGTTCGTGCCGCCGTTGAGGGCGCCGCCGCCGAGGCCGAGGACGACCGCCGCGGCCAGGACGAGGCCGTAGCCGGAGGCCCGCGAGAGCATGAAGAAGGCCAGGGCGACGAGGGCGGACGAGACGGCCAGGAGCGGCTTGAAGCCGAAGCGGTCGACGAGCGGCCCGAAGAAGACCGTCGTCGCCAGCATGGCGAAGTTCATGGCCAGGAAAAGGTTCCCGGCCATGCCGGCGCCGAAGCCGAAGCGGTCGAAGAGCGACGGGAGGATGGCGCCCAGGACGGCCATGACGATGCCGAAGACGAACATGCCGGCCCAGGCCGAGGCCTGCAGCCGGCCGACGGCGAGAGGGCTTGGGGCGCCGTCGCCGGTCACGGGCGCGGGCCTTTCGCGGGGGCCTTCGGCCGCTTGGCGGCCCGCTTCCCGCCGGGCCGGGCGCCGGGCCTTTTCGCGGCCTTGAACGGCCGGGCGTAGCAGAACTCGGTGAAGGCCCGATAGACCCCGGCCATGTGGCCGGCCGGGACGCCGCGGACGTTGGGCGAAACGAAGGTCGGCGGCACCTTCCCGGCCTTGGCCAGGGCGGCGGCCGTCTCGGCGACCAGGGCCATGGCGATGGAGACGGCCGCGACGGTCGAGCCCGCGGCGACGCGCTCAGTCTGCCCGACGTCGACGAGGGCGTCCTCGGGCGGGACGTGGTTGTCGATGGCCACGTCGGCGATCTCCGACAGGGCCTTCCCCGACGAATGGGGGCGCCGGCCGGCCGCGGCGTTGGCGTGCGAGGAGACGGCGACGACCTTGAGGCCGCGGGCCCTGGCCTCGAGGGCCACCTCGATCGGGGCCGCGTTGAGGCCGCCGTGGGAGAAGACGAGCATGACGTCGCGCGGCTCGAGCGGGAAGCTCTGGAGGAAGACCTTGGCGTAGCCCTCCTGGCGCTCGAGCCAGAGGAGCTCGCGGGCGCCGCCGGGGCCGATGACGTTCGACCACATCAGCCGCGGGTCGCAGAGCGGGAAGAAGCCGACGAAGCCGCCGTAGCGGGGGAAGATGTCGAGGACCGGGATGACCGAGTGGCCGCTGCCGAACATGTAGACGCGGCCCTTCCGGCGGATGGAGGCGGCCATGAGCCTGGCCGCGGCCTTGATGGCCGTCATCTCGCGCGATTGGATCTCGGCCAGGATCCACTGGACGATGCCGAGGTAGTTCTGTGCGGACATGGTCTTTCTCCTTATGTCAGGGGGACACCGACCTTCGGCACATGTCCCCGAGTTGCCCGGTCACTTGGCATCTCTCCGCTTATTGCGCCGCTTCCGATGCGCGCTGCCGGGGCGGGTTCGAGGGGGGACATGTACCTCCGGTACGTGTCCCCTTTCTTGTTCTTGATAATACTGCCAGGCCAATCTCCCGCAGCCGTAGAGCCCGGCGGCCTCGCCGAGCTTGGAGAGCTCGATCCGGACCGCCCGGGCCGCCAGCGGCTGGGCCCAGCGCCGGAACTCCCGGCGGACGGGTTCGAGGAAGAGGTCGGCCGCCCGGAACAGGCCGCCGCCGAGGACGACCGTCTCGGGGTTCAGGAGGCTGACGATGTTGGCCACACCCATGGAGAGATAGGTCACGGCCTCGGCGACGATCTCACGGGCCAAGGCGTCCCCGGCCCGGGCCGCGGCGGCGACCGTCTCGGCGGTGACAGCCTCGGCGCGGCCGCCGGCGAGATCGAGAATGCGCGAGGAGCGGCCGGCGGCGATCCGTTCCCGGGCCTTGCGAGCGACCGAGCTCCCCGAGGCCTCGGCCTCGAAACACCCCATGGAGGCGTACGCCGGTTTGAAGCCGGGGTCCAGGGCGAACCAGCCGACGGCCCCGGCGATGTCCTCATGCCCGTGGACGATCCGGCCGCCGGAAATGACGCCCAGGCCGATGCCCGTGCCGACGGCCAGGAAGACGGCGTCCCTGGCCCCCGCCGCCGCGCCGCGCCAGGCCTCGCCGGCGACATAGGCGCTCCGGTCGGACACCAAGACAAGAGGGGCACGCCGCGCCAGAGGGACATGTCCCCGGACTTTGTCCAACAGCGGATACCGGTCCCAGCCGGGGATGTTCGGGGCCCAGACCTGGCCGCTGGCCGAATAGGCGATGCCGGGGACGGCGATGCCTACGGCGGCCAGCGTCCCGCCAGCCTTGGCGGCCGCGTCGGCCAGGGCCTCGATCCGCCCGGCGACCTGGGCCGCGGCCGCGTCGCCGCCCCGCCTGTCGATGGCGATCTTGTCCCGGGCCGAGATCTCCCCGTTCTCGTCGAACAGGGCCGAGGCGATCTTCGTCCCGCCGACGTCGATCCCGCCGCATAACGGCGACATGTGCCTCGGGCGCGTGTCCCCGTTCTTGCTCTTGTCCCCTTTCTTTTTTGTCCAAAGAATGGGGACACGTACCGGGGCGGTACATGTCCCCTGCCCGAAAGTCCTCGCCCCCATCGATTTGCCATGCGCCCCCGTGACCAGGCATGATCGGGGACACGTACCGGGGCGGTGCATGTCCCCATGCGTGTCCCCATCATCTCTGCTTGATATGCACGACCCAGGCCTCGGAGGGCTCGAGGGCCTTCTCGACGACGGCCCGGCCGCGCTCCGTCGCGACCTTGACCGACGCCCCCGTCTCCAGGTCCGTCGCCGTGACGCGTCCCCGGCCCGCCTTGATCCCGAACCTGGCCGTGACCGTCTCCTCGCCCCGGTTGAAGCCGAAGAGGAGCGCGTAGCCGTCGCCCTGGAGCAGGCGGCCCTCGACGGCCGCGTCCGGCGCCGGCGGGCCGACCTCGACCGCCGGCTCGATCCTCAGCCAGTCGGCCAGCCCGGCGAAGAGCTTGCCGTTGTTGGGATTGCGGAAGTGGTGATAGGCCGAGCCGGGGAACGAGCCGACGATGATGGCCCTGCCCTTCCCGAAGGGCGCGGCCACCACGGCCGGCCGCCCGTCGGAGAACTTGGCCAGGACGCGGCTCGAGCCGCCGAAGACGTCGAAGGCCTCCTCGAAGAAGAGGCTGTCGAGCCGGTCGCCCGGCTCGAGCAGGGGCAGGGCCTCGTCCCGCGCCGTGATCTCGATCGCGCCGGTCTTGGGGAGCGGCGTGAGCTCGGTCTCGCGGCAGCCCAGGACCTCGTGGAGCCCGCCGCCGGGGACGACCGGGCTGGAGGCCCCCTTCTCGTCGACCCAGCCGCACCGCGCCTCCGTCACCAGCGTCCCGCCGCCCCGGACGTAGTCGGCCAGGGCCCGGACGTGGGGCCGGGACATCATGACCGGGTAGGGCGCGACGATCAGCCGGTAGCCGGCCGCCCGCGGCGTCCCGAGGTCGCGGACGTGGAGGAAATCGACCGGGACATTCCGTTCGAAGAAGGCCCGGTGGACGCCCTGGAGCGATTCGCTCAGGTTGTTGGCGCCGACCGTCTGGCCCTCGCCGGTGTAGGCCTGCTGGCCGCCGACCATGTGCGAGAGCGGGTTGTAGAGGATGGCGATCTCCGCCTTGGCCGGCTGCGCGCCGAGGAAGAGGTCCTTGTTCGCGGTGATCGTCCGGGCGATCCTCCCGCCGGCCTCGGCCCGCTCGGTGACCTTGCCGTCGAGCTCGACCAGGCCGTAGCCGCCGGCCTCGTAGCCCGTGCTCATCGGGTAGTAGGCGTAGATGTTGACGGCCCGGGCCCCGTAGGCCACCGCGCTCCACATCCAGTCCCGCGTGTCCGTCGCGACGACCGGCTGGCTCATCTTCATGCCGAAGACGCCGTAGCCGGCCTGGAGCTCGCCGATGTAGAAGCCGCCGTTCCCGATGCCCATGGACCGGACGAAGTCGAGGCCCGAGGACCGGTAGTACGGCGACCAGGGCCTGATCGTCCAGGCGTGCTTGGGGTAGATCGAGGCGCCGTAATAATCGACGCTGTCGGACATCTTGCGGTCGTCGGGCGTCCCCGACCAGTCCGGCCGCGTGAAGATGCCCGGCCCGGCCGAGTGGCTGGTCACGACCGTCGCCGGCAGGACCGACTTGACGGCCGCGGCCTTGAGGGCCAGGTCCTCGGCCAGCTTGTCGGAGATGAACTCCTTCCAGTCGATGTAGTCGGTGAAGGTCAGGATGGTGCCGAAGCGCGGCGGCTGGACCTCGTCCCACGACCGGAGGGTCCGGTACCAGGCCTTGTTCAGGGCCTCGACCGTGCCGTACTTCTTCTCGAGCCAGTCGCGGAACCGGGCCTGGGTCGAGGGGCAGTAGCAGAACTGGACCGACTGGAGGTCGCCGACGTAATAGACCTCGGCCCAGTTGATGATGTGGGGCTCGCTCCAGAGGTCCCAGCCGTAGAGGGCGGGCTTGTCCCGGACCGCCCGGGCCGCCGCCCTGAAGAAACCGAGGACCTTCTCCCGGACGCCGGCGTGGTCGAAGCAGAAGCCGGGCGAGGCCTGCGATTCGACGGCGACGCCGTTCGAGGCGACGAACTTGGCCTCGGGGAACTTCCGGCCGACCCAGTCCGGCGCCGAATCGATGTAGACCTGGACGATGACCCGCAGGCCGGCCTCGCCGGCGAGGTCGGTCAGGAGCTCGAGCGCGGAGAAGTCGTACGTCCCCTCGGTCTTCTCGCAGGCCGTCCATTCGACCCAGGTCCGGACGGTGTTGAAGCCGAGGCGCCTGATCTGGTCGATGTCCTTCCTCCAGGCCTCGCGCGAGGCCGGGGTGACGGTCTCGAGCATGGGGGCCCGGGCCTTGCCGCCGGCGTACCAGACCGAGACGGGGAAGAAGCCCCGGGTCCCGTCGGCGGCGGCTGCGGCGCCGGGCGCGGCCTGGGCGAGAACGGCGGCGGCGAGGGCGCAAAGCGCGGCCCGGCCGCCGAGGATGTGTCCGGTTCTGCGCATCGCGTTCACCTCTTCGCAAAGCTCCGCGTCCGGCCGTCAGCGGGCCCCGAAGGACTTCCCGACGACCTCGAGGAGCTCGGACGTCCCGCCGCGCCAGTCCTGGCCGAGGGCCCAGATGATGACCCCGGCCGAGGCCTTGTCCTTGACGTACTGGCACTTGAGCGAGACCGAGCTCGGGTCGTCGTAGCAGATCGTCATCGTCCCGTCGGTCCGGACCTTGTAGGGAACCCGGGCCTGGCTGTCCCAGAATCGGGTCCAGGTCGAGGCGGGAAGGGCGGCGATGTCCTTGTAGTCCCAGCCGTCGCTCACCGTGAACGGCAGGCGCAGGCCCCCGCAGTCGAAAGAACGGCCGAAGAAGGGCACGCCGACGAGGAGCTTGGCGGCCGGGACCTGCCGGCTCCGGCCGTAGGCGTAGGTCTCGTCGAGCGAGCCGCAGCCGTCGCCGCCCCAGGCGTAGAGCGGCGAGTTGTGGCCGGAGTGGTCGGACCAGGCGCCGTGGTAGTCGTAGGTCATGAAGCCGACGAAGTCGAACTCGCCGGCCAGGCGCTCGAAATCGATCCAGCGCCCGTGGTAGTTCCCCGAGGGCGCGGCCATGGTCAGGAGCAGGGGCGGCGACTGGGCCTTGAAGGACGCCGCCAGGGCCTCGATGAAGGCGGAGAAATCGGCCTTTTGCCGGTCGCCCTCGACGAACTCCCAATCGATGTCGACGCCGTCGTAGGCGTTGGTCCTGCAGAAATCGACGAGCTGGCCGATGAACCGGGCCCGGTTGGCGGCCGAGGCGGCCATCGGCGGGAACCCGTCGCAGTTGCCCCAGCCGCCGAGGCCGAGGACCATCTTGACCCCGGCCGCGCGGGCGGACGAGTTGAGGGCCGGGTAGAGCAGGCCGGCGGGCGCGACCAGGTTGCCGGAGGCGTCGGGCCAGGCGAAGGCGTGGACGATGTGGGTGAGATACCCGAAGGGGATCTGGGCGTGGCCGTAGGTCCCCTTCACCCAGGACGGGTAATAGCCCATGACGACCTTGTTCGGGCGCGACGGCGAGGTGTCCGGCGGGACGGATGCGGAGCAGGCGGCCAAGGCGAGGGCCAGGACGGGCAGGGCGAAGGGGCGGGCCGCTCTCATCTGAGCTCCTGCCCTCATATCTACTCTATCGGGCGGGCTTTTTCAATGCCGCGGCGGCGCGGAAAATCTCCTTTTTCTCCGCCGACCGGTCGAGCGCCTCCCAGTTCCACAGGACGACGCCCAGGGACGGGGGCTTCAGGGCCTCTTCGAGCGCGGCCCGGAACTCGTCGGCCGGCAGGGGCTCGTCGATGTAGGCCTCGGCGACCTGGATGCTGGGCAGGATGAGCGCCCGGGACCGGGCCCGGAGGTCGGCGACGACCTCGTGGACCCAGGCGGGCGGCCGCAGGACCATGTGGTGGTAAGTCATGGGCGAGAGGAGGTCGGCCGGGCGCGAGAGCCGGGCCGCGTCCTGGGCCGCCACCGCGCGGACGGCCCCGCCGAAGTCGTCGGCCTTCCACGGGACGGCGTGGACGTTGACCAGGACCCCCGGCTTCGTCCGGCGGGCGGCCGCGGCCAGGGTCTCGGCGGCCTGGGCGACGACGCCGCACTTCCAGTCGGTCCACTCGGCGGGGTGGTTGGCCAGGATCCAGCGGGCGGCCGCGGGGGCGGCCTCGAGGCCCGCGGGGAGAGCGATCCCCGTTTCCCGGGAAAAGCGCTCGAGACAGACGGGGCAGAAGCACGTCCGCGGCAGCGAAGCCGGCGAGCGGTCGGGATGGACCTTCTCCCAGAAGACGAAGTCGCGGATGAAATCGAGGCTGACCGCCTCGGGATCCGAGGCGCGGACGAGCTCGGCCAGGCGGTCGGCCTTCCCGCGGACGAACTCCTCCCGCGAAGGGCAGACGAACTCGACCCATTCGTCGCGGGCCGGGCGCCCTTCGTCCGTCAGCGCGGCCAGCTCGGGCCGGGCCTTCAGCGCCTCGGGGTCCTGGAAGACGGGAAAGATGACGAACAGGGCGATGCCGTTCCGGCGGAGGAGCGACCGGAAGCCCGGGTCGCGGGCCAGCGCCTCGCCGGCGAAGACGGTGTTGACGCCGAGCCCGCGCCAGCCGTCGACGAGCGGCCCGAACGGCCCCGGGTGCTCGTAGATCTTGACCCCGAACACGGGCTCCGGCAGGAAGGGATCGAGCGGCAGCGCCTCCCGGAGGGTGAAGTCGACCCAGACGATCCCGCACGGCTGGTCGATCCGGGCGGCGATGGCCCGGCCCAGGGTCTTGGGCGGTTCGGGCATCTTCGACCACCAGGGGCGGTCCGAGGGATAGCCGATCTGGAACATCACGGGATTGGGGTAGAAGTGTTTCCCCCAGGCCTCGAATTCCTTGACCAGCGCCTCGGCGCTGTCGACGATCTGGCTGTCGTCGACGAAGACGATGTCGCCCCGGTAGGTCGGGCAGAGCCAACGCTCGTCCCAGTGCTTGATGAACAGGCGGTAGGCGGGGTCGTGGGCCTTGACCCAAGCCTCCCACTGCCGGCCCGTGTCGTCGTCGACCGGCACGCCCTCCTGGGGCCGGTCGGCCTCGCGGTGCCATTCGACATCGACGCCGAAGCCGATGACCGAGGGGTGCTTCCCGTAGCGGCCGAGGACGAGGTCGATGAGGGTCTTGACGTCGGCGTGGGCCGGCTCGACCTGGAGGAAGACCTTGATGCCGGCCCGGTCGAAGGCCTCGAGATAGGGCTCGTGCCTGTCGAACTCGTCGAACCGGATGTCGGGGTAGGCCTGGCCGTCGCCGGGGAACTCGAGGACACAGTCCCGGGGGCGGCCGAGGTGGCCGACGATCCAGACGGCGACGGGCGTCGCGCCGGGATGATGGCCGGCCATGGCCATGATCGCCTTCTTCCACGAGTCCGGCCCGGGGAACGGCTTGAGGCCGTAGATCGAGGACCGGACGCCGGCGAAGGCGACGCGCGGGGCGGCGGAAGGCGACGGCGGGCGGGCGCAAGAAGACAGGGAGAGCAGGGCGGCGAGTCCGACGAGGGCCGAGGCGGCGAGGTGTTTCGCGTCTCTTTTCAACGTTCCTCCTTCGAGGGCCGGCGCCGCCGGGGGCCTGGCCCGCGGCCGTGAGCGAGCTCCGCCGGCCCCTACCCCAGCTCGGGCAGGCAGAACGAGATCGAGCGCTTCGCGCCGCAGGCGGCGCAGCGGAGCGAGGCCTCGAGCCTCTCGCACTTCGGGCCCTTCTCCGTGCGGAAGTCCGTCTCCCACTTGCCGCCGCAGGCGCCGCAGGAGGCCGGGAGAACGAGCGTCACCCGGGCCTGGCGGGCTCGGGCGCCGGTCACCGGGACGTCGACCGTCCGGACGCGAAGCTCCATGCCGTGGGCCTCGTTGAGCTCGCCGAGATAGGACCGGAAGAAGCGCAGGGAATCGGCGGCCTTCTTGACCGCCATCTTGCGGGCCGCGGCCGTGCGCATGTTGGCCGGGAGGACCGAGGCGTAGGTCAGCTCCTTGCTCAGGTAGTCCATCGCCGCCGACTCGAGGTTGCGGCCCCGGAGGGTGGACTTGACGAAGAAGTTGGCCACGCCGACGTAGCCGAACTTGGACAGGAAATCGGCGTCGTGGACGATGTCGGCCAGCCGGTTGCGGCTGGCGCCCGACCGGTAAAGGGCGCGCAGGGCCCGGATGACGTGGCCGATGTCGGCCATCTTCAGCCCGTCCGTCTCGAGCGTCTTGCGGGCGAAGCGGGCCGCTTCCTCCTCTTCGGGCTTGTCGTCGGCGTGGTAGCGCCCGCCGGCGAACTTGCCCGAGTCGTGCAGGAGTGCGACGATCGCGGCCAGGTCCGGGTTCTCTTTCTCGGCCTTGGCCAGGCGGAACGACTGGGCCGCGACGATGACGGAGTGCTCCCAGAGGAAGCCGCCGCGGGCCTCCTTCCCGCCGGTGAACCTCCGCTCGGACTCCTCGATCGTCCGGCGGACGCGCTCGACGAGACCCGGCGAAAGCGCGGTCAGCGAGCGGTAGAAGTCCTGTTGCTTGAGAAGCATGGGGGTGTGGCCGCCCGCTCATTATGTCCGGCCGCCCGAGGCAAGTCAAGCCGCGGCGGAACGCGTGAGCGGCCGCGGCAGGGCCTCGGGGATCGTCGGTGGATCCGCTCTGCTACGCTCGGGGTATTCCCGCCGTCGGCCGCTCGCCGGCCCGGCGAGCCGGCTCGCTTCGGGAACTGAAAACGGGACATGTACTTGTACGTGTCCCGGGTTTTCGTCTTCAACTGGGGACGAAAGGGGACATGTACCTCCGGCACGTGTCCCCTTTCTTGAAATGGCACGAGCAGGGACATATGATGGGCGGGATGAAAAGGAAGATCCGCTGCGGCGGGAAGCCGATGACGGCGATCGTGCTGGCCGGCGGGCGCGGCCGCCGGATGAAGGCCGACAAGGCCCGGCTCGATGTCGGCGGCAAGACGCTCCTCGAGCACGTCCTGGCCCAGATCGAGCCCTATTTCGACGAAGTCCTGATCTCCGTCTCGCCCGGACAAAGCATCGCACTTGCGAGGGGCCCCCGCACAAGCTCATCCCGCCATCCCTCCTCCCCCGCCCGCGGCCCGGTCCACGGGCTCAAGGCCGTTCCGGATGAAACACCCGGTCTCGGACCGATCGGGGGCCTGCTGGCCGGTTTGAGGGCCGCCCGGAACGAGGCTTGTTTGGTCGTCGCCTGCGACATCCCCGAGGTCCCCTCTCCCCTTCTCCGCTCGTTGGCCCGGGCGGCGCGGGACGCCGACATCGCCGTCCCCGTCGATCCGGCCGGGCATTTCGAACCGCTCTTCGCCGTCTATCGGCGCACGATCATCCCGGCCGTCGAGTCCCTGCTCGAGACCGGCGAGAGGGGTCTCCTCCCTCTCTATAAGATCCGCCGCACGGCGGTCGTCCCCATGGGCGAAAAACTCCGGCTGCGCAATCTCAACACGCGCGCGGCTTACAAAGCCTACCTCCGCTCGATTGAGCATGAATGAAGCGCGGGCGACGGCGTAAAGCCCGTAGCAGCGGACCACGGCCTGGCCTTTGCCGGGGATACGCGAGGTCACACGGACGACGAGCTCCAGGCGGTCCATCCGCTCGATCCCGGCAGCATCGTCGCCGCGCCGGTTGCCGACCCCATTCCGTCCGGCGCTCGGCGTGGCAAGAGGGACAGAAGCCGCGGGTCTTGCAGGAGAACGTCAGCAGATGTTCCCCGTGGCAGTCCGGGCAGCGGGTCCGGGCGGAGCCGAAGCGCGGATCGCCGCAGTCGAGGCCGCGCTCGACGACCTCCTTGGCGACAGGCCGGGAATGAACCTATTCTTCCAGTTCGTCTCGGTCCACTACATGAAGGGCTTGACGATTATTCCCTCGAACCGCTTGGTCAAGGACTGGGTCCAAATTTCCTCCGGCGACGAGATGGCCGCGACGGTAATCCTGGACCGCCTCTTCCACAAGGCCCATATCTTCAACATCGACGGGCATAGCTATCGGCTAAAGGACTTCAACCAAGCCCTGAGAGGAGCGCCCCTGGAATGAGCCGGCTCCCGAACCCCCCAGACCTCGTAAAAGTATGCGCAGACTTACCTCGTAAATATACACGCCTATTGACACGGCCCAGCCGCTCAAACTCGGGGGCATCAACAACAACTGATCCGGTTGATAGGCACGGAACCTATTCATTCAGCTCTGTCAAGGCTCCTCTCTTCACAACTCCCCTTCACAAAGTCAAGAGGGGGTTTTACGACAGGCGCTTAATCCTTGGGCCGCCGAGCGCTATTTATTCCCAGTTTAGAAAGCTAAGAAGATATTTCTTTGCTCTCTGTGATTAGGGGGTCACTCGAGCTATTTGGCGCTGCGATAATCGCAAGTGCGCGTCTTCTAAATTCTGAAGGTTTTGTTGGAAGCCAGATATCTTGATCGCCATGTTTTTATTTGACAGCAAAACCTTGTTTTTTGGTTCTTCAGACATTCTTGTGGGTAACAGGGTAAAGGTTCAAGCCGCCGCACCGGCCCCTCTTCTCCCGAGGCAGGTTCTCTTTCGAATACAGCCACAGGTATTTCGTCCCCTTGAGCCTTTCATCAGCGCTCTGCATGAGTTCCCGGTGCTCGGCTTTGCGCACTTCGTCGACCGCCTTCACCATATGCGTCATCAGATGGTAGCGATCGAACACGACCTTCTCCTCGGACTGCGGAACGTGCTTCCGGATCGAGGCCAAGTACGGATCCCACATGTCCATGGCGATCGATTCGATCTTCGCCCGGCATCTCGGCGCCAGCTTCCCCAGA
>JAKQUO010000042.1 GCA_029569255.1 Acidobacteriota bacterium | reverse complement strand
CGAAACCTCCTTGGTTCATGGGCTTCGCCCCGGCGGGCGGTTCGTCCGCACCGCAATCTCAGGGCGTTAACTCGTGAATGAATGAAGGCTTCGGTGGCCCGAAACATCAAGGCGTTTCTCCGTAAACGCCTCAGATTCTTCTACTTGCGCTACATGCACCGCCTCGGCATCCGATTCGGGGGCGAGTCGGCGGCCGTTGCGGTGGCGCATGTAGCCCCGCGCCAGGATCGTGGCGATTTCCGATATCACCTCTTCAAGTGAGGCGGGGACATGTTCGTTGGCCGGCATCCGGTCCTCCTTTTGCGGGAGGCCGCGAAAGGGACCGCAGTGGATGCCGCCTGGGCGGGATAAGACCAGCCGTCCAGAGAGGGGCCGTTGGAGCCCGCCCGACACCGCCTGAGGGCGATGTCGTCGGCACCCACAACGGTCTCCGTTCTCACGGCCGATTCCGCTGTCTGGTAATCCGCTTTCGCCGGACCACTTGATCCGGCTTTCGTCGGATACCTACCGGAGGGGAGTTCGAAACGTCGAAGCGGGTGCCCGGATGCAACCGGGCTGTTAAACAAGGCGACTCGAAAAACGGAGAACGGGAGAATTCGGAGAGGACATTTTCGGTGAGCGCGCGCAAACCCCAGGGTTGCACCCGGCCCCCGGACTGCGGGCTTCGAAACGGAGAATCAGGGTAAATGTGCGGGCGGGCGTAAGTCGGCGTGGGCACGCCAGAAACGACGAGACCCCGAGGGGATCACCCCACGGGGTCTTGTGTTAAACAAGAACCGCTGAAATCAGCGGATTGAATTTTGGCTCCTCGGGCAGGACTCGAACCTGCAACCTAGTGGTTACAAGCGCCCCAGAGTTTCTTCTGGGCTTGGACTATCTCTTCACCCGTCCCGGAAAAGGGCGAGGGTGCCGGGCGCTTCCCGCGACCG
The DNA here is from genome assembly GCA_029569255.1 of Acidobacteriota bacterium. Taxonomy (GTDB): domain Bacteria; phylum Acidobacteriota; class Aminicenantia; order Aminicenantales; family Saccharicenantaceae; genus RBG-16-66-30. The sequence goes on along the minus strand of JAKQUO010000042.1, from coordinate 64,657 downwards.
GAGGCCGCGGTACGAGCGATGCTCTAGTCTCTGCACCTTCCCCTTCCCGCCGGGAAGGGGCTTGGCTCAGGATTACCTTTCTCCGCACCGGCGGAGGGAAGGCTTCCCTGAATTCACCCGGTTTTTCATCCACGATCTCTCGTGGAAGCTGCGATAACACAGCCACCCGCTCTGCCAATTGAGCTACCGAGGAGCAGGCTCGCGCAATATAACATGTCGATCTGAAAAAAGCAAGGCTCGTGTCCTCCCTGTCCCCCCTGAAACCGGGCCTGGTTATCACAATCCTTCGATAGACCGTTGGCCCGCGTGGACCTCCCGATGGCAGTTGGCGCAGAGCAGCAGGCACTTGGCGATCTCCGCTTCGACCCTGGACCAGCTCCGGGTATATCCCCGATTCGAGACAGAGAAATCCTTTCCATCGCTGTCCCGATGGTGGAATTCCAAAGCGTCCAGGCATCTGTCATAACCGCACAACCGACACTTTCCGCCGGCCAGTTCCAGTGCCATGGACCGGACCTTCTGGCGCCTCCGTCGGACCGCTTGGATCAGATATTCCCTTCTGTCTGCATAACGGCGTTTTTCGGCCATTGCCGACCCCCAGATCACGGAAACGGTCGATCAGAACCGGTAGCTGGCCTGCTTGGCCATCTTGCGGTAGTCGTCGCCCCCTATCTCGACGACCTTGCACATCTCGTAGATCCGCGACCGCAGCCGGACCCCGATGCGGTCGATGAGGCTGTCGCCGCTCTTTTTATAGAAGGAGTCCCGCCGGTCCTCCTCCTCGTCGGTGTCGGGGTAGTTGGTCGTGAACAGGGTCATCTTTTTGTGGTTGTAGCGGTGGTTGATGATGTAGAAGACCGTCTCCTCGACCCAGGCCGTCGTCCGCTTGGCCCCCAGCTCGTCGAGGACGAGGACCTCGGCCGAGAAGACCGGGGCCAGGACGTCCGACTCGGTCAGGGTCGATTCGGGGGTGAAGGTGCTCTGGATCTCGCGGATGAGGTCGCGGAAGTCGTAGAAGACGCAGACCGCGTCCTTCGTCCGGATGAGCTCCCGTATGACGGCCACGGCCAGGTGGGTCTTCCCCACCCCGCAGGGCCCGATGAACAGGAGCCCCACGTCCTGGGCCGGGTAGTTCTTGACGAACTGCCGGGAGATCTTCAGGGCGTCGCGGTGGGAATCGTTGTGGACCTCGAAGTTCTCCAGGCTGCACCCGAGGTAGCGCTGGGGGATGTTGGACTGGTCGACGAGGGACCGCTTGACCCGGTCGCCGAAGCAGGAGCAACGCTTGGCCACCTGGGAGCCGCCGGCGTCCTCGAGGAGCCAGCCCGTCCCCTGGCACTTCGGGCAGACCTCGGGGCGGCTCAATTCAGGGTCCCCCGGAGGTGCTGGAGCTTCTGGTTCCGGCTCAGCTTCCTCATGGCCTTCTGCTCGATCTGGCGAATCCTCTCCCGGGTCAGCTTCAGCCGGTCGCCGATCTCCTGGAGGGTCAGCGGCCGGTCGTCGTCCAGCCCGAACCTCAACTTTAGCACAAGGGCCTCTTTGTCATCAAGGTCCCCGAGGATGTCCCGGACCTGCTGCTGGGCGAAGGCCCGGATGATCCCGGACTCGACCGACGGCGCGTCGGGGTCGCTGATCCGGTCCTCGACCTCGAGGTCGTCGGCGCGGCCCTTGTCGCTCAGGGACAGGTTCCGCCCGTCGAGGAGCCGGAGGTCGTCGAGGTCGGCCTCGGAGACCCCCAGGGCCCGGGCGAGCTCCTCCCGGACCGGCTCCCGGCCGAGCTCGGCCTTGAGCTCGGCCGTCTTCCTCTTCATCAGGGAGATCTGGTCGGCCAGCTTCTGGGGGATGTTGAAGATGCGGGAGTAGAGCGTCAGGGCGTGGGCGATGGACTGGCGGATCCACCAGACGGCGTAGGAGACGAACCGGACGCCCCGCGAGGGGTCGAAGCGCCGGGCCGCCTCGATCAGCCCGATGTTGCCTTCGTTGATGAGATCGAGCAGGCTCAGGCCCATGCCCCGGTATTTCTTGACGTAGGAAACGACGAAGCGGAGGTTGGACAGGACCAGGGTCTGGAGAGCGTCCTGGTCGCCCTGCTGGACCTTCTCCCCCAGGGCCCTCTCCTCGGCCTCGGTCAGGATCGGGAACCGGGCGATCTCCTCCAGGTAGTGCTTGAGGTTCCTGGCGTCGAGGAGGTCCCGGTAGTCCATGGCTCACGCGCCGCGCTTCTCCGCCTTGACGACGCCGCCCGGCCGGGCGCGGACCAGGGCCTTCCTGCGGGCCTCGAACTCCTCCTCCTTCCCCTGGAAGAACTCCCGGCAGACGTAGTCGAGGAACTCGGCCACCTCGGACTCGATGCGCTCGATCTTGGCCCTCATGTTGAGGATGACCTCGACGCCGGCCAGGTTCACCCCGAGGTCGCGGATGAGGTTGAGGATGACCTCCAGCCTCCTGAGGTCCTCGTCGGAATAGAGGCGCGTGTTGCCCTCGCTCCGGGAGGGCTGGAGCAGGCCCTCGCGCTCGTAGAGGCGGAGGGTCTGCGGGTGGATGTCGTACATCTCGGCAACGCTCGAGATGTGGTAATACTGGGCCGGTCCCTTCCGCGCCGCCTTCGCTTTCTTCTTCATGTCAGCCCTTCCCCATGCCGTCCCTGGGATTGGGGCCGGAGAGCCCCTCGAGCTCCTTCATCATCTCCCGGACCCTCTGGTCCTCGAAGGGCGGCGGGACGATGTACACCTCGGCGTAGGCTTCGCCCCGGCCCTTGCCCCCGGCCAGAGGGGCGCCCTGGCCGCGGATCCGGAACTTCTGCCCCGACTTGGTCCCGGGGGGGATGCGGATCGTCGTCTGGCCCCACAGGGTCGGCACTTCAATCTTGGCCCCGAGGGTCGCTTCCGGCACCGTGACGGGGACCCGGACCGAGATGTCCGCGCCGTCGCGGCGGAAAAAGGCGTGGGGCTGGACTTCGATCACGATGTAGAGGTCGCCGGGCGTCCCGCCGTTCCGTCCGGCGTTGCCCCGGCCCGGGACCCGGACCTTGGAGCCGTTGTCGACGCCGGCGGGGATGCGGACGTTGATGAGGTCGGAGAGCTGGCCGGCACCGGCGCCGCCGCAGGACCGGCAGGGATCGCCCGGCGCCTGGCCCGTCCCGCCGCAGGCCGGGCAGCCGCCCGAGAACTTCATGAAGCCTCGCTGAACGGTGCCCCGGCCGGTGCCGCCGCAGGCCGGGCAGGCCGGCGGCCGCCCTCCTCCGGAGGCCCGGCCGGTGCCGCCGCAGGCCTGGCAGCCGACCAGGCGGTTGACCCGGATCCGGGCCTGGATGCCGCGGATGGCGTCCTCGAACCCGAGCGTCATCGCGTACTGGAGGTCCTCGCCGCGCTCCGGGCCCGGAGCGGCCGTCCGGGCGCCGCGGCCCCCCCCGCCGCCGAAGAGGTTCTCGAAGAAGTCGCGGAAGGTCGAGGAGCCGTAGTCGGAGAAATCAAAGCCCTCGAAACCGGCCCCGCCGGGGCCGCCGGGGCCCGGGCCGGCCGACGGCCCGCCGAGGTCGCCGAACTGGTCGTACTGGGCCCGCTTCTTCGGGTCGCTGAGGACCGCGTAGGCCTCCTGGATCTCCTTGAACCGGGCCTCGGCCGTCTTGTCGCCCGGATTGAGGTCGGGGTGGAACTTCCGGGCCAGCTTGCGGTAGGCTTTTTTGATGTCGGCGGCGCCCGCGTCCCGGGGGACGCCGAGCGTCCGATAGAAGTCCTTCGCCACGGCCACACCTCCGGTCGCCGGCGGGCCCGTCCTGGGTCCCGGTGTATCCTCAGAAGCCGACGGGGCCTAGCTCTTGCGCCCCTTGTCCTCGTCGACGACCTCGGCGTCGATGACCTCGCCGTCGTCCGGGCCGCGGCCGTCGCCGCCCGAGGCCTGCCGGCCGTAGCCCGGCTGCGGGCCGCCGGCCTCGGGGCCGCTGCCCGGCTGCTGGGGCCCGGCCTGACGGTACATGAGCTCGGTCAGCTTGTGGGAGGCCCGGGACAGGTCCTCCGTGGCCCGGCGGATGCGGTCCGGGTCGTCCGACTCGATGGCCTTCTTGGTCGCCTCGATCTCGCGCTGGACGGCCTCGGCCTCCTCGGCCGGGACCTTGTCCTTGTTGTCGCGGAGGAGCTTCTCCAGGTTGTAGACGAGCTGGTCGGCGTGGTTGCGGGCGTCGACCGTGTCGCGCCGCTTCTTGTCCTCGGCGGCGTGGGTCTCGGCGTCCTTGACCATCCGGTCGATCTCCTTCTCGTCGAGGCCGCTGTGGCCGGTGATGGTGATGGCCTGCTGCTTGCCCGTGCCCATGTCCTTGGCCGAGACATGGAGGATGCCGTTGGCGTCGATGTCGAACGTGACCTCGACCTTGGGGATGCCGCGGGGGGCCGGCGGGATGCCGTCGAGATGGAACTTCCCCAGGGTCCGGTTGTGGCTGGCGATCTCGCGCTCGCCCTGGAGGACGTGGATCTCGACGCTCGGCTGGTTGTCCGAGGCCGTCGAGAAGACCTCCGTCTTCTTGGTCGGGATGGTCGTGTTGCGGCCGATCATCCGGGTGAAGACGCCGCCGAGCGTCTCGATGCCCAGCGTCAGCGGCGTGACGTCGAGGAGCAGGACGTCCTTGACGTCGCCCGAGAGGACGCCGCCCTGGATGGCCGCGCCCACCGCGACGACCTCGTCCGGGTTGACGCCCTTGTGGGGCTCCCGGCCGAAGAGCTCCTGGACGAGCTGCTGGACGCGGGGCATGCGCGTCTGGCCGCCGACGAGGACGACCTCGTGGATGTCCGAGGCCTTGAGGTTGGCGTCGGCCAGGGCCTGGCGGACGGGGGCGACCGACCTCTGGACGAGGTCCTCGCAGAGCTGCTCGAGCTTGGCCCGGGTCAGCTTCATCAGGAGGTGCCGCGGCCCTGAGGCGTCGGCCGTGATGAAGGGCAGGTTGATCTCCGTCTCCATGGTCGTCGAGAGCTCGATCTTGGCCTTCTCGGCGGCCTCCTTGAGCCGCTGCAGGGCCATCTTGTCCCGGGTCAGGTCGATGCCGGACTCCCGGCGGAACTCCTGGACGATCCAGTCCTGGACCCTCTGGTCGAGGTCGTCGCCGCCGAGGTGGGTGTCGCCGTTGGTGGCCTTGACCTCGACGACGCCCTCGCCGACCTCGAGGATGGAGATGTCGAAGGTCCCGCCGCCGAAATCGTAGACGGCGATCGTCTGGTCCTTCTTCTTGTCCATGCCGTAGGCCAGGGCGGCGGCCGTCGGTTCGTTGATGATGCGCTCGACCTTGAGGCCGGCGATCTGCCCGGCGTCCTTGGTGGCCTTGCGCTGGCTGTCGTTGAAATAGGCCGGGACGGTGATGACGGCCCGGTCGACCCTCTCCCCGAGGTAGTCCTCGGCGGCCTTTTTCAGCTTCTGAAGGATGAAGGCCGAGAGCTCCGGCGGGGCGTATTTCTTGCCGTGGGCCTCGACGCGGACGTCGCCGTTCTCGGCCTCGGTCACCTTGAACGGGACCTGCTTGATCTCCTGGCCGACCTCGCCGTAGCGCCGGCCCATGAACCGCTTGATCGAGTAGATGGTGTTTTCGGGATTGGTGACCCGCTGCCTCTTGGCGACCTGGCCGACCAGAATCTCGCCCTTGTTGGTGAAGGCGACGACCGAGGGCGTCGTCCGGCCGCCTTCCTCGTTGGGGATGACGGTGCTCTTTTCGCCTTCTTGAATGGCGACGACGGAGTTCGTCGTTCCAAGGTCGATGCCTATGATCTTCGACATGGAGTTCCTCCTGCGATCATTCAATTTAGTGCTTTGACATTATATTATCTTAGCGTTTTGTTGTCAAGTCGTTTTTGAACTTTTTTTTGTTCTCTTCCATTTATCTCGGATGGCTAGGGGCTCAGTTGCCGGGTGCTCGAGGCGCGTGTCGGGACATGTCCCGCCCCGGTACGTGTCCCCATTTTTACGGTAGGATGATTCCCCTGATTCCGTCGAAGAAGTGCCAGTAGATGGCCTGGGCATCCTGGCCACTCTCGAAGACGAGCTCCAACTCGGAGAGCGCCTTCCCTTCTTTCGTGCCGAAGAGGTTCCTCAGAGGCAGCCCGACGTACCAGCGCAGGGCGCCGCGGAGCCTTTTCGACAGGCCTTGGGCGGCGGCGTCCCTGGCCTTGACGGAGACGTGGAGACCGTTGTCGAAATCGAGGCCGAACGCTTTCGGCATGTCCTTGAGCTCGAGGGCCTCGAGCTCGTATTCGGCCGGGTTCGGCGCCGCCCCCTTCGCCACAGGCTTGGCCGGCGCCGGGGCCGGCCCGGCCTCTTTCGCTTCGCCGGGCCTGAGGACGATCCGCTCAGGCGACTTGAGCGTCGTCTTCTTGGCCAGCGCGACCGTCCCGGCGAACCCGGGGTCTCCCCAGAACCTCATGTCCCGGAGCGGCCAGGACTTCAGGACCATGCCCCGGACCCTGAGGTCGAGCTTTCGCCCCGGGACGTCTAGGACGAAATAGAACTGGGACTCCTTGGCCAGGCCGTATTCGGCGGCCAGGCCGGCCTGCCTCTGGGCCGGCCCCGTCCGGTCCGCGGCCTCCGCCCGGCCCGCGACGGCCACCGCGACGGCCCCGAGGAACGCGAACGCGAGCGCCTTTCTGCCCATGTCTTGCGCCTCAGTAGATGTAGATCTTGGCCCCGACCGGGACGGCCTTGAAGACCGCCTTGAGGTCCTCGTCCCCGACCCTGACGCACCCGTGGGTGACATTGCGTCCGAGCAGCCGCGTGTAGAGCGTGCCGTGGATGAAATAGCCCTGGCCGAAGCCCAGGGCGTAGTCGCCGAGGGTCCCCGCCTCGATCCGGTCCTCCATGGCCTTGGGGACGGTCTCCCCCTCCTCGATGAAGGCCCAGTCGGGCTTGACCCAGTAGGGGTTGGTGATCTTCGACTTGACCGCGAATTCCCCCCGCGGCGTGTCGAAGACCCAGGTCCGCTTCTTCCCGCCCGGCTCCTCGAGCACGACGCCGCTGCCGCAGGAGACGACGGCCTCGCGGACGACCTTGGCGCCCTCCTTGAGGAAGAGCCGGTTGGCGGCCGTGTCGATGACGATGTAGGTCCCCCGCGGCAGGAGCCCGGCCATCCGCTTCTCGAGCTGCTGGACGGCGCGTTCCGCCTTGGCCGCGTTCTTTTCCTCGGCCGGCTGGGCGGCGGGCTCCGGGGGCCAGGCCGAGGCCTGCTTGAGCCCGACGAGATAGGCGGTCCCGACGACGACGAGCCCCCCCAGCCAGACGAGGGCGGCGGCGGCGATGAGAAGGCGCTTGATCATCGGGTCATTTGTCCTGGATGGCCCGGATGACGAAGTTCTCGTGCTCCATCGTCCCGATGATGGTGACCGGCGTCCCGACCGCGACCAGGGCGTAAAGCTCGTCCATCATGGCGTCGTCCAGGGAAACGCAGCCGCGGGTCAGGCTGTCCCGGCCGCCGCCGTGGATCTCGACGTCCCCGCCGATCGAGGCCCCCCGGGGGATGGCGCCCCGGGCCTGTTCCCGGGCGAACCAGCGCCGGTCCTCGTCGTTGGGGTAGTCGATCAGGAGGGCCTTGTGATAGAGGCTCGCCGGGTGCTTCCGGACGATCTTGTAGCGCCCTTCGGGCGTGGCGTTGTCGCCGGCGACCCGCTTGTTGGCCAGGCCGTTGAAGCCCAGCCCGACCTCGTAGGTCCTGTGGAGCAGGCCGTTCCGGTAGACGGACAGGCGGCGCTCGAGCTTGCTCACGATGATGGCCGTGGACTTGAGGCGTTTCGACTCGGCGATCGTCTCCTCGGCCGCCCTCTGCCAAGCCCTGACCTGGTCCGGGTCGAGGTAGCGCGAGATGTGGGAGATGACGGCCCGCTCGGCCTCCTCGGCCAGGCTCGAGGCCGCCTGGAGCCTCCGGGCCGCGGCCTCGAACTCGGATCGGGCGGCCAGCGTCTCGACCTCGCCCAGGATGAGCGCGGCCCGGGCCAGGCGCTGCCTCCCCGGTCCCCGCTCGACGAGCGACAGGGTCAGCTCGTCGAGCGTCCGGAGGCGCCGGCGCACGCTTTCAGCGGCCGCGGCCAGGCCGGAGGACTCGCGGGCGACGCGGGCCTCGACGGCCGAGCGAAGGGCGTTCCCGGAGGCGACGACGGCGGCGAACTCGGCCCGGACCCGGCCGTAGTCCCGGAGCCAGCCGAGCTTGAGGCTCTCCCGCTCCAGGGTCCGCCGGGCGGACTTCAGGCTTTCGGCATAGGCCGCGTGCTCCCGGCCGGCGAAAAGGGAAGCCCCGGCCCTCCGGAGGTCCTGTTCCTGAAGATCGGCTTCGAGGACCTCCGGAGGGACCGGCGCGGTTCGACAGCCAAAAAGCAAAACAGCCAGCGCGAAGACGGCTGTCTTACCGGTCCTCAAGGCGCGGCGACTTACCTCTTGACCTTGGCGATGGCGGCGTTGACCTGCTCGACGATCGCGGCGGCCTTGTCCTTGAGGGCGGCGGCCTTGTCCTTGGCGCCGAAGTAGTCCTCGGCGGCCAGGGCGGCGTCGATGTCGGCCGTGGCGGCCTCGAGACCGGCCAGGTCGGCCTTCATGGCCTCGATGTCGGCCTTGGTGCCCTTGCCCTTGGGGGCCTTCTCGAGGAGAGCCTTGGCCTCCTCGAGGGTGGCCTTGGCCCCGCCGACGGCGGTCTCGGCCGCGGCCTTGGCCTCGGCGATCCGCCCGGGGATGAGGGCCTTGACGGAGTCGGCGTCTGCGGCGACCTTGGTCAGCATCTCCTTGGCCGGCCCGTACTTCTTGAAGAATTTCTTGGACTGGGCGTTGACGGCGTCGAGAGCGGCCTGCAGGTCGCGGTCGAGCTTGCCCAGCTCGTCCTTCGCGTAGATCCCGCCTTTGGCGTCGACGACGGCCTGGATGGCGGCCTTGGCCTGGTCCATCAGCTGGGTGGGTTGCTTGGCGCAGCTCGTGAACGCGAACACGACGACGAGCGCCAGAGCGAGGCCTTTCACGATGTTCTTCATGATCTTACCTCCTTTAAGGCATCGTTTATGAGAAACGTGAGATAGGCTGCGACATGAGGGGATCGGTTCAATCGGTTTCTACGGTTCGACGATGGCAAAAACCTTGTTGCCATTTCTTATATCACAGAGGCCGGCCCCTGTCAATACGACCCGGCCGGTCCGACAAAGGAAAAGGGAGGGAGAGGACGTCCCGGCCATCCTCTCCCTCCCCGCGTTCCGTCTGTTCCCTGGCCCGGGCCTACTTGTCCGGGTCGATGATGACGCCCTCGCGCATCTTTTTCTGGACGTCCTCGCGGGAGGCGCGGATGATGTCCTCGGCCATCTTGAAGCGGACGTCGGCCGGGAAGCTGAATCGGGCCACGCCCTCCTCGATGGCCTTGGTCCCGACGGCCACGGCCTCGCGGGGGAAGACCTCCCACTCGTCCATGTTCGGGATGATGTACTCCTCGTGGATGCCCTTGTCCTCGGCGACCTTGGCCAGCTCGCGGGCGGCGGCGATGCACATGCCGTCGGTGATGGTCTTGGCCCGGACGTCGAGGGCGCCCCGGAAGATGCCGGGGAAGCCGAGGGAGTTGTTGACCTGGTTCGGGAAGTCGGACCGGCCCGTGGCCACGATCCGGGCCCCGGCCTCCTTGGCCTCCCAGGGCCAGATCTCGGGGATGGGGTTGGCCTCGGCGAAGACGATGGCGTCCTTGGCCATGGTCGCGACCCACTCGGGCTTGATGGTGCCGGGCCCGGGCGTCGAGACGCAGATGAGGACGTCGGCGCCCTTGATGGCGTCGGGGATGCCGCCGGCCTTGCACTTCGGGTTGGTGCGCAGGCACATGTCCCACTTTTCCTTGAAGTTCTTCTGCAGGTTGTCCTTGTCGGCCCGGTCGCGGTGCAGGATGCCCTTGGAGTCGACGGAGAGCATGTTCGCGCCGTTGGCCCCGGCCAGCATGATCTGGTGGGCGATGTTGATGCCGGAGGCCCCGGCCCCGATGACCGCGACCTTGACCTCGGCGATGTCCTTCTTGACGATCTTGAGGGCGTTGATCAGGCCGGCCACGGTGACGCAGGCGGTGCCCTGCTGGTCGTCGTGCCAGACGGGGATCTCGCAGGCCGACCGCAGCTCGTCGAGGATGCGGAAGCACTTGGGCTGACTGATGTCCTCGAGGTTGTAGCCGCCGAAGGAGGGCTGGAGGGCCTTGCCGATCTCGATGATCTTGTCGGGGTCCTTCTCGGCCAGGCAGATCGGGAAGGCGTCGACGCCGCCGAGGTATTTATAGAGGATGCCCTTGCCTTCCATGACCGGCAGGCCGCCCTCGGGGCCGATGTCGCCCAGCCCGAGGACCCGGGTGCCGTCGCTGATGACGGCCACCGAGTTCCACTTGTTGGTGTACTCGTAGGCCTTCTGCTTGTCGGCGGCGATCTCCTTGCAGACGGCCGCGACGCCGGGCGTGTACCAGATGGCGAAATCGTTGAAGTCGCGGATCCGGCACTTCAGCGCCGTGCCCATCTTGCCCTTGTAGAACTTGTGGAGCCGCGGGGCGTCCAGGGAAGGCTGCTGGGCCTTGGCCAACAGTTCTTCGACAGTCACTTTCTTCATTCAGACGACCTCCTTGAAATTGATGAAGGTCCATCTTAACGGCGGGGGCGGGGAAAGTCAATCGTTTTCAGGCGGGGACGACGTCCAGCCGCCGGCCCGAGCGCCGCAGCCGCCCGAACGGCACGGCCGGGTCGTGGCCGAAGCCGAGCGCCCAGTCGCCGGCCTCGGCCAGGTCCAAGAGGGCCTTCTTGGCCTCGTAGGTCTCGACCGGGTAGAGATCGAAGCTCGTGATGGAGTCGAGGCCGACGTGGGCCGCCGTGGGGACGGCGTCGGCGGCGTAGAAGAAGGTCCGGCCGCCGGACGAGGCCTTGACCCCCTGATGGAAGGCCGTGTGCCCGGCGACGAGGACGGCCTCGACCCCCGGCGCGACCGGGGCGTCGCCGTCGATGAGCTCGAGACGGCCCGACTCGGCCAGCGGCCGGAGGGCCGCGGGCCGGTAGCTCGGCCGGTCCCGCCCGGCCGGGTCGTGGGCCCGCTCCCACTCGCCGCGGCGGACGACATAGCGGGCCCGGGGGAAGGTCGGCGCCCAGGACCCGTCGGCCCGTTTGGCCGTGTTGCCGCCGCAGTGGTCGAAGTGGAGGTGGCTGTTGACGACGACGTCGATGTCTTCCGCCCCGAGGCCGAGCTCGGCCAGGGCCGCGAGGAGCCCCGGCCGGCGGTCGAAGGAATAGAAATCGACGATCCGGCGGCCGGCGTCGGGCCCGATGCCCGTGTCGAGGAGGACGTTGGCCCCCGGCGTCCGGACGAGGTAGCAGTTGAGGGCCAGGGTGACCCGGTTCTCGCCGTCGGGCGCGGCCTTGGCGGCCCAGAGCGTCCGGGGCACGACCCCGAACATGGCCCCGCCGTCGACCCGGAACACGCCGTCGAGGAGGCGGACGACCTCGATCCCCCCGACGGTCAGGCGCTCGGCGGGCCCGCTCATGGCCGGTCCAGGCGGCGGGCGAAATCGGCCCGCTCCGTCGAGGCCAGCCGGATCTCTCCGGTGTCCATCCGGATGGCGTCGACCGGGCAGGCCTCGACGCAGAAGCCGCAGAAGCAGCAGCGGTCGAGATCGACGACGAACCGGGCCGGGGCCTTCTGGACCTCAGGGTCCGGGTCCTCGGCCGCCTCGACCGTGATGCACTCCGCGGGACAGACGGTGACGCAGAGCATGCAGGCGACGCAACTCGGCCGCCCGTCGCCCCGCGGCCGGAGCCGGTGGAGGCTGCGGTGGCGGGGCGCGAGCGGCTTGCGGACCTCGGGATACTGGATCGTCACCGCTCCCCGCCTCTTCGTCCGGACGCCGAAGAGCCCCAGCGTGTGGAGGCCCATGTTGACGAAGAAGTGCCGGGCGGTGATCCCCGTCCCCCTCAGGATCTCCTTGACGGCCGTCCAGGCTCCGCTCATGGCCCCTCTAGCGCGCCGCCAGGACGAGCCCTGTGGCGAGGATATTGACGACCCCCAGCGGGACGAGGACCTTCCAGCCGAGGTCCATGACCTGGTCGTAGCGGAACCGCGGATAGGTCCAGCGGGTCAGGACCTGGAGCCAGCAGAAGAAAAGCACCTTCAGGTTGAAGGCCAGCACCCGCAGGGCGGAAACGGCCCAGGGCGCCAGGGCCAGCCGGCCTCCCCACGGGAAGGCGAAACCTTCCCCGCCCAGCCAGGGCACCTGCCAGCCGCCGAAGAACAGCGTCGTCGACAGGACGGCCAGGACGATGACCTCGAGGAAGTCGGCGAACATGAACAGGCCGAACTTGAGGCCGCCGTACTCGGTGTAGAAGCCGATGATCTCCGATTCGCCCTCGGGCATGTCGAAGGGGACGCGCTTGGTCCCGGCCATCCCGGCTATGTAGAAGACGGCGAATCCGAGGGGCTGGAGAAAGACGCCCCAGCGGGGCAGGAATCCGAACAGCAGCCCGCCCTGCGCCTCGACGATCCGGGCCAGGCTGAGCGAGGGGAAGACCATGACGAGCCCGACGAGCGAGAGGCCGAGGGCCGCCTCGTAGGAGATGAGCTGGGCCGCGCCGCGCAGGCTTCCGATCAGGGCGAAGCGGCTCGCCGAGGCCCAGCCGGAGACCAGGATGCCGTAGGTCCCCAGGCTGAGCATGGCCAGGGCGAAGAGGACGGCGGCGCTGAGGTCGACGACCTGGAGGGGGACGGCCCGGCCGAAAAGATGAACGGTGTCGCCGAAGGGGACCGCGACCACGGTCACCGAGACGAAGAAGAAGGACAGGGCCGGGGCCAGCCGGTGGAGGGCCCGCTGGGCGAAGCTCGGGGTGAAATCCTCCTTGAAGAACATTTTGATGGCGTCGGCGAGGGGCTGGAAGAGGCCGAAGAGCCGCAGCCCCATGACCGAGGCCCGGTTGGCCCCGACGCGGTCCTGGATGACCGCGCTCTCCTTGCGTTCGACCCAGGTCAGGAACAGGGCCAGGAGAAGCGTCCAGGCCAGGGCCAGGACGGCCTTGGCCAGGACGATGAGGGCGTCAACGAGCATCGGCGTCTCCGATGTCGAGCCCGAGCGAACGGGCGAGGCGGGCCAGGACGGCGCCCTCGGGCACGACGCCCGGGGCCGGCTCGACGGCCCTGGAGAAGCCCTGGCGGAGGCCGTCGATATTGGTGTAAGTCCCCGCTTTTTCGGCCGGCACCGTGACCGGGAGGACCGCGTCGAAGAGCCGGTCGAGCGGCCCGGCGTGGGCGCTGACAAGGAACTTCGCGGGCACGGCGGCCAGGGCCCGGCCCAGGGCGCCGGCCTCGAAATGCTCGGTGAGATAGGGTCCGAACACGATCAGGACCCGGGCGGCCGCGAGCGCTTCGAGCGCCGGCGGCCGGGGCGATAAGCCCGCCTCCAGGACGCCCCGCCCGTTGGGCATGCGCTCGGCGGTGAGGAGCAGGCCGTCGGCCCGGCCGGGCTTCAGGCCGGCGAAGAAGACGTTCCTCAGGCCCAGGCCGGCCACGAACAGCTCCCTGGCCAGGGCCAGCTCCTCCGAGGTCAAGCGGGCGTTCAGGACGACCGCGACCCCGCCGGGGCGCTCCGCCGCGGGGACCGACCGGACGGCGGCCGCGATGCCGGCGACGGCCCCGGGCCAAGCCAGCCCCGGCTCCCGAACGCCTTTCCTCAGCACGGCCCCGAGCCGCCCCTCGTCGATCTCGCGCCGGCCCTCCCGGCCGAGGTCGCAGATCCAGTGACCGTTGACGGCCGGGTTCACGCCGGCCGTGACGCGGTAGACCCGCCTCTCACCCGCCGCGAGGGGATAGCCCGTGACGGATTCGACGACGACGGCGCAGCCCCGGGCGCAGCGCGGGCAGACCGAGGGCCGGCGGTCCAGGAACCAGGCCCGCGTCCTGAACCGGAAATCCTCGGAGGTGATGGCCCCGACCGGGCAGATGTCGACGAGGTTGCCGGAGTAATCGTTGTCCACGGGCCGTCCCTCGGCCAGGCCCAGCTCCGAACCGACGGCCCGCTCGAAGACGCCGAGTTCCCCGGTCCGGGTGACCTGCCGCAGGAACCGGACGCAGCGGGTGCAGAGGACGCAGCGCTCCCGGTCCAGGATGAGGCCGCGGCCGATCGGGATCTTCTTCTCCCGCCGCTCCCGGACCTCGGCCATGCGGCCGGCATAGCGCCCGTGCAGGCCGTAGTGGTCCTGGAGCAGGCACTCCCCCGCCTTGTCGCAGATAGGGCAGTCGAGCGGGTGCTCGGCCAGCAGGAACTCGAGCACGTCCTTGCGCGCGGCCCGCACCCGGTCGGTCGACGTCCGGACGATCATGCCCTCGCGGACGACGGTCGAACAGGACAGCTCCAGCTTCGGGTAGCCCTCGATCTCGACCAGGCACATGCGGCAGTTGCCTTCGATCTCGAGACCGGGGTGGTAGCAGAAATGCGGGATGGCGATGCCGGCCGCCTCGGCGGCCTTCAGCACGCTGGCGCCCGCGGCGGCCTCGACCGGCCGGCCGTCGATCGTGAGCCCGACCCGCGCGGCCCCGCTCATCGGGCCACCGCCTGTTCGAGCTCTTCGCGGAACTTGGTCACGACGGCCCGGACCGACTGGGCCGCCCCGTCGCCGAGGGGGCAGAGGGTCCGGCCCCTGATCCCCTCCCCCAGGCTGAGGATGAGATCGAGGTCGGCGGGCCGGCCGCCGGAGCGCCTCAGCCGTTCGACGATCTTGAGCATCCAGGCCGTGCCGATCCGGCAGGGTGCGCACTTGCCGCAGGATTCATGGGCGTAGAAGCGGGCCGTGAGGTGAAGGATGTCGAGCATCGGCGCGCCGTCGGGGATGACCACGATCCCGGCCGACCCCAGCATCGAGCCCGCCCCGGCCAGGGAGTCGTAATCCATGGGCAGGTCGATCTCCTCGGGCCTGAGGACCGGCGCCGACAGCCCGCCGGGCACGACGGCCTTGATGCGCCGGCCCTCCGGGGGCCCGCCGGCGTGGTCCTCGATGATCCGCCGAAGCGGCGTGCCCACGGGGAGCTCGTAGACGCCGGGCCGGCGGACGGCCCCGCTGACCCCGAAGAGCCGCGTTCCGCCGTCCTTGGGCAAGCCCCGGCCGACGAACCAATCGGCGCCGCGCCGGATTATCCCGGGCACGGCCGCCAAGGTCTCGACGTTGTTGACGACGGTCGGGGCCCGGAAAAGGCCGACGGCCGCGGGGAACGGCGGCTTGACCCGCGGCAGGCCCCGGCGGCCTTCCAGCGATTCGAGCAGGGCCGTTTCTTCGCCGCAGATGTAGGCCCCGGCCCCGTAGTGGACGACGACGTCCAGGCTGAAATCCGTTCCCAGGACCCGCGGCCCGATGAAGCCCGCCGCCCGGGCCTCGGCCAGGGCGGCCTCCAGCCGACCCGCCGTCCGCGCGTATTCCCCGCGGACGTAGATGAAGGCCTTGGGGACGCCCACGGCGAAGGCCGTGATCACCAGGCCCTCGATGAGCGCGTGGGGGGCGCGCCGGAGGATCAGCCGGTCCTTGAACGTCCCCGGCTCGCCCTCGTCGGTGTTGACGCAGAGATACCTCGGGCCGGGCCCGGCCGGGGGCACGAAGCCCCATTTCACCCCGGCCGGAAAGCCCGCCCCTCCCCGGCCGCGGAGGTTGGCCCGCCGGACCTCGGAGACGACGTCGGCCGGGGCCATCGAGGTCAGGGCCTTCCGGGCGGCCTCGTATCCGCCTCGGCGGAGATAGTCCGCGAGCCGCCACGAGCCGTCGTCGGGGGGAAGGAGGAGGGCCTCGGGCTCAGTCACGGCCTTTGAGCTCCTCGATGAGCGCCGCGACCGATCCGCGGCTGGCCGGGGCGTGGTCGAGCCCGTCGACCTGGAGGCAGGGGGCGTGGTCGCAGTTCCCCAGGCACTCGACGGCGGTCAGGGTGAACGCCCCGTCGGGCGTCGTTTCGCCGGGCCGGATGCCGAGCCTCTCGACGATGAACCCGAGGATGTCCTCGGCGCCGGCGAGATGGCAGCTGAGGTTCCGGCAGACCCGGATCGTGTGCCTGCCCCCGGGGGCCGTCCGGAACATCGTGTAGAACGACAGGGCCTCCCGGACGCGGACCGGGTCCACGGCGAGCTTGTCCGCCACCCAATCGGCGGCCTCCTTCGATATGAACCCCGACTCGCCCTGGATGACGTGAAGGACGGGCAGAAGCGCCGCGGCGGCCCGCGGATAGCGCGCGATCGCCCGCTCGATCTCGGCCAGGGCGGCGGGCGAGGGCGCGAAGCTCACCGGTCGATCTCCCCGCCGATCATGTTCAGCGAGCCGAAGGTCGGGATGACGTCGGCGACGAGCCGGCCCTTGATCAGCTCTTCGAGGGCCGAGACGATGTGGAGGCAAGGCGCCCGGAGGTGGAGGCGGTAGGGCCTGTCGGTCCCGTCCGAAACGATGTAGAAGCCCAGCTCGCCGTTGCCGCCCTCGACGGAGAAATACACGTCGCCCTTGGGCGGGCGGATGCCCTTACCTCTCATGAAGAAGAGAAAATGCCCGATCAGCCCTTCCATGGTCGTGTAGGTGTCCTCTTTCGCCGGCACCGTCACGGGCCCGTCCGAGGTCGCAAGGCCGGGGAGGCGCTCCTTCTCCGACCCCTCGAGGTTCGGCGGGAGGCGGACGCGCTCGACGGCCCGCCGCCGGCGCGAGCGGCAGACGGCCTCCTCCGGCTCGATCACGGGGCCGTCCGGCAGGGGCGGCGCGTCCGGGAGGAGGGCGGCCGCCTGCTCGAGGATGCGGAGGCTCTGCTCCATCTCCCGCATCCGCACGGCGTAGCGGTCGTAGTTGTCGCCGTTCTCTCCGACCGGGACGTCGAAAGACAGCCGGTCGTAGACGAGATAGGGCCGGGCCTTGCGGACGTCGTAGGGGACGCCCGTCGACCGGAGGCACGGCCCCGTCCAGCCGTAGGACAGGGCGTCCTCCCGGGAGATCGCGCCGACGCCGCGGGTCCGGCCGACGAAAATGCTGTTGTTGTCGAGGAGGCCCGAGACGTCCTTGAGGACCCGTCGCGTTTCGGCGACGGCCGCGGCGAGGGCGGCGCGCCAGTCCGCATGGAGGTCGGCCCGGACCCCGCCGATGCGGATGTAGGAGGTCGTCATCCGGGCCCCGGTCGTGAACTCGACGACGTCCCAGAGGTACTCGCGGGCCTTGATCAGGTAGAGGAAGACGGTGAAGGCGCCGCTCTCCATGGCCATGGCCGCGAGGCAGGTCAGGTGGTCGGCGACGCGCGACAGCTCGCTCACGAGGACCCGGATGAGCTGGGCCCTCTCGGGCACGGCGACGCCGAGCATCTTCTCCACGGTCATGGCGTAGCCCAGGTTGTTGATGAGCGGCGAGACGTAGTTGAGCCGGTCGGTGTAGACGAGGAGGTTGAACCAGGTCTTGTTCTCGCAGGTCTTCTCGAAGCCGCGGTGGAGGTAGCCGATCTCGCACTCGGCGTTGACGATCCTCTCGGCGTCGAGCTCGAGCATGATCCGCATGGTGCCGTGCATGGCGGGATGCGACGGCCCCATGTTGAGGAGCATGCTCCCCGGGCGGGCGCTTCGCTCGAGCCGGGTCGGGGAGGCCATGTCAGGGGCCTTCCTTGAGGGGGATGCGCGGCTGCTCCAGCCGCCAGGGGTAGGACTTGCGCAGGGGATGGCCTTCGAAGCCCTCGTAGGTCAGCAGGCGCCTCAGGTAGGGATGGCCCTCGAAGCGGACGCCGAACATGTCGAAGACCTCGCGCTCGAGCCATTCGGCGTTCTTCCACAGCCCGGCGAGGGAGGCCGCCGCCGGGTCGGCGGCGGGGACCGAGGCCTTGAGGCGCAGGCGGACGTTGCCGGCGAGCGAATAGAGATGGTAGACGAGCTCGAAGCGTCCCTCGGTCGCGGCGAAATCGACGCAGGTCAGGTCGAGCAGGACCGCGAAGTCGAAGGGGGGCTCGCGCAGGGCGGCCAGGGCCGGGCGGACGGCCTCGGCGCGGAGGATGAGGACGGGGTCGCCGAACGAGTCCGTCGCCGCCTCGACCGCGGGGCCGAGCCGCTTGCGGACGGCCTCGATCAAGTCTTCCGGGCCCATCGCCAATCCTGTCGCTGTCCCTGGATCTTGTCCTGGAGCTTGAGCAGGCCGTCCAGGACCGTCTCCGGCCGCGGCGGGCAGCCGGGGATGAAGACGTCGACCGGGACGATCCTGTCGATGCCCTGGACGACGGCGTAGTTGCGATAGATGCCGCCGCTCACGGCGCAGGCCCCGAAGGCGATGACCCACTTGGGCTCGAGCATCTGGTCGTAGACGGTCCGCAGGACCGGGGCGAGCTTGTGGGTGACCGTCCCGACGACGAGCAGGAGGTCGGCCTGGCGGGGCGAAAAGCGGGTCAGGCCGGCCCCGAAGCGGTCGATGTCGAAGTGGGCGCAGGCCGCCGACATGTACTCCATGCCGCAGCAGGCGGTGATGAAGGGATAGTGGAATAGCGAGAACTTGCGGCCCCAGCCGAGGGCCGTCTCGAAGCGCGTGGTCAGGAAGTCGAAGCCGCTCATGACCAGCGGAAGATCCCTTTCTTCCAGGCGTAGGCGAAGCCGGCAGCCAGGACGAGGACGAAGGCGCCCAGGGCGGCCAAGCCGCCGAGGCCCCGCTCACGGAAAGCCAAGGCCAGGGGGAAGAGGAAAACGATCTCGGCGTCGAGGAGCAGGAAGAGCAGGGCGACCGGGAAAAACGGGACGTTGACCGGGCCGATGGCGGCCTGGAGCGGGGGGCTGCCGCACTCGAAGGGCCTCTCGCGGGCCGGGTCGGGCCGGCGGGGGCCGAGAATGCGGTTGACGAGGAGCATGACGGCCGCCGTGAAGCCGAAGACGAGGAAAGCGATGGCCAGCTCGGGCATGACGTTCAGCGACCGCGGCGATTGTAGCCAATCGCCGCGGAATAATCAACGGGAGCGCCGCCCGCCTAGGCGTTCAGGATGTGCAAGGCCCGGTTGTCGGCCTTGAGCGCCGCCTCGCCGATTCCTTCCGAAAGCGTCGGATGGATGTAGATGATGCTGTCGAGCTCCTCGAGCGCCATCCCCTTGGCGACGGCCATGGTCAAGACGGGGATGAGGTCCGAGGCCCCCGCCGCGACGATGTGGGCCCCGATGACCCGGCCGGCCCCGTCGGCCAGGACCTTGATGAGCCCGTCGGTCGCCCCCATGGTCAGGGCCCGGCCGCTCGCCTGGAGGGGGAAGACCCCCGTCTTGACCTCGATGCCGTTCGCGGCGGCTTCTTCCTGGGTCAGCCCGACCGAAGCGAATTCGGGTTCGGTGTAGACGGAGGCCGGCAGCGCCTTGTAGTCGACGGTCCGGCTCAGGCCCGAGGCGTTCTCGGCCGCGACGACGGCGTCGTGATACGCCTTGTGGGCCAGGAGCTTTTCTCCGGCGACGTCGCCGATGGCGTAGACGCCGGGCGCGCTCGTCTCCAGGGCGGCGTTGACCTTGATGAAGCCGCGGTCCATCTCGAGGAAGGCCGGGCCGTCGAAGAGGTCTTCCGTGTTCGGCCGGCGGCCGGCCGAGAGGAGGACCTTCTCGGCCTTGAATTCGAAGGGCGCGCCGGTCTTGACCCCGGCGCCCCGGAGGGTGGCCAGGCCGTCGGCGACATCGGCCGCGTCGATCCTCATCTCGGTGAAGATCTTCAGGCCCTGTTTCTTGAGCGCCCGTTCGAGCCGGGTCGCGGCCTCCTTGTCCGAACCGGGCAGGATCTGCGGCAGGATCTCGAGCACGGTGACGTCCGCGCCCGACCGGCGGTAGATCGAGCCCATCTCGAGGCCGATGGCCCCGGCCCCGATGACGAGCAGGCTCTTGGGGACTTCGGGCAGGCCGAGGGCCTCGGTGCTGCCGATGACCGTCCGGCCGTCGATCTTGAGGAACGGCAGGCCCGCGGTCCGGCTGCCCGTGGCCACGATGACCTTGCCGGCCCGGTACTCCCTCTCCCCTTCCGCCGTCTCGACCCTGACCGTCCTGTCCGGCCGCAGGCGGGCCCGGCCCTTGACGACCTCGACCTTGTTCTTCTCGAGGAGAAAGACGAGCCCCTTGACCAGCTGGTCGACGACGGCCTGCCGGCCCTGCTGGACCTTGGCCCAGTTCAGCCGGAGCTCGCCGACCGGGCCCTCGATCGTCCTGGCGGCGGCCGCGTCCCCGAGGACCTTGGTCTGGTGGAGCAGGTACTTGGACGGGATGCAGCCGTAGTTGATGCAGGTGCCGCCGACGCGGTCCCGGTCGATGAGCGTGACCGTCTTCTTCAGCTGGGCGGCCCGCAGGGCGGCCAGGTAGCCGCCCGGTCCGGCCCCGATTATGACGATGTCCCTGACATTGGCCATGAGAGCTCCTTCTCGAGAGATATTCATTCGGGCCCGAGACCGGCCCGCGCTTCGACGTTTTCGACGGGAGCGGACAAGCGCCCCCGCTTGAGGAAAGTCCGGACGGCGAGGGTGACGACCCCGGCCGCGAGGGCCAGCAGAAGCAGGTCCGCCCCGATCAGGAGGTAGCGGGAGTCCCTGATGTAATTGACGAGCAGGATGCCCAGCGCGACGAGCGTCGTGACGACCATGAAGACCGCCGGGACGAGCGTGTACCAGTTCCGCCGCCTGCGCAGGAGGAGCCAGGCCGAGGCCGTGAGCAGGGCCATGGCCGCCAGGAGCTGGTTGGCCGCTCCGAAGATGGGCCAGAGGGCGTTGAAGGCGTTCGAATAGGCCAGGACCCACATCAGCAGGACGGCGAGGCCGGAGTTGACCCAGTAGTGCCGGAACAGGGAGGGGACCCGCTTGAAGACGATCGTCCACAGCTCTTCGAAGAGGTAGCGGTTGAGCCGGACGGCCGCGTCGAGGGTGGTGACGACGAAGCCCTCGACGAGCAGGATGCCGAAGACGGTCCCGAGAGCGACGGGAATGCCCAGGCCCTGGTGGAAGAGACGGCCGGCGGCGAGCGAGAAGCCGAGGATGGGATTCGACTTGACGGCCGGGTCGGCCGGCCAGACGACGGCCTTGTAGTCGGTGAAAGCCATGGCCCCGCCGAGCGCCAGCAGGACGCAGACCGCGAGGAACGACTCGAGGAGCATGGCGTTGAAGCCGACGTGGCGGGCGTGCGGCTCCCGGGCCAGCTGTTTCCCGGTCGTGCCTCCCCCGACCAGGCAGTGGAAGCCCGAGATGGCGCCGCAGGCGATCGTGATGAACATCATCGGCCAGACGAAGCCCAGGTTGAGCGTCCCCTCGGCCAGGTTGAAGCGGGGCGCGGTCACCCGGAGACCCTGGACGCCGCAGCTGAGGAGCGAGACGATCATGAGCCCGATGCCGCCGTAAAGGATCTGGACGTTGATGAAGTCGCGGGGCTGGAGGATGAGCCAGACCGGCACCCCGGCGGCGACGAGGACGTAGACCGAGATGAGGACCATCCAGGTCGTCGAGGCCAGGGTGACGGGGAAGATGATGCCGAGGACGATCGAGCCGGCGCAGACGGCCGCGGCCAGGACGTAGGCGTGGGCGGTCTTCAGGCCCTTCTTGTGGAGGAGGACGCCGAGCAGGGGCGAGCAAAGGGTGATGACGACGACGGACATCGAGGCGATGCCGCCGATCCGGCCCATGACGACGCCGTCGCGGACGACGGTCTTGAGAAAGGTCTCCCCTTCCCGGACCCCGATCTTGGCCAGGGGCCAGAGGGAGGTCAGGGAGATCGCGGTGGCGCTGAGGAACGACGAGGTCACGAGCACGATCATGACGATGGTGAAGGAGATGAACAGGTTGAAGCCGGCGCCGCCGAGGGTCTTGCGGGCGACTTCGGCCATGGACTTGCCGCCCTCGCGCATGCTGATGAAGAGCGTGGCGTAGTCGTGCACGGCGCCGATGAAGACGCCGCCGAGGACGACCCAGAGCCAGGCCGGGACGAAGCCGTAGAGGATGGCCATGGTCGGGCCGAGGATGGGCCCGGCCCCGGCGATGGCCGAGAAGTGATGGGCGAAGACGACGAAGCGTTCGGTCGGGACGTAATCGCGGCCGTCGTTGAGCGTGACGGCGGGCGTCGGGCGGTCGGCCTTCTCGCCGACGCTCCGGGCGATGAAGCGGGCGTAGAAGCGGCCGGCCAGGAGGAAGACGGCCGCGGCGAGGAGCAGCGGGACGAGGACGTTCATGGCCGCGACCTAATTATCATATTTGACAGGCCCGAGACAAATCGGTAAATAAGGGCGACGGCGAGGAAAGGAGTGCCGGCATGCTGACGACACCGGAAAAGCTCGTTCTGGCCGCGCTCATCCCGGCCACGGCCGCCGCCTTCCTCGTCCCGATCGTCCGCCGCCTCCGGATCGTCCTGGCCGGCGCGCCCGAGGACCGGTTCCGGGGCCTCTGGACGCGGTTCGTCCGCGCCGCGACCAAGGTCGGGCTCCAACGGTGCACGATCCGCCGCGAGCGGCCGGCCACGGGCCTTCTCCACGCCGGCCTCTTCTACGGCGCCCTGACGTTCGACGCGATGACCGTGTCGCACACCTTCGAGGGCTTCGTCGCCGGCTTCTATCTCTTCGGCCGGGGCGGCCCCGGGCTCGTCTTCTCCTTCGTCATCGACGTCGCGGCCTTCACGGTCATGGCCGCGGTCCTCTTCCTGGCCTTCCGCCGCTTCGTCGTCCGGCCCAAGGCCTACGGGACGACGAAGGGCGACTCGGCCGTCATCTATCTCCTGATCACCCTGGCCACGGCCACCTTCCTCTATTTCCGGGCCTTCGAGGTCGCCCACGATCCCGGGACGGCCCGCTGGTCCTTCCTCGGCCCCTGGCTGGCCGGGCTCGTCGGCCGCTCGGGGATGAGCGCCGCCGCCGCCGCCGCCCACGTCAAGGCCGGCTGGTGGGCCCACCTCGTCGCCGTCTACGCCTTCATCGCCTACGTCCCCCACTCGAAGTACCTGCACATGTTCGCCGGGCCGTTCAACGTCTTCCTCCGCCGCTCGGCCCCCGGCGGCGAGCTCGAGGCCCTCGACCTCGAGAAATCGGACGTCTTCGGCCTCGAGAAGATCGCCGATCTCACCTGGAAGGACAACCTGGACGCGTTCTCCTGCATGGAGTGCGGCCGCTGCCAGGACGCCTGCCCGGCCTTCGCCAGCGGCAAGCCCCTGTCGCCCAAGATGATCCTGTTCAACATGAAGCGGGCCCTTCTCGACGGCGGCAAGGTCCTGGTCGGGAAGAAGCGCGACGGCCTGCCCGGGCTCGTCCCGGCGACGTTCACCGAGGGAGAGATCTGGACCTGCACGACCTGCGGGGCCTGCCAGAAGGAGTGCCCGGTCGAGATCGAGCACATCCGCAAGATCGTCGGGGCCCGGCGCGGCCGGGTGCTGATGGAGAGCGCGTTTCCGCCGGAGCTCAACGCCTTCTTCCGCGGCCTGGAGGCGAACGCCAACCCCTGGAACATCGGCTTCGCCGAGCGGGCCGAGTGGGGCGAGGCCCTGGGGGTCCGGCACATCAAAGACGTCCCGGACGCCGGGTGCCTCCTCTGGGTCGGCTGCATGGGCGCCTTCGACGACGCGGGCCGCGGGATCGCCGCGGCTCTGGTCAAGGTCCTGCGGGCCGCCGGGATCGCCTTCGGGACGCTGGGGACCGAGGAGAAGTGCTGCGGCGACTCGGCCCGGCGCCTGGGCCACGAATACCTGTTCCAGAGCCTGGCCCTGGAGAACCTCGCGCTTTTCAGGGCCTACGGCGTCCGGAAGATCGTCACGTTCTGCCCGCACGGCTACAACACCCTGAAGCACGAGTACCCGAAGCTCGCCGGCCGCGTCCCGGGCCTCGCCGGGGACGACGGGGCGCGCCTGGCCGCGATCGAGGTCGTCTCGCACGTCGAGCTCATCGGATCGCTCATCGCGTCCGGCCGGTTGCCTTTGAAGCCCGGGGCGGCCGAGGCCTGCGTCTTCCACGACCCCTGCTACCTCGGCCGCCACAACGGGATCATCCGGGAGCCGCGGGCCGTCCTGCGCGCCGCCACGGGACGGCCGCCGCGGGAGCCGCGGCGCCACGGCGAAGACAGCTTCTGCTGCGGCGCCGGGGGCGGGCTGATGTGGACCGAGGAGTCGCTCGGGACGCGGATCAACCGTCTCCGGGCCGACGAGGTCGCCGGCGCGGGCGCGCCGCTGGCCGCCGTGGCCTGCCCGTTCTGCCTGACCATGCTCCGCGACGGGCTCAAGGACGGGGGCCGCGGGGACATCGCGGTCAAGGACGTGGCCCAGATCGTCGCCGAGCGCCTTTAAGCCAGGATCTCCCGGAAGGCCCGGATGGCCCGCTCGACGTCGGCGTCCCCGACGTCCTTGTGGGTGACCATGCGCACCCCGCCGTAGATGGCCAGGGCCAGGACGCCCTTCTCCCTCATCTTCTCGAGCAGGGCCGGGACCGTGAGCGCCGGGTGCTCGAAGCCGAAGATGACGATGTCGGTCTCGACCGTCCCGGGATCGAGCCTGACGCCCGGGAGGCCGGCGATGCCGCGGGCCAGCGCCTTGGCCCGGATGTGGTCCTCCTCGAGCCGGTCGACCATCTCGGTCAGGGCGATGAGCCCCGGCGCGGCCAGGACGCCGACCTGGCGCATGCCGCCGCCCAGGGCCTTGCGCAGCCGGCGGCCGAGCTCGAGCCGCTCCCTCGGCCCGGCCAGGACCGAGCCGACCGGGGCCGAGAGCCCCTTGGACAGGCAGAACTGGAGCGAGTCGACCTCGCCGGCGAAGGCGCGGACCGGCACGCCCGAGGCGACGCTGGCGTTGAAGATCCGGGCCCCGTCGAGGTGGACCTTGAGGCCGTGCTCGTCGGCGATGCGCCTCATGGCCCGGAAGTTGTCGAGCGGCACGACCGCGCCGCCCCAGTTGTTGTGGGTGTTCTCGAGACAGATCAACGAGGTGCGGGGCGTGTGGACGTTCGGCTTGCGCACGGCGGCCAGGACGTCCTTCGGGTCCATGGCCCCCCGCGCCGACCGGACCGGCCGCGGCGTCACGCCGGAGATGAAGGTCATGTGGGTCGATTCCATGTTGTAGATGTGGGAGCGCTCCTCGACGATGACCTCCTCGAGGGCGCCGGTCCACATCTTGACCGCGATCGAGTTGGCCATGGTCCCCGAGGGGCAGAAGAGCGCCGCCTCCTTGCCCATGGCCTCGGCCGACCTCCGCTCGAGCTCCTGGACGGTCGGGTCGTCGCCGAGGACGTCGTCGCCGACGGCGGCCTCGGCCATGGCCCGGCGCATCTTCTCCGTGGGCCTGGTGACGGTATCGCTGCGGAAATCCGAATAGGTGGTGACGGGCATGGTCGGGCCTCCGTGAACGGCATTATAACCCGCGTCCCGGGAGGGCGCAACGCGGGCCGCGTTTACACGGTTCCGGACTTGTGATAATAATAGCCTGCGGACTCGACATCGAAGAACATCGAAGATGGCCCAAAGAGCTCTCTTTCCGGCGGCGGCGGCGCTCCTCTTACTCATCCTCTTCTTCCTCAGCGCCGTCATCTTCTCCCGGGTCCTGCTCAAGAGCGAGGTCGTCTCCGTGCCCGACCTCGCCGGCAAGGCCGTCGCCCAGGCCCGCGCCGACCTGTCCAAGAAGGATCTGTCGCTGGCCCTGAAGGGCACGGAGCCGAACGACCGCGTCGAAAGGGGCCTCATCGCCCGCCAGGAGCCCGCGGCGGGTTCGCGCATCCGCACGACGATGCCGGTCCAGGTCGTGACCAGCTCGGGCAGCGGCGTCGTCGCCGTCCCCGGCCTGGCCGGGAAGCCCCTCGACGAGGCCCTGACCCTTCTCCAGGCCGCCGGCCTGGCCCGCGGCAAGATGAGCCAGGTCCACACGCCCCGGCTCCCCGCCGGCCGCCTCCTGGCCCAGAAGCCCGAGCCCGGGACGGCGGTCGAGCGCGGCTTCCCGGTCGGACTTCTCCTCAGCCAAGGCGCCCTCGACGCCCGCTACGTCATGCCCGACCTCATCGGCCTCAGGGCCGAGGGGGTCATCGGCCGGCTCAACGCCTGGGGCTTCAAGGTCGCCGACCTCCGCTACGTCTATTACCCCGGGGCGACGGCCGGCCTGATCGTCAAGCAGGACCCGCCGAACGGCTACTGCGTCCGGAAGCGCAACCGCATCTCGTTCGAGGTCAGCCGCTGATGGCCCTCATCGCCCCGTCCATCCTCTCCGCCGACTTCGCCCGGATCGGCGACGCGGTCCGCCTGGCCGAGGCGGCCGGCGCCGATCTCATCCACGTCGACGTCATGGACGGTCATTTCGTGCCCAACCTGACCCTCGGGCCCCAGCTCGTGGCCGCCGTCAGGCGCGAGACCCGCCTGCCGATCGACGTCCATCTCATGGTCGAGGAGCCCCGGCGCTTCGTGCCGCTCTTCCACGAGGCCGGGGCCGACTGGATCTCCATCCACGTCGAGGCGACGGCCCATCTCCACAAGGACCTGACCATGATCCGGGGCCTCGGCCGGAAGGCCGGCGCGGCCCTCAATCCGGCCACCCCCATCGAGACCCTGAAGGAGGTCCTCCCCGAGCTCGACTTCGTCCTGATCATGTCGGTCGATCCCGGCTGGGGCGGCCAGGCCTTCATCCCCTCCTGCCGCGACAAGATCCGCCGGCTCAGGGACTGGATCCGGGCCGAGGGGTTCCGCATCCCGATCGAGGTCGACGGGGGGATCAAGCTCGACAACGCCGAGGACATCATCGCCGCCGGCATGGAGATCGTCGTCGCCGGGTCGGCGGTTTACGAGGCCCCGGACCCCGCCGCGGCCGTCAAGGCCCTGAAAGCCATCGCCAGGAAGACGTCATGACCCGAACCGCCGCAACGAAGACCGCCGTCCTGCTCCTCACCGTCCTCCTCGCCGCGGCCGCGCCGGGGTGCCGGAAGAAGCCGGTCGCTCTCGCCGCCGACCTGTCCGGCTCCGACGAGGCCCTTTACAGGCTCGGCGAGGCCTCGATCAAGAGCGACATGGAGAAGGGCATCCTCTACCTCCGCCAGGTCATCGACTCGTTCCCCAAGAGCTTCTACGCCCAGCGGGCCAAGCTGCTCATCGCCGACGCCTATTTCCGCAAGGGCGACGAGAGCAACATGATCCTGGCCGCGGCGGAGTACCGGGAGTTCATCCGGACCTACCCCTATTCGCCGTCGGCGGCCTACAGCCAATACCAGGTCGCCATGACCTTCTTCAAGAAGATGCTGAGGCCGGGCCGCGACCCGTCCCGGACGATCCAGGCGCTGGCGGAGTTCAAGAAGGTCATCGCCGACTATCCGGCCAGCGACCAGGCCAAGCAGGCCCAGGAGCGGGTCAAGGAGTGCGAGGAGCGCCTGGCCTCCCACAGCACCGAGATCGCCATCAGCTATCACGGCCGGAGATCTTACCGGGCGGCCCTCAGCCGCCTGATGGAGGTCATGTCGACCTACCCGGAGTATTCGCGGCTGGACAAGGTCTATTTCTATCTCGGGGACTGCAACTTCCAGCTCCGGCTCTACGACCAGGCCGCTCCCTTCTTCTCCAAGGTGGTTTCGGACTACTCCGGGCAGAAGCTGGCCAAGACCGCCGCGAAGAAGCTGGCCGAGATCGAGCGGTTGAAGAAAGCCGCGGCGGCCGCGGCCGCGCAGAAAAAGGACTGACCCCGGCGGGTCTGGGAGGGCCCTTCATGGAAGAGCGCGACCGGCGGCGGAGGAGCGCCCTGGCGCTGGCCGTCCTGGCCCTGCTGGCCGCCGGCCGGGCCGAGGCGAAGCAGTTCCACGTCACCTCGTTCTCGGCCGGATTGGCCTACGATCACTTCGCCCGGACCGTCGCCTGGGGCGGCGGCGGCCCCTCGAAGCTTCGGGCCCACGCCTTCGGGGCCCAGGCCGAGGTCGGCTTCTCGGGCGGGCTCGTGTTCAGCTTCGCCGCCGGCTTTTCCCTGGTCAACCCCTCGAGACTCGCCTTCGGCACCCTGCCCATCTCCCTGGAATTCCGGGGCGCGAACATGTCCGGCCTGAGCCTGGCCGCCGAGGCCGCCGCGCCGGTGAAAAGAGCCGGCCGATTCGAGATCGGGGCGGCCGGCCGGATCGTCTATTCCTCCGGGGCGGCCCGGTCCTGGCCCCTCGAGGGCTTCGCCGTCGAGGGACGGGCCACGGGCCGGCCGGACTGGCTCGAGCTCTCCGCCGGCCCGCGGCTGGCCTACCTGGCCTTCGGGCCCCGGATCGTGCCGTTCGCCGAGGTGAGCGCCCGCCTGCTCTGGGCCGGCTTCCGGATGGCGGAGACCCTGGGCGAGCTCGGGGGCGAGGAGACGAGCCGGGTCCGGGGCGACTTCGCCCTGGCCCTGGCGCTCGGCGCCGAGGTCCGGGTGGGCGGGCCCGTCAAGGTCAAGGTGAAGGCCGGGCTCGCGGCCGGCGGCGGAGGGGCCGACGGTCTCTTCTCCATCGGCGCCCTTTACGGATTCTGAGGCGAGGAGAGGGCCATGACACGAACGAGGGGAACGGTCGTCGGATCCCTGGCCGCGGCCGCCGTCGTCGTTCTCGCCGGCTGCGGCCTGGACCGCGGCGGCGCCGTCGCCGCGGGCGACCGCCCCGTCCGCTTGGAGCGGATGTCCGAGACCGGCCCGCCCGGCTCCCTCGGATGCGCCTCGGACCGGGTCCTGGTCCGGTTCCGAGCCGACGTCCCCGACGGCCCGGCCCGGGAGCGGCTCCGCGCCCACGGCTTCCCGGACGCCCACGCCATCCCGGCCGTCCGGGTCTACAGCGCCCGGACGGCCCCGGGCGTTTCCGTCGCCGAGGCCCTGACCGCGCTCCGGGGCGACGGCGCCGTCGAGTCGGCCGGCCCCGACCCCCGGACCCGTATCGCCGACGTCCCCAACGACCCGTATTTCGGCGCCTATCAATACAATCTCCGCAACCTCGGCGGGTACTTGGAGATCGGCGGCGGCCTCAGAGTCCGGCTGACGGCCGGCGCCGATGTCAAGGCCGTGCCGGCCTGGGACGAGGTCCGGGGCGATCCCGGGGTCGTCATCGCCGTCCTCGACACCGGCGTCGACCGGAACCACCCCGACCTCGCTTACAAGGTCGTCGGCCCCGGGCGCGATTTCGTCAACGGGGACGACAGCGCCGACGACGACCACTGGCACGGGACCCACGTCGCCGGGATCGCCGCCGCCGACACGGACAACGGCGTCGGCATCGCCGGCGTCGCCAGGGGCTGCCGCGTCCTGCCGGTCAAGGTCGTCGACAACCGCGGCGACGGCTACTACAGCTGGATGATCGACGGCATCGTCTGGGCGACCGACCAAGGGGCCGGCGTCATCAACGTCAGCCTCGGCGGCGATGTCCCCGACCCCTACCTCGAGGACGCCTGCCGCTACGCCCGCGACCACGGGGCCGTCGTGGTCGCGGCGGCGGGGAACAGCGGCGGGCCCGTCCTCTATCCGGCCGCCTACGACGAGACCGTCCTGGCCGTGGCCGCGAGCGACGCCGACGACGCCATCGCCTCCTTCTCGAGCTTCGGTCCCGAGGTCGACGTGGCCGCGCCGGGCGTCTGGCTCCTCGGCCCCGTCCCGCAGGCCTACGTCGGCCCCGGCCGGCCGCCCTACGTCTTCGCCTCCGGGACCTCGGCCGCGGCGCCGCAGGCGGCCGGGCTGGCCGCGCTCATCCGGAGCCTCAAGCCCGACCTCGCGCCCGAACAGATCATGTGGATCATCCGCTACACCGCCAACGACATCAACGCGGCGTCCCTGCCCGGCCGCGACGACCGCGCCGGCTACGGCCGGATCAACATGGAGAGGGCCCTCGTCCCCTATATCATCCGCTAGGCCCGTGACGCCATGATCAGGTTCCTGAGGATCAGGAATTTGGCCACGATCGAGAGCCTCGAGCTGCGCCTCGAGCCGGGGTTCTCCATCCTGACGGGCGAGACCGGGGCCGGCAAGTCCATCATCATCGACGCCATCCGGATCCTCCTCGGCGAGAAGGCCTCGCCGGACCTCGTCCGGACCGGGGCCGGGGAGGCCTTCGTCGAGGCCGTTTTCGACTTCGCCGCCCGGCCTGTCGACCTGGCCGGGCTGCCCGGACCCGAGGACGGCGAGCTCCTCGTCCAGCGGTCCGTCACCGGCCAGGGAGCGGGCAAGGCCTTCGTCAACGGCGCCCTCGTCCCGGCCCGCCGGCTGCGCGAGCTCGGCGAAGGGCTCGTCGACATCTACGGCCAGAACGACCACGTCTTCCTCCTCAGGCTCGAGAACCACCTGGCCTATCTCGACGAGGCCCTCGACGCGCCCGCGCTTCGGCGCGAAACGGCCCTGGCGGCCCGGGAGCTCCGCGGCCTCCTCCAGGAGAAGCGCGGCCTCGAGCTCCGGGAGCGGGAGCGCGAGGACCGGCTGGACTTCGTCGCCTACCAGCTCCGGGAGATCGAGGCGGCCGGTCTCAAGCCGGGCGAGGACGAGGCCCTCCTCCGCGAGCGCGAGATCGTCAGGAACGCGGAGCGGATCGCCGGCCTCGTCGACAAGGCCCTCGACCTGGCCTATCTCGGCGACGAGGCCCTCATCCCCCGGCTGGCCCGCCTCCGCGCGGTCCTCACCGACCTGGCCGCCTTCGAGGGGAGCTTCGCCGAGCTCGGGCCCGGCCTCCAGGACGCGGACGTCCTTCTCCGGGAGGCGGCCGGCGCGCTGGCCAGATTCAAGGACCGCCGGGCCGCCGCTCCGGAGGACCCCGAGGCGGTCGAGGAGCGCCTCAGCGTCATCGAGAAGCTCAAGCGCAAGCACGGCGGCTCGGTCGAGGCCGTGCTGGCCCGCGGCGAGGCCCTGAGGGCCGAGAGGGCCGGCCTCGAGACGGGGCGGGAGCGGCTCCAGGAGCTCGCCGCCGTCATCGGGGCGCGGTTCGAGGCCTACGCGGGCCTCGCCGCCCGCCTCGGCGCCGCCCGCCGCAAGGCCGCGGACCGCCTGGCCCGGGCGATCGAGAAGGAGATCGCCCCGCTCGGCATGGACAAGGCCCGCTTCGAGGTCCGCCTGGCCGAGGTCCGTCCGTCGCTCGACGACCCGGCCACCATCCGCGACCAGGGCGCCGAGGACGCCGAGTTCCTCCTCTCGCCCAATCCCGGCGAGGAGCTCCGGCCGCTCCGGCGGATCGCCTCGGGCGGTGAGCTGTCGCGGATGATGCTGGCCCTCAAGTCCGCCGCCCAGGACAAGAACGGCGGCCGGACGCTCATCTTCGACGAGATCGACGCCGGGATCGGCGGCAAGACGGCCGAGTTCATCGCCCGCCGGCTCGGCCGGCTGGCCCTCCGCGACCAGGTCCTCTGCATCACCCACCTGCCGCAGATCGCCTCGGCCGCCGCCCACCACTTCCACGTCGACAAGCGCGTCGAGAACAAGAGGACTTTCACCGGCGTCCGCCGCCTCGAGGGCGAGGACCGGGTCGAGGAGATCGCCCGGCTCGTCGCCGGCAGCCGCGTCACCGAGGCGTCCCGCCAGATCGTCCGGGAGATGCTCGGCGCCGCCCCCGGGAAAGGGAGGCCGTGAGCCCGCCGCTCGGCGGCCGGAAGGCCTTCGTCCGGACCTTCGGCTGCCAGATGAACCTGAACGATTCGGAGCACATCCTCGGCGTCCTCCTCGAGGCCGGGGCCGCCGCCGCGGACCGGCCCGAGGCCGCCGACATCGTCGTCGTCAACACCTGCGCCGTGCGGCGGAAATCCGAGGAGAAGCTCTATTCCTATCTCGGGCGCCTGGCCCGGCTGAAAAAACGGCGGCCGTTCGTCCTGGGCGTCGCCGGCTGCGTCGCGCAGGTGCGCCAGGCCGGTCTCCTGGACCGGCGGCCGGCCATCGACTTCGTCGTCGGCCCGGACGGCTATCGCGAGCTCCCGGAGCTCGTCCTCCGGGCCGCCGAGTCGCCCGTGGTCCGGACCGGGCACAGCCCGGACTGGCGCGAGATCGGGCCCGAGGCGACCGCGCGGGCCAACCCCTGGAGCGCCTTCGTCCCGGTCATGGAAGGGTGCGACAACTACTGCGCCTACTGCATCGTCCCCTTCAGCCGGGGGCCGGAGAAATGCCGGCCGGCCGGCCGGGTCCTGGCCGAGGTCCGGGCCGCGGCCGAGGCCGGGGCCCTCGAGGTCCAGCTCCTCGGCCAGAACGTCGATTCCTACCGCGACCCCGGCTCGGGCCTCGGCTTCGCCGGCCTGCTCGAGGCCGTCGCGGCCGTGCCCGGCCCGGCCTGGGTCCGCTTCATCACCTCGCATCCCAAGAACTTCGGCGACGACATCATCCGGGCCATGGCCGCCCATCCGAGCGTCTGCCGGGCCCTGCACCTGCCGCTCCAGTCCGGCTCGACGGCCGTCCTGGCCCGGATGAACCGCGGCTACACCCGCGAGGCCTACCTCGAACTCGTCGCCCGGCTGCGGGACAGCCTGCCCGGCCTCCTCCTTTCGACGGACGTCATCGTCGGCTTCCCGGGCGAGACCGAGGACGACTTCGAGGCCACGCTGGGCGTCCTGCGGGAGGCGCGCTTCGCCGGGATCTTCTCGTTCCGCTTCTCGCCCCGGCCCCTGACGGCGGCCGCGGCCCTGCCCGACGACGTCCCTCTCGAGGTCAAGCGCCGCCGGCTGGTCGAGCTCCAGGGCCTCCAGAAGACGATCCAAGCCGAGTTGAACCGGTCGTTCGTCGGCCGGGAGCTCACGGTCCTGGCGACCGGACCCAGCCCCAGGGGCGCCGGCCGCTGTCAGGGCCGGACCGAGGGCAACCTCGTGGTCAACTTCGACGCGCCGGCCGGACTGGCCGGCCGCTTCGTCACCGTCCGCGTCACCGGCGCCGGCCCCTACAGCCTCCACGGCGCCATGATCCCCGGTTGAGGTGCGGAAACCCCCGCTCGTTCGGGCTAGAGCGCGAGCCGACAGGGCTCCGACGCAACGGCCCGGGAGAAGCGGCTCCCGAGCCGCTCCCGGGGCCGCTCAAGGGCCGCGTTGCACTTTAGCCGGGTTTCCGTTATAATCAACCGTCCTTGAAACCCACGGCGCGGGAATTGAGACGAGCGGATGAAAGTCAACGTCTGGAATACGATCCTGCAGCTCAGCAAGGAGCGCAGCGTCGAGCCGCGCGTCATCATCCAAGCGATCGAGGAGTCCCTCCGGGTCGCCTCCGCTAAGTTCTTCTCCCAGAACGAGAAGGTCCAGGTCCTGTTCAAGCCGGAAAAGGGCGACTTGCGCGTCTTCGCCGCCAAGACGGCGGCGGAAGAGCCCAAGAACCCGGCCGAGGAGATCTCCCTGGCCGAGGCCCGGGCGATCCGCCCCGACGTCAAGGCGGGCGAGACCGTCGAGGTCGACCTCCCCGCGGACACCCTGGGGCGCATCGCCGCCCAGGCCGCCAAGCAGGTCATCTTCCAGAAGGTCCGGGACGCCGAGCAGGAGAAGGTCTACAGCGCCTTCGCGCCCCGCATCGGCGAGATCGTCACCGGCGTCGTCCGGCGGGTCGAGGACGGCGTAGTCATCCTCGAGGTCAACAGGACCGAGGTGGCCTTCCCGCTCCGGGAGAAGCTCCCGAACGAGGAGCTCCGGCGCGGCGACCTGGTCAAGGCCGTCATCACCCAGGTCTTCCGGGGAACGCCGGGCCCGCAGGTCGTCGTGTCGAGGGCCTCGCCGCGCTTCCTGGCCCGGCTGCTCGAGACCGAGATCCCCGAGATCGCCAACCGGACGATCGAGATCAAGGACATCGTCCGCCAGGCCGGCGAGCGGGCCAAGGTCGCCGTGGCCAGCCGCGAGCGCGACATCGACCCCGTCGGGGCCTGCATCGGCGTCAAGGGCAACAGGATCCTGGCCATCTCCAAGGAGCTCCAGGGCGAAAAAGTCGACATCATCGCCTGGTCGCCGGACATCGCCGCCTACGCCAAAGCAGCGCTCAGCCCGGCCAAGGTCGAGCGTGTCCAACTCGTCAGCCGGGCCGACAAGGCCATGCTCGCCGTCGTCCCCGGGGACCAGCTCTCGCTGGCCATCGGCAAGAAAGGCATCAACGTCAAGCTGGCCTCCCGCCTCGTCGGCTGGAAAATCTCCATCAAACAAGAAGACGCCCATGAGTGAACCCGTCAAGAAAAGCGCCGAGAAGAAGCCGGTCAAGCCCGAGCCCCCCAAGGTCCCCCTTCGCCGCCCCCTCGGCGCGGCCCCCGAGCCCCCGAAGCCGGCCCCCAAGGCGCCCGTCCCGCCCGCGCGGCCCATGGTCCCCTCCAAAACAGAGCTCCGCGAGCAGGCCGAGGCCGCCAAGTCCGGCCTGCCCGTCAAGCCCGCGCCGCCCAAGCCGGCCCCCGAGCCGGAGCCCGAACCGCGGCCCGCGGCCCCCCCGAAAGCGCAGCCCGGCGAACGGGCCGCCGCCAAGCCCGGCGCCGCCGCCAGGCCCGCGGCCGCGAAGCCGGCCCCGGCCAAGCCCGCCGCTGCGCCCGCCGTTCCGCCCAAGGCGGTCCCGGCCGCCCCCGCCAGGCCGGCCCCCGGCCCCCCCGTCAAGCCCGCGGCGGCGCCGGCCGTCAAACCCGGCGCGCCGGCCCAGGCCGCCCGTCCGGCCGCGGCGGCGAGACCCGCGCAGGCCCCCGCGGCCGCGAAGCCGGCCCCGGCCAGGCCTTCGGCGCCTCCCCAGGTCCCGGCGGGCGCCGCGGCGCGGCCCCGCCCCGCCCCGGCCGCGAAACCGGCCGCTCCCCCTCCTCCGCCGCCCAGGCCGGCCCCCGCGCCGTCGCCCAAGCCGGCCCCGCCTCCGGCGCCGCCCAAGCCCCGGGTCAAGATCCGGCTCTGCGAAGGCTGGCTCCTGAAGGACGCGGCCGAGGCCATGAAGGTCCGGCCCAAGGACCTCCTGGAGAAGCTCGCCGCCGCGGGCGCCCCCGCCGGCCCCGACGACTTCGTCGACGCCGGCCTCGCCGCGGCCGTCACCCGGGCGACCCACTTCGACGCCGAGTTCGTCACCCTCGACGAGGCCATGCGCCGGCGCGCCGAGGCCGGGGCGGCCGAGCTCGCCCCCCGCCCCCCCGTCGTCACCATCATGGGCCACGTCGACCACGGGAAGACGACCCTGCTCGACGCCATCCGGTCCTCGAACCTGGTCGAACGGGAGTCGGGCGGCATCACCCAGCATATCGGCGCCTACCGGGTCACGGTCAAGGACCGCTCCATCACCTTCATCGACACGCCCGGCCACGAGGCCTTCACCCAGCTCCGCTCGCGCGGGGCCAAGGCCACGGACATCGTCGTCCTGGTCGTCGCGGCCGACGACGGCCTCATGCCCCAGACCAAGGAGGCCATCGACCACGCCCGCGCGGCCAACGTGCCGATCATGGTGGCCATCAACAAGATCGACAAGCCCGAGGCCAACGTCGAGCGGGTCAAGCAGCAGCTGGCCAAGGAGGACCTGCTCGTCGAGGACTGGGGCGGCAAGACGATCAGCGTCGATATCTCGGCCCGCGAGAACCGCAACGTCGGCGACCTGCTCGAGATGATCCTCCTCCTCGGCGACATGCTCGAGCTCAAGGCCAACCCCGCGGTGCCGGCCCAGGGCTTCGTCCTCGAGGCCCGGCTCGACAGCCAGCGGGGCCCCGTCGCCACGGTCCTCGTCCAGCACGGCACCCTGGAGACGGGCCAGGCCTTCGTCTCCGGCCTGGCCACGGGCAAGGTCCGGGCCATGTTCGACGAGCACGGCAAGGCCCTCAAGAGCGCCGGCCCGTCCATGCCCGTCGAGATCATGGGCTTCACCGACGTCCCCGTCGCCGGCGACCCGTTCCAGGTCATGGAGAGCGCCGAGGCCGCCAGGCAGGTCGTCGCCTACCGCCGCTCGCTGGCCAAGGGCAAGGAGGCGGCGCGCCCCGGGGGCGTCACCCTCGACGAGCTCTTCAAGAAGATCGAGGACGGCCAGGCCAAGGAGCTCACCCTCGTCCTCAAGGCCGATGTCCAGGGCTCGGTCGAGGTCCTGGCCGACGTCGTCCCCCCCCTGGGCACCGAGAAGGTCAAGATCAAGATCGTCCACGCCGCGACGGGAAACATCACCGACGCCGACATCCTCCTGGCCTCGGCCTCCAAGGCGATCGTCGTCGGCTACAACGTCAAGGCCGGCCCCAAGACCGTCGACCTGGCCAAAAAGGAAGGCGTCGAGGTCCGGACCTATTCCATCATCTACCAGCTCACCGACGACATCAAGAAGGCCGTCGTCGGGCTCCTCGAGCCGGTCATCAAGGAGACGTTCCAGGGCCGGGCCGAGGTCCGCAAGGTCTTCCACATCCCCAAGGTCGGGGCGATCGCCGGCTGCCTCGTCCAGGACGGCCGGATCGTCCGCAACGCCGAGGCCCGGGTCCTGCGCGGCCGCGAGGTCCTCCACCAGGGCCGCGTCAGCTCGCTCAAGCACCTCAAGGAGAACGTCGCCGAGGTCAAGAAGGACTACGAGTGCGGCATCGGCGTCGGCGGCTTCGGAGATTTCCAGCCTGGCGACACGATCGAGACGTTCGTCCGCGAGAAGGTCCAGGCCGTCTAGCGCCGCGGGAGGGTGCCATGGTCGTCGGCGTCCTGACGCTCGATCTGTTCTTCCCCCACGCCCGGTCGCTCAAGGACAAGCGGCGGGTCCTCCACGGCTTCAAGGACCGGGTCCGCCGCTACAACGTCGCCCTGGCCGAGACGGGCTTCCAGGACAAGTGGCAGCGCTCCCGGCTGGGCGTCGTGACCCTCAACAGCCAGCAGGCCGTCGTCGAGGAGGTCCTGGCCCGCGTCCTGGCCGACGCCCACGGCCTTCCCGAGGCCGAGGTCAGCGGCGAGGAGATCCGTTTTGTCTGAGAAGGGCCTCCGCCCCCGGCGCGTGGCCGGGCTCATCCAGGCCGAGCTCGGCCGGCTGCTCGTCGAGGAGTTCCAGGGGCCCGGAACGGGTTTCCTGTCCGTCACCCGGGTCGAGATGACGCCGGACCTCCTCGCGGCCCGAGTCTTCCTCAGCGTCTTCGGGACGGACGACCCGGGCGCCCTCTTCGCCCGGGTCGAGCGGAGCGCCGGGCGCATCCGGCGCGTCCTTGCCTCCCGGGTGAAGTTGAAGTATAATCCGCAACTCTTTTTCGCCCCGGACCCGGGGCCGGGCCACGAGGCGAAGATCGACCGGCTGATCGAGGAGTCCAAGAAGCATGGCCGCTGACCCGCGAGAGCTCATCGCCGCCCGGATCAAGGCGTCGCGGCGGTTCGCCGTCACTTCCCACCTCCGGCCGGACGGCGACTCCCTCTGCACGGCCCTGGCCCTCGCGGAGATGGGCCGGCTCCTGGGCAAGGAAGCGGCCATCGTCAACCGCGACCCGACGCCCCTGCCGTTCTCCGCCTTCCCCGAGCTGGCGGAGATCCGCGTGGGACAGATCGAGGCCCGGGACTTCGACACCGTCGTGCTGCTCGAGTGCGCCGACGTCTCGCGGTCGGGCCAGGAAGGCCTGGCCCCGGCCTTCAAGATCAACATCGACCACCACTTCTCGAACACCCCCTACGCCGACATCAACTGGATCGATCCCGCGGCCCCGGCCGTCGGCGAGATGGTCTTCGACCTCAGCCGCTTCCTCGGCGTGACGCCCACGCCGGCCATCGCCGAGAGCCTCTACTGCGCCATCTTCTCCGACACGGGCTCGTTCCACTTCTCCAACACGACGCCCCGGGCCCTGGCCGCCGCGGCCGAGCTGGCCCGTCTCGGGGCCAGCCCCGTCCGGGTCGCCGAGAGGCTCTACTACAACAACCGGCCGGAGAAGGTCCTCCTCCTCGGCCGCGTCCTGTCCTCGCTGGACATGCGGGCGGCGGGCCGGATCGCCGTCATCTCCATGCTCAAGCGCGACACGGAGCCGCTCGGCCTCAAAGAAGTCGACACCGAGGACATGACCACGCTGGCCCGCTCCATCCGGGGCGTCGAGCTGGTCATGTTCTTCAAGGAGATGGGCCCCGGGACGTTCCGGGTCAGCCTGCGGTCCAAGGGCAGCGCCAACGCGGCCCTGTTGGCCGAGCACTTCGGCGGCGGCGGCCACGTCCACGCCGCCGGCTTCACCGTCCACGGCCCCTACGAGACGCTCGTCCGCGAGGTCCCCGCGACCGTCGAGGCGCTCCTCGCCGGCCCGGCCGGGGAACCCCCCGGCCCGGCCGCCTGAGCGCGGGGGCGCGCCGGATGCCCCGCGACGGACTCCTCGTCATCGACAAGCCCGCCGGGCCGACCTCCCACGACGTCGTCCAGCGGGTCCGCAAGGCCCTGGCCACGCGCCGGGCCGGCCACGGCGGGACGCTCGACCCGGACGCGACCGGCGTCCTCCTCGTCGCCGTGGGCCGGGCGACGCGCTTCTTCCCCTTCCTGGCCGGGGACGCCAGGTCCTACGACGGCCGCATCCGGCTCGGCCTGGCGACCGACACCTACGACGCCTCGGGGCGTCCTCTCGGGGAGGAATGCCGGGACTGGCCAGGGCGCGACAGGCTGGCCGAGGCGATGCGAGCGTTCGAGGGCCCGCTCCTCCAGACGCCGCCGCGCTTCTCGGCCAAGAAGGTCGGCGGCCGGCCGGGACACGAGAGGGCCCGGGCCGGGGAGGACTTCACCTTCGGGCCGGCGCCCGTCACGGTCGCCCGCTTCGCGCTCCGGGCCTACGAACCGCCGATCGTCGAATTCGAGTTGGACTGCTCGGCCGGGACCTATGCCAGGTCCCTCGCCCACGACCTCGGGCGCCGCCTCGGCTGCGGCGCCCACATCGAAACGCTGCGCCGGACCGCCGCCGGGCCCTACGGCCTGGCCGACGCCGTCCCCCTGGCCGTCCTCGAGGCCGACGCGGCCCGCGGCCGGGCGGAGGGCCGCATCCTGCCGGTCGAGGCCCTGCTCGCCGACGCCCCGGCCGCCGTCGTCCTCCCCGCGGCGGAGGGCAAGGTCGGGCACGGGGCGGTCCTGGGACCGGACGACCTGGCGGGCCCCGTCGCCCCGGCGGACGCGCCCCTCGTCAGGTTGTTCTCGTCCTCGGGCCGCCTCCTCGCCCTGGCCCGCCCGGCGGCCGGCCGCCCCGGGCTCCATCCCTTTCTGGTCCTCGCCTGAGCCGTCTTCGCCCCCGTCCTTGAAATCTCGGCCCGGCTTTGGTATTGTATCGGGGTTATGCGCCTGAACAAGAACCAGATCGAGCATCTTGCCTCGGTCATCTTGCGAAGCCTGGTCAAGGAAGGCAAGGTCGTCATCGAGGACAAGGCGGGCCTTCTCGAGCAGGTCGCGGCCCTGCTCATCGAGGAGTTCCAGAAGGAGGACCGGCTCGACCAGGAGGTCCGCGAGCTCCTCAGCCAGCACATGGAGAAGATCCGCAAGGACAACATCGAATACCAGCAGATGTTCCGCCTGATCAAGACCCGGCTGGCCCGGGAGAAGGGGATCGTGCTGTGAGCGGCCGCCTGTCCCGCGAGAAGATCAACTACCTGTCCCGCCAGATCCTCGACGTCCTCGAGGCCGACGACCAGGTCGATTTCCTGGACGACCCGAACGAGGTACGGCTGGTCATCGTCAGGTCCATCGAAGAGGAGATGAAGCTCTACGAGACCCTCGACAAGAAGGCCGTCGACAAGATCCTGTCCCAGAAGAAGGCCATCGAGGAGGGCTCGCGGGAGTGGGAGATCCTCTACCGCAAGTACTACAACGACGAGCTGGCCAAGCTCGGCAAGCTCTCCGACTAGGCCTCCCCTTCTCCTTC
The DNA here is from genome assembly GCA_029569255.1 of Acidobacteriota bacterium. Lineage (GTDB taxonomy): Bacteria > Acidobacteriota > Aminicenantia > Aminicenantales > Saccharicenantaceae > RBG-16-66-30. The sequence continues at coordinate 25,062 of JAKQUO010000042.1, read as the reverse complement.
GAACCCTTGCGAAGCCGGGCATTCCCCGGGCTCGCGACTCCCGGCTCGGAGCGGGCCGCTCCGTCGCTCTTGTGATGGCCGCTCCCCGGAGCCCGCCCCCTGCCGCTCCTCAGGTGTCGCCCCTGCGCGCTCATTCCCCACGCAAGGGATCCCGCTTGACCGATCCCCGGGAGTGAACGAGGCGGCTTTCTGGGACCGGTCGGATAGCTTCAATAAAAAGGTTCTCTTCCACGTCGCGTGGGTCAGATGGGCCGGCAAATGGGGACATGTACTCCCGGTACGTGTCCCCATTCAGGCCTACGGGACACGTACCGGGGCGGTACATGTCCCGACACGCGCCTCGAGCACCTGGCAACTGGTCCCATAGCCACCCACAGAAAATGGAAGAGAACCCAGAAAAAAAAGGGCCGGGGGGCGGCCGCGCTCCCCGGCCCTGGAGATCAGCGCCTATCCGGCCGGCTCAGAACAGGAAACGGAAGCCGAGACCGGTCTTGTAGTTCTGGTTGAAGTCGCGGCCGAGCGGCAGGCGGAACTCGAAGAAGACCTGGCCCTTGCTCGTCCACTTGTCGAAGACCTGGAAGCCCAGCTGGACCGGCAGGTCGATGCCGAACTTGTGGTCGTCGCCCGGAACGGCCGGGTCGTTGTTCTGGGTCTTCGAGCTCACGCCCAGGCCGACGCCGGCGAAGAAGTTGTCGAAGTGCCCGTTGACGAGGGCGTCGCCGGTGAAGACGAGCTTCCACGGGTTGCCGGCGAACGGGATGCCGCCGCCGAGGCTCAGGGTGACGCTCCACTTGTCGGGCGTCAGCCAGGCGAACATGCCGGCCCGCAGGAAGCCGTAGAGGGCCGTGCTGCCGCCGTAGACGCCGAGCCCGCCGCCGACGGTCCAGAAGAGCGTCTTCTGGGTGACCTCGAAGGTCAGCCGGCAGGGGTCGGCGGCCGACGACTGGGCGCCGTCGTTGTCGAAGACGGTCGTGTTGATCGTGTAGGTCCCGGCCTTGGTGAAGACCTTCTCCCAGGTCCACGGCTTGCGCGTCGTCACGCAGGTGTCGATGACGTTGCCCTGGGCGTCGAGGAGCTCGAAGACGACCTTGCTGAGCGTGCCGTCGGGGTCGCTCGACCCGGAGGCGTCGAAGGTGATGGGCCGGCCGACGTAGTCCTCGCAGGGCATGCAGGACGTCCAGAGCTTGCAGAGGGGCGGGAAGTTGATGGACACCTTGCCGGCGCAGGGGTTGGCGGCGGCGGCGCCTTCCATGTTGACGGCGGAGCCCTGGAAGGAGTATTCGCCGGGCTTGTCGAACTTGGTCTGCCACTTGGGCGACTGCGGCGTCAGCTCCTGGGTGGCGATCCTCTGGCCCTGGGCGTCGGTGACCACGACGGTCATCGACCGGGCGTACTGGGTGCCGCTCATGTCGACGGTGATCGGGTCGTTGACGTTGGCCCGGGCCGGCGTGACGACCAGGCTGCAGACGGCCGGCGGGACGAGGTCGACGACCTTGGTGCCGAGGGCGATGTTGCCGCAGCCTTTGGGCACGATGAACTCGTACTGCTTCCAGTCCTTCCTGACCGGGACGACGAACACCGCCAGCGGCTCCTTGCCGGCCCATTCGATGTTCCGGGCGACCTTGACCTGGTCGCGGGACTTGAAGAGCATCCAGGGGAAGGTCTCGCCGACGGGCAGGGTGGTGTCCTTCCACTCGGCGGTCTTCATCTGCTCCATGAAGGGCTCGTAGAGCTCGGCGTTGCCGGCCAGGTCGAATCCGGCCTTGATGTCGGCGGCGTGGGCGTCGAAGAGGCCCTTCATCGTCGCCGGGGTCGGCTCCTGACCCTTGACGGTGGCGAAGGTATAGAGCCCGATCCTCTTGAGCTTGGTGGTCTGGGCGTAGGACATCGTCGTGAGCGCGGCCAGTGCGGTCACGGCGAAGATAGCGGTCCGTTTGCGCGGTCTCATGAGTCCTCCTTCGAAAATAGAGATATAGCGATGAGCCGGACAAGGGAACTTTACCGGGCCCGCGGGCTTTTGTCAAGTCAAATCAACCAGTTCGCCGAGGCGCTGGTCAGGCCTCCCGTTGTGTGCTATAATCCCGCTTAATCGCGAGGAGCACCACCGTGACATCCGTCAACGAAGACATCGAGCTGTCCGTGACGACCCCCGACGAGCCCGGCATCTTCGGCCGGGTCCTCGGGACCCTGGCCAACGCGGGCGTCAACGTCAAGGCCATCCTGGTCTATACCGAGTCCGAGGCGGGCCGCTTCCGCCTCGTCACCTCGGACGCCGCCAAGGCGGAGACGGCCCTGCGGACGCTCGGCTACAAGGTCAAGTCGAAGAAGGTCGTCACCGTGCTCGCCGCCGACCGGATCGGCGTCGGGGCCGAGATCGGGGCCCTGCTCGGCAACGCGGCCATCGATATCCATTATTCCTACGGTTCGTCCTCGGGCGAGGGCAAGACCCTCCTCGTCTTCAACACGAGCAACAACCGCAAGGCGCTCGACACGCTGAAATGACTTCCCGGAGACCCCGTTGACAAGGCCCCGGGAGTTGGCATAGAATATCCGCCTTAGAGTCGTCTCAAGGAGGCCACCATGGCAAAAGCCGAGCCAAACGTCGTGCCGCTCTGCGACGTTCTCCTCGTTCTGCTCATCATCTTCATGGTCATCACGCCCCTCGTCCAGAAAGGCATCGACGTCAAGCTGCCCGAAACCTCCGACGCCTCGAGCGGCGGCGGCCAGCCCACCGGCCTCATCGTCCTGACCCTCCAGGCGGAGAACGCCGTCGAGATCAACGGCATCAAGTACGAGCTCCGCGGCCTCCTCGAAGAGCTCCGGCGCCTCTACAGCACGCGCCAGGACAAGACCATCTTCATCCGGGCCATGGCCAAGATGACCTTCGCCAAGGTCATGGAGATCATCGACATCGCCCGCGGCGCCGGGGTCGAGACGCTGGCCCTCATCCCCGAATACATCGAATAGCCGGGCGACCCCTTCGCGGGGACCGGGGCGCGCCTCTTCGAGGCTCTTCCGTTCCGGGTCTCTCTACCGGCTCCGGATGGGGCCGACCACGTCCCGGGAGATGACCAGGCGCTGGATCTCGTTCGTGCCCTCGTAGATCTGGAGCAGCTTAGCGTCCCGGACGAGCTTCTCGACCGGATAGTCCCTCATGTAGCCGTATCCGCCGAAGATCTGCAGGGCCTCCAGGGCGTTCCTCATGGCCGCGTCCGAGCCCAGGCACTTGGCCATGGCCGACTCCTTCCCGTTGGGCTTCCCCCGGTCCATGAGCCAGGCGGCCCGCCAGACGACCAGCCGGGCCGCCTCGACGTCCATGGCCATCTGGGCCAGCTTGAAGGCCGTGGCCTGGAACGTGGCGATGGGCTTGCCGAACTGGACCCGGGTCTTCGCGTACTCGACGGCGTGCTCGAGGGCGGCCCGGGCGACGCCGACGCCCGCCGCGCCGACCGCCGCCCGCGTCTTGTCGAAGGTCCGCATGGCCGCGACGAAGCCGAGCCCTTCGCGGCCGAGCATGTTCGCCGCCGGGACGCGGACGTCCTCGAAGAACAGCTCCGTCGTGTTCGAGGCCCGGTGGCCGAACTTGTCCTCGACCTTGCCGACCGAGAGGCCGGGCGCGCCGCGGGGCACGACGAAGACGCTCAGGCCGCGGGCGCCCTTCTCCGGGGCCGCGTTGGCGAAGACGACGTAGAGGCTGGACACGCCGCCGTTGGTGATGAAGCACTTGGACCCGTTGATGACGTAGTCCCCGCCGTCCTTGCGGGCCGTCGTCCTGATGGCCGAGGTGTCCGAGCCGGCCTCGCGCTCGGTCAGGCAGTAGGAGGCGAAGGCGGGCTTCTCGAGGAACGGCGCCAGGAACCTCTTCTTCTGCTCGTCCGTGCCGAAGAGGAGGATGGGCGTGAAGGCCAGGGAGTTGGCCATCATGGTCGTGTACATCCCGGCGCAGCCCCAGGCCAGCTCCTCGCTGACGATGGCCGTGTCGAGGTCGCCGAGGCCCACGCCGCCGTATTCGGCCGGGACGGTGCAGGTCAGGAACCCGACCTCGAAAGCCTTGCGCATGACCTCCTCGGGGAATGCGTGGCCCTGGTCGTAGAGGGCCGCCTTGGGCCTCATCTCCTTGGCCGCGAAGTCGTGGGCCATGTCCCGGAGGGCGATCTGATCTTCGGTCAGCTCGAAATCGATCACGGTTCGTTCTCCCCTCAGGAAAAATCCGGGCGAAGTCTACCGGAACCCTTCGGCCCTGTCAATTCTTGAGGACGACGGCGTCGCGGCGGAGGAGGAAGGCGGGCGCCTCGGCGCCGAAGACCTCCCGGACGATGTCCTGGGCCCTGGCCCCGCGCCCGGGGAGAGGCGGCAGGGATAGGACAAGGCGACGGCCGCGGAGGGCGAAGCCCATGCCGGCGGCCCCGGGCGTCGCTTCCCGGAAGCGCCGGAGGGCGTCCTCGAGGGCGGCGGCCGGAAGGACGCGGCCGGCCTCCGCCGACCTCCGGTCGAGCGAATACTCGAGCCGTTCGATGGAATCGGCCAGGGACGGCGCGCCGGGGGGGAGGCGCTCGAGCCGCGAGAACCTGAACCCGGCCGGCAGGCTCCGGTTGACCCGGCGCAGGAACTCGGCCTCCTCGACGAGGCGGCCGGAGCGGAACTCGAGGACCTCGCGCCGGGCCTCCATGCCCAGGGGCAGGGCCGGGCCGTAGGTGAGGTCCATCTTGGGGTGGAAGCCCTCGGTCTTCCGGACCTCGATCCCGGCCCGGCGGAAGGCCCGCTGGAGGACATGGATGTGGTCGATGTGGGAGAGGTAGCGGGCCTTGCCCCGCTTGGCGTAGACGGCCCGGTATCTCAGGACGCCCCAAGCCGGCGTTCCCGCCGGGGCGGGCGGCGGCGGCGCCGGACGGACCGGCGCGGGGCCCGGACGCGCCTTCCAGTCGCGCGTCTCGCAGCCCCGGCATTCGGCGCAGGAACGCTCGAGGCAGCCGGGCGTCCGTTCGCCCCGGAGCGCCGCCTCGAGCTCCCGCGCCAGCAGGCTTTTCCTGAGGCCCGTTTCGGCGACGTCCCAGGGGAGCGGCGACCCGACCGGCAGGGGCCCGAGGTACTCGCGCGGGTCGATCCCGGCCGCGGCGAAGGCGTCCTTCCAGGCCGCGGCGTCGAGCCGGTCGCCCCAGCCGTCGAAACGGGCGCCGCGCCGCCAGGCGTCGAGGAGGACCGGGCCGAGCCGCCGGTCGCCCCGCGAGAAGACGGCCTCGAGGACCGAGGCGCCGAGCGGGTGGGCCTTGACCTCGACGGACCGGAAGCGGCGGAGCTCGGAGCGGAGAAAGGCCTGTTTCTCCGCCAGGACGGCCTCGTCGTCCATGCCCAGCCACTGGAAGGGCGTGTGCGGCTTGGGGATGAACGACGAGACGCTGAGGTGGAGGCGCGGGGCCGCGCCGAGGACGGAGCGGCCGAGATCGAGCGCCGAGCGGACGAGGGCGACGATCCCCGCCAGGTCCTCCCGGGTCTCCGTCGGCAGGCCGATCATGACGTAGAGCTTGAGGAGCTTCCAGCCGCCCTCGAAGGCGAAGCGGAGGGCCTCTCGGATCTCGCCGTCGTCGAGGTCTTTGCCGATGACCGCGCGGAGGCGCTCCGTCCCGGCCTCGGGGACGAGGGTGAAGCCGGTCCGGCGGACCTTGAGGATCTCGTCGACGAGCTCGCGCGACAGCCGTCCCGGGCGGAGCGAGGACAGGGAGAGCGAGATCTTCTCCCGGGCCAGGTCGGCCATGAGGGCGCCGGCGACGGCCTCGAGCTCGGGGTGGTCGCCGACCGAGAGGGCCGAGAGCGAGGCGTCCTCGTAGCCCGTCTGGCGGAGGCTGCGCAGGACCGTGCGGCGGATGACGCCGGGGTCCTTGGGCCGGTGCGGGAAATAGAGGCTGGCGGCCTGGCAGAAGCGGCAGCTCTGCGGACAGCCGCGGGCGGCCTCGACCGCGACGCGGTCGAAGACGACGCGCAGGCTGGGGACGACGATCTTCTCCGGGAAGAACGACCGGGCGAAGTCCCGGGCCAGCCGCTTGCCGACCGCGGCCGGGGCGCCCGGCAGGGGCCGGGGGACGACGAGCGGCGATCCGCCGCCGGCCGCCTCGACGCGGTAGAGCGAAGGGACGTAGACCCCGGGGATCCGGGCCAGCTCGAGGAGGGCCTCGCGGCGCGGCGCCCCGCGGCGGCGCAGGCCGGCCACGGCCGCGACGATCTCCGGAAAGCCCTCCTCGCCGTCGCCGAGGAGGACGAGGTCGAAGAGGCCGGCCGTCGGCTCGGGATTGAATGCGGCCGGCCCACCGGCCACGACCCACGGGTCGCCCTCTCCCCTCTCGGCCGCGAGAACGGGGACGCCGCCGAGGTCGAGCATGGTCAGGACGTTCGAATAGTTCAGCTCGTAGAGGAGCGAGAAGCCGACGATGTCGAAGGCCCGGAGCGGCAGGCCGTTCTCGAGCGAGACCAGCGGCAGGCCGGCGGCCCTCAGCTCGCGCTCGAGGTCGGGCCAGGGCGCGAAGACCCGCTCGGCCGCGACGTCCGGGTCCTTGTTGAGCAGGCCGTAGAGGATCTTCTGGCCGAGATAGGACATGCCGATCTCGTAGACGTCGGGGAAGGCCAGGGCGACCCTGGTCCGGGCGCGGCCCGGGCGTTTGCGGACCTCGTTCCACTCGCCGCCGACGTACCGGCCCGGCTTCTCGACCCGGGCCAGGACCCGGGCCAGCGCGGCCGTCTCGTCAGACATTGGCGAACCGTCTCATCTTCACGTTGAGGACGAGGCCGCAGGCCGCGAAGCTCGCCAGGAGCGACGAGCCGCCGTAGCTGAGGAACGGCAGGGTGATGCCCACGACCGGGAAGAGGCCGACGACCATCATGATATTGACCAGGAACTGGAAGGCGATGAGGAGCGAGGCCATGAAGACGATGTAGACGCCGGCCCGGTCCCGGGCCGCGGCGACCGAGAGGAACATCCGGGCCAGGAGGGCGAGGTAGAGGGCGGCGACGGCGAAGACGCCCAGGAAGCCGGCCTCCTCGCCGATGACGGAGAAGATGAAGTCGGTGTGGCGGGCCGGGAGGAAGCGCAGCTGGCTCTGGGTGCCCTTCATGAACCCCGTCCCGGAGAACCCGCCCGAGCCGATGGCGATCCTCGACTGGATGACCTGGTAGCCCGACCCCCGGGGGTCGCCCTGCGGGTTGACGAGGGTCGTGATCCGCCGCTTCTGGTAGTCCTTGAGGGCCAGGTTCCAGACGCCGACGCCCCCGAGAAGGCCGACGACGACAAACAGCGCGATCGTCTTCCGCTTCAGCCCCGCCAGGAGGAACGCGCCGCCGACGACGGCCGCGAAGGTCATGGCCGTGCCCAGGTCGGGCTGGAGGACGATCAGGAGCATGGGCAGGCCGGCGATGGCCAGGGCCCAGAGGGTCCGCGGGAGCGTCAACATGGGGCTCTTGTACTCGGCGAACAGCCGGGCGAAGACGAGGATCATGACGATCTTGGCCAGCTCCGAGGGCTGGAGCCGCATCAGGCCCAGGGTGATCCAGCTCCTGGTCCCGGCCACGATCCGGGCGAAGAAGAGGGTGGCGGCGAGGACGGCCGCGATCAGGACGTAGAAGTAGGGCGCCAGGGAGACGAAGAACTTGTAGTCGACGGCCACGACGAAGACGAGGACGGCGAGGGAGATGCCGATCCAGACGAGCTGGCGGACGTAGAAGTCGCCGGCCAGGAAGCGCGACGAGCTGTAGATGAAGAAGACCCCGATGAGCGACTGGAGCAGGACGAGGCCGAGGAGGACCCAGTCGATCTCCCGGACGAGGCGGCGGTCGATCGAGATCATCTCGGCTCGAGCTCCCGGAACCTGGCGAAGATCCGGCCGGCCACCGGGGCCGCGGTGGCCCCGCCGCCCCCGCCGTACTCGACCAGCACGGTGACGACGAGGCGGGGGCGCTCGCGGGGGGCGAAGCCGGAGAACCAGGAGTGGGTCTTGACCTCGCGGCCGGACTGGGCCAGCTTGGCGGCGCTCTCCCGGCTCATGACCTGGGTCGAGCCCGTCTTGCCGCAGACGTCGAACCCCTCGACGCGGGCGCCCTGCCCCGTGCCGCCGTCGTTGGCCGACCGCCACATCCCGGCGATGACGCTCTCGAAGGCGGAGGCCGGGAGGAGGGGCTCCGCCGCCGCGGCGGCGGCCGGGCCGTCCGGAGCCTCCGGGCCCGTCGGCGCGTCGACTTTCGGGCTGGAGCGGAAAAGGTGCGGCGCCGGCCCGGGCCTCCCCCGCCTGGCGATCGCGGCCGTCAGGGCGGCGACCTGGACCGGGGTGACCTGGAGCTGGCCCTGGCCGATGGCGACCGAGATCGTCTCGCCGGGGAACCAGGGCTCGCCGAGGGCCGCCTTTTTCCAGGCCCGGTCGGGGACGAGGCCGTCCTTCTCTCCGGCGAGGTCGATCCCCGTCGCGCGGCCGAGGCCCAGCCGTCGGGCGGCCCCGGCGATCGTGTCGATGTCCATGCTCTGCCCGAGCTTGTAGAAGTAGATGTTGCAGGAGTTCTTGATCGCGTCCGAGAGGTCCATGGCCCCGTGGCCCGGCTCGAACCAGCAGTGGCGGAGGGCGCCGTAGATCCGCGTCGCGCCGGAGCAGTAGACGGTCGTGGCCGGGGTGATGGACCCTTCCGCCAGCCCGCCGAGGCTCATCACCAGCTTGAAGATCGAGCCGGGGGCGTAGAGGCCGCGGATGGCCCGGTTCTCGAGCGGCGAGAGGGGGTCGTTGATGAGATCGCGCCATTCGGCCGGCGTGAACCGGGTGATGAACCGGTTGGGGTCGAAGGTCGGGCTGCTGGCCAGGGCCAGGACCTCGCCCGAATCCGGCGCCAGGGCGACGACGACGCCCTCGCGCCCTTCGAGGGCCGCCTCGGCCAGCTCCTGGAGCCTGTCGTCGAGCGTCAGGACAACCTCCGCCCCCTGGGCGGGGAACTCGTGGGCCTGTTCGTACTGGACCCGCCCCAGGCTGTCGACGACCTCGACGACGGAGCCGTCCTGGCCGCGCAGGATGTCGTCGTACTGGCGCTCGACGCCGGCCCGGCCGACCATCTCCCCGGCCCGCATCCGCTTGGCGCCGCCGGCCCGGAGCTCCTCGGCCGTCCGCTCCTGCAGGTAGCCCAGGACGTGGGCGGCCCGGCGGCCCTTCGGGTAGTGCCGCTGGGGCTCCGATTCGACGACGAGCTCGGGGTGCTCGAGCCGCCGGCTCTCGATGGGGGCGACGGCGTCGGCGTCGAGGCCGTCGGCGACCACGATGGGCTCGAAGAGGGGCAGGTCCTTGTGGAGCTCGACGCGCTCGCGGAGCGTGGCCTCGTCGAGCCCGAGGAGCCGGCTGACCGACGCGAACATCGCGTCCATGTCCCCGACGTGCTCGCGGACCAGGGAGACCTTGAAGGAGGCCCGATTGTCGGCCAGGATCTCGCGGTTCCGGTCGAGGACGAGGCCGCGCGGCGCCGCGAGCGTCCGGATGCGGGTCCGGTTGGCCTCGGCCATCCGGGCGAATTTCGCGTTGTCGAAGACCTGGACCTTCCAGTAGTAGGCCAGGACGAGGACGATCAGGGCGGCGACGGTCCAGAAAGCCGCGCGGGCCCGCCGGCGGACGAGCGTGAGGTCCTCGTAGATCCGCTCGCCCGGCATCACGCGCCTCGCGCCCGCCGGGCCGCGACCCGCCGCCCGGCGGCGGCCAGGAGGCCCGCGGCGCCGGCGGTGACGGCCGGCTGGAGGAGGATGAGGCCGCCGTGCCAGTTCACCGTCTCGAGCCTGACGACCGCCGTGACGGCGACCCAGAGGGCCATCTCCAGGAAAGCCATGACCAGCAGGAACAGGGCGTTGCGGGCGAGCGGCGCGACGTCGATCCGCCGGGAGATGTAGCCGGTCCAGAAGCCGAGCAGGGTCTTGGTCAGGCCGGCGACGCCGAAGACGCCCATCGAGTAGGTGTCCTGGGCCAGGCCGCACAGGGTCCCCAGGACGGCCCCGAAGACCTCGCCCCGGCGGGCCGAGAAATAGAGGACGACGACCGAGAAGGCGTTGAAGACGACGAGGAGCCGCGGCCCCGACGCCCCGGCCACGGAGTAGACGAGGACGGCCGCCAGGGTCGCCAGGCAGGCCCGCAGGATGTCCTTGGCCGCGGTCTCTCTCATCGGCCGTCTCCCGGCCCGGCGGCGAGGACGGCCACGATGTCGAGGGTGTTGAAGCGGAACGAGGGCTCGACGACGATCCGCCGGAAGATCGGCGAGGCCGCGTTCGGCTCGATGCCGACGATGCGGCCGACCCGGATCCCGGCCGGATAGATGCGGTCGGTGCCGGTCGTCAGGAGCTCCTCGCCGGCCTCCCCGCCCCCGGCCGAGGCCAGGACGTAGCGGAGCTCGCAGCGCGGCCCGGACCGGCCGGCCAGGGACCCGGTCAGCCGGGCCGCGGCCGAGACGACGCCGACGCTGCTGTCCTTGTCCGTGACGAGCTGGACCATGGCCTCCTTGAGGCTGACCGGCTCGATCGTCCGGCCGACGAGGGCGCCGGTCATGTCGCAGACGGCCATGTCCTTGGCCACGCCGTCCAGGCGGCCCTTGTCGATGACGATGGACTGATAGGGGTTGACGCTGTCGACGCCGATGACCCGGGCCGGGAGGACGGTGCCCCGGAAATCCTTCAGCAAGGCCTCGATCTCGGCCTCCGAGCGGAAGAGGGCCAGGCGGTCCTCGAGGAACCGGAGGTCCTGGCGGAGGAAGAAGTTCTCGCGCTTGAGCGCCGCGTTCTCCCCGCGGACACGGCGGAGGTCGAAATACCCGCGCCAGACGGAGACGGCGCCGCTGACGGCCGCCGCCCCCAGGCGCTGGACGGGAGAGGTGACGAAGAAGACGGCCCGCTCGAAGACGGACGTCTCGGCCCCCTGCGGCACCTGGACGGAGATGAGCACGACGTGGAAGAGGGCCAGGCCGGCCAGGACCAGCGCGCTCCTTCGCTTCTCCCCAAGGGCCATGGGCTCTCCCGCGCCGCGGCGGCTCGTCCCTCAGATGAGGGAGATCTTCTTGAGCAGGTCGAGGTCGTCGAGCATCTTCCCGGCCCCGAGGACGACGGTCGTCAGGGGGTCCTCGGTGATGAACACGGGCAGCTGCGTCTCCTCCCGGATCCGCTTGTCCAGGTTCTTGAGGAGCGCCCCGCCGCCGGTCAGGATGATGCCCCGGTCGATGATGTCGGCCGAGAGCTCGGGCGGCGTCCGCTCGAGGGCGATGCGGATGGCGTTGACGATGGCCGCCACGGTCTCCTCGACGGCCTCGCGGATCTCCTGGTCGTCGACGACGATGGTCCGCGGGATGCCTTCGCGGAGGTCCCGGCCCTTGATCTCCATGGTCATCGGCTCGTCCAGCGGGTAGGCCGACCCGATCTGCATCTTGACGATCTCGGCCGTCCGCTCGCCGATGAGGAGGTTGTACTTCTTCTTGAGGTAGTGGATGACGGCGTCGTCCATCTCGTTGCCGGCGACGCGGATGCTGTGGTTGAAGACGACGCCGTCGAGGGAGATGACGGCGATGTCGGTCGTGCCCCCGCCGATGTCGACGATCATGTTCCCGGTCGGCTCGGAGATGGGCAGGTCGGCCCCGATCGCGGCCGACATGGGCTGCTCGATGAGATAGACCTCGGAGGCCTTGGCCCGCATGGCCACGTCCTTGACGGCCCGCCGCTCGACCTGGGTGATCCCCGTCGGGATGCCGATGACGATGCGGGGGCGGAGGAGGAAGCCGTGGTTGTCCATGGCCTTCTTGATGAAGAAGTCGAGCATCTTCTCGGCGATCTCGAAGTCGGCGATGACGCCGTCGCGCATGGGCTTGATGGCCACGACGCTCGCCGGCGTCTTGCCCAGCATCTCCTTGGCCCGGGCGCCGACGGCCTCGACCTTGCCGTTCGACTTGTTGACGACGACGATCGATGGCTCCTGGACGATGATGCCCTTGCCCTTGAGGAAGACGAGGGTGTTGGCCGTGCCCAGGTCGATGGCCAGATCGCAGAAGAGCCTGTCCTTCAACCAGCTGATAACGCTCATTTTGCCTCTTTCTCCGTCCCGGCTCTTTGTAGCACAATTCCGGCCTCGACGCAACTGGGCCCGCCGGGGGCGGGGACGGCCCGGCTTGACTTTACGCCGGGACTTCCCATATACCATTAGTCGCCCGAGTCGCACATCCGCGGAAAGGAGCCCCTGATGAGCCATCAACCCTACGTCCCCGAGAAAACGGACATGAAGGAATTCACCCTCCGGGCCGTCCTCATCGGCCTCGTCCTGACCGTCATCCTGGGCGCGGCCAACGCCTACCTCGGCCTGCGGGCCGGCATGACCATCGCCGCGACCTATCCGGCCGCGGTCATCGGCATGGCCGTCCTGAGGATCATGAAGGGCTCGATCCTCGAGGAGAACATCGCCCGGACGGTCGGCTCGATCGGCGAGTCGATCGCCGCCGGGGCCATCTTCACCATCCCGGCCTTCGTCATCGCCGGCGCCTGGGGGAACTTCAACACCTTCGACGCCTACGTCAAGTCGACGGCCCTGATGTTCGTCGGCGGCCTCCTCGGCATCCTTTTCGTCACCTTCCTGCGCCGGGTCATGGTCACCGATCCCGACCTGGTCTTCCCCGAGTCTGTGGCCGCGGCCGAGATCCACAAGGCCGGCCAGAAGGGCAGCCAGGGCTCGAAGTTCCTCTTCCAGGCCATGGGCCTCGGCGCCCTGCTCTACTCGCTCGGCGTCGTCCAGCTCTTCGCGGCCAGCAAGGACTTCATCCTCAGGGTCGGCCGGATCGGCACGAGCTTCGTCCGGCTGGGGGCGGGCGAGAGCTCGCCGACGCTCGGCGCCGGCGGGACCGTGGCGGTCTCGGGCCCGGGCATCTTCCCGGCCTACATCGGCGTCGGCTACATCATCGGCCCGCGCCTGGCCTCTCTCAACTTCGCCGGCGGCGTCCTGGCTTGGGGCCTGTTCGCGCCGCTGCTGATGTTCTTCCTCGGGCCCCAGCTCATCCCGCTCTTCTACGGGCCGGGCGCGGCCGCGGCCGACGTCAGCTGGCTCGACCTGGTCACCAACGTCTGGAAGTTCATCATCCGGCCGATCGCCGTCGGCGGCATGCTCGTCGGCGCCGGCTTCACCCTCTACAGGATGCGCAAGAACCTCGGCGCCGGCCTCAAGCGCTCCATCGGCGACGTCAAGAAGGCGGCCGGCCAGGCCGAGGCCGTCTCCCGGACCGAGAAGGACCTGAACATGAAGGCCGTCATGGCCCTCCTGGCCCTGACCTTCGTCCTGATGGTCTTCGTCTACGACACCTTCTCGAAATCGTTCGGCTCGGCCCTCCTGGCCGCGGCGGTCATGGCCGTCGCCGGCTTCTTCTTCGCCGCCGTCTCCGGCAACCTCGTCGGCACGATCGGCTCGTCCAACAACCCCATCTCCGGCCTGACCCTGTCGACCCTGATCATCGCCGCGCTGCTAATGGTCCTCGTCGGGGCGACCGGCACGAGCGGGGTCGCGGCCGTGCTCGGGGTCGCCGCGGTCGTCTGCGTCTCCTCGGCCGTGGCCGGCGAGATGCTCCAGGACCTCAAGGTCGGGCACATCCTCGGCGGCACGCCCTACAAGATGCAGATCGGCAACATCTTCGGCATCCTCGTCGCCTCGCTGGTCATGTACTTCCCGCTCATGCTCCTCCACGGCGCCTTCACCTTCGGCAGCAAGGACCTGCCCGCCCCGCAGGCCGGGCTCATGGCCGCCCTGTCCAAGGGCATCGTCGGCGGCGAGATGGCCTGGCCGCTCGTCATCGTCGGCATGCTCATGGGCTTCGCCTTCATCCTGGTCCAGGTCAAGTCGCCCATGCTCGTCGCCGTCGGCATGTACCTGCCCCTCGAGACGACGTTCGCCATCTTCGTCGGCGGCATGTTCAAGGGCCTCGTGGACAAGGCCATGGCCAAGAGGAAGTTCAACCCCGCCCAGCAGGCCCGCACGACCAACGTCGGCATCCTCCTCGCGGCCGGCCTGATCGCCGGCGAGGGCCTGATGGGCCTCGTCCGGGCCGCCTGGAAGTTCTTCTACCTCCAGAACATCGTCCGTTTCGACATTCCGGCGATCTTCAAGGGCGGCAAGTACTTCGGCGCGATCGACCTCTACGTCGGCGGCCTGGCTGTCCTGGCCCTGATCGGCTATTACCTGATCAAGGTCCCGCTCAAGAACGCGGGCGCGGCCGACGAGCCCGCCCCTCCGTCGGCCGTGATCTAGCCTGAATCATTCACGAATCGAGACGGCCCTCGGAGGCGAGGCCCGAGGGGTGAAGCCGCGCAAGAGCGGGGACACGTCCTGGGAGGACATGCCCCCATTCGCCGTGCCGCCGCGGTCCACGTCCCCGGGGAACTTTTGCAGAACCCGCGGGTTTTCGGCTAAAATGGACGCGGGACACGGACGATGGCCATTCGGGAGATCCGCATCATCGGCGACCCGGTCCTGACCCGCAAAGCGGAGCCGGTCGCCGCCGTCGACGAGGCGATCGTCCGCCTGGCCCGGGACATGGTCGAGACCGTCCACGCCGCGCCCGGCCTGGGCCTGGCCGCGCCCCAGGTCGGGGTGGGGAAAAGGGTCATCGTCGTCGACCTCTCGGTCGGCGAGGACGAGAGCCAGCTCCACGTCCTGGTCAACCCGGAGATCACGGCCTCGGAGGGCGAAGCGGTCTGCGAGGAAGGCTGCCTGTCGGTCCCCGATATCCGGGAAAAGGTCGTCCGGCCCTTCCGGGTCAAGGTCCGGGGCCTCGACCTCGAGGGCCGCCCGGTGGAGATCGAGGGCGAGGACCTCCTGGCCCGGGCCCTCTGCCACGAGATCGACCACCTCGACGGCATCCTCTTCGTCGAGAAGCTCTCTCCCCTCAAAAGGGCCATCATCAGGAAGAAGCTCAGGAAAAGCGCCGCCGGGAAAGCATGAGGACCGTCTTCTTCGGCAGCCCGCCGGCCGCCCTCCCCTCCCTCGAGGCCCTGCTCCGGGCCGGCCATTCGGTCGAGCTCGTCGTCACCCAGCCGGCGAGGCCGGCCGGCCGCGGCCTCCGGCCGGTCCCCTCGGCCGTCGGGGCCTTCGCCGCCGGGCGCGGCCTGCCGGTCCTCGAATCCGCCCGGATCCGGACCGACGCCGCTACCGCCGGCCGCATCCGGGCCGCGGCCGCCGATGTCCACGTCGTCGTGGCCTACGGCCAGATCATCCCTCGCGACATCCACTACCCGCCCCGCTATCATTCCCTGAACGTCCACTTCTCGCTGCTGCCCAAGTACCGCGGGGCCGCCCCCGTCCAGTGGACCGTCCTCAACGGCGACCCGGAGACGGGCGTGACCGTCATCGAGCTCGACGACCGCATGGACGAGGGCGACATCCTGGCCCGGGAGCCCGTGGCCGTCCGGCCCCGTGAATCCGCCGCCGCCCTCGAAGGCCGCCTGGCCGCCGTCGGGGCCGGCCTCCTCGTCAGGACCCTGGCCGCGATCGACACGGTCCCGCGCCTCCCCCAGGACGACGCCGCGGCCTCTCTCGCCCCCAAGGTCCGCAAGGAGGACGGGCGCGTCGCCTGGACGGAGACGGCCGCCGCCGTCGACCGCCGGATCCTGGCCCTGGCCGACCGGCCGGGCGTCTTCACCTTCTTCGGAGGGAAGAGGATCAACCTGCTCCGGGGCCGGGCCCTCGAAGGCCCGGCCGCCGGAGAGGCGGCCCCGGGCCGGATCGTCGCCGCCGGCAAGGACGGCCTGGCCGTCGCCTGCGGGGGCGGCACGGTCTTCCTCGTCGAGACGGTCCGTCCCGCGGGCCGCGGGGCCATGTCCGCCCACGCCTTCTCCCTCGGGACAAGGCTCTCCCCCGGCGACTGTCTGGGAAGCTGAAGGGAAAAGCTACTCTTCGAGGAGGTAGCTGCGCGGATCGACCCGCCGGCCGTCCCTCCAGACCTCGTAGTGGACGTGGGGCCCGGCGGCCTTGCCGGTCTGGCCGATGTATCCGATGACGTCGCGCCTCTTGACCTTCTGGCCCGCCTTGACGGCGAACTTGCTCATGTGGCCGTAGATGGTGGTGAAGCCGTTGCCGTGGCTGATGGTGACGTTCTTGCCGAGGTACTTGTCCGTCTGAACCTTGATGACGATGCCGTCGGCGGTGGCCATGATGGGGTTGCCGGGGTTCGTCGAGATGTCGATGCCGTAGTGCATCGTCCAGGCCCCGGTGAAGGGGTCGGTCCTGTGGCCGAAAACGGAGCTCATCCAGCCGGCCGTCGGCATGATCGAGGGCGTCGTGGCCAGGCGGAGGGAGTCACTCTCGAAAAAGCTCAGAAGGCTGTTGAGGTTGGATTCGATGCTGAGGGCCTTCTGGTTCAGGTTCTGGACGGTCCCCGGCGACAGGACCAGCGGGCCGCCCGCGACGGCGCCCTGGCCGGGGTCGGCCTCGGGGACGGGCTCTTCCTCCCGGTCGGGTTCGCCGCCCCCGACCCCGGCCGGGGCGGTCAGGACCTCGGGCGACTTCAGGCCGGCCATGACGTTGAGCTTCTTCGTGTAGGCCTCGAAATGGGAGATGGTCGACCGCAGCGCGCTGATGGACTGCTCGTAAGTGGCGATGGTCGTCCTCTGCTGGGCCGCCTCCGCCTTGAGGGCCCTGTAGCGGCCCCGGATGACGCTCATCCGGACATAGTCGGCCAGGACGGCGGCCAGGGCCAGGCCGAGGACCGCTCCCCCGACGGCCAGGGCCCTCAGGGCCCGGCGGCTGAAGCAAAGGGTGCGGGTGTTCGTCTTCGTATGGGGGACGATGATGACCGACAGGTGTTTCTTGGCCATTCTGACCCGAACTTGATACCACATTCCGGGAAACGCTGTCAATACCGAAAAGGGGGCAAATTCCGCTCGCCCCGCCGGGCTAACCGGTCAACCGGCTAGCCGCCGAGGAGGACGGCCCCCCCGTTGACGTCGAGGACCGTCCCTGTCACATGGCGGGCCAGGTCCGAGGCCAGGAAGAGGATCGGCCCGGCGATGTCCTCGGCCGGGGGGATCCGCCCCAGGGGGATCGTCCGGCGGACCCGCTCCTTGAACCCGGGCTGGCTGAAGCTCGGCGCGCTCATGTCCGTGTCCACCCAGCCGGGAGCGACGGCGTTGACCCGGATCGCCCAGGGGGCCAGCTCGACGGCCAGGGACTTGGCCAGGGCGTGCAGGGCCCCCTTGGTGGCCGCGTAGTGGGAGTGGAGGGCCTCCCCCCGGACCCCGGCCGTCGAGGAGACCATGACGATCGATCCCCCGCCCCGGGCCTTCATGCCCGGGACGACGGCGTTCGTGGCGAAGAAGACGCCGTCGAGGTTGACGGCCACGGTCTCGCGGTAGACGGCCTCGTCCATCCGGCCCATCTCGAGGTAGGTCCAGACGCCGGCGTTGTTGACCAGGCAGTCGACGGCGCCCCACTTCTCCTGGACGTCGGCGACCATGGCCTCGATCTCGGCCCTGGAGGACATCTCGGCCTTGTAGGCGAGGGCCCGGCGGCCGAGGCGTTCCACGCCCTCGACGACGGCGGCCGCGGCGGCCCGGTCGCGGACGTAGCTGACGGCCACGTCGGCCCCGGCCTCGGCGAAAAGGAGGGCCGAGGCCCGTCCGATGCCGCGCGACCCGCCGGTGATCAGGACCTTGCGGCCGTCGAGCCGGATCACCGGACGTAACCCAGGCTGAAGTCGCCCATCTTGTGGAACTCGAGGTAGCGGTAGATCTCGCCGGCCTGGGGCAGGACCTTCTCCCTCATGACGGCCATGTACTCATCGACGGTGGGGATCCGGCCCTCGAGGGCGGTCAGGGCGGCCAGCTCCGAGGAGCCGAGGTAGACCCGGGTGTTGTCGCCGAGGCGGTGGTCGAAGTTGCGGGTCGAGGTGGAGAAGACGGTCGTCCCGGCCGCGACCCGGGCCTGATTGCCCATGCAGAGCGAGCAACCGGGCATCTCGGTCCGGCCGCCGGCCGAGACGAAGACCGAATAGACGCCCTCGCGCATGAGCTGGGCCGCGTCCATCCTGGTCGGGGGGGCGATCCAGACCCGGGCCGGCGGGACGCCGGCCTTGTCCAGGATGCGCGCGGCCGCGCGGAACTGGCCGATGTTGGTCATGCACGAGCCGATGAAGACCTCCTGGACGGGGTCCCCGGCGACGGCCGAGAGAGGCCTGACGTCGTCGGGGTCGTTGGGACAGGCCACCAGCGGCTCGGTGACGGCGCCGAGGTCGATCTCCAGGACGGCCTTGTACTCGGCGTGGGGGTCGCGCTCGAGGAGCGCGGGCTCGGCCAGCCAGGCCTTGCAGGCGTCGATGCGGCGGCGGAGCGTCTCGGCGCTCCGGTAGCCCTCCTCGATCATCTTCTCCATCAGGGCGACGTTGCTCTTGAGGTACTCGGCGACGCGCTCCTCCTTGAGCGCGATGACGCAGGCGGCGGCCGACCGTTCGGCCGAGGCGTCCGTCAGCTCGTAGGCCTGGTCGCCGGTCAGGTCCTCCAGGCCCTCGATTTCGAGGACGCAGCCGTTGAAGACGTTCTTCTTGCCCTTCTTCTCGACCGTCAGCAGGCCCTTTTGGATGGCGAAGTAAGGGATGGCGTTGACGGCGTCGCGCAGGGTCAGGCCGGGATTGAGCCGGCCGCTGAACCTGACCAGCACCGATTCGGGCATGTCCAGGGGCATGAAGCCCAGGGCGCCGGCGAAGGCGACCAGGCCCGACCCGGCCGGGAAGGAGACGCCGATCGGGAAGCGGGTGTGGGAATCGCCGCCGGTGCCGACCGTGTCGGGCAGGATGAGGCGGTTGAGCCAGGAATGGATGACGCCGTCGCCGGGCTTCAGGGCGACGCCCTTGCGGGCGATCATGAACTGCGGCAGGGTCTGGTGGACCTTGACGTCGGCCGGCTTGGGATAGGCCGCGGTATGGCAGAACGACTGCATGAACAAGTCGGCCTGGAACTCCAGGCAGGCCAGCTCCTTGAGCTCGTCGGCGGTCATGGGCCCCGTCGTGTCCTGGGAGCCGACCGTGGTCATGCGCGGCTCGCAGGCGGTGCCGGGCAGGACGCCGGCCAGGCCGCAGGCCCGCCCGACGATCTTCTGGGCCAGGGTGTAGCCCTGGTCCGGCTTGGGCCTGGGGTTCTCGACGGCGGTGAATAAGGCCGCCTCGCCCAGGCCCAGCGCCTGGCGGGCCTTGGCCGTGAGCTGCCGGCCGATGATGAGCGTGAGCCGGCCGCCGGCCCGGAACTCGTCCTTGAGCGTCGGCGGCTTCACCTCGAGCTTGGAGAGCCCGGCGCCCGCGGCGTCGCGGATGACGCCGGCCTTGAAGTCGAGGGTGACGAGGTCGCCAGTCTTCATCCGGCTGACGTCGGCCAGGAGCGGCAGGCCGCCGGAATCCTCGACCGTGTTGAAGAAGATCGGGGCGATGAGGCCGCCGATGACGACCCCGGCCCGCCGCTTGTTGGGGACGAAGGGGATGTCCTCGCCGATGTGCCACATGAGCGAGTTGCAGGCGGACTTGCGGCTCGAGCCGGTGCCGACGACGTCGGCGACGAAGGCGACGCGATGGCCCTCGTCGCGGAAGGCCTTCATCGCCGCGTTGCCGCCGGGGAAGCGCTTGACCCCCATCGACCGGGCGTGAAGCGGAATGTCGGGCCGCGTCGGGGCGTCGCCCGCCGGCGAGAAATCGTCCGTGTTGATCTCGCCGTCGACCTTGAAAACCTTGAGGACGATCGTCTCGGGGAAGGCGGGGCGCGAGAGGAACCACTCCCCCGCCGCCCAGGACTCGAGGACGGCCTTGGCGTAGGGGTTCGTCGCCGCGAGCTCGACGACGGCGTCGAAGCGGCCGTAGACGAGGACGGTCTTCTTCAGGGCCTCGGCCGCGGCGGCCGCGACGGCCGGGTCGGAGAGCGCCTCGACCAGCG
The DNA here is from genome assembly GCA_029569255.1 of Acidobacteriota bacterium. Classification (GTDB taxonomy): domain Bacteria; phylum Acidobacteriota; class Aminicenantia; order Aminicenantales; family Saccharicenantaceae; genus RBG-16-66-30. Next base: position 5,138 of record JAKQUO010000042.1, on the reverse strand, counting down.
GCCCGACGTTGTAGCCGCCGAGCATGGTGCCGAGGACGCGGACGGCGTCCTCGCGGGAGACCGCGGCGGACCTGACCTTCCCCCGGGCCACGGCCGCCAGCCACCCGGCCTTGACCTCGGCCGCCGGATCGACGCCGGGCGCGACCCGGTCCTGGAGGAGCGAGCGGAGCTCGGCCCCCTCGTCCTTATCGGCCGTCTCGAGGGCCTTGCAGACCTCCTCGACCTCGGCCGGCGTCAACGGGAGCGGCGGCACCCCGGCCGCGGCCCGTTCTTTTTCCATGGCGTGATACGCGTCGAGCATCGTTCTCTCTCCTCCGGTCGCAATTGGGCCCGACTACTTTAGCCGTTTTCCGCGGCTCCTGTCAAAGCCAAAGCCCGATATCGCAACTCACGCTTCTTGCCTCGAGTCCGGGTCTTGGGACGGGCCGTCGATAAGGCTACCCGCGCGCCGGGGTGTTCCCAGAGGAGGCCGTGGGAGGAGGAAGGGCTTGAATTCGGGGCCGAAAGCGGATAGAATCGGGGCTCGGTTTTCGGTCCGAAATCCCCTTAGGAGAGACCCGCATGCGCAAGAAGATCGCCCTCATCGGCGGCGGCCAGATCGGCCAGATCCTGGCCATGCTCGCGGCCCAGAAGGAGCTCGGTGACATCGTCATCCTCGACATCCCCGAGCTCGAGAACCCGGCCAAGGGCAAGGCCCTCGACCTCATGGAGATGGCCCCCCACGGCAACTACGACGCCAACATCACCGGCACGTCCGACTACAAGGACATCGCCGGGGCCGACGTCGTCATCGTCACGGCCGGCAAGCCCCGCCAGGCCGGCATGACCCGCGAGGACCTGCTCGCGGTCAACCTCGACATCATCACCAAGGTGGCCGCCGGGGTGAAGGCGAACGCTCCCGAGGCGTTCTGCATCATCGTCACCAATCCCCTCGACGCCATGGTCTACGCGTTCTACAAGTTGACAGGCTTCCCCAAGAGCCGGGTCATCGGCATGGCCGGCACGCTCGACACGGCCCGCTGGCGGGCCTTCATCGCCATGGAGCTCGGCGTATCGGTCACCGACGTCGCCGGCACGGTCCTCGGCGGCCACGGCCCCGACATGGTGCCCCTGCCCCGGCTGACCACCGTCGGGGGCGTGCCGCTGACCGACATCGCCGCCAAGGAGCAGATCGACCGGCTGGCCACCCGCACCCGCGAGGCCGGGACCGAGATCGTCAAGCTCTTCGGCAAGGGCTCGGCCTTCTTCAGCCCGGCCTGGAGCGCCATCGTCATCGCCGAGAGCTACCTCAAGGACAAGCGCCGGGTCCTGCCCTGCGCCGCCCTGTGCGAGGGCGAGTACGGCGTCCAAGGCCTGTTCATCGGCGTCCCCTGCCTCGTCGGCGCCAAGGGCATGGAGAAGATCTACGAGATCAAGCTCGACGACGGGGAGAAGGCCATGCTCCAGAAGACGATCGGCGTCGTCCGCAAGACCGTCGAGGAGACCAAGCTCTAAGACTCGAGGGTCCACGAGCATCAGGCCAAGCGGCCGCCGGCCGGGTTCGGCGTGCCGGCGCCGCCCGGCCGGCGCCTGGGCCGCGGGGGGGGGGCCGTCATGTCCGCGGGCCGCGGCACGGCGGCCCTGAAGATCGAGCTCCTCGAGGCGGCCGGGGCCCGGGCCGTCCGCGATCCGGCCCGGATCGGCCGCGAGGCGGCCGCCGCGCTGGGGCTTGAAATTCCTCGGGAATAGCCTATAATACGCCCGGCGAAAGAGCCTCTCCGCGACGCTCATACCAACCATAACTCCAAGCGAAATAACGAGATAGGGCGGGACCGCAGATGCATCCGGAGAACGGGTCGATCGGTTCGAGGTTCAAGCGGACGCTGGTCGGAAAGCCCCGCAACCTCAAGGACCCGTCGCTCTTCCACAAGATCGCCCTGATCCCCATCCTGGCCTGGATCGGCCTCGGCGCCGACGGCCTCTCGTCGGCCTCCTACGGCCCGGAAGAGGCCTTCAAGGCCCTCGGCGAGCACCGCTACCTGGCCCTCGCCCTGGCCCTGGCCACGGCCCTGACCGTCTTCGTCATCTCCTACGCCTATTCCCGCATCATCGAATACTTTCCCTCCGGCGGCGGCGGCTACATCGTGGCCACCCATACGCTCGGGGAGAAATTCGGCGTCGTCTCGGGCGCCGCGCTGCTGGTCGACTACATGCTGACGATCACCGTGTCCATCGTTTCCTGCGGCGACGCCCTGTTCAGCTTCGCGCCCCTGGCCTGGCAGCCCTACAAGACGGTCTTCGAGGTGGCGGCCATCCTCTTCCTCGTCGTCCTCAACCTGCGCGGCATCAAGGAATCGGTGACCCTGCTCGCGCCGATCTTCCTGACCTTCGTCGCCGCCCACGCGCTCATGATCGGCTACGGCGTTTTCAAGCATGTCCCCGACATCGGCGCCGTGGCCGGCCGGATCGGCGCGGATTACCGCAACGGGCTGGCCACCCTCGGCCTCGGCGGCATGGCCCTGCTCTTCCTGCGCGCCTTCTCCATGGGCGGCGGCACCTACACCGGCATCGAGGCCGTCTCCAACGGCCTCCAGATCCTCCGCGAGCCCCGGGTCCACAACGGCAAGCGGACCATGGCCTATCTCTCCGCCTCCCTGGCCGTCACGGCCGGCGGCATCCTCGTCTGTTACCTCCTGCTGGGCGTCGCCCCGGCCGCGGGCAAGACCCTGAACGCCGTGCTGGCCGGCCAGGTCTTCGCCGGCTGGGGCGTCGGCCCGCTCCTGGCCCTGATCACCATCTTTTCGGAAGGGGCCCTGCTCCTCGTCGGGGCCCAGACGGGGTTCGTCGACGGCCCGCGGGTCATCGGCAACATGGCCGTCGACTACTGGTTCCCGCACCGCTTCGCCTCGCTCTCCGACCGCCTGACCATGCAGAACGGCGTCCTGGTCATGGGCGGTGCGGCCCTCTCCCTCCTGCTCTACTCCCGCGGCCATATACAGACGCTCATCGTCAAGTACTCGATCAACGTCTTCCTGACCTTCTCCCTGTCCCAGCTGGGCATGTCCCGGTTCTTCATCCGGAACCGGAAGAAGGACCCGCTGTGGAAGAAGCACCTGCCCGTCCATCTCGTCGGCCTGGCCGTCTGCCTGGCCATCCTGACCGTGACCGTCCTCGAGAAGTTCTCCCACGGCGGCTGGCTGACGCTCCTCATCACCTCGGTCGTCATCGCCCTGTGCTATCTCATCAAGGGCCACTACAACCGGGTCCGCAAGGGCGTCCGCGAGCTCGACGACATGTTGACGGCGGTCACGGCCCACAAGGGCGGCTACAACGCCGACCCGACCGACCCCGGGGAGATGACGGCCATCCAGCTCGTCAGCGGCTATTCGGGCTTCGGCGTCCACACCTTCCTGTCGGTCATCCGCGGTTTCCCCGGCTTGTACAAGAACTTCGTCTTCGTCTCCGTCGCCGAGGTGGACGCGGGCGCGTTCAAGGAGTCGGAGCCCGTCGGCCGCCTGACCCAGGCGACCAAGGACTCGCTCCGGAAGTACGTCGAGATGGCCCGCCGGCTCGGCTTCCCGGCCGAGTCCCGCTTCGACGCCGGCATCGACGTCGTCGAGACGGCCTCGGCCCTCTGCGAGCGCGTCGCCCGGGACTTCCCCAAGTCGACCGTCTTCGCCGGCCAGACCGTCTTCCGCCGGCCCGGCCTGGTCCACCGCCTCCTCCACAACGAGACCGCCTTCGCCATCCAGCAGGAGCTGCGCTGGAAAGGGATCACGACGGTCATTTTGCCCATCCGCATCAACATCTGAGGAGGGGACACGTACCCGCGACGGGTACATGTCCCCTCCCGATAAGTCCCTCCCGACAGTATCCTCCCGATAAGTCCCCTCCCGATGTGTCTCCTCCCGATGTGTCCCCTCCCGACGGTTGACAAAAGACCGCCGGGCGGATAATAAGGAATTGGGTAGACAAGTCGGAAAGGAGGATGTGATGGCACGCCATTCTGCGCTTTTCCTCGGCGTCGTCGTCCTGTCGGTCGCCGCCGCGGCGGCCCAGGCCCCGCAAGCGAAGCCGGCGCCGCAGGCGCCGCCGCCCCTGACGGTCCAGCCGATCACCAAGAGCCTCTACCTCGTCAAGGGAGGCTCGGGCGCCAACACGGCCTTCTTCATCGGCGAAAAAGAGGTCTTCGCCGTCGACGCCAAGATGAGCGCCGCGTCGGCGGCCGGGATGCTGGCCGAGATCAAGAAGGTGACCTCTGCCCCCGTGACCACGGTGATCATCACCCACAGCGACGGCGACCACATCAACGGCTTGCCTGGGTTCCCCAAGGGCCTGACCATCGTCGCCCATGGGACGTGCAAGGCCGACATGGTCGCGGCCGCCGAGGCCCTACCCGAGCTCAAGGACTACATCCCGAACAAGACGTACAGCGACCGCCTGGAGCTCCTGCCGGGCCCGGCGCCCGTCATCCTGGCCCATTTCGGCCCGGCCCACACGAGCGGCGACACAGTCGTCCTTTTCCCCGCCGAAAAGGCCGCCTTCGTCGGCGACCTTCTCTTCGTCGGCCGCGACCCCCTCATTCACCGGCACAAGAACGGGAGCTCGTTCGGTTACGTCGAGACCCTCGGAGCCCTGCTGGCCCTGACGCCGGCCGTGGAGGTCTTTCTCTCCGGCCACGCCGATCCGCTCGGGCGGGCCGACGTCGAGGCCCTCAGGGACTCGATGGCCGGCAAGCAGGCCAAGGTCAAGGAGATGGTCGCGGCCGGGAAGAGCCTGGCCGAGATCAAGGCCGCCTTCGGCGTCGTCGACCGCCCGGCGGCGGCCGGCGGCCCCCGGTTCCCGAGCCTGGTCGAGACGATCTACCTCGAGCTGACCGAGAAAAAATGACCGGCCCGGGCCCGGGGCCCGCAAAGGAGCCGTCCATGAACACGCGCCCGCCCGCCCTCGCGGCGGCCCTCTGGGCCCTCCTCATCGCGGCGGCGGCCTGCCGCCCCTCGGCGCCCGGAGGCGCCGTCGCCGTCGAAGCCAAGGAGACCATCCGGACCTACCCCTTCTCCGACCCCGACCCCGTCCCCATCTTCGCCCGCTCGTCCATGTGGGGCCAGGGCGCCCGGCTCTACCCCTACTTCATGTTCGACGGCTTCACGGCCGAGCCC
>JAKQUO010000040.1 GCA_029569255.1 Acidobacteriota bacterium | reverse complement strand
AGCGATGTCCGGCCCTCGGCCGGCGTCCCCGACTGGGAATAAAGGGAGAGGAGCGGCGCGAGGCCCAGTTTGAGGCCGGCCGCGAGGGAGAACTCCGGCCCCGCCGCGAAAGACGCCTTCCCGGACATGTTCACCGCTCCGATGCCGGGCAGATCGGCCTTGACCGACAGTCCATCGAGGCCCTTGCCCGCCGTCAGGAACGAACCCGAGGCGACCACCCTCAGATTGTGCTTGGCCCAGTCGATGTAGAAGTTCTTGAACAGGCACTCTCCGCCGAGGAGCCCGATCTCGGCCGAAAAGGGGACCGGGTCGGAGCCTATCGTATAGGCGGCTTTGATGGTCAGGGTCGGGTCGAGCTTGTCGCCCGCGATCGTGAAATCAGGGTCATTGAAGGAGAACCCTTTTCCCGCGACCCGGGCCGAGATGTTCCAGGCCGCCCGACGGTCGGCCCCGCGTCGGCCCTCGGCCTCGAGCACGACGTCCAGAGCGCCCGCCGTGCCCCAGCCTTCGTAGGCGGGCGGGATGAAAGGCGCGGCCAGGGCCCGCAGGGCCTGGACCTCGATGCCCCTGGTCTCGAAACTGAACCGGCCCGTCGGCGAATCGCCCATGCCCACCCGGCCCGAAAGCCTGGCAGGGGGGAAGCCGGCAACGGACATTTCCAGGCTGTCGACCGCGGCCGTCCTGTCGTTCATGTCCATCCGCCCGCGGCCGCTCAATCCGACCTTGCCGAGAGCGATCTTCTTCCCGTCGGCGAGGGCATAGACGACCGAGGCGGCTTCAGCGGAGAACTTCTTCACCTCAACGCCTGTCCTGGTCGCCGAGAACTCGGCCGCGACGGAGGTCCTTCCGACGGACATCGCTTCACGGCTGATGCCGGGCACCGAGGCCTGGAGCCTTCCATCGGCCTTGAACTCCAGCGGCAATCCGTTGGCCTTGACCTTGACGTCGAAGGAGGCCCGGACCGGGATGCCGGCCTGGACGGTTTCCACGATGCCCTTGTCGACCGCGAGGTCCGCTTCGAACTCGTTCCTGTCGCCGGCCTTCTTGAAATGGACCTCGGCCGAGACCCCGCCGTCGAGCTTCGTCCCCTTCATTTCCCCGGGCAGCATGTCCCCGGCCAGGGCGATGAGGGCGGCGATGCTCGGGGCCTTCAATGACGAGCGGGTCTCGAAGGCGGGCGTCCCGCCGAGCGAGGCGGAA
>JAKQUO010000034.1 GCA_029569255.1 Acidobacteriota bacterium | reverse complement strand
GGATCGCCTCCTTGAGACAGACGTCGAGGAGGTCACCGTTCGAGGAGCCGATGATGCTCGTCACGCCGACGTTCAGGGCGAGCTGGGCGTTCTTCGCCGCGACCATCCCGAGATAGGCCGGCGGCATGTTGAGGCCGAGATAGGGCGAGGGATTGCCGGCGTCCGGGCCGAAGCCCGTATGGAAATGACACTGGAACATCCCCGGCATCAGGGTCTTCCCGGTCAGGTCGTAGACCCGGTCGCTCGGCTTCTCCTTGAAGCGGGCGGCATCGGCCTGGCCGCCGACGTGGACGATGCGATTGCCGTCGACGGCGACGATCGTGCCGGCGGGCATCAGCTCCGTTCCGTCGAAGACCCGGGCGTGGCGGAAGACCGTGCGACTCATGGAAGAACCCCTGGCTTGCGTTGGATCGGCCGGACTCTATCACGCGGCCCGCTCCGATCGCGACGCGCGGCCCCCGGCGACCGGGCGGCCGCCGGAGGCAGGCCGGCATGGCCCGGCCGGGAGCCCGCCCGTATCATCGCCCGACCTCCGAGGCCGTCGCCCGCGTTCGGCCGGCCCCGCCCGGCGTCCCGACGCCGGCCTCGGGAAAACAGGGAGTCCCCGCGATGTCGATCCGTCCCGAAGACCTCATCCTGATCAGCGTCGACGACCACATCTGCGAGCCCCCCGATCTCTTCGAAGGCCGACTGCCGAAGAAGTACGCGGCCGACGCGCCCTTCGTCTCCGAGGACGCGAACGGCCGCCAGCAGTGGTGGTACCAGGGCAAGCCCGGCCGCAACCTCGGACTCAACGCCGCAGCCGGCAAGCCGCGCGAGTACTACAACACCGACGCCCATCGCTACGACGAGATGCGGCGCGGCTGCTGGGACGTCGACGAGCGCGTCCGCGACATGTCCGCGGGCGGCATCCTCGCGGGCCTCAACTTCCCGAACTTCACGGGCTTCGCCGGCCAGGTCCTCAATCAGGGCCCCGACCCCGAGATGAACGTCGCGATGATCCAGGCCTACAACGACTGGCACATCGACGGCTGGTGCGGCGCCCATCCCGACCGCTTCATCCCCTGCGGCATCCTGCCGTTATTCGACGCCAAGCGCGCTGCCGAGGAGATCCGCCGCCTCGCGAAGAAGGGCTGCCACGCAGTCACTTTCTCGGAGAATCCCGAAGCCCTCGACGTGCCCTCGATCCACTCCGGCAAATG
>JAKQUO010000030.1 GCA_029569255.1 Acidobacteriota bacterium | reverse complement strand
GCATCCCCCAACTCGCGCGGCTCAGCCGCCGGGCGAGGCGGAGGGCGCCGGCTTGCCCCCACCCCCCGGATTTCCGTTGCCGCCGCCGTTCCCGTTGCCCGGAGTGCTCGGCGTGGGTTCCGGCGTCGGGGTGGGCTCCGTCGGCGTGGGCTCCGGCGTCGGTGTGGGCTCCGGCGGAGCAGTCGTCGGCGGGGCAGTCGTGCTCGGCGGCGCCGTGGTGCTCGGAGCCTGGGTCGTCGTCGGGCCAGAGGGCTTCGAGGTCGGGCTCGGCCGGTACTTGGCGTCCTTGTTGATGTTCGCCGGCTCCGGGAACTGCTCGACCTTCGTGCCGTCGAGCGCGGCCTTCATGTACGCCGTCCAGATCCGGGCCGGGTAGGACCCGCCGGTGATGTCCCCCGAGTCGGGGAGGTTCTCCATCCTCAGCTCCTCCCCGTCGGGGCCGCTGCGGTACAGCCCGACGGCCGTGGCCAGCTGCGGCACGAAGCCGTCGAACCACGCCGAGCGGAAGCTCTCCGAGGTCCCGGTCTTTCCGGCGGCCGGCCGGCCGAGGTTCTGCCCGACGTAGCGAGCACTGCCACCTTCGACGGGGTAGGTCATCGCGTCGATGACGTCGGACATGAGGTCCTTGTCGAAGACCTTCTTGGTGACCGGCTTCGCCGTGATCGGCTCGACGCCCTCGTCGGCGAAGCGGATCTCCTTCACGATGTAGGGGTTGGCCCGCACCCCCTCCGCGGCGATGGTCGCGTAGGCGTTGGCCATGTCGAGCACGGTGACGTAGTCGGTGCCGAGCACGTTGCCGACGTTGGGCTGCAGCTTGCTGCGAACGCCGGCATCCTGAGCTGCCTTCATCGAGTTCTTCCCGCCGACCTCGATGTTCAGCTCGGCGTAGATGGTGTTGACCGACTGGCCGGTCGCGCGCCGCAGGTCCATCCGGCCGAAGGACTCGTTCCCGAAGTTCTTCACCCGGCCGCGGCGGCCGGCCGCGGTGTCGGCGCTGGGGTCCGCGAACTCCTCGAAGTAGCGCGGGCTGGCGCCGTTCAGCGAGGAACGCAGGCTGAAGTCGCCTGACTGGAGGGCGGCGATGAGGGTGAAGACCTTGAAGGTCGACCCGGCCTGCATCCTGTCCTGCGTGACGGCGTTCTGCGGGCGCTTGGCGTAGTCGGCGCCGCCGTACAGCGCGACGATCGCCCCGTCCCCGGGCTTGATCGTGGCCATGCCGATGCTGATGTCCTTCTCGGAGGGGCGCTCCTCCTTGATGGC
>JAKQUO010000028.1 GCA_029569255.1 Acidobacteriota bacterium | reverse complement strand
TGGCCGCCGCGATCGGCGCCGGCCGGCGCGGGGCCTCGGTGGCCGTGCTCGAGCGCCTGCCCCGGCCGGGCAAGAAGCTCCTGGCGACGGGCGGGGGGCGTTGCAATCTCCTGAACGAGGGCCTGTCGCCCGCGGCCTTCACGTCGACCGACCCGGCGCTCGTCGCCGCCGTTCTCGGCCGGTTCGGCGTCGCGGCGATCAAGGGGTTCTTCGAAAGCCTGGGCCTGCGGCTGGTTTCGGACGAGGCCGGACGCGTCTATCCGGCGACGAACCAGGCCGCTTCCGTCCTCAAGGTCCTGGAGCTCGAGACGAAACGGTTGGGCGTCCGCCTCGAGACGGGATTCGAGGTGGCCGCGGTCCGGGCCGCCGGGACCGGTTTCTCGATCGGCGCGGCCGACGGGCGCCGGCTCCCGGCCCGGTCCGTCGTCCTGGCGGGCGGCGGGAGGTCCTACCCGGCCCTGGGCTCCAACGGCTCGGGCTACGCCCTGGCGGCGTCCTTCGGGCACCGCATCGTCGCGCCGGCGCCCAGCGCCGTGCCCCTGGTGGTCAAGGTCCGGATGGGCCACTTCCTGACCGGCCAGCGCATGAGGGTCCGGGCCGAGAGCCGCGTCGGCGGCCGGACCGCGGAGCGCGCCGAGGGCGAGGTCCTGTTCACCGCCTACGGCCTCTCGGGCACCGCCGTCATGGACGTCAGCGAGAGCGTTTCCATCGCCATCCACCGGGAGGGCCGCAAGGACGCCGCGGTGATCATCGATTTCCTGCCCTTCCTCACGGCCGAGACGGCCGCGGCGGAGCTCGAGCGGCGGCTCGAAACGGGCTGGGACCCGCGGGACCTGACCTCGGGGCTCCTGCCGGAGAAGTTCGGCCTGTTCCTGCCTCAGCTCTTGGCTGAGGCCGGCTTCGCCGAAGGCAGGGGAGACCATGCGTCAACGGCCCGGAAACTGGCCGCCGCGCTCAAGGCCAGGGAGTTCCGCGTCCAGGGGACCAGGGGCTGGAACGAGGCCGAGTTCACGGCCGGGGGCGTGGACGCCCGCGAGGTCGAGCCGGGGACGCTCGAATCCCGGAAGCGGCCCGGCCTCTTTCTGGCCGGCGAGATTCTCGACGTCCAGGGCGGGCGGGGCGGCTACAACCTCGCCTGGGCCTGGGCCTCCGGCCTCCTGGCCGGGACGAGCGCCCGCGTCGCCGCGGGGGCGCCGGCGCCGTGAGCGGCCGGCCTACATCCCCGGGTAGAGCAGGGCGTTCAGCAGGAACTTGTAGGTCCCGTGGGACTGGGCCCGGCTCTGGCAGCGGACGCCGATGAGAATGATGCGCCCGTCCTTCCACTTCGTGTCCACGACGGCGGCCTTGCGGGCCAGGTTCTCCTCGCCGAGCAGCCAGCCGCTCATCAGGATCTCGTCGGCCGGGTAGGCGGCGACGACCTTGCGCTCCCACCCGTAGCCCGGCGAGAAGGTGTCGAAGGCCGGGCTGTTGACGAACATGGCCGCCGCTTCCCTGGGCATGCCGTAGCCGATGGGGGACTCGTTGTCGACCAGGATCCTCAGGATCGAGGTCGGGCAGAGGAACTTGGTCCGGTCGACCCCCGCCAGGGCGTTGCGGGCCGGGGCGCCGAACTCGGCGATGGCGAACTCCGAGGCCCCGTTGAGGGCCACCAGCCGGCCGCCCTTCTCGACGAAGGCCTTGAGGGCGTCGACGCCCTCCTGGCCGACGCCGCCCTCGTACTCCGGCGGCATGGGGCTCGCGCGAAACATCCGGGCCATCGGCGACTCGGGGGCCGCGCCGCCCGGGCCGGCGCCCGGCCGGGCGCCCTTGATGACGTTGGCGCTCTCGTCGGCGAAGACGATGACGTCGAAGGCGGCCCGCAGGTCGGGCTTCTGGCCCTTGGCCCCCTTGATGTCGTCGTTGTGGAGGGTCTTGAAAGGGATGCCCAGGTCGTCGAGGACGTAGCGCGTCCAACCCTCGTCCATGTTGCCGCGCCAGGACTGGAACAGGCCGATGCGGGGGAACTTGACCGGGGCCTTGTCCAGGCCGGCGGCGTCGTCGGCTTCGAGGACCGCCGTCCGGAATCTCTCCGCGAGGGCGGGCAGGGCCTTCTTCACTTCGGCCGAGTTCCTGACCACGAACGCGCCGGCCGGGAGGTCGCGGCCCTTGACCGTCGCCCGGGACTTGGTCCGCCAGACCTCGGCCCCGTCCTTGAGCAGGGCCGCGGCCACGGCGTAGGAGGCGTTGGCCTGGGCGTCGAGGAGGACGAAGCCGCCCTTGGGCGGGGCCGGGGCCTTGGGCGCGGGGACGGCCTCGACGCGCTCGAGCTTGGCCTCGAAAGGCTCCTCGACCTGGTCGCAGAGGACGCCCATCTGGAGCGGCAGCGTCCAGGCGGCGTTGTCGTAGGGGGGCACCGGGGGGCCGCCGGCGTACTGCCGGATGTCGGGGTACTTCTGCCGCTCGAGCAGGGCCCAGGCGTAGGCCTTGTAGGGCTGGGCGGTCTTGACCACGAACGAGCCGGCCGTGTAGAAGCGGCCGCCGGCGATGAAGTCGGCCTTGGCCTGGTGGACCTCGACGCCGCCCATCCGGAGGACTTCGAGCATCTTGAGCATGGTCGGGGTGTCGCGCTGGACGGCCGGGATGACGAAGGCGTAGGGCTGGCCGGGCTCGACCTTCTCGACCGAGGCCTTGTACATCTGGAAGAAGTTGAAGAGGAAGTCCTCCTTGTGGAGGCTGGCCGTCTTGATCACGCTCTTCGACAGGACGAGCTCGTAGTCGACCACGTCGCGCAGGCGCCACCAGCCGCCCGGCCAGGGGTCGACGAAGTCCATGCGCTTCTCGTGATAGCCCGTCTGGATCTCGTTCGGCTCGATGTAGACGGGGGTGGCCGTGCGGACCGAGGCCGCCTCGCTGAGGATGCCGAGGACGTTGTGGAGCCAGGAGGTGTCGTCGCAGGCGCCGATCCACCAGGCCGTGTACGAGCGGCCGTTGACGATGCCGCTCAGGCCGTGCTTCTGGAGATCGTAGCTCATCTCCGTGCCGATGAGGTTGACGCCGCGCCAGACCGAGGGCTGGATGTTGGGGAGGGGCGGGTCCATGAACGGCGGCACGAAGAGGCGCGCCCCGTTCGAGCCCATCTGGTGCTCGTCGACGTGGATCTGCGGCAGCCAGTCGTGGTAGAGGACCCGGCTCACGGCCCGGGTCTCGGGCAGGTTGAACATGTACCAGTCGCGGTTGTTGTCGTGACCGGCGTAGACGTGGTAGAGCCAGGGCATGTTGCCGCCCTCGTACTCCGTGCCGACGTGCTTCCTGTACCAGTCGACGACCATCTGGTTGCCGTCGGGATTGTGGGACGGGACGAGGAGGACGAGGACGTCGTCGAGGGCCTTCCCGGCGTCGAAGAAGGTCCTGCCCGTGACGAGGTCGTAGGCGAGCTCCATCGACATCTGGGAGGCGGCGATCTCGGTGGCGTGGAGGGAGCAGGTGACGAGGACGATGGCCTTGCCCTCCCGGGACAGCCGGCGGGCCTCGTCGACGGAGGTCGTCCTCGGGTCGCGGAGCCTGCGGGCGATCTCCTGCCAGCGGTCGATCCTGGCCAGGTTCTCCGCGGTCGAGATGGCGGCCATGAGAATCGGCCTCTTCTGGACCGATTCGCCGATGGTGAACAGCCTGAGCTTGCCCGTCTCCCGGGCCAGCTTTTCGAAGTAGGCCGTGATCTGGGCGTAGTCGGCCAGCTTGCGGTCCTCGCCGACCTTGTGGCCGAGGAACTTCTCGGGGGACGTCTGGGCGGCCAGCGTCCCGGCGAGGAGGGCGAGTCCGGCCAGGACGAGGGCGGTCCGGGCCAGGGCGGGTGTTCTTCTCACGGGCGGCCTCCTGACGAGGATCAAAGAGGTCTATCTACCACCGCCCCCGATGCGTGTCAAGGCGAGCGCGGAAGCGCGCGCGGAAGCGGCGGCCCGGCAACCGGGCGGATGCGCGACAGGGGGCCCGGTCCGGGCGGGCCGGAGGCCGGGCGCCGCTCAGTCGCGCGACGAGCGCAGCAGGAACATGCGCAGGAGCTGGACCGCGGCCATGGCCGTCGAGGCGACGTAGGTCAGGGCGGCCGCGCCCAGGACCTTCCGGGCGCCGACCATCTCGTCGGGGGTCAGGAAGCTCCGCTCCTCGAGCAGGGCCAGGGCCCTTCTCGAGGCGTTGAACTCGACCGGCAGGGTGACGACCGAGAAGGCCACGGCCCCCGTGAAGAGGAGGATGCCGAGGTCCATCAGCGGCCTCGACCCGGAGCCGGTGATGAAGCCGATGAAGAAGAGGGGAAAGGCCAGGGTCGAACCGATGCTGGCCACCGGGTAGATGAGCGACCGGAGGTGCATCGGCTGATAGTGCTGATGGTGCTGGATGGCGTGGCCGGTCTCGTGGGCGGCGATGCCCAGGGCGGCGATCGACGGGCTGTCGTGGACGCCCTGCGACAGGCGCAGGACCTTCTTGCGGGGATCGTAGTGGTCGGTCAGGTCGCCGGCGACCTTTTCGATGGCGACGTCGCCGGCCCCCGCCGTCTGGAGAAGCTGGTAGGCGGCCTGGGCCCCGGTCAGCCGGGACGCGGAGGCGATCCGGCCGTATTTGGCGTAGGCCCCCTTGACCTTGGCCTGGGCGTAGAGGGCCAGGATGAAGGTCGGGATGAGCAAGAGGAAAGTCGGGTCTCCAAGGAACATGTCTCAGTCCTCCCGTGTGAACATCCATTCTACCGCATTCCGGCCGAAAAAGGTATAATGGGGGGGACCGTGCTAGACGGGGAGCTAGCGGTGCCCTGTAGCCCACGATCCGCTCCAGTGGGGTCGAATCCCCTGCCGAGGCTTCCCTCTTTTCGGTCGGTGCCCTTGCACGCGGCGTCGAAGGCCGGGGTCCTGCGCGAAGGGCGTCCCGCGAACCCCGTCAGGACCGGAAGGTAGCAGCGGCAACGGGACCGCTCCTTGTGCGGCAGTCAACCCCGCCGGAGCCGGCGGCTCGGGACACGCGGGGAGAGGGCTGTCGGAGCCGGGTGCACGGTCCTACCCGTAGCTCGCGAAGCGAGCGGAGGCGTAAAAATCCCCCGGAGATACCCGGAGGGGGATTTTTACGAGATATCTTGAGCAAACGGTTCTTGGATTTCGCGAAGCGAGCGGAGGCGTAAAAATCCCCTAAAAACCCGCCTTTTTGAACAGCGCGGCGATTTCCGCCTTGCCCGCATCGTCGACCGGAAGGAGGGGCAGGCGGGTCGGTCCGCCGTGGAAGCCGCGCAGGTCCTGGGCGTGCTTGATCCCGGCGATGCCGTGGACCTGGACCAGGACCTTGTTGAACGGCACGAGATCGAGCTGGAGGCGGCGGGCCTCGTCCTTTTTTCCCTCTTTGAACAGGCGGTAGAGCTCGCCGCACATCTCGGGGACGGCGTTGGCCACGGCCAGGATGGCCCCGCGGGCGCCCATGGCCAGGCCGGGATAGACGACGTGGCCCGAGCCGAGGAAATAATGGAAGCGGTCGGGGACTTCGCGGACGACCTCGGCCAGGAAGGCCAGGCTGCCGCCGCTCTCTTTGAGCCCGGCGACGTTGGGGTGGGCGGCGAGGTCGATGACCAGCCGGGGCTCGAGGTTGATGCCGGTGTTGGCGGGCATGTTGTAGAGGAGGACCGGAAAAGGGCTGGCGTCGGCCACGGCCAGGAAATGGGCCCTGAGGGCCTCGCGGGTCATCTTCGACTTGAAATAGGACGGCGGCCGGACGAGCACGGCGGCGATGCCCCGGGCCGGCAGCGCGGCCGTGAATGCGACCGTCCCCTTCGTCCACTCGCGGGCGGACCCGACCAGGACCTTTTTCCCCGGCGCCGCGGCATCGAGCACGGCCTCGACGAGCGCCAGCGATTCGGCGTCCGAGAGGGAGACGCTCTCGCCGGTCGAGCCGAGGACGAGGTAACCCGCCAGGGGCGCGGCGTTGAGCCGGCGGACGTTCGCCTGGATCTTGGCGGCCGAGACGCCTTCGCCCTCGAAGGGCGTCGTCAGGGCGACGTAGATGCCTTCCAAGCGCGGGCTCATGTCTTGTCTCCTTTGCGCTGTTCCCGGACAGCCCGCTCGATCTCCCGGAGCTCCGTTTCGCCCAGGCCGAAATAGTGGCCGACCTCGTGGAGGACGGTGTCCCGGACCTGGTCCTTGATGCCCTCGTCGGACCGCGAGATCGACTCGATCGGGCGCTGATAGATGACGATGACGTCGGGAGGATAGTTCCCGTAGCTGGCCGGGCTCCGGTGGGGGTAGGGGACGCCGTGGTAGATGCCGAGCAGGTTCGTGCCCGGCGGGCAGTCCTCCTCGACCATGACGTTGACGTTCTCGATGAGCTTGCGGAACTTGGCCGGGATCTCGTCCAGGGCCGCGGCGACGAGCGATTCGAACCGGGCCCGGTCCATGGCCGGCCGGAACGGGCTCCGGCCGAAGGGGTTCGGGCGGCGGTTCACTTCTCGATGCCCTCGCGGGCCTTGACGCCCCGGTCATAGTAGTGCTTGATGTCCCTCATCTCGGTGACCAGGTCGGCCCGGTGGATCACGGCCTCGGGCGCTCCCCGCCCGGTCAGGACGAGCTCGACGGCCTCGGGCTTTTCGTCGATCAGGCCGAGGACCTCCTCGACCGTCAGGACCTTGAGCAGGACCGCCGTGTTGACCTCGTCGAGGACGACGATGTCGTAGCGGCCGGAGAGCATGGCCTCCCGGCACTTGCCCAAGCCCTCGCGGGCCCGGCGGATGTCCTCGTCGCCGGGCCCTGCGGTGACGTGCAGGAAGCCCTCTCGCCCGAAGCGCTCGATGCGGATGAGGGGGGAGAGCTTCTCGACCGCGTCGAGCTCGCCGTAATGCTGGCCCTTCAGGAACTGGCCGAAATAGGTCCGCATCCCGTGCCCGGCGGCGCGCAGGGCCAGTCCGAGGGCGGCGGTCGTCTTGCCCTTGCCGTTCCCGGTGTACACCTGCACGTAGCCGGTCATCGCGCCTATTGTTGAACAAAGACGGCGGCTTGTCAAAAGGCCGAAGAAGCCGGCGGGCCGAACGTTTTCCTGGTATTCCCGGGCCTTATGCGACGTCCCCGGTCTTCCGTGCTATAATCGGCCCATGCTCGATCCGAAATTCGTCCTGGAAAACCTTGGGTCCGTGGAGGACAGGCTCGCGGCGCGGGGCCAGCGGGTCTCGCTCGAAGAGTTCGCCCGCCTCTCCCGGGAGAGGAAGGACGTCCTGAAAGAGGCCGAGGACCTCAGGGCCGTCCGGAACAAGGCCTCCGAGGAGATCTCCCGCCTGAAGAGGGAAGGGGCGGACGCCTCGGCCCTCATCGCCGAGATGAGGAGGGTCGGCGACGAGATCGGGGCCCTGGAGGACAGGCTCAAGGGCTTCGACGAGAGACTCGAGGCGACGCTTCTCAGCATCCCCAACATCCCGCATGAGACGGTCCCCGCGGGCCGCGGCTCCGAGGACAACAAGGAAGTCCGGCGGTGGGGGAGCCGTCCGGCCTTCGACTTCCCGCCCCGGGCCCATTGGGACGTCGGCGCGAAGCTGGGCGTCCTCGACTTCGACCGGGCCGCCAAGATCGCGGGCTCCCGGTTCGCCGTCTATTTCGGGGCCGGGGCCGCGCTCGAGCGGGCCCTGATCGGCTTCATGATCGACATCCACGCCCGCGAGCGCGGCTTCACCGAGGTCCTGCCGCCCTTCATCGCCAACGCCGAGAGCCTGACCGGGACGGGCAACCTGCCCAAGTTCAAGGAGGACCTGTTCAAGCTCGAGGGCTTCGATTGGTATCTCATCCCGACGGCCGAGGTCCCGCTGACCAACCTCTACCGGAACGAGATGCTGGACGGCGCATCCCTGCCGAACCGGTTCGTCGCCTGGACGCCCTGCTTCCGCAGCGAGGCCGGCTCCTACGGCAAGGATGTCCGCGGCCTCGTCCGCCAGCACCAGTTCAACAAGGTCGAGATGATGGTCTTCAGCCGTCCCGAGTCGTCCTTCGACGAGCTCGAGCACATGACCGCCTCGGCCGAGGAGGTCCTGAAGCGCTTGGGCCTCCACCATCGCGTCGTTCTCCTTTGCACGGGCGACATGGGCTTCGCCAGCGCCAAGACCTACGACCTGGAGGTCTGGATGCCCGGCCGGGACGGCTTCATGGAGATCTCCTCCTGCTCGAATTGCGTGGACTTCCAGGCCCGGCGGGCGAACATCCGCTTCAAGCGCGAGGCCAAGGGCAAGCCCGAGTTCGTTCACACGCTCAACGGCTCGGGGCTGGCCGTCGGGCGGACCGTCGGCGCCATCCTCGAGAACTTCCAGCAGGCCGACGGCTCGGTCGTCGTGCCCGAGGCCCTGCGGCCCTACATGAACGGCCTGGAGCGGATCTCCGCCGCCTGACGCCCTCGGCCCGCTCTCATTTCCTGCCCAGGATCCGGCTTCTCCGTTGCCCTCCCTCCCGTCCCGCCTCAGGCGCCGCTTGCCAGCCGGCCATCCGGCACGTAGAATGGGGCCATGGCGCGGAGGGATGGCCGAGTGGTTGAAGGCGGCGGTCTTGAAAACCGCTTTCCGGTCCTCCGGAACGGGGGTTCGAATCCCTCTCCCTCCGCCACCGTCGCTCCGCCGCGGCGAAGTCACGGTCCGGCGGGACATCTTGCCGGAGGCGGCGAATGGACCTGACCGAACTGCCGAACATCGGCAAGACGACGGCGGCCAAGCTCGAGAGGATCGGCATCAGAACGGCCGAGGACTTCCTCGAGCGGGATCCGTACGACGTCTTCCACGAGCTCAGGACGAAGGTCGACAAGACCCTCTGCCGCTGCGCCCTGGCCGGCCTCGTCGGGGCCAAGACGGGGCAGCCCTGGCACAAGATCACCAAGAAGACGGCCGCCGAGTACGAGCGTCGCCACCCCGGCCACGCCTGGGGCCCCTGCTGACGGCCTCCGTTTGGCTTTCGCCCCGGTCTCATGCTAGAATGACCCGGTTCCCCGACCGCGGAGAGGTGCTGGAGTGGTCGATCAGGAACGCCTGCTAAGCGTTTGCCCTGGCTCAAACCGGGGCCGCGGGTTCGAATCCCGCCCTCTCCGCCACTGAACTCTCTTCTGGGCGCGGGACCGCTTCCCCGCCTTGACTTTGGGGCCCCGTTCCCCTAGATTTGTCGAAGATGTTCTCCGTCCCCGACGCTCTTCGCGGCGTCCCGCGATTCCCGGCAGAGAGCGAAAGGCCAGAGCCATGATGACGAAACGTCGCTGTCCGGCCCTGTTCGCGATGAGCCTCGTCTTGGCCGTCACGGCCGCCGCGGCGGCCTGCGCCAAGAGGCCCGCCGGCCCGTCCTACGAGACCCTCCGGGCGGCTTTCGCCGACCCGCCCGCGGCCTACCGGAGCGCGCCGCTCTGGGCCTGGAACGACGACATGACCCGCGAGGAGATCCGTCGCCAGCTCGGGGAGTTCAAGGCCCGGGGGATCGGCGGCGCCTTCATCCATCCTCGCCCCGGCCTCGTCACCCCCTATCTCTCGGACGAATGGTTCTCGCTCTGCGCCTACGCCGTCGAGGCGGGCAAGGAGCTCGGATTGAAGATCTGGCTCTGCGACGAGAACTTCTATCCCTCCGGGTTCGCCGGCGGCCACGTCCCCGCGTCCATGCCCGACGCCGTCCGCTCCGGGCTGAGGATGAGGACCTTCCAGGGGCCCCCGCCGGCGGCCGCCCTCGAGCCCGCGCCGCTCGCCGTCCTGCGCCGGACCCTGGCCGGGCTGGAGGACGTCACCGGCAGGGCCCTGCCGGCCGGCGGCGACGCCTCCGCCTATTACGTCTTCGACGTCGTCCGCCAGCCCCCGTCGCCGCGGCACGGCGGCTTCGCCTACGCCGATCCCCTGCGCAAGGACGTCACCGAGAAGTTCCTCGACCTGACCCTCAACGGCTACAAGCGGGTGATCGGCGCCGAGTTCGGCCGGACCGTTCCCGGCGTCTTCCAGGACGAGGCCGAGATCGGCCCGGCCGGCGGCCGCGACGCCGTGAACTACACGCCCGCCCTCTTCCAGGCCTTCCGGGGCCGCTGGGGCTATGACCTGCGCCCGAACCTCGTCTCGCTCTTCGAGGAGACGGGGGCCTGGAGGCGCGTCCGGCACGACTTCTACGCCGTCCTCCTCGACCTGTTCCTCGAGAACTGGGCCAAGCCCTATTACGCCTACGCCACGGAGAACGGCCTCGTCTTCACCGGGCATTACTGGGAGCACGAGTGGCCCCGTCCGCGTGTCTCCCCGGACAACCTGGCCATGGCCGCCTTCGCCCACATGCCCGGCGTCGACATCCTGATGAACGAATGGTCCGCCGCGACGGACGCCCAGTTCGGCAACGCCCGGGCCGTCCGCGAGGTCCGCAGCGCCGCGAACCAGCAGGGGCGGGAGCGGACCCTGTCGGAGACCTACGGCGCCAGCGGCTGGGACCTGACCTTCGCCGACCAGAAGCGCATCGGCGACTGGGAGTACGCCCTGGGCGCGAACTTCCTCAACCAGCACCTGTCCTACGCCACGGTCAAGGGCGCCCGCAAGCGCGACCATCCCCCGTCGTTCTCGGACCACCAGCCCTGGTGGCCGCACTACAACACCCTGGCCGACTATTTCGGGCGGCTGTCCGCGGCCATGAGCCTGGGCCGGCAGCTGAACAGGGTCCTGGTCATCGAGCCGACGACCACGGCCTGGATGCTCTATTCGCCGGCCGCGGAATCGGAGGACTTCCGAACGGTCGGCCGGGACTTCCAGGCTTTCATCCACCTCCTCGAGGCCGAGCAGATCGAGTACGACCTCGTCAGCGAGAAGACGCTCCAGGCCTTCGGGGCGACGGGCCACGCCAGCCTCAAGGTCGGCGCCCGGTCCTACGACCTGGTCATCCTGCCGCCCGGCCTGCGGAACCTCGAGGACGCGACCGCCGACCTCGTCCGGGACTACCTCATCCGCGACGGGAAGATCGTCTCCTGGGTCGCGCCGCCCGACTACATCAACGGCCTCCCGACCGAGGACCTGCGCCAGCTCCAGGACTCCTTCGGCGACCGCTGGCTCAACTCGGGGCCCGGCAGCGGCTTCGACAAGGTCCGGATGTTCAGCCCGCCGGCCGTGGTTTTCGACGTCGCCTCCGGCCGGGACCGGCTCTTCCACCAGCGCCGCGAGTTCGACGGCGGCCGGATCGTCTTCCTGGCCAACGCCGCCGCCGACGAAACGGCCGCCGGGACGATGACCCTCGCCGGCGGCTCGGTCGAGCGGTGGGACCCGTTCACGGGGAAGGCCGAGCCCTATCCCTTCGTCCGACGCGGCGGCTCGGTCGAGGCCGCCTTCGCGCTGCCGCCGGCCGGGAGCCTGCTCCTGTGCATCCGGGACGTGCGCGCGAAGCCGGTCGACGCCGCCCCGGCCGCGGCCTGGCGGCCCGTCGCCCCGGCGGGGGGCCTGTCCGTCGAGCCCCTCGGGCCGAACGTCCTGACCCTCGACTACTGCGACCTCGTCCTCAAGGGCCGGACCGAGAGGGACCTCTATTTCTACGACGCCCAGCGCAAGGCCTTCCAGGCCCACGGCTTCGACCGGAACCCCTGGGACGGCGCCGTCCAGTTCAAGACGGACATCGTCGACCTCGACACGTTCCCGGCCGATTCGGGCTTCGAGGCCGTTTTCGCCTTCCGGACGGTCAAGGGCGACGCGCGCGACTTCGCCGACCTCGAGGCCGTCGTCGAGCGGCCCGGCCTCTTCAAGGTCTCCGTCAACGGCCGCGAGGTCGCCCCGGCGCCGGGCGGATGGTGGCTCGACCGGGCCTTCGGCGTCTACTCCATCGGCGCCCACGTCGTCTCCGGCCGGAACACCCTGACGGTCAGGGCCCGGCCGTTCTCGGTCCAGGCCGAGCTCGAGCCGGTCTACCTCCTGGGCGATTTCCGGCTCCGCGGCGCGGACCGGGGCTTCGAGCTCCATCCGCCGGCGCCGCTCGGAGCGGGGCCGTGGAAGGACCAGGGCTGGCCGTTCTACGGGGCCGGGGTCCGCTATCGGCGGACCTTCGACCTGCCCGCCGACGCCGGCGCGTCCTACCGCCTCCGCCTCGGCCCCTGGCTCGGGGCCACGGCCGAGGTCTTCGTCGGCGGGAGGCGCGTCGGCACGGCCGCGTTCCCCCCGTACGAGGTCGACCTGACGGGCGCCCTCGCCCCGGGGGCGAACGAGGTCTCCGTCGTCGTCTACGGGACCCTGCGCAACACGCTCGGCCCCTTCCACAACGCCCCGCCCCTCGGCCGGGCCTGGCCGGGCGCGTTCCAGACGGGCGCCGGAGGGGGGCGGCCCCCCGGCGCGGAATACAGCTCCGTCGGCTACGGCCTGTTCCAGGACTTCCTCGTCGAAAGGCGCTAGCTCCCATGGACCACGCCATCGGCTTCGACAACGCCCGCTACCTCGAGGAACAGAAGAAGGCCATCCTCGAACGGATGGAGCGCTTCGGCGGCCGGCTCTACCTCGAGTTCGGCGGCAAGCTCTTCTTCGACTACCACGCCGCCCGGGTCCTGCCCGGCTACGACCCCAACGTCAAGATGAAGCTCCTCCGGGAGCTCCGCGGCCAGGCCGACGTCCTCCTCTGCATCTACGCCGGCGACATCGAGCGCAGGAAGATGCGGGCCGACTTCGGCCACACCTACGACGTCGACGCCATGAAGCTCATCGACGACCTGCGCGAGTGGGACGTCCCGGTCCGGGCCGTGGTCATCACCCGCTTCGACAATCAGCCGGCCGCCCGCGTCTTCAAGAACAAGCTCGAGCGGCAGGGCATCCGCGTCCACACCCACCGCTTCACCAAGGGGTATCCGACCGACGTCGACCTCATCGTCAGCGACGAGGGCTACGGGGCCAACGACTACATCGAGACCGGGCGCCCGCTCGTCATCGTCACCGGGCCGGGCCCGGGCAGCGGCAAGCTGGCCACCTGCCTGTCCCAGCTCTACCACGAATACCGCCGCGGACTGGCCTCGGGCTACGCCAAGTTCGAGACCTTCCCGGTCTGGGACCTGCCCCTCAAGCACCCGGTCAACGTCGCCTACGAGGCGGCCACGGCCGACCTCTGCGACTTCAACCTCGTCGACCCGTTCCATCTCGAGGCCTACGGGAAGGCCGCGGTCAACTACAACCGCGACGTCGAGGTCTTCCCGGTCCTCCAGCGGATCATCGAGAGGATCACCGGCCGTCCGTCCTTCTACAGGTCGCCGACCGACATGGGCTGCAACGCCGTCTCGGCGGGCGTCGTCGACGACGCCGTCGTGCAGGCGGCGGCCAGGCAGGAGCTCATCCGGCGCTACTTCCGCTACTCCTGCGAGTACACGCTGGGCTTCGTCGAGAAGGAGACCGTCCAGCGCGCCGAGCTGCTGATGAGGGAGCTCGGGGTCGCGCCGGAGGACCGCCCCGTCGTCGGCGCGGCCCGGCGGGCGGCGGCCGAGGCCGAGGCGTCGGGCCGGGGGAACAAGGGCGTCTTCGTCGGCGCGGCCCTGGAGCTCCGCGACGGGACGATCGTCACGGGCAAGAACTCGCCGCTCATGCACGCCGCCTCGGCCCTGGTCCTCAACGCCGTCAAGCGGCTGGCCGAGATCCCGGACAGGATCCCGCTCCTCTCGCCCTCGATCGTCGAGTCGGTCGGCGCCCTCAAGACCACGGTGTTCGGCGCCAAATCGGTCAGCCTGGACCTGTCCGAGGTCCTGATCTGCCTGAGCATCAACGCGGCCGCCAACCCCATGGCCTCCCTGGCCCTGGAGAAGATGAAGGAGATCCAGGGGTGCGAGGTCCACATCACCCACATCCCGACGCCGGGCGACGAATCGGGGCTGAGGCGGTTCGGCATCAACCTGACGACCGACCCCGGCTTCGCCGGCAAGCATCTCCTGGCGACCTGAGAGAGGCCCGATGAAAGACCCCCTTCTCCGGGCGCTCAAAGCCCGGCTGCGCGCGTCCCGGAAGCGGCGCCCGATGCGCCGGGCCGTCCTGTCGCTCGGCCTGGTCTCGCTCGCCTACGCCCTGACCTCGTTCGTCCTGGCCCTGGCCGGGGCCGTGCCGCTCGCTCCGGTCGTCGGCGGGATCGACGCGGACAACTACTATTTCTATCAGATCCTTTTCATCCTGCCGCTCGTCCTGGCCGTCTGGGCCCTGAGCTCGGGGGCCCTCCTGGCCCTGGGGGCGAGGGGCTGCCGCCGGAGCGACGTCCTGGTCAAGGCCTCGCGGGCCTGGGGCCGGCCCCTCCTTCTGGCCTGGGCCCCCTCGGCCGTCGAAGCGCTCTTCGCGGCCCTGGGCATGGGCCAGCGGGAGTGGGTGGACATCCTGTCGGAGCCGGGCCTCTGGCAGACGCTCTATCTCGGCGCCTACGCCGCCGCGGCGGCCTGGGCGGCCTGGGGGTTCGTCGCCGCCGCCCGGTCCGTCCACAACAAGTCCTGGGCGGCGGCCGCGCCGACGGGCCTGGCGGCGGCTGCGGCGGCCGTCGGATCATTCGCGCTGTTCGTCCGCTGAGTCTGTCCGGCCGGCGCGGCGGCCGCCGGGACGGACGAAGGACGGCGGACGGGGAGGGAGGGCCGATGCCCGGAGCGAACAGGGGCATGAGCGTCAGGATCAGGCCGTTCGTCCCGGCCGACTACGACCGGGTCATGGAGCTCTGGGCCGAAGGAGGCC
This sequence comes from Acidobacteriota bacterium, assembly GCA_029569255.1. Lineage (GTDB taxonomy): Bacteria > Acidobacteriota > Aminicenantia > Aminicenantales > Saccharicenantaceae > RBG-16-66-30. The sequence goes on along the minus strand of JAKQUO010000028.1, from coordinate 222,335 downwards.
TGCCGCTGAAGCCCCGCGGCCGGGACAGCCGGAAGAGCGTCCGCAGGCAGATCGGGCTTCCGAACGTCCTGTTCCTCGTGGCCGAGGAAGGGAAGAGGGGCCGGGTCGTCGGCACCGTCGTCGCCACCCACGACGGCCGCAAGGGCTGGGTCAACCGCGTGGCCGTGGAGGAGAGGCTGCGCCGCCGGGGCCTGGGCGCCCGGCTGGTCCGGGCCGCCGAGGCCTGGCTCGAGGCCCAGGGGATGGACATCCTGGCCTGCCTCGTCGAGGCCGGCAACGCCGTCTCCATGGCCGTCTTCGGGAAGCTCGGCTACACGAAGCACCCCGAGATCGTCTATTTCGCCAAGCGCAGGTTTCCCGGCGCCTGAAGCCTTCCCTTTTCGGCTGAAATACTATAAAATGACTCGGAAATGATCATTTCTCACCGGAGACAGACACCATGAAACCCAGACCGATCGTCCCCGGCGTCGACTTCGTCGGCGCGCCCGACTTCGACCGCCGGGTCTTCGACTCGCTCATCCCCCTCCCCGACGGGACGAGCTACAACGCCTTCCTCGTCCGGGGCCGGGACAAGGTCGCCCTGATCGACACGGTCGACCCGAAGACGCTCCCCGTCCTCGAGGCCTACCTCCGCGACGTCCCCCGCGTGGACTACGTCGTTTCCAACCACACCGAGCAGGACCACTCCGGCGGGCTCCCCTGGGTCCTCGAGCGCTTTCCCCGGGCCCAGCTGCTGAGCTCCGAACCGGCCAGGACGATGCTGGCCGACCACCTCGGCCTCGACCCGGCCCGGATCCGCGCCGCGGCGGACGGGGAGAGGCTGGACCTCGGCGGCAAGACCCTCCGCTTCATCTACACCCCCTGGGTCCACTGGCCCGAGACGATGTCGACCTACCTCGAGGAGGACCGGATCCTCTTCAGCTGCGACTGGTTCGGCTCGCACATCGCCGCGACCGACCTGTTCGTGGACGGCGTGGACTCGATCCTGGCCGAGGCCAAGAGGTATTACGCCGAGATCATGATGCCCTTCCGCAAGATCGTCCAGAAGAACCTGGACAAGATCGAGGGCCTCGACATCCGCCTCATCGCCCCGAGCCACGGCCCGGTCATCCGCGACCCGGCGTCCATCGTCGCGGCCTACCGGGACTGGACAGGCGACCGGCCCCACAACGCGGTCGTCCTCCCCTGGGTCACCATGCACGGCTCGACCGAGATCATGGTCCGGCGCCTCGTCGACGGCCTGGTCCAGCGCGGCGTGAGCGTCTTCCCCTTCAACATGGCCACGGCCGACATCGGCCAGTTGGCCATGGCCATGGTCGACGCCGCGACCATCGTCGTGGCCACGCCGACCGTCCACTTCGGGCCCCACCCCATGGTCTTCAACGCCGCCGTCCTGGCCAACGCCTTGAGGCCGAAGACCCGCTTCGCGGCCGTCATCGGGTCCTACGGCTGGGCCGGGAAGATGCCCGAGCTGGTCAAGGGCGCCTTGCCCAACCTCAAGGTCGAATACCTGCCGCCGGTCGTCAGCAAGGGGTTGCCGAAGGCGGCCGACCTCGAGGCGGTCGACCGGCTGGCCGAGGCGATCGCGGCCAAGCATCAGGCGCTCGAACTGGCCTAGCCCGGCCGGCCGGGACCGTCGTCTGCCGACGCCGTACCAGGCCGGGAGGGCGGAGGCGAACCTAGTTCTTATCGGCCTTCCCTTCTTCAGTTCCCGGCGGCGCCGGCCGCCAGTCCTCCTTGTTCTTGGGCAGGTCCCGGAGGAAGGCGTCGTCCACGAGGAACAGGTACTCCAGGCCGGCGCTCCTGACGACGACCTGCTTCTTCTCCGGGTCGTCCTTGCCGACGAAGAGAACGGTCTCTTTTTCCCGGTCCTGGTAGTCGCGGGTCAGGACGCGGACCTCGATCCCCGGCGCCAGGCCGTAGCCGGCCAGCGCCGCGGGAGTGTCGATGAAGGCGGCGGCCTCGAGGCCCTCGATCTTGCGGACGAAGTCCTCGACCTTGGCCCTCGCGGCCTCGATCTTCGCGTCCGGGTCGAGGAGCCATTTCTCCTCCTCCCCGACCTTCTCCTTGGAGGCGACGATCTCCTGCCCGTCCCGCTTCACCGTCACGCGCTTGGCGTCCCAGGCGTAGAAGTCGGCGACCTTCCTCTCGCGCATCTCGTCGACCTTGCGGTCGAGGTCGGCGAGGACCGTGCCCTCGAAGGCGACGACCTTGGTCGACAGCGACGAGGTCGCGTACTGCGTCTCGCCTTTCTTGTGCAAGGCGAAGACGATCTCCTGCCCCGGGGCCGGGAGGGACAGCTTGACCTCGTAGTCGGGCCTGTCGAGGCCGAACCCGGCCAGGATGCCCGCGCTCTTCTCCTCGGCCGCGAACTCCTTGGCCCGCAGGCCCGAGAGCGAGTCGAGGAGCGAGTCGACCTTGGTCTTGGCCGCCAGGGCCGCCACCGGGGACTTGAGGGCCCAGCCCCGGGCCTCGCGGACGGCCTCCCAGGCGACGCCCTTGGCCCGGACCTTGACCGCCTGGACGTCGGCGGCCGTGAACCGGAACACGGTCTTGTCGCGGAAATCGAAGACGCTCTTCTCGAGCGTCGACTTGAGCGTCGAGGCCAGCAGGACGATCCGCGGGTCGTCCTCGCGCTTGGCGAAGAGGGTCTTGTCGAGTGGGTTCTCCATGCCGACGAGGAGGCGGACCGGGGCCTCCTTGTCCTTGACCCAGATCGAGACCGTCGTTTGCGGTATCCCGTAGGCGGCCGGGTCCCCGCCCTCCTTCTCGACCACCCTCTCGATGCGGAGAGAGGCCAGCGCGCCGGCCAGGCCGTTCGTCTCGTAATCGTCCGCGGCGGCCTGGAGCGGCGCGGTCAGCCGCCACGGCCCCTCGCCCTCGCGCTCGAAGGCCAGGACGACGCCGCCGCGGTCGAGGCCGATCTTGCGGATGTCGGCCTGGGGGAGGCTGATGAGCGTGTTCGTCCTCTCTTCGGCGGTCCTCTTCTTCTCGCCCCGGGAGTCGAAATAGAGGACGAGGGCCAGGAGGGCGCCGAAGACGGCCAGCAGGGCCAGGGTCTTGCCGAATCTCACAGCGTCCTCCTGCGGCGCCAGACGTACAGGCTGATGGCCAGCATGGCCAAGGGGAGGACGACGACGCTCGTCAGGAAGACGAGCCGTCCCTGGGCCGGGGTCAGCTGGACCGTCCGGGGAGTCCGGGTCTTGGGCTGGATGGCGATGAGGTCGGCCTCCTCCGTCAGCCAGTTGGCGACGTTGAGGAAGAAGTTGCCGTTGCCGGACACGCCGAAGTAGCGGTTCTTGGCGAAGTCGGAGTCGCCGATGGCCGCGACCCGCGTCTTCTTCTCGGCCGCCTCCGGCTTGGGCGGGGCCGCCCCGCCGGGCTGGGCCCCGGAGGCGGGCGGGGCCCCGGCCTTGGCCGGCAACTCTGCCACGGCGGCCAGGCCGATGGGGCCCTGCTTGTCCTTGGCCGCGTCGAACTTGACCTCCTTCTGGTCGAGCTCGCGCTCCGACCAGGAGTTGGGGCTGGTCTTGGCCAGCTCGGTCACCGTCGCCCCCTCGGGCTTCGTCTCGGCGACCTCGACCGAGCGGGCCAGCGGGAAGAACGTGGCGTAGCCGAACCGCTCGGTGATGGGATGGGTCTCGTATTCGCTGACGACGGGCATGAAGTAGTCGCCGCCGAGGAGGCGGGAGACGGTGTCGACGACGATGTCGTCCTCGAGCCTGAAGCCGTAGCCGGCCAGGAAGCGCGGCAGCTGGGTCGGCGTCTCGGGGTCGACCATGACCAGGGCCCGGCCGCCGCCCTCCAAGTAGCCACGAATCGTCTCGTACTCGTTCGGCAGGAGGTCCTTCTTCGGGCCGGCGACGACGAGCAAGGCGCAGTCCTGGGGGAACCTGTCGGCCAGGGCCAGGGTCTGCCGCTTGACCTCGTAGCCGAGCTTCTCGAGCTCCGCCTTGGCGGTCGAGTAGCCGTCGTCGCCGCTCTCGTCGATCGTGCCCTCTCCGTGGCCGTCGAGGAAATAGATGACCTTCTTGGCGGCCCGGGTGGCCTTGATCAGGGCGTTGGTCAGGTCCTCTTCGGAGGTCGTCGTGATCCGGCTCTCCTTGTCGCCGGCCTCGACGACGGTCGTGCCGTCCTGGGTGACGTCGTAGCGCTTGACCAGGCCGGGGTTCTTGTCCGGGTCGATGAACTCGTACTTGATGTGTCCCGAATGGTAGGCGTAGAGCTTGAGCAGGTTCTCCATGGCCGCCCGGCCGTAGTTGCCCTCGCGGAAGAAGCCCTTGAGCGTGACGTCCGCCTTGAGGGCCTTGAGCACGGAGACCGACTGGCCGGACAGGCTGTGGAGCTTGGCCGCGGTGAAGTCGGCCCGGTAGTTGTGCTTGGACAGGAAGTGGTTGGCCAGGCCGAGGATGGCCAGGACGATGACGGCGACGAGGACGAGGTTCCCCGAATAGAGGAACGAGCGGCGGGTGAAGCCCCGCTTGAGGGCCTCCCAGTGGAGGACGACGTGGACGGCCAAGGAGGCCAGGCCGAGGATGGCCAGGATGAGGATCGCCGTCCTCTTGTAGGGCCAGACGATCAGGCCGACGAGGGCCGCCGCGAGGAAGACCGCGGCCGCCGCGCTGAGGTTCTTCTTGAGGGCGTCCATGGATCACCTCCACCGCCGGGACTGAAGGACGGAGTGGGCCAGGAAGAGGCCGAAGAACGAGGCGCTGAGGTAATAGACGATGTCCTTCGTGTCGACGATGCCTTTGGTCAGGTCCTCGAAGTGCTCGGAGAAGGACAGGTAGCTGACGACCTTGGTCCAGGCCGCGCCGCCGCCCAGCGACGAGACCCAGTTGAGGAGGAGGAAGAGCAGCAGGGTCATCAGGGTCAGGACGGCGGCCACGATCTGGTTCTCCGTGAGGGAGGAGAAGAAGAGGCCGATGGCGACGAAGGCCGCGCCCATGAGGAACAGGCCGAGGTAGCCGGTGAGCCAGGGGGCCAGCTCGGGGTTGCCCAGGGCGAAGGCGAAGACCGAAAGCAGGGCCGACAGGCCGAGCATGACGGCCAGCAGGAACAGGGCCGCCAGGTACTTGCCCAGGACGATCTGGCCGACCGTGAGGGGCGAGGTGTAGAGGAGCTCGTCCGTGCCCGCTTTCTTCTCCTCGGCCAGCAGCCGCATGGTCAGCAGCGGGACGACGAAGATGAGGACGATGCTCATGTTGTGGAACAGGGGCGAGAAGACCATCTCGTTGATGTTGACCTGCTGGGCGTAGTAGGGGTTCTGGGCCATCCGCATGGCCTGGAGGTTGAACCACATGATCAGGCTGTAGAAGAAGTAGCCGGTGAGGAGCAGGAAGCCGAACATCATGGCGTAGGCGATCGGCGAGCCGAAATAGGCCCGGACCTCCTTCTTGACCAGGGACCAGACGTTTCTCATTGCGCGCTCCTCCCGGAGACGATGTTCATGTAGAGGTCCTCGATCCCGGCGAGCGACCGCATCTCGCGGAGGCCGAGGCCCTTGTCGAGGGCCAGGCGGGCGACGTCGTCGCGGTGGTCGCGGCCGCGGGCCCATTCGATCCGCAGCTCGCTCCCGTCGACGGAGACCTTCTCGACGCCGGGGACGCCCCGGAACAGGTCCGCCTCCCCGGCCCCGGACCGCCGGAGCCTGAGGACGACGCCGTCGGTCCTCTCGAACGAGTCGGCCAGCTCGTCGAGCGAGCCGCAGGCCTTGAGCTCGCCTTCGTTGATGATGACGACGCCGTCGCAGACCTGGGTGACCTCGGGCAGGATGTGGGTCGAGAGGAGGATGGTGCGCTCGCCGCGGAGCCCCCGGATGAGCTCGCGGATCTCCATGATCTGGGCCGGGTCGAGGCCGATCGTCGGCTCGTCCAGGATGAGGACCCGGGGATCGTTGATCAGGGCCTGGGCGATGCCGACCCGCTGCTTGAAGCCCCGGGAGACGTTCCGGATGAGCCGGCGGCGGACGTCCTTGAGGCCGGACGAGACGATGGCCCGGTCGACGGCCTCCTTGCGCCGGGCCTTGGCGACCTGCTTGATCTCGGCCACGAAGCCGAGATAGCCGGCCACGGTCATGTCCTGGTAGAGAGGGACGACCTCGGGCAGATAGCCGATGTCCCGCTTGACCGCTTCCGGCTCGTCGAACACGTCGTGGCCCGCGACCCGGGCCCGGCCGGCCGTGGCCGGCAGGTAGCCGGTCAGGATGCGCATCGTCGTCGTCTTGCCGGCCCCGTTCGGGCCCAGAAGGCCCCAGATCCGGCCGGGCTCGACCTTGAAGGTCAGCCCCTTGACGGCGGCGATCTCCCCGTACCTCTTGGTGAGGTCCTGAACCTCGATCATGCTCACCTCCGATCCAATGACAGTGAAACGCGGCCGCCCCGGCGGCGTTGCGTCACATGCGCTCGGGCGGCGGGATGCCCATCAGGCCCAGCGCGCAGAGGAGCTGCTCCTTGACGGTCCGGATGACCAGAAGGCGGAAGGCCTTGACGGCCTTGTTCTCCTCGGCGAGGACCGGGTATTGGTGATAGTAGCCGTTGAGCTTCTGGCACAGGAGGAAGGCGTGCTTGGCCAGGTGGGAGAGCTCCAGCGCGGCGACCGAACGGAGGACCTCCTCCTCGAGCCCCCCGGCGGTCAGGACGAGGTCCCAGAAATCGGCCGTCTCCCGGTCCGAGAGGCCCGGCGGGATGAGGTCGGCGGCGGCCGGGGCGCGGATATCGGCCTCGTCCAGGCCGGCGCGCTCCTTGAGCTTGCGGAAGATGCTGTTGAGCCGGACCGACGTGTATTGGAGATAGGGCCCTGTTTCGCCCTCGAAGCTCAGGGCCTCCTCGAAATCGAAGACGATGACGGAGTTGCGGGCGTACTTGAGCATGAAGTAGCGCAGGGCCCCCGAGGCGATCTCCCGGGCGATCCGGGCCCGCTCGTCGGGAGAGAGGGAGGCGTTGCGCTTCTCGACCTCGTCCCGGGCCTTGGCCTCGAGCCGGTCGAGGAGGTCGTCGGCCTTGACGCCGAGGCCCTTGCGCCCCGAGACCTCGAGGAAGGAGCGCCCCTTCTCCTCGTCCGAGGCCGCGTAGCCGAGCTCGGCCAGGCTCCGGGGCGAGAGGGCCACCATCTCGTAGGAGAAATGGACGGACTTGTCGGCCTGGGCCCCGTACTGGAGCGAGCGCAGCCCCTGGACGACGACCTTCTGGAGGTAGGATTGGCGCGTGTCGATGACGTTGTAGACCTTGCTGGCCCCGCCGAACGACGGACCGCCGGCCGGGCCGGGGGCGTCGGTCGAGATCCAGAGCGTCCGCCCGTCCGATTCGGCGAAGGGCTCATAGAAGAAGTCGCGGCCGAGCAGGCCGAATTTCCAGAGCTGGTAGGCGATGTCCTTGCCGACGTAGGTCACGGTGCCGTCGGAGCGGACGATGACCTTCTCCCGCTCCTCGCCCTCCTCGAGGCGCATGACCCAGCAGCCCTTGTTCTCGCCCTCGGTCGCGAGAGAGACGGCCCGCCGCTCCTTGAGCAGGGCGAAGGCCTTGTCCCAGAACTCGAGGCGGAGGATCGTGCTCTCGCAGGGCAGGACGTCGTAGGAGATGCCGAGCCGGGCCATGGTCGCCAGGTGGGCCCGGACGATGCGCCGCGAGATATGGCGCGACAGGGCGTATTCGGGATCGAGGCCCCGCTCCATCCGCTTCATGATCTCGGCCTTGCGGGACTGCGCTTCGGGGTGCTCGGCGAGATAGGCCGAGACGCGGGCGTAGAGGTCCCAGCAGTAATGGTCGAACCGGCCCTCCAGGCGCTCCAGGTCCTCGAGGGCCTTTCTCTCGAGGTCCATGAAGCCGAAGACGACGTCGACGACCTGGACGCCGGTGTCGTCGATGTAGTTCTGGACCTCGACGCGCTCGCCCTTGAACCTGAGGCACCGGGCCAGGGTGTCGCCGAGGCAGGCGTTGCGGAGGTGGCCGATGTGGGCGGCCTTGTTGGGGTTGATGTTGGTGTGCTCGATGACGATCTTCGCCTCGTCGGGGGCCAAGGAGGTCCGGCCGGCCAGTCGGATGACCTCGGCGAAGACGGCGGCCTTGTCGAGCCACAGGTTCAGGAAGCCGCCCCCGGCGACCTCGGCCCTGACGACGCCGGGGACGGAGGCGACGAGGGGCGCGGCCTCCTGGGCGATCGTCCGGGGCGCTTTCTTGAGCGTCTTGGCCAGCTGGAAGGGGAAGGTCAGGGCCAGGTCGCCCATCTTCGGGTCGGGCGTCGGGGCCATGTCGAGGTCCTCGGGGCCGACCGGGTAGACGGCTCTCAGCCGCTCGTGGATCGTTTCTTTCAAGCGCGATTTGAAAGCGATCATTTTCGGGGACCTATTATAGCAAAACGGCCCTAGCGGGCAAGCCGCGGCCCGGCTTCCGTTCGGGCTGACATCAGGGCTCCGCACCGCCGGAGGGGAGATGGCCCCCTGAGGTCAGCCCCGCCGGGCGCGTGTCCGGGCGCGCTTGCGGCAGGCGCCGAGATGTGATAATTTTGGGCTTCTTCGGCTGTGAAAGGAGCCCGCATGAAAAAGACGCCCTTCAACGAACTCCACAAGGCGCTCGGCGGCAAGATGATCGAGTTCTGCGGCTGGGAGATGCCGGTCGAGTACGCGGGCATCATCCCCGAGCACATGGCCGTCCGGACGCAGGCCGGGCTCTTCGACGTCAGCCACATGGGCGAGGTCCTGGTCACGGGCAAGGACGCCCTGGCCTTCGTCCAATGGCTGACCCCGAACGACGCCTCCAAGCTCGTTCCGGGCCAGGTCCAGTACACGGCCCTGATGACCCCGGAGTCGACTTTCGTCGACGACATCCTCGTCTATTGCATGGGCCCGGAGGAGTACTTCCTCGTGGTCAACGCCGCCAACGACGACAAGGACTTCGCCTGGATCGCCGGCCATGCCCGGGGCTTCGACGTCGAGGTCGAGCACCAGAGCGACGCCTATTCCCAGCTGGCTCTCCAGGGGCCTCTGGCCGAGACGGTCCTCCAGCCTCTCGCCGACATCGATCTCGCGGCCCTGAAGACCTTCAACTGGGCCAGGGGCCGTGTCCTCGGCAAGGAGGCCCTGGTCTCGAGGACCGGCTACACCGGCGAGGACGGCTTCGAGATCTACACCCGGGACCCGGACCCGGGGGGCATCTGGAAGGCCCTCATCGAGACGGGCAAGCCCCTGGGGCTCCAGCCCATCGGCTTGGGCGCCCGGGACACGCTCCGGCTCGAGGCCAAGCTCATGCTCTACGGCAACGACATCTCGGACAAGACGACGGTCCTCGAGGCCGACCTGAAATGGATCGTCAAGCTCCAGAAGGGCGACTTCCTGGGCAAGCCCGCGATCGAGAAGCAGCTGGCCGAAGGACTGACCCGCAAGCTCGTCGGCTTCGAGATGGCCGGGCCGGGCATCGCCCGCCCCCACTATCCCGTCTTCGTCGGCGGCGAGAGGTTCGGGGAGGTCGCTTCGGGCACCTTCTCGCCCCTGCTCAAGAGAGCCATCGGCCTCGTCTACCTGCCCATCGAGGCGACGACCGCCGGCGCCGAGTTCGAGATCGAGATCCGCGGCAAGCGCGCCGCGGCCCGCGTCGTCCCGACGCCCTTCTACAAGAGGGCCAAGAGATAACGATCCCGTCACCAAGGAGGAACGCATGTATCCGAACGATCTCCGCTACAGCAAGGACCACGAGTGGGTCAAGGTCGAAGGCGGCGAGGCCGTCGTCGGCATCACCGATTTCGCCCAGCACCAGCTCGGCGACATCATCTTCGTCGAGCTCCCGCCCGTGGGCAAGGAGCTCGAGCTCAAGCAGTCGCTCGGCGTCGTCGAGTCCGTGAAGTCGGTCTCCGACATCTATGCCCCGGTCTCCGGCGTCGTCGCCGCCGTCAACGAGTCCCTGGGGCAGGCGGCCGACCTGCTCAACAAGGACCCCCACGGCCAGGGCTGGATCGCGCGGATCAAGATCAAGGACGCGAAGGACCTCGACGGCCTCCTCTCGGCCGCCGATTACGAGAAATTCCTCGAAGGCCTCGAGCGCTCATGAGCTACATCTCTCTCAGCGGCCAGGATAGAAAGGAGATGCTGGCCCGGGTCGGCGCCGCTTCCGTCGACGACCTGTTCGCCTGCATCCCCGAAGCGGTCCGGCTCGGTCGTCCCCTCGACCTGCCGCCGGCCCGTTCGGAGCTGGAGCTCGTCCGGGTCGTGGAGGCGATCGGCGCCAAGAACGCCGCGGCCGGCCTGGTGTCTTTCCTCGGCGGCGGGGCCTACGAGCACTTCATCCCGACCGTCGTCGACTACCTGAGCTCGCGGGGCGAGTTCGTCAGCCCCTACACGCCCTACCAACCCGAGGTCAGCCAGGGGACGCTCCAGGTCATCTTCGAGTTCCAGACCCTCGTCTGCCAGCTGGCCGGCCTCGACATCGCCAACGCCTCGCTCTACGACGGCTCCACGGGCGCGGCCGAGGCCGTCCTGACGGCCCAGCGGGTCACCGGCCGGAACAAGGTCGTCGTGGCCCGCTCGCTCCACCCGCAGTACCGCGAGGTCGTCCGGACCTACATCAAGAACATGGGCGTCGAGGCCGTCGAGGTCGGCTTCGGCCCGGACGGCCGGGTCGACCCGGACGCCCTGGGCCGGCTCCTCGACGAGGCCACCGCCGCGGTCGTCTATCAGTCGCCGAACTTCCTCGGCGTCGTCGAGGACGTCCGGGCCTTGTCCGCGGCCGCCCACAGCCGCAAGGCCCTTTCGGTGGCCGTGGTCGCCGAGGCCCTGTCCCTGGGGCTCCTCGAGGCGCCGGGACGCCTCGGGGCCGACATCGTCACCGGCGAGGCCCAGTCGTTCGGCCTCCCGGTGAGCTTCGGCGGCCCCTATCTCGGGTTCATGGCCTGCCGGAAGGACTATCTGCGGCAGCTGCCGGGCCGCATCGCCGGCCAGACGGTCGACAAAGACGGCCGGCGCGGCTTCGTCCTGACCCTGTCGACCCGCGAGCAGCACATCCGGCGCGAGCGGGCGACCTCGAACATCTGCACCAACCAGGCCCTCTGCGCCCTCCGGGCGACCATCTTCATGGAGACCCTGGGCAAGCAGGGGCTGCGCGAGATGGCTTGGCAGAACGCCCAGAAGGCGGCCTACGCGATCGAGAAGCTGACCGCCGTCCCCCGGGTCGAGCGGAAGCTCTCCGGGCCGGTCTTCAACGAGTTCGCGCTCGGCCTCCCCAAGCCCTGGCCGGCCGTCGACGCCGGGCTCAGGGCCCGGGGCTTCATCGGCGGCCACGGCCTCGCGGCCGCGTACCCCGAGCTCGGCGACGCCGCCCTGGTGGCCGTGACCGAGCTCAGGACCAAGGACGAGATCGACCGTCTGGCCCGGGCCCTCCAGGAGGTCCTGTCATGATCAAGGAGATCCGCGAACCCCTCGTGTTCGAGATCAGCGCCGCGGGCAAGCGGGCCGGCGAGCTGCCGGCCCTGGACGTCCCGGTCCGGAAGGACCTGCTCGCGGGCGTGCCGCTCCGCCGCGAGATCGAGGACTTCCCCGAGGTCTCCGAGACCGAGGTCACCCGCCACTTCACCCGCCTGTCCCAGAAGAACTACTGCGTCGACATGGGCATCTACCCCCTCGGCTCGTGCACGATGAAGTACAACCCCAAGGTCAACGAGCGCCTCTCGGCCCACCCGGCCTTCGCCGGCTCGCACCCGCTCCTCCCCGAGGAGCTCGTCCAGGGGAACCTCGAGGTCCTGCGGACGCTCGAGCGCTTCCTCCGCGAGATCACGGGCCTGGACGCTTTCACTCTCCAGCCGGCCGCGGGGGCCCACGGCGAGCTCGCCGGCATGATGATCATCCGGGCCGCCCTGGAGGCCCGGGGCGACGCCCGCAAGATCGTCCTCATCCCGGATTCGGCCCACGGCACGAACCCCTCCTCGGCCCACATCTGCGGCTATGCCGTCAAGGAGATCAAGTCCGGCGAAGACGGGACGATCGACGTCGCCGCCCTCGAGGCGGCCATGACCGGCGAGGTCGCCGCCCTGATGGTGACCAACCCCAACACGCTGGGCGTCTTCGAGTCGGACATCGGCCTCATCGCCGGGATCGTCCACGCCAAGGGCGGCTTCGTCTACATGGACGGGGCCAACATGAACGCCCTGACGGGCGTCGCCCGTCCCGGCGACATGGGCGTCGACGTCCTCCACCTCAACCTCCACAAGACGTTCTCGACGCCCCACGGCGGCGGCGGGCCCGGCTCCGGCCCCGTCGGCGTCAAGAAGGAGCTCGAGCCGTACCTGCCGGTCCCCGTGATCGCCGAGAAGGGCGGGCGCTACGTCCTCGACTTCGACCGGCCCAGGTCCATCGGCCGCGTCCGGGCCTTCTTCGGCAACTTCTCGGTCCTCGTCCGGGCCCTGTGCTATATCATGAGCCTCGGCCCCGAGGGCGTCCGGGAAATCGCGGAATTGGCCGTCCTGAACGCCAACTACATCCGCAAGAGCCTCGAGGGGGACTACCACCTCAAGTACGCCACGCCCTCCATGCACGAGTGCGTCTTCTCCGACAAGCTCCAGAAGGAGCACGGGATCACGAACCTCGACATCGCCAAGCGGCTCATCGATCACGGCGTCCACCCGCCGACGATGTCCTTCCCGCTCATCGTCCCCGGGGCCCTGATGATCGAGCCGACCGAGACCGAGAGCCGGCGCGACCTCGACCTCTTCATCGGGGCCATGAAGGCCATCGCCAAGGAGGCCAAGGAGAACCCCGATGTCCTCCGCGCCGCGCCCCACGTCACCTACGTCGGGCGGCTCGACGAGGTCGGCGCGGCCAAGAACCCGGTCCTGCGCTGGGAGAAGAAGCCCTAGATGTCCGTCCAAGACCTCGTCCTCGGCCTGCACGGGTTCTGGGCCGGCCAGGGGTGCTATCTCGCCCCGACCTACGACATCGAGGTCGGGGCCGGGACCATGACCCCGGACACGTTCTTCCGCGTCCTCGACAGGAGGCCCTGGCGCGTCGGCTACGTCCAGCCCTCGCGGCGCCCCGACGACGGCCGCTACGGCGAGAACCCGAACCGGGTCCAGAAGCATTTCCAGTACCAGGTCATCGTGAAGCCGTCCCCGGCCGCGATCCAGGACGTCTACGTCGAGAGCCTGCGCTCGCTCGGCGTCGCCCTCGAGGACCACGACCTGCGCTTCGACGAGGACAACTGGGAGTCGCCGACGATCGGCGCCTGGGGCGTGGGCTGGCAGGTCATGCTGGACGGCCTGGAGATCACCCAGTTCACCTACTTCCAGCAGTGCGGCGGCATCGACCTCTCGCCGGTCCCGGTCGAGATCACCTACGGGCTCGAGCGGCTGGAGATGTTCCTGGAGCAGAAGGACGACATCTACGACCTCGACTGGTCGGGCGACGTCAGCTACCGCGACCTCCGCCTGCGCGAGGAGAAGGAGTTCTCGGAGTACAACTTCCAGGCCGCCTCGGTGGCCATGCTCCGGCAGGCCTTCAACGCCGCCCAGAAGGAGGCCGGCCGGCTCGTCGCCAAGGGCCTGCTGCTGCCGGCCTACGACATGTGCCTCAAGTGCTCGCACAGCTTCAACCTGCTCGATTCGCGCGGGGCCGTCAGCGTCACCGAGCGGGTCAAGATGATCTCCCAGGTCCGGGCCCTGGTCAACGACATCGCCAGGAAGTACACGGCGGGCCGGGAGGGCGCCTGATGGAACTCCTGCTCGAGCTCCTGACCGAGGAGATGCCGGCCTCCCACATCCGCTCGGCCCGCGAGCAGCTCGAGAGCGGCTTCCGCCGCGAGCTCGACGAGGCCCGCGTCGAGGTCCGGTCCTTGCGGGCCTTGGCCACGCCGCGCCGCCTCATCGTCGCCGCCGACCTCGCCGAAGGACAGGAGGACCGGGAAGAGACCGTCACGGGGCCGCCCCTGGCCGTCGCCAAGGGCCCCGACGGCGCCTTGACCCGGGCCGGCCAAGGCTTCGCCCGGTCCCATGGCGTCGACGAGAGCCGGCTCGAAGCCGTTTCGACGCCGAAAGGGGAATATCTCGGGTTCAGGCGCCTGGCCAAGGGCACGCCGACGGCCGAGATCCTCGGGACCGTCGTCCCCCGTGTCCTGGGCGCCCTGAGCTTTCCGAAGATGATGCGCTGGGGCGAGAGCCCGTTCCGCTTCTCGAGGCCCATCCACGGCCTGCTCTGCGTCTTCGGCGGCCGGGTCGTCGACACGGCCTTCGAGGGCTTCGCGGCCGCCGGGGCGACGGTCGGGCACAGGATCGCCGCCCCGGGCCCGGTCCGGGCCCGGACCTTCGAGGAATACAGGGACGGACTCGCGCGGAGCTTCGTCGTCGTCGACCCGGAGGAGCGGAAGAAGAGGATCGTCGCGGGGGCCGAGGCCGCGCTGGCGCCCCTCGCGGCCCGGGTCTATCCGGACCCCGGGCTCCTCGAGGACCTGGCCCTCAACGTCGAGCACCCGCTCGTCGTCCTGGGGTCGTTTCCGGAGGCCTATCTCGACCTGCCCCTGGAGGTCCTGGCCACGGCCATGCGCGAGGGGCAGAAGCTCTTCTCCGTCGTCCGCGACGGAGAGCAGCTGGCCCTCTTCATCGGCGTCGCCGACGCCGCGGCGGACGCCAAGGGCCTCATCCGCCGGGGCAATGAGCGGGTCCTGCGGGCCCGCCTCGAGGACGCCCGGTTCTTCTGGGCGAAGGACCGCGAGAGTCCCCTGGCCGAGCGGGCGGCCGGCCTGAAAGACGTCCTCTTCCAGGAGAAGCTCGGCAGCTACGAGGACAAGGCCCAGCGGCTGAGGAAGATCGCCGCCTATCTCTGCGACAAGATCGGCGCGGCCGACGTCAAGGCGCCGACGGTCGAGGCGGCCGCCCTTTGCAAGGCCGATCTGCTCACGGAGATGGTCAAGGAGTTCCCCGGTCTTCAGGGCCGCATGGGCGGCCTCTACGCCAGGCTCGAAGGCGCCCCGGCCGCGGTCCACCAGGCCATCTACGAGCACTATCAGCCGGCGGGCCTGGAGGACGACCCGCCGGCCTCGCTCTCCGGGGCCGTCCTGGCTGTCGCCGACAAGCTGGATTCCGTCGTCGGCGCGCTCGGGATCGGGCTCCCGGTCAGCGGCTCGAGCGATCCCTTCGGGCTGCGCCGCAACGCCCTCGGCGTCTGCAAGATCGCCCTGGAGCGGAAGCTCCGCTTCTCGTTGCCCCTCGTCCTCGACCGCGTCCTGGCCGCCTACGGCGACCGTCTGACCCTCGACCGCGCGGCGGCCAAAGCCGCCTGCCTCGACTTCTTCTCGGGCCGCCTGCGCTTCATCCTGGAGAAGCGGGGGTTCCGATACGACCTCGTCGCGGCCGCCCTGGCCCCGGGCGTCGATCGGATCCCCGACGCCCTGGCCCGGGTCGAGGCCTTGGACGCCCTGAAGTCGAGCTCCCAGTTCGAGCCGTTCATCCTCATGGCCAAGCGGATCAACAACATCATCAAGGGGACGCCCGCGGCCAAGGTCAACCCGGACCTCTTCGCCGAGAAGGAGGAGCGGGAGCTGGCCTCGACGCTCTCGATCGTCAGCGGCAACGCCCAACCCATGCTCGCCAGGGGGGACTTCGCCCGGGCCCAGGGCATCATCTTCAAGCTCCAGCCGGTCCTGAACGCCTTCTTCGACAAGGTCCTGGTCATGGCCGAGCAGAAGAAGGTCCGGCAGAACCGCCTCGGCCTGCTCCAGTCGATCAGCCGGATGCTCCTCGAGATCGCCGACTATTCGCTGGTCGTCATCGAAGGGGAGAAGGGGGCCAAGCCCAGGGCCGCCCGCTAGCGGCTTGGATCAGGCGGCTGAGGGTTCGGCCGGCGCGTCGGACCCGATGAAGCGCTGCTCGAGTCCCACGATCTTGGTCAGCGTCTGGGGGGCGTTCTGGTCCCGCTCGAGCCCGTAGGGGTTGAACTGGACGCCCGCCTGGAACTTGTAACTCTGGCCGGCGTTGTAGGTGGACCAGCGGACCCGGCCCTTGATGTCAAGCGGGGCCAGCTCACCGGGGATGGACAGCTGGAGGACGATCCGGGACTTGAATTTCAGGGGTTTCTGGGTCAGGAAGCGGACGCCGCCGCGGCTGAGGTCGAGGACGGGGCAGAACTCCTCGTCGATCTTGGACTTGGAGGCGAAGAGCCTCGCCCGGCGATAGGACACCGTCGCCCCGGCGATCTTGAAGCGCTGGCAGAGCCGCCGTTCCATCCCCTTTTCACCCATGCGGACCTCCGTTCTCGTCCGGCCCTCCAAGCGCCCTCGCGCCCGGGCGCTCCGGCTCTCGGACTCCCTCCCGGGCCCAGGTATATCAAAGGCCGTGGCCGAAGTCAACCTCATTCCCTCAGGATGGTCCCGCGCCCCGGGGACAGGGACAGCGAGGCCCGGGCCGAAACGGTCTCGCCTTCGGCCGCCGTCCGGGGATAGGCGTAGGACAGGCTGGAGACTTTCTGGTAGGACGGGGGGGAGGGCGGAAGCGGCTTCTTCCTGACCAGGTCCTTGAGCGCCTGGTAGGCCAGGGCCAGGGCGTCCAGGACGCTGACCCCGTGGGCCGCGGGGCTGTCCTTCGGCGGCGGCATATACGGCTTCTGGCCCGCCATGAGCGGGCCGCCGAGCGGGAAGGTGAAGGGCGAGGGCCGGGCGGCGATCTTGCGGCTCTTCAGGACGAGCTTGCCGTCGATGTAAAGGGACAGCTCGGCCTCCCGGATGGGCCTGGTCGGAACGCCCATGTCCCGGGCCCCGGTCGGCCCGGGGGGCGGCGCGACGACGGGACCGGAGACGTCGGCGATGTCGATCTTCAGGCGGATCGGCTTGCGGATGATGAGGTCGGCCGATTTGAGGTCGAGGACGAACTCGTAGGAATCCGAGCGCTCGAAGAGGCCGCGCAGGGGGATGGTCAGGATGTGGAAGCCGGCCGGCCAGTGCCCGCCCTCGAGGATGTAGGGCCCGACCGAGACGCGGAAGAAGGCCTCGTTCAGGAGCTCGAGGCCGATGTCCACCGAGCCGGGCAGTCCCGTCGCCGCGCTCCGGTCGTAGGCCAAGAGACAGAGGTCGTAGACGAGGGGATAGGAGCGCTTCCAGGCGGCCCAGAAACGGAAGAAATCCCGGACGGCGTAATCGTCGAGGAACCCGAAGTCGGGGTCGTAATCCTTGTAGGTCTCGAAGTAATCGGCCACGAGGCTCCGCTCCGTTTCCTTCTCGCCGAGCTTGGCGGCCAGGAAGGGCAGGATCGCCCCGGCCGCCTGACGGTCGTCCCCCTCGAGCCTCTTCGCCTCCTCGGAGAGGAAATCCCAGGCGGCCCGGTAGTCGGGCGCGCGGCCCAGCCTGGCGTTGAGCTCCGTCCGCCAGTCGGAACGGGCCGCGGCCGGAACGGCCAGGCACAGGACGAGGAGCGCGGCGACCGTCCGGGGCCTAGTCATTGTAGACGAACTCCAAGGTCATCTCGAGGAGATCGCCGGGGAAATCGGCCGGTAGGGCGGGGAAGGGGAGGGCGGCGCGGAGGGCCTCGAGGGCGGCCCGGTCGAGGGCCTCGACCGTGGTCCCTTCGAGGATCTCGATCGAATCGAGCTCGCCCGTCTTCTTGATGACGACGGTGAAGCCGATCTTGGCCTGGGCGGGCAGGGCCGCGACCGGCGGAAGGACCCAGTGGAGCTGGAGGCGGTCGACGACCGCGGTGGCCCAGGGGAGGATATCGTAATTCTTGAGCGGGATGGAGACGCCGATGCGCTGGCCGCCGCCCCCTCCGCCTCCGGCCCCGACGGGGCCGCGGCCCGTCCCGTATCCGCCGCCGCCGGCGGCGCCGCGGCCGAACTTCGAGAGGTCGGGCAGCGGCGTTCCCGAGGAGATCCCGGGGGGCCCGGGGGGCGTGCCCGGAGGGGCGAGGGGAATGGTCAGCGCGGACCGGCCCCGAACGGTGAGCGACTCCCGGAACTTCGAAGACAGGGACGGGATGGCGGAGGCGGGCCCGGGCGGCCCTCCGGGGCCGCCGGCCGGGGCGCCCGGCGGGCCGGCCGCTTCCCCGGGAGGGGGCTCGGCCTTTTCGGGGGCCGTTCGCGGCTGGGCGGCACCGGCCGGACCGGGCCTTCCGAGGGCCTCGGCCGGCTCGGCGGCCAGGCCGCGGCCTCCGATGACCTTGGGGACGGAAACCTTGAGGGGCGGGACGAGGACGACGTCTCGGACCTCGGCCTTCCTGTCGATGGGCAGGACCTTGACGACGAAGCGGCCGTGGTAGACGAGCAGACCCAGCAGGCCGTGGACGGCGAGCGTGACCAGGGCGCCGGTCAGCCGGTCGCGGCGGGTCCTGCCGAGCCGTTCCGCGTCGGCGAAGGAACTCTCGAACAGCCGGGGACGGTCCATTTGGCGTATTATAGTACAATCTCCGGCGCCCCCGAAGGGTTGCGCCGGTCAGCGCCCTCCCGTCTTGCCGACCTACGGCCGCGGTGAAACCTCACGCCGCCCCGGTCCGGAGCCCGTTCTTGGGTCTCCGTTCCGATGACGGCCATTTCACCGCTCGATGCTCGTTCCGGGGAGGCCCCTCGGCGGTGTTTCCGAGGCCTCGGAGGGGATCCCCGTCGATCGTCCGGTCAGCGGGGGGGCGTGACCAGGACGAAGAGGAGGACGAGGGCGTTGAGGACGACGAGGCGGAGGACGAGGGCGGGGACGCCGAAGAGAGGGATGAGCAGGGCGGAGGTCAGCGCCGCTCCGGCGAAGGAGGCGATGAGGTCGACGCCGTAGCCGAGCCCGAGGTGCGGCGTTTCCCGGAGGAAGAACCTGTTGGCGGCGATGAAGAGGAAGCCGCCGAGGAGCCCGAATCCGGCAAGCAGCAGGAAGGGCGCGGCCTCCCCGCCGGCGCCGGGCAGGGCGCCGTAGGCGGCCAGGAGAAGGAGAACGAAACCCGCCTGGACGAACGGCAGGTCGGCCCGGCCCGGGCGCTTGCGGCGGCGGCCCAGGGCCGCGCCGAAGACGAGTCCGGCCATGAAGGCGCCCAGGAGCAGCGGGACCTTGCCGTAGACGTAGCCGAAGTTGGCCTGGAAGGCGATGAGCACGGCCACCTCGACGACTATGGTCGTGAAGCCCATGGCGGCGACGGGGACGAGGAAGCGGGAGGAGGAGCGCTTGAGGGACCGGGCCAGGAGGACGAGCGCCAGGGCCGCCCCGGCCAGGGGCAGGTCGAGGAGCCACAAGGCGCTCGTTCTTGACGCCGCGCGGAGGAGGCGCGAGCCGGGGCCGCCGAACTGGCTGGCCCAAAGGATCGACTGGAGAAAGCAGCTGACCGGGACGAGGTCCCGGTTGATCTTCACCTCCGCCCCGGCCGCCGACAAGGCCCCGGCCAGCCGCGAGACGCGTTCGGGTGCCAAGCGGAAGGGCAGCATGGCCGGGCTGACAAAGGCCGTGGCCAGGCCGAGCCGTTCGATCCTCGCCGACAGGAACCCGGGATCGATGTCGAGCGGGCCGTCGGAGGCCAGGACGACTATCGTCGAACCGGGGATGACCTCGTATCGGAGATCGAAGACACCGGCAAGGGTCCGGACGACGGAGGCCAGGAGCCGGGCGAGCGTGCCGCTGACGTAGTTCTCGGCCCCGGGCAGGACGAAGGAGAAGACCCCTCCGGGCTCGAGCTTCCTCCGGACCGCGGCGAAGAACTCCCTCGTGTAATAGCGGTTGACCTGGATCGTGGCCGGGCCGGGCAGGCTGAGGAGAACGGCGTCGTATCGCCCCGGGGTCCGTTCCAGAAAAGTCCGGCCGTCGTTGAGGACGACGCGGACGCGCGGGTCGTCCAGGGCCGCCAGCGCGCCCGCGGGGAGGTGCTTGCGGGCCAGGACCACGACCTCCGGATCGAGCTCGACGCAGTCCACGCGGACGCCGGGGTATTTCAGGACCTCTTCGACGCAGCCGCTCGCCGTCCCACCGATGAGCAGCACCCGTCCGATCGCGTCCCGCTGGAGCATGGCGAAATGGACCGCGTCCTCGGCCGCGCCGACAGCGGGGCGGGTGAAGACGGGCAGGCCGTTGTCGTAGAGCGTCGCCTGCTCCGCGTTCCGGACGACCGCGAGCTTTCCGTACGGCGTGTCGGCGGCGTCGACGAGATCGAGCGGCTTCCAGGCCGCCCGGAGCGCCGGCCGGTCGGCCGCTGCCAGCCCGGCCGCGGCGGCGAGGGCGGCGACGAGGAGGGGCCTGGCCCGGCCGGGCCTCAGGAAGACAAGAGCGGCGAGGGCGGCGCCCCCGCCGACGGCAGCCGCCCCCGGCCAATTGGAGAGACGGGGGATGAGGAGGAAGTGGACGGCCAGGGCGGCCGCCGCCGCCCCGGCCGATTCCATCAGGTAGACCCGCGGAACATCCCCGCCGAGCAGCCCGGCGTTGAGGACGAAGGCGTGTCCGAGCGGGAAGCTCGTGAAGAGAGCCAGGACGAGAGCGAAGCCGAGAGCGGGAAGAAGGCCGGTCGTTTCGGCCGGCGAGACGCGCAGGACCTTGTCGGAGAACCTCAGGAGAACGAGCCCGCCGCAGAAGAGGATGACCGCGGCGCCGTAGAGCCCGGCCAGGCGCGCCGGGCCGCCGTCCGGCCGGGGCCGCGGCCGGACCAGGCTGCCGATCCCGCCCCAAAGCAGCCAGGAGCCGAGGACGAAGCCGAAGGTGAGCTCGTTGCCGGTGAACGCGGCCGCGAACTCCCGGATGAGGTAGATCTGGAACGAGGAGGCCATGAAGCCGAGGAGAAAGGCCGGAAGCCAGGCGCTCAGGCCCAGATCCCGGGGATGGCCGTCCCGCACGACGCGCATTGGCCTTTCTTGAGACGGGAGGTGTCGACGGCGTAGCCGAGCCGGCGGATGACGGTCTGCCGGCAGCCCGGGCAGACGGTGCTCTCGGCCTCGTGGCCGGGCACGTTGCCGATGTAGACGAAGCGGAGGCCCTGGGCGAGGGCCGTCTCCCGGGCCGCTTCCAGGGTCGAGACCGGCGTCGGCGGCAGGTTCTTCATCAGGTACATCGGATGGAAGCGGGAGAAATGGACGGGGACGTCGGGGCCGGCCGTATCGTGAAGCCAGCGGGCCATGGCCCGGAGGTCCTCCGGCCGGTCGTTGAGGGTCGGGATGACCAGGTAGACGACCTCCAGCCAGACCTTCGAGGCGGCCACGGCCCGGACCGTCTCCAGGACGGGTCCGAGGGCGCCGCGGACGTAGGCCTTGTAGAAGCCCTCGCTGAAGCCCTTGAGGTCGACCTTGACGGCGTCGACGACGCCCAGGAGGTCGGCCAGCGGCCCGGGGTTGACGTAGCCGCCGGTCACGACCAGGCTCCGGACGCCCCTGCTCCGGGCCTGCCGGGCGGTGTCGTACATGTACTCGAAGAAGACGATCGGCTCGGAGTAAGTGTAGGCGATCGAGGGGCAGCCGGACGAGACGGCCTTGGCCGCCGCGGCCTCCGGAGAAAGGTCGAAATGATCGACCTGCTCGGGCCGGACCTGGGAGATCTCCCAGTTCTGGCAGAACTTGCAGTTGACGTTGCAGCCGGCCGTGGCCATGGACAGGGCCGTCGTCCCGGGCAGGACGTGGAAGAACGGTTTTTTCTCGATGGGGTCGACGTTGAGCGTGCACGCTTTCCCGTAGACGAGGGTGTAGTAGGCCCCGCCCTGGTTTTCCCGGACGCCGCAGTAGCCCCGTTCCTTGTCGCCGAGACGGCACGAGCGCGGGCAGAGGCGGCACTCGATCTCGCGGTCGGGGAGCTTCACGTAGTAGCGCGCCTCGACCTGGGACGGGGAGGGGCCGGCGGGCGAGGCGGCCGGCCGCAGGCGGACGGCGGGCAGCCCGGCGCCGAGGGCCAGCCCGGCCCCGGCCGCGCCGCGGAGGAAGCTCCGCCTGTTCACGGCCCGGCCCCCACGACCGTCTCGACCACCTCTGCCGCGGACGTCCCCAGCCCCATGCGCTCGGCCGTCCGGAGGTAGGACGGCTCGCGGCCTTCCGCCTCGAGCGTCGGCAGGCCCGCGTCACGCCGGAGCCGTTCGAGGACCGCCCAGCCCGCGTGGTCGGCGGCCACCGGGTCACGGCTGAAGATGAGCCCGCCGAACTTGGCCGCCCAGCGGGCGTGGTAGGACGGGCCCCGGTGGAACTGGACGGTCAGGGCGTCGACCACGGTCAGCCTGTGACGCGACTTCACCGGCGGGGCGTCGAAGACCTGGGCGACGAAGGGGTCGCAGCCGTCGTCGTGGTACTTGTTCGGATTGTGGATGGCCCCGAAGTAGTTCTTCATCCCCGCCGTCAGGCCGGCCAGGCCGTGGTCCTTGAGGATGGCCAGGGAGACCGAGGCGTCGACGAACTCCGTCAGGATCCGGGAGAAGAGGCTGCCGACGTCGAGGTGGTCCGTGAGGGAGTTCTCGTAGCCCGCGCCGCCGGCGTCCGTGCCGAAGACGCGCACGTCGGAGCGCCCCGTGCTGATCGCGTAGCCGGCGTCGCGGAGCTCCCGCGATGTCCGGTCCCAGACGAGGATGTCCCGCCCCGCCGTTCCGCCGCCGGCGATCCAGGCGGCCAGCGCCCGGGCGACCTCGGGCCGGGTGCTGATGGCCCGGCCGCCGATGGTGTTGACCTTGATGCCGACGCGCTCGCCCGGCCGGAAAATGGCGGCCGCGGCCTGGGCGCTGTCCCGCTCGCCGGTCAGGTCGGCCAGGCCGCGGGCGAACATCCGGGCCAGGACGGCCGGATCGAGCGTCCCGGCCGGGGTCCAGACGGCGGAGGACTTGACGACGACGACGCGCGGCCGGCCCATGGCGCTCCCATGATGGCCCTTTTGGCGGGCCCTGTCAAACCCGCGGCGGCCTCCGGCGCTTGCCATTCTCCCGGCCCTCCGCTATAGTACTCGCGAGGTTCGAAGGGAGGCCGTCCATGCGGAAAACCCGCGCGCTGGCCATCGGGTTGCTGGCCGCCGCCCTGGCCGCCCCGGCGGCGTCCGGCCAGGCGCCGGAGGCGCAGGCGCGCCGGGGCAGTCCCGGGGTGACGGGACTCGTCCCGAAGCTCGACGGCTGGGCGCTGACCGAGGCCGTCCGGAGCTTCTTCCCGGACGACCTGTTCGAGTACATCGACGGCGCGGCCGAGAGCTACCTCGGCTACGATTTCCGCGAGTTGGCCGTGGCCGACTTCGAGAGGGCGGGCTCGGACGCCGCGTTGACCGTCGAGATCTACGACATGGGCACGGCCCTCAACGCCTTCGGCATCTTCGGCTCGGAGCGCTACCCGGGCAACGAGGCCGTCGGCGTCGGCGAGCTCGGCTACCTCGAGGGCGAGGCCCTCAATTTCCTGGCCGGGCGGTTCTATGTCAAGATGCTGGCCTTCGGGCTGGGGGAGGGGACGGGACCGTTCCTCCTCGGGGCCGGGAAGAGGATCGCCTCCGGGATCGAGCCCGCCGGCGCCCCGCCGGCGCTCGTCCGGGCCTTCCCGAAGGAGGGGCTGGTCGCCCGGAGCGAGAAGTACATCAGCCGGAACTTCATGGGCTACGGGTTCCTCCGCGACGGCTATGTCGCGTCCTACCGGGCCGGGGAGCGTGAGATCGAGGGCTTCTTCATCGACGGAGGGAGCGAGAGGGAGGCCGAGGCCATGAGAGCCAGGCTCGTCGAGGCCCTGGCCGCGGACGGCCAGGCCCCGGAGGCCCTCCCGGCCGGGACACGCGTCCGGAACCGCTCCGGCCAGACGTTCTTCGTCGGCCGGGTGGGCGCGGTCGTCTGCGGGGCCATGCGCGTGCCCGCCGGGCTCGAGGCGGCCGGGCAGGCCCTTCTCGATTCCCTGGCCGCGGCCCTGGCCGGGACGAAGCTCACCATGTGAGCGACGGCCGGGGCCGAGGCGGCGGGAGGGACATGGACGACAGGAGGTACTTCGGGGCCGCCCTGGCCGTCGTCGCCCTGTTCCTCACGGGCTGCGTCCTCAAGATCGCCCGGCCGGTCCTCATCCCCTTCATCCTGGCCGTCTTCCTGTCCTTTCTCATCGACCCCGCCCTCGGCCTGCTGACCCGGTGCCGCTGCCCTCGGCCGTGGGCGACCGCCCTCGTCCTCGCTCTCATGTTCGTGGCGCTCTATCTTTTCGGCGTTCTGGCCTATTCGAGCGGCAAGGCGCTCGTGGCCGAGCTGCCGAAGTACCAGGGCCGGCTGGCGGACATCGCGGCGTTCCTCGGAAAGGGCCTGGGCCCGTTCAAGGTCGACCTTTCCGCCGCGCTCCGGAACCTCGATATCGACAGGGCCGGCGCCCTCATCCTGGGGGCCATCGGCCCTTTCCTCGGCCTCGTCGGCAAGCTGCTCCTGGTCTTCCTCTTCCTCGTCGCCATCGTCGCCGGCCGCGGCCGGCTCGGCCCGAAGATCGCCGCGGCCCTGGGCGAGGCCCGGGCCGGCCGGGCCCGATCGATCCTGGCCTCGATCGACGCCCAGGTCCGCAAATACCTGGTCCTCAAGACGGCCGTCAGCCTGGCCAACGGCGTGATGGTCTGGATCGTCCTCGCCTGCTTCGGCGTCGATTTCGCCGCGTTCTTCGGCCTGGCGGCCTTCCTCTTGAACTACATCCCCAACATCGGATCGGCGATCGCCACGGTCCTCCGCGTCGGCTTCGCCTTCTTCCAGTTCGGGACGTTCTGGACGCCGTTCTGGGTCCTGGTCGTCGCCAACGGCCTGGACCTCGTCCTGGGGAACGTCGTCGAGCCGCGAATCATGGGCAAGGGCCTCGGGCTCAGCCCGCTCATCGTCTTCTTCTCGCTCGTGTTCTGGGGCTGGCTCTGGGGGATCCCGGGGATGATCCTCTCGGTGCCCCTGACCGCGCTGGTCAAGATCGTTTGCCAGAACGTCCCGGCCCTCCGGCCGGCGGCGGTGCTGATGGGGTCCTGAGCGGCGGGGGGAGAGGGTCAGGGCAAGGACAGGTCGTCGGCCTCGATGACGAAGGCCTCGGCGGACAGCCGCTTGAACTTCCGGCCCAGGAACGCCTTCAGCGCCTTCTCGGCGGCGGCCTGTTCGGCGCTCTTCTTGGAGGCCCCCTTGGCCTTGGCCCGGGCCCTGTCCCCGACCCGGACCTCGACGACGAAGGTCCTGTCGTGGGCCGGCCCCTTTTCCGAGAGGACCCGGTACCCGGGCGCGGCCAGGCCGGCCTTCTGGCAGATCTCCTGGAGCGCGGACTTGGCGTTGTTGATGGTCTGGGAGCCTGTCTTGATGGGCTTCAGGGACGGGCCGACGTGGGCCGAGACGAAGCGCCTGGCCGCCTCGAACCCTCCGTCGAGATAGATCGCCGCGGCCAAGGCCTCGAAGGCCCCGGCCAGGATGGACGGCTTCTTCCGGCCGCCGCCACGCTCCTCGCCCCGGCCGAGCCGGATGGCCTTGTCGAGCTTGATCGCCCGGGCCCGCTCGGCCAGGGCCAGCGTGCTCGTCGCCGAAGCCTTGAGCTTCGACAATTCGCCTTCGTTCCGCCCCGGGTAGGCGGCCAGGACGTATTCGGCGGTGAACAGGCCGATGACGGAATCGCCGAGGAACTCGAGGACCTCGTTGTCGCCGGCCGTCCCCGATTCGGCCTCGTGGGCGCTGGAGCTGTGGGTCAGGGCCCGGAGGAGACGGGCGCGGTCCCCGAAGACGTGGCCCGCGGCCTTCTCCAGGCGCGCGAGCGACCGTTCGTCCGGACCGGCCCTGCTCAAGGCCGGCCTCCGCCGTCGAACGGGAAGACGACCCGGCCGCCGACGATGGTCATGACCGGGGCGCCCTTGAGCGCCCAGCCGTCGAACGGGGTGTTGCGGCCCTTGGATTCGAACCGGGTCTTGTCGACGGCGGCGTCCCGCTCGAGGTCGAGCAAGGTCAGGTCGCCGTCCGCGCCGGCCGCGACGCGGCCTTTCGCCCGGAGGCCGAGGAGACGCGCCGGGGCCGTCGAGAGCGCCGCGACGGCCCGGCCGAGCGGCAGGAGGCCCGGCCGGACCAGCCGGTCGAGGACGAGCGGCACGGCCGTCTCGAGGCCGACGACGCCGAACGGGGCCTCGCGGAAACCGCGGGCCTTCTCGGCCTCGGTGTGGGGCGCGTGGTCGGTGGCGACGGCGTCCACGACCCCGGCCCTCAGGCCTTCGCGGAGGGCGGCCGCGTCGGCCGCGGTCCGCAGGGGCGGGTTCATCTTGAAGTTCGGGTCCGGCGTCCGGATGTCCTCGTCCGTCAGGAAGAGGTGATGGGGCGTTGCCTCGGCCGAGACCCGGATGCCGCGGCGCCTGGCTTCCCGGACCGCGGCGACGCCGCCGGCGGTCGAGAGGTGGGCGATGTGGACCCGGACGCCGAGCTCCTCGGCCAGGGCGATGTCCCGGGCGACGGCGACCTCCTCGGACGAGGAGGGGATGCCGGGGAGGCCCAGCCGGGCCGCGGCGGCGCCGGCGTGCATCACCCCGCCGGCCGCGAGGGCCCTGTCCTCGCAGTGGTCGATGACCAGGCTCCCGGCCGCGGCCGCCGCGAGGAGGGCCCGGCGCATGATATCGTCCGAGGCGACGGGCCGGCCGTCGTCCGAGAAGGCCACGGCGCCGGCGGCGGCGCAGGCGGCCATGTCGACGAGCTCCTCGCCGCGGCTGCCCTTGGTGACCGCGGCGATGGGAAAGACGCGGGCCAGGCCGGCTCGCTTGGCCCGGGCCATGATCCACGCGGTCGTCGCGGGGCTGTCGTTGACGGGGGCCGTGTTGGGCATGGCGCAGACGGCCGTGAAACCGCCCCGGACCGCCGCCCGGAGGCCCGTGGCGATCGTCTCTTTGTCCTCGAACCCGGGCTCGCGGAGGTGGACGTGCAGGTCGATGAGGCCGGGGACGACGACGAGACCGGACGCGTCGACGGTCCGGCCGCCGGGGGCGGGGGAGAGGCCCCGGCCGACCGCGGCGATGGCGCCCGCCACGATGAGGACGTCCATCGGGCCGTCGGTCCCGGTCGCGGGATCGACGACCCGGCCGCCCCGGACGAGGAGGCTCGTCGCTTCCTCGATGTTCTCAGGCATGAGACCGCTCCTTGTTCTCGGGCGACGCCCATGAACATGCCCGAACGCCGCCGAAATGTCAATGTCGGCGGGAGAACCAGGCCCGGGCGGCCTCGCGGTCCTCGCGGATCCGCGCGGCCAGGGCCGCGGCGCTCCGGAACGTCCTCGTCGGGCGCAGCTTGCGGAGGAAGCGGACGGCCAGCTCGGCCCCGTAAAGGGAGCCCCGGAAGCCGAGGAGAAGCGTTTCGACGGCCAGCGGGTGCGGCCCGAAGGTCGGGTTCGTGCCGATGCTCGTCAATGACGGATAGACGCGCCGGCCGCGCGCGGCCTCGGTGATGAAAACGCCCCGGGGCAGGATCTCGCTGGCCGTTTCCAGGTTGGCCGTGGGGAAGCCCAGGCGCCGGCCCCGCCGGTCGCCGCCGACGACCCGGCCGCGGACTTCGTAGGGCCGTCCGAGCAGGCGCGCCGCCTGGTCGACCCGGCCCGCCTCGAGCAGGCGCCGGACGGCCGTGGAGCTGACGACGCGGCCGTCCAAGCGGGCCGGGGGGACGACATGGACCCGCAGGCCCGCCGCGCGGCCCAGCTCTTCGAGGCGGGCCGTCCCGCCCCGGCGGCCCCGGCCGAACCTGAAGCCGGCGCCGACCACGATCTCGCGGGCGCCGAGCCGGGCGCGGAGAACGCCGTCGACGAACTCCCGGCAGCCGAGGCGGGCGAAAGCCGGGTCGAAGGCGGTGACGACGACGGCGTCGACGCCGGTCTCGCGGAACCGGTCCAGGCGGGCTTCGGGCGTGTCGATCATCCGGACCGAGGTCCGGCCCAGGGCCCGTTCGGGGTGAGGGGAGAAGGTCAGGACCAGGGAGCGGACCCCCGCGGCCTCGGCCAGCCGGCGGAGCCGTCTCAGGATCTTCCTGTGGCCCAGGTGAAGGCCGTCGAAATTGCCCACGGCCACGGCCGAAGGGCGGGGGAGGAGGAGGGGGTCGTCGACTCCGTGATAGACGATCATGTGCCTACATCTTCAAGCCCTCGGCTTTCTGGAGATAGGCCAGCTTGAGCTGATCGAGCGCGCCCGCGAGGAACTTCTCCTCGTCGGGCTCGAGGTTGCCCTTGGTCCGGTCCTTGAGGAGGTCGAGGAGGTCGATGTTCCTCTTGGCCAGCCCGAGGTTCTCGCGGACCTCGCCCGTCGCCGGGTCCTCGACCAGGCCGAGCTGGACGAGGGCGGGGAAGTAGAGGAGGAGGACGACCGAGCTGAAATCGAGGGGCGGAAGGAACTCCTCGCCCCCCGGGGCGCCGGCGCCGTTCTTCGGTTTGGTTTCGTCTTCTGTCATGGGCCTGCCTTCCTCGGGGCCAACCATGTTACCGCTTCGGCCGCGCGAGCGCAAGGCCGCGCTCCGGGAGGCGCTCGGGGGCCTTCTGAGCGAGGCCGAGGTCCGGGCCGTCCTGGCCCGCCGGGAGCTCCTCCTTCGCGAGGCCCGGCGGATCGTCGAACGGCTGGGGGAGGCGAACGTCCTTTACTGAGACGGCCCCCGGCCGTCCGGGGCCGGGGCGGGGGGCTCTGCCGACCCGCTTTTCTTTCGGAGAACGAGCGCGGCCTTGACGAACTCGTCCAGGTCGCCGTCGAGGACGCTGTCCGTGTCGCCCGTCTCGACGCGGGTCCTCAGGTCCTTGATCATCCGGTAGGGGTGGAGGACGTAGGAGCGGATCTGGTTGCCCCAGGCGATCTCGGACTTGGCGTCCTCGAGCTTTTCCAGCTTGGCGTTCCGCTTGATCTTCTCGAGCTCGTAGAGGCGGGCTTTGAGGATCTTCATGGCCATGGCCTTGTTCTTGTGCTGGGAGCGCTCGTTCTGGCACTGGACGACGATGCCCGTCGGGATGTGGGTGATGCGGACGGCCGAGTCGGTCCGGTTGACGTGCTGGCCGCCCGCGCCCGAGGCCCGGTAGGTGTCGACGCGCAGCTCGTCGGGATTGATGTCGACTTGGATGTCCTCGTCGATCTCGGGATAGGCGAAGACGGCGGCGAAGGAGGTGTGGCGGCGCTTGTTGGAATCGAAGGGCGAGATGCGGACCAGCCGGTGGACGCCCGCCTCCTGGCTGAAGGTGCCGAAGGCGTAGTCGCCCTCGATCCGGACGGTGGCGCTCTTGAGGCCCGCTTCCTCCCCCGGCTGCTGGTCGAGGACCTCGGTCCGGAAGCCCTTGCGCTCGGCGAAGCGCAGGTACATGCGCAGGAGCATCTGGGCCCAGTCCTGCGACTCCGTGCCGCCGGCCCCGGGGTGGATGGTCAGGATGGCGCCGCGGGGGTCGTCCTCGTCGCAGAACAGGGCCTGCAGCTCGGCGTCCTGGAGGTCCTTCTCGAACCGCCCGACGGCGGCCTCGATGTCGGCATCGACGCTCTCGCCCTCGGCGGCGAGCTCGGCCAGGACCTCGAGCTCCTCCTTTTGGGCCAGGAGGCGGCGGAAGAACCGGATGTCCTTCTCGAGGAGCTTCTTCCTCTGCTGGAGGGACTGGGAGGCCTTCTGGTCCCGCCAGACCTCGGGCGAGGCCAGCCGGGCCGCCGTCGCTTCGAGGTCGGCCGCCTTGCGGTCTAGGTCAAAGGAAACCCCGGACCTCTTCGACTTTCTCGAAGAGGCCTTGGAGTCGGGCCCGGAGATCGGTCAGGCGGTCGGTCGGAGTCATGGCGTTCGTTTCCCTTCAGGCGCGGCCGCGCGGGGGGCGGCCGCGGTCAATTCTGGACGACCCAGAAGTCCGTCTTCCCCCCGGCCGCGGCGTTCAGCTTGTTCCGGAGCTCGACGGCCTTGTCGCGGCTCGGGAACCCGCCCAGGCGGACCTTGTAGTTCTTGTCCCCGGGCGGGGGGTCGACGACGACGGCCGTGTGGCCCTGTTTCCGGTAATTTTCGGCGGCGGCCTGGGCCTGGGCCCTGTCGGCCACGGCCAGGACCTGGACGTAGTAGAGGCCGCGCGGCGGCGCGGCGGGAGCGGCCTTCTTGGCCTCGGTCGGGGCCTTGGGGACAGGGGCTTTCACGGCCGCGTCCTTGGCCGGCGCCTTGGAAGCCGGGGCCGCGGCGGTGGGCGCCCCGGCCTCCTCGTTCTCGGCCTCCGTCGCCCGGACCGGCGGCTCCTTGACGGGCTCGGGGATCTGTTGGGTGACGATCCGGGCCGGGACCGAGAGGCGGGCCTGATTCTTGCCGACCGAGACGCCCAACAGGAAGATGAACACGCCCAGAGCCAGGACGCCGAGGAAGATGACGACGAGCAGCGAGCTCGAGACCTGGATCTCGCGGAAGTCTTTGGCGGCCATCAGCTTTGTTTCTTCTCCTGGCCTCTATCATAGGTGAAGGCCTTCAAAAGCTCAAGGGGCAGGGGGAAGACGATGGTCGAGGTCTTCTCGGTGGCGATCTCGGTCAGAGTCCCCAGGAAGCGGAGCTGGAGGGCCTGGGGGTTGCGCGAGATGATGTCGGCGGCCTGGGCCAGCTTCTCGGCGGCCTGGAACTCGCCGTCGGCGTGGATGACCTTGGCCCGGCGCTCGCGCTCGGCCTCGGCCTGGCGGGCGATGGCCCGGATCATGGCCTCGGGCAGGTCGACCTGCTTCATCTCGACGAGATTGACCTTGATGCCCCAGGGGTCCGTGTGCTGGTCGATGATCTCCTGGAGCTTGGCGTTGAGCTTGTCGCGCTCGGCCAGAAGGTCGTCGAGATGGACCTGGCCCAGGACGCTGCGGAGGGTCGTCTGGGCCAGCTGCGAGGTCGCGTAGAGGTAGTCCTGGACCGTGACCACCGACTTGAGCGGGTCGTCGACCCGGAAATAGAGGACGGCGTTGACCTTGACGGTGACGTTGTCCTTGGTGATCACGTCCTGGGGCGGGACGTCCATGGTGATGATCCGGAGGCTGACCCGGACCATCCGGTCGATCGGGGAGAAGACCAGGATCAGCCCCGGCCCCTTGGGCTGGGGCAGAAGCCGGCCGAGGCGGAAAATGACGCCTCTCTCGTACTCCCGCAGGACCTTGATGGAATTGAGGACGTAGAGGACGACGACGATGATGACGATGATCGGGAAAGTCAGGAAATCCACGGCTCCCTCCTTCTTGATCTCGGCCGGTCAGGCCTTGTCGACGAGTATCTTCAGGCCGTCGAGGACGGCGACGACCTTGACCTTCTCTCCGGCCCGGACGGGCGACGCCGCTTCGGCCTTCCAGAGCTCGCCCTGGACAAAGACATACCCGGTGGGGGAGAGGTCGGTCCGGGCCGTGCCGGTCTCGCCGATCATGCCCTCGCGCCCGGTGACGGGGCGGCGGAGGTGGGCCTTGAAGACCAGGGTCAGGAGGAAGATCACGATGGCGGCGAAACCGAGGACGACCGGGACGACGAAGCCCAGGCTGGGCCGGAGCTCGGCGATGGGGGCCTTGACGAGCATGAGCGAGCCGATGATCATGGCGGCGATCCCTCCGACGGCCAGCATGCCGAAGCTCTGGACCTTGATCTCCAGGACGAAGAGGATGATGGCCAGGAAAATGAGGCCCAGGCCGACGTAATTGATGGGCAGGATCTGGAAGGCGAAGACGGCCAGGAGGAGCGAGATCCCGCCGAGGACGCCCGGAAGGATGGCCCCAGGGTGGGAGAACTCGAAATAGAGGCCGACCAGGCCGATGAGGAGAAGGATGTAGGCCAGGTTGGGGTTGGCGATGGTCAGGAGGAACCTCTGGCGGAAGGTCATGGGCCGCTCGACGACGGGCTTGCCGGCCAGGGCGAGCGTCCGTTCGGCGCCGTCGAAGCGCTTGACCGCGCGGCCGTCGAGGCGGGCGATGAGCTCCTCTTCCGAGCCGGCGACGAGGTCGGCCAGGCCGCCGTCGACGGCCTCGCGCTCGGTGTAGGAGAGGCTCTTGCGGACGGCGTCCTCGGCCAGGCGGACGTCGCGGCCGCGCTTCTCGGCCAGCGACCGGACATAGGCCGCTGCGTCGTTGACGACCTTGTCCTCCATGGTCTTGTCCATCCCCTGGCCCGTGAGCGAGATGCTGACCGGATGGGCGGCGCCCGTGCTCGTGCCCGGGGCCATGGCGAAGACGTCCGCGGCCAGGGCGATGAAGAACCCGGCCGAGGCGGCCCGCGACCCGCTCGGGCCGACCCACACGGCGACCGGGGTCTCGGCGTTGAGAACGGCGGAGATGATCTCGCGCATCGACGTGTCCAGGCCGCCCGGCGTGTCCAGGGTCAGGACGACGAGGTCGGCGCCCTCGCGGTCCGCCGCAGCGAGGGTCCGGACGATGTATTCGGACGAAACGGGATGGATGGGGGCGTCGACCTTGATCTTGATGACCGCCGCCGAGGCCGTCAGCGGCCCCCAGAGAGCCAGGGCCAGGAAAGTTCTTGTTCGCACCGCATCCCCATTATAATATCCTTGACATTTTATTTTCAATAAATTAAATATTGTAGTCGGTTTCGCGGCAAGGAGCCCTCCTGATGATCAAGAATGACATCGCCTTGGCGATCGAGAAGAAGACGGAGTTCAACAGGGCCAAGTC
Organism: Acidobacteriota bacterium; assembly: GCA_029569255.1. Classification (GTDB taxonomy): domain Bacteria; phylum Acidobacteriota; class Aminicenantia; order Aminicenantales; family Saccharicenantaceae; genus RBG-16-66-30. Next base: position 189,906 of record JAKQUO010000028.1, on the reverse strand, counting down.
GCTGGCGATCGTCGAACGCGTCCTCGAATGCCTCAAATCGGCCCTGGCCAACAAGGAGAAGGTCGAGATCCGCGGCTTCGGCAGCTTCAAGGTCGTGCCGAAGAAGACGGGCTTCGGCCGCGACATCCGGCGTCGGAAGCAAATCCGCATCGAAAAGGGCCAGCGCATCAAGTTCCGCCCCGGCCAGGAGCTGAAGACCCTCCTCTCCAAGAAGGGGTCAAACCTTTAATTTTTTAATTTTCCTTGTTTGCCGCTCGATAGGCTCCGGCAATTTTTAAAGAATTAAAGGTTTGACCCCATGAGCTGGGCGTAGAGGCGCTCGGCCTGCTCCACCGTCGAGGCGAGGGTCCCCGTGGCGGCGATGACGTGATCGGCCCGGGCCAGCTTCTCCTTGGCGCCCATCTGCGATCCGATCCGCTTCAGGGCCTCGCTCCGGCTCAGCCCTCTCTGACGCAGGCGCCGAACCTGCTCCGCCTTGGAGCAGTGGACGACCACGATCCGGTCGAAACGATCCGCGTAGCCGGCCTCGATGGCCAGGGCGGCCTCGACGACGAGGATCTTGGGTTTCCGGCCGGCCCGGCGCTCCAGCCGCCGGGCGATCTTCTCGTGTTCGGCCATGACCAGCGGATGGACCAGCCGGTCCAGCCAACGCCGGGCGGCCGGGTCGGCGAAGACGACGCGGCCGAGCCGGGCCCGGTCGATGGTCAGGTCGTCGCGCAGGATCCCCCGGCCGAAGCGGGCGACTACGGCCTTCCAGGCCCGACTGCGGGGAAGCATCAGGGCGTGGGCGGTGGCGTCGGCGGACAGGACGACGCAGCCTTTCGCTTCGAGGATGCGGGCGACGACCGACTTGCCGCAGGCGATCCCTCCGGTCAGGGCGACGCGGAGGACCCTATTTCTTCTTGGGCTCTTTCTTGGCGGGGACGACCTTGAACATGTCATCGCTGAACCGGACGGCGACGCCCTGGCGCTTGGTCTTCTTGTCGGGCTTTTCCAGCCGGACCGTGATCCCCCCGACGCGCATGCGGAGCCTCTTGCCGTCGGCCAGCTTCTCCGGGAGCTCGATGTACAGGTTCAGCTTCGAGCCGACGACGACGCCGGAATCCAGCGTGAAATAGGCCCCGCCCGAGGAGATGTTCTCGAGGTGGGTCTGCTCCTGGAACTTGATCCCGTCGGCCAGGCTGCCCTCGATGAGCGTCTCCAGGGGGAAGTCGAACCGCCATTCCCGGCGGCGGTTGATCTCCAGGTCCTCCGGCAGGGTCTTGGGCTTCTTCTTGAGACCGGCTTTCTTCTTCGGGGCGGGTGTCTTGGTCATGTCGTCCTCGCTTCCTGGCGTTAGAAGAGGGCCGAATTGATGGCGTAGAGCGCCAGCTGCAGCCGGCTGTGCGTGTCGAGCTTGGCGTAGATGCTCTTGATGTGCGACCGGACGGTGTTCTTGCTGATGAACATCAGCTCGGCGATCTCGTCGTTGCTCTTGCCCTGGCCGATCAGGCGCAGGACCTGGAACTCGGTCGGGGTCAGCTGGTCGAGCGTTTTCTCCTTGAGGTCGCGCCCGACGACCGAGATTATCCGGTCCATGATGCTGGACATCTTGTCGCGGGGCAGCCAGATCTCGCCCTTGTGGATGCCCCGGACCGCCTCGGGCAGCTGGGTCGAGGCGTCGTTGAGGTCGAAGTAGCCGCGGGCCCCGGCGTTGATGAGGTTGACGATCTCCTCGTGGGCCGGGATGCTGCCGAGGAGCAGGAGCTCCGACTTGCCCTGGGCCTTGGATATCTCGCGGATGGCCTTGCAGATCTCGCGGAGGTTCGGCAGGGCCTCCATGTGGGCGAAGAGGATGACCTCCGGCTTGAGCTTCCGGATCGAATCCATGAAAGATTCGATGGTGTTCTTCTCGATGTTGAGGATCTCCAGGTCCGGGTCGGCCTCGAGGGCCCTCAGGATGCCGGCGAGGATGATGTCGGACGGGCAGAAGACGAGGAGGGTGATCTTCTGCGGACTGACGGCGGCTTTCTTTTTCTCCATGCTGGCCTCGGCCCCTTTCAGCGTTGTGGTCGGCTACGCGGGCTTGTCGCTCAGGGAGCGGCCGAATCATAGACAATCGCCGGAGGCTTGTCAAGCCGGGGGGTGAGGGGGGGGGTGAGAAAGGCGGGCCGCGGCTAGGCCGGCGGCAGGCTGTTGGGATGGAGGCGGAAGCTGCGGTCGAGCCGGACGACGACGTGCTGCGGCTTGTCGCCGTCGCCATCCAGGCGGACGTACACCACCGCCCCCGACAGGACCATCCGCAGAGGGCTCTCGAGGATGAGGGTCCGGGGGATGTCGAGGAACAGGGTCACGCGGTTGTCGATGCCGAGCTTGGCTTTGAGCCGGAACTGGGCCTCCTGGGCGCTGATGCCGCAGACCGAGGTCCGCTCCTCGAACTTCCGGCCGGACGCGTCGAGCCCTTTGATCAGGGCCGGGAGCGAGAGCTCGAAGGAACGCTCCCTCTTCCCGGCCCTGGCCGCGCCTTGGGGGGAGGGACCATGAAGAGACTTGGCCATTTCCATGTCGGACGGCATTGTCGCCGTTCCCGGAGAGGCGGACAATCCCTTATCGTGAGGAATCACGGGGTCATATTCCGGCCCCGGCGCTCACCTTCAGAGGCTAGGCGCGTCGCCCGGCGGGACGCTTCCGGAGGCCGCCTCGCCGGTGTCGGCCTGGATGATGTATCTCGACTCGAGGCGCAGGGCGACCTGCGGGGGCGCGCCGTCCCCCTGTCCGGGCTCGACGTCGACGATGGTGCCCTTGACCACGAGCTTGAGGGCCCGCCTCTCGTCCAGCTTGGGCGGCAGGGCCACGGCCAGCTTCAGCCGGGAGCCCAGGGCGACGGCGTTCTTCAGCGGGAAGAGCGCGCTCTGGTGGCTCATGTAGGAGAGGGTCGTCTCCTCATGGAAGAAGGCCCCGTCGGGGTCCGGACCCTCGACGGTCATCGGCAGGGCGAGCTTGAAGCCGCGCCCGGCCGGACGGCTGCGGGCGGGCCTGGCGTCCCAAGTGAACCGGCTCAACATCGCGCTTCCTTTTCCTTTGACTTCCTTCGAGCTTGGCGTCCCCAGCATCCCACGGGACGGTCCGGCCGGTCAATCACCCCTGAAGATGAACCAACGGGGGATATTCCCGGCCCCGCGGGCGGACCTTCCTCCGGACGACCGGGACACGTTCTCTTTCCCGGAGAAAAAAGACCGCGCCCCGGGTTTCCCCGGGCGGTTCCTTGACAATCCGCCGACCCCCGGCTAGAATCCTAAAACGCTCAAAGACAAGGAGATGCTGTGAAAGAGAAGGACCGGACGATGAAAGAGCTCACGCCCAAGAGCGAGGACTTCTCGAAGTGGTACGTGGAGGTCGTCCAGAAGGCCGAGCTCGCCGACTACACGCCGATGAAGGGCATGATGGTCATCCGTCCCCACGGCTACGCGGTCTGGGAGAACGTCCGTAACGCGCTCGACCGGCGCATCAAGGCCGCCGGTCACGTCAACGCCTATTTCCCGCTGTTCATCCCCGAGAGCTTCCTCCAGAAAGAGGCCGAGCACGTCCAGGGCTTCTCGCCCGAGGTGGCCTGGGTCACGGTCGGCGGCAAGGAGGAGCTCGAGGAGCGACTGGCGGTCCGGCCGACCTCCGAGGCCATCATCGGCCACATGTACGCCAAGTGGATCAAGTCCTGGCGGGACCTCCCGGTCCTCATCAACCAGTGGGCCAACATCGTCCGCTGGGAAAAGGTCACCCGGCCCTTCCTCCGGACGACGGAGTTCCTGTGGCAGGAGGGCCACACCTGCCACGAGACGGCCGAGGAGTGCGAGGCCGAGACCCTGCGCATCCTCGACCTCTACCGCGACGTCTGCGAGGCCGAGCTGGCCGTTCCCGTCCTGACCGGCCGCAAGTCCCTCAGCGAGAAGTTCGCCGGGGCCTCGATGACCTACGCCGTCGAGGCCCTGATGTCCGACGGCAAGGCCCTCCAGATGGCCACCTCGCACAACCTGGGCCAGCACTTCTCCAAGGCCTTCGACATCCGCTTCGAGGACCGCAACCAGACGCTCCAGTACGTCTGGCAGACCTCCTGGGGCATGACGACGCGGACTATCGGGGCCCTGATCATGGTCCACGGGGACGACTCCGGGCTGCGCTTCCCGCCGCGGGTGGCCCCCGTCCAGGTCGTCGTCGTCCCGATCTCCATCGGCAACTGGAAAGAGACGGTCCTGCCGGCCGCCCGGGCCGCGGCCGAGAGCCTGAGGGCGGCCGGCCTGCGCGTCGACCTGGACGCCCGCGAGGAGGCCACGCCGGGCTGGAAGTTCTCCGAGCACGAGATGCGCGGCGTGCCGCTGCGCCTGGAGATCGGCCCGCGCGACGTCAAGGCCGGCCAGGCCGTCCTCGTCCGCCGCGACACCGGGGCCAAGGAAACGGCCCGCCTGGCGGACCTGGGCGCCCGCGTCCCCGCCCTCCTCGACGAGATCCAGGCCGGGCTCATGGCCCAGGCCAAGGCCTTCCTCGAGGCCAATATCCGCGACGCCGCGGACTACGCGGAGTTCAAGGCCATCCTGGAGACGAAGCGAGGCTTCGTCCGGGCGGCCTGGTGCGGCGGCGAGGCCTGCGAGGCCCGGATCAAGGCCGAGACCATGGCCACGATCAGGGTCATCCCGACCGAAGAGGCCGCGTCCAAGACGGACCGGCCCTGCGTCAGCTGCGGCGGCGCCGGGCAGGCCCTGGCCTACTTCGCCCGCGCTTATTAGACCGGCTATCCATGAATAGCGCAGGCTGAAAGGGGAGAGCCTTGCGGGAAAAGGCCTTCGCCGAGGAGCGGCGGCTGATGGTCGAGACCCAGATCCGGGCCCGCGGCGTCCGGGATGAGCGCGTCCTGGGGGTCATGGGCAAGGTCCCCCGCCACCTGTTCGTCCCCGAAAGCCTGCGCCGCAGCGCCTACGCCGACGAGCCGCTCCCCATCGGGGAGGGGCAGACGATCTCGCAGCCCTACATCGTCGCCTACATGACCGAGTCGCTGGCACTCGAGGGCGGGGAGAAGGTCCTCGAGATCGGCACCGGATCCGGGTATCAGACGGCTGTTCTGGCCGAGATCGCCGGGACGGTCTTCACGGTCGAGATCGTGGAGACGCTGGCCCGGCGGGCCCGGACCGTCCTCGACGGCCTGGGCTACGCCAACATCCACTACCGCGTCGGCGACGGCACGGCCGGCTGGCCCGAGGAGGCGCCCTTCGACGCCGTCATCGTCACCGCCGCGGCGGCGACGCTCCCCAAGGCGCTCGAGGACCAGCTGGCCTTGGGAGGGAGGATGATCGCGCCGGTCGGCGCGGGCGCCCAGGAGCTCGTCCTCGTCCGCCGGGAGCGGACGGGAATCAGGCGGGAGAGCCTGCTTTCCGTCCGTTTCGTGCCCCTGGTCTGAGGCCGCGCGCCCCGGCCCGCCCGTCAGCGCTTCTCTTCCTGGCCGTAATAGACGATCTTAGGGGGCTTCTTCGGGTCCTGGCCGTAGTAGAAGAGCCACTTGTCGTGGGATTCCTCGTCGTTCCAGATTTTGACCGACCGGGCCGTCGACGAGCTGACGACGCCGAGGATCATCGGGTTCTTGATGGCCGGCAGAGCGCCCTCCGGCGCCACCAGGACCTCCTGGGCCGCACCCTGCCCGGACGGCGCTTGGCCCGTGGCCAGCACGACGCTCCACCGGCCGTCGGGCCCGAAAGGGTCCCGGTAGAGGCGGCGGATGCACTTTTTCTCGAGGAGCTCCTTGAGGCTGGACGGGAACCTGCCGGGGTTCTTGAGGACGAAGATGCGCACGGCCTCGGCGTACTGCCGGCCCCGGAAGATGAGCTCCTCCTCCTTTTCGCGCTGGACCTCGGTCTGCAGGACGGGCAGGGCGACGAGCAGGCCGATGGCCAGGAGGAAGGCGGCGAAGGTCAGCATGATGAGGGCGTAGCCCGGCGCTCCGGCGCGACGGGCGGCGTCACCAGGCGTTGTAGGGCGAGCCATCGAGAGGCGATTTGGCGGCCGAATTGGACTTGACGTCGATGACGCCGGGGATCTCGTTGAGCATCGGGTCCTCGGGCGAGGGCAGCTCCCGGACCTCGATCCAGTCGGCCAGGCGCGTCATCGGGTCGATGGGGACGGCGCGGATGTAGCTCTCCTGGACGAGCGTCTGGAGCGAGGCCGGATACTTGCCCTTGTCCTGGGCGTACTGGTCGATGAGCTTGCGCAGGACGAACAGGTTCTCCTTGAGGACCGCCTCCTCGCCCTTGACCCGCGCCGACTTGTAGGTGGGGAGGGCCAGGCCGACAAGCAGGCCGATGATGCTCAGGACGATGATGAGCTCGATCAGGGTGAAGCCGCGCTCACCAGTCCCGGTAGCGCGTCCCGTCGAGGGCCACGGCCTGGCTTTTGGTGTAGACATCGTAGACATTCTCCTCGCCCCAGACGTCCGAGTCGGGGTCGTCCTGGTAGGACCTCAGGCCCCAGTCGAAGGAGTTCGTCATGGGGTCCTTGGGGATGCGGCGCAGGAACTTGACCGTCCTCTTGCGACCCGGCTGGCCCTTGGCGTCCCTGTCCTTGACCTCGACCCCCTTGACCAGGTCCTCGAGCGTCGGCGGGTAGCCCTCGGTGTCCTCGTCGAACTCGAAGGCCTTCTCGTCGGCCAGCCTCTTCCAGGCGTCGATGGCCTCGCGCACCGTCCGCAGGGCCCGCTGGAGCTCGACCTCGTTCTCGCGCTTGACGGCCATCTTGCCCAAGGGCAGGGCGGAGAGGGCCAGGACGGCGAGGAGGGACAGGGTGATGATGAGCTCGGCCAGGGTGAAGCCCGATCGGTCGCGTCCGCTGAACATGTGTCCGTCCGCCCGCCGCTTCCCCGAAGCGGCTCTCTCTCGATTATAGGCGAAGGCCCGGAGAAATCAAAACCGGCCGCGGCCGCCCCGGTCGCGCCCGCCCCGGCGGTCGGGCCCGTGGTCGCGGGGCTGTCGCCGCGGGGCCGGCGGGCCGGACGCCGGGCCCGGGTTCTCGCCGCCGCCCTCCTCGCAAGCCTTCTTGCTCAGGCGGATCTTGTTGTCGGCCGGGTCGATGCTGACGACCTTGACCGTGACCGTGTCGCCGAGATGGAGGACGTCGTGGATGGTCTTGATCCGGTAGGGGGCGACCTCGGAGATGTGGAGGAGCCCGACGAGGTTGGGCATGATCTCGACGAAGGCGCCGTACTCCTCGAGCCGGACGACCTTGCCCGTGTAGACCTTGCCCAGCTCGGCCTCGGCCGTGAGGTCGAGGATCATCTGCTTGGCCGCCTCGGCCGCGGACATGTCCGTCGAGGCGATGAGGATCTTGCCGTCCTCTTCGATGTCGATCTTGGCCCCGGTCTGGCTGACGATCTTCTTGATGATCTTGCCGGCCGGGCCGATGACCTCGCCGACCTTCTCGGGGTTGATGTTGAGGATGAGGATGCGCGGGGCGTAGACCGAGATGGACGGCCGCGGCGCGGCGATGGCCTCCTTCATCCGGGCCAGGACCTTGAGCCGGGCGGCCCGGGACTTGGCCATGATCTCGCGGAGCATGGGCAGGGTGACGCAGGGGATCTTGAGGTCGAGCTGGATGGCCGTGACGCCCTTCTCGGTGCCGGCCATCTTGAAGTCCATGTCGCCGAAATGGTCCTCGAGGCCGGCGATGTCGGTCAGGACGGCGTAATCGTCGCCCTCCGCGACCAGGCCCATGGCGATGCCGGCGACGACCATCTTCAGCGGCACGCCGGCGTCCATGAGGGCCAGCACGCCGCCGCAGGCGGTGGCCATCGACGAGGAGCCGTTGCTCTCCAGGATGTCCGAGACGATGCGGATCGTGTAGGGGAAGGTCTCCTGGTCGGGGATGGCCGGGAGGATGGATTTCTCGGCCAGGGCGCCGTGGCCGATCTCGCGGCGGCCGGGGGCCCGGAGGAAGCCGACCTCGCCGACGGAGAACGGCGGGAAGTTGTAGTGGAGCATGAACCGCTTCTTGGACTCCTCGCCCAGGCTGTCGAGCCGCTGGGCGTCCTCGAAGGTGCCCAGCGTGACCGTGGCCAGGGCCTGGGTCTCGCCCCGGGTGAACAGGGCCGAGCCGTGGGTCCGGGTCAGGAGCCCGACCTCGGCCGTGATCGGCCGGATGTCGTCGAAGCCGCGGCCGTCGGAGCGGAGCTTCTTCTCCAGGACGAGGCGGCGGAAGATCTTCTCCTCAAGCCGGGAGAACATCCCCCGGAGCTCGAGCCTCTCCTCGGGCTTGTCCTCGGGGACCTGGGCCAGGGCGGCGTTGCGGACGGCGAACAAGGCCTCCTCGCTGGCCTTCTTGCCCTTGACCTGCATGGCTTCGAGGAGGGCGGGGCCGTGCTCGGCCTCGACCCGGGCCAGCTTCGCGGCGTCCACGGGCTTGACCGCGAACTCGCGCTTCTTGATGCCCAGTGCGGCGAAGAGGTCCTTCTGGGCCTGGATGATCCTCTGGTTCTCCCCATGGGCCAGGGCCAGGCCTTCGAGGATCTTCTCCTCGTCGATCTCCCGGGCCCCGGCCTCGATCATGATGATGCCGCTCTCGTTGCTGACGACGGTCATGTTCAGGGGGCTGCGGTCGAGCTCGCGGTCGGTCGGGTTGACGACCAGGCGGTCGTCGACGAGGCCGATCTTGACGGCCCCGAGAGGGGTCGTGAACGGGATGTCGGAGAAATAGAGCGCGACCGAAGCGCCGATGACGCCGAGCGTGTCGGGCTCGCTCTCCAGGTCGGCCGAGAGGAGCAGGCCGACGATCTGGGTGTCATAGAAATAGCCCTCGGGGAAGAGCGGGCGGATGGGCCGGTCGATCAGCCGGGCCATGAGGATCTCGCGCTCGGAGGGCCGGCCCTCGCGCTTGAAGAAGCCGCCGGGGATCTTGCCCGCGGCGTAGGTGTTCTCGCGGTAGTCGACGATGAGGGGCAGGAAGTCCTTGCCCTCCTTGAGTTCCTTGCGCGAGGTGGCCGTGACGAGCATCATGGTGTCGCCGTAGCGGAGCAGGGCCGAGCCGCGGGCCTGCTTGGCGATCCTCCCGACCTCGACGGACAGGGTGCGGTTGTTGATTTCGAGACGGATAGTGTGAGACATGGGGGGTCCTTCGGAGGCGGGGCCTACTTGCGCAGGCCGAGCTTTCGGATGAGTTGTTCGTAGCGGCCGACATCGTTCTTCTTGATGTACTCGAGGAGCCGCTTCCTCCGGCCGACCAGCGTCATGAGGCCGGCCCGGGAATGGTAGTCTTTCTTGTGGTCGCCGAAGTGCTTGACGAGCAGGTTGATCCGCTCCGTCAGCAGGGCGACCTGGACCTCGGGCGATCCCGAGTCGGCGGGATGGGCCTGATTGTCCCTGACGATCTTCGTCTTTTGCTCCTTGCTGATCACTTGAGTTCTGTCTCCTGATGTTTTTTCCGCGTCATTCTAACAGAAACCGGGCGGAAAGACAAGATTTTTCTTCGAGTTGCGGGGGGGGGGCGGGGAGAGGGGCGGCCCGGTCAGCCGCCGAGGGCCTTCTTGCGGGCCTGGAGCTGACGGGCGTATCTGGAGATGAGCCCGCCCTGCTTCTCCTTGCACTCGGCCAGCTCGGCCTCGACCTCGGCCAGGGTCAGGGTGTTCATCTTCCTGCGCTTGGGAGTCGATTCCTTCTTCTCGTCGGCCATCTTCCGTTCCTTCGGTGGTGTCGATCCCGGCCGGCGGCCGGCCGGGAAGAGGACTCACTCTACCAGAAAGGCGCGTCCCGCGCAACTGGGGCCGGGGGCGAGGGCGGGAGGCGTCCGCCGGGGGCCGGCCGGTTTACTCGGGGCGGAGTTTCGTCTATGATGCCCGCGAGGAGGCCACCATGGACCGACGCGCGTTCCTCAAGGACTCCGTGCGGACGGCGGCCGCGCTCTCCGCGGCCGGCTCCGGACTCGCCCTCCGCGGCTGCTCCAAGGGACGGGACCTCGACCTCCTCGTGGCCGGGGGGACCGTTTACGACGGCTCCGGCGGGCCGCCCGTCCGGGCCGACGTCGGCATCTCCGGCGGGGCCGTCCGCGAGGTCGGCCGGATTCGGCGGTCGCGGGCGGCGGCGGTCGTCGAGGCCGGGGGGCTGGCCGTCTCGCCCGGCTTCATCGACATCCACAACCACACCGATGTCCACCTCCTCGTCGATCCCAAGGCCGAAAGCGCCGTCCGCCAGGGCGTGGCGACGCTCGTCAGCGGCCAGTGCGGCGAATCGCCCTTCCCGCTCGACGACGGGGCCTACGAGGAGATGAGAGCGGACCTCTCCAGGGACTACAGCCTGGAGCTCGACTGGCGGGACATCGGCGGCTTCCTCGGCCGGCTGGAGCGGTCCGGCGCCGCCCTCAACTACTCGACGTTCGTCGGCCAGGGGGCGGTCCGCGCCGCCGTCATGGGCCGGGGGGACCGGGCCCCTTCCGCCGCCGAGCTCGAAGAGATGAAGCGCTTGGTGGCCGAGGCGATGGCCGGCGGGGCCCTGGGCCTGTCGTCGGGCCTCGAATACACCCCGGGGAGCTTCGCTTCGACCGAGGAGCTCATCGCGCTCTGCCGGGTCGCGGCCCGGACCGGGGGCGTTTACGCCACGCACATGCGCGACGAAGAGGACGCCGTCGTCGAGGCCGCGGCCGAAGCCCTCCGCATCGCCCGGGAAACCCCCATCCGGCTCCAGGTCTCCCATCTCAAGGTCGGCTTCGCCGCGAACTGGCCGAAGCTCGACACCGTCATGGACATGCTCGGGAAGGCCCGGGCCGAGGGGATCGACTTCCGGGCCGACCGCTATCCCTACATCGCCTCCGCGACGGGCCTGAGCACGCTTTTCCCCGTCTGGTCCCGCGAGGGCGGCACGGAAGGCTTCCTGGCCCGGCTCAGGGACCCGGCCCTGGACGCCCGGCTCCGGGCCCACATCGCCGAACAGGAAAAGGGCTACGGGTCGTGGGACAAGGTCCTGATCTCGGACGTGGCCACGGACAAGAACCGGGACCTCGAAGGCCGGGACATCCTCACGGCCGCGGGGGGCCGGCCTCCCTACGAGTTCATGCGCGACCTCCTCATCGAGGAGGGCGACCGGGTCGGCATGGTCAGCTTCTACGGGAGCGAGGACAACCTGAAGCGCATCCTGTCCTGCCCCCTCGTCGGCGTCGGGTCGGACGCGGTCGCGGTCGCGCCCGCGGGGCCGCTGGCCAAGGGCCGGCCCCACCCGAGGACCTACGGCGCCTTCCCCAGGGCCCTCGGCAAGTACGTCCGCGAGGAGAAGATCGCGCCCCTCGAGGAGATGGTCCGGAAGATGACGGCCATGCCGGCCGACCACCTGGGCCTGGTCCGGCGGGGGCGGATCAAGGTCGGCTGGGCGGCCGACATCTGCGTCTTCGATCCGGACCGGATCGTCGACAGGGCCACGTTCCGCGAGCCGGCCGTCTTCCCGGAAGGCGTGCGGACGGTCATCGTCAACGGGCAGATCGTCGTCGAGGGGGGAGAGCACACCGGCCGTTTGCCCGGGCGGGTCCTGAGGAAGAACGCGCGGGGGGCGGTGGCGTGAGGGCCGTCCGGCCGGCGCGGTCGGCGGCCGTCCCGGCGTCCGTCCTCCTGGCCGCCATCGGACTCATGTCCGGCCTTCACGGCGGCCGGGCCGCTCAGGCGCCGGCGCCCGCAGAGGGGCCCGTCGTGCGGCTCTCGTACCGGGCCCTCCGGCCGGGCGAGCCCGTCCTCGTCGTTCTCGAGCCCGCCGGCCCCGTGCGCTCGGCCGCCGTAACGCTCCTCGGGTCCAAGGCGGAGCTGAGGCCGGCCGCGCGGACGGGCAGCCTCATGGCCTTCGTCGGGATCGACGTCCAGGCCGAACCGGGCCCTTGCGCCCTGACCGTCAAGATCGTCGGACCGGACGGCTCCGCCGAGGAACTCCGCGAGGACCTCCTCGTCGTCAAGCGGGATTTCCCCTCGACCAAGCTGACGCTCAAGCCGGAATACGTCACGCCGCCGGCCTCCGTCCAGGCCCGGATCAAGCGCGAGGCGGAGCTCGTCGCCCTGGCCCTGAGCGTCGTCACGCCGGAGTGGCTCGGCGACGGCCCGTTCGTTCCGCCTCACGACGCGCCTTCCTGGAACAACTTCGGGCAGCGCCGGCTCAACAACAACGTCCTCCAGTCCCTCCACACCGGCCTCGACCTCCGGGTGCCGTTCGGCCAGCCCATCCGGGCCTCCAACGCCGGCCGGGTGGCCGTGGCCAGCGACCTCTACATGGGCGGCAAGACGGTCATCGTCGACCACGGCCTGGGCGTCTTCAGCTCCTACGGCCACATGTCCGAGCTCCTGGTCAAGCGGGGCGAGGCGGTGACGAAGGGCCAGACCGTCGGCCTGTGCGGCTCGACCGGCCGTTCGACCGGCCCCCACCTCCACTGGTCCTTCCGCATCCTCGACGCCCGCGTCGACCCCGAAGCGATGCTCCGCCTGCCTCTCTAGCCCTTGACGTCCGTCAAGCCCCGCTCGATCCCTACCCGAGCCGGAAGGCTGCGGAAGAAGGGGTTGTGGGGTATTCCGGGTGGATCCCCGAGGCCCCTCCGCGGCCGGGAGAACCCGATAAGAGGAGACATGGACGGGAACTTATTTCGCTTGCGCTCCGTCCGTCCTTGAGAATACGATAGCGCCTCCGATGAGCATCGAAGTCAAGGACCTCCATTTCCGCTACGGCGGGGTCGTCGCCCTCGACGGCGTGACCATGAGCCTCGGCCAGGGAGCCGTGGGCCTGCTCGGCCCGAACGGGGCCGGCAAGAGCACGCTCCTCCGCATCCTGCTCGGCTTCCTCGCCCCCGGGCGCGGCGAGGGCCGGGTCCTCGGCTACGACATCCGCCGGGAGCAGGCCATGATCCGCCGCTCGGTCGGCTACATGCCCGAGAGCGACTGCTTCATCGCCGGCATGGACGCGGTCACCTTCACGGCCTATTTCGGCGAGCTCTCCGGCATGCCCCGCCGGGAGGCCATGAAGCGGGCCCACGAGGTCCTCTTCTACGTCGGCCTGGGCGAGTCCCGCTACCGCCTCCTCGACACCTATTCGGCCGGGATGAAGCAGCGCCTCAAGCTGGCCCAGGCCCTGGTCCACGACCCCCGGATCCTGTTCCTCGACGAGCCGACCTCGAGCCTCGACCCGACCGGCCGGGCCGAGGTCCTCGATCTCATCCGGGACATCGCGTCGCACAAGTCGATCCAGGTCATCCTGTCCTCCCACATCCTCGACGACATCGAATCGATCTGCGCCTCGGTCGTCATCCTCGACAAGGGGAAGGTGGCCGCCGAGGGCCGGATGGAGGACCTCCGGGCCATCCGCTACAGCCTCTACGAGGTCCGGGTCAAGGGCGACGGCGCCGCCTTTCGCCGCGCGCTCGAGTCCCGCGGCTGCCGGGTCGACGTGACCGAGGACCGCCTCATCAAGGTCTACATGCCCGAGGGCTCCGACCGGATGGATCTCTTCCGGGCCGCGGTCCAGACGGGCGTCCAGCTCCGCGCCTTCGTCAAGAGCCGGACCTCCCTCGAGGACCTCTTCGCCGGCGTGGTGGGGGCGGACTGATGGCCGTCATCCGCGAGAAAGGCTACGCCCACTGGGACGGCCGGCTCGCCGAGCGCCGCTGCCGCTGGGCGCCGATCGCCCGGACCGGGATCCGCCTGGCCTTCCGCAAGAAGGGCTTCAAGTTCGTCTTCGCCGGGGCCTTCCTCCCGTCCTTCTTCGCCCTCGCCGGCCTGTACGTGTCCGAACGGCTGGGGGACTTCAAGGCGCTCGTCCAGAGCAACCGGAACCTCCTCGAGATCGATCCCCGCTACTTCAAGGCCGTCTTCACCAACGGCTCCTTCCTCTTCCTGCTCATCCTCGTCCTGGCCTACGGCACGGCCGGCCTCGTCTCCGACGACATCAAGCACGGCTCTCTCCAGCTCTACTTCGCCCGGCCGCTCGGGAAAAAGGACTACGCCGCCGGCAAGATGGCCGTCGTCGCCTTCTTCGTCCTCATGGCCGCCGCCCTGCCCGGGCTCCTCCTTGTCGCCTTCAAGCTCGTCTTCGCCGGCAGCCTCGCTTTCCTCCGCGCCTACCCCTGGCTGCCGCTCTCGGTCCTGGGCTATGCCGCTCTGTTGACGGTCTTCTTCGGGTCCTACGTCCTCCTCATCTCGGCCTCGAGCCGCAACGCCCGCTACGCCGCCGTCCTCGTCTTCGGGGCCTACTATTTCTCCGCCGTCCTGGCGGCCCTCCTCAAGAGCGTCTTCGGGACCCCGGCCATGAACCTGTTCTCCATCCCGGCCAACATCGGGCAGGCCGGGGCGGTCCTGTTCGGCCAGAAGCCGCCGCTCGCCGTGCCGGCCGTCTGGTCGTTCGCCGCGCTGGCCGGCGTCTGCGCCCTGGCCGCCGCGGTCCTCGGCCGAAAGATCCGGGGCGTCGAGGTGATCAAGTGACGGCCGTCATCTCCGCCTCGCACCTGTCCAAGTATTACGGCAACGTCCTTGGGCTGAACGACGTCAGCATCGAGATCGAGGCCGGCATCACCGGGCTGCTCGGCCCGAACGGGGCCGGCAAGTCGACGTTCATGAAGCTGGCCACGGGCCAGATGAAGCCCGACATCGGCACGGTCGCCATCCGCGGCCGCCGGACCTGGAACGCCCCGGAGATCTTCCGCTCGGTCGGCTTCTGCTCCGAGCCGGACGCCTTTTACGAGGACATGACCGGCCTCGAGTTCGTCGCCGGCCTGCTCCGCTTCTACGGCTTTTCCAGGAAGGAGATCGGGGACCGGGCCGCCCGGGCCCTCGACATCGTCGGCCTCACGGGCGACCGGGACCGGCTCGTCCGCGGCTACAGCCGGGGCATGCGCCAGAGGGTCAAGTTCGCCCAGGCCATCGCCCACGACCCCGAGATCCTCATTCTCGACGAGCCCCTGAGCGGCCTCGACTCGCTCGGCAAGCGCAAGCTCATCAAGCTCATCAAGGGGTACAGGGAAGAGGGGCGGACCGTCCTCGTCTCGAGCCATGTCCTGCCCGAGATCGAGGCCCTGACCTCGCGGGTCGTCCTCGTCCATCAGGGCCGGATCCTGGCCGAGGGCGACGTCCCGTACATCCGCGAGCTCATCGAGGCCCATCCGCACCAGGTCTCGGTCCGCTCGAGCGACCCGCGGCGGCTGGCGGCCCGCTTCGTCGACGACCCGGCGGTCCTCAAGATGACCTTCGGCGGCGACGGCCGGACCCTCGTCGTCGAGACCCGCAAGCGGGACGACCTCTTCGAGCGGCTGGCCCCCGCCGTCCTCGAGGCCGGGATCGAGGTCGAGGAGATCTCGTCGCCGGACGACAACCTCGAGGCCGTCTTCAAGTACCTGGTGGGGGCGTGACATGAGGCTCGGGTCCGCCGTTCGCGAGACCTTCGGCTTCTTCTTCACTTTGGGGCGGCGGACGGGCCGGACCCGGACGTTCGCCCTGCTCGGCCTCGTACCCGTGGCCATGGCCGTGGCCGCCCGGGCCATCCTGCACGGCCGGACGGGCGACCTGGCCGCCGTCTCCACGGAGATCCTGATGGTCTTCTTCCTGCAGTTCTACATCGTCATCCTGGCGCTGTTCCACGGCACCTCGATCACGGCCGAGGAGGTCGAGAACCGGACCCTGTCCTATCTCCTGACGCGGCCGATACCGAAAACGGCCATCGTCCTGGGCAAGTTCTCCGCCTACGCGGCCCTCATGTCCGCCATGGTCGCCGTCGGGCTCGGGGCGTCCTACTTCGTCCTCAACGCGGGCCGCATGGGTGACGCGGCCCTCTACGCGGCGTTCTTCCGCTACCTCGGCGTCCTCGGGCTGGGGGTCCTGGCCTACACGGCCTTCTTCGCCTTTCTCGGCACGGCCCTCAAGCGGGCCATCATCCCGGGCCTGGCCTTCGGTTTCGGCTGGGAGACGGCCATCCAGTACTTCCCCGGCTCGACGCAGAGGTTCTCCGTCGTCCATTACCTGAAATCGCTCTTGCCCTACCGCCCGGGAAGCGGCGGGGGGAGGGGTGTCGCCCTGCTCCTGTTCCGCCTCGAGCCGACCTCGCCGGCCCTCGCCGTCCTGGCCCTGCTGGCCATCACGGCCGTGTTCCTGGCCCTGGCCTGCGCCGTCTTCCGGGCCAAGGAATACGTGTCCGGCGACTAGCCCGAACCATTCCTGTTTCGGTCCGTGAACGGTTCGGGCCGGGCCGGGACCCGGTTACTCGATCTTGTCGGCCGGCCGGTCCTTCCCGATCTTGACGAAATCGCCGGCCTTCGCCTTGGCCGCCTCGCCGAGCTTGTCGATGACGGACTGGGGGAGATTGACTGCCAGGCGCGTGAAGCCCTCGCCGGAGGTGATCTCGACGCCGTCGAGGGCCTCGCCCACAACCGGCTCCTGGGCGGCGAACATGGCCCCGAGGCTCTTGAGCCCGTTCAGGGTCGAGGCCAGGGTGGCGTTCTGGGCCTTGGTCCCGCCGTGGGCCTGGATGTCGGCCACGAAGGCGTTCAAGCGGTAGTCGAAGGCCAGGGTCAGGGCCTGGACGCCCTCGAGGACCTTGAGCTGGGGGTTCGAGGCGATGCCTTTCTGGAGGAGGTCCCGGGGAACGGCGAAGGCCCCCCAGGCGATGGCCGCTTTATCGACCTTCTTGAGGGCGGCCGAGAGCGCCGGATCTTTGGCGATCGAGTCCGCTCTCTTCTGATGGACGTCGATGATGCCCTTGACGCCCTTCTCGCTGCCGAGGACGATGTGGCCCGCGTCGAGGAAGGCGGCCTGGAGCCCCGGCTTGACGCCCTTGCCGTCGAGCCGGGAGTAGACGGCCACCCCGTTGTAGAGCTCTTCCCGGGCCTCGGGGGCCTTGTCCTTGATCAGGCCCTGGAGCTTGTCCCGGTCGTACCTCAGGCTGACGACGATCCCTCCCTCCGCCTCGCCGCCTCCGGCGCCGGGGCTGAACCCGATGCCGAGATAGGAGATGTCCTTCACCGGGTCGATGCCGCTCATCTTGACGAATTCGTCGAGCTTCTCCTTGGCCTTGGGGTCTTGGAGCGTCTTCGCTGCGGCTTCGGTCGCCAAGGCCCGGTGGACGTCGACGGCCAGGACGCCCAGCGAGCCCTTGGGCAGGAGCTTGATCAGGTCCTCTCCGGCCGAGGCGCCCGGCGTGACGCCCGAGCACGAGAAGCAAGCGGCGAGCAGGAAGGCCAAGCCTATAACGGCGCCGATCCTCTTTTTCATGGTTCCGACCTCCGGGGATGATTTCTCTGATTCATACGAAAATCCGTGTCGAGAGGTTCCTCGTGCGGACTATAACACCTTCGCCCCGGTCGAGGCAACGGAGCGCCGAAACGGCCGCGGAAACGGCCGGATCCTCCCCGGGCCGGCCGTTCTGAGGTATAATCGCGGGGAACAGGGCCTGGGCGCCGGCCCGCCGGAGAGAAAGGAGAGAGACATGCGTCGCTTCGTCCCGGGACTTCCCGCCGTCCTCATCGCCCTGGCCCTGTTTGCGCCGGCTGCGGCCCGCGGCCAGGCCCCGGCCGTCCTGAGCCTAGAGGAACAGGCCCGCGTCTGCGACGGCTGGCTCCGGGAACGCCTGACGGTCCTCCTGCCCGAGCTGATGCGGCGGGAGCGGATCGACATGTGGCTGGTCGTCTGCGAGGAGTACAACGAGGACCCGGTCTATCTCTCGCTCGTCCCCTTCGCCAGCCTCTCGGCCCGGCGGTTGACCATGCTGGTCATGTTCGACCGGGGAGGGGAGAAGGGCGTGGAGAGGTTCTCGGTCAACCGCTACGGACTCGGCGACCTCTTCCCGACGGTCTGGAAGGCCGGCGAGGAGGACCAGTGGCGGACCCTGGCTGAGGCGGTCAGGGCGCGCGACCCGAAGCGGATCGGCATCGACGAGTCCGACGTCTTCGCCTTCGGCGACGGCCTGAGCGCGTCCAAGAAGGCCCGGCTCGTCCAGGCCCTCGGCCCGGAGTACGCGAAAAGGCTGGTCAGCGCGGAGCGCCTGGCCGTCGGCTGGCTCGAACGGCGGCTTCCCGCCGAGATCGAGGCCTACCATCACATCTGCGCCGTCGCCCACGCCGTCATCGCCGAGGCCTTCTCCAACGCCGTCATCACGCCGGGCCTGACGACGACGTCCGACGTCGAGTGGTGGTTCTGGGAGAAGTTCCGCGCCCTCGGCCAGACGACATGGTTCGCCCCCAGCGTCGAGGTCCAGCGCCCGGCTTCGAGCCCTTACAAGGACAGCCCGGTCATCCACCGGGGCGACCTCCTCCACTGCGACGTCGGCATCAACTATCTCCGGCTCAACACCGACACGCAGCAGCACGCCTATGTCCTGAGGCCCGGCGAGACCGACGCGCCGGCCGGCCTCAAGGCCGCCCTGGCCCAGGGGAACCGGCTCCAAGACATCCTCCTCGGCGAGATGAAGGAGGGGCTGACGGGGAACCAGGTCCTGGCCGCGGCCCTCAAGCGGGCCAAGGACGAGGGCCTGAGGCCGAGCATCTACACCCACCCGCTCGGCGTCCACGGGCACGCCGCCGGGCCGACGATCGGGCTCTGGGACCGGCAGGGCGGGGTGCCCGGCGCGGGCGACTATCCCCTTCATCCCGACACCGTCTTCTCGATCGAGCTCAACGTCCAGGCCTCCGTCCCCGAGTGGAACGGCCAGGACGTCCGGATCGCCCTGGAGCAGGACGCCGCTTTCACCAGGTCGGGGACGGTCTTCCTGGACCGGCGCCAGACCGAGCTCGTCCTGGTCAGATAGGGGCACAAGGACCCGGAAAGACGGAGCCGGCATGACGGACGAGACGCGAGAGCCCGGGCCCACGCCGTTCCAGAGGATCCTCCGCGGCCGGCGGAGCATCCGCCGCTTCCTGCCGACGCCGGTCGAACCGGAGAAGCTCCGGGCCTGCCTCGAAGCGGCCCGGAGCGCCCCCTCGGCCCACAACGTCCAGCCCTGCCGCGTCCTCGTCGTCGACCAGCCGGCCCTCAAGGAGCGCTTGGCCGCGGCGGCCTTCTCCGGCCTCTTCTCGGGTTCGAAGTTCGCCGCCCAGGCGCCGGTCATCCTGGCCCTGCTGGCGAGGCCCGGCCGGGCCGTCGTCCGCCTCGGCTCGCTGATCCAGGGCGTGCCCTACTACCTCATCGACATGGGCATCGCCGGCGAGCACATCGTCCTCCAGGCCGAGGAGCTGGGCCTGGCCACCTGCTGGATGGGCTGGTTCAATTACCGCCGGGCCCGCAAGGCCCTGGGGATCCCGCCGCGGCTCAAGCTGGTGGCCCTGATGCCGCTGGGCTACGCCGCGTCGCGGCCGAAGCGCGAGCCGCCGCGGCGCCCCTTCGAGGAAGTCGTCGGGTTCAACGAGGCGCCACGCGGGTGAGAGGATCGAGGATGTCCCTGTTCCTGGCTGCCGCCCTGTCGGTCTACGCCCTGATCAATGTCTACATCGGCCGCCGCGGCGCCCAGGCCTTGGCCTCGGTTCCCGCGGCCCGCCGGGTCTTCCTCGTCCTTTTCATCGGCTTGGCCCTGGCCTTTCCGCTGGGCCGCTTCCTTGGGAGCGTCGCCCGCGGCCGGGCGTCCACGGTCCTGGCCGGCATCGGGAACTATCAACTGGCCGTCATGCTCTTCGGCCTCGTCGCCGTCCTGGCCGTCGACCTCGTCCGGCTGGTCAACGCCTTCGTCCCCTTCCTGCCGAAGGGCTGGTTCGCGGCCCCCGGGGCCGGGCCCGCCGTCTTCGCGGTCGCGGCCGGGGCGGTCGTCCTGACCATCGTCGCCGGCGCCGTCAACGCGACCCGATTGGCCACGGCCGACCTCGAGCTGACGGTGCCGAGGAAAACGGGCCCCGCGGGGCGCTTGACCGTCGTCGCGGCCTCCGACCTCCATCTCGGCGCGGTCGTCGGCCCGGAACGGCTGGCCAAGGTCGTCGAGCGCGCCAACGCCCTCGGGCCCGACGTCGTCCTGTTCGCCGGCGACATCGTGGATGAATCGGTGACGCCGGAGATCGAGGCCAGGCTCGCCGCGCTCATGCGCCGGCTCCGGCCGCCCCTCGGCGTCTTCGCCGTCCCCGGCAACCACGAGTTCTACAGCGGCCTCGAGACGAACCTGGCCTGCCTCCGCGCCTGCGGCGTCACGGTCCTCGAGGACCGGGCCGTTCGAGTCGGCGATTCCTTCATCCTGGTCGGGCGCCGCGACCCGAGCTCGCTCGGGTCCCGTGAGCAGCGCCTGTCGATCGAGAGCATCCTGGCCGCGAGCGGCTTGCCCGCGGACCTGCCGGTCGTCGTCCTCGACCATCAGCCCGTCCGCCTCGAGGAGGCCGAGCGGGCCGGCGCGGCCCTCCAGATCTCCGGGCACACCCATGACGGGCAGATCTTCCCCGTCGGCCTCATCAACAGCCGCATCTACGAGCTCAACCGGGGCTATCTCCGCAAGGGTGACACCCACTACTACGTGACCAGCGGGGCCGGGACCTGGGGCCCGCCCATCCGCGTCGGGAGCCGGGCCGAGGTCGTCCGCATCCGCCTGACGTTCGAATAGGCCGCCGGAGGGCCGATCGTCGCGCGAGGAGGGGAACATGGCATCGAGAACGCGAGTCCTGGCCGCCCTCGCGGCCGCCATCCTTGTCGTCCCCCGGATGACGCCCCTGGGGGCGGCCCCGCGGACCCCGCCGGGACCGCCGCCCCTGGCCGGCTCGATTGGCGCCTTCGGCATCACCGCCGGCGACCTCGTCCTCCGCCGTCGCGCCCAGCCCTTGACGCCGCTGGACAAGGCCGGCCGGAAGTTCGCCCTCATCGGCTTCGAGGGCGGCGGGTTCGAGGCCTGGGCCTACCCGCTCAAGCTCTTTCGCGACCTCCGCTTCTCGTTCCTCCTCGGCGCGAGCACCACGCCGATCGAGGGCCGGGACATCGTCCGTTTCGTCGCGGCCGACCCGGCAGTGACCACCCTGACCTTCACCTACCAGTCCTTCGCCGTCAAGGCCCACCTCGTCGCGCCGGTCGACGATCCGGGCGCGGCCATCCTGCTGGAGGTCGACTCGACCGAGCCTCTGACCGTCGTTTGCAGCTTCCTCCCGGTCCTCCAGCCCATGTGGCCGGCCGGGCTCGGCGGCCAGTACGCCTCTTGGGACGACGGGCTCAAGGCCTATCTCATCTCGGAGCCGACCCGCAAGAACCACGGCTATCTCGGATCGCCGGCGGCCCGGGGCATTTCCTACACGCCGGCCCACATGCTCTCCGACGTCCCGAACCAGTTCGCGATCGAGATCGCCGACCCGTCGGCGGTCGCCGGGCGCTTCATCCCCATCGTCATGGCCGGCGGCAAGGGCGCCCGCGAGGACGTGAAGAGAGCCTACCAAGCCATCGCCGCCGATCCGGCCTCGCTGTACCGGAAAGCGGTCGGGCACTTCTCGGACCTGCGCCGCGCGACGCTCACGGTCCGGACGCCCGACCCGGAGCTCGACCTGGCCTTCGAGTGGGCCAAGATCGCCCTTGACGGCCTCATCGTCGACAACCCCGACCTCGGCCGCGGCCTGGTCGCCGGGCTGGGCCCCTCGGGCCTGGGCGGGCGTCCCGGCTTCGGCTGGTTCTTCGGCACGGACGCCTACCTCAACTCGTTGAGCTTCAACGGCTTCGGGAACTTCTCCGCCTCCCGCGACGGGCTGGCCTTCACCCGGAAATGGCAGCGGAAGGACGGCAAGATGGCCCACGAGCTCAGCCAGGCGGCCGGCTACATCCGCTGGTGGGAGGACTATCCTTACGGCTACATCCATGGCGACACCTCGCCTTATTACGTCGTCGCCGTCGAGGACTATGTCCGCCGGACCGGCGACCTCGACTTCCTCCGCGAGAGCTGGCCGTCGGTCCTCGGGGCCTACGGGTGGTCGGCCGGGACGGACGGCGACGGCGACGGGCTCATGGACAACGCCAAGGCCGGCCTGGGCGCCCTCGAATTCGGCGCCCTGACCGGCATCCGGACGGACGTCTACGTCGGGGCCGTCTGGGTCAAGGCCAACCAGGCCCTGCGGACGCTGGCCCTGGCGATGGGGGACAAGGCGACGGCCAAAAAGGCCGAGGCGGCCGCCGCCCGGGCGGGGGCGGCTTGGAACGGGCAGTTCTGGGACGCCGCCAACGGCCGGTACGCCTACGCCATCGACAAGGACGGCAACCGCGTCCCCGAGCTCACCCCTTGGAGCGCCGTCGGCCTGGCCTGGGGCCTGGGCGAACGCGAGCGCGGCGTCGAGACCCTGGCCCGGATGAACCGCTCCGACCTGACCACGGACTGGGGCGTCCGGATGCTCTCCGACGCAAGCCCGTTCTACGAGCCGCTCAACTACAACTACGGCGCCTGCTGGCCGTTCCTCTCCGGCTGGGTCGCGGCGGCCCTCTTCGAGCACGGTTTCCTGCCCCAGGCGCTGCATGTCCTCACGGCCAACGCCCGGCACACCTTCGACAACGCCCTGGGCACGGTCATGGAGCTTCACTCCGGCCATCAGAACACCTGGCCGCAGGAAGGGGTGCCGCACCAGGGGTTCTCCTCGACGGGCGTCGCCCTGCCGTTCGTCCGGGGGCTCCTCGGCCTCGACGGGAGCGCCCTCGACCGGACGGCCTCGTTCCGTCCGGGCTTCCCGGCGGCGTGGCCGGCCGTGTCCGTGGCCGGCTGGAGGCTCGGAGACGCCGCGCTGGACCTGGAGTACCGCCGGGAAAAAGACCGCCTCGTCCTCAACGTCCGGTCGAAGCGGGCCGACGGGTTCCGGTTCCTCTTCGCCCCCGCCCTCGGTCTCGGGGCCGGGGCCGTCGCCGCCCGCGTGAACGGCCGGCCGGTCGATGTCGCGCTGGATGACCGGCCCTCGGCCCAGTCCCTGCGGCCGCGGCTGGAGCTGGCCCTGTCCGGCGACGATACGGTCGAGCTTCGCTTCACGCCCGGCCCCGAGCCCGTCCTCCCGGGAACACCGTCGATGACGGGGAGCGTGAGCGCCGGCCTGCGGCTCGTCCGCTCCCGCCTCTCCGGCCGCGACCTCGTCCTGAGCCTCGAAGGCCGGGCCGGAGAGAGCTACGCGCTCGAGGTCCTCAACGGGGAGCGCCTCGAGACGGTCGAGGGGGCCTCGTTCGACGGCCGCTCTCTGTCCGTGCGCTTTGCGGGTTCGGGCCGCGGCTACGCCGGAGCCGAGGTCTCTCTGCGGTTGAAATGAAAGGCCCGGGGAAGAGGGCGCCGCCCTCTCTCCCCGGGTCGGCTTCGTCGGGGGGGATTACTTCTTGACCGGAGGCGCGCCCGCTTTGGACGCGTCGTAGCGGCGGACGACCTCCGAGGTGATGTCGATCGCCGGGCTGGAGGTGACGACGCCGCTCGCGAGCATGTCGAGGACGAGGTCGTAGCCCTGTTCCTTGGCCAGCGCCTCGATGACGGCCACCATCTCGAGACGGATCTTGTTGATCAGGTTGTTGGCGTACTGGTTGCCGTCGCGCGCCTGGTCCTCTTCGTAGCGCTTCCTCTCGGTCGTCTTCTTCTCGATGTCGGACTGGATGGCGGCCAGGGCCTCGTTGGTCATGGTCAGACGGCCCGTGGTCAGCTTGTTCTCGAGAAGGCGGATGGCGTCGTCCTGTTTCTGGAGCTCCGCCTTGATCTTGTTCTCCCGCTCCTGCATCTGGGTCAGGACCTTCTTGCCTTCGGCCGAGGTCTCGAAGGCCTGCTGGGAGTTGATGATGGCGACCTTGCTCTGGGCGTGCCCCGCGGCCGTCATGGCCAGGATGAACAAGATGCCGAGGGGGGGGATGACGCGTTGTCTTTTCATGAAGCCTCCTGTCGGTCCACGATCCTATAACTCATTCCCTGTCGGAATGGATGCGACATTCTACCATGTTCCGCCGGCTTTTTTAAGCGTTTCGTCGATCCGGGCCAGGGCCTGAAGGAGGTAGGCCCGATCGGAACCGAAGCCGAAGCGGAGGAAGCCTTCGGTTTCGAAATGGTCCCCGGGGACGACGAGGACGCTCTGTTCGCGGACCAGGCGCTCGGCCAGCTCGACCGAGGGGACGTCGAGCCCGTACCGGGCGAAGACGATGGCCCCGGCCTTGGGCGGGTGGAAAGAGAACAGGTCCCCGTGGGCCCGCAGCCACCCTTCGAGGACGGGGAGGTTGGCCTCGAGGATCCGCCGCGTCCGTTCCAGGAGGCGCTCCCGCTTCCCGGGCGAAAGGGCCAGCGCGGCCAGCCGGTCGCTCAGGGCCGACGGGGAGATGGTCGTGTAGTCGTGGTACGGCCAGGTCCTCTTGACGGCCTCTTCCGGGCCGACGACCCAGCCGATCCGCAGGCCGGGCAGGCCGTAGGCCTTGGACAGGCCGCCGACGGCGAGGACCCTCTCGTAACGGCCCCAGAAGCTCGGCGTCCGCACGCCGGAAAGCTCGGCGCCTTGGTAGACCTCGTCGGCCAGGATCCAGGCCCCGGCCTTGGCCGCGAGGCCGACGATGCCCCTCATGGCCTCGTCGGAGAGGACCGCGCCCGTCGGATTGTTGGGATTGGTCAGGACGATGAGCTTGGTCTTGGGCGTGACGAGGCGGCTCATCTCGTCGAGATCGGGCTGCCAGCCCAGGCTCTCCCTCAGGCGGAAGGGCTTGACGTCGGCCCCGAAGGCCCGGAGCAGGCCGGCCATCTGCATGTAGTTCGGCAGCTCGAACAGGACCTCGTCGCCCGGCTCGACGAGGCTCCAGGCGAGCAGGAAGTTGGCCTCCGACGAGCCGGCCGTGACCAGGACCTGCTCGAGCGAGGCCCCGGGATAGCGGCGGGAGATCTCCCGCCGCAGCGGGACCGTGCCGTTGGTCTGGGTGTAGCCCAGCTCGAGCTCCGCCAGGGAGGCGAGCTCGTCGGGCGCCAGGAGCCAGTTGAGGTCGAGGGGACGGACGCCGCTCTCGGACAGGTTGTAGTCGACGACGTTCTCCCACGTCGACTGCATCCGCTCCATCTTGAAGACGTCGATCTTCATGCCCAACTCCTCGCGGGGGATCTCAGATCTCGACCCCGAAGACGCCCTTGAGGGCGAATCCGAAGGCGATGGACAGGACGAGGTAGGCGGCCAGCCAGTGGACGGAGAGGCCGAAGGCGGCGAGCCGGCGCGCCGGATAGATGACCTCGATCGACCGGACGGGCGCCCCGTCCGGGAGCGGCGGCTCGCCGGGATAGAGGACCCGGTCCGGGAAGGACCCGCGCGAGGCCCGGGCCGAAACCTTGCTCAGCTCCGGCCCGCCGACGGCGAGGGACTTCTCGGCCGTCCGGTCGCCGGCCCGGAGGGTCAGGCGTCCCCGCCCCGCGGCCAGGGCCTTGATCCTCCAGACGACCTCGCGCTCGTCGGCGATGCGCACCGGCGGGGCGGAGACCTCGGCGAACGGCGGCGTTTCGAGCCGGAGGTCGAGGGCCGCGGGGTCGGCGGCCCCGGCCAGCTTGGCCTTGACCAGCGTTTCCCGGCCGGGCTCGAGCGGCGCCCGGTCGAACCAGAGGCCGAGCCGGGCCAGGATGAGGACGAGAGGGACGATCATCACGGCCAGGGGCTTGAGGTTGGCGGCGAGGTAGGCGAGATTGGCCTTGAGGATGCCCGCTTGGGCGCCCCAACTGGCCCGCATGTTGTCCTTGTACAGGCGCATCTCGAGCAGGTGGGCCTTGATGCGGTCCTTGGCCCGGCGGATGGCCGCCTGGTCCGATGTCAGCTTGTAGGCCTCGAGCATCAGCAGGGACGTCAGGAGCGACGCGGCCGTCAATCCGAACCAGGGCGGGAGGCCCTGGAACGGCCACAGGACCGTGTCGACGATCCGGCCGAAGACGAGGTTGACGACGGGCATGGGGCTCAACCGATGTAACCCAGCCCCTTGAGCTTCTTCTTGATCTCTTCTTCGGAGTCGGCCTCCTCGATCTTGGCCACCTCCTTCTCCAGGCAGTGGGTGACGAACTCCTCGACCGAGGAGTAGCCGGACATCTCGGCGTATTTCTTGATCTTTTCGTAGAGGGCCTTGTCGATCTTGACCTTCGCGTCGGCCATGCGTGTCTCCTTTCGCGGGCTATCCGAGAACGTTCGTCCCGGTCATTTCCCGGGGCTTCTCGACGCCGAAGACGCCGAGGACCGAGGCGGTCAGGTCCTGGAGGACCGGGGCCTCGGCCGTGAACTCGCGGTTGGCGAAGGCGATGCCCGGGAGGACGTCCGGGGCGGACATGTGGTCGCCGCTCCACTTCTGGGTGTTGTCCTCCAGGACCTCGCGGGGGAAGCCGCCGAGGGGCGACTGCCACGAGATCCGGTAGCCGCGGTTGAATCCCAGGACGATGTCCGGGGCCTGGCCGACGTTGGCGCCGTGATAGACATCCCGGCTGACGAAGGCCTTGAGGATGGGCCGCTCGCCCGTCTTCGGGTCGGTCAGGGCCTCGAGCTTCCCGGCGATCTCGCGGACGAGGTTGTCCTTGTCCGGCCCGGGCTTGACGATGCCGTCGCGCTCGCGCCCGGCCTCGTTGACGTAGAGGCTGTTCAACCCCACCCCGTAGGCCCGCGACTTCGTCCAGTCGGTGTTGTCGAAGAGCTGGGACTCGGCCTGCTTCCAGGGCCTTAGCAGCCGGTGGTAGCCATTCTGGAGGAGCCAGGTGTTGAGGTTGAAGCCGCGCCGGAAGCTCGCGAAGCCGTGGTCGGACAGGACCAGGACGACGGTGTCCTTGCCGGCCCGGCCCAGGGCCAGGCCGAGGGCCCGGTCCATCTCGCCGTAGGTCCTCTCGATGACGCCGCCGAAATGGCGGGCCAGATCCTCCCGGTAGGCCGGGTGGCCGGGGTCCGTCAGGCGCCAGAACATGTGCTGGCGCTGGTCGGCGTTGGAGAAATAGAAGAAGAGCAAACCCTCGTCGAAACGGCCGAGCTCGTACTCGAGCATGGCCAGGCTCTCCTGGTAGACCATATTGTCGAGCTCGAGGAACTCGGCTTCGTCGAGGACGCCGTTCTCCAGGGCGCTCGTGTCGGCCGGCAGTCCCTTGGTGAAATAGGGCCCGAAGCGCTTCTCCAGCTCCCGAGCGTAGGATTCCGGCGTCGACAGGGGCAGGGCCGGCTTGGCCGGGTCGATATGGACTGGCGAGACGTAGAGCTTGAACCGGGGCCGGACCTCCTTGAGGTAGAAGAGGCACATGCCGTGAACGCTCTGGGTGGGGATGAGATCGAAACGGACCCGGACCCAGCCGCTCCACTCCCTCTCCTTGAGCACGAACTCCCGGCCCTGGATGCGGACCTTGGCCACGGCGTTCTCGGGGTCGAGGAACACCTGGAAGGGGATGGTCGTCTCCGGGGCGTCGGTCCGGAACGAGTTCGTCGGACCCGGCAGCTCCGCTTCGACCCGGTTGCCGACGACGTAGACGTCGTGGACCCGGCCCCCTCCGCCGGCTTCCTGGATCAGGGTCGGCGGGGTGTTCGTGTAGTAGTTGAAGATGCCGTAGGACCCCTTGACGTCGGGCGTGTTCATCCCGGCGAGAGTCCGCTGCTTCGTCTCGGCCGGGGGGTAATTCGTCGGCATCTTGAAGACGGTCGACGGCACCCCGGCGTCCTCGAGGACCTGCCAGAACGTCTTGCCCCTGCGCAAGCTCCGGACGTGCCCGCTGGAGAGGGGGATGACGGTCTTCCCGATCCGGACGGTCTTCGAGGCCCCCGTCGTCTCGGTCGAGGAGAAGACGGGGAAGTAGTCCTTCGGGTCGCGGTGGATGAAGTCGAAGATGGCGTGCCCGCCGGGGTCCATGCCGGTGATGAAGTTCGACCAGGCCACCGGCGTCTGCGGCGGCAGGCTCGTCCCGAGGGGCCGGAAGTCGCCGCCTTGGGCCAGGAGCCGGGAGAAGGCGGGCAAGCGGCCCTCGTCCATCCAGCGCCGGGTCAGGACGGGGTCCAGGCCGTCGAGGCCCAAGACGATCATCTTCTTCGCCGTCCGGGCCCGGCCATAGACCTTGGGAACGAACCGGGCCGCGCCGCCGAGCCCCGCGGCGGCCGAGGCGGCGGCCCCGGCCTTGAGGAATTCCCGCCGGCTCAGGGCGGCGGGCTTTTTCGTCTCGCTCATGAGGCCTTCTTGTCCTTGCCCCCCGCCGGCTTGTCGCCGCCGATGAGGGAGCGGCCGTCCATGTGCCCCGGCGGCGCGATGCCGAAGAGCTCCAGGGCCGTCGGGGCGATGTCCATGATGGAGGGCTTGTCCGTGTTGATCTTCAAGCTCGAGAAGAGGACGCCCGGGACGAGGGCCGGGTCGATGCAGTGGTCCCCGCTCCAGGCCTTGGTGTTGTCCTCGACGACGACGGCGTCGACGATGCCGGTGACGCCGTCCCAGGAGGCCCGGTAGCCCTCGCTGTAGCCGATGATGAGGTCGGGCGCGTTGTCCTTGTAGGGGCCGGCGTAGACCGAGTCGCGGTCGTAGACGCGGGTGATCACGGCCGGGCCGTTCGGGCCGTCCTTGAGGGCCGCGAGCTTGCGCCCGAGCTCGGTTTTCAAGGCGGCCGCCTCGGCGCCGGCCCCGACCGTCCCCTGGGCCTCGCGGCCCTTGAGGTTGAGGTAGACGCCGCCGAGACCGAGGGCGTACGCCTTCGTCCTCGTCCAGTCGACGTCCTTGAACCACTCGCCGCTCTCGGCCTGACCCTCGCGGAGGCTCAGGTAGCCGTTCCGGTGGAGCCATGAATTGAGGTTGACGCCGCGGCGGAACGATTTGAAGCCGTGGTCGGACATGACGAAAAGCGCGCCCCTCTCGCCCAGCTCCGCGGCCACCCGGCCGACGAGGCCGTCCATCCTCTTGTAGAGCTCCTCGACGACCGCGGCGCTCATCCGGGCCGGGGCGGCCTCGAGGGCGGGGTGGGCCTTGTCGAGGTAGCGGAAGAACATGTGCTGGACGCTGTCGGTCGTCTCGAAGACGATGGCCACGAGGCCGCGCGGCGTCTTGGCCAGGGCGTTTCGGAGCATGGCCTCCCACTCGGCGTGGTTGGCGTAGGTGAGCTCGAGGAAGGCGGCCTCGTCGAGGGCCCCCTCGTTGAGGGCCCACGTGTCGTTGGCCTCGCCCAGGGTGATGAACCGGCCCAGGAGCTTGGAGAGGTAGGCCGAATAGACGAAGGGGTGGGCGATCGGCAGGGCCGGCTTCTCCGGGTCGATGTTGAGGGGCGTCATGTACATCTCGAACTTGGGCTCGAGCGAGGCGATGCGGAACTTGGCGATGGCCCGGACCCTCATCCCCAGGCCGGCCTTGAAGACGATGGGGACCCAGGGGCTGAAGGTCTTGGCCTCGAGGAAGAACCCCTTCGCCCGCCCGATCGCCAGCCAGGCGCCGCCCCGGGCCTTGTCGATCGTGACCGTGAGCGGGAGGCGGATCTCCTCGGGCGACCTCAGCATGGCGTTCTCGGGCCCCGAGATCTCGGTCCGGATGACCTCCCCCTCGCGCCGGACCGGGACGGCGACGCCGCCCTCGCGCATGCGGAGCCTGCCCGCGTCCTCGGTGAAGAAGGCGAAGGTGCCCTGGCTGCCCTTGAGGTCGGGCGCGCACATCCCGGAGAGGAGGTGGCCCTTGAACTTCTCGGGCGGGTAGGTGAGGGGCACCCGGAGGACCGTGCTGAAGACGCCCTTCTCGCCGAGGATCTTCCAGAAGGGGACGCTCCGGCGCAGGCCCTCGACCGCGGGCTTCGAGAGGGGGACGAGGTAGCGGCCGAGGCGGAGCGCCCGTTTCGGCTTCCCGACCCTGGCCGACGACAGCGCCGGAAGGTAGGTCCGGGGGTCGCGGCTGAGGAAATCGAAGATGTTGTGCTTCGATGGCTCGGACCCGGTCATGAAGGAGGACCAGGCGACGGGCGAGATGGCCGGGGTCGTCGTCCTCAGCCGGGCGTAGGAGCCCTCCTTCCTCAGCCGGGCCAGGTTCGGCAGCTTGCCTTCGGCCATGAACTTCTCGGCCAGCGTGGGCTCCAGGCCGTCGAGGCCGAGGATGACCAGCCGGTCGACCGCGGCCCCGCGATAGGCCCGTTGGCCCCGAAGCGCCTTCCAGAGGAAGCGGAAGGGCCAGGAGACGAGCGAGAAGAGGGCCAGGAGGAAGGTCAGGAAAAAGACCAGGAAGGAGGACAGGAAGGCGAAGCCGGCCCCGGGGCCGATGTAGCCGGCCAGGGGGGGGGCGAGGGCGGCGAGGGCGAACAGGACGGCGAGGGGGACGGTCCTCTTCATCAGAAGTTCTTCAGGACGATCGGCGCGATGTCCGCGATGCGCAGGCCGTCGCCGAAGTCCTCCTGGGCCCAGAAGAAGGCGTCGTCCCAGGTGTGCATGCCCTGGAGCCCCGACAGGCCGAAGACCTCCTTCTTCCTGACCGAGCCCTTCATGTCGAACCCGGGCTCGCCGACGACGATGAGGTCGGGGCCCTTGGAGACGTGGGGCCCCGCGTAGACCTGCTCGGCGAAGAAGACCTCCCGGACGACCCGCCGCCCGCGGTATTCGAGCCCCCGGAGCTTCCCGGCGATCTCCTCCCGGAGGGCCCGGCGGGCCGACCGTTCGACGGCGCCCTTGGGGAACCTGTTCCTCAGGTTGAGATAGATCCGGTTGGGGTCGAGGGCGAAGGCCTTGGAGCGGCCGTGGATGTCCTCCAGGCTCTCCGGCGACGGCTTGAGGAACCGAAGGTAGCCGTTCTTCTCCAGCCAGGCGTTGAGATAGACCTCCTGGACGATGCCGGTGAAGCCGTGGTCGGACAGGATGTAGAACCCGGAGACGGTGTTGGCCAGCTTCTGGTAGGCGGCCAGGATCTTGCCGATGAGCCGGTCGATGTAGCGGTAGAAATCGAGGAAGGCCTGGTGGGCCGGGTGCGAGGCGTCCTCGTAGGCCCGCCAGAGGAAATGATGGAGCCGGTCGGTGCCCGTGAGGATGAACTCGAAATAGTCCCAGGGCTCCTCCCAGAAGGCGTTCAGGGCCTTCTGGCGGCCGGCCATGACCTTGTTGAGCTCCCGCCACAGGACCTCGGGGTTCTCCCGGGACTTGACGACGTCGACGTCGATCTGGTAGCCGATTTGCTCCAGAGCGGCCCGGTAGGACATCGGCCAGACCGCCTTGGCCATCTCCAGGGCGACGAAACCGGAGACGAGGAGGCCTTCGATCTTCCGGGCCGGATAGGTCGACGGCTGGTTGATGACGATGCTCCTCTTGCCCCGGGCCCCGAGCCGGTCCCAGATGGTCGGCGCCTTGAGGTCGAGGAAGTTCGGGTAGCGGACGGCGTAGGACTTGGGCTTGAAATCGGTGAAGCCGAAGATGCCGTGGGTCCCGGCGTCCGCGCCGGTCATGAAGTCGGTCCAGGAGACCGCCGAGACCTCCGGCAGGCTGGCCCGCATCCGGTGGATCTTGCCGATGTCCATCAGCCGGGCCATCGTCGACATGATGCCCCGCTGGGCCAGCTCGACGATCATGCCGTAGGGGACGCCGTCGAGCCCGATGACGCAGGCGCGGCCGGTCTTCTTTCGCTTGGGGGCGGGCATCGTCGGGCTCTTCTGCCTCCTACGGCCGGTGGACGGGATATTTTACCCCAGACCCGGCCCGCGGTCAACGTCCGGCCCCAGAAGTGTCTTGAAAATGTTGACTTTGGCCGCGGCGAAGGATTATATGATGCCTAGCGACGAGGACAACATGCCGGATTTGGACAGACTGCGCCGACGCCTCCTCCGGGAATACCGGAAGCGGACCCCGAAAAGCCGGGCGGCTTTCGCCCGGGCCGCCAAGGTCATGGTCGACGGCGGCAGCCACACCATGCGGCTCTGGCCCCCCTATCCCTTTTTCGTCCGCTCGGCCGAGGGCCCCTACGTCCGGGACCTCGACGGCAACACTTACATCGACTACTGGCAGGGGCATTACGCCAACATCCTCGGGCACAACCCCCGGCCGGTCCTCCGGGAGATGTCCGCCTGCCTGCGCCGGGGGGCCCTCCACACGGGCTTCGAGGCCGAGCGCCAGATCGAGCTGGCCGAGGAGCTGGCCCGGGGCCTCGGCGGGAAGGGGGCCAAGGTCCGGTTCACGACTTCGGGGACGCTGGCCACGATGTACGCCGTCATGCTGGCCCACGGGCTGACCGGGCGGGAGCTCGTCCTCAAGGTCGGCGGAGGGTGGCACGGCGCCTCCCCCTATCTGCTCAAAGGGGTCAAGTACCGCGCCGGCGAGGGCTTCGAGGGCCGGGACTCGGCGGGCCTCCTCGACGACATCGTCCGGCGGACGCTCGTCACGCGGTTCAACGACCTGGACGACCTGACGCGGGTCGTCCGGGCCGAGGGCGACCGCATCGCCTGCTTCATCGTCGAGCCGTTCCTCGGCGTCGGCGGCTTCCTGGCGGCCACGAAGGAGTACCTCGAGACGGCCAGGGCGCTCACGGCCGCGCGCGGCATCCTCCTCATCTTCGACGAGATCATCTCCGGCTACCGGTTCTGCCCGACGGGCGTCCAGACGCTCTACGGCGTCCGGCCCGATCTGACCACGTTCGGCAAGATCATCGGCGGCGGCCACGCCGTTTCCGCCGTCGTCGGGACGCGGGAGGTCATGGAGGCCTGCGAGCGCGGCCACGGCGGACGCGGCCGGGTCCAGTTCGAGGGGGGGACTTTCTCGGCCCACGCGGAGTACATGACGGCCGGCCTGGTCATGCTCAGGCGGCTGGCC
This sequence comes from Acidobacteriota bacterium, assembly GCA_029569255.1. GTDB lineage: Bacteria > Acidobacteriota > Aminicenantia > Aminicenantales > Saccharicenantaceae > RBG-16-66-30. Next base: position 157,302 of record JAKQUO010000028.1, on the reverse strand, counting down.
TCGGGCGCGGCGACGATCTACCCGCGCCTCGCCGCCGCGGGCGAGAGACTGCGCCGGGGGATCGAGAGGGCCTTCGCCGAGGCCGGAGTGCCGGCCCGGACGACCGGCGGCGGCAACGCCGCCGTCGCGGGCAGCTCCCTGTTCATGGTCCACTTCCCCCGGGAGAAGGACATCGCCTACGACCGGCCGGAGGACGTCCACGACGACCGGCGCTCGAACGTGGCCCTGCGCGAGGACATCCTCAAGCTCGCCCTGCTCGTCAACGGCATCGACATCGTCCACGGCGGCGGGGCGGTCTCCGCCGCCCACGGCGAGAAGGAGATCGGGGCCACGCTGGCCGCCTACGGAGAGGCCGCCCGGCTGATCAAGAAGCACCTCGGCTGAGAGCCGTCCGGCGGGACGCTCAGCTCCGGCTCACCTCGAACCTGAAGACGCCGCTGCCGACCCTGAGAACGGCCCGTTCCCCGTCGTCCCCGGCGAGCTCGATCCCCGGCGACGCCTCGACGGCCCGGCCCGCCCGCCAGAGGACGCGGCCGGACTCGAGGACGCGGGCCCCGGGCCAGAGCAGCGGCAGGTGCACCTCGGCGCCCGCGCCGGCCGGGATGTCCACCTCGCACGTGAAAGCCTCGCTGCTCCTCGTCCAGGCCGCGCCGACGCGTCCGGCGACCGTTTCGAGCCGGGCCTCGACGGAGGCGAGGTCGCCGACGGGATGGGGCTTGACCCGGACGGACTTCCAGCCCGGCAGGGCGGGGGACAGGCCGGCCAGGACGCGGTAGAACCAGGCGTCGACGCTGCCGAACATGATGTGGTTCTGGGAGTTCATGGCCCGGCCGCCCAGCTTCTCCCACCGTTCCCAGAGGGTCGTGGCGCCCTCGGCGACCATGTAGCCCCAGCCGGGATAGCTCTTCCGCGTCGCCACGCGGAAGGCCGTCTCGGCCGCGCCGTGGGCCGCGAGGACGTCGAGGAGATAGCGCGTGCCCAGGATGCCCGTGTCGACGTGATGGTCGTGCAAGCGGACGACGCTGTCGAGGAGGCTGCCCAGGACCTTGTCCTTCCGGTCGGCCGGGACCATGTCCAGGTAGAGGGGCAGGGCGTTGGCCGTCTGGTCGGGATGGGTATCGACCGGGCTGACCCGGACGGCGGCGTACTGAGCGTCGCCGAGGAAGGCGCCGTTGAAGGCGGCCTTGACCTCCTCGGCCAGCCGGCCGTAGAGGCGCGCGTCCTCGGCCCGGCCGACGACCGCGGCCAGCCGGCCGAGGACGAGCAGGTCGTGATAGTAGAACCAGGTCGAGGTCAGCTCGACAGGCGTCTTCTTGGGGACGACGCTCCCCGGCGGGCACCAGTCGCCGTACTTGCCGAGCGTGCGGACGATGCCGCGGTCGGCGTTCCGGCCGAGGAAGTCGACGTAGCGTTTGAGGGGGGCGTAGTGGCGGGCGACGAGGCGGGCGTCGGCCGTGTGCTCCCAGGCGAGCCAGAGCAGGGCGGCGTAGGCCGCGCCCCAGGCCGGGTCGGCCGGGTAGAAGCGGGAAAGGTAGGCCGGCGCGACGTCCGGCAGGCTCCCGTCCTCGCGCTGGGCCAGGCGGATGTCGTCCAGGAACTTGGCGTAGAAGGCGGCCATGTCGAAATTGTAGAAGGCCTGCTCGGCCGAGAGATGGGCGTCGCCGAGCCAGCCGTGCCGCTCGTCGCGCTGGGGGCAGTCCGTGGGGACGCTCATGAGGTTGGAGAGCTGGCCCCAGACGGTGTTCCGGTGGATGGCGTCGACGAGCGGGTCCGAGGTCCGGAGCTCGCCCGTCCGCCGGACGTCGGTGTGGACGAACCGGCCTTCGAACGCGCCGTCGCCGGGCTCACCGGGATAGCCCGAGACCTCGGCGTAGCGGAAGCCGTGATAGGTGAAGCGCGGCTCGAAGACCTCGGGCCCGCCGCCCCGGAGGACGTAAGCGTCGGCGGCCTCGGCGTTCTCGTTGGGGCCGACGTTGAGCGTCCCGTCGCCGTGGAGGAGCTCGGCGTGGCGGACCCGGATCTCCGTGCCGGCCGGGCCCTCGGCCCGGAGCCGGACCCAGCCGGAGAAGTTCTGGCCGAAATCGACGATCCAGGCCCCGTTCTCGAGACGGACGACCGTCCGGGGAGCGAGGCTTTCGACGGCCCGGACGGGCGGCATCATCTGCGCGGCCAGGAGGTAGCCGGGGACGGAGACGGCCTTCACCCAGCCCCGGTCGTCGAACCCCGGCCGGTCCCATCCGTCGATGCGGATGCGGGCGTCGACCCGCTCGCCGTGGTAGAGGCCGTTCTCCTGGACCGGGCCGGCGGAGGTCCGCCAGCTCTCGTCCGAGAAGAAGACCTCGCGCTCGCCGCTCTCGTGCTCGACCTCGATGCGGCAGGCGAGCCGGGGGGCCCCGTAGCCGTAGCTCCCGATGTGACGGCCGTTGCCGAGGATGACGCCGACCGCGTTCCGGTCGCGGACGAGGGCGGTCACGTCGTAGGCGGCGTAGAGGGCCCGCTTCCTGTAGTCGGTCCAGCCGGGGTCGAGGACGCTCGCGCCGACCCTGTCGCCGTTGAGGCGGAGCTCATAATGGCCGAGGCCGGAGATGAAGACAACGGCCAGGGCGATCCGCCCCTTGACCGCGAACTCCTTGCGGAGGTAGACGGCGCAGGGCTGGACGTCGTCGGGGCCGGCGTGGCCGAGCAGGACCGTCCCTTTCGAGCGGAACTCCCGGACCTCCGCGGCCCCGATCCATTTAGGCTTCCAGTCGCCGGGGTTGAGGAAGCCGGTCACGAACGAGGCCGGTTCGCTCCAGGGGCTGGCCGCGCCCTCGGCGTCCCACCAGCGGACCTTCCAGAGCGTGCGGGCGCAGCTCGGGAGGGCCTCGCCCCCGTAGTCCAGGAAGGGCAGGGCCGGGGCCTCGATCCGTCCGGTGTCCCAGAGATCGCCGATGTCGTTCCGCAGCAGCTCGGCCGCCGACGAGACGAGGACCTGGACGGACCTCGGGCGCTGGCCGCGGACGGAGCTCTCGATGCGCCACGAGAGGCGGGGCGCGGGGGTGTCGACGCCGCAGGGCTCGTCGAGGTATTCGCAGCGGAGGCTGACGGGCGGCCGGGGAGGCATGGGGTCACTGGGCCTGGGCCAGGAAGTAATCCGAGACCTCGACGCCGTATTCGGCGGGGTTCAGGGCCCCGAGGATCGTCCGGGCGAAGCGCCCCGTCGCCGGGTCGCGCTCGGCCAGGTCGACGACGTCGCCGTCGATCTTGTTCCCGGAGGCGTCGGTGATCAGCTTGACCGTGGGCCGGAGGGCGAGCTTGGGATCGGGATTGAGGTCGAAGACGACGGCCATCTCGCCCGTGTCCAAGGCGACGAGCGAGCCGATGGGGAAGTCGCCCATGAGGTTGACGAAGGCCTTCAGGATGATGGGGTTGAACTCCGAGGCCGACTGCTCGAGCATGAGGCTGAGGGCCTCCGACCGGGTGAAGACCTTGGCCCGGTAGACGCGCTTGGTCGTGATGGCGTCGAAGAAGTCGACGACCTTGACGATCTTGCTGAAGAGGTTGACGTCGGCCTTGTCGAAGTAGCGCGGATAGCCGCTCAGGTCCTCCTTGATGTGGTGCTCCATGGCCACGTGGATGGCCCGAAGCGGCAGGCGTCTCGATCCCTGCAGGAGGACGAGCTTCTCGGCGCCCTTGAAGGGGTGCTGCTCCATGATCTCGCGCTCGCCGTCGTCGAGCTTGTCCGGCTTGTTCAGGATCTCGAGCGGCGTCTCGAGCTTGCCCAGGTCGTGGAAGAAGGCGGCGATGCCGAGGTCGACGAGCTCGCCCCGGTTGAGGCCCAGCCGCCGGCCCAGGGCCGTGGCCAGGATGCAGACGTTGACCGAGTGGTTGAGGGTGTACTCGTCGTGGTTCTTGAGATTGGTCAGGCCGAAGACGAAGGACTCGTTGTCGACGATGTGGTTGTAGATGGACTGCATGAGCCGCCGGGTCGAGTGGACATTGATCCCCTGGCTCTCCTGGTTCCGCCGGAAGGACTCCTTGAGATGGACGATGCTGAGGAAGAAGATCCGGGCCGCGCTGCGGTTGAGGTTCGAGGGGCTCTCGAGAGCCGAGGCCTTCTCCACCCCGACGTGGAGGATGTTGGCGGCGTCGATCTCGGCCTGGAGCCGGGCGTGCGGAGAGCCCTCTTTCCGCTCCCGCCGGGCGAAGATGGGCATGAAGCGGAAGAGCTCGTCGTGCGTCAGCCCCGGCTTGAACGTGACCGCGTCGAGCTCGCGGCGGCGCAGTTCCTCCATCACCGATCTGAATATCGGATAGGTCCCCAGCGACGACTTCAGCCTGACGCCGTTGAGGAGCAAGGCGCCGTGGCGGATGCGCAGGCTCGCCGGTTCCTCCGCTTCGGCCAGGAGGCGGTCCAGCGATTCGAAGAGCGCCCGGCCCTGTTCCTGGAAGGCATCGTTCTTCGGGTCGTGGATCTTGGCGAGCTTTTCGAGGACGTGGAACCGGATGAGCAGAGCGAGGCCCGCCTTCTGGAAGGCCTTGTTGTCGGCGCCGCCCGAAGGCCGCCGTTCGGCGCTCGTCCGGGCGTTCGGTTCTTCGGACATGGCTGCCTAAGCTTTCCCGGCCGGGCCCGGGGCGGTCCGGGCCAGGGCCTCTCCGCAGGCTTCGCGCACTTGCCGGCCGCGCCTCTTCGCCCCGGCCTCGAGGGCTTCCCGGGCCTCGGGGGTCCCCATGCTCTCCAGCCCGGCCACGGCGGCCAGGCGCATCTCCGTGTTCCTGGCGGACGGGAAGAGGGTCGTCCGGGCGAGAGCGGACGTCAGGAAGGCCAGGGCCTCGGCCGAGCGCGTCCGCCCCAGGAAGGAGAGGATGGCCCGTTTCTCCTTGAGGCTCTTTCTGAGGAACGCCGGATCGGAGGCCTCGCGGAGGACGTGGGCGATCCGGGACCTCTCCTCGGTCGGGTCGAGCTTCATGGCCGCCTGGATCCGGATCTCCTCGTCCGGGTCGTTCAGGAAGCCCATCAGGATCTTGTTGGACATGTCGTCGCGGAGGCCTCCGAGGGCATGGATGACCTCGAGCTTGAGGCCGGGGTCCTTGAACCTGAGGAAGGCCGCGAGATGCGCGGTCCCCTTCTGTCCGGGCAAGTTCATGAGGATGCGGATGACCTCGCGGGACAGGGCCGGCCGCGAGTCGTTGGCCAGTGCGGCGATGAGGCCGGGGTCGTCGGCGCCCGTTCGTTCGATGAAGGACAGGATCAGGGCCCGGACCTCCGGGTCCTTCCGGCCCTCGAAGAACCCGGCCGACAGCGGCAGCGCCGCCGGTCCCAGGAGGCTGAAGAAATCCAGGAGGGCCGGCCAATCGGCGGCGCCTTTCTCCGCCAGGTGGGCGGCGACGGCCTCGAGGGGCTTGGGGCCGGCGAGCCGCTCCAAGCAGGATTCGAGCAGCGCGGCTTTCCCGGGGGAGTTCGGCTCGACGCGCGATTTGAGATCGCGCATCTTGCCGATGATCATCGAGGCGGCCGGGAACTGCCCCTGGCGGAGCTGTTCGAGCTCGAAATCGAGGAGGGCGTCGAGGCTCGCGGCGCAGATCGTCAGGTCGTTCTCGAGCCAGACGACTTCGGCCGCGATCTTGACGAACTCCTCCTCGGGCCAGAGGATCCGGTTGGCATGGATCATTTCGTCGAGTTGGCGGACCTCGGCCTCGCTCAGGTTCGGATCGGCCGTCGCCACCGGGCTGGGGGCGAGGCCCCCCGACCCCTCCGGGGAAGGCGCGGGGCCCGGCCGGTCTTCGGCCTTGACGGGGGTTTCGACAGGAGCGCTTTCCTCCGCCCCGGGCCGCCAGCGGAGCCTCTCCCTATCCTCCGGCGTGAGCTCGATCCGGCCCTGGGAGAGCTTGTCCAGGTCGACCTTGACCTCGAGGGTCTCGTAGCCCAGGTCCGAGGGGAGCTCGGGGGGCCCCTGCCCGGAGGGAAGACCCGGGAGGCCCTGGCCGGCCGGGTGCCCCCGTTTCTCGGCCAGGATCCGGTTCTCGATGAACTCGTCCGGCGCGTAGTATTGGATGTTCGAGAAGTCGCTCTCCCAGAGGGCCGCGACGATGTCGTTGTCGCCGCCCGGCTTCTGGGCCACGGCCTTGACGAGCTCGAGGAACTCCAGGAGCTCGCGCCGGTCGAGGCCCCGGTAGAAATAGAGGACCCGGGTCCCGTCCTTGAAGAAAAAGAAGGGCAGGCTCTTGATGGTCGTCTCGTCCGTGTAGGCGGCCCGGCCGGCGTAGGTGAAGGTATGCTCGTCGACGCCGACCTCGAGGCGGTCCTGGGTCTTGAAGAACTCCTCGAATTTCTCCGCCAGCACGTCGACGAAGTTCCGGACCGTGGCGTGGTCCGACGGGAAGAGCTTCATGGCCGAGACGGCGTTGGCCATGCAGGCGAGGATGTCCTCGACCCTCCGGACGACCTCCTTGTCGACGAGGACGAGGCCGTCCGGGTCCTGGGTTTCGACGGCCGGGTCCGGTCGCGGATGACCCATGCGTGTCAGGCCTCTTCTGACGGCCCAAGTTTAGTCGAAGCGGGCCCTCGGGTCAACGAGTGAATGGGGCGGGAGGCGGCCCTGGCCCCGGCCGCGCGGGCCGGAGGGCCGCCGGGGCTCAGCGGCGGCTGAGGACCCGTCTCTCGTAGGCGTCGACCTCGCGCAGCCACTTGTCGGACGGCGGGACGCCGTTCTTGAGGCAGTGAAAGTCCCAGACCGCGCCGAAGGGCAGGGCCTTGAGCTCCTCGAGGAGCGACAGCCGGGCCAGGGTCTTCGGTCCGCCGTCGAGCTCGCGGAGCCGGTCGCGGGGCTCGAGCAGGGCGATGAGCAGGCCCTTGAGCATGGCGCGCGCCCCCAGGACCCAGGCCCCGACGCGGTTGAAGCTGGCGTCGAAGTAGTCGAGGGCGATGTGGATCCGGTCGAGGGCCTGGCTCCGGACGATCTCGGCGGCCAGGTCGCGGACCTCGTCGTTGAGCAGCACGACATGGTCGCTGTCCCAGCGGACGCCGCGGCTGACGTGGAGGAGGACCTCGCCCGTGAACGGCAGGACGGCCGAGAGCTTGTCGGCCACGGACTCGGTCGGGTGGAAATGGCCGAGGTCGAAACAGACCATCTTCTTGCGGGTCAGGGCGTAGCCGAGGTAGAACTCGTGCGAGCCGGCGACGAACGATTCGCTGCCGAGGCCGAACAGCTTGCTCTCGAGCGCGTCCTTGACCTGTTGGGGGCTGTACTCGACCTCGAAGATCTCATCGAGCGACTTGAGCAGGGCCGCCCGGGCGCCCCAACGGTCGGCCCCGACGTCCTTGGACCCGTCGGGGACCCAGAGGTTGTGCAGGCAGGGCGCCTGCTGCTCCCGGCCGATCGAGGCGGCGACCTTACGGCAGCACTTGACATGGTCGACCCAGAACCTGCGGACGCCGCTCTCCCGGCTGGCCAGCGTGTAGCCCGAGGCGGCCCGGGGGTGGGCGAAGCAGGTCGGGTTGAGGTCGATCTTCAGGCCCCGGGGCCGGGCCCATTCCTGCCAGCCCCGGAAGTGCTCCGGCTCGATCGCGTCGCGGTCGACGGCCCGGCCGCCGAACTCGCCGTACATGGCGTGGAGGTTGACCCGATGGCGGCCGGGGATGAGGGCGAAGGCCTGGGCCATGTCGGCCCGGAGCTCGTCGACGTCCCGGGCCCGGCCCGGGGCGCAGCCGGTGACTTGGAGCCCGCTCCCGGCCAGGCCCGCGGCGCGCTTCTCGAAACCGGCGAGGTCGTCGCCCTGCCAGCAGTGGAGCGAGAGGGAGATCGCCAGGAGGCGGGCCAGGGCGGCCTCGGTGTCGACGCCGCGCCCGGCGTACTCGTCGCGGGCCGCGGCATAGGTCCTTTCGACGGCGGCGTGATCCATCCTCAACCCTCCTCGCAAGAACGCCATTCTGGCAGGCTTCCTTTCCTGGTTCTCTTCCTTTTCTTTCAATGCCCCGCCAGGGCGCGGAGGCGCCCGTAGGCCAGGTCCCAACCGGCGCGCCCGGCCGGCTCATAGGTCCTCAGGTCGAAGGAGTCCCGGATGACGGCCCGGATCCCGGCCGGCGAGGAGACGCGTCCCAGGGCCATGGCCTGGACCATGATGTTGCCGGCGGCCGCGGCCTCGGCCGGGCCGGCCACGACCGGGAGGCCGGTCGCGTCGGCCGTGAACCGGCACAGGAGCTCGTTGCGGGAGCCGCCGCCGATGATATGGATTCGCCGGATGGGGCGCCCGAGCGTCCGGACGAGCTCGTCGATGACGGAGCGGTATTTCAAGGCCAGGCTTTCGTAGAGCGAGCGGACGAGGGAGGCCCTCGAGCCGGGCGAGGGCTGGCCCGTCCGGCGAAGATACGCGGCGATCGCTCCGGGCATGTCCGGCGGATTGAGGAACGACGGCTCGTCCGGGTCGACCAGGGCGGCGAAGGGCGGCGCTTCGGCGGCGGCCCGGGCCAGCTCCTCGTAGGAAGCGGCCCCTTCGGCCGACCAGGCCTTGCGGCAGCCCTGGACGAGCCAGAGCCCGGTGACGTTCTTGAGGAAGCGGACCGTCCCGCCGACGCCCGCCTCGTTGGTGAAGTTCGCGGCCAGGGACAGCGGCGTGATGACGGGGTCGTCGGTCTCGACGCCGACCAGTGACCAGGTCCCGGACGAGATATAGGCCCAGTCCCCGCCCTCGGCCGGGACCGCGGCCACGGCGGCCGCGGTGTCGTGGCCGGCCGTGGCCACGACCGGGACGTCGCGGAGCCCGGTCGAGGCGGCCGTCTCGGCGGAGAGCGGGGCCAGGACGGTCCCCGGGTCGACGATGTCGCGAAGGAGCTTCTTCGACAGCCCCATGGCCTGGAAGAGCCCGGGGATCCATCGGCGGGTCCGCGGATCGAGCATCTGGGAGGTCGAGGCGATGGTCGCCTCGGCCGCCTTTTTCCCCGTCAGGAGATAGTTGAACAGGTCGGGCATGAACAGCAGGTCCTTGGCCGCGTCGAGCAGGGGGGAGCGCTCCCGGACCATGGCATAGACCTGGAAGAGCGTGTTGAAGGGCATGAGCTGGACGCCCGTCGCCTCGTAGAGGGCCTCGCGCGGGACGAGCTTGAGATAGTCCTCCATGGCCCCTTCGTTGCGGCGGTCCCGGTAGCAGAAGGGGAGTCCCAGGAGCGTCCCGTCCTTGGCCAACAGCCCGAAATCGACGCCCCACGTGTCGACGCCGAGGCTGGCCGGCCTGGCCCCGAGCGCGGCCGCCGCGTCGCGCATGGCCGCCTTCATCTCGTCGAGCATCCGGTAGACGTTCCAGTGGATGTGGCCGGCGAGGGCGAGGGGCGTGTTGGGGAAGCGGCGGACCTCGTGGACCTCGAGGCGCCCGGTCCGGAGCGTTCCCAGGACGGCCCGGCCGCTCTCGGCGCCGAGGTCGAAGGCCAGGAAGTGCGCCGCTCCGTTCGGGTCCGCCATGCTCGTTTCGCTTCTCCTTTATATTCGGAATCGCGGGCGCTTTCAAGCGGCCCGGGGACTTGTGCCGCGCGCGTGCCCCCGTCTTGGGGTCGCGCCCCCCTTTTTGCTACAATACCCGCATGCCGCTCGAGGACCAGCTCAGGGATCTCCGCCGCAAACGCGAGGCCCGCGGCCGCGCCCGGAGCGTCGAGTCCGCGTGGGAGGAGATCGACAGGGACGCCGGCCTCTCGGTCAAGGAGAAGCTCGAGCGCCTGATCGCCCTGACCGACAAGGGCCGCGGCCCGGCCCCGCGGGCCGAAGCGCGGCCGGCGCCGAAGAGGCGCGCCGAGCCCGTCCAGGTCTTCGAGAACTCCTATGCCCTCGGCGCCCGCTACGGGCAGGTCCCGATCGGGATGGGGGCGCAGGTCCCGGCCGACATCATCGGGTTCCTCAGCCGTGACGCGGCCTTCGAGGGGCTCGACCTCTCCTCGGCGCTCTTCCTGGACCTCGAAACCACGGGCTTGTCCGGCGGCGCGGGCACGGTGCCGTTCCTCGTCGGCTTGGCCTACTACCGGGACGACCGCTTCAGGGTGACCCAGTTCTTCCTCAACGACCCGGCCGAAGAGGACCGGCTCATCGGGGAGCTGGCCGGGTTCATCCGCGACATGGGCTTCAAGTCGATCGTCACGTACAACGGCAAGGCCTTCGACCTGCCCCTCGTCGAGACGCGCTTCACCCTGCACCGGACGCCCTGTCCGCTGCGGGGCCTGCCGCACCTCGATTTCCTGTTCTCGGCCCGGAGCCTGTGGAAGCACAAGTCCGACAGCTGCCGGCTGTTCGACCTGGCCCGGCAGATCGTCCAGGCCGAGCGGTCCGAGGACATCCCCGGCGCGGAGATCCCCCAGCGCTACTTCCAATACATCCGGGGCGGCGATTTCTCGCTCATCGAGCCCATCCTCTATCACAACCAGGAGGACCTCCTATCGCTCCTGGGCGTCGTCGTGGCCGGGGCGGTCCTGGTCGAACGCCACCGCGGGGCGGCCGGCCCGCCCGCCGCCGACGACCCCGGGGACGTCTTCGGGGTGGCCAGGCTGTTCGAGCGGGCCGGCGACGCGGCGACCTCGTCGGCTCTGTTCGAACGAGCCCTGTCCGGAGGACGGGGGCTCTCCGCCGAGGCCTCCCATCACGCCCGCAAGAGGCTGTCGCGCCACCTCAAGAGGACCAAGGACTGGGACAAGGCCCTGGCGGTCTGGCGGGAGGCCGCGGCCGGCGAGGACGTAGAGTGCCTCCGCGAGCTGGCCATGTACTTCGAGCACACGGCCAAGGACTACGCCGAAGCGGCCCGGGTGGCCGGGGAAGGCCTGGCCCTGGCCAAGGGACGGTCGCCCGAGGCCGTGCGGGACTTCGAGAAGCGGATCGCCCGCCTCGAGGGCAAGCTGGCCAAAGGCCGGGGTGGGGCGGCGCGATGAGGGCCATGGTCCTCGAGGCGCCCAAGCCGGTCGAGGAGGCGCCGCTCGAGCTCAGGGACATTCCGGTCCCGGAGCCGGGGCCGGGCGAGGTCCTGGTCGAGGTCCGCTGCTGCGGGGTCTGCCATACGGACCTTCACGTCGTGACGGGCGAGCTCGGGCCCCATCGCCTGCCGCTCGCGCCCGGGCACGAGGTCGTCGGGACCGTCGTGAGGGCGGGGGAGGGGGCCGGCCGCTTCGCCGTGGGCCAGAGGGTCGGGGCGGCCTGGCTGCGGTCGGCCTGCGGCGCCTGCCGGTTCTGCCGGAGCGGCCGCGAGAATCTCTGCGAAGCGGCGACGTTCAACGGCTACGACGCCGACGGCGGCTACGCCGAGCGCATGGTCCTGCCGGAGAAGTTCGCTTACGCCATTCCCGAGCGCTTCGGCGACGCGGAGGCCGCGCCGCTCCTCTGCGCCGGGATCGTCGGCTACCGGGCCCTTGTCCTAAGCGGCATCGAGCCGGGCGGCACGCTGGGGATGTACGGCTTCGGCGGCTCGGCCCACATCGGCCTGCAGATCGCCAAGCACCGGGGCGCGCGCGTCTTCGTCTTCACGCGGAGCGGGGAGCACCGGGCCCTGGCACGGGAGCTCGGCGCGGACTGGGCCGGGACGGCCAAGGACGAGCCGCCCGCGAAGCTCACCAACGCCATCATCTTCGCCCCGGTCGGCGGCCTCTATCTCGACGCCCTGCGGGTCCTGGACAGGGGCGGGACGGTCGTCTCGGCCGGGATCCACATGACGCCCGTCCCCGAGCTGGACTACGACCGCTACCTCTACCACGAGCGGCGGATGCTGAGCGTCGCCAACGCCACCCGGCGGGACGGGGAGGAGCTGCTCGCCGTGGCGGCCGAGGTCCCCGTCAAGACCACGGTCTCGACCTTCCCGCTCGAGGACGCCAACGACGCCCTGCGGCTGTTGCGCGCTGGCCGGATCAACGGCGCCGCCGTCCTGGAGATCCGCTAGGGGACATGCACGGCTTCGGTGCGTGTCCCCGTTTTCAGAGTTGAAAACAGAGAGCTTATCGGCTATAATTCCCCCGCATCTCCGCCCTGCGCGCCCGTAGCTCAGTTGGATAGAGCGTCTGACTACGAATCAGCAGGTCGGGTGTTCGAGTCACCCCGGGCGCGCTTCCCCATTTCTTCCCAGGACCCGGCGCCGGCCGTCAGAAGCCGACGCCGGCGAGGGCCATGATCGAGCGGTGCTTCATGAACTCGCCCTTGTCGGGGAACTTCAGGGCGTTCAGCAGGCCATGGGCGTAGCGGCACTCCAGCGTGAAGGTCGTCCGGGCGAGCCGGAAGTCGAAGCCGGCGCTGAAAAGGAGGCCGGCGTCGAAGCGCTCGTACTCCTCGATCAGGTCCTCGACCTCCCGGTCCCCGCCGAGGACCAGGACGCCCTGGGCCTTGACGAGGTAGGCCCCGTAGCCGCCGAAGCCGAAGAACGGGCAGACCGTGCCCCCGGTCAGGTTGTTCATCTTGAACAGCAGGGGCAACTGGACGTAGTCGAACCGGAATTCGAGGCTGTCCCCGTCGACGGCGTATCGCCCGCCCATGCGGGTGAAGAACAGGCCGGGCTGGACGGAGAGGACGCCCCGGCCCGCTTCGAGGACCAGGCCGCCCGTCGCGAACGGGAGAAACCGCCAACGGAGATCGTCCGATTCGGGCGCCCATTGGTATTTCGCCAAAGAAACCCCGGCCCTGAGGCCGACCTCGGCGCCGAGGTCCCGATGGCCGAAGGCCAGGACCGAAAAGGCGGCGAGGGCTGTGACGATCGTCTTTTTCATGACCGGCCTCCCCCCGGAACGGGCTGATCCCATTCTACTCCCGGGGCCGGCCCGATTCAACAATGAACCTCACTCCCCGCGGGGGAGGGGGCGGCGCCTGGAGGGAGGGCTCGCCCGGAGGCCGCGGTCAGAACCCGATCCCGACCAGGGCCATCAGGCACCTGTTCTTCAAGGAATAGCCGGGGGAAGGGTCCTTGGCGATGTTGGCCAGCCCGTAGTTGTAGCGGCCCTCGACGGAGAGGGCGATGCCGGGCAGCTTGAAGGTGAGGCCGGCCCCGCCGACGAGGCCGTAGTCGAACTTCTGGTAGTCCTCCGAGAGGTCTTCCGTCTCCATGACGCCGGAGACCTTCATGACGCCCTCGGCCTTGATCAGGTAGGAGCCGTACCCGCCGACGCAGATGAAGGGGCGGATGGGCCCGCCGGGGACGAGATTGAGCTTGAGCAGGAGCGGCGCCTGGACGTAGCTGTGACGGAGCTCGAGGCTGTTGTCCGCGTCGACCTCGTAGAGGCCGCCCATCCGGACATAGAGGACTTCCGGCTGGATGGCGACGAACCCCAGGCCCAGGCTGAAGGACAGGCCGCCGGCATAGAACTGGAGCTTGTCGAAGCTGAAGGGGAGGGGCGGGGTCGAGGTGATGGCCAGGGACGACCAGCTCAGCCCGCCCTTGAGGCCGACGCCGGCTTGGAGGCCGAGCGGGACGAGGGCCGTCAGGGCGACGGCCAAAACGGCCGCGACGATGGTTTTCTTCATGAGGACCTCCTCGGGGACGTGATCGCCCTCCCAGCGTAACCGACCCTCCCGGCCCGCCGCATCCTCTTTTCAGGTGTTATCCAGGGTGAAATCGACCCCTGAAGGCTAACCCCCTCCGACGGTCCCCTTCGGTTGACCGGCCCGGAAAGCCTATGTTATAAGCCTGAAGGGCGCGACATGAAAAAGATCGGGTTCCCCGGCCCCGGCGCGAAGCGGTGAGATGGAGGTCTATCTCCTGCGGGAGCTGGTCGTCGTCCTGGCGGCCTCGGTCCTGATCACCTACGTCTTCCACAAGCTGAAGCTGCCGGTCGTCATCGGCTACCTCCTGACGGGCATCCTGCTCGGCCCGAGCGTCCTGAGGATCGTCGGCGACCCCCGGGAGATCTGGTCGCTGGCCGAGATCGGCGTGGTCATGCTGCTCTTCACGGTCGGCCTCGAGTTCTCCCCCGAGACGATCCGGCGGATCGGCAGGATCTTCTTCGTCGGCGGCGGCGTCCAGGTCTGCCTGACGATCGTCATCGTCACCGCGGGCCTGCTGATCATGGGGCGGCCCTTCGCCGAGTCCCTCCTGTTCGGCCTGCTGCTCACCCACACCAGCACGACCGTGCTGCTGAAGGTGGCCACGGACCGCGGCGAGGTCAACACGCCCCCGGTCCAGACGGCCCTGGGGATCAGCCTGTTCCAGGACATCGGCTTCGTGCCCATGGCCGCCCTTGTCCCGGTCCTGGCCCGGGCCGGCTCGGCCTCGCTCTACCGCGTCGGCGGCCGGCTGGCCCTGAGCCTGCTCATCCTGGGGGCCGTCTTCTTCCTCGTCAGGGCCATCATCGCCGAGGTCCTGTTCCGGATCGTCGGCACGAGGCTCCGGGAGCTGTTCCTGCTGATGTCCCTGTTCATCTGCCTGGGGATGTCGCTCCTGTCCTCGGCGCTGGGGCTGTCGCTGGCCCTGGGAGCGTTCCTGGCCGGCATCCTCATCGCCGGGTCCCCCTACAGCCACCAGGTCGTCTCCGACATCCTGCCCTTCAAGGACGTCTTCAGCAGCCTGCTCTTCGTCTCGATCGGGATGCTGCTGAACGTCTACGACGCCTGGGCCGCGAGGGGGGTCATCCTGTTCCTCATCCCCGTCGCCGTCCTGCTCAAGCTCGTCTCGGGATTCGCGGCCGCGAAGACGCTCAAGCTGGCGCCCAGGACATCGTTCCTCACCGCCCTGGGGCTTGTGCCGCTGGGCGAGTTCTCGTTCGCCCTGGCCGGCATCGCCCGGACGGCCGGTCTTCTCGCCGAGGCGCCCTTCCAGGCCTTCATGGCCACTTCCGTCTTGACGATCCTCATCACCCCGCTCCTGCTCGCCCAAGGCGACCGCTGGGCGGACAGCCTCGGCCGGCGCCTGAAGTGGCGGGAGACCGGGCCCGCCGAAGAGGCCAAGGCCAAGACGCCCGAGGGTCACGTCATCATCGCCGGATTCGGGCTCAACGGACGCAATCTGGCCAAGGTCCTCAGGGAAGCGGGCATCCCTTACGTCGTCCTCGAACTCAACCCGGAGACCGTCCGGTCCTCCCGCCGGGACGGCGAGCCGGTCATCTTCGGCGACGTCTCCAGCCGCACGGTCCTCCGGGAAGCCGGGATCGGGAAGGCCAAGGTCATGGTCGTGGCCATCTCGGACCCCAAGGCCACCCGGCGGGCGGTCCGGGCCGCCCGAGACCTGTCCGAGGGGATCTACATCATCGCCCGGGTCCGCTTCGCCGTCGACGTGGACGGGGTCGCCGGCCTCGGGGCCGACGAGGTCATCCCGGAGGAGTTCGAGACCTCGATCGAGATCTTCGCCCGGGTCCTCGACCGCTACCATGTCCCGAGGAACCTCATCGACGCCCAGGTCCAGATCGTCCGGGGGGAGTGCTACGGCATGCTCCGGGGCACCGGCGGCGCCATCAGGCCGGTCGCGGCCCGGATCTCCGACCTGCTGACGGCGGGGACGGCCGAGACCTATTTCGTCGGTACGGGCGCCTGGCCGGCCGGCCGGACGCTCGGGGAACTCGACCTGCGCGGCCGGACGGGGGCGACGGTCGTCGCGGTCGTCCGGAACGAGGAGTCCTTCGCCAGCCCCGGCGCCGGTTTCGAGCTCAGGGAGCAGGACACCCTCGTCCTCGTGGCCAACCATCGCGACATGGACCGGGCCTTCCGCTTTCTCGAGACCGGGCGGGCGGACGGGGGGGGCGGATGAGCGCCCCGGCCGGACCCCGGCCGGCTCTCCTGCTCGTCGGGCCGACGGGCTCGGGGAAGTCCCCGCTCGGCGACGAGATCGAGAGGCGCGGCCTCGGCGGGCGGAGGGCGGTCCATTTCGACTTCGGGGCCCGCCTGCGGGCCATCGCCGCCGCGCCGGACGGGGGAGGCCTGAGCGCGGCCGAGGTCGCCGCCGTGCGGGCCTCGCTCGCCAGCGGCGCGCTGTTCGAGGACCGGGACTTGCCCCTGATCGTCCGGATCATGGAGCGGTTCATCGAGGCCTCCGGGCTCGGGCCGGGCGGACTTATCGTTCTCAACGGATTGCCCCGTCACCGCGGCCAGGCCGAGGGTTTGGCGGCGCTCATCGCCGTCGAACGGGTCGTTTCGCTCGAGGCGGGGGCCGAGGTCCTCCGGGACCGGCGCCGGCTCGACCCCGGCGGCGACCGGGCCGGCCGGGTCGACGACTCGGACGAGTCGGTCCGCGCCCGCCTCGCGGACTACCGGGCGAGGACGCTCCCCCTTCTCGGCCACTACCGGCGGCGCGGCGTCCCGGTCACGGTCATCACCGTGACGGCGGACATGACCGCGGCCGGGATGTATGAGATCTTGGCCAGAGAGGCCGCGGCATGATCGGTGACGCCGCGCTTCTGGCCGGGGGGCTGGTCCTCCTCGTCGCCGGAGCGGGCTGGCTGGTCAAGGGCGCCTCGCGCCTGGCCGTGGCCCTGGGCGTGACCCCGCTCGTCGTCGGCCTGACCGTCGTCGCCTTCGGGACGAGCGCGCCGGAGCTGGCCGTCAGCGTGGCCGCGGCCTATTCGGGGGCCTCCGCCCTGAGCGTCGCCAACGTCGTCGGCAGCAACATCTTCAACATCCTGGCCATCCTCGGCGTCTCGGCGCTCGCGGCGCCCCTCGCCGTCGACCGCCGGCTCGTCCGCCTCGACGTGCCGGTCATGATCGGGGCCTCAGTCCTGCTTTTCGTGCTCGCGGCCGACGGCTCGATCGGCATGCTGGACGGCCTTCTCCTGGCCGGGCTCATCGTGGCCTACACGGGCTTCCTCGTCGGCCAGGCCCGCCGCGACCGGGAGGCCTCCGGGGCCGGCGCCGCGGCCGAGGTCGCGGGCCCCGCTTCGGCCAGGCGGATGGCGCTCCCGCCCAACCTGGCCCTCATCGCCCTGGGCGTCGCGGCGCTCGTTCTCGGCTCGCGCTTCCTGGTCCTCGGGGCGGTCGGACTGGCCCGGGCCTTAGGGGTCAGCGAGGCCGTCATCGGCCTGACCATCGTCGCCGCCGGGACATCGCTGCCCGAGCTGGCCACCTCGGTCGTGGCCGCCCTCAAGGGCGCCCGGGACATCTCCATCGGGAACCTCGTCGGCAGCAACATCTTCAACATCCTCTCGGTCCTGGGCTTCAGCGGCCTGGCCGCGGGCGGGCGGCTCGTCGTCGCTCCGGACATCCTGGCCGCCGACCTGCCCCTGATGATCGCCGCGGCCGCGGTCTGTCTGCCCCTCTTCCGAGCCGGATACAAGGTCACCCGCGGGGAGGGCGCCGTCCTGACGGGTCTCTATCTCGCTTACATCGCCTGGACGGTGATGCGGGCCACGTCCAGCCCGGCCCTCGGGGCCTTCACCGGGATCATGTTCGACCTGGTCTTCCCGGCCCTGATCGTCGGCCTGGCCGTGATGCTCATCGGCGCCGTCCGCGAAGAAGAGGCCGCCGCCCGGAAGCCGGGCGGATGACGCCGGGGGGCGGCGGCCGCGCCGCGGCGGCATCTCCCCTTGACAGGCGGCGGGCCCTTCCCATAGAGTCAGAGGGTACGCTCGCGACGAATTCCACGATACGGAGGCGGTCTTGATGACAGAACGGTTCCGGAGAACGGTCGGCCGGGGGCTCGCCCTCTCGGCCATCCTGCTCGGCCTCATGTCCCTCGCCGGCGCCCAGAAGCCCGAGGCGCCGCCCGCCCGGGCCTCACGGGCCTGGGTCGAGGAGCCCGAGAGCTGCACGTCCATCCAGGTCGGCCGGCTGGCCACGGCCGACGGCTCGGTCATCACCTGCCACACCTGCGACGGCAACTACCGGCAGTGGCTGAACATCGTGCCCCGCAAGACGTGGCCGGACAAGTCGACGACCAAGGTCTATTCCGGCAAGATGCACACGGAGACCTCCACGGACCTCGTCGGGATGGTCCAGACGGGCGAGATCCCGCAGGTCCCGGAGACGTTCCGGTACATGAACACGGCCTACCCCTGCCTCAACGAGCACGGCCTGGCCATCGGCGAGACGACCATCGGCGGCCGCCGCGAGCTCGTCAACAACGAGGGCATCTTCATGATCGAGGAGCTCGAGCGCCTCGCCCTGGAGCGCTGCAAGACGGCCCGCGAGGCCGTCAAGCTCATCGGCGCGCTGGCCCAGGAGCACGGCTACGGCGACTTCGGCGAATGCCTCACCATCGCCGACGGCAAGGAGGTCTGGCACTTCGAGATCATGGGCGCCGGCCCCCTCGAGAAGGGCGCCGTCTGGGCGGCCGTCCGCATCCCGGACGACCACGTCGGCGTCTCGGCCAACATCCCGCGCATCGCCGAGATCGACCTCAAGAACCCCGACCGCTTCATGGCCTCGGGGAACGTCTTCCAGCTGGCCCGGGACATGGGCTGGTGGGACCCGGCGAGCGGCAAGCCGTTCAAGTTCTGGGAGGCCTACAGCGGGCGCAAGCCGTTCTCGACCCGGGAGTTCTTCGTCCTGAGCAAGGTCGCGCCCTCGCTCAAGCTGTCGATGGAGATGGCCGAGCTGCCGTTCTCGGTCAAGCCCGAGAAGAAGCTCTCGGTCCGGGACATCCTGGCCATCTACCGCGACCCCTACGAGGGGACCGACCTCGACATGACCAGGAACATGCCCCTCTTCCCGGTCCGCCAGCCCCGGTTCAAGCCGGGCGAGGCGGCCCCGGCCCAGGCCCAGCCCGCGGCGCCCCAGACGGAGCCGAGCCCGATCGTCAGCGCCTGGATGCCCCGCGACCTCCAGGCCATCGTCAACTCCCTCAAGCCGGGGACGATAGCGCCCCAGCGGACCATCCCCATCGCGGGCTGCTCCTACGCCACGGTCATCCAGGTCCGGGGCTGGCTGCCGCCGTCGGTCGGCGCGGTCTGCTGGTTCGCCTTCGACAACCCGGCCATGAGCGCCCGCTTCCCCGTCTTCGCCGGGACGCTGGAGCTGCCGCCGAGCTTCGAGATCTGCGCCCAGCACCGCTTCCGCCTGGATTCCGCGGCCTGGGCCTTCCGGCGGGCCAACCGGCTGGCCACGCTGAAGTGGGGCCAGACCCGGAAGACGATCGAGGCCACGATCGCGGAGTTCGAGAACAAGGCCTTGGCCGACCTCCCGATGATCGAGAAGAAGGTCCAGGAGATCCTGGCCAGCAAGACGCCGGACAAGGAGCCGTTCACCGTCGAGCAGTATCTGACGAAGTACACCAACGACATGGCCCGGGCGGCCATTCAGAGGTACCTCGAGCTCGGCGACCGGTTCTGGATGCTGATCGCGATGGGCCTCTGAGCGAAGGGGACGCGTACGAAGCCGTACATGTCCCCCTTCGCTCTTAGAGCGCGTACTTGTAGAGGTTCATCCCCGACGGGAGCTTGACCTTCTCCCGGAAGATGTCCCAGTAATAGGCCTTGGCCTCGGCCAGCCGCGCGTAGAGCGGATGGCCCTTGTCCGGCAGGTGGGTCGCCGCCGCGGCGTTCCTCTCGTCGACCAGGACGAGCTTCTGGCAGCGGTTCATGATCCCGGCCGTGCCGACGCTGGCGGCGACCACGAGCTCGCCGGCCCGGGTCCGGTCGACGAGCTCGCCGTAGCTCATGTGGCGCTCCTCGACCTTGACGCCCATCTCGCGCAGGATCGTGACCAGGCCCCGGATGGTGACCGAGGGCAGGATGAGCTCGCTCTCGGGGATCTTGACGACCGTGCCGTCGCGCAGGCCGAAGAGGCAGCAGGAGGAATCCCATTCGGTGACGTGCCGCTCGCGGAGGGGCGCGTGGGTCCGGTCGTCCAGGAACAGGGCCGCCGCGGCCCCGGGGTCGACTCCCTTGGCCGCCTCGATGGCTTTCAGGCTGACGAGGTAGTTGATGCCCAGCTTGAGCCAGCCGGTCTTGTTGACCGCCACCGCCCGCACGAGGTGGGGGATGACGACGCCGGTGAAGGGCTCGCCCAAATAGTTGTCGTAGCGGCAGAACAGGGCCCGGACCGCGGGCAGCCCGGGGAAGGTCACGCCCATGGACTGCTCCTCGTCCACGGTGAACGGCCGGAGATAGCCCTGGGCGCCGAGGTCGGCCATCTCCTCGAGGAAGGCCCGGATGGCCGGGTCGGCGAAATACTGGTGGACGAAGACCGTCTCCAGCTCCTCGACCGACGGGACCCATTCGGCCTGGTCCTTGCTCAGGTTGAAGGCGATGCCGCGGCGGAACCGCTCCAGGTTCTTGTGCCAGTTGAGGAAGTTGACCTCGAGGCGGCCGCCGGGGCCCTTCCTGCAGAAGAAGCGGATGCCCTCGAAGCAGAGGAACGTGGCGTAGAAGACCGACCGCGACACGGCCGCGGTCGGGGCGTCCGCGTCGAGGAGGGCGAAGGACTTGTCGGCGAGAAGGTAGCGCATTTGGCGCGGCGCCCATTTGACGCCTTCGAACTTGGCCATGGCGACTCTCCTTGGTTTTCTCGGGCCTACTTGACGACGGGCTTGAGATGCTCGACGAAGTAGGCGACCCGGGTCTCGGCGGCGTGGGGGTAGCGGATGCCGTGCTGGTTCTCCGGGTAGATCATCAGGTCGAACCTCTTGTTCTCGCGCAGCAGGGCCTGGACGAGCTGGATGGTGTTGCCGGGGTGGACGTTGTCGTCGATCGCGCCGTGCTGGAGGTAGAGGCGGCCCTTGAGGTCCTTGGCGTAGGTCAGGCAGGAGCCCTTCTCGTAGCCGTCGGGGTTGTCCTGGGGACGGCGCATGTAGCGCTCGGTGTAGATGGAATCGTAATTCCTCCAGTCGGTGACGGAAGACGCGGCGACGGCGACGTGGAAGACGTCCGGGGCCTTGAGCAGGCAGAGGGCGGAGAAGTAGCCGCCGTAGGAGGCGCCGAAGATGCCGACCCGCGCCGTGTCGACGTAGGGCCTCCGGCCGAGGGCCTTGACGAAGGCGACGTGGTCCTCGAACTCGATCTGGCCGAGCTTCATGTAGTGGAGGTTCTGGAAGGCCTTGCCCCGGCCGGAGACGCCGCGGTAGTCGCAGACGGCGACGAGGAAGCCCAGCTGGGCCAGGGCCTGGTTGCCGTCGACCATGTTCCAGCGGTTGTTGACGCCCTTGAAGCCCGGCCCGCCGTAGACCGACAGGATGAGCGGGTACTTCTCGCCGGGGTCGAAGTGGGCCGGGAAGTAGAGGAGCCCGTCGAGATCGTACTTGCCGTCGGCCGACTTGAACAGGAAATGCTCGGGCTTGATGAGCTTGAGGTCCCGCAGCTCCGCGGACACGGCCGTCTCGCCGATGACCTTGACGACCTTGCCGTCGGCCTGGAAGAGGGTCGTCTTGCCGGGGACGTCGAAGCTCGAGAAGGCGTCCGTGTAGTGGTCGAAGGTCGGGGAGAAGGCGACGGTGTGGGAGCCCGGCTCCTTGGTCATCTTGGCGAAGCCGGTCCCGTCGAGCCGGACCTTGTAGGCGTGGGTCTCGGTGCCGTTGGCCTCGGCGCCCGAGAAGTAGACCCAGCCGCGGGCCTCGTCGACGCCGATGACGCCCCGGACCGGGAGCTTGGCGTTGGTCAGCTGCTTGAGGAGCCTGCCGGTCATGTCGTAGAGGTAGATCTCGCGCCAGCCGCTCCGCTCCGAGGTCCAGAGAAAGCGCTGGCTGTCCTTGAGGAAGATGAGCTCGGTCGACTCGTCGATGTAGCAGGGGTCGGAGTCGGCGAGCAGGAGGCGGGTCTGGCCGGCGGCCGGGTCGGCGGCGAAGACCTCGACCTTGTTCTGGAGCCGGTTGAGGCGGTGGTAGGTGAACTCCTTGCCGTCGTTCGTCCACTGCCCGCGGTAGTGATAGACGTCGAGGTCGTCGCCCGTGTCCAGGCGGACGAGCGCCTTCGAGGCGACGTCGGCGACGAAGAGCCGGACGATGGGGTTGTTGCCGCCGGGCTTGGGGTAGCCGAGCATCTCCAGCCGGGGGATGGGCTGGACGTCGTGGACGATGGGGTATTTCGTGACCGGCCTCTCGTCGAACTGCATGAAGGCGATCCTCTTCGAGTCGGGCGACCACCAGAAGGCCTGGTACTGGCCCAGCTCCTCGGGATAGACCCAGTCGGGGAAGCCGTTGCGCAGGTCCTCGGAGCCGTCGGTCGTCAGGGCGGTCTCGTTGCCGTCCATGTCCTTGACGAAGAGGTCGTAGTCCCGGGTGAAGGCCCGGTACTTGAGGTCGGGCGAGAGGCTGTCGCCGTAGGCCCGGCCGCGGACGCCGACGATGGAACGCTCGGGCTCGAAAAGAACGAGCTGGCCCGAGGCCGGATCGTAGATGAAGACCTTGTTGAAGGCCTGGAACTGGATCTTCCGGCCCCCGTCGACGTATTGGAAGCGACTGAAGGGGAGCTTGACCTCCTGGCGGCCGGTCCTGGCGTTGACGGCGGACAGGAGCCGGCCGTCGTCGAAGAGGGGCGTCTTCTCGCCGGTGACGATGTCGGTCCGCGTGAAGGTGCCGTCCTCGAAGGCGTAGGTGGCCTTGCCGTCGGGGGTCCACTGGAGGCCGCCCATCATGGGGCCCGTCGGGCCTCCCGCCATCATCCGGCGGCCCTCGCGCTGGAGCTTCTCGTAGAGGGCCTTGCCGACGATCCTCTCTTGGGCGAAGGCCCGGCCGGCCAGAAGGACGGCGAGAACGAGTCCCAGGCAGGCGGCGGTCTTGCGGTGTTCTCTCATCGTTCCTCTCCTTTGACGTCGAGCGGTCGAAAGCGCCGCGTCCGAGCCGGGCGCGGCTCTGTGAAGGCCTATTCTAGTTTTTCCGGGAGAAGGGGTCAAACCCTCGCTTCGGCCGCCGTCCTCCTTCACGGAGCCGGCCGGGTTGACAGGCGGAGCGGGTCTGCATTACTAATCTCTCCGAGGAGGGCCGTCATGAGAAGGCCGACCTTCGTCGCCGCGGCCGCCGTCGCTCTATTGACGTGGGCCGCGTGCAAGCCCAAGCCCGCCGCGTGGAAACCCGCCGGCGAAGGGATCGTGACCCGCTGGGCCGCCGAGGTCGGTCCGGAGAACGCGCTGCCCGATTATCCCCGGCCGCAGCTGGTCCGGCGCGATTGGCTCAATCTCAACGGGCTCTGGGACTATGCCATCGCGGCCAAGGACGCGCCCAAGCCCGGGAAGTGGGACGGGAAGATCCTCGTCCCGTTCGCCGTGGAGTCGGCCCTGTCCG
Source organism: Acidobacteriota bacterium (assembly GCA_029569255.1). Lineage (GTDB taxonomy): Bacteria > Acidobacteriota > Aminicenantia > Aminicenantales > Saccharicenantaceae > RBG-16-66-30. The sequence goes on along the minus strand of JAKQUO010000028.1, from coordinate 134,244 downwards.
GGGTCGGGCGGCCGGTCGGGGCCTCTCAGGCCCTCTGGTACCGCCGGACGGTCGCCGTTCCCAGGGCTTTCCGGGCGGGCCGGGTCCTTCTCCATTTCGGGGCCGTCGATTGGGAGAGCACGGTCTGGGTCAACGGCCGCGAGGCCGGGACCCACCGGGGCGGTTACGACCCGTTCACCTATGACATCACGGGTCTCCTCAAGCGGGGGAAGAAGCAGGAGATCGTCCTCCGCGTCCTCGATCCGACGGACGAGGAGAACACGGGCATCGCCCGCGGCAAGCAGGTCATGGAGCCGAGCGGCATTTTCTACACGGCCGTGACCGGGATCTGGCAGACGGCCTGGCTCGAGCCGGTGCCCGAAACCTATCTGGCCAAGCTCGACATCGTTCCCGACGTCGACCGGAAGACCCTCTCCGTCCGGCCGAGGATCGGAGGCCCGGCCGACGGGGCGAGGCTGTCCGTTTCGGCGAGCCTGAACGGGCGCGCCGTGGCCGCCGCCGAGGGGCCGGCCGCGGACGTCCTGTCCGTCGAAATCCCCGAGCCCTCTCTGTGGTCGCCGGCGGACCCGGCCCTGTACGACCTCGAAGCGTCCCTGAGCAAGGGCGGACGGGTCGTCGACAGGGTCGCGAGCTACGCCGGGATGCGCAAGATCTCCGTCGGCAGGGACAGGCAGGGGTTCAACCGCCTCTGCCTCAACGGCGAGCCGCTCTTCCAGTTCGGGCCGCTCGACCAGGGTTGGTGGCCGGACGGCCTCTACACGGCCCCGACCGACGCCGCCCTCCGTTCCGACATCGAGGCGATCAAGTCGCTGGGCATGAACATGCTCCGCAAGCACGTCAAGGTCGAGCCCGACAGGCTGTACTATTGGTGCGACAAGCTGGGCCTGCTCGTCTGGCAGGACATGCCGAGCGCGCTCTACGAGCGCGAAGCCCTGGCCGCCGAGGCCCTGGCCGCCAGGGACGCCCAGTTCGAGAGCGAATGGAAGGCCGTCATGGACGCCCTGGCCTCCCATCCGTCGATCGTCATGTGGGTGCCGTTCAACGAGGGCTGGGGGCAGTACGACACGGAGCGCATCGCCGCCGAGACCAAAGCGCGCGACCCTTCGCGTCTCGTCGACAACGCCAGCGGCTGGACGGACAGGGGAGTGGGCGACGTCAGCGATATCCACAGCTATCCCGGCCCGGACATGCCCAAGGTCGAGGACAGGCGGGCGGCCGTGCTCGGCGAGTTCGGCGGCCTCGGCCTGGCCGTCGCCGGACACCTCTGGCAGGCCGAGGGGAACTGGGGCTACCTCGATTTCGACGACGCCAAGGCCTACGAGGCCCGCTACGCCGAGCTCGTCAAGAGCCTCTATCCGCTCGTCGACAGGGGCCTGGCCGCCGCCGTCTACACCCAGACCTCGGACTGCGAGATCGAGGTCAACGGCCTGATGACCTACGACCGGTCGGTCCTCAAGCTCGACCCGGCCCGCTTCGCCGGCCTCAACCGCGGCTTCCTGCCGCCCCGGTTCGTCGCCGACCAGACCCTGTTCGACGGCCCCTTCTTCATCGTCGAGCTGGCGGTCCGGCCGGGGGCGACGGTCCGCGTCACCACGGACGGGTCCGAGCCGACCCCGGCCTCCGAGCTCTACCAGAAGCCGCTCGTCATCACCGGCGGCACGACCGTCAAGGCCCGGGCCTTCTGGGCCGACGGGACGGCCAGCCTGATCGAAAGCCGGACCTTCGAGCGGGCCCGCCCGGTCGCGGCCGCCGAAGCGGCCCCGGCCGCCCGGGGCCTGGAGTTCGATTGCTTCGAAGGGGAGTTCGAGAAGCTGGCCGACCTGGCCGCCCTCGCCCCCGTCCGGTCGGGGACGGCGTCGAAGCCGGACCTGGCGGCGGCCGGAGGCCGGAAGGAGAGGTTCGGCCTGCGGTTCCGCGGCTTCGTCCGGGCGCCCCGGACGGGAGTCTACGTCTTCTACCTGGGCTCGGACGACGGCAGCCGTCTCGCCGTCGGAGGCCGGGACCTCATCGTCAACGACGGGGTCCACGGCGTGTCCGAGGAGAGAGGGGAGATCGCCCTGGCCCAGGGTTGGCACCCGATCGAGATCGATTATTTCCAGGCCACGGGGCCGATGGCCCTCGACCTGGCCTGGCGCGGGCCGGGCTTCGCGAGAAGCCCGCTGCCGGCCTCCGCTTACGGGCGCTGACGGGGCCGGCGGGGAGGCCGGACGGCTCTCAGGGCGTCCGGTCGAGCACGGCGCAGCGGATGCCGCGGGGATCGAAGCACCGGTTGCAGGACAGGCACTCGGACCCCGCGGCCAGGCCCTGCCGGAAGCGCTTGACCAGGAAAGGATCGCGGATGAGGGGCCGGCTCAGCGAGACGAGGTCGGCCCGGCCTTCCTCGACGATCCGCTCGGCCACGGCCAGGGTCCGGATCCCGCCGAGCCCGAACACGGGGACGTCGACGGCCCCCTTGATCCTCGTGGCGTTGGCGACGAAATAGCCTTCGTCGGACTGGCTCCGCAGACCGGGCCAGACCGAGCCCCGCCCGGCCTCGGCCATGCCCCCGCTCACTTCGATCCCGTCGATTCCGTCCGCCTCGAGCAGGCGGGCGACCCGGGCGGCGTCCTCGAGGGTCAGGCCGTCCTCCAGGAAATCCGTCGAGTTGAGCTTGACGATGACCGGGAAGCCGCGGCCGCAGACGGCCTTGACGCCCCGGAGGGCCTCGAGGAGGGCGCGGGCCCGGTTCTCGACCGGGCCGCCCCACTCGTCCGTCCTCCGGTTCGTGTGCGGCGAGAGGAAGCTGGAGAGGAGATAGCCGTGGGCGGCGTGGAGCTGGACGCCGTCGAAACCCGCCTTCCGGGCCCGGCCGGCCGCGGCGGCGAAATCGGCGATGACGCCCCGGATCTCGTCCGCGGCCAGCTCGCGGGGCATGACCTTGGTCGCCGGGTCGTAAACGGGCGAAGGAGAGACGGGGACGCAGCCGCAGTCCCGGGGCTTGGTCTGGCGGCCCGCGTGGGAGATCTGCAGGAAGATCTTCGAGGCGAAGCGGTGGACGGCGGCCGGGATCCGGGCCAGCCCGTCGATGAACTTGTCGTCGAAGACGCCCATCTGGCGAGGGCCGGCCTTGCCCGAAGGCCGGACGTTGGCGTTGCCCGTGATGATCAGGCCGACCTCGCCCTCGGCCAGGCGGGCGAACAGGTCGACGTGGGCCCCGGTGACGAAGCCCTCGTCGTCGGCCATGTAGTCGTTCGTGGCCGAGCGGACGAAGCGGTTCTGGACGGCGACGGAGCCGATCCGGACGGGCGTGAAAAGGACGCTCATGGCGTCCATTCTAGCCGATTCGGGGACCGGATGGTATAATCCCGGCATGCCCGTCGCCGAGGTCGAGCGGAAGGTCCTGGAGGCCCTGGACGGCCTGGGCATCTCCTGCGTCCGCCACGAGCACCCGCCCGTGGCCACGGTCGAGGAGGCCGAAAAGCACTGGGGCGCGCTCAAGGGCGCGCACTGCAAGAACCTCTTTCTCCGCAATGACAAGGGCAACCGGCATTATCTCGTCATCGCGCCCGTCACCCGCGGCATCGACCTCAAGCGGCTCAACGCCGCTCTCGGCGAGGACCGGCTCAGCTTCGCCTCGGCCGAGCGCCTCCGCCGCTGGCTCGGCGTCGAGCCGGGCTCGGTCTCGCCCTTCGGACTGGTCAACGACGAGACCCGCCATGTCCGGGTCGTCTGCGACCAGGCGCTCCGGGAAAGCCGGCGGCTGGGCTTCCATCCGAACGTCAACACGGCCACGCTCGAGATCTCGCTGGCCGATTTCGAGAGGTTCCTGGCCTGGCGGGGCAATTTCGTCCGCTGGCTGGAGCTCTGAGGAACTGGAGTCTAGACCCATGCGCGCACATTTTTTCCTCGCCGCCGGCCTCCTGGCCGCCGCCGCGCTTTCCGGGCTCGCCGTTCCGCCGGCCCGCATCCCCGAGCCCAAGGCCGCTTTCGCCCCCTGCGAGTACGTCTGCCGCCGGGCCCCGGGGCCGATCAGGATCGACGGCCGTCTCGACGAGCCCGCCTGGAGAGACGCCGACTGGGCCGAAGTTTTCGGCGACATCGAAGGGCCGTCCAAGCCCGCGCCGCGCTTCCGGACCCGGGTCCAGATGCTCTGGGACGACGACTGTTTCTATATCGGCGCCTATCTCGAGGAGCCCCATCTCTGGGCCACCCTGAGGGAGCGCGATTCGATCATCTTCCAGGACAACGATTTCGAGGTCTTCATCGACCCCGACGGCGACACCCACGCCTACTACGAGCTGGAGATGAACGCCCTGAACACGGTCTGGGACCTGCTTCTCGTCAAGCCCTACCGCGACGGCGGCCCGGCCGTCCACGCCTGGGACATCCAGGGCCTCAGGACGGCCGTCCATCTCATGGGCACCCTCAACGACCCCTCGGACCGGGACAAGGCCTGGACGGCCGAGATCGCCCTTCCCTTCGCCGTCCTGAGGGAGTGCGTCCCGGGAAAGCCCGAGCGGCCCGTCCCCGGCGAGCAGTGGCGGGTCAACTTCTCGAGGGTGGAGTACCGGCTCGATGTCGAAGGCGGCCGCTACGTCAAGGCCGTGGACAAGGCCTCGGGCCGGCCCCTCCCCGAGGACAACTGGACCTGGTCGCCGCAGGGCCTCGTCAACATCCATTACCCCGAGATGTGGGGCTTCGTCCAGTTCTCGGCCAAGCTCCCCGGGAAAGGAAAAGAGGCGTTCGCCAGGCGGCCCGAGGAGAAGGTCAAGTGGGCCCTGCGCCGGATCTATTACGCGGAGCGGCGCCTCTTCGACGACCGGGGCGGCTTCGTCGCCGGCCTGGCCGGACTCGGCCTCGAGGGCGAGCCCGGCCTGAGGATCAAGGGCTGGTCCTATCCGCCGGAGATCCGGGTCACCCCGAGCCTGTTCGAGGCGTCCTACACGGCCAAGACCGGGGAGAGCTGGCGCATCCGCCAGGACGGGCTGGTCTGGAGAGAGGGCCCGTCCGGGGCGGCGGCGAAATGACGGGGAAGGGGAGGAGGGGCCCATGCTGAAGAAAGCCTGTTCGGTCGCGCTCGTCCTCGGCGCCGTGGCCGGCCTGGGGCGGGGCGCGGCGGCCTCGCTTCCCGCGGCCAGGCCGGAGGACGTCGGCATGTCCTCGAAGCAGCTGTCCTTGCTCGACGGCCTCATGGCGGAGGCGGTGGCCCGCAAGGACTTCCCCGGCGCCGTCCTGCTCGTCTCCCGGAGGGGCCGCGTCGTCTACCGCCGGGCCTTTGGCCGCTCCCAGCTCGTGCCCGAGCCTCGGCCCATGAGGGCCGACATGATCTTCGACCTGGCCTCGGTCACGAAGCCCGTGGCCACGGCGACCGCGGTCATGGTCCTGGTCGAGCGGGGCGCGGTCCGCCTGTGGGACCGCGTCGACCGATATGAGCCCGAGTTCACGCCCTGGTACGGCGAGAAGGGCCTGGCCGGGGAGCCGGTCCGCCTGTACCACCTGCTGACGCACACCTCCGGCCTTCCCCCTTACACCGATGCCGGGGAAGCCGCCCGGAAGCTCGGCGACCCCTGCCGGACGGCCGACCTCGCCCGCCTCATCGCCGGGCTGCCCAAGGAGTCCCCCGCTGGGGACAGGTTCGTCTACAGCTGCCTCAACTACATCACGTTGGCCGACATCGTCCAGAAGGTCACCGGCCGCGCTCTGGACGATTTCACGGCCGAGACGGTCTTCCGGCCCCTGGGCATGGCCAGGACCTTTTTCCGGCCGGCCGAGGCGCTGCTTTCCGAGTGCGTCCCGACCGAGGTTGTCGACGGCCGCCCCCTGCGCGGCGTCGTCCACGATCCCCTGGCCCGGCTGCAGGGCGGGGTCTCGGGCAACGCCGGGCTGTTCTCGACCGCCGACGACCTGGCCGTCTTCGCCCGGATGCTCCTCGACGGCGGGGAGGCGGGCGGCGTCCGGGTCCTCAGCCCGCTGGCCGTCCGGCGCATGATCGAGATCTACCCCAAGGTCGCCCCGGCCGGCCGGGGCCTCGGCTGGGACCTCGAAACCGATTATTCGACCGTCCGGGGCGACCTCTTCGGCCCGGCCTCCTACGGCCACTCCGGCTACACCGGGACGTCCGTCTGGATCGACCCGGAGACGGGCGTCGCCGTGATCTTCCTGACCAACCGCGTCCACCCCGACGACAAAGGGGACATCGTCGCCATGCGGAGCAAGGTGGCCAACGTCGTCGCCGCGGCGGTCCTGAAGAAATAAAGGCTTTGACACGGGTCCGGCCGTGTGCTATCGTTCGGGGCAAGAGCGAGGGGCTTCATGCAAGTCCAGATCGAGCGCGATATCTACATCCGGGCGTCCCGGTCCTTCACCGTCCTGAACGACGCCATCCGGCTCTTCCGGGCCTATCTCGAGCCGGCGACGGCCGCCCAGGCCGCCGAATACTACAGGGCCCGCAATTTCCTCAAGGAAGGCAAGGCCTTCTACGACCAGACCCTGGTCGACGCCAAGAAGCTCCTCGGGCCCATCCCGATCTACGCCGCCAAGGATTTCGAGGCCTGGCGGACCCAGACCCTGATCGAGAACAAGATCGTCGTCCTCGGCGAGACGGCCGGGGCGCTGCGGACCGAGCTCCTGGCCGACGAGTTCCTCCGGACGATCATGTCCCCCGAGGAGATCGAGGCCTACCTCGCCGCCCGCTTCGAGGCCCAGAGGTCGGGCAAGCGGAAGCTGGCCAACATCAAGATCCGCATGACCCTCGACAAGCTGGCCGCCCTCGTCGTCGAAGGCCAGGACCTCCAGCAGAAGGCCCAGCGCAAGCAGCAGGGCCTGCCGGTCTGACCGCGCGGGCTAGCGCAGGGGCGTCCGGTCCCGCCAATACCTCATCTTGCCGAGCCCGCCGCGGTCGGGCTTGGCGTCGAAGCCGAGGCCGTGCTGGCCCTCCTTGGCCAGGACGAGCGTCCGGCCGTCGTGGTCGGCCCGGGTCAGGTTGACGATGGTCCAGTCGAGCGACCCGGCGCCGGACGCGGCGAAGACGAAGTCGCCGTCCGTCTCGAACGGCCCGACCTTGATCCGTCCGGCCTCGTAGGTGTAGCGGGGGCGGCGGTAGTCGCGGGTCATGTCCATGCGCAGGTCGTTCTTGGCCCCCGCGACGATCTCCCGGTCCCCGGCCTTGATCAGGACGGCGGCCGCGCCGCGGCCAGGTTCGGACGGCAGGGCCGTCACCCGGCCGAGCCAGGCCCGGGGGTCCTCGCCGGCGGGATGGGGCACGAGCACGGTGACGAGGGCGCAGGTCTCGCCGAGCTCGAAGTGCTGGGCCCAGGACTGATGGATGAGCCACTCGTCCTGGCCGTGGCGCTTCTCGGGCTCGACGCCCTCCATCCGGGACTCGGTCGAGGGGAAGAGGACGAGCAGCCGCATCGTCTCGGGGAGGACAGCCGCCTGGATCCTGTCGTAGCCGGTGTCGTACCAGCGCTCGCCCCGGGCGAAGACCTGCCTGGTGTGCCAGAAGGCGCCCAGGGTGAAGAAATCCTCCCGCAGGGCCTTGAAGATGTCGAAGACGACGTAGCATTCCGGGTCCTTGACGTGGACGACGACCCGGTCGGCCTGGAAGCCCCAGCCGTCGTCGATCGTCCGGGTCCGGCTGTAGTCGAAGTCGTCGAAAGTCAGGAAATCGACCTTCCTCGTCCGGACGGGGCGGTAGGAGCCGGCGTTGCGCATGAACTCGAGGACGGACTGGCCGGGGACGGCCTCGCGGACGCTGTAGCGGTGTTCGCCCTCGGCCTGCCCCCAGAAGATCTTCTCCGGCCGGACGCAGAGCCGGTTGTGGAAGTAGTCCTGCCGGTAGGCGCCGTAGGGGCCCGAGGGCATGTAGTCGCGGTAGCCGGCGTCGTGGAGGAGCACCGACCCGCCGGACATGAGCAGGACGATGGAGTTCTCGTCGGCGTGACCGTGGGTCATCTTCTCCTCCTCGACGGGGATGGTGTCCCGGAGGTAGTCGCGAAAATTGAGGCCCCCGTCGCCCTCGTCCCGGTAATTGAGGAGGAGATAGCTCGAGTCCGGCGCCCAGCCGTTGCGGAAGACGATCTTCTTGCCCACGACGTCGTCCATGACCTCCATGGAGCCGGTCGCCGGGCGCACGGCCCGGACGGCGTCGGTCCCCCAGCGGTAGCAGTCGAGGAGCATGCAGCCCAGCCCGGCGTTCGTCGGCTTGGAGAAATCGACGAAGGCGTCCGCGAGCGTCTCGGCCGCCCACTTGCAGCCCGGGTTCCCGAGGGCGGCCGCGGCGGCCTCGAAGAAGACGAGGAAATGGGGCCCGCTGGACGTCCATTGGGCGTCGCCGAAATCGGGGACGACGCCGGCCGGCGACATCAGGTTCAGATAGTACTGGGCGTAGTAGGCCATCTCCGGCGTCGCGAACAGCGCCGGCATCTTTCCCAGGGCGTCGGCGTAGCCCAGCATGGAATAGAGCCAGACGCCGTTGTAGATGGTGGCGTCCTCGATCTGCCAGGCGCCCCAGTTGTCGTCGCCGAGCGCCTTTCGCTGCATCTCCCAGACGGGGGCGTCGGGGTGGCCGGGCAGCGCCCGGACGGCCCAGGCCAGGGACTCGGCCCGGAGCGCGGAGCGGTTCATCGGGCCCCATTCGGCCGTCCGAAGGAGGTAGCGCACGCTCCCGGCGATGAGGTCCGAGGCCCGGGCCTCCTCGCCCGGGGAGAGGCGGCCGAGCCGCCGGAGCGTATCGAAGGCCCGGATGTAGCGCATGGCCGTGAAGAAGTCGGGCAGGGCCGGGACGCCGTCGGCGTAATCGGACCTGAGCCTGACCGACGACTCGGGGTAGGCGGAGCGGTGGTCGCCGTAGGTCAGGAGGACGTCCTTGGCCCGGGCGGCGTGTTCCGGGTTCCGCTCCTTCTCGTAGAGATAGGAATAGATGACGGCCATCTCCAGGAGGTGCCCCGGGGCGCGGTAGCCGAAGACGTTGAGCGGGTCGAAGGTCGCGCGCCACCGCTCCAGGAGCTCGGCGCGGTGGGCGTGGGTCCAGTCGGCCGCGGCCCGGGCGTAGGCCAGGTAGCGGGCGCGCGGCGCGGCCGCGAGCGTCGAGGCCAGCGAAGGGACGAGCCAGAGGCCGAGGGCCAGGGCGGCCAGCGGCCGGGCCGTGCGGGCAGCGGTCGGTCTCATGGGGTCCTCCTCGCGGCGGGGTTCGGTTTCTATCTACCACACTTGCGGAGGCGAATCAAAGCCGCGCTTGGATCCGGTGTCCATGGGGCCCTCCTCCGGTCGCCGCCGGGCCGGGCCAAGGCCCCCCTCCGCCTCCGCTGACCGCCGGGACGCGCCCGGGAGGGTTGCGCCGCCGCTCGCGGCTGTGAGAGAATGGGTCCCGACGGACCGACGAAAGGAGGCCGGATGAGGCGCGAGATCGGACGGCGGGAGTTCTTCAGGACGAGCGCGGGGGCGGGACTGACGCTGGCATGGGGGCGCTTTCTCGCGGTCCCGGCGGAGGCGGCCGCCAAGGCGCCGGTCGTCGGCGTCGGGATCGGGGCGGAGGGGGAGGCCGCCCTGAAAGCGGTCCGGCTCCTCGGCGGGATGAGGAGGTTCGTTCCCAAGGGGGCCAAGGTCGCCCTCCTGCCCAACGTCCAGAGCCGCCACCCGGGCACGTTCACCCATCCCGAGGTCCTGCGGGCCGTCGTCCGGATGTGCAAGAAGGCCGGGGCCGGGGAGATCAACGCCCTGAGCTGGCAGACGGCCAAGCAGTGGGAGGACACGGGCCTCAAGGCCGTCCTCGACGCCGAGGGCGCCGGCCTCCGGATCTTCGAGAGGGACGAGTCGCTGTTCACTCCCCTGGCCGTGCCCGGCGGGGTGGCCCTGAAGGAAGCCCGGCCCCTGGCCGCCCTGGCCGGCCACGACGTCCTCATCAACATGCCCATCACCAAGGACCACGCCGGGAACAAGTTCACCGGCGCGCTGAAGAACCTCATGGGCCTGAATTCGCCGGCGAGCAACCGGACCTTCCACCGGCCGGACTGGCAGACCGACCCCGAGGCGATCGCCCATCTCGATCAATCCATCGTCGATCTCAACAAGGCCGTCAGGCCGGCCCTCAATATCGTCGACGCCACCGAGTTCATCGTCTCCAACGGCCCGTTCGGGCCCGGCCAGCTGTTCCGCCCCCGCAAGGTCGTGGCCGGGACCGATCGCGTGGCCGTCGACGCCTACTGCGCCTCGCTCTGGGGCCTCGAACCCAAGGACATCGTCCAGATCAGGAAGGGCGCGGAGCAGGGGCTGGGCCGGATGGACCTCGACAAGGTCGTCATCCGGGAGGAGGACGCCTGACGGCGGCGGAAAGGCCGGGGAAGACGGGCCCCATGCGTCCGAAGCGCCGCGCCGCGCCGGCCCTCCTGGCCGCCGTCCTCTTGGCCTTCGCGGGAGGGGCGCCCGCGGCTTGGGGACCGGCCGGGGGCCCGCTCCGCGCCTATCTGCCCGACGCCCGGGCCGTTCCCGGCTGGGCCCCGGACGGCGGCCCCCAGGAGTTCGAGGGCGAGGACCTCTTCGCCTACATCGACGGCGGGGCGGAGATCTACGAGGAATACGGCTTCCGCCGGGTCGCGGTCCAAGACTACAAGGACGGCGGCGGGAAGTCCCTTTCGCTCGAGGTCTTCGAGATGGAGACCCCGGCGGCCGCCTTCGGGATGTTCACCTTCAAGCGGTCGGGGCGGGGGCGGAGCCTGGCGCTGGGCGGAGGAGGGGAGATCGAGTCCTATTACCTGAACTTCTGGAAGGGACGGTTCCTGGTGACGCTGACGGGATTCGACGAGACGCCCGGGACCCGGGCCGGCCTGGAGGCCGTGGCCGCGGCCGTGGAGACCAGGATCGGCGACGGCGGGGAGGCGCCCCGTCTCGCCGGTCTCCTCCCCGGGCGCGGGCTCAGGACGGAGAGCGTCAAGTACGTGAGGGGCCGGCTCGGGCTGGCCAACGCCTACGATCTCCACGCGGCCCGGGGCCTCGACTTCGCCGAGGCCGTCAAGGGCGATTACGAGGACGGCACGGCCCTGATCGTCCTGGCCTACGCTTCGCCCCAGGCCCTGGCGTCCGCCTGGGCCGAGCTCAGGGGCGAGATCGCCCGGGGAGGCTGGTTCGAGCGGACGGACGCGGAGGCGGTCTATCGGGACGGCCGGGGCCGCTTCGCCGCGTTCGCGCCGGGGCCGGAGGTGCTCGCCGTCGCTCTCGGCGCCGACGCGGCGGCCGCCCGGCGGAGGGCGGAGAGCGCCGCCGCCGGCACGCGCTGAGGCCGCGCGGCCCCCGCCCGTCCCCCCCTTACTGCAGGACCTTCTTGACGACGTCGACCAGGCCGAGGGCGTATTCGATCTCGGTGAACGGGACCTTCCGGGCCTCGGCCAGCTTGGTGAAGCGGCCGTCCTTGTTGCTGTCCTTGGTCACGACGATGTAGTCGGCCTGCGGCGCGACGGCGTCGATCATCCGCTCGTTGTCGCTGCCGGCCGGGCCGCGCTTGGATTCGCCGCCGATGTGGACGGCCATGACGAAGATCTTCTTCTGCTTGCAGTACTCGATGAGCTTCTTCAGCCGGGCCTCCTCGCTCTCGAGGGTCAGGCCCGAGGCGCCCATGCCCTTGAGGCTGGCCCCGATGGCGAAGATGACGGCCTTGAAGGGGGTGCCGGCCGGGTATTTCGCGAGGTCGGTCTCGGTCTCGACATGGAAGCCCGGACCGGACTCGCGGCCGCCGAGGCCGACGCCGTCGGCGACCATCTCGACGGTCGGGACGTCGCAGTAGTCGTAGCCGATGCCGGCCTCCTCGAGGACGATGTTGACGGTCGTGACGTCGGCGCTCTGGCCGGCCGACGTGGTCAGCACGGGAAGGCCGGCCTTGGGGACGGCCTGCCCGGCGGCGAGCCATACGGCGCCGAGGACGGCCGCGGCGCCGAGGACCGCAAGGGCTTTCTTGGTCATGATCGCGCTCCTTTACTTCTTGTCGGGTTCCATGAGGATGTCGAAGGCCCGGGCGGCTCTCTTCCACCACTCGGGCGTGGCCGGCTGGCCGCGGACCATCCGCCTGTTCTCGACGTTGTAGAGGTAGAGCCGGTTGTACTTGACGAGGAGGTCGTCGCCGAGCTTCCACCAGGCGTTGGTCACGGTCGTCGCGTTGTTGACGGCGAACCCGGTCAGGAACCTGGCCGCCTCGGCCGGCTTCTTCCTGAAGAGGGCCTCGGCCTGCCTGTCGATCTCGGGGATGCGGGCGACGAGCTCGGCCTCGTACTTGGCCTGGGCCGCCTGGACGTCCTTGATGGCCTCGGAGTAGACGACCTGGACGTGGAAGTCGGTGTAGTCGAAGGCCCAGCGGGCCGAGTCGCGGCTGAAGGTCCAGTGATCGCCGACCATGAACGACTTGGGGACCTCGGTCATCCCGGCGTAGAGGGGCATGTAGCAGGAGGTGTCCTGGGAGCCGAAGGCGATCCAGACGAGGCCGCCGACCGGGTCGGGCAGGCCCGCCCGGCTCTGGGTGACGGTCGAGTACTCGGCCAGGCCGTGGTCGATGACCCGGGTCTGGCGGTAGTAGTTGGGGTTCTTGAACGGGCCGCCGCGGATGCCCATGACCGGGTCGTAGGGCGTGCCGTAGCTCCGGTCGCGCGTCATGGCCATGACGTCCAGGACGGAGACCTTGTTGTCGGGCTTGACCGAGAAGGGCAGGTCCATGTTGGGCGTCTCGGGCTTGAACTTCTGGGACGGGGCGACGATGTCGAAGAACCGCCACAGGCGCTGCATCCGGCCGTTGGTGCTGGCCGCCGAGCCGTTGACCGGCGAATAGGCCTTCTTCCAGTTGAACGGCTTGCCGCCCTGGGGATCGTAGAAGCCCATCTCCACGGCCAGGGAGACGACGTTCGGGGAGGCCATGAAGAAGTCCTTGTTGGCGAGATCGATCTCGCCGATCCGCGACTCGTTGGGGCAGACGCTGACGTGGTCGTCGGGCACCCGCTGGGCGCACCAGACGGCCCCGGGCTTGCCGCTCTCTGGGGTCCACAGCGGCCCGACCGGGCAGATCTCGAAGATCCAGGCCTCGTTGGGGTCGGCCACGGCCAGCATCTCGCCGTCGTCGTGGAAACCGTAGCCGTACTTCTCGGCGAGCGAGCCCATGACCTGGATGGCCTCGCGGGCCGTGGCCGCCCGCTCCATCCCGAGCAGGGTCAGCATGGTCAGGTCGAGCTTGGCCGAGGGCGTGGAATTGACCAGCTTGCGCTGGCAGCCGATGGTCGACTCGCCGATGGCGACCTGCTTCTCGTTCATGTAGCCGAACATGCCGTGGTGGTAGGCGTAGGTGTGGGCGGCCTCGGGGATCTCCAGGCCGGCGAAGTCCTTCTTATACGCGTCCCACTTGAGGCCTTCGCTCGGGGGCCAGGTCTTGTACTGGGAGATGTGGTAGATCTTGCGGGTCGAGCCGGGCTTGTGGTCGGCCGCGGGGACATGGCGCCAGGTCCAGTCGCAGGTGCCGCAGTCGCACGTGTGGGTGGTCATGACCGAGCCGTCGGTCGAGGCCAGCCTGCCGACGAGGATCGAGGTGCAGCCCTCGCCGGGGACGATGTCGCCGGACGGGGCAGCGGGCCCTCCGGCCGAGGCCTGGTGGCCGGCCAGGAAGGCGGCCAGGGCGAGGGCGCCGGCGACGGCGGTCAGTCGCTTGAGGTTCATGCGGGACTCCTTTCCGTGATCCGCGGGGATCGGGATTATCTCTTGTCGGGCTCGACCAGGACGTCGTAGGCCCGGACGGCCTTGTTCCACCACTCCGGGTTGGCCGTCGGGATGCGTCCGCCGCGCCGTTTTTCGGCGTCGGCCATCCCGAGGTGGTTGTACTTGACCAGGAGGTCGTCGCCGAGCTTCCACCAGGCGGCGACGACGCTGTTCGCGTTGCCCAGCGAATAGCCGGTGAGGAATTTGACGGCTTCCCCGGGGTTGCGCTTGTAGAGATCGGCGGCCCGCCGGTCGGTCTCGGCGACCCTGTCCAGGGCCCCGTCCTCCCAGGTCTTCCGGGCGGACTTGACGTCCTCGATGGCGGCGTTGTAGGCGGCCTGGACGTGGAAATCCACGTAGTCGAAGGCCCAGCGGGCCGAGCCCCGGTCGAAGATGAAGTGGTCGCCCGTCGAGAAGGACTTGGGGACGCCGGTGACACCGGCGTAGAACGGGACGTAGCAGGAAGTGTCCTGGGCGCCCAGGGCCACCCAGACGATGCCGCCGATCGGGTCGGGGAGCCACGACCGGCACTGGGTCAGGGTCGTGTACTCGACGTTGGGCACGCTGATCAGCCGCGTGCCCTTGTAGTAGTTGGGGTTCTTGAACGGCCCGCCGCGCAGGCCCCGGACCGGGTCGAACACCGTGCCCTCGGACTTGTCGCGGGTCAGGGCCATGACGTCCCGGGCCGAGAGCCTGGCGTCGGGCCTGACCGAGAAGGGGAAGTCCATGTTGGGCGTCTCGGGCTTGAAGGCCCTCGACGGCGCGACCAGGTCGAAGAAGCGCCACATCCGCGAGCGCCGCCCCTCCGTGCTCGTTGCGCTGCCCTCGGCCGGGGAATAGGCCCGCTTCCAGCTGAAGGGCTTGCCGCTCTTCGGGTCGTAGAGCCCGGCCTCGACGGCGAAGGACTCGGCGTGGGCGGAGGCCATGAAAAAGTCGGGCTTCGCGAGGTCGATCTCGCCGATCCGGGACTCGTTGGGGCAGACGGAGACCTCGTCGTCCGGCACTCTCTGGGCCGCCCAGACCGCGCCGGGCTTGCCGCTCTGGGGCGTCCACAGGGGGCCGACGGGCATGATCTCGAAGACCCAGATCTCCCGGGGGTCGGAGACGGCCAGCATCTCGCCGCCGTCGGGCCCTCCGTACCCGTAGGTCTCGGCCAGCGAGCCCATGAGGGCGATGGCCTCCCGGGCCGTCCGGCAGCGCTCCATGGCCAGAAGGGTGAGCATGGTGATGTTGTGGCCGGCGCCGAGGTGGGGTTGCCGAGCTTGCGGACGTTGCCGATGGTCGACTCGGCGATGGCCAGCTGCTGGTCGTTCATGTAGCCGAAGACGGCGTGTTGGTAGCCGTAGGTGTGGGGGACCTGGGGGATCTCGACGCCCGTCGGGTCCTTGAGGACCATGGCCCACTTGCCGCCCTCGGACGGGGGCCAGGTCCGGATCTGGTCGATGCGGTAGAGCTTGCGGGTCTCGTTCGGCCTGTGGTCGGCGGCCGGGACGTGGCGCCAGGTGAAGTCGCAGACGCCGCAGTCGGCGGCGTGGGTGCTCATGACCGAGCCGTCGGTCGAGGCCTCCCGGCCGACCATGATGACCGTGCAGCCGTCGGAGGCCAGATCGATATCGGGCCCGGAGCCGGCCGAGCCGGGACGGACGGCGACGCTCAGGCCGCCGGAGGCCAGGAGCACGGCGGCGAGGGCCAGGAGGAGGAAGGGCGCTCTTTTCGCGGGCATGGCCAACACCTCCAGGGGCGGCCGCGGGCCGGCCCCCCTCAATTGACGACGACGGCGCCCGGCGCGGCCTTGGACGGGTCGGCCAGGAATCGCCCGACGCCCGACGCGACGACGTCGGCGTAGCGCGGCACGCCCCGGACGTCGATCGGCCGGGCGGCCGTTCTCTTCGTGAACTGGCGGAAGATCTCCAGGGTCACGGACAGGTTCTGCCCGACCCGCTTCTCGAGCGGCCAGCCGTCCTCGTCGTAGGGCACGAAGAGCTTCTTCTTCTTCGACAGGCTGAGCAGGAACGGGTCCTTGCCGTCGAGGAGGAGGCGGACGGTCTTCGGCCCGGTCGGCTGGTCGAGGAAGGGGATGGGCGCCTCGAGCAGGAAGGGCATGGCCTCGGAGTGGTCGCCGATCTCGCGGTGGGACAGGCCCCGGAAGCCCGCCGGCGAGGGCTCGACGTGGCTCTCGAAGCCCTCTGCGGCCTTGACGGTCATCGAGGCCAGGGTGGCGATCTTGACCGACTTCTCCGGGGCGACGATGCAGTTGGTGACCGGGAACATGGTCTCGGCGCCGTGGACGTCGACGGCGATGTCTACGCCCTCCCGGCGAATGAGCTCCATGGCCCCGAACGTGACCCGCTCCATGAGCGGGCCGCCGGCCCGCCCCGGCCAGGTCCGGTTGGTGTTGCGGACGTCGATGTACGACAGGAGCTGGCGCTCGGGGTAATGGATGTAGACGTCGGGGTCCGGCCACTGGTCGAGCGGCGAGGCGTCGCGGTTGCCGAAACGGAAGCGCCGGGCGCCCCAGTCGGTCGCGACGTCGAAGTAGAGCGGGTAGCCGTCGCCGGGCCGGGTGTTGCGGCTGCCGCTGTTGTTGAAGAAGGGGATGACGAAGAGGGTGCCCTTCTCGACGACGGCGTTCTCGATGACGATCAGGGCCGCGAGCATGCCCTCGGGCTCGTTCGAGTGGGTGTTGCCCATGATCAGGGCCTTGCCGCCCGGCTCCCGTCCCTGGAGGACGAAGACGGACGTGTCGGCCATGGTCCCCTCGAGGCCCGGCGAGTAATCGCTCAGCTTCCGGACCTCGGTGACCCCGGGGCCCTTGACGATGGGGACGCCGAAGTGGCGGTGGCGGCGGAGGGGCAGGCCGCCCCAGAGGACGAGGCCGGCCAGGACGGCCGCGAGGAGGAGCTTGAGGGCCCGGTCCCGTCTCATGTCCGCGCCCTCACTTCCACCGGAGCAGCCTGAGGAGGAGGGGGACCATGATCAGGGCATAGAGGACGAGGTCCTGCCGCCTCTCTCTCTCCCGGATGAAATTCCAGACGGCCAGGGCGAGCAGGACGGCCGTGATGGCGTGATACGCGATCATGATGATCATCGGCATCGCCTCAGCCCTCCCATCACATGCTCCACTTGACCAGGAAGGCCAGTTTCGTGCTGAAGAGGATCATGGCCATCGCGGCGGCCGTGATGACCAGCCAGGGGAGCCAGGCGGCCTTCAGGAAGTCCCTGTAGGGCCCCTGGTATCCCGAGACCATGGCGCTCAGCCGGCCGATGAGGGCGGTCGGCGGCAGGCCGTCGCCCAGCGGCCAGAGCAGGCTCAGCCCGGCGATGACGACCGTGGCGTGGAAGCCGATGGAATCGAGGAACCAGATGAGCGGGATGCCGAGGATGGCCGCGGCGCCGTAGGTCAGGACGCCTTCGGAGAAGGGGATGATGACCGGCAGGAGAAGGAACAGGAGGACGAGCGGCGTCGAGATGGCCGCGAAGGAGACGAGGCCGCGGACGCCGGTGGCGGTCATGATCTGCTGGAGCATCCCGACGACGACCGTGGTCGCGAGAAGGGGCAGCAGACGCTTGACCGTGTCCCGGGCCAGGGCGGCCACGGCGATTCGCTTCGGGCTGATCAGGATGGCGGCCAGGGCCGCCAGGGTGAATTCCAGGGCCAGGCCGAAGATGGGCGTCGCGAAAGGCCGGACCCGGTAGGCGGCGACGAGCCCGAAGAAGACGAGGAAGGGCACGAGAACGCGCCACCAGGTCATGCCCTGCGGCGGCTCCGGCAGCTCGCCGGGGCCGGACGCCGCGCCGGGGCCCTTCCTCAGGCCCAGGACGAGCACGGTGAAGGCCCCCAGGATGAGGACGGGGATGCCCAGGGTGAATTCGAAGCCGACGTAAGGGATGGCCGTGCCGGCGCACAGGATCATGGCCCAGATGTTGACCGGCGGGGCGGCCGCGCTGAGGCCGGCGACGATGAAGAGGATGGCGGCGACGCGCTTCGGCGGCAGGCCCATCCGGCCGAGGGCCATGGCCACGGGGGCGCCGACGACGAGGAGGGAGACGCTGCCCGCCCCGGTCAGGGCGCCGGGGATGAGGACGATGACCATCAGGGCCAGGAGGGCCGGCACCCGGCGGCGGCCGAAGACGCGGAGCGTCGCCCGAACGGCGTAGACGACCCCGCCCGATTCGTTGACCACGGCCATGAAGAAGGTGGCGGTGAAGAAGACGAGCATGACGTCGAGGTAGGTGATCGAGCCCTCGACGAGGTGACGGGCGAGTTCGCCGAACGGCGGCGTCCCCAGGACGGACCCGGCCAGGCCGCCGGCCAGGGCCGCGGCGAACATCGCGATCTCGACCGCCAGCCTGGCGGCCTTGGCCGCGACGTAGGCGGCGACCATGACCGCGAGGATGATCAGGATCTCTGTCGTCATGGCCGGACGAACATCATACCCGAACCGGGACGGCCCGGTCAACCGGGCGCCGATTTCTTTCGGAGGCTGGACTCGGCCCGGCGTTTGCGCTATGATGGCCGCGGAAAGGGGTCGAGAGGAGATTCGACCCATGAGACGTCGCGTTCCCGGCCCCCCCGGGAGAGGCACCTTCACATTTCCCGGCCCTTCCCCTACAATGGAATCCGAAAGGACGAAGCCCATGATGACCACCGCGTTGAAGCGTTCCCTCATCGCCTTCGGCCTGGCGGCCCTGTTCGCGGCCGGCCCCGCCCCCGCCCTCCTCGCCCAGTGGTACGGCCGGAACAAGGTCCAGTACCAGAAGTTCGACTTCCGGATCATGAAGACCCGGCATTTCGACATCTATTTCTATCTCCAGGACGAATCGACGGTCAAGATGGCCGGGCTCATGGCCGAGCGCTGGTACTCGCGCTTTTCCCGGATGTTCAACCACGAGCTCAAGGGCCGCCAGCCCCTGATCCTCTACGGCAGCGGCCCCGAGTTCCAGCAGACGACGGTCATCAACGAGCTCCTCGGCGAAGGGACGGGCGGCGTCACCGAGTCGTTCAAGCGGCGCATCATCCTGCCTTACGGCGCCTCGCTCGCCGAGACCGACCACGTCATCGGCCACGAGCTCGTCCACGCCTTCCAGTACGACCTCATGGCCCAGGGGCACTCCGACGCGGCCCGGGGCAACGACGCCGGGCTGCGCATCCCGCTCTGGTTCATCGAGGGCATGGCCGAGTACCTGTCGATCGGGCCGGTCGACCCGCACACGGCCATGTGGATGCGGGACGCCGTCCGCCGCGGCGAGGTCCCGCAGATCAAGAAGCTCGAGAACTCCTACAAGTACTTCCCCTACCGCTGGGGCCACGCCCTCTGGTCCTACATCACCGGGCGCTGGGGCGACGAGGTCATCGGCAAGATGATGAAGTCCGTCGGCCGGGCCGGCGATTATACCGTCGTCCTCGAGGGCATCCTGGGCGTCAAGACGAAGCAGCTCTCGGCCGATTGGGCCAAGGCCCTGGAGGCCGCCTACAAGCCCCTCCTCGAGAAGACCCAGGCGGTCGACGCCCTGGCCAAGACGCTGTTCAAGGGCGTCGAGTCGAACCCTTACAACATCGCCCCGTCCATCTCGCCGGACGGCAAGTCGCTCGTCCTCCTGTCGACGCGGGACCTGTTCTCGATCGACCTCTACCTCGCCGACGCCGACACGGGCAAGGTCCGGCGGAAGATCGTCTCGACGGCGGTCGACCCCCACTTCGAGAGCATCCAGTTCATCCGCTCGTCCGGGGCCTGGGACGCCAAGGGCGAGAAGTTCGTCTTCGCCGGCGTGGCCAAGGGCCGGCCCGTCCTGACCGTCCTGGACATCGCCCGGGACAAGACCGAGCGGGAGGTCCCGTTCAAGGAGCTGGCCGAGATCCTCAGCCCGGTCTGGTCGCCGGACGGGCGCCACATCGCCTTCACCGGCCTGGCCGGCGGCGTCTCGGACCTGTTCATCTACGACCTCAGGGACAACGTCCTCAAGCAGATGACCCGGGACGCCTACGCCGACCTCCAGCCGGCCTGGTCGCCGGACGGCCGGACGATCGCCTTCGTCACCGAGCGCTTCTCGGCCAACCTCGAGTGGGTCGAATCCGGCGCCTACGAGCTGGCCCTGCTCGACGTCGAGTCGGGCCAGGTCCGGAGGCTCCTGGCCTTCCCGGCCGGCAAGAACATCAATCCCCAGTGGACGGCCGATTCCCGGTCGCTCTACTTCCTCTCGGACCAGAGCGGCAAGACCGACCTCTACCGGATCGACGTCGCCTCGGCCAAGATCACCCAGATCACGAACCTCTACACCGGCATCCAGGGCATCACCGAGCTCAGCCCGGCCGTCTCGGTCGCGGCCGGGACCGGCCGGGTCGTCTTCTCCGGCTATCAGGACGGCTACTACTCGATCTACTCGATCGACGACCCGGCCGTCCTCGAGGGCCAGGCCTTCCTGGCCCAGTTCGAGCGCAACCCGGCCATCCTGCCGCCCCGCAACGAGCCGGAGGGGGCCCTGCTCGGCCTGCTCCGGAACCCGCTCTTCGGCCTGCCCAAGGACGCCAACTTCACCTTCACCGATTACAAGTCCAAGCTCGGGCTGGATTACGTCTCGCCGCCCAACGTCGCCATCGGCGTCGACCGCTTCGGGACCTACGGGGCGGGCGGGCTGTCCGCGTATTGGAGCGACATGCTGGGCTACCAGACGCTCATCACCACGGCCTTCACGGGCTCCCGGATCATCGACACCTCCGGAGTCCTGGCCTACCTCAACAACAAGGGCCGGTTCAACTGGGGCTCGGCCCTCCAGCGCATCGTCTATCCCTATCCGTACTACCTTCTCTACCGGGACCCCGTGACCGCCAACATCGTCCAGGAAGAGAACGTCTACCGGCTCATCAACTACGACGCCTCGGTCTTCGGGTCCTACCCCTTCAGCCAGGTCAGCCGCTTCCAGCTCAGCGCCGGATACAGGATCCAGGACTACAACCACACGATTTACAAGTACATCTACGACCCGTCGGGCTCGGTCCTGCTCGATTACCAGAAGATCAAGCCGAGGGACACCTACAAGGCCATCAATTTCGGCTACCTGACGGCCGGCTACTACTACGACACCGGCATCTTCGGCGCGACCAGCCCGATCCTGGGACAGAACTTCGGCCTGTCGGTCTCGCCGGCCGTCGGCTCGATCTCCTTCACGACCGTCACGGCGGATTTCCGCAAGTACATCGTCCCCGTCCGGCCCTTCACCCTGGCCTTCCGGGCCATGCACATGGGCCGCTACGGGAAGGACGCCGGGGCCCGTCAGATGTACCCCCTCTACATCGCCTACTGGGACCTCGTCCGCGGCTACGAGTCCTTCAGCAGCCGTGAGGTGGCCCACTACGAGGCCAACCCCGGCGAGGCCTTCGACTACAGCCGGCTTTTCGGCAGCAGGATGCTCATGGGCAACGCCGAGCTGCGCTTCCCCCTCCTGGGCCTGTTCGGGGTCGGCAAGGGTTACTTCGGGGCCTGGCCTCTCGAGGCCTACGCCTTCTTCGACTGGGGCATCGTCTACGCCCAGGGCCCCAGCCTCTGGTGGGGCGGTTATCAGACCGACGCGGACGGCAATCCTCTCTTTGACGGGAACGGCAAGCTCATCCCGGACCCCGCGACCATCGGCAAGGTCAGGCCCTGGTTCGTCTCCGGCGGCGAGCGCAAGCCCCTGCGGAGCTACGGGTTCGGCCTCCGGACGAACCTCTTCGGGTATCTCATCCTCGGCCTCCATTACGTGTACCCGATCGACCGGCCCGTCCGCGGCTGGCACTTCCAGGTCAGCCTGAGCCCGGGCTTCTGAGAACGCGGCTTCCGTTCGCGAGAAGGCGCGCGGCGGCGAGCGTCGCCCCGTGAGGGCGCCATCCCCGGCTCTCCCGGAGAAGCCGGGCCGCGCGTTCCTCGGCCTTGTCCGGCCCGGGCCCGCTTCACTCGCCGCGGACGGAAGGCGGCCGGAAGGCCGCGGCCAGGACGACCGCGGCGCCGAGGGCGGTCAGGCACGGCAGCAGGAACATGGACCTGAAATCGGTGACGCCGGCGACCGTGTAGACCGACTGCATCAGGACCGGGCCGAACGTGTTGGCGGCCAGGACGCCCAGGCCGAGGATCATGACGTTGAACAGGCCCTGGGCGCTCGAGCGGACGTCCTTGGGGAAGTAGGTGTCGACGAAGATGTAGACCGTGGCGAAGAAGAAGGCGTAGCAGATCCCGTGCAGGACCTGGACGGCGACGATGGCCCACGGCGCCGAGGCGAAGAAGGCGTAGACCGCGAACCGGCCGGCGTGCCCGAGGACGCCGATGAGCATCGTCAGCCGCCAGCCCAGCTTCTTCAGCACCACCCCCAGGACGAGCATGGTCAGGAGCTCGGAGACCTGGCCCAGGCTCATGACCGGCATGATCCAGTTGCCGGGGATGCCGACGCCGCCGGCCTCGCGGGCGGCGCCGAGGAACGTCCCCGTCCAGTTGAAGTACAGGTTGTGGACGAAGGCGTCGACGAAGGTGATGAGCCAGAGGACCAGGACGAAGGGGTGCTTGAGCAGCCTGAAGGCCTCGAGCCAGGCGAAGCGCTCCGCGGACGGCGCGGCCGCGGGCCTCTTTTTCGGGGGCGTGTGCGGCAGGGCCAGGCTGAACGCGGCCAGGGCGAGCGAGGCGGCGCCGGCGACGACGAAGGTCCAGCGCGTCGCCTGTCTCAGCGCCGGTCCGGTCAGCCCCGAACCGAGGACGGTCCCGAGCCAGGCGGCGACGCCCGCCGGGGCGGCGGCCCTGACCCGGGCCCAGTCGACGAGGATGAAGGTGAAGGGCCAGGCGGCCAGGATCCAGCCCAGGGTGCCGCCCATGCGGATGAGGCCGAACTCCTTCTGCGGGTCCCTCATGTGGGCGAAGGCGATGGAATTGACGATCGAAAGGGTGGGGACGTAGAGAAGGCAGTGCGCGGCCATCAGGGCGAAAAAGGGCCAGAAGGCCCGCGTGAAGCCCAGCCCGAGCAGGGCCAGCCCGCCGACGAGCTGGCTGAAGCCGAGGAACCTCTCGGCCGCGAAATGGCGGTCGGCGAACTGGTTGCTGAAGAACATGCCGACGATCGCGGCCAGCGGGAAAGCGCTCAGGATCCAGGCCTGCTGGAGGGGCGTGAAGCCGAGGCTCGGCAGATAGCTGTAGATGAGCGGCAGCCAGGCGCCCCAGATGAAGAACTCCAGGACCATCATGAGGAACAGGCGGCCGCGCGGGCTCTTGGTCTCGGTCATGCTCGACCCTCCTTGTGGCCCGGAGCCTCACCGGCCGCTCCCGCCGGTCAGAGCTCCTTGAGGTAGATGTTGCGGAAGTAGGGCGGCGACGTGCTGTCGTGGTTCTGGAGGCCGATGAAGCCCTCCGGGGCGAGGTCCCGGACCTTGCCGCCGGGGCGGGCCTCCCAGTCCAGGACGGGTTGGCCGTTGAGGCTGACCCGCAGGCGCCAGCCCCGGAACTCGATCCGGAAGTGGTTCCATTCGCCGGGCGGCTTGGAGGCCAGGACCTTGGGAGGCTCGATGTCGTAGGCGGCCCCGGTGTGGTGGACGCCGGTCGACTTGTCGTCGATCTGGATCTCGATCGCGTGATAGATGTAGTCGTCGCTCACGGGGACGGAGGGGACGCGCAGGAAGATGCCCGAGTTGGTCGCCTCCGCCGAGCACTTGAACTCGCACTCCAGGACGAAGTCCTTGAGCTTCCGGCCGAACCAGAGCAGGCCCATGCCGCCCTGGCCCTTGAGGACGCCCGTCTTGGGGTCGCATTCGAAATGGCCCGGCCCGTAATGGTTCCAGCCGTGCTTCTCGTAGCTCCCGCCGCTGCGGCGCAGGATCTGCTCGTAGTCCCAGTAATAGGTGACGCTCTTGACGAACTCGATGCTCTTTCTGAAGGCCGGCATGGGGTCGCCGGCCTCTCTCTCGTTCTCGTACTCCATGGTCAGGTAGCCGTCGTAGTCCTGGAGGGTCAGCTCGGCCAGGAGGTCGCGGATGAAGCCCTTGCCAGAGCCCCAGGGGACGTCGTCGACGCCCGCGGCCGTCCCGAAGTCGGAGCGGTCCTTGAGGTGGACGTCGAGGATGCGGCCCCGGAGGAGCCTGAAGGCCTCGCGCGGGTCGATCATCCCCCTCATCCAGTGCCCGTTGTCGGCGCAGGCGCCGAGGCGCGGGTCCCGGCCGTCGACATGGCTGAACACGGTCTCCGGCCGGTGGTATTTCGACGGCGCGGGGTGGTTGTGGATGGCGACCTTGACGTTGTATTCCTTGGCCAGCTTCTCGAGCAGGGCGAAGTCGTCGTCGGCCGGCTCGCAGGCGACGACCCGGATGCCCATCCTGCGGGCGAAATCGAAGACCTTGCGCATGCTCGCCTCGGTCCGGCCGATGTCGACGACGCCGTAGCCGTAGAGCGTGACGCCGTTCCTCTCGAGGGCGTCCTTGACGAAGGCGACCTGGTCGGCGGTCATGTTCTCGTCGAAGCGGGCCCCGGGGAACTCGGCCGCCAGGGCCTGGCCCGGGAAGGCCTCGACGCCGGCGACCCCGAGCTCTTTGAGCTTTTCCAGGGTCTCGGCGAAGGTGAACCGGCGGAAGGTCCAGGCTTCCGAGGCCAGGGGGAACCTCTTGATGCGGACGGCCGCGTAATCCGCGGCCGCCACGGCCGCCCGGAGTTCCGGCGAGAGGGCCCGGAGCTGCGGGGCGGCCTGTCCGCCGAAGGATACGGCCGCCGCCAGGACGACGGCCAGGGCGAGGACGCCGAGCCAGCGTTTCATGGGACCTCCTGCTCTCTCACTTGGCTTTGGGATTCCACTTGCCCCGGGCCACCGGCGGCACGTAGTCCTCGAGCCCCTTGAAGGGGAAGGGGAGGGTCCGGCCGAGCTCGGCGCTCCGGTAGGCGGCCATGAGGAGCTCGGTCACGGCGAGGCCGTCGGAGAAGCTCTCCTCGGGCCTGACCCCCCTGCGGAAGGACTGGACCATGTGCCGGTTCTCGGCGACGTAGCCGTATTCGCCGGCCTCGTCGGCGACGACCGGCATGAGCCCGATCTCGGCGTTCTGCTTCTCGACCAGGTCCTCGCCGGCCTTGCCCCGGACGGCCCGGCTGAAGAAGACCTTGAGGCCCGCATCGAGGGTGTTGATCTGGAGGGCGTATTCGGGGCCGAGGAGCTCCATGCTCAGGCGCAAGCCGGCCCCGACGTAGCACCAGCTCGTGGTCGTCTCGACGACGAGCACCTTGCCGTTCCGGTCCTTGTACTCGAGGAGCGAGCGGGCGAAGTCCTCGGCCGGCCGCTCGAGGTAGTCCGTCCTGCCGCCGCTCGCCTTGGCCAGCGCGGCGGCGTACTTCGGCTCCTGCCACTTCAGGCAGTTCGTGTAGGCCGTGACGCTCACAGGCGTCAGGGCCTCGCGCGGGGCGCCCGGCGGGGTCAGCATGTAGCGGGCCTCCTCGACCGAGTGGCACATCATGTCGTTGAGGACGCCGCCGCCCTGAAGTGTCCCTTCCCAGAACCAGGGCATGTGCGGCCCGCTGTGCTCCTCGGCCGCCCGGGCCAGGTAGGGCGGGCCGGACAGGGCGGCGCCCCTGGCCCAGACGATCTCCTTCCCCCGGACGACGGCCGGGGCGAAGACCTGGTTCTCGAGGTAGCCGTCGAGGAGCCCGGCCTTCCGGACGAGGTCGAGCATCCTTCGGGCCTCGCGGACATTGCGGCCGAGCGGCTTCTCGCAGGCGACCCCGACGAGCTCGGCCTTCCCCTTGATCACGGCGTGGGCGATCTCCTCCATGACCTCGCCGCGGGTGAAGTTGGGGGCGCAGATCCAGAGGGCCCCGATGCGCGGGTCGGCGGCCATCTCGGTGATCGAGGCGTAGGGCTTGGCCGCGCCGACGCCCAGCGACTTGGCCAGGGCGCAGGCCTCGCGGGCCCGCCGCCCGTCCGGGTCGAAGACGCCGAGGATGTCGGCGTCGCGGACGCCGACCCAGGACCGGATGTGGAACCGGGCGATGAAGCCGCCGCCGATGATGCCGACGCCGAGGGGCTGGCTCGTCTTGGCCATGTCGCGAACCTCCTCTTCAGGCTGGGACCTTCTTACCGCAATCGCCGGCGGATTGTCAATCCGGCCCCTCGAACCGGCTGACGATCGTCCGGTTCTGGGGGTTGAGGATGTCCTTGCCTTCGGGCGTGAAGAGGTGGTCGAGGCGGCCGCGGTAATGGTCGGCGATGCGGTCCCGGACCATCTTCATGGTCGAATTGAGGAAGCGGTTCTGCTCGGTGAAGGGCTCGCCCAAGACGGCCAGGGCGGCCGGCAGCCAGCGGGCCGGGAAGACCCCGGCGTGGCGGCCGCCCTCGCGGAACGAGGCGATCCCGCCCTCCAGGAGCCGCAGGGCCTCCTCCTGGCCTTCGGGCGTCCGGGGGCTGAGGCCCTTCGCCCGGAGCGCGCCGAGCAGGGCCCCCTTGTCCGGGACGACCAGAGCCACGGTGTAGAGGGACTGGCAGTTGTAGAGCATGACCTGCTCGATGAACGGGGACGTCTCGGTCAGGGCCTCCTCGATGGCCTCCGGGCTGAACTTCTCGCCGTCGCTCCCGATGAGCAAGCTCTTCATCCGGCCGAGGACGTAGAGAAAGCCGTCCTCGTCGAGGTAGCCGAGGTCGCCCGTGTGGAGCCAGCCGTCGCGGAGGGCCTCGCCGGTCGCCTTGTCGTTCTTCCAATAGCCGGCCATGACGTTCTCGCCGCGGACGACGATCTCGCCGCTCCGTCCCGCCGGGAGGTCGCGGCCGGCGTCGTCGCATATCCGCAGCTCGATCCCGGGCGCGAGGCGGCCCGAGGAGCCGAGCTTGTGGGCCTTGAGGCTGTTGGCCGAGATGACCGGCGCGGCCTCGGTCAGCCCGTAGCCCTGGAGCATGGGAATGCCCAGGGCGTAGAAAAAACGCTGCATGTCGACGTCGAGCAGGGCCCCGCCGCCGACGAAGAGCTCCAGGCGGCCCCCGAAGCTCCGCCGGACCTTGCTGAAGAGCAGCTTGTCGTAGAGCGCGCAGAGGGGCTTTTTCAGCTTCCGCAGGCCGCGGCCCCTGTTCCAGCCGTCGCCGTTGTAGTCAACGGCCAGGGCCAGGGCCCGCTTGAACAGGGCCTCGACCTTCGGGCCCTTCTCCTTGATCCCCTTCTCGATGCTCTTGCGGAAGCTCTTGGCCAGGGCGGGGACGGAGAGCAGGATGTGCGGCCGCACCTCCTTGATGTTGAGCGGGATGTTCCGGAGCGTCTCCAGGCCGGTCCGGCCCGCCTCGACGGCGGCCATGGCCGCGCCGCTCTTCATGACCGAGTAGATGCCGCAGGTATGGCAGAAGCTGTGGTCCCACGGCAGTATGAGCAGGCAGACGTAGTGCTCCGGGCAGTCGACGAGGGCCCGGGACTGCTCGATGTTGGCCGTGTAGTTCCGGTGGGTCAGGACGATGCCCTTGGGGTCGGCCGTCGTCCCGGACGTATAGCAGATATTGGCCGGATCGGATCCTTTCAAGGCGGCCCGGGCCGCGGCCACGGCGTCGGGCCGGACCCTCAAGAGCTCCTCGCCCCGCCGCAGGACCTCCGCCGCCGCGATCTCGTCGGCCTCGAGCGTTCCGACGTCGTCCAGGACGACGACCGTGGCCAGGTCGGCGAGGTCGGGCTTGATCCGGCGGAGCTTCGGCAGCTGCGATCTCGAGACGACGGCCAGGCGGCAGCCGGAATGGGCCAGCCTGAACTTGAGCTCGGAAAGCTCCTCGAGCTTGATCGAGAGCGGGACATTGATCGCGCCGATCGAAAGCATGCCCAGCTCGGCGACGATCCAGTCGCGCCGGCCCTCGGCGATGAGGGCGGCCCGGTCGGCCTTGGCCAGCCCGAGGCTCAGGAGCCCGGCCGCGAAGCGTTCGACGAGGGGCCCCATCTCGCTGTAGGTCGTCGGCACGTAGCGCCCGCCGGTCTTTTCCCAGATGAGGACGTTGCCGGGAAAGGCCCCGACGCTCGTCTCGAAGAGCTCAGGCAGCGTTCGTTCGGGCATGCGCGCGCTCCTTTTCGGGAGAATCTCCGAATCCTACGCCCGGAGGGGAGAAATGTCAAAGTCCGTCCCGGCGCGTCCCGGGCCGACTAAAAAGACGGCCTGAGGCGGGACGCGGACCGTCGGGCGGGAGGACGATGAGATTCGAAACGGATGGCGCGGCGGCCGGCCGGGGACGGCCCCGGACGGACGGGGGCGCGCCGTGAGAGACAGGCGCCGCGACGTCCGCATCGCCGAGGAGAACAAGGTCGCCGTGTGCCTGATGACCGGCGAGGTCAGGCCGGGGGAGCCGACGGTCTACCATTCCCTGACCCGCGACATCTCGCTGGGGGGCGTCCGGCTCATGACCGCCGCCCCCCTCGAGCCGGGGACGCGGGTGCGGCTGGACATCACCCTGGGCCGGACGCGCAAGAGGTTCCGGGCCGTGGCCGAGGTCCGCTGGGTCCGCGAGCTCTACGGCCGGGATGTTTTCGAGGCCGGGCTGCGGTTCGAAGGCCTCGATCCGGAGGCCGAGTTCGCCCTGATGGACCACATCTTCGGCGGCCGGAACGGCCGGGAATGAGCCCCCGGCGGCCTTGCTTTTTTGCTCTCCCTGGCCTAAAGTGGACGCTTGCCGCCCGAGGCGGGGAAGCCCGGCTTCCCCCGGGCAAGCCGAAGGGCGCGGCCGCGGGAAAGGGGCGCTGAGGCGATGCGCGAACACGGAAGGAAGGCCCGGGCGGCGGCCGTCGCCGGGGCGTTGCTGGCCCTGGCGGCCCAGGCCGCCTCGGCCGCGGACAAGACCTACTATTTCCCCGAGGTCCGGATCGACATCGCCGTCGAGCCCGACGGCGCGTTCACCGTGGACGAGCACAGGACCTTCGAGTTCCAGGGGCGGTTCAGCTACGCCTTCGTCGCCATCCCGACGCGGGTCGAGCGTCAGGGCGTCCGGCGCGACATCGCCGTCTCCGGCTTCTCCGTGACCGACGAGAAGGGCGGGGCGCTGCGGGCGGAGACCGCGGAGAGCGGCGGCGAGTTCAAGGCCAAGTGGTTCTATTCGGCCAAGGACGAGCGGCGGACCTTTCACATCAGCTACAAGGTCAGCGGCGGCATCACGACCTACCGGGACGCGACCGAGCTCTACTGGCAGGCCGTCGGAGACGGGTGGGACCGTCCGGCCCGGAATGTCCAGGTCAATGTCACGCTGCCGGGGCCGGTCGCCGCCCGGTCGGACCTCCTCGTCTGGGGCCACGGCCCGCTCACCGGCTGGGCCGAGGTCGTCGACGAGCGGACGGCCCGGTTCTCCTCGCCCGAGCTCGCGGCCCGCCAGTTCTTCGAGGTCCGGGTCGTCTGGCCCAACGGGCTGGTCGCCGGCGTGCCCTCCGACAGGCTCGATCTGGCCGGCATCCGGGCCGAGGAGAAGAGCTACGTCGATTCGACCGTCGAGCGCGTCCGCGCCGCCCGGGCCGCCGAGTCCCGGCGCCGGGCGCGGACCGAGGCCGTCCGCCGCGCGTTCCTGAAGGGCCTCGGCGTCTGGGGCGTCTGGCAGATCGCCGGCCCGCTCCTGTGGCTCTTCATTTTCTTCCGCGTCTGGGCCGAGGTCGGCAAGGACTACCGTTTCGAGGGCCTGCCGGAGTACGTCCGCGACCTTCCGGCCGACCGGTCTCCGGCCCTCGTCCAGACCCTCATGCGGGAGGGCCGCGCCGTCACCCCGGCCGCCTTCACGGCCACCGTCTTCGACCTGGCCCGGCGCGGCTTCCTGGAGTTGGACGACCGGACCGTCGAGAAGAGGGGGCTTCTCGGCCCGAAGGAGAAGGTCGAGACGACGGTCACGCTCAAGCGGGACCCGGCCCGGGCGCCGGAGCTCCGACCGTACGAGCGGGACCTCCTCGACTTTCTCTACGAGGAGCGGGCCGGTTGGATGACGGTCGGGGCGTCCTTCACGGTCGGCCAGCTCCAGGATTATCTCAGGAAGAACCCCCAGAAGTTCCAGTCCTGGTACCAGAAATGGACCAAGGCGGTCCGAAAAGAGGGCCAGGCCCTGGGCCTGCTCGAGCCGGAGAGCGTCCGGGCCCGCAACCGCTTCTACGCCGCCACGCTTCCCGCGGCCATCCTGACCTTGAGCCCGGTCCTGCTCATCCTCGGCCTGGCCCTCATCCCGACCTTGAAAAGGCGGACGATGTTCTGGGCCCGCGAGAACGAGGGCTGGAAGGGGCTCAAGCGCTTCCTCGACGACTTCTCCGACTTCGAGGAGGTCCCGCCCGAAGCCTACAAGCTCTGGGAGCGCTATCTCGTCTACGGCATCCTCTTCGGGAACGCCAAGAAGATACTGAAGACGCTGCCCGCGATCCTCCGGGACGAGCGGGCGGCGGCGCCCGTCTGGTACGCCGGCTTCGGCCACCCCGGCGCCCTCGCCGGCGGCGCTCTCGAGCGCGTCATCGGCAGCATCGGGCACGCGGCCGCGGCCATCTCCCAGGCCAGCGCCTCGGCCGCCCACTACTCGTCCGGGGGAGGCGGCGGCTTCAGCGGCGGCGGGGGAGGCGGAGGAGGCGGGGGGGGAGGCGGGGCCGGATGAGCCCGGCCGCCCGGCGCTTCACGGCCCTCTCGCTCGCGGCCGTCGCGGCCGGCCTCCTCGCCGGCGCCTGCGGCCGCGCGTCCGAGGAGGGCCGGATCCGTAAGCTCATCGAGCGGGCCGCTTCGCTGGCCGAGAAGAGGGACATCGACGGCCTGGCCGGGCTTTTCGCCGCCGACTACCGGGACTTCGAGGGCC
The DNA here is from genome assembly GCA_029569255.1 of Acidobacteriota bacterium. Taxonomy (GTDB): domain Bacteria; phylum Acidobacteriota; class Aminicenantia; order Aminicenantales; family Saccharicenantaceae; genus RBG-16-66-30. The sequence continues at coordinate 103,794 of JAKQUO010000028.1, read as the reverse complement.
GGGACAGGGACGGGGCGGTGCGCCTCGTCGCCGGCTATCTGGACCGCTGCCGGGGCGTCGTCGTCCACGTCCTCGGCGTCAGGCCCGAAGAGGTCGCCGACGGCCGGGCCGAGGTCGGCTGCGAGGTCGCGCTCTCGCACGGCGCGGCCGAGGCCCTGCGCAAGCTCGTCCGGGTCGGCGGCGAGTGCTACCGGTTCCGGCTCGATCTCCGCAAGGACGCGACGGGGGAGTGGCGCTTCGCCTACGCGGAGTGGGAGTCGGTCGGCCCGGCCGACCTTCTGCCGGACTCCCTGAAGGTCCTCAAGGGACTTTTCCCGGACCGGTGACGTCACTTCAAACGAGAGCGCCGCGTCGTCGAGACCCCGCGGCGCCGGACCGTCGCGAAGGGAGGCGGACATGACCGCCCCCCCTTCCTGGCCGCGGTGGGCGCCGTCGCCGCCCCGGCCTCGAACCTGACCATCGTCGTGGAGAAGGTCGCCGGCCGAGCCCGGCGGCCCTTCACCGGGCCTCGTCTCTGTGCTATAAAAGGTCTCTCGATCCCCGGACTCAGAGGAGGGACCATGGCCCGGAAATCGATCATCGGATCCGGCGGGCGATTCATCCCGGCCGTTCTGGCCGCGTTCTTTCTCCTCGGCGCGGCGGCGCCTCCCGCCGCCGCGGCCGGGCCGCCCGACGGTGTCCTCTCGCTGATGCCCGTTCCGGCCGGCGTCGCCGCCGGCGAAGGCCGCTTCCGCGTCGACGAGGGCCTGACCATCGGCGGCCCCGCGCCGGCCTCGGGCCGGGCCTTCAGGGCGGCCGCCCGCTTCATGTCGCGCCTGGCCGGGCGCACGGGCCTGTTCCTCAGGCAGGACTTCCTGGCCGCCCAGGACCCGGCCGGCGATGGCGGCGTCCGCTACGCCTTCGAACGCGCCGGCGCGCTCGCGCCGAACGAGGACGAGTCCTACTCGCTCACGGTCGAGCCGGCCAGGGTCGCCCTCGCCGCCAAGACCGACATCGGCGTCCTCCGCGGGCTCGAGACCCTGCTCCAGCTCCTGAGCGCGGACGAGGCGGGCTACTATTTCCCGTGCGTCTCCGTCGTCGACCGGCCCCGCTTCACCTGGCGGGGGCTGCTCATCGACGCCGGGCGCCACTTCCAGCCCGTCGACGTCGTCAAGCGGAACCTCGACGCCATGGCCGCGGTCAAGATGAACGTCCTCCACTGGCACCTGACCGAGGACCAGGGCTTCCGGGTCGAGTCCAAGGTCTTCCCCAAGCTCCACCAGCTCGGCTCGGACGGGATGTTCTACACCCAGGCCCAGGTCCGGGAGGTCGTCGAATACGCCGCCGACCGCCGCATCCGGGTCATGCCCGAGTTCGACCTCCCCGGCCACTCGACCAGCTGGTTCGTCGCCTATCCCCAGTATTCGAGCGCACCCGGCTCGTACGCCATCGAGCGCAGGTTCGGCGTCTTCGGGCCGGCCTTCAACCCCGCCGACGAGAGGGTCTATCCCTTCCTCGACGCCTTCTTCAAGGAGATGGCCGGCCTCTTCCCCGACCCCTACGTCCACATCGGCGGCGACGAGGTCGAGGGCCGTCAGTGGGACGCCAATCCGGAGATCCAGGCCTTCAAGAGGAAGAACGGCATCGCCGACAACGCCGCCCTCCAGGCCTATTTCAACAAGCGCCTGCTCAAGCTCCTGGCCAAGCACGGCAAGAAGGCGGTCGGCTGGGACGAGATCTTCCAGCCGGACCTCCCGAAGGACACCGTCATCCATTCCTGGCGCGGGCCGCAGTCCCTGGTCGAAGCGGCCCGGAAAGGCTACCGGGGCATCCTGTCCAACGGCTACTACATCGACCTGTGCCAATCGGCGGCGTTCCACTACCTCAACGACCCGGTGCCCGCGGATTCGCCGCTCGACGAGAGCCAGAAGGCCCTCGTCCTGGGCGGCGAGGCGACGATGTGGGCCGAGCTCGTGACCCCCGAGACGATCGACTCCCGGATCTGGCCCCGCACGGCGGCCATCGCCGAGCGGCTCTGGTCGCCCGCCTCCGTCCGCGACGTCGACGACGTGTACCGCCGCCTCGGCCGGATCAGCATCGAGCTCGAGGAGCTGGGCCTCCTCCACATCAAGAACCGGGGCCTGCTCCTGAGGCGGCTCGCGGGGGGCCCGGCGATCGAGCCGCTCGAGCTCTTGGCCCAGGCCGTGGAGCCGCTCGAGGGCTACAAGCGGCATGGCCAGGCGGCCTACACGTCGCTGTCGCCGCTGACCCGGTTCGTCGACGCCTGCGCGCCCGAGTCGCTCGAAGCCTGGGACTTCTCCAGGGCCGTGGACCGCTATCTCGCCAGCCGAGATCCGGTCCTCGGGGCGGCCCTCGGCCGGGCCCTGACGGCCTGGAAGGACAACCATCCCCGGGTCCTGGCCCTGCTGGCCGCCTCGCCGGCCCTGCGCGAGATCGAGCCGCTGTCGCTCGGCCTGGCCCGGTCCTGCGAAGCCGGCCTCGAGGCCCTGAGCGTCCTGTCCAAGGGCGAAGGCCGGCCGGCGGCCTGGGTCGAGGCCAAGACCGAGGTCCTGACGGACGCGGGCCGGACCGCCGCCCACGCCGAGCTCGCCGTCGTTGAACCGGTCGCCAAGCTCGTCCGGGCCTGCGCGGGAGCCGTCAAGTGAGCGCCGGTCCGGAGCGCCCCTCCTATACGGTCGCGCCGCTTGCCGCCGACTTCCGGCCGGGCGGGCCTGACGCCCCGTGGGCGGGCCTGCCGGCCCTGTCCGTCGGCCACTACCTCTGGCTCGACAACGGCTACCGCCCCAAGGTCGAGGCCCGGCTGGGATGGACGCCGGCGTTCCTCTACGTCCGGTTCGTGGTCGGCGAGCCACGGGCCAGGGTCCGCTACACGAGGTTCCAAGACCCCGTTTACAAGGACAGCTGCGTCGAGTTCTTCGTCGACATGTTCCCTGAGAAGCGCCTCGGCTACGTCAACTTCGAGACGAACGCCGCGGGCGCCCTGCTCGCCGCTTTCGGGCCCGACCGGTCCCGCCGGAAACCCCTGTGGCCCGAGGACCTGGCCGGCTTCGAGGTCTCGGCCGCCGTCCCCGGGCCCGTCGACGGCGAGCACGGCGCGGAGGAATGGAGCCTCGAATACCGCGTCCCCTTGGCGCTTTTCCGCAGGCTCTACGGCCAGGACATCCGGACGGGGCATCGCGCGGCGGCCAATTTCTACAAGTGCGGCGACGAGACCGAGGTCCCGCATTACGGCGCCTGGAGCCCGGTCGAGACGCCGGCCCCCGATTTCCACCGGCCCGAGTTCTTCGGCCGGCTCGTCTTCGGGTGAGCGCCGTCCCGCCGGCTTCGACGGTCGGGACGAAGGGAAAGGCCCGGGCGGCCTACTTCAGCTTTTCCTGGCCCTCGAACTCGCGGTAGGGGCTGAGGTAAGAGAGCGTTTCCTGGTCCTGTTCGCCGGCCTTCCCGAGGACCATGCGGCACATCAGCTCGCCCAGCCCCGGGCCGAGCATGAACCCCTGGCCGCACATGCCCACGGCCAGCAGGTGGCCTTCGAGGGCCCGGTCCCAGCCGACGATGGGAAAGCCGTCCGGCGTCATCGGGTAGAGGCCCCGCCACGTCCGCCGGACGCGGAGGTTCCGCAGCCGCGGCATGATCCCGACCATGCGGTTGGCGACCATCGGCAGGAAGGCGCTCGTCTCGCGGGTGTCCATGCCCCAGACGCTGGGGCTGGGCGTGATGCAGAACAGGACCTGGCCCGTGTCGTGCTGGTAGAAATAATAGTTGGCCGACCCCGGGGCCGGCCGGACGTCGACGACCATGGGCTCGAGGAAGCGGGCCACGGCCTCGGTGACCCCGCCCTCGTGGGAGTCCGGCCGGACCGGGACCTCCATCCCGGCCAGGGCCGCGACCTCGGCCGCCCAGGGCCCGGCCGCGTTGACGACCACGGGGGCCGCGTACTCGCCCTTGTCGGTGCGGACGCCGCGGACGCGGCCGCCCCCGGTCAGGACCGCCGTGACGCGCTCGCCGAAGCGGAACTCGGCCCCGAGCCTCCGGGCCCGGCGGTAGAAGGCGTGGACGGCGAGCAGGGGAGAGGCGTTCCCGTCGTCGGGCGAGAACGTCCCGCCGACGAGGCCCTCGGGGTTGAGGTCCGGGATGATCGAGAGCAGCGACGGGGCGTCGTGCCAATCGATGTTCAGCCCGCCGGCCTTCTGGACGGCCAGGAGCCCCTTGAGCATCCGCTCCTCTTCGGGCCGGTAGGCGACGTAGCTGTAACCGCCCCTGTGCCACTCGATCTCGTCGCCGTGGCGCTCCTTCCAGCCCGCGAAGACCTCGAGGCTGCGAAGGCAGAGGCGGATCTTGGCCGGGTCGGAATGCGTCGCCCGCAGCCCGCCGATGGCCCGCTTGTTGGAGCCCTGGCCGACGCTGGGCAGGCGGTCGAGGACGAGGACCCGGAGGCCGGCCTCGGCCATGGCCAGCGCGGCCGGCGTCCCGACGCTCCCGGCGCCTATGACGAGGACATCCGGGCTCTTATTCGCGGCCATGGGGATCCTTCTCGCCGTCCCGGCCGGCGAAGACGCCGAACGGCACCTCCAGGAACAGCGGCCGCTTCGGCTGGTCGACGATCTCCTCCTCGGGCACGCCCTCCTCGCGGAACAACCGGTGGAGAAGGGGCGTGCAGGTCTTGGCCCCGCACGCGCCCATGCTCGCCCGGGTCAGGGCCTTGATCTCGTTGATGTCCCGCGCGCCCTCGCGGATGAGCGCGCGGATCTCGCCGGCGGTCACGCGCTCGCAGCGGCAGATGACCGTGTCGTCCGCCGTCCGCTCGACGTACCGGGGCAACGGATCGGCGGTCCCGGGCGGCTGCAGCCGGAGCCCGGCGATCTTCTTGGCGAAAGCCCGGGGGGCCCGGACCTTGACGATGACCGTCCGGTCGTTGGCCTTGATGGCCTTGACGGCCGCGACCTCGACCCGGCCCAGGGCGTTCCCGTCGGTGTCCTCGACGGTCACCCGGTCGCCGACGGCCAGGGCGTCCTTGAGGAACTCGAAGGGGATGGCCACGGTCGGGAACTCGCGGTCCTTGCGGTAATCGACCAGAGTGATGGCCAGGCCGGGGCAGATGGCCACGCACTTCTCGCAGCCCGTGCAGCCCTTGCCGGCCTTCTCGCCGACGAACGACGGGAGCAGGCGGATGTCGGACTTGTCCATCTCGATGAGGTCGTTCGGGCAGACCGCCGTGCAGGGATCGCAGGGGATCTCCTGGTTGCAGTGGATGACCGGGAAGACCCCGGTCTCGGGCTCGGGCGTCCGCTCGGCGAACGTGGCGCCCGGCTTCGACTTCAGGATGTCGGCCGTCCGGTACCAGTCCGGGGAGATCTCGCCGACGTCGCGGCCGAGGGCCCGGGCCACCTCGAGGCCGCGGATCTTGCCGGAGAAGATGGCCGCCGACGCCTCGGCGATCTCCTCGGAGTCGCCGGCGGCGAAGGCCGGCAGGCCGAACTCGCGGGCCTTGTCGTAGAACTCGTTGACCGGGTCGAGCCCGACGGCGATGAGGAGGGTGTCGCAGTCGAAGGACCTCTCGGTGCCCTTGACCGGCCGGAACTTCCCGTCGACCGCGGCGACGGTCACCGATTCGACGGCCTCGCGGCCGTTGGCGCTGACGACCGTGTGGGAGGTGTGGATGGGCACGCCCAGCCGGGCCAGCTTGTCCCGGTGGACCTTGTAGCCGCCGCACTCGGGCATGACCTCGACCAGCCCGACGACGGCGATGCCGGCCTGGAGGGCGTGGTAGCCGGCGATGAGGCCGACATTGCCGCCACCGACGATGAACAGCCGGTCCGTGGGCTTGACCAGGTCGCGGTTGGCGAGGGTCTGGAAGGCCCCGGCGCCGTAGACGCCCGGCAGCGTGTTGCCGGGGAAGGCCAGGTTCTTCTCCCGGGCGCCCGCGGTCACGAGGAGGACCTCCGGGACGACCTGGACGTAGCGGCGGCCCTCGGCCAGGACGCCGACCGTCCGGTCGCTGAAGACGGCCAGGGCCGGGCTCCGGAGCCAGACCCGGACGCTCGGGAAGGAACGGACCTCGTTCTCGAGGCGGGTGGCGATGTCGATGCCGCGAGTCCCGGCGAAGACCGCGTCGATCGAGCCGAAGAAGCGGTGGGTCTGGAGAACGAGCTTGCCGCCGAGGCGATGCTTGTCGTCGATGACCAGCGTTCCGACGCCTCTTTTCCCGAGCTCGATCGCGGCCGAAAGGCCGGCCGGGCCCCCGCCGATGACCAGTACGGGGACCCGGACCGTCTCGATCGGCTTGGCCGCGGCGAGTCCCGCCGAGCGGCTGTCGACCCGGGGCAGCTCGGGCAGGCCCTCGACGGGCTCGACCCGGACGCCTTCCCTGACGAACTCCATGCAGGACTTGACCGGGAACCCGTCGGCCAGGACCAGGCACTGGGAGCACTGGCCGTTGGCGCAGAAGAGGCCCTGGGCCGCGCCGTCCTTGTGGTGGCGCCCGAAGGTCCGGACGCCGGCGGCGAAGAGGGCGGACGACAGGGTCTCGCCTTCCAAGGCATCGAGCTTGAGGCCTTTCCAGGTGAACGCGACGCGGCGACGGTCGGGGACGGGGAGGATGGGATGTCTTTCGATCCTATGCATGAGCGGCCTTTTTCTCCGTGGCCGGGGATGTCGGGCCCCGATAAAGGCGGCTATTATAGCACACGGAGATTTCCATGAGTAGGATCCCCGATGTTGTTGTATAATCGGCCCGGAAAGGAAGGACCCATGAAATACATCGTCGCCGGGATCGTCATCGCCTGTTGCGGGGCAGTCGTCTTGGGAGCGGCGGCCCAGAGGACGGAAAAGCCCGTTCTCCACGGCCAGGAGTGGGTGGCCATCACGGGCAAGCCGCTTGCGGCCACCGCCGGGGCGCTTGTCTTCGCCAAGGGCGGCAACGCCGTCGACGCGGCCTGCGCCATGCTCGGCGCCGTCTGCACCATGTACGACGTCCTCAGCTGGGGCGGGGAGACCCAGGCCCTCATCTACAACCCGAAAACGGGCAAAGTCATCGGGCTGAACGCCCTCGGCGTCGCCCCGACCGGGGCGACGGCGGAATTCTACCGGTCCAAAGGCTACGCCTTCCCGCCAGAGCACGGGCCGCTCTCGGCGGTGACGCCGGGGACGCCGGGCGGACTGCTGACCATGCTGGCCGAGTTCGGGACCATGAGCCTGGCCGAGGTCCTGGGCCCGGCCCTGCGGCTGGCCGAAGGCTATCCCATGGACAAGGAGACCTCCGACCGCATCGAGAAGGACAAGGCCAAGATCAAGGACTGGCCCTATTCGAAGGCGGTCCTGCTGCCCCGCCTCGGCGAGGAGCGCGAGGCCCCGCGGCCCGGCGAGGTCTTCCGCCAGCCCGACCTCCTGGCCACCCTGAACAAGATGGTCGAGGCCGAGCGAGAGGCCCTGGCCGCCGGCCGGGACCGCAGGGCGGCCATCTACGCCGCCTACGACCGCTTCTATAAAGGCGACATCGCCCGCGAGTTCGTCCGCGGCTCGAAAGAGCAGGGCGGGCTCATCACCCTGGACGACCTGGCCGCCTGGAAGGTCCGCCTCGAGGAACCGGTCATGACGGCCTACAAGGGCATCGAGGTCTACAAGCTGACGTGCTGGGTCCAGGGACCGGTCATGCTCCAGGCCCTGAACATGCTCGAGACGATCGACCTCAAGTCCCTGGGCCACAACAGCGCGGCCTACATCCACACGCTCTACCAGGTCATGAACCTGGCCTTCGCCGACCGGGACTTCTATTACGGCGACCCTTACTTCCCGCCCCAGGAGCCCATCGCCGGCCTCCTGTCCAAGGCCTACGCCCGCGACCGGGCCAAGCTCATCCGGCCCGACCGCAACGACGACGCCGTCAAGCCCGGCGACCCCTATCCCTACGAGGGCAAGACCAACCCCTTCCTCGGATATCTCGAAACCTGGCTCGGATGGGGCCGTGGCGAGGCCGCGGCGCTCGGGCCCGCGGAGGCCGCCGAGGTCGAGGAGGCCTTCAGGCGGGGGACGACGTCCATCCAGGCCGCGGACAAGGAGGGCTGGGTCGTCTCGGTGACCCCGAGCGGCGGCTGGGTGCCCTGCGTCATCGCCGGCCGGACGGGCGTCGGGATGAGCCAGAGGGCCCAGAGCTTCGTCCTCGACGAGCGCCAGAACCCCTTCAACGTCATCGCCCCGGGGAAACGGCCGCGGGCCACGCTGACGCCCGGCCTGGCCCTCAAGGACGGCCGGCCCTACCTGTCCTTCGCCGTCCAGGGCGGGGACACCCAGGACCAGAACCTCCTGCAGTTCTTCCTCAACATGGTCGAATTCGGCATGAGCGTCCAGGAGGCCTGCGAAGCGCCCAACATCAACAGCTACCAGATGCACGACTCCTTCGCCGACCACAAGATCTTCCCCGGCAAGCTCGACGTCAACGTGAAGGTCCAGGCCGAGGTCCGGGACAGGCTCAAGGCCATGGGCTATGTCCTGTCCGTCAAGAAGTACACGTCGGGGCCCATCAACGCCATCTTCTTCGACCGCGCCCACGGCACTTTCTGGGGCGGCAGCAGCAATTACGGCGAGGACTACGGCATCGCCTGGTGAGGAGGAACATGGCTTTGGCGGAGGACCCGCGACAGGGCCCGGCGGAACCGACCGAGGCCGGCGTCCCTCCGGCCGCCTCGCCGAACGCGCACTACGTCTCCAACCGGGCCCCGCTCGGGACGAGCCCTCTCGTGAAGCTGCCCATCGGCGCGGTCGTGCCGCGCGGCTGGCTCATGGCCCAGCTCCGGCTCATGCGCGACGGCCTGACCGGCCGTCTCGGCGAGGTCAGCCGTTTCCTCGGCGACGACAGCGGCTGGCTCGCGCCCGAGGGGCCGGGGTGGGAGGAGGCGCCCTACTGGCTCAAGGGCTACGGCGACCTGGCCTATCTCCTCAGGGACGGGCCGATGCGCCGGGAGGCCGAGCGCTGGCTCGAGCGCGTCATCAGGTCCCAGTCCAGGGACGGCTATTTCGGCCCGGCCGCGAACCGGGCGGCCCGGGACCTCTGGCCGAACATGGTCATGTTGGCGCCCCTGCAGAGCTATCACGAGGCCACGGGCGACCGGCGGGTGCTCGCGCTCATGAGCCGGTTCTTCCAGTACGAGTTCCACCTCCCGGCCCGGGACCTCCTGCCGGGGGGCTGGCAGAAGCTCCGCGGCGGGGAGAACCTCGAGAGCGTCTATTGGCTCTACAACCGCACGGGCGAGAGCTTCCTCCTCGACCTGGCCAAGCGGGTCTACGCCCGGACGGCCGATTGGGCCGCGCCCATCCTCAGCCCCGAGCGCGACCGCCGCCCGGAGGAGAGCTCCTTCTACCACGGCGTCAACATCGCCATGGGCTTCCGCACCCCCGGCGTCTTCTTCCAGCAATCGGGCGAACGCTCCCTGCTCGAGGCGGTGGAGCGCAATTACCGGCAGGTCATGGACGGCTACGGCCGACAGCCGGGCGGGATGTTCGGGGCCGACGAGAACATCCGGCCGGGAAAGGACGACCCCCGACAGGGCGCGGAGACCTGCGCGATGGTCGAGCTCATGGCCAGCTTCGAGTCGCTGCTCAAGATCACCGGCGATCCCGTCTGGGCCGACCGGGCCGAGGAGGTCGCCTTCAACTCGCTGCCGGCCGCGATGACGCCCGACCTCAAGGGACTCCACTACCTCACCGCGGCCAACCTCGTCTCGTGCGACCGTTCCGGGGAGCACGACTTCCAGAACCCCGGGACCCTCCTCTCCTACGATCCCTGGGGCTACCGCTGCTGCCAGCACAACGTCGCCTTCGGCTGGCCCTATTTCGCCGAGCACCTCTGGCTGGCCACCTCCGACAACGGGCTGGCCGCCGCGCTCTACGCGCCGTCGTCGGTCACGGCCAAGGCCGGTGAGGGCGGGGAGGTCACGATCGTCGAGGAGACGCACTACCCGTTCGACGGCGAGGTCCGTCTGGCCGTCGCCTGCGAGCGGCCCACCGGCTTCCCGCTCTATCTGCGGCTGCCAGGGTGGGCCCGGCGCGTCCGCATCTCCGTCAACGGAGAGGAGGCCGGGGGCGACTTCCGCGGCGGTCGCTACGCCGTTCTGCGGCGGACGTGGCGCCACGGCGACCAGGTCCGGATCGACTTCGGACCGGAGATCGAGGTCGTCGACTGGCCGACGGTCCGCGGCGCGGTCTCGGTCCGGCGAGGGCCGCTCTGGTTCTCGCTGCGGATCGGGGAGGCGTGGCGGCGGTGCGGCGGGACGGACGAGTGGCCCGCCCGCGAGGTCCTGCCGACGACCCCTTGGAACTACGGGCTGGTCTCGGAGCGGGGAGCGGCCGGGGCGGCGGTCCGCCTGGCCTCGCGCCGGACGCCGCCCTATCAGCCCTTCGTCCCCGGGAAGGCGCCCCTCGTCCTCTCGGCCCGGGCCCGCCGCGTTCCCTCCTGGCGGGAAGAGGGCCGGATGGCCGGCCCCGTGCCGGCCAGCCCGGCGGCGGGGGAGGGCCCCGTCGAGGAGGTCGAGCTCATTCCCATGGGCTGCGCCCGCCTGCGGATCACGTCTTTTCCCGTCGTCGTCGGGGATTGACTCCGGCGGAGGCCCCGTTATATAAAAAACGAGAAGCCCTTTTCGAGAGGAGGTCCGGATGTTCAAAGAGTTCAAGGAGTTCGCCATGCGCGGCTCGGTGCTGGACATGGCCGTCGGCATCATCATCGGCGGCGCCTTCGGCACCATCGTCTCTTCGCTCGTCAACGACGTGCTGATGCCGCCGATCGGCATGCTGCTCGGCCGGGTCGATTTCGCCAACCTGTCCATCAGGCTGTCCGAAACGGTGGTCATCAGCTACGGCAAGTTCATCAACGCCGTCGTCAGCTTCCTCATCGTCGCCTTCTGCCTGTTCCTCATCATCCGGGCCATGAACCGGCTGAAGAAGAAGGCCGAGGCGCCGGCCCCGGCCCCGACGACCAAGGACTGCCCCTTCTGCGCCGTCGCCGTCCCCATCAAGGCGGTCCGCTGCCCGCACTGCACGTCCGAGCTGAGATAGCCCGCTTCGCGCGGGCGAGACCGAAGACGACTCTGCCGAGAGGAGGATCCCCGATGTTCCGCAAACCCGCCGTTCTCGTCTTGGCCGCGGCTTTGATCGTCACAGCCGCGGCGGGCCTCATGGCCCAGGCCAAGCCGGCGCCCAAGGCCAAGGGCGCGGCCGCCGCGGCCCTCGACCCGGCCGCCGTGCTCAAGTCCGTGAAGTTCCGCTCCGTCGGGCCGACCCGGCAGAGCGGCCGCTTCGTCGACATCGCCGTGCCCGCCCGGAGGCCCCACACCTTCTACGCCGCCGCGGCCTCGGGCCATCTCTGGAAGACCGAGAACAACGGCCAGACCTTCGAGCCGCTGTTCGAGAACGAGAAGGTCTTTTCCATCGGCGACATCGACGTGGCCCCGTCCGACCCCGACCTGATCTGGCTGGGCTCGGGCGAGGCCAACAACTCCCGGTCGACCTACTGGGGCGACGGGGTCTACAAGTCCGCCGACGGCGGCAAGACCTGGAAGAACATGGGGCTCAAGGAATCGCACCACATCGGCCGGGTCGTCATCCACCCGACCGACCCCGACATCGTCTACGTGGCCGCCCTGGGGCATCTCTACTCGGAGAACCCCGAGCGCGGGCTCTACAAGACGACCGACGGCGGCAAGACCTGGGCCAAGGTCCTCGGCGTCGCCGTCGACGGCCGGGCCGTCGGCGTCGTCGACGTGGCCATGGACCCGACCGATCCCGAGACCCTCTACGCCGCCGCCTACGACCGCTTCCGCAAGCCCTGGACGTTCGGGCTGGGCGGCCCCGGCTCGGGCGTCCACAAGACGACCGACGGCGGCAAGACCTGGACGAAGCTCGGCGGCGGCCTGCCCGGCGGCGTCCTGGGCCGCATCGGCCTGGCCATCTATCCCAAGAACCCGAAGATCGTCTTCGCCGAGATCGAGAACGCCAACAAGCCCGGCCTGTCCCCCGAGGACCGCTGGCGGGAGATCCTGGCCGGTGAATCGAGCGCGGGCATGATCGACGGCGAAATCTACCGCTCCGACGACGGCGGCCAGACCTGGGCCCGAATCAGCCCCGAGAAGCGCAGCATCGGCGGCAATCCCGGCTACTACTACGGCCAGATCGTCGTCGACCCCAACGACGACAAGACCGTCTATGTCCTCAGCGTCGGGGTCATCGCCACCCGCGACGGCGGCAAGACCTGGACGACGCCGTTCAGCTTCGGCGGCGACAACCACGCCCTGTGGATCGACCCGAAAGACAGCGGCCACATGATCCTCGGCTACGACCACGGGCTGGGCGTGACCTGGGACGGCGGCAAGAACTGGTACCATCCCGACTTCCTGTCCCTGTCCCAGTTCTACGCCATCGACTACGATATGTCCTATCCCTACCGCATCGCCGGCGGCCTCCAGGACAACGGCTCGCACGTGGGCCCGAGCACCAAGCCGGGGGCGGGCGGGCGATTCGGCGGCCGGGGCGGCGCGGGCGCGCCGATCCGGCTCGAGGACTGGTTCAGCCTGGGCGGCGGCGACGGCATGTACAACGCTTTCGACCGGGTGACCAACGACACGATCTACACCGAGTCCCAGTTCGGCCCCCTGGCCCGCATGGACCTCGTCACGGGGGAGTCCAAGGACATCGCCTACCAGCGCCTGAAGCCCGAGACGCGCTGGAACTGGTGCTCCCCGGTCCTCGTCTCGGCCCACGACCACGAGACGGTCTATCACTGCGGCAACATCGTCGTCATGTCGGCCAACCGCGGCGACACCTGGACCGAGATCAGCCCCGACCTCTCGAACAATGACCCGGCCAAGCTCAAGGTCGATGGCAAGGGCGGCGACGGCAACATCCAGTACGGCACGATCACGACCTTCGACGAGTCGCCGATCTTGCCCGGCGTCCTCTGGGCCGGCACGGACGACGGCAACGTCTGGGTGACGCGGGACAACGGCCGGGCCTGGGCCAAGCTCAACGACAAGGTCCCCGGCCATCCGGGCTACTGGGTCAGCCGGGTGGCGGCCTCGCCGTCGGACCCGGCCGTCGCCTATCTGAGCTTCACCGGCTTCCGGAACGACGACTTCCGCGCCTTCCTTTACAGGACCGCCGACTACGGCGCGACCTGGACCTCGCTCGCGGCGGGCCTCCCCGAGGAGCCCGTCAACGTCGTCCGCGAGGACCCGAAGAACCCGGACCTCCTCTTCGTCGGGACCGATTTCGGCGTCTACGTCTCGATCGACGGCGGCCGGGCCTGGGCGAAGATGCCGGGCCTGCCGACCCAGCCCGTCCACGACCTCAAGGTCCAGCCGCGCGAGGCCGATCTCATCGTCGCCACACACGGCCGCGGCGCCTACATCGCCGACATCAAGCCCCTCCAGGAGCTCACGCCCGAGGTCCTGGCCAAGGACGCCTTCCTGTTCTCACCCGAGCCCAAGGTCCGCTGGGTCGGCCGCGACCTGCGCGAGTCCTCCAGCTCGAACTTCGCCGGCGAGAGCGAGGCCCCCGGCGTGCACATCTATTACACCCTCAAGTCCAAGCCCAAGGAGCCCGTCAAGGTCCGCGTCTACGCCGGCGCCATGCTCCTCAACGAGCTCACCGGGCCGTCGGAGGCCGGGCTCAACATGGCGGTCTGGAACATGACCGGCCGGCGCGAGCGGACGCCTGAGGAGAAAAAGACGGCCGAGGCCGACGCCCGCCGGGCCCGGGAGATGGGCTTCGGCGGGGCCATGGGCGACCCGGCCTTCGCCTCGTTCCCGGTCCAGCCCGGCGAATACAAGGTCGTCCTGACCGTCGACGGCAAGACCCACACGACGACGGCCGCGGTCCTCAAAGACCCGCGATACTGACCGGCCTTCACCCGAAGGGCCTCCCTCCCGGCGCCGGGAGGGTGGCCCTTTCTTTTCCGGCCCCGTTTCTGCTACCCTAGTCCCGGGGAGGCGTGAACATGGACTCCGCGATCCAGGCATTCCTCGAGACCGTTGACCGGGTTCCCCGCGTCGAGATCATCCATCGCCCGACCCCCCTGCGCAGGCTCGATCGCCTGTCGGCGAGGTTGCGCGGGCCGGAGCTCTACGTCAAGCGCGACGATCTGACCGGCCTGGCCTTCGGCGGCAACAAGTCGCGCAAGCTCGAGTTCATCGTCCGGGACATGCTCGAGAAGAAGGCCGATACCGTGATCACCTGGGGCAGCCTCCAGTCCAACTGGTGCGCCCTGACGGCCGCGGCGGCCAAGACCTTCGGCCTCAAGCCCGTCCTGGTCCTGTTCAAGCCGGCCGGGGCGCCGGCCGCCGCCGACGGCAACGTCCTCCTCGACATCGCTCTCGGCGCCGACCTGCGGCTGGTCGAGGCCGAGAAGGGGAAGCTGGTCAAGTCGGCCCAGGCCATGGAGCTCCTCAAGGAGGTGGCCCGGGAGGTCAAGGCCGCGGGGCGCCGTCCCTATCTCGTTCCGGTCGGCGGGTCCCTCGTCCAGGGCGACATGGACAGGCCGTTCGGCGCGTTCGCCTACGCCGCCTGCTTCGCCGAGCTCCTGGACCAGATGCGCGCGGCCGGGGCCGAGCCGGACTTCGTCGTCCACGCCACGGGCTCGGGAGGCACCCAGGCCGGCCTCGTTATCGGCGCCCGGGCCCTGGCCCCGGCCTGCCGGATCCTCGGCGTCAGCGTCTCGGACCCGAAAGGGCCCTTCTCGGACGACGTCATCGCGATCGCCCGGGCGGCCGTCGAATCGCTCGGCCTGGGCCTGGACATCCTGCCGGGAGAGGTCGTCGTCTTCGACGAGTACATCGGCGAGGGCTACGGCATGGTCGACGCCGCGACGGCCCGGACGATCCGGCTGGTCTTCCAGACCGAGGGCATCGTCCTCGACCCCGTCTACACGGCCAAGGCCATGACCGGCCTCATCGACCTCGTCAAGACGGGCTTCTTCAAGCCGACCGACAAGGTCGTCTTCCTCCACACGGGCGGGACGCCGGCCCTGTTCCCGTACCGGGACACGCTCTTCCAGGCCTATATGGGAGAGCCGTAAGCGGCGACCCTCCCGGGCCGGGGGTCAGACGAGGCGGGCCAGGCCGGCCTCGAGCTCCCCGACGGCGAGCACGTTGATCGTCATCGGGGCCGAGTCGAGCGCGGCCGGCGCCTTGAGGCCGCTTCCCGTCAGGACGAGGACGTCGTCTCCGTCCCCTTCGGGCCAGCCCGCGGCGGCCAGCGTCTTCAGGGCGGCGAGCGTCGCCGCCGCCTCCGGCTGGCAGAACAGCCCCTCCGCCGCGGCCAGCTCGCGCTGGGCCTCGAGCATCTCCTCGTCCGCGACGGCGACGATGAGGCCGCGCCGGTCCCGGACCGTCCGCAGCACGGCGCTGCCGGCGGGCGGGTCCGGATTGGCGATGGCGTGGGCGATGGTCCGCGCCCGGGCCGGGGGCTCGCAGCGGTCGAGGCCGCGCCCGAAGGCGGCGGCGAGCGGGGCGCACCCGGCGGCCTGGACGCCGACGACGGCGGGAAAAGAGGAGGCCAGGCCGGCGCTCTCCAGGTCGGCAAAGCCCCGCATCAGGCCGAGGAGGTGGCCGCCCGAGCTCAGGGGCACGAAGACGGCCCGGGGGGCGCGGCCGCCGAGCTGGAGGAAGATCTCGAAGGCGGTGACCTTGTAGCCTTCCAGCCGGTAGGGGTCGATCGAGTTCATGAACATGATGCCCAAGCGCTTCCCGACCTCCACGCTCATCCTGAAGAGCCGGCCGTAGTCCCCCTCGACGGCGACCAGGCGCGGGCCGTGGATGCCGGCCGCCCGGAGGCTGAGGGTCGAGGTCCCTTCCTTGAGCAGGACGAAGGTCGGCAGGCCGGCCCGGGCCCCGTAGGCGGCCGTCGACGCGGCCATGTTGCCGGTCGAGACCGTGCCGATCATCCTCGCGCCCAGGGCCACGGCCTTCTGGACGGCCACGGCCGTGCCCCGGTCCTTGAAGCTCCCGGTCGGGTTCTGGGCCTCGTTCTTGGCGAAGAGGCGGGCCCGGCCGAGAGAGGCCCCGAGGCGCTCCAGGCGGACGAGCGGCGTCGACCCCTCGCCCAGGCTCAAGCGGGCGTCGATCCGCTCGAGCGGCAGGAAGTCGGCCCACCTCTCGAGCGCGAGCGCCCGGTCCCCGCGGCAGCCCCGCGGCCGTCCCGGACAGGGGGGGGCGACGAAGAGCGGCTCGCCGCAGGCCGGGCAGAAAGGGGAGTAGGGGTCGCGCGAGGCGACCGGTCCGCAGGCCAGGCACTCGAATCGGTCCATGTCCGTATCTCCCTCCGAACGCGGCACCGATTATAATTGCCCGGACCGGCCTTTCCAAGTAGAATCACGCTGTCATGGACGACGCCGGGTTCATGAGGGTAGCCCTGGCCGAGGCCGCCAAGGCCGCGGGCCGGGGAGAGGTCCCGGTCGGCGCGGTCGTCGTCCGGGCCGGACGCGTCGTCGCCCGAGGCTCCAACCGGCCCGAGGCGGCGTCGGACCCCACGGCCCACGCCGAGATCGTGGCCCTGCGGAGGGCGGCCAGGAAGGCCGGGAACTACCGCCTCCCGGACTGCGACCTTTTCGTCACGGTCGAGCCCTGCGCCATGTGCCTGGGCGCGGCCGTCCAGGCCCGCGTCCGCCGGCTCGTCTTCGGCGCACCCGATCCCAAGGCCGGCGCGCTCGGCTCGGTCATGGACTTCCCGTTCGGCAGGCTCAATCACCGGCCGGAAGTCGTCGGCGGCGTCCTGGCCGGAGAGGCGGCCGCGCTCCTCAAGGCCTTTTTCCGGGCCCGTAGAAAGACGGCCTGATTTCGGCTATAATCCTGGTTCTCATCCCGTCCCGAACGTGCGGAGAGGTGGCCGAGTGGTTGAAGGCGACGGTCTCGAAAACCGTTATCCTGAGCGATCGGGATCGCGGGTTCGAATCCCGCCCTCTCCGCCAACGACGTCCCGCCCATGAAGAACGTCCCGCTCGTCGTCACCGGCTACGGCCACGTCGGACGCGCCTTCCTGTCGCTGCTCCGGGAGAAGGCCGAGGACCTCGAGCGCCGCTACGGCCTCGTCCCCGAGGTCATGGCCGTGGCCCGCGCCGAGGGCTGCTTCCACTCCGGACGGCCGCTCGAGGTCCGGCACCTGTCGCGGGCCGGGGAGGCCTGGACGAAAGGCAATCCGAACTGGCGCGAAGGCCTGGGGGCCGGCGAAGTCATCGCCGGGCTCGGCCCGGGCGGCTGCCTGGTCGAATGCACCGTCTCCAACCTGGATACGGGCGAGCCGGGCCTGTCCTATCTGTCCTCGGCCTTCCGGGGCGGATGGAACGCGGTCGCGGCGAGCAAAGGCGCCCTCGTCGTCGGGCTGCCGGCGCTCAAGGCCCTGGCCGCGGCGAACGGGGCGGTCCTCAAGTTCAGCGGCGCCACGGCCGCCGCCCTGCCGACCCTCGACGTGGGCCTCGTCTCCCTGGCCGGGGCCAGGATCGAGGGCATCCAGGGCATTCTCAACGGCACCACGAACTACATCCTGACCCGGATGGGCGAGGGGCTGGATTACGACGAGGCCCTCAAAGAGGCCCAGGACAAGGGCATCGCCGAGCCCGACCCGGCCTCGGACGTCGGCGGCTGGGACACGGCCGCCAAGATGCTGCTCGTCACCAACGCCTGCCTCGACACGGCCTACACGCTCAAAGACGTCCAGGTCCGCGGCATCGCCGGGATCTCGGTCGGCGAAGTCCAGGCCGCGCGCAAGGAGGGACGGGCGGTCAAGCTCCTGGCCACGGCCGCGCCCGGCCGCCAGGGGGGCCGTTGGAGCCTCGATGTCAGGCCTTCGCTCGTCGAGCCCAGCAACCCGCTCGTCCACGTCAACGGCACCGAGAAGGGGATCACGTTCATCACCGACTCCATGGGCTCGGTGACCTTGACCGGCGGCCGCTCCAATCCCCGCGGGGCCGCCGCGGCGCTGCTCAAGGACATCATCAACATCTATCGCCCCGCGTTCTGAGCGGGCCTTCTCCGGTCAACGCGCCCACGTTCGTCTCCGCGCGCTCCGGCCGCGGAGGCGCGTTGACCGGTCCGCGGTTTTTTGATAAGTTGAGGGCATCGGAGTTCCCGTCAGACGCGAGGAACGGAGAGGTGTCCGAGCGGTTTAAGGAGCACGCTTGGAAAGCGTGTGTGCGCCGCAAGGTGCACCGCGGGTTCGAATCCCGCCCTCTCCGCCATCCGAACGCCGGCCTGGAAGAACGGCGCCGCGGGCCGAGTCCTTTCTGGCTCGTCCCGCCCGGACCGGACAACTCAACCGGGACCGTCCTTTTTTCAGGACGGTCCCGCCTCGGGACCGACTCACCCTTTCTCAAGCGATAGCCTTGGCATGACGCTTGCAATCATGCCGGGCAGGAGGACGAAGATGAAACGAGCGCTGGGCTTTCTGATCCTCGCCGTTCTGTTCGTGACGGCGGCCTGTGTCCGGTACGTCCCCTACGGCGAATCCGGGCGCTATCCCGGCGGCAGTCCCTACGACCGGGAACGCGGCCGCGACTATGACCGCTACGGAAGCTATGACACCGCCTATTTCTACGACCAGCTCGAACCCTACGGCCTCTGGGTGGCCTTCAGGCCTTACGGCTACGTCTGGGTCCCCCGCCACGTGGGCTACAACTGGCGGCCTTACACCCAGGGACGCTGGGCCTGGACCGACTACGGCTGGACCTGGGTCTCGGTCGAGCGCTGGGGCTGGATCGCCTTCCACTACGGCCGTTGGGGCTGGGACCGCCGCCTGGGCTGGTACTGGGTCCCCGATACCCTCTGGGGGCCGGCCTGGGTGGCCTGGCGCTGGGGCGACGAGCACATCGGCTGGGCGCCGCTGCCGCCCGGCGCCGGCTTCGTCCCCGGCCGGGGTTTCGGCCGGCGCCAATGGGACATCCCCTACAGCCACTGGTCGTTCGTCAGCGGCCGCTACTTCCTCGACGGCGGCCTGGACCGGAGGATCCTGCCGGTCGAACGAAACCCGACCATCATCAACATGACCGTGCTCAACGTCAACATCGACACCCGCGACCGGCGCGTCTATAACGAAGGCGTCGATATCGACCGCGTCCGGCGCCTGACCGACCGGACCGTCGTCGACAGGCTCTCGCTCAGGGATTCGAACCGGCCCGGCGAGGCCCGGGAGCAGGGCCGGGAGCTCGTCGTCTTCAAGCCCGAGATCGCGAAGAGCGACACGGCCCGGCCCCGCCGGGTCGTCGACGAGAGCAAGGCCGCGCGGCAGCTCCAGACCGAGGAGACGGGCCGCGTCTTCCGGCGCGTGCCCCGGAGCGAGTCCGAGGCCCTGCGCGAGGACCACGACCAGGAGCTCCGGCTCATGCGGGAGAGCCAGGCGACCGACCTCCGGGTGGTCCGCCGCGAGGCCGAGGACGAGAAGGCCAAGGTCCAGAACCCCGAGGAGAAGCGGCGGGTCGAGGACAGGACCGCGACGAGGGTCGCCGAGCTCCAGAAGAAGCACGAGCAGGAGAAGGCCGAGTTGGAGAAGCGCCAGAAGGCCGAAGAGGAGAAGGCCCGGGTCAAGAAAGCCCCCCTCAAGCGCAAGATCGAGCCCGACCGCTAGCCTGAATCATTCACGGATCGAGACGGTCCTCGGATGCGAGGTCCGAGGGGTGAAGCCGTGCTCTTCGGTACCGCCAATCCCCGAGAACGAAGCCGATGGGGCCGGCAAATGGGGACACGTACCGGGGCGGGACATGTCCCGACACGCGTCTCGAGCACCTGGCAACCGATCCCATAGCCACCCACATGAATAGGAGCTAGGGCGCGCGACGCGCCCGGACCGTCGCGGCGGCCGCGGCGAGAAGAACGAGCGCCCCTCCCGAGACCGTTCTCGGGGAGGGGCTTTCCTTGAGGAAGACCAGGGCCAGCAGGATGCCGTAGACCGGCTCGAGCGAGCTGAGGACGCTGGCCGTCCGGGCCCCGACGTCTCTCAGGCCGTCGATGAACAGGGTGTGGGCCAACGCCGTGAAAAAGACGCCCAGGGCGGCGATGAGGGCCAAGTCCCGGCCGGACAGGGACAGGCCCGGGCGGAGGACGGCCGGCAGAAGGAAGACGGCGGCGAAGAGGTCCTGGTAGAAGGCCACGACCAGGCTCGGGTGCCGCGAGGCCAAGCGCCGGTTCAGGAGGGACAGGACGGCGAAGGTCAACCCGGCCGCGAGCCCCCAAAGGGTCCCCTGGAGGGCGGCGTCGGTGAGGTCGAAGCGGGGGACGATCAGGCCGATGCCGGCGACGCAGACGAGGGCCAGGGCCAGGCTGGCCGGGTCCCAACTCTCCCGCTCCAGGAGCGGCTCGAGGAAGGCTGTGAAGACGGGGAAGCTCGAATAGGCCAGCAGGCCGACGGCCACCGTGGAGACCTGGACCGACTTGAAGAAGACGGTCCAGTGGACGGCCAGGAGGAGGCCGCAGGCGGCCAGCCTGACGAGATCGGACCGGGGGCGGACGCCGAGGGGCCGGCGGCCAAAGGCCAGGACCGCGGCCAGGGTCGCGGCGGCGAAGACGACCCGCCCGAAGACGATGAGAGAAGGGGAGAGGGGGAGCCACTTGCCGAAAAGGCCGGGGAAGCCGAAGAGGAACACCGCGAGATGGACCTCGACGAGGCTGCGCCGGCGCGTCTCCACGGGCGGCATTATAACCCTTTTTCCCTTGCTATTTGACCGGTTTGTGTTAAGATATCCTTTACTTTTTGGGAAACCGACGGTTTCCCTCCCGGCGATGGACGGCCGATATCCATGGAGAAGAAGTCCTACAAGATATTCGCTCTCAAGTACCGGCCCCAGCTCTTCGAGGAGGTCGTCGGGCAGAAGTCCGTCGTCAAGACCATCCGCAACGCCATCGCCACCAAGCGCGTCGCCCAGGCCTACTTGTTCTCCGGCGTGAGGGGGACGGGCAAGACGACCGTGGCCCGCATCCTGGCCAAGGCCCTGAACTGCGCCCGCGGCCCCGAACCGACGACCCGCCCCTGCCGGGTCTGGGACGCGGACGACCCCCAGCCCAAGGGCGACCCGCCCTGCGACGCCTGCCGGTCCATCCACGAAGGCAACGCCATCGACGTTCTGGAGATCGACGGGGCCTCCAACCGCCAGGTGGACGACATCGAGCTCATCCGGGAGACGGTCAAGTACAAGCCCGCCTACGTCCGGACCAAGGTCCTGATCGTCGACGAAGTCCACATGCTCTCGACCCACGCCTTCAACGCCCTGCTCAAGACGCTCGAGGAGCCCCCGCCGAACACGGTCTTCATCTTCGCCACGACCGAGTTCAACAAGGTCCCGCCGACCATCGTCTCGCGCTGCCAGCACTTCGAGTTCCGCAAGATCTCCCACAAGGATATCATCAACCACCTCATGGAGATCGCCAAGAAGGAAGGCATCACCATCACCCCGGCCGGCCTGGCCCTCATCGCCGAGGCCGCCGACGGCAGCATGCGCGATGCCCAGAGCCTCCTCGACCAGGCCGTCGCCTTCAGCGGCGAGAACATCGGCGACGAGGACCTCAAGACGATCCTGGGCACGATCGGCCAGGACGTCCTCTTCCGCTTCTCCTCGGCCGTCCTCGACGAGAAGCCGGCCGAGGTCTTCCCCCTCGTCGAGAGCGTCGTCGCCTCCGGTCACGACCTCCGCTTCGTCTTCGGCAAGCTCATCGAGCACTTCCGGGCCCTCCTCCTCGTCCGGTCGGTCGAGAAGCCGGGCGACCTCCTCGTCGTCAGCCCCGAAGGGCTCGAGGCCCTGCGGAAGGAGGCGGACAAGGCCACGGCCGAGGACCTGCTCCGCTACCTTCTCGCCTTCCATCAGGCCGAACCGGGCCTGAAGCACTCGGCCCTGCCCCGGATCTACTTCGAGGCCTTCCTGGTCAAGCTGTGCAATTTCAAGAAGATCGTCCCCCTCCGGGAGCTCATCAAGGACGTCGAGGGGCTCAGGAAGGACGGGCCGCGGCCGCCGGCCCGGCCCGCGGGAGCGGCCCCCCCGGCGTCGGGCCCGGCGCCCGCCGGACCGGCCCGCCAGCCGCCCCCGGGCATGGCGCCTCCGGCGGTTTCGTCCGAGGCCAAGCCGGCCGCGCCGGCCCCGAAGGACGTCTTCGCCCGGGTCCTCGAGAGGCTGACCGTCGAGCGGGCGCCGCTGGCCGCCCTGCTCGGACAGTACTCGTCGGTCCTGGTCAAGGACGGCCTTCTCGAGGTCCTGTTCGGGAGCGGCCGGGGCTTCTTCGTCGCCAGCCTCCAGGACAAGGACCTCCGCGCCATCGAGCGGACGGCGACGGAGGTCCTGGGACGGGAGACCAAGGTCCGCTTCGCCGAGGAGAGCGGCACGGACGGCGGCCCGGCCCGGCCCGGCCGCGAGCTCGAGGCGGCCCTCAAGGACCCGTCCGTGAAGAACTTCATGGACACGTTCCGGGCCCAGGTCGTCTCGGCCGAACCGGTCGCGTCCGCCCGCGAGGCGGCGGGGAAGGCCCGCGGGCCGGCGGAGGGCGGCGGATGACGAACGTCATGGACCTGCAGAAAATGATCAAGGCGGCCAAGGAGATGCAGGACCGCCTCCAGAAGGAGCTCGGCGGGCTGCGCGCCGAGGGGTCGAGCGGGGGCGGCATGGTCAGCGTCGTCCTCGACGGCCACAAGGCCCTGCGGTCCATCCGCATCGACCCCGAGGTCGCCGGCCAGGACGACGTGGACATGCTCCAGGACCTCATCGTGGCCGCCTTCAACGACGCCGCGGCCAAGGTCGACGAGGTCCTGGCCCAGAAGCTCGGCGGCCTCGGCGCCGGCCTGAAGGTCCCGGGGCTCCTCTGATGTTCGAGTACGCCCGGCCCCTCCAGGACCTCATCGAGGAGCTCCGCCGCATCCCCGGCATCGGGGCCAAGACGGCCCAGCGCATGGCCTTCCATTTCCTGAACCTGCCGACCGAGGACACCGACCGGCTGGCCGAGGCCATCCGGGAGGCCAGGCGGCGGGTCTTCACCTGCGGCCGCTGCAACGCCATCACCCACGTCGATCCGTGCCTCATCTGCGCCGACGAGCGGCGCTCGGACGAGTCTCTCTGCATCGTCGAGGAGCCCTTCAACATCGCCTCGATCGAGCGGACCGGCGCTTTCCACGGCCGCTACCATGTCCTGCTCGGCGCCCTGTCCCCCCTCAAGGGCCGCGGGCCCGACGAGCTCCGCCTGGGCAAATTGCTCCAGCGGGTCCGGGACGGCGCCTTCAAGGAGATCATCATCGCCACCAACCCGACGGTCGAGGGGGAGGCCACGGCCCTCTACCTCGTCCGCGCGCTCAAGGGCTTCGGGACGAGGATCACCCGGCTGGCCGTGGGCCTGCCGGTCGGCTCCGATCTCGATTTCGCCGACCAGGTGACCATCCAGAGGGCCTTGGAAGGACGGACGGAGCTCAAGGATTAGGACGCGACGTCGCGAACGACGTTGACCATATCAAAGGAGTCAGTCATGAAGAAGAACATGCAGACGATCGACGGGAACACGGCGGCGACCCACGTCGCCTACGCCTATTCCGAGGTGGCGGCCATCTATCCCATCACTCCGTCCTCGACGATGGGCGAGCTGGCCGACGAGTGGTCGGCCCACGGCCGGAAGAACATCTTCGGCCAGACGGTCGACGTCATCGAGATGCAGTCGGAGGGCGGCGCCTCGGGCGCGGTCCACGGCTCGCTCTCGGCCGGCGCCCTGACGACGACGTTCACGGCCTCCCAGGGCCTGATGCTCATGCTGCCGAACATGCACAAGATCGCGGGTGAGATGCTGCCGACGCTCTTTCTCGTCTCGGCCCGGTCGCTCGCCTGCCAGGCGCTCTCGATCTTCGGCGACCACAGCGACGTCATGGCCGCCCGCAACACCGGCTTCGCCCTGACCTGCGCCGGCTCTGTCCAAGAGGCCCAGGACCTGGCCATCGTGGCCAATCTCGCGACCCTGCGGACCAAGATCCCGTTCCTGCACTTCTTCGACGGCTTCCGGACCTCGAACGTGCTGGAGAAGATCGACGTCGTGTCTTACGACACGCTCCGCGACCTCTTCGAGCCCCAGTACCTCGAGGACTTCCGCCGGCGCTCCCTCAACCCGGAGCGGCCCATGCAGAAGGTCGGCCAGCAGAACCCCGAGGTCTACTTCCAGGGCCGCGAGACGGTCAACAAGTATTACGACGAGTGCCCCGGCCTCGTCCAGCGCTACATGGACAAGGTGGCCAAGGCCATCGGCCGCCAGTACCATCTCTTCGATTACTTCGGCGCCCCCGACGCCGACAAGGTCATCGTCATGATGGGCTCGGGCGCGGAGACCGCCGAGGAGACCATCAACCACCTCAACGCCCGCGGCGCCAAGCTCGGCCTGGTCAAGGTCCGCCTCTACCGGCCCTTCGACGCCAAGGCCCTGGCCGCGGCCCTGCCGGCCTCGGTCAAGAAGATCGCCGTCCTCGACCGGACCAAGGAGCCCGGCTCGATCGGCGAGCCGCTCTACCTCGACGTCAAGGTCGCCCTGGCCGACCGGCCGGTCCGGATCATCGGGGGCCGTTACGGCCTGTCCTCCAAGGACTTCACCCCGGCCCAGGTCAAGGCCGTCTACGACCATCTCGACGGCGCGTCCTTCCACGGCTTCACGGTCGGCATCACCGACGACGTCACCCACAAGTCCATCCCGGTCGGTCCGGTCCTCGACACCGAGCTCCCCGGCACCGTCCGGTGCAAGTTCTTCGGCTACGGCTCGGACGGCACGGTCGGGGCCAACAAGAACTCGATCACGATCATCGCCGACAACACGGACATGTACGGCCAGGGCTACTTCCAGTACGACTCCAAGAAGTCGGGCGGGATCACGATCTCGCACCTCCGCTTCGGCAAGCAGCCCATCCAGTCCCAGTACTTCCTGAACACGGTCGACTTCGTGGCGCTCCACAAGCCGTCCTACATCGGCCGCCTCGACATCCTCGAGGGCATCCGCGAGGGCGGCACGTTCCTCATCAACTGCGACTGGCCGGCCGCCGAGGTCTTCGAGCACCTGACCGAGGACATGCAGCGGACGATCATCGACAAGAAGATCAGGGTCTTCGCCATAGACGCCCTGAAGATGGCCGGCGAGCTCGGCCTAGGCCTGCGCATCAACACCATCATGCAGGCCTGCTTCTTCAAGCTCTCGGGCGTCCTGCCCGAGGCCGAGGCCATCGCCCTGATGAAGCGAGCCGTCGAGAAGACCTACGGCCGCAAGGGCCGGGAGGTCGTCGAGATGAACTGGAACGCCATCGACCGGGCCGCCTCGGGCCTCGAGGCCGTGGCCGTCCCGGCCAAGATCGCCAAGTCCGCGCCGGTCACGAAGATCGTCCCGGACGACGCCAGCGCCTTCGCCAAGGAGGTCATCGACCCGGTCACCCGGTTCAAGGGCGACCTGCTGCCGGTCTCCAAGATGCCTCTCGACGGGGCCGTCCCGACGGCCACGGCGCGGCTCGAAAAGCGCGGCATCGCCGTCGAGTGCCCCAAGTGGATCCCCGAGAACTGCATCCAGTGCAACCAGTGCAATTTCGTCTGCCCGCACGCCGCCATCCGGGCCAAGCAGATCGACCCCAAGGACCTCGCCGGCGCCCCCGAGGGCTTCACGACCATCAAGTCCAACACCAAGAACGACCGGGGCCTCCTCTACCGGGAGCAGTGCTACATCGAGGACTGCGTCGGCTGCGGCTCCTGCGCCCAGGTCTGCCCGGCCAAGAACAAGGCCCTGGTCATGACCCCGATAGCGGAGCTGCGCGCGGCCGGGGAGGCCCGGAAGGCCGAGTTCTTCGACCGGTTGCCGGACAACGTCCTCGACGGCATCAGGCCGGACACGCTCAAGGGCAGCCAGTTCCTGCGGCCCCTGTTCGAGTTCAGCGGGGCCTGCGCCGGCTGCGGCGAGACGCCTTACCTCAAGCTGGCCACCCAGCTCTACGGCGACCGGATGATCATCGCCAACGCCACCGGCTGCTCCTCGATCTACGGCGGCACGTTCCCGACCTGCCCCTACGCGCAGACGGTCGAGGGCACCGGCCCGGCCTGGGGCAACTCGCTCTTCGAGGACAACGCCGAGTACGGCTTCGGCATGCGCCTGGCTGTCGACGCCAACCGGAGGCTGCTGGCCGCGTCGATCGACGCCGCCCTGGCCGCCGGGACGACCCCGGCCCTGGCCGACGCCCTGCGGAAGATGAAGTCGGCCTGGGCGAGCGTGGGCGACGAGGCCAAGGCCGCCGCCAAGTCCGTCCGGGCCGCCCTGCCCGCGGCCCTCAAGGCGGCCAACGGCGCCAAGCCCCACCTGGCCAAGATCGACGAGCTCAAGGACTTCCTGGTCGAGAAGAGCGTCTGGTCGATCGGCGGCGACGGCTGGGCCTACGACATCGGTTACGGCGGCCTCGACCACGTCCTGGCCATGAACCGCAACGTCAACGTCCTCGTCCTCGACACGGAGGTCTATTCGAACACCGGTGGACAGGCCTCCAAGGCCACGCCGCTCGGCTCCGTGGCCAAGTTCGCCTCCTCGGGCAAGAAGACCGCCAAGAAGGACCTCGGCAAGATGGCCATGAGCTACGGCTACGTCTACGTCGCCTCGGTGGCCATGGGCGCCAACATGAACCAGTGCCTCAGGGCCTTCCTCGAGGCCGAGGCCTTCCCCGGGCCCTCGATCATCATCGCCTATTCGCCGTGCATCAACCACGGCATCGACATGAGCAAGTCCCAGGCCGCGCAGAAGCTGGCCGTGGACACCGGCTACTGGGTCCTCTACCGCTTCAACCCCCTCCTGGCCGCGCAGGGCAAGAACCCGTTCCAGCTCGACTCCAAGGAGCCCAAGCTCGAGTACGAGGCCTTCCTCAAGAACGAGATCCGCTACCGCACCCTGGTCCAGCAGTTCCCCGACATCGCCAAGGCGCTCTTCGCCGAGGCCGCCGACGTGGCCAAGAAGCGCTACGAATCGTACCGGAAGCTCGCGGAGTAGGGCCTCGACCGACCGCTCAAGTTCGGACCCCGGAAGGCGGACCTTCCGGGGGCCTTTTTCATTCCGCTCATTCGGCTGACGGCGAGGGCTCAGAAGATCCGGTAGCGGCCGTCGGCCATGATCGCCTCTTCCGTCCCGTCCGGGTAACGGAAGACCACGGAAAAAACGGCCACCCGCGGCTGGGTCGCGGGGATGTAGATGCGGTCGAGGTGGACGACCTCCTCGGGCCGCGAGAAGTCGCCGGGGCCGACCAGCCCCCCGAAGTGGTCGCTCCGGCCGAAGGCGACGTGGAGGCCCAGCTTCTCGTCGAGCAGGATCTCGCCGACCGGCCCGATGCCGAAATCGCCGAGGACGCCGAAGCCGAGCTCGGCCATGTTGCCGTAGGCCGGCTCGCGGCGGAGGCGGTCCGCCTCGTCCCGCCAGGCCGGGCCCAGGGTCGCCGCCGGGCGGACGGCCACGGCCCGGTTGGCCTCGACGGCGAAGACGAGGACCTCGCCCGCGATCTCGACGGGCAGCTCGCCGCGCGTTCGGCTGGCTTCGCCCGGCCCGCCCTCGAAGGGGACGATGTAGGCCTCGCCGCTGGGCAGGTTCCCGGCCGTGCCTTTCCTGGGGAAGCGGCCGCCGCTCTCGTGGGCCGTCCGGAAGCGGAGATCGAAGAGCATCCGGTGGGGCTCGAGCCCGTCCTTGACGAACTCGACCTCGGCCTCCTCGGCCCGGTCCAGG
This sequence comes from Acidobacteriota bacterium, assembly GCA_029569255.1. Taxonomy (GTDB): domain Bacteria; phylum Acidobacteriota; class Aminicenantia; order Aminicenantales; family Saccharicenantaceae; genus RBG-16-66-30. The sequence goes on along the minus strand of JAKQUO010000028.1, from coordinate 76,093 downwards.
CGCTCCTTGAGGGCGGCGACGCGGCGGCCGACCTCGCCGTAGTCCAGGCGCAGGGCCGGGACCATCTTCTCCGAGAACCCGGGCATGGTCGCGGCCCGGAAGCCCTGTTTCGCGGCGGCGTTCTTCAGCGGGGCCGTGGTCGAGTACTCCGTCGGGGCGAGAAAGAGAGGGATGTCGCGGAAGAGCGCCTCGAACGGCGTCCGGGCCCCGCGCGCCTCCAGCCCCGAGGCGACGTCCGGCAGCCCGCGTTCGACGACGAACGCGTCGGCCGGCAGGTCGGCGTTGTTGGAGCCGACATCGGGGTAGGCGACGAGGAGGACGCGGTCGAGGGGCACGGCCGCGGCCCCTTTCTTCAGAAGGGCCCGCCAGTCCTCGGCCATGGCCCGGCGGGTCTTCCAGCCGGGGTTGTCCCGGCCGGGGTCTCGGGGCACGTCGACGAGGACGGCCAGGCCCCGGTCCTCGGGGTGGCCGGGGAAGACGGAGCGAACGAGGTCGGCCAGCTCCTTCTCGCTCAATCGGGCCATGGTCAGCCTCCTTGCCCGGCGCCCGTCCGGCCGGGGCCGACGGTGATCTTGAGGGCTTTCCCGGGGTCCAGGACCGTCCGGATGTAGCTGTTCAGGTCCTCGGCCGTGACGGCGTCGACGGCCCCGAAGAACCCCGAGATGTGCTCGAAGCCCAAGCCGATGACCTCGAATCGGCCGAACAGGCGCGTCCGCTCGACCTTGGTTTCCGCCGAGCGGAGGAAGTCGGCCTTGGCCATGGTCTTCGCGGCCTCGAGCTCGTCCGCCGAGACCCCCTTGTCCCAGAGCTCTCGGAGGGTCCCGTCGAGCTTGCCGACGGCCCGGCCGGCCTTGGAGCTCCCGGTCTCGAGGAAGGCCTCGAGGATGCCGGCGCCGCGCATCCAGCTCAGGCGGGCGCCGACGTTGTAGGCCAGGCGTTCGACCGCCCGCAGGTCCCAGAGCCGGGAACCGGGGCCGCGCCCGATCAGGACCTCGGCGAGAGACCCGCGGGCGTGGTCCCCCGGGGTCGGCGCGGGCAGGGCCCAAGCCCGGCCGATGTAAGTCTGCTTGGCCTCTTTGGCCAGCCGGACCTCGAGGTCCGCCGGCCGGGCCGGGGCGGCGGCGGGAACATCCGGGCGCCCGCCCCCGGGGAACCCGGAGAAGTGCTTTTCGAGGAAGCCCTGGACAGTCCCTCGGTCGAGGTCGGAGACGACCGCGAAAAAGACGTTCGTCGAGGTGAAAAAACGGCGGTGGAAGTCGAGGACGTCCTTCCGGCCGATGGCCTTCCGGCTGGCCGCCGAGCCGTAGCCCGAAGACCCGTAGCCGCGGCCCCGGAAGAACGCGCTCGCGGCCGCGCCGCTCCCGGCGGCGACGGCGTCGTCGGCTTCGGACTCGGCGGCGAGCGCCATCATCTCCTTGGCCCGGCCGATCCTCGGGCCGGACATGAGGGGGGCCGGGATGACCTTGCCGGCCACCCGGAGGGCCGCCTCCAGGTTCTCCGACAGGCACTCGATGAAGACGGCCGAGAAGTCCGCTTCGCACAGGAAGGTCAGCCGGGTCGATTGGGCCATGAGGTCCCGGACCTTGTCCTCGTCCGGAAGCTCGAGAGCCAGCCGGGTCGCGAGGGTGGCCAGGCCGTCGAGGCCCTCGGGAACGGCCGCCCGGCCGCCGGGAACGAAGAGGCCGACGACCGTCATCGGAGAAGCCTCGTCCTGCTGGTAAATGAGCGGCAGGCCCGTCGTCAGGACCGTCTTCCGGGGCTGTTCTTTCCAGGCCGGGGGCCCCGCCGCCGCGGCGAGAGCCGCCACGGCCAGCGCCGCTGCCGCCGCCCGGACGGGCCGGCGCGTCATTTCCGCCTCTTTCCCGGGACGATCGAGACGGCCGCGTGCTCGCCCCTGGCGAAAACCATGGCGGCGGCTTTTCGCAGGTCCGACGAGTCGACCCGGCCGATCGCGTCGAGGTAGCGGGGCGGCGCCTCCCTGGTGTTGAGAAGGAGATGGCGGACGAGCGAGGCGGCCAGCTGGAGGCCGGACTCGTCCGCCCGGCCGGCGGCGAAACGGACCTGGTTCTTGCCGCTTTCGAGGTAGTCGAAGGCGAAGAGCCCGGCCTGGCCCGGGAAGTCCCGCCTCGAATACGACGCGTTACGGGCGCTCTTGAGGCTCGCGACAGCGGCCCGCTCGAGCGCCGGGATGTCCTTGGGGTCGGCCCGGAACGAGACCACGACGGCCCCGCCGTGCCGGTTGGCGAGATAGGCCGTCTCGACCGTCTGCGCAATGTCCCGTTCGCCCCGGAGCAGGGCGGGGAGGAGGGGATTGACGCCCCGGCCCAGGGCCTCCACGAGGACGTTCACGGCGTACTGGTCGCTGTCGTTGTAGCCGGGGGCGGCGAAGCCGAGATAGAGGTAGCCTCCCTCGACGTCGCGCTCGAGCCTCCGGCTGACGCTCTTCTTCAGGGGACCGGCCGGGGGCGCCGAGACGGCGGGGGCCTCCGTCTTGGGGAGCGGGCCGAAGACCTCCCGGACAAGCCCCTCCATGTCGGCCGCGGCGAAGTCCCCGACGGCGGCGACGGCGCAGTTCCCGGTGACGAAGAGCCGGCGGTGGAACGCGAGCAGGTCCTCGGCCTTGGCCGCCGCGACGACCTCCCGGCGCCCGTAAACCGACCGTCCGTAGGGATGGCCGGGGAAGAGGGCCTGGAGGACGAGGTCCGTCGCCCGCAGCCGAGGGTCGTCCTCCATCTGGTCGAATTCCTCGAGGACGACCTCCTTCTCGGCGTCCACCTCGGCCTGGGCGATGTCGAAGCCGAAGAGGATGTCCTTCTGGTTGCGCAGGGCGAAGGCGGCTTCGGCGGCCGGCGCGGAGACCTCGAAGACGGACAGGTCCAGGCCCGTGTGGGCGTTGAAATAGGCCCCGTGGCGGCGGACATCGGCCGCGACCGCGGCGCCTGACCGGGTCGTCGTGCCGCGGAAGAGGACGCAGTGCTCGAGGAGATGGGCGATCCCCGAGGTGGCGTCCGTTTCGTCCTTGGAGCCGGCGTCGAAGCCCACGACGACGTGGACCAGGGGCAGGTCCCGCTTCTCGTAGAGGAAGACGCGGATGCCGTTGTCGAGAACGAAGGCCCGTTCCCGCCCGTCCGCCGCGAGGCCGGAGGAAAGGGCCAGGATGGCGATGATCGCGGCCGCGGCCGCAACTCCCGCCGGCCGGTCCGCGCCGCCCCGATATCGTTGTGCGTGCATGCCGCGCCCCGGTACGAGCCTGACAGCGCCAGTCTATCACAAGGTCCGGGGCCGTCAACCCCGCCCCCCGGGGCGGGCCGCGGCGACGGGGCCGATTTGGCCGGCCCCGTCGAGTGTGCTAGAATCCGGCCGGGAGGTCGCGCCCCCATGAAGCCCGAGAGGAAGGCCCGCATCCTGGTCGTCGACGACGAGGAGGGGATCCGGAAGTCCCTGAAGATGATCCTCGAGTACGAGGGCTACGAGTACTTCGAGGCGGCCACCGGCGAGGACGGCCTGGAGACGCTCCGCGACGTCGTCGGCATCGATCTCGTCCTGCTCGACATCCGCATGCCCGGCAAGAGCGGGCTCGAGGTCCTGGCCGAGCTCCGGGAGCGGCCTTACGTCCCCGAGGTCATCATGATCTCCGGCCAGGGGACGATCCAGGCGGCGGTCGAGGCGACCAAGCTCGGGGCCTTCGATTTCCTGGAGAAGCCGCTCCACCGCGAGCGGGTCCTCATCGGCATCCGCAACGCCCTGCAGAAGACCCGCCTCAGCCGCGAGTGCCAGGACCTCAAGAAGAAGGCCGAGAAGCGCTACGAGATCGTCGGCAGCCACCCCCTCGTCCAGAACCTCTGGAAGGAGGTCCTCAAGATCGCGCCGACCAACGCCACCGTCCTCGTCTACGGCGAGAGCGGCACGGGCAAGGAGCTCGTGGCCCGGTCCATCCACGCCCACAGCCTCCGGGCCCGGGAGCCCTTCGTCCAGGTCAACTGCGCCGCCATCCCGGAGGAGCTCATCGAGTCGGAGCTCTTCGGCCACGAGAAGGGCTCCTTCACCGGGGCGACGGAGAAGAAGACCGGCAAGTTCGAGCAGGCCGACGGCGGCACGATCTTCCTCGACGAGGTCGGCGACATGAGCCTCAGGACCCAGTCCAAGGTCCTCCGCGTCCTCGAGGAGGGGGAGGTCCAGAAGGTCGGCTCGAGCCGGATCTCCAAGGTCGACGTCCGGGTCGTCGCGGCCACCAACAAGGACCTGCGCGAGGAGATCCGGGAGGGCCGCTTCCGGGAAGACCTCTACTTCCGGCTCAACGTCGTGCCCCTCTACTCGCCGGCCCTGCGGGAGCGGCCCGAGGACATCCCGCTCCTCGTCGATTACTTCTCGCGGGCCTTCGCCGAGGAGAACAACTTCAAGCCCCGCAAGTTCTCGCCGGAGGCCATGGCCGCCCTGACCCGGTACGCCTGGAAGGGCAACGTCCGGGAGCTCAAGAACATCGTCGAGCGCCTGATGATCATGTCCGAGAAGGAGACGATCGGGCCGCAGGACCTGCCGGAGCCGCTCCGGGAGAAGGCCGCGGCGGCGCTCCCGGACCCCTCCGGGGTCAGGACGCTGCGCGAGTTCCGCGACCTGGCCGAGCGGGACTTCCTGCTGGCCAAGCTGGAAGCCAACCGCTGGAACATCTCCCAGACGGCCCGGGAGATCGACACGCCGCGGTCGAACCTCTACAAAAAACTCGAGCAATACGGTATAAAGGTAACGGCCGGAGCGGGCGAGACGGTCGCCTCTCCTTCCCGCGAGGGGGGAGAGGAGGAAAGTCCGGACTCCGAAGGGCAGGATGGTCGCTAACAGCGACGCCGGGCGACCGGGGGAAAGTGCCACAGAAAACACACCGCCCCCCGGGGGCGCGAGCTTCCCGGGGAGCAAGGGTGAAATGGCGAGGTAAGAGCTCACCGCCCCGGCGGCGACGCCGGGGGCACGGCAAACCCCATCCGGAGCAAGGCCAAACGGGCCCCGTTTTGGGACGGCCCGTCCCAGGGGGCGGGTCGGCCGCTCGAGTCCCGGGGCAACCCGGGACCTAGACAAATGACCGTCGCCCGCGCGAGCGGGCACAGGATCCGGCTTATGACCCCGCTCCGGCCGTTCTTTCTTCCCCCGATGGGCCCGGACCTACCTGAGGACCGGGCTTTTGTGCTATAAGCGGGCCATGGGCATCCCGTACGGCGCGATCGGCCTGGGGGTCGTTTCGCTCATCGGCTGGGTCGTTTACGGGGTCGGCTGCATCATCTATTTGCGCCTGAACGGCATGGAGATCCGTTGAGGTCCCGCTTCACCTGGTGGCGGGAGGCCTCCCCGGACGCCCGCCGGGCCCTGGTCGCCGCGGCCTTCGGCTGGATGCTCGACTCCTTCGACGTCATGCTCTGGGCCATGGTCCTGGCGGCGCTCATGGCCGACTTGGGCATGACCAAGGCCACGGCCGGGCTCCTGGGCTCGCTGACGCTCGCGGCCTCGGCGGCCGGGGGCCTCGTCTTCGGCGTCCTGGCCGACCGCTTCGGCAGGCGCAAGGCCCTCATGGCCAGCATCCTGATCTACTCGGTCTTCACGGCGGCCTGCGGCTTCGCCACGGGGGTCGCCATGCTGGCCGTTTTCCGCGTCTTCCTCGGCCTGGGCATGGGCGGCGAGTGGGCCAGCGGGGCGTCGCTCGTCTCCGAGACCTGGCCGGCCCGCCACCGGGGCAAGGCCCTGGGCGTCGTCCAGAGCTCCTGGGCCGTGGGCTACGCCCTGGCGGCGGCCGGGCCGCCCTCGTCCTGCCCGCTTGGGGCTGGCGCGCCGTCTTTTTCGTCGGGGTCGCGCCGGCCTTCTTCACCCTGTGGATCCAGAAACGGGTCGAGGAGCCGGAGATCTGGAAGGCCGTCCGGGCGGGGGCGCCGGGCGTTCGGGCCGGTTTCGGCGAGATCTTCGGCCGCCAGCGGCTGCGGCTGACGCTCCTGGTCACCGCGATGAACGCCTGCACCATGTTCGCCTGGTGGGGCTTCAACCTCTGGCTCCCGGCCTACCTGTCGATGGCCCCGGAGAAGGGGGGCCTCGGGCTCGGTCCGCGGACGATGTCCGCTCTCGTCATCTTCATGCAGGCCGGCATGTGGCTCGGCTACGTCAGCTTCGGCTTCATCAGCGACCGGCTCGGCCGGAAACGGTCGTACGTCGGCTTCCTCGCCGTCGCCGCAGTCTTCATGCTCCTCTACTCCCGGGCCCGCCAGCCGCTCCTGCTGCTGGCCCTCGGGCCTTTCGTGGCCTTCTTCGGCACGGGCTACTTCACCGGTTTCGGCGCCCTGACCGCCGAGCTCTATCCCACGGCCGTCCGGGCCACGGCCCAGGGCATCACTTACAACACCGGGCGGATCGTCAGCGCCGCGGCCCCCTTCGTCGTCGGCTCGCTGGCCGAGACGCGGGGTTTCGGCTTCTCGTTCACCTTGATCGCCGCGGCCTTCCTCGCGGCGACGCTCTTCTGGACCGGCATCCCGGAGACGGCCGGCAAGGCCCTCGACTGAACTTGGGGACATGTGCCGGGTACGCGTCCCCGCGTCTTAGAAGAAGCCTGGGAGCGCCTGGCGGATGATCGTCAGGAGGTTCCCCGGCCAGAGCCCGAGCTCGACGACGCCGAAAAGGCACAGGAAAACGACAAGATACAGGGCCGGTTCTTCGAGCCAAGGCTCCTGCTCCGCTTCTCCCTCCCGCATATACATCGCCACGATGACCTTCAGGTAGTAGGCCACGGAGACGAGGCTGGCCAAGACGGCCGCCACGGTCAGGGCGATATGGCCTTCCCGGACGGCGGCCCCGAAGACGTAGAACTTGGCCAGGAACCCGGCCGTCGGCGGGAATCCGGCCAGCGATAAGAGGAAGATCGCCAGAGGGGCGGCCAGCCAGGGCTTGCGGCGCCCCAGGCCGGCGATGTCGTCGAGCGACGTCCGCTCGAATCCCCGTCCGGACAGGGCGATGAGAACGCCGAACGCGCCCGCGTTCATGAACAGGTAGACCGCCGCGTAGAAGACCAGGCCGGCCGCGTCGCGGGCGACGACGGCGACGAGCAGGTAGCCCGAATGGGCGATCGAGGAATAGGCCAGGAGCCGCTTGAGGCTCGTCTGCCGGAGCGCGGCGAGATTGCCGGCGAACATGGTCAGGACGGCCGCCGCGCTAAGGGCCGGGGAGAGGACCGCCGCCGCGCCCTCCGCGCGCAGGATCGGTGAAAGGGCCCGGAGAAGGACGGCCAGCCCGGCCGCCTTGGGGGCGATGGTGAGGAAGACGGTGACCGGGGTCGGGGCGCCCTCGTATACGTCGGGGGCCCACATGTGGAACGGGGCGACGGCGATCTTGAAGAAAAGCGCCGAGACGATGAGGCCGAGGCCGGCCAGGGCGGCCGCCCCCGGGACGCCGCTCCCGAGCTCGAGCCGGCCGGACGTTCCGAAGACGAGGGCCAGGCCGAAGACGAAGAAGGCCGCGGCGAAGCTGCCCATGAGGAAATACTTGGCCGCCGCTTCCGACGAGGTCCGGTCGCGCAGTCGCAGCCCGGTCAGGGCGTAAGACGAGACCGAAAGGACCTCGAGGCCGAGGAAGACGACGAGCCAGTCCCCGGTCGAGACCATGATCATCAGACCGGCCACGGCCAGAAGGAGGAGCCCGCAGAACGGACCGAGGGCCAATCCCATTCGGGCGGCGTATTTCAGGCCCATGAGAGCGACGAAGACGCCGAGCGCGACGAAAATGACTATCAGGAACCGGGCCAAGGGGTCGAGGACGAGGCGGCCGCCGAAGGCGCCGAGACCCGGCTCGCCCCACGATAGGACCGTGAAGAAACCGGCGGTAAGCAGCGCGGCGACGGTCAGAGCGGCCGGGGCCTCGGAATCCTTCTTTCTCAGGAAAGCTTCGAGAAGCAGGACGGCGAGCGCCCCGGCTGTGACGGCCAGGAGAGGAGCGAGGGCCAGGGGAGAACCCATCTCAGCGCTCCAACTCCGCGCGGTTCTCCGCGGTTTGGCCCCGCTCCGGAGCCGGGGCCAAGCCCAAGGTCGCGGCGGCCGGGGTCTTGACGGCGTCGAGATACCGGGAGACGGACGCGTCCAACTTCCGCAGGAAGACGCCGGGGAAAAGGCCCATGAAGACGATGAGAACGATGATGGGCACGAGATAAGCGAGCTCGCGCTTGTCGAGATCGCGGAGCCGCGGGTCTCCCGGGTCCTTCAGCGGGCCGAGCAGGACCCGCCTATAGAGCCAGAGGAGATAGGCGGCCGACAGGATGACGGTCGTGACGCTCACGGCGGCCAGGGCCTTGTTCGCCGCGAAGACGCCGAAGAAGCACAGGATCTCGCCGGCGAAGCCGTTGAGACCGGGCAGCCCCGCCGACGAGAGCATGACGACGAGGAAGATCCCGGCGAAGACGGGCATGCGCGCCGCCGCGCCTCCGTGGTCGGCGATCTTCCTCGTGTGGGTTCGTTCATACAGGATGCCCACGCAGAGGAAGAGGGCCCCCGTGCTCAGGCCGTGGTTCAGCATCTGGTAGATGGCCCCCTCGGTGGCCTCGAAATTGAGCGAAAAGACGGCCAGCATGACGAGGCCCATGTGGCTGACGCTCGAATAGGCCACGAGCGATTTCATGTCCTTCTGGATGAGGGCCATCAGGCCGCCGTAGACGATCCCGACGGCGGCCAGGACCGAAAGCGCCGGGGCGAACGACGCCGCGGCCAGGGGGAAGAGGGGCAGGCCGAGCCTGAGGAAGCCGTAGGCGCCCATCTTCAGCAGGACGGCGGCCAGGAGCACGGAAGCCGCGGTGGGCGCCTCGACATGGGCGTCGGGAAGCCAGGTGTGGAGCGGGAAAAGGGGCACCTTGATGGCGAAGGCCAGCCCGAAGCCGAGGAAGAGCCAGGTCTGGAGAGCGGGGGAGAGGGCCAGGCCGGCCAGGTCGGCGATGGCCAGCGAGTAGCCGCCGGTCGCCTGGTGATGGGCGGCGTGGAGGACGAAGACGCCCACCAGCATGAGCAGGCTGCCGAACATGGTGAAGAGCACGAACTTCATCGTGGCGTAGACCCGCCGCGGCCCGCCCCAGATGCCGATGAGGAAGTACATCGGGATGAGCATCGCCTCCCAGAAGACATAGAACAGAAAGAGGTTCAGGGAGACGAAGACGCCGATCATGCCCGTCTCGAGCAGGAGCATGAAGACCGAGAACTCCTTGACCCGGTCGCCGACGGCCCGCCAGGAGGAGAGCAGGGCGATGGGCGTGAGGAAGGCGGCCAGGAGGACGAGGAAAAGGCTGAGCCCGTCGACGCCGACGTGGTAGTCGAGGCCCCGGCCCAGCCAGGAGGCGCGCTCGACGAACTCGGGCAGGCCGGAAGCGCCGTCGAAGCCGAAGAAAAGAAAGAGCGACAGGGCGAAGGTCAGGAGCGAAACGGCCAAGGCCGCCGCCCGGACGGCCTTGAGCGACTCGCCGCGGATGAAGACGAGGAGGACGGCCCCGGCAAGCGGCAGGAACGTGACCAGGCTCACGAGGGGGAGGGCCGAGGCGAAGGCGCTCACAGGAGCAGCGCTCCGAGGAAGATGACGACGCCGAGGAGGAAGGCCAGGGCGTAATCGCGGAGGAGGCCGCTCTGGACGGTGTTCAGCCCTTGGCCGGCCCCGCGGGCCGCCGCGGCCGACGCGTTGAGCGCGCCGTCGACGACCTCGAGATCGAAACGCCGATAGACCAGCTCGGCGCCCCGGACGAGGGGCCGGACGATCGCGGCCTCATAGGCCTCGTCGACGTAGTACTTTCCGGTGAGAAGCCGGTAGAGGCGGGGGAAACGCGCCGCGGAGCGGGCCGGAAGCGCCGGCGACCCGCGGTAGAAGACGAAGGCCAGATAGATCCCGGCCAGGGCCGAGGCCGCGGCCGCCAGGATGAGCAGGACTTCCGAGGAGGCCGCGAGGCGGTGGGCCGTCCGGACGACGACGCCCTCGAGGAACCGGCCGAACAGGTCCGCTCTCCCGCCGAGAAGGACGGGCAACCCGGCCAAGCCCGCCAGGGCCGAGAGAGCGGCCAGGATGACCAGGGGAACGGTCATGACCGGCGGCGATTCGCGGACCCGGGGGTGGGCGCCGGCCGCCCTCGGTTCCCCATAGAAGGTCAGGAAGACCATCCGGAACACGTAGAAAGCCGTCAGGACGGCCCCGGCCAGCCCCAATCCGTAGAGAACGTAGTGGCCGCCGGCGAAGGCGCTGGTCAGGATGGCGTCCTTGGAGAAGAAGCCGGAGAGAAAAGGCACGCCGGCGATGGCCATGGCCCCGACGAGGAAGGCCGGGAACGTCACCGGCAACCGCTTCCTGAGGCCGCCCATGCGGCGCATGTCCTGCTCGCCGCCCAGGGCGTGGATGACGCTGCCCGCGGCCAGGAAGAGCAGGCTCTTGAAGAAGGCGTGGGTGAACAAGTGGAACATCCCGGCCGCGCAGGCCCCGACGCCGCAGCCGAGGAACATGTAGCCGATCTGCGAGATGGTCGAATAGGCCAGGACCCGCTTGATGTCGGTCTGGACGAGGGCGACCGTGGCCGCGAAGACGGCCGTGAGCCCTCCGGTCCAGGCGACGACCGCCGAGGCCGCGGGAGACGCGGCGAAGAGCCCGCCGAGCCGCGAAACCATGTAAACCCCGGCGGTGACCATGGTGGCGGCGTGGATGAGGGCCGAAACCGGGGTCGGCCCTTCCATGGCGTCCGGGAGCCAGACGTAAAGGGGGATCTGGGCCGATTTCCCGGTCGCCCCGACGAAGAGCAGGACGGCGGCGAGGGTGGCGAGGCCCGGCCCGACGAGGCCGGCCGCGGGGGCGGCGTTGATCGCGGCGAAGCTCGGGTCCCCGACCGCCGTGAGGAGGAAGAGCAGGCCGACGATGAAGGCCGCGTCGCCGACACGGTTGACGACGAAGGCTTTCAGGCCGGCCTTGGCCGCGGCCGGCCGGTCGAACCAGAAGCCGATGAGAAGGTAGGAGCAGAGCCCGACGCCCTCCCAGCCGATGAACATCAGGACGATGTCCGAGGCCGTGACCAGGACGAGCATGAAGAACATGAACAGGTTGAGGTAGGCGAAATAACGGGCGTAGGCCTTGTCCCCGGCCATGTAGCCGACCGAATAGACGTGGATGAGCAGGCCGACGCCCGTGACGACGAGGGCCATGACGGCCGAGAGCCGGTCGAAGGAGAAGGCGAATTCGGCGACGAACGAGCCGCTGGCGATCCACGGTAGGAGCGTCTTGGCCAGGGCCGGAGCGTCCGGCCCGGCCCGTACGAGGCGCGCGAAGCCGGCGGCCGAGAGAACGAACGAGGCCAGGACGGCGAGCGTGGACTGCCACGAGACCCAGCGCCGGGGCATCCTGGACCCGAAAAGAAGCAGGACGAGCGCGCCCGCGCCGGGGATGAGCGGGATGAGCCAGAACGCCTCGGCCATGTCAGCCCTTCAGGTCCTTGAGCTCGTCGGTCCGGAGGGAACGGCGCTGGCGGAAGACGACGACGATGATGGCCAGCCCGACGACGGCCTCGGCCGCGGCGACCGTGATGACGAAAAGCACGAGGGCCTGCCCTTCGGCTCGGCCGAAGGCCTTGGCCAGGGACAGGAAAGCCAGGTTCCCGGCGTTGAGCATGATCTCGACGGCCATGAATTGCGTGAGCAGGTCCTTCTTGACGAAAAAGGCCAGGACCCCGAGGCCGAAGAGAAGGACGGCCAGGAAGAGGAAGGCCGGCGGCGGGATCAAGCGTCCTCTTTCTTCCCGGCAAGGGCCAGGGCGCCGACGAGGGCGGCGAGGATGAGAAGGGACGTGATCTCGAAGGCGTAGAGATAGTCGGTGAAGAGGAGCCGGCCCAGGCCCTCGATCCCGCCCGGGGCGCCGGTCGGGACGCTCCCGGCCAGGGCCTTGCGGGCCGCGAGGACAAGTTCGACGAAAAGGACGGTCCCGAGGCCCGCCGCGAGGGCGGCCCGGAGCGTTTTTTTCTCCCGCGGCGCCGGCCGGCGCAGGTTGAACATCATGATGGCGAACAGGAACAGGACCATGATGGCCCCGGCGTAGACGAGGACCTGGACGGCCGCCGCGAACGGGGCGTCTAAAAGGCCGAAGAGCCCGCCGAGCGAGGCGAAGGCGAGGACGAGGAAGAGGGCGTTGTGGGCCTGGTTCCGGGAGACGATCATGGCCGCGACAGCGCCGACGCACAGGACGGACAGGACGATGAAAACGGCCCAGGCCATGGTTTTTCGACCCTATATTGAGTTTTCCCCGGGGGTGTTGTCAAGCCGTTGAAGAGCGATGCCCCGACCGCGGCTTCCCGCGTCTTTGCCGGCGCCGGGCCGAACCCGGAAAGGAACCGCCGGCCGGGTTGACAATCCGGCGTCATTTGCTATAATGACGCAAGTACCGCGGGGTAGAGCAGCCTGGTAGCTCGTCGGGCTCATAACCCGGAGGTCGCTGGTTCAAATCCAGCCCCCGCTACCACACGAACCCGGATTTCCCCTTTCGATAGATAAGGCCTTCGGCCTTTGTCCGGTCTCTTGATCCCTAGTCGGTCCCGACGCCGTCCCAGCAGTAGGTGCAGAGCTTCTCCTTGGGCAGGCCGATGGCCGCGACCAGGTCCTCGAGCTTCTGGTAGCGAAGGGAGGTCAGGCCGAGCTTTTGGGCGATCCAGGCGACCATGGCCTCGTATCTCTCCGAGCCGGCCCGGACGTACTCGGCGACGTTCTTGGGCTCCGGCCCCTCGAGCGCCGCGATGGCCTTGCGGGCGGCCAGGTCGAGTTCGGAGCGGGCGCGCGAGAAGTTGAGGTACTTGCAGCCGTAGACGAGGGGAGGGCAGGCCGGCCGCATGTGGACCTCGACCGCCCCGAACTCGTAGAGACGCTGGATGGTGTCCTTGAGCTGGGTGCCGCGGACGATCGAGTCCTCGCAGAACAGGAGCCTCTTGCCTTGGATGAGCTCCCGGATGGGGATGAGCTTCATCCGGGCGACGTGGTCGCGGACCTCCTGGCTCAGGGGCATGAAGCTCCGGGCCCAGGTCGGCGTGTACTTGACGAAGGGGCGGCGGAAAGGGATGCCGGCCTGGCCGGCGTAGCCCAGGCCGTGCCCGATGCCGGAATCGGGTATCCCGGCCACGAGGTCGATGATCCTGACGTCGTCGTTCCGGGCCAGGGACTCGCCGCAGCGGTTGCGGACCGTCTCGACGTTGATGCCCTCGTAGCTCGAGGCCGGGTAGCCGTAATAGACCCAGAGGAACGCGCAGATCTGGAGCTTCTTCGCCGGCGGGACGACCGTTTCGGCGCCCTCGGGGGTCAGGCGGACGATCTCGCCCGGGCCGAGGTAGCGCTCGACCCTGAAACCGAGGTTGGGGAAGGCGCAGGTCTCGAGGGTGACGGCGACCGCGCCCGGCTTCGCGCCGATGACGAGGGGCGACCGGCCGTACTTGTCGCGGGCGGCCAGGACGCCGTCCTCGGTCAGGATGAGGATGGACGACGAGCCCCGGATGAGCTCCCAGGCCGAGCGGATGCCGTCCTCGAAGGAGTCCTCGCGGTCGATCACGGCCGCGACGAGCTCGGTCGGATTGATCTCGCCGCCCCGCATCTCGGCGAAGTGGAGGCACTTGCCCTTGAAGGCCCGCTCGACCAGCGCGTCGATGTTCTTGATGACCCCGACCGTGGCGATCGCGTAGCTGCCGAGGTGGGAGCGGATGAGGAGCGGCTGGTCCTCGAAATCGCTGATGACGCCGATGCCCCGGGAGCCGCGGAGCTTGACGACGTCGTCGCCGAACTTCGACCGGAACTGGGCGTTCTCGATGTTGTGGATGTAGCGGACGATGCCCGGGCCGTTGCCGACGGCCAGGCCGCCCCGCTTCGTCCCCAGGTGCGAGTGGTAATCGGTGCCGTAGTACAGGTCCTCGACGATATCGCCCTCGCCGACGACGCCGAACAGTCCGCCCATGACGGCCTCCTCCCGGGATGCCTCCGCATCATAGCATCGCGCCCCGGCCGTTTCAATCGGCGCCGGCACTGTGATAGAATCCGGGGAGACCCTTCGAGGAGGACGACATGTTCAAAGCCGCGACCTACGTCGAGCGACGGAAGCGCCTGAAGAAGTCGGTCGGCTCGGGCCTGATGATCTTCCTGGCCAACGAGGAAAGCCCGATGAACTACCCGGCCAACGCCTACCGTTACCGCCAGGACAGCTCGTTCCTGTACTTCTTCGGGCTGGCCTCGCCCGGCCTGGCCGCCGTCATAGACGCCGACGAGGGCCGCGACACCCTGTTCGGCGACGACCACGGCATCGAGGACATCATCTGGGAGGGGGAGCTGCCCAAGCTCAAGGACCGGGCCCTCGAGGCCGGCGTCGGGCGGGTCAAGCCGCGGGCCGCCTTCGACGAGGTCGTGCGCAAGGCCCTGGCCGCCGGCAGGACCATCCATTACCTGCCGCCCTACCGGCCGGACAACAAGATCGTCCTGAGCGGGCTCCTGGGCGTCCCGGTCGGCGAGCTCAAGGCCAAGGCCTCGGCCTCCTTCATCAAGGCCGCGGTCGAGCAGCGCATCATCAAGACCAAGGAGGAGGTCCGGGAGATGGAGTCGGCCGCGGCCGTCAGCCGCGAGATGTACCTGGCGGCCATGGCCCTGGCCAAGCCCGGCCGGTACGAGTACCAGATCTCCGGGGCCATGGAGGGCATCGCCCTGGCCAACGGCTGCCGCCTGGCCTTCCCGCCCATCGTCACGGTCAACGGCCAGATCTTCCACATGCACGCCCAAGACAACGTCCTCACCCGGGGCCGGATGCTCCTCTGCGACTGCGGCGCGGAGGCGCCCAGCGGCTACGCCTCGGACATCACCCGGTCCATCCCCGTGGGCGGCAAGTTCAACCGCCGCCAGAAGGACATCTACGGGATCGTCCTGGCCGGGCAGGAATCGGCCATCAAGGCGATCAAGCCCGGCGTCAACTTCAAGGACGTCCATCTCCGGACGGCCCGGCTCATGGCCGAAGGCCTCAAGGGGCTCGGCCTGATGAAGGGCGACGCGGCCGAGGCGGTCGCCGCCGGGGCCCACGCCCTCTTCTTCCCCCACGGCCTGGGCCACAACATCGGCCTGGACGTCCACGACATGGAGGACTACGGCGAGAACTACGTCGGGTACGGCGAGAAGGTCGAGCGCAGCCGGCAGTTCGGGCTGGCCTACCTGCGCATGGCCCGGGAGCTCAAGCCCGGCCACGTCCTGACGGTCGAGCCGGGGCTCTATTTCATCCCCGCCCTGTACGCCCTGTGGCGCAAGGAGAAGAGACACGGGGACTTCATCGTCTACGACGCCGTCGAGAAGTTCCTCGACTTCGGGGGCGTCCGCATCGAGGACGACGTCCTGGTCACGGACAGGGGCCGCAAGGTCCTCGGCCCGCCCATCCCGAAGACGATCGCCGACGTCGAGAGGGCCTGCCGCGCTTGAAGATCGCCCTCGTCCAGCAGCGCGCGACCGGCGAACCGGCCGAGAACCTGGAGCGGGGCAAGCGCGCCTTCCTCGAGGCCGCCCGGGCCGGGGCGAAGCTCGTCGCCTTCGCCGAACTGGCCTTCACCCCGTTCTATCCGCGATCCCCCGCGACCGCCTCGAGCCCCGGTCTGGCCGAGCCCGTCCCGGGCCCGACGACCGACCTCTTCCGCGCCCTGGCCCGCGAGACCGGCACGGTGGCCGTCCTGAACCTGTTCGAGCGGGACGGGGAGAGGACCTTCGATTCCTCGCCGGTCATCGACGCCGACGGCCGCCTCCTCGGCGTCACGCGCATGGTCCACATCATGGAGGGCCCCGGCTTCCACGAACGCGGCTACTACGCCCCGGGCGACCGGGAGAGCTTCGTCTTCGACACGGCCGCCGGCCGGATCGGCGTCGCCATATGCTACGACCGCCATTTTCCCGAATACATGAGAGGGCTGCGGCTGGCCGGGGCCGAGCTCGTCGTCGTGCCCCAGGCCGGGGCGGTCGGGGAGTGGACCGAGGGCATTTTCGAGGCCGAGCTCCAGGTGGCCGCCTTCCAGAACGGCTACTTCGCCGCCCTGGCGAACCGGGTCGGGCGCGAGGACGCGCTGGAGTTCGCCGGGGAGTCCTACGTGGTCGATCCGGACGGGCGGGTCATCGCCCGGGCCCCGCGAGGCGAGGACCACATCCTCTTCGCCGACTGCGATCTCCGGCGGAACCGGGCCTCGCACGCCGCCCGCCATTTCCTCGAGGACCGGCGGCCCGAGGTCTACGGCCGGATGGGGCTCGCCGACCCGGAACGCAAGGCCCGCTGATGCCGCGCTGGTACGTCGTCAACACCAGGCCGAAGAAGGAGGGCCAGGTCGAACGCCTCTTCACCGAGGGCGGGTTCACCATCTACTGCCCGAAGTACGTCCGCGAGAAGCGGGTCGGGCCCTTCTTTCCCGGCTACGCTTTCCTTCTCTTCGAATATCCCGAGCAGTACCAGATGGTCAAATACACCCGCGGCGTCAAGCGCGTCGTCGGCAACGACGCCGGCCCGACCCCGGTCCCGGAAGAGGTCATCCTCGGCATCAAGGCCCGGGAAAAGGACGGGCTCGTCGTTTTCGAGAAGTACGGGGAGGAGCCGGTCGCCGGGGACGAGATCGAGGTCGTCGAGGGGCCGCTCAAGGGCCTCAAGGGGATCTTCCGCAAGGAGCTCGGCCCGAACGAGCGGGTCATGATCCTCCTGAACTACGTTTCCTACCAGGGCATGCTGCTCATCGAGAAGGACAAGCTCAAGAAGGCCTAGGGCTCACTTCAGGGCCTCCTCCTTCACCGGCCCCGGGCCCGGCCGTAGCCGCCGCCGCCGGGCGTCTCGATCCTGAGGACGTCGCCCGGGCGGAGCTTGATGTTGACCTTGGAGCCGAGGACCCGGGTCCCCCGGGCGGTGACGAGCGTGTTCCGGCCCCTGGCTCCCGGCCGCCCGCCCCGGACGCCGTAGGGCGCGAAGCGCCGCCGCTCCGACATGATGGTCAGCGCGGCCGGGACGCGGAACTCGTATTCCCGGACGATCCCCCGGCCGCCGCGGTGGAGGCCGCGGCCCCCCGAGCCGCGGCGCAGCCCGTAGCGCCGGATCCGCAGCGGCAGGTAGTTCTCCAGGGCCTCGATCGGCGTGTTGAGGGAGTTGGTCATGTGGGTGTGGACCCCGTCGAGGCCGTCGGCCGAGGCGCCGGCCCCCATGCCGCCGCCGATCGTCTCGTAATAGGCGAAGGGCCTGGCCGCGTCCGGGTCGTATCCGCCGAAGGCGATGTTGTTCATGGTGCCCTGGCTCGCCGCCGGGATGCGGCCGGGCAGGGCCTGGGCCAGGGCGCCGAGCAGGACGTCGACGATGCGCTGCGACGTCTCGACGTTGCCGCCGGCGCAGGCGGCCGGGAAGACGGCGTTGACGATCGAGCGGGGCGGGGCCACGATCTCGAGCGGCCGCATCAGCCCCGTGTTGAAGGGGATGTCCTCCTCGACGAGCGAGCGGAAGACGTAGAGGACGGCCGACGAGGTGATGGCGTAGTTGGCGTTGACCCCGCCCTCGGTCTGCGGCGAGGACGGGCTGAAGTCGATCACGGCCCGGTCGCCGCGGACGGTCACCCGGACGCCGATCTTGACCGGGCGGTTCGAGACGCCGTCGTCGTCGAGGCGGTCCTCGAAGGCGTAGACGCCGTCGGGGATGGCCCTGATCGCGGCCCGCAGGATGCCTTCGGTGTAATCCTGGATGAGCTTCGAATAGAGCCGGACCTTGGCCGCGCCGAAGCGGCGGACGGCCTCCTCGAGCCGGGTCCGGCCGACCTCGTTGGCCGCGATCTGGGCCAGCAGGTCGCCGCGCCGCTCGTCGGGCGTCCGGACGTTGGAGAGAAGGAGGTCGAAGACGTCCCGGTTCATCCGGCCCCGGGCGTAGAGCTTGAGCGGCGGGATGATCAGCCCCTCCTGGAAAAGCTCGGTGGCCAGGGGCATGGAGCCCGGGGTCATGCCCCCGACGTCGGAGTGGTGGGCCCGGTTGGCGACGAAGAAGCTCAGGCGCCTCCCCAGGAAGACGGGGGAGATGCAGGTGATGTCGGGCAGGTGGGTCCCGCCGCGGTAGGGGTCGTTGAGGATGACGAGGTCGCCCCGGTCGAAGGCCATGGCCCGGAGGGCGGCCTGCACGGACAGCGGCATGGCCCCGAGGTGGACGGGGATGTGGGAGCCCTGGGCCAGCGTCTCGCCCCGGGCGTTGAAGAGCGAGCAGGAATAGTCCTTGCGCTCCTTGATGTTGGGGGACAGGGCCGTGCGGCCGAGGACGGCCCCCATCTCCTCGGAGACGGCGATGAAGACGTTCTTGAAGAGCTCCAGCTCGATCGGGTCGGGAGTTCTCATCTGCGCCTGGCCTTGCGGATGACGAGGTTGCCGAAGCCGTCGACCCGGGCGGCGTGCCCGGGCGGGATGAAGGCCGTCGATTCGGGGTCGATGACCAGGGCCGGGCCGGCGACCGTGTTCCCGGGCCGGAGCCGGGACCTGTCGAGGACGGCTCCTTCCAAGCTCTTCGTTCCGTAGAAGACGGGCCGCTTCCGGACGACGGCCCTCGGGTCGAGCGCGCGCGCGCCGGGCTCCCGGGCCATCGGGACCTTGGCGGTCACGGCCGCCGCCTTGAGGCGGATGTTGACGATCTCGACGGGCCGTCCGTCTTGACTGTAGGAATAGAGGCGGGCGTGGCGGCGGTGGAAGGCCTCGAGGAAGGCCCGGCCGGCCGGGCCCGGCCCCCGGACGAACGGCACCGCGATCTCGTAGGACTGGCCGATGTAGCGGCAGTCGAGCGACCGCTCCAGGACGAGGTCCGCCGCGGCGAAGCCGTCGCCGGCCATGTCGCGGCGGGCCGCCGCCTCGAGCTTGCGGAACTCCGCCTCGAGCCGGGAGGAGCCGACGGCGGCGGCGGGCTTCATGACGGACTTCGTGTAATCCTTGACCGGGTCGGCCACGAGCAGCCCGAAAGCCGAGAGGACGCCGGCGTTGCGGGGGACGACGACGGCGGGCATGCCCAGGTGCCCGGCCATCTCGACGGCGTGCATGCCGCCGGCCCCGCCGAAGGGGAAAAGGGCGAAGGCCCGGGGGTCGTGGCCGCGCTCGACGGAGATGACCCGGATGGCCTTCTCCATGTTGGCGTTGGCGATGGCGACGATGCCCAGCGCCGTCTCCCGCTCGGACTTCCCGATCCGGCGGGCCAGGGCCCCGACGGCCGCCCGGCTCCTCTCGGGATAGATCCGCATCCGGCCGCCCAGGAAGAAGTCCGGGTCCAGGCGCCCGAGGCAGAGGTTGGCGTCGGTCACGGTCGGCAGGTCGCCCCGGCCGTAGCAGGCCGGGCCGGGGTCGGCCCCGGCGCTCCGGGGGCCGACGCGGAGGGAGCCGCCCCGGTCGACCTCGGCGATCGATCCGCCGCCGGAACCGACCGAGTGGATGTCTATGACGGGCAGGCGGATGGGGAAGTCCCCGACCCGGCTCTCGTGGGTCCGCCGGATCGCGCCCTCGATGAGCGAGACGTCGGTCGAGGTCCCGCCCATGTCGAAGCTGACGACGTCGGGGAACCCGGCCGCCCGGGCCAGGGCCCGGGCGCCGACGACCCCTCCGGCCGGCCCGGACAGGGCGGTCTTGATCGGCTCGAGGCGGGCCCGGGCCGGCGAGATGTAGCCCTCGTTCGACTGCATGATCCGCAGCTCGGCCCCGCGGAGGCCGCGGCCGAGCCGGTCGAGGTAGCGGTCCATGACCGGCATGAGGTAGGCGTTGGTGGCCGTCGTCGACATGCGCTCGAACTCGCGGTGCTCCGGGAGAAGGCGGCTCGAGACCGCGACGAGCAGGCCGGCCCGCTCGAGCTCGGCGGCGACCGCTTCCTCGTTCTTCGGGTTGGCGTAGGAATGCAGCAGGCAGACGGCCACGGCCTCGGCCCCGGCGGCCTTGATCCGGGCGGCCAGCCCGCGGGCCTCGGCCCGGCTGACCGCCCGCTCCACGCGGCCCGAGGCCAGGGTCCGCTCGCGGAGGCCGAAGCGGCGCCCGGCCGGCACGAGCTCGAACCGCGCCTCGGGTTGGAGGGAATAGAGGGCCCGGCGGGTCTGCCGTCCGATGGCCAGGACGTCCTCGAAGCCGGCCGTCGTGACCAGGGCGACGCGGCCGCCCCGGCGCTGGAGGAGGGCGTTGGTGGCCACCGTCGTGCCGTGGACGATGAACGCGGCCTGCGGGTCGTCCAGGACGCCGGCCAGCCCCTCGAAGACGGCCCATGAGGGGTCCTCCGGCGTCGACAGGACCTTCCTGTTGGAGAGCCGCCCGTCGCGCCAGACGACGACGTCGGTGAACGTGCCGCCGGTGTCCACGCCGACGCGGACGCTGGCGGCATGGAGCGTTTTGAGCATGGGCGAGGGCCTATTTAATCGTCAAGCCCGGGACCGTGTCAATAGAGGGAACCGCCCGGGAACGAGGCGGGGACCCGGATCGCCCGTCCGTTCAGTGGCAGGTGCCGCAGGACTTGGTCGAACAGCTCGCGCAGCCCGACGAGGAAGCCTTGAGCCGGCTCCCGCCTCCGCCGATGCCGAAGCAGGAGACCAGCCTCGCGACGTCGGCCGACCCGCAGGCGTCGCAGGCGACGTCCTTCTCTTTCCCGGCGGCGACGAGGCGCTCGAACCTCCTGCCGCAGGCCTTGCAATCGTATTCATAAATAGGCATGAGGATCTATTTTAGCGGATCCCGGACTTCCAGTCCATGTCCCGGGCTTGTGCCGGGACGGGAGACTGCGAACCGCCGAAGCTGGGGTGAGGGGTATCGTCAGAGTGAGCATGAAGCAGCGATTTAGCCGGCCTCGGGACGGAGACCTAAGAACGGGCTCCGGACCGGGGCGGCGTAAAAAATCGCTGCAGCGAACGGAGACGATCCCCGAGGCCCCCGGCGGACGCTCCTGAAAGCGGCTACTTGACGAGCGCGATGGCCTCGATCTCCACCTTGACGTCGCGCGGCAGCCGGGCGACCTGGACGGCGGCCCGGGCCGGGCTGGGGGCCTTGAAGAACTCGGCGTAGACCGCGTTCATCTTGGCGAAATCGTTCATGTCCTGGAGGAAGACCGTGCACTTGACCGCCTCCTCGAGCGACGAGCCGGCCGCCTCGAGGACGGCCGCGACGTTCTTGAGGACCTGGCGGGTCTGCTCCTCGATCGTGCCGTTGTTGAGCTCCCCCGTGGCCGGGTCGATGGGGATCTGGCCCGAGCAGAACACGAAGCCGTTGGCGACGATGCCCTGCGAATACGGGCCGATGGCCTTGGGGGCCTTGTCGGTCTGGACCTGTCTCTTCATCGGTGCGCTCCTTTGCCGGCCGCCGAACGCCTTGGCCGCGGCCGCGAGGCCAGCGGCGGCCAGGAATCGTCTTCTGTTCACGCCGAAAGGCCGTCGATCGACGCCGTGAGGAACGTCCAGAACTTTTCCACGGAGCCGATGTGGACGTGCTCCTCCGGCGAGTGCGGGTTCTTGATGGTCGGGCCGAAGGAGATCATGTCCATGCCCGGGAACTTCTCGCCGATGATGCCGCATTCGAGCCCGGCGTGGATGGCCATGACCTCGGCCTCCTTGCCGAAGGTCGCCCGGTAGATGCCCTTGAGCTTTCCGAGGAGCGGGGACTCGAGGTCGGGCATCCAGCCGGGGTAGCCGTCCTCGAGCTCGGCCTTGGCCCCGGCCAGGGCGCAGACGGACCGGATGACGCCGCGCGTCGCCTCGAGGGCCGAGGCGGCCGAGCTGCGGGTGCTGCAGAGGACGGAGAAGTCCTTCTTCCCCGTCTTGACGATGGCCAGGTTGGTCGAGGTCTCGACCAGGCCGGCGATCTCGGGGTGCATGGCGATGACGCCGTGGGGGAGGGCCAGGAGAAAATCGACGAGGACCTGCCGGCTCGCCCGGCTCAGGGCGAAGTCCCTGCCCGACAGGGGCTCGAGGGTGTAGTCGGCCCCGGGCTCGACGGCCTTGAACTCGACCTTGATCTTGTCGAAGGCCTTCTTGACCGCCGCGGCCAGCGGCCGCACTTGGACCGGAGGGCAGGCCAGGACGGCGACGGCCTCGCGGGGGATGGCGTTGTGCTTGCTGCCCCCCTCGACGCCGACGAGCTCGAACTCGGCCGTCGCCCGGGCCTGGTCCAGGACCCGGGCCAGGAGCTTGATGGCGTTGCCCCGGCCCTGGTTGATGTCGATCCCGGAATGGCCGCCGCGGAGGCCGCGGACATGGAGCCTGTAGAGGTTCTTCGAAGCGGTCTTCTTCCGCTCGAGCGGCAGGACGAGCTTGGAATCGGCGCCGCCGGCGCAGCCGATGGTGAAGACGCCCTCGTCCTCGCTGTCGAGGTTGAGGAGCATCTTGCCCGCGAGGAAGCCCTTCTGGATCTTGTTGGCCCCGGTCAGACCCGTCTCCTCGTCGACCGTGAAGAGGAACTCGAGCGGGCCGTGGACGAGGGAGGCGTCCTCCATGACCGCGAGGGCCGCGGCCAGGCCGATGCCGTTGTCGGCGCCGAGGGTCGTCCCCCGGGCGTAGACCCAATCGCCCTTGATCTCGGCCTGGATGGGGTCCTTGGAGAAGTCGTGGGTCTTGTCCGAGTCCTTCTCGCAGACCATGTCCAGGTGCCCCTGGAGGATGACGCCGACCGCGCCATCGCGTCCGGCCGTCGCCGGCTTGCCGACGACGACGTTGCCGACCTTGTCGCGCTTGCCGGGAAGTCCGAGGGCCGCGGCGACGCCGAGGACATAGTCGCCCAGGGCTTTCTCGTGGCCCGAGCAGTGGGGGATGGTCAGGATCTTGGCGAAATGCTTCCAAAGAAGCCGGGGATTGAGCTCGCCGAGAGTGGTGGCCATGTCGTTCTCCTATCGGAGGGATGGGTTGCGGAGACGATGATGATGCCACAAATCCGCGATGGATTCAAGCCGGGGCGGGGGAGTATAATCGGGGGGATGAGAGCGCCCGCCCGTTTCCTCCTCGCCGCCGCCCTGGCCGCGGCCGCCGTGACGGCCGCCGCCGCGGCCCCGGCCAAGCTCCGGGTCCTCGCCACCGTTCTGCCCTTGAAGGAGTTCGCGGCCGAGGTCGCCGGCGACAGGGCCGAGGTCTCGCTGTTGCTGCCGCCCGGGGCCGGAGTCCACACCTGGCAGCCGCGACCGGGCGACATCGCCCGGCTGGCCGAGTGCGACCTCCTCCTCTTCATCGGCTCCGGCCTTGAGCCCTGGCTGCCGGGGCTGCTCAAGGCCTTTCCGCCGGGGCGCGTCAGGACGCTCGAGGCCGCGGCCGGCTTGGGCCTCCCCGGGCCCGGGGGAGGCGGCGGGGAAGAGGCTCACGGCCACGGCGCCCTCGATCCACACGTCTGGCTCGATTTCGAGCTCGACCAGAGGATCGTGGAACGGATCGCCGCCGAGCTCGGCCGTCTCGATCCGGCCGGGGAGGCCTTGTTCACGGCCAACGCCGCGAGGCTCGCGGGCCGCCTGAGAGGCCTCGACGCGGCCTACCGCCGGGGCCTCGACGGCTGCCGCGGCCGGACCGTCGTCCTGGCCGGGCACGGCGCCTTCGGCTACCTCGCCCGAAGGTACGGGCTGGTCCAGATGTCCCTTTACGGCCTCAGCCCGGACGCCCAGCCCCGGCCCAGGGACCTCATGGCAGCCGTCGACTTCTGCCGGGCGGAGGGGATCACGACCGTCTTCTTCGAGAACTCGGTGGCGCCGGACCTTTCGAGGACGCTGGCCCGCGAGATCGGCGGCCGGGTCTTCGTCCTTCACTCCGGGCACAACGTGACCAGGGAACAGCAGGCAGGCGGCGCGTCCTTCTTCGGGCTCATGGAAGAGAACCTGGCCGCTCTCCGGGACGGGCTGGGATGCCGGTGAATCCCATGGACCTCGTCGCCGTCCGCGGCGTGTCCTTCGCCTACCACGGGACCCCCGTCCTCACCGGCATCGACCTGGCCATCAAGGAAGGCGATTTCCTGGCCATCATCGGGCCCAACGGCTCGGGCAAGACGACCTTGGTCAAGATCATCCTCGGATTGCTCCAGCCCACCGAGGGCCGTGTCGAGCTCCTCGGGGCGCCGCCCGGCGATCTCGCGGACCGGTCCGGGATCGGCTACGTCCCCCAGAAGGCGACCCACATCGATCCGCTCTTCCCGGCCTCGGCCGAAGAGGTCGTGGCCATGGCCCTGCTCGCCGCCGGGCGGGCCGGGAGAGGAGGGGGGCGCGGCCGGGTCGTCCGGGCCCTCCGGGCCGTCGGCATGGCCGATTTCGCCCGCTGGCCCGTCGGGCACCTCTCCGGCGGCCAGCAGCAGCGCGTCTTCATCGCCCGGGCCCTGGTCACCTCGCCCCGGATCCTGTTCCTCGACGAGCCGACGACGGGCGTCGACGCCGAGACCCAGGCGGCGTTCTACGACATGCTCCGCCGGCTCAACCGCGACGAGGGGCTGACCATCGTCCTCATCACCCACGACTACGGCATCGTCAACAAGCACGTCACGAGCGTCGCCTGCCTCAACCAGAGGCTGGCCTACCACGGCAGCCACGCCGAGTTCTGCCGCTCGGACGTCTTCCGGGCCATGGTCGAGCGCGGCGACCACTTCATCTCCCACGAGCACTGACGCGACGATGGACGCCCTGCTCGCATACGGCTTCCTGCAGCGCGGCCTCCTGGCCGGCGTCCTGATCGCCGTGGCCTGCGCCGTGCTGGGCCTTTTCCTGGTCCTCCGCAAGGACGCCATGATCGGCCACGGGCTGGCCCACATCGCCTTCGCCGGGGTGGCCTTCGGCCTGTTCCTCGGCGTCCTGCCGCTCGCGGCGGCCCTGGCCGTGGCCGTCGCCGCGGCCGTCGGGGTCATGCGGATCAAGGACCGGGCCGGCCTCCACGGCGACACGGCCATCGGCATCTTCAGCAGCCTGGGCCTGGCCGCCGGCGTCCTGCTGGCCTCGCTCGCCCGCAGCTTCAACGTCGAGCTCATGGCCTATCTCTTCGGCGACATCCTGGCCATCGAGCCGGTCGAGGTCGTCCTGACCCTCGTCCTGGCCGCCGCCGTCCTGGCCGCGGTCCGGCTGAACTACGCCAAGCTTCTCTACATGACCTTCGACCGGGAATCGGCCCGCGCCGCCGGCGTCCCCGTCGGCCGTCTGGATACGCTGCTCATGGTCCTGACGGCCGTCACGATCGTGCTGGGGATGAAGATCGCCGGCATCCTGCTCGTGGCCGCGCTCCTGGTCATCCCGGCGGCCGCCGGGCTCCAGGTCGCCTCGAGCTTCCGGGGAGCGGTGAGGGCCTCGATCGCCGTGGCCGTCCTGGCCGTGGCCGGCGGCCTGGCCCTGTCGGTCGCCCTGAACATCCCGGCCTCGGCGGCCATCGTCATCCTCTGCTTCGCCGCCTTCGCCGCGTTCTCGCTGCGACGGAAGGGCCGGGCCGCGCGGCCGGGCCGGGGATAGGGTCAGCCCTTCGAGGCTCTCAAGGCCCGGGCCAGGATGTCCCTGACGGCCTTGCCTTCCCTGTCGAGCGCCCTCTTGGCCCGGTCCGCGTCGCGCCTGACCCGGGCGGCGAACGCCCGGTCCTTGATCCCGGCCAGGTTGATGAGGACGTTGTAGTAGGCCCCGTCGCCCGCGGCCTGCCCGGCCAACCCGGCCACTCCGGCGTCGCTCACGGAGTTCTTGTTGCCCTCGGCCGCCGCCCGCCGGGCCAGGGTCACCGCCTCGACGGCCTTCTCAAGGACCTCGAGCGGGACGAGCGTGGCCTCCTTGTTCGCCGCCTCGACGGCCCGGTCCTTCTCCTCGGCCTGCTCCGGCGTGGTCTTGGGCAGGCGGAGGGCGTCCATGACCTTGTCGAACGCCTTCGTGTCCCGGTCCACGGCCTCGAGGAGGGCGCTCTTGAGCCGCTGGGCCCGGACGGCCGTCTCGGCCATGTCCGCCCAAACGCCCTGGTACTCCTTCTTGCCGACCGTCAGGTTGGCCACCATGGCCGCCAGGGCCGCGGACAGGCTGCCGCAGAGAGCGGCGACGCTGCCGCCGCCGGGCGTCGGCGAATCCATGGACAGCTCGTCGGCGAAACGGGCCAGGGACATCCGGACGAGGCGGGCCCCGCCGTCGCGGAACTGATATTCGATGATCTTCTTCTCCGGATCGAAGGGGGCGACGTCGGCCAGCCCGAGCGACTTGACCGCGATGCGGACGAGCTCCTCCTCCGGCACGCCCGGGCTCTTGCCCTGTTTCTCGAGGTAATGGCGGCCGGCCGCGAGCAAGGCCTCCAGGGGGATGAGGCCGACGAGCTCGCTGCCGGTCACCCGGAGGCCGAGCTTTCCGGCCAGGCGCCGGGCCTCGTCGAAGACGACGTGGACGGGCGTCACCTTGTAGTTGGTGAAGTTGACGGAGACCTGGGCGACGCCGTAGTCCTCGACGTACCAGCCGACGGCCTTGACCTCCTTGAACCGGCCGGGGACCTTGACCGTCCGGCCCCGGGCGTCCTTGACGACGTTGCCGTCCTTGTCCCGCTTGGCCCGGCCGCTCTCTCGCAGGCTCAGGGCGATCTCGTGGGCCAGCTTGCGGTCCCGGGTGTTCAGGTTGATGTTGTAGGCGATGAGGAACTCCCGGGCGCCGACGACGGTCGCCCCGGACTTGGGGTTGAAGACGGGCTTGCCGAAATCGGGCGCCCAGCGGGGGTCCTTGAGCTTCTCGGGCAGGCCTTCGTACTCGCCGGCCCGGACGACGGCCAGGTTGCGGCGCTCCGGCTTGCGGGCCGCCGCCTCGTAGAGGTAGACGGGGATCCCCAGCTCGGAGGCGACGCGGGCGCCGAGCTCGCCGGCCAGCTTGACGCAATCGTCCATGGTCACGCCCGAGACGGGGACGAACGGGCAGACGTCGGTGGCCCCGATCCGGCTGTGGGCGCCCTTGTGCCCGCGCATGTCGATGACCTCGGCGGCCTTGGCGATGGCCCGGAAGGCGGCCTCTTTCACCGCCTCCGGCGTTCCGATGAAGGTCACGACGGTCCGGTTGGTCGAGTCCCCCGGGTCCACATCGAGGAGCTTGACGCCGGGGACGGCCTCGATCTCGCCTCGGATGGCCCCGATCTTCTCTTTGTCGCGGCCTTCGCTGAAATTGGGGACGCATTCGATGATCTTCATTGCCTCTCTCCTTTGACGAGCGTTCGAACGAGCGTTCCGGCGGGGTCGTAGACCTCGACCGAGGCGAACGCCTCGGCCACCGGGCCGAGCCATTCCGGCCGGCCCGCGATGACGACGATCGGACGGGCGGCCAGGTGCCTGCGGGCGGCGGCCCCGGCCGTGTCCGCGTTGACCAGCTTGACCCGTTCCGGCCCTTTGTCCCACTGGGCCTCGTCGAGGCCCAGGGCGACGCGGCGGGCCAGGCCCTCGGCGAACCCCTCGGGGGACTCGAACCGGGCGGGCAGGTTGCCGATGAGAAAGGACTTGCCCTCCTCGATCTCGGCGGGCCCGGCCGGCGCCGCGGCCAGGGCCTCGATCTCGCGCAGGATCTCCCGGGCCGCGGCGACGATCGTCTCGGGCGGGGCGAGGGCCCGGGCCCAATAGGCGCCGCACGAGCGGAAGAACGCGGCCTCGCTGAACGCGTAGAAGGCGTAGCCCTTGGTCTCGCGCAGGCTCATGAACAGGCGGCTCCGCGTCGTCCCGCCCAGGACCTGCATGAGGACGAGGAAGGGGAAGACGTCCGGGCCGGAGGCGTCCATGACGACGTTGCCTGCGACCACGGCGGCCGAGGGGGCGTTGGGCGCCTCGACGAAGCAGACGCGGTCGCGGGCGTTGGGGGATGGCGGCGGCACGGCGACCCGACCGGGAAAGGCGCCCTGCCAGCCGCCGAAGTGGCCGGCCACCCGGCGGGCCGCCGTCTCGCCGTCGATGGCCCCGAAGACGATCACGGCGGCGTTGGCCGGCCGGTAGAAGGCCTCGTAGAAGGCGGCGACGTCCTTGGCGGCGATGAACTTGATGACGTCCTCGGCGTAGGCCGCCGTCCGGTACGGATGCCCCTCGAAGAGGACGCGGAAGAGATGCCTCCGGGCCAGGGCCTCGGGGTCTTTCATCCGGTCCACAAGCCCCCAGAAGGCCTCCCTTCGGACGGCGGCCAGCTCGCGCTCGGAGAACGAGGCCTCGAGGACCATCAGCCTCAGGGCGAAGATGCCCCGGTCCAGCTGCTCGGGGAGGACGCGCAGGGACACCGTCGTGTAGTCCATGCGGGTCTCGGCGGAGAGCTCCGTCCCCATCGCTTCGACCATGTTCTCGAAATACTCGGCCGAGAGCCTCTTTGTCCCCTTGCCGATCATCCGCGCCGTCAACCCGGCCAGGCCGGGCCGGTCCGGCGGCGAATCGGCCTCGCCCGCCTTGACGACGAGCATCAGGGTGGCCGTGAGCGCCCCGGGCTGGACGGCGGTGGCCACCGTCAGCCCGTTCTCCAGCACGGCGGTCCGGACCTCCGGGAGTTTGAGCTCGACGGGCCGGGCGTCGGGCAGGGGAGGGGTCCGCCGGAAGCGCTCCTGGCCGAAGGCCGGGGACAAGGCCAGCCGGACGGCCAGGGCCGCGACGGCGACGACGCCTCTCATTGGTACTCCAGCTCCAGGACGACCCTGTACTGAGGCGTGAAATACCTGGCGACGAAGGCGAGAACGGCCGCCGGCTCGAGGTCCTTGACCGCGTCGAGGTCCCGGCCCAGCGCGGCCATGTCCGCGCCGGCGAAGGCGGCGTCGATGAGATAGAGGGCCCGGCCCCGCAGCGTCGACAGCCGGTCGAGATACTTGAGCCGGTAGCGGCGCTTGGCCTTGGTCAGCTCGTCGGGCGAGACGGCCGAGGTCCGCAGCTTGTCGATCTCGGCCAGGACGGCCCGCTCGGCCCGCTCGACCATGATCTCGTTCGTGTTCAGGCTGAAGACCTTGAGGGCGGCGGCGGAGAGGCGCTCGTCCAGGACGGCGCTCAGATGGGTGGAGGTCCGGTCCCGCCGGAGGAGCCGGTTCCTCACGCGCGACGTCTCGCCTTCGAAGAGCAGGACCTCGAGGACCCTGAGGATGTTGATCTCGCCGGGCTGGAGCGGATAGAACCGGAACCCCATGTGGAAGCCGGCGCCCGGCACGGGGACCCTGGCCGAGCGCGTGACGACGTCGCTCTCCCGCTTGAAGGCCGGCCGAGGGGGCTCGGGGACGGGCCCCCCGGGCGGGATGGTCTCGAAATACCGGGCCACAAGCTCCCTCGTCCGGGCGGGATCGAAGTCGCCCACGACGGCCAGCACGGCGTTGTTCGGGACATAGAACGCGCGGGCGAAGCCCCTGACGTCGGCCTCGGTGAGGCGCCCCAGCGCCTCCCCGGTCCCGATCAGGGGATGGCCGTAGGGGAAATCGGGGAAGATGAGCTCGTCCATCCGGATGGAGCCTTCGAGATAGGGATCGGACCGGAGCCGGCCGAGGTGCTCCTCCGCGACCTCGGCCTTGGTCCGTTCGAGGGAGGCGGCGGTGATGGCCAGGGACCTCATCCGGTCCGACTCGAGCCACAGGGCCAGGGCCAGGTGGTTCGAGGGCAGGGTCTGATAGTAGAGGGACTTGTCGACGCCCGTGGTCGCGTTGAGCTCGCCGCCGACCTTCTGGACGAAGCCGATGTGCTGGAGCGGCCCGACGTTCTCCGAGCCCTGGAACATCAGGTTCTCCAGGAGATAGGCCAGGCCTTCCTGGCCGGGCCGCTCGCGGACGGTCCCGGCGCCGTAGCCGACCGCGACCGTGACCAGCGGCAGACGGTGGTCCGCCGAGAGCAGGACCCGGAGCCCGTTGCTCAGCCGAAGGTCCTCGACGGCGAACCCCAGAGGGTCCGGAGCGGCCGCCAGGGGACCCGCGGCCGGAACACGGCCGGCGGCAAGGGCAAGGAGAAGGACGATCGCCGCCGCTCTTTTCATGATGGCTCGCCGGGCCCGGGGCCGGACAAGCCCTTACAATAGCACAAAGCCGGCGCTGTTGAAAACCCTAATGAAATGTGATATTTTGGGCCGGAAAAACGCCCGGACCCGGCGACAGGAGAACGCGATGGACCACGATATCAAGGACCCGGCTCTGGCCCCGCAAGGCCGTCTGAGGATGGAGTGGGCGGCCCGCGCCATGCCCGTCCTCGGCCGGATCAAGGAAACCTTCGCCAGGGAGAAGCCCCTGGCCGGGGTCCGCGTCTCGGCCTGCCTCCACGTCACCTCGGAGACGGCCAATCTCATGGAGGCCCTCAAGCTCGGCGGGGCCGACGTCCGCCTCTGCGCCTCGAACCCCCTCAGCACCCAGGACGACATCACGGCGGTCCTGGTCAAGGACCTCAAGATCCCGGTCTTCGCCGTCAAGGGCGAAGACCACGCCACGTATTACCGGCACATCCTCCAGGCCCTGGACCACGGGCCGACCATCACCATGGACGACGGGGCCGACCTCGTCTCCGTCACCCATTCCAAACGGAAGGACCTCCTCGCCGGCGTCCTGGCCGGGACGGAGGAGACGACGACGGGCGTCATCCGGCTGAAGAGCATGGCCGAGAACGGCGTCCTGCGCTACCCCATCGTCGCCGTCAACGACGCCCAGACCAAGCACCTGTTCGACAACCGCTACGGCACGGGCCAGAGCACCCTCGACGGCATCCTCCGGGCCACCAACGTCCTCCTGGCCGGCATGACGTTCGTCGTGGCCGGCTACGGGATGTGCGGCAAGGGCGTGGCCATGCGGGCCCGCGGCGCCGGGGCCCGCGTCGTCGTCACCGAGATCGACCCCGTCCGGGCCATCGAGGCCGTCATGGACGGCTTCGAGGTCATGCCCATGTCCGCCGCCGCCGCGGCCGGCGACATCTTCCTGACCGTGACCGGGAACAAGAGCGTCATCCGCAGGGAGCACTTCCTGCGGATGAAGGACGGCGCGATCGTGGCCAACGCCGGGCATTTCAACGTCGAGATCGACATCCCCGCCCTCGAGGCCCTGGCCCGCGGCAAGCGGCGCGTCCGGGAGTACGTCGACGAATACACGCTGAAGGGCGGCAAGCGCGTCCATCTGCTGGGCGAGGGCCGGCTGATCAACCTGGCCGCGGCCGAGGGCCACCCGGCCATGGTCATGGACATGAGCTTCGCCAACCAGGCCCTGAGCGTCCGCTGGCTGCTCGGCCGCGGGCAGGGCCTCGATCGGACCGTGTTCCCGGTCCCCCGGGAGATCGACGAGGAGATCGCCGCGCTCAAGCTGGCCTCGATGGGCGCGGCCGTCGACAAGCTGACCCCGGCCCAGAAGAAGTATCTCGCCGGCTGGCAGGACGGGACTTGAATCCAGGGCCCCGTCCGGCTCAGCGGTCGCCGATGAGCCGGAGGTAGCGGGCGATCGTGTCCTTCGTCTCGGCGTCGGAGACCTTGCCCTGGAGCCTGAGGAAGAGCTCCTTGGCCTTGGCGTACTCCGCGCTCTTGAAGCAGGCCACGGCCAGGTTGTAGCTGAACACGACATCGTCGGGGACGATCTTGACCGCCTGCTCGTAGGCGGCCACGGCCCCGGCCAGGTCGTTCTTCTTCTCCAGGATGAGGCCGCGGAGGTTGTGGGCCATGGCCAGCCGCGGCCGGATCTGGAGGGCCTTGTCGACGCTCTCCGCGGCCTCGTCGAGCCGGTCCTGCAGGACGTAGAGGCGGGCCAGGTTGAAATACGGCAGCTCGCGGTTCTGGAAGCCCGGGTCCTGGAGGGCCGCCTTGAACTCGGCCTCGGCCTTGCCGTACTGCTTCATCTCCTGGTAGACCGTGCCCAGGTTGTTGCGGGCCTCGGTGAACCCCGGGTTGATTTCCAGGCACTTGAGATAGGACTTGGCGGCCTCGTCGAGGCGGCCCCGCATGGAGTGGGCCAGCCCGAGGGCGTTGTAGGCGGGATAGAAGCGGGTATCGAGGGACAGGGCCCGGACGTAGCTCTTGATCGCCTCGTCGACGTTGTTCTGGTTGAGGTAGAAGTTCCCGAGGTTGTACTGGTACTTCGGGTCCTTCGCCCGCGCCCGCTCGACCTTCTTCTGCGCCGAGGCGCAGAAGGCGAGGCTGGCGCAGATCGTCAGCACGGCCACGGTCTTCACGCGCATCCCGTCCCTCCTTCGCGGTCTCCCGTCCCTCATTCGGCCTTGAGCGTCCGGGACATCAGCTCGGCCACGGCCCTCTCGACCGGCTTGCCGCGGTAGAGCAGCTGATAGATCTGTTCCGAGATGGGCATCTCCACGCCGAGGGACAGGGCGAGCCGGCGCGCGGTCACGGCCGTGTGCACGCCCTCGGCGACCATCTTCATGCCGGCCAGGATCTCCTTCAGGGACCGGCCCCGGCCGAGCTCCTGGCCGACGCGGTGGTTCCGGCTGAGCTCGCCGGTGCAGGTCAGGACGAGGTCGCCGACTCCGGCCAACCCGCCGAAGGTCTCCCTCCGCGCCCCGAGGGCGACGCCAAGACGGGTGATCTCGGCCAGGCCGCGGGTGATCAGGGCGGCCCTCGAGTTCAGGCCGAACTCGAGCGCGTCGACGATGCCGGAGGCGATGGCGATGACGTTCTTCAGGGCCCCGGCCACCTCGACCCCGACGACGTCGCTCGAGGTGTAGGCCCGGAGGGTCAGGCTGGAGACGAGGCGCTGGACGTCCCGGGCCGCGGCCGCCTCCCGCGACGCGACGACCACGGCGGTCGGGTGGCCCGAGGCGACCTCGCGGGCGAAGCTGGGCCCGGAGAGCACGGTCAGGCGCGGGACGACGCGCCCGGCGAAGACCTCTTCCATGACCTGGCTCATCCGCCTCAGGGTCCGCTTGTCGAAGCCCTTGGTCAGGCTGACCAGGGTCTGGTCCTTCCGCAGGGCCGGGGCCATCCGGGCGTAGGCGGCCCGGCAGAACTGCGACGGCACGGCGATGAAGACGACGTCGGCCGAGGCCGCCGTCTCCCGCAGGTCGCCGGAGAACTCGACCTCGGGCGGGAACTTGAACCCGGGGAGGAAGGTCGTGTTCTCCCGCGTCGTCCGGGCCTCCCGCAGGATGTCGTCCTCGCGGATCCAGAGCCGCGTCGGCAGGCCGAGCGAGCCGAGATAGCGGGCGACGGCCGAGCCCCAGCTGCCGCCGCCGACGACCGCCGCCTTCATGACGCCTTCTCCCCGAGCTTGCGCTCCCGGCCGGCGAGGAGACGGACGATGTTCCCGCTGTGCCGCAGGACGACCAGGCCGGCGATGGCCGCGCTCGCGGCCGCGGCCCGCCAAGGGCCGCCGGCGACCGCCAGGACGGCCGGGAAGGCGAGCGAGCCGAGGATCGACCCGAGCGAGACGTAGCCGGTGACCCCGACGGCGACGAGAAAGACACCCAGGCCGGCCAGGCTGGGCCAGAGGGCGATCGCGACGAAGGCGCCGAACGACGTCGCCACGCCCTTGCCGCCCCGGAACCCGATCGAGAACGGATAGCAGTGGCCGGCGACCGCGAACAGTCCGCAGAGCGCGGCGAAGCCGGGGTCGGCGAACCAGCGCAGGGCCAGGAACGCCGGCAGGAAGCCCTTGAGGACGTCGAAGACGGCGACAGGCAGGGCGGCCTTCCAGCCTTTGACCCGGAGGACGTTCGTCGCGCCCGTGTTGCCGCTGCCGAGGTCGCGGACATCCTCGCGCCCGGTCCAGCGGACCAGGAGATAGCCCGTCGGGACGGAGCCCAGGAGATACGAGGCGAGAGCGAAGAGGATCTTCATCCGAGAGGGGCCTCCTCGATGACGCGATACTCCGCCCCGCCGGGGCGGAGGCGGCTTTCGAACAGGGCGACCGCGGCGGCGGTCATGCCGCCGAAGTCGTCGCCGTCGCGGGCGGCGAGCTCGGCCATGACCTTGTCGAGCCGGGCCCGGCCCTTGACCCGGCCCAGGGTCAGGTGGGCCTTGAAGGCGCGGCCCTCGGGCGGAAAGCCCTCTCTCGCGAGCGCCTGTTCCAGGTCGGCCTGGAGGGCGGCGAGCTCGGGCCCGGCGGCGACCCCGATCCAGAGGACGCGCGGGTTCCGCGCGCCGGGGAAGGCGCCCGTCCCGGCCAGCCTGAGCGGGAGGGGGCCGTGCCGGGAGGCCGTGTCCTTCAGAACGGCCTTGACCCGTTCCGCCGCCGCGTCTCCGATCTCGCCCAGGAACTTCAGGGTCAGGTGGTGGCCGTCGGGCTTGGTCCAGCGGACGTCGGCCCCGAAGGCCTCGAGCCCGCGGACGAGGTCGCGCACCGCCGCCTTGAGCCCGGGGTCGAGGTCGATGGCGATGAAGGCTCTCACGGGCGCTCCTCGGCCCATTATAGCGGTTTTCCGCGGGCCGGGGTAAGGGATTTCCTGACCAGGTCCAGGGCCTTCTGGGACGACTGGAACTTGACGTCCTCGCGGCTGCCGAAAAAAAGGCTCCGCGTCACGGCGGTCCCCCTCGCCCGGGCCAAGGCGATGTAGACGAGGCCGACCGGCTTGCTGGCCGTCCCGCCCCCCGGCCCGGCGACGCCGGTCACGGCGAGCCCGAGGCCGGCCCCGGACGTCCGGCGGATGCCCGCGGCCATGGCCCGGGCCACGGCGGCGCTGACGGCGCCGTGGCGCTCGATCAGGGCCTTGGGAACGCCGAGGCGCCGCGTCTTGGACCGGTCGCCGTACGTGACCGCGGACTCGAGGAAATAGGCGGAGCTGCCGGGGACGTCGGTGATCCGGCTGGCGATGAGGCCGCCGGTGCAGGACTCGGCGCAGGCGATCGTCAAGCCGCGCGAACGGAGCAGCCCGCCGACGACGGCCTCGAGGCTGGAACCGTCGCGGGAATAGATGTAGGGCCCGAGGGCGCGGTCGATGGCCCGGACGATCCGGTCGAGGCGGGCCTCGGCGGCCTCGACCGGCCCCTTGACGGGGGCCGTCAAGCGGATCGACAGGTCGCCGGGCGAGGCCAGCGTCGTCACCCCGACTCCCGGCGGGACGATCGCGTAGACGGGCTTGAGCTTCATCTCCATGGCCGACTCGCCGAGTCCGGTCAGCCGGATGACGCGCCGGAGGACGGTCGCGCCGCCCCGCCTCTCAAGGCGCGGCAGAACATGGCTTTCGAACATCGGCCGGATCTCCCGGGGCGGACCGGGCAGCAGGGCGATTCGGCGGCGGCCCGCGGCCAGCCACAGCCCCGGAGCCGTCCCGTTGGGATTGTCGAGCGTTTCGGCCCCGTCGATGACGTAGCTCTGCTTGAGGTTCGCCGCGGGCGCCCGGAGGCCCCGGCGGCGGAACCTCTCGCGGATGCGGGCCGCGATCTCCTTGCGGAACAAGAGCTTCTTTCCCAGGACCCGGGCCAGGGTCTCGCGGGTCCGGTCGTCCTCGGTCGGGCCGAGCCCGCCCATGCAGAGGATGAGGTCGGCCCGGCCAATGGCCGTCCGCAGGGCGCAGGCCAAGTCCCGCGAGTCGTCGCCGACGACGGACTTGAAGGCGACCTCGATCCCGGCCGCGTTCAGTCCCGCGGTCAGGAAGAGGGAGTTTGTGTCCTGGAAATCGGGGGTCAGGAGCTCCGTGCCTACGGCGATGATCTCGGTCTTCATCGGAAGAGCCCCGCAAGGGCCACTCGGGCGACCGCCGCGGCGGCCAGGCCCGCGGCGATGTCGTCGGCCATGATCCCCCAGCCGCCGGGGAGCTTCTCCAGCTTCCGGATCGGCCAGGGCTTGATGATATCAAAAAAGCGGAAGAGGGCGAAGGAGACCCCTGCGGCGGCCCAGGTCCCCGGGAGAAAGGCCGAGGCGACGAGCTGGCCGCAGACCTCGTCGACGACGACCCGGCCCGGGTCGGGATGCCCGAACTCCGCGGCGGCGGCCTTCGCGGCCGCGGCCCCGAGCAGGAACAGGGCGACGACAAGGAGAGCGTAGAACGGCCGGGCCAGGCCGTGAAGGAAGAGCTTGTAGGCCACGGCGGCGACGGCGCTGGCGGCGGTGCCGGGGGCGAGGGGAACGCGGCCCAGGCCGAAGAACGTGGCGAACGCCCGCGACAAGGCCTTCATCCGGCCAGTCTCCCCTCGAGATCGTGATCGCCGGCCGAAGCGATGAGGACCGGGACGATGGCCGCGGGCGGCTCGGTCATCCCGGAAGGAAGCCCGAAGCGGACGGTCCCGTCCGCCTCGGGGGCCTGGAAGCGGCCCCGCCCGGTCCAGAGGCCGGGCTTCTCCGGGTCCGGGCCCTCGACCAGGACGTCGATCGTCCGGCCGATCCGCCGGGCGTTGGCCCGGCGCGAGAGCCCTGCCTGGAGCTCCATGATCTCGCGCCGCCGCGCCTCCTTCTCGGCCTCGCTCACCGTCTCGCGCAGGCGGACGGCCGGGGTCCCGGCTTCGGGCGAGTAGGCGAAGACGCCGAGATGGTCGAAGCGGGCCGCCTCGACGAAGCGCCGCAGGGCCGCGAACTCCCGCCGCCCTTCGCCGGGGAAGCCGACGATGAGCGAGGTCCGGAGGGCGACGTCCGGGAGCTTGTCCCGGACCCGGTCGATGAGCCTCAGGGCCTTGACGCCGTCCGTCCCGCGCCGCATGGCTTTGACGAGTCCGGCGTCGGCATGCTGGAAGGGGACGTCGAGGTAGCGGCAGATCTTGGGCCCGGCCATCGCGTCGAGAAGCGCGTCGTCGATCTCCTCGGGATAGCCGTAGAGGAAGCGGACCCAGGCCAGCCCGTCGACCTCGGCGAGGCGTTCGAGGAGGCGGGCCAGTCCGCCGCGGCGGCCCCGGTCGCGGCCGAAGCGGGTCGTGTCGTGGGAGACGAGAACGACCTCCCGGACCCCGAGGGCCGCGAGCGCCCGGGCTTCGCGGACGACCGAGGCCGCGGAGCGGGAGACGTAGGGCCCCTTGATGAGCGGGATGGCGCAGAAGGCGCAGCGGCGGGAACAGCCCTCGGAGACCTTGACGTAGGCCCAGGTCCCGGGGGTCGTGACCACGCGGGGGGACGCGTCCGAGCAAAGGAACGTCCGCCGGCCGGGCCGGACCTTCCGACCGGCCGCGATCTCCGCGATCCGGTCGAAGTCGCGGACCCCGGTCCAGGCGTCGACCCCGGGGAAAGCCCGCTCCAGGCGGGGCCGGTCCCGCTCGACGTAGCAGCCGGCCGCGACGACGGTTTTGCGGGGATCGCGGCGCTTGAGGCCGAGGGCTTTCCGGAGCGCCCGTTCGGACTCCTCGCGGGCCGGCTTGATGAAGCCGCAGGTGTTGACGATGACGACGTCGGCGTCCTCGGCCCGGGCGCCGACAGCGTGGCCGGCCCGCTTGAGCGCGCCGAGCATGACCTCGCTGTCGACCAGGTTCTTGGCGCAGCCGAGACTGATGAGGGCGATCGTTCCGGCGCGCCGGCCGCCCGGGGCGCCGCGCATCGGCCGGGTCAAGGATAGATCCTGTAGAGGAGG
Source organism: Acidobacteriota bacterium (assembly GCA_029569255.1). GTDB lineage: Bacteria > Acidobacteriota > Aminicenantia > Aminicenantales > Saccharicenantaceae > RBG-16-66-30. Next base: position 38,771 of record JAKQUO010000028.1, on the reverse strand, counting down.
CGGGGGAAGGGGATGGTCTCGCGGATGTGCCTGATGCCGCAGACCCAGGAAACCATGCGCTCGACGCCCATGCCGAAGCCGGAGTGCGGAACGCTGCCGTACCTGCGCAGGTCGAGGTACCACTCGTAGGCCTCGCGCGGCAGCTCGTGCTCCTCGAGGCGCCTCTCGAGGAGGGCCAGGTCGTGGATGCGCTGGCCGCCGCCGATGACCTCGCCGTAGCCCTCGGAGGCCAGGACGTCGACGCCCAGGACGACGTCCGGGTTCTCCGGGGCCGGCTGCATGTAGAAGGCCTTGATGGCCGCGGGGAAGTGGGTGACGCAGACGGGCTGGGCGTAGAGATCGGAGAGGATCGTCTCCTCGGGCGCCCCGAAGTCGCCGCCCCACTCGATCGTCGAGCCCTTCCCGCGCAGGATCGGAACGGCCTCGGTGTAGGTCAGGCGGGGGAAGGGCTTTCGCAGCGCTTCGAGCGGCTTCGGGTCGCGCTCGAGGGTCTCGAGCTCGGCCCGGCGCTTCGCGAGGACCCGTTCCATGATGGACAGGATGAGGTCCTCGCCGAGGCCGATCGTGTCCTCGAGCGTGGCGAAGGCGACCTCGGGCTCGACCATCCAGAACTCGATGAGGTGGCGGCGGGTCTTCGACTTCTCGGCCCGGAAGGTCGGGCCGAAGCAGTAGACCTTGCCGAAGGCCATGGCCGTGGCCTCGTTGTAGAGCTGGCCGCTCTGGCTGAGGTAGGCCTTCTGGTCGAAATACTCGGTTTCGAAGAGGGTCGTTGTTCCCTCGCAGGCGCTCGGCGTCAGGATCGGCGTGTCCATCAGCCGGAAGCCGCGGCCATCGAAGAAGTCGCGGATGGCCTTGACGATCTCGGCCCGGACGCGGAGGACGGCGTGCTGCTTCGAGGAGCGGAGCCAGAGGTGGCGGTGCTCCATGAGGAAAGGCGTGCTGTGCTCCTTGGGGGTGATCGGGTATTCGTCGGCGACCTGGACGACCTCGAGCTCGGCCATCTCCAGTTCGTAGCCTCCCGGGGCCCGCTTGTCGGCCCGGACCTTGCCGCGGACGACGACCGAGGACTCCTGGGTCAGTCTGTCGAAGGTCCGGAAGAGCGGCGCGTCCTTGTCGGCGCTGAAGGCCGTGGCCTGGATGAGGCCCGTGCCGTCGCGGACGAGGAGGAAGCGGACCTTGCCCGAGGAGCGCTTGTTGTAGACCCAGCCGCGGACCTCGACCTCCCGGCCGTCGGAGGCCGCGATGTCCTCGACGTAGACCCATTTCACAATGCGCTCATTATAAGGAAAATCACGCCGCCGTGCAATCGGCCGCCAGGCGCTTCGGCGGATCATCCCGCCCTCATCCGCCGCGCGCCCCGGCTGACATTGTCCAAGCCGGGCTCGATGGCCCTCCCCATCGCGTCGCTCGGCGGCCGATCCCAAGAATGGCGAGATATCCGAGGATGGTGTATACTCCGCTCTAGAGATGGCCCAGCCGAGGGAGTTCGCGCCGGTCAAGCTGATCTGCGGCGTCATCTACAGGGAAAGCCCGCTCTACGAAGAGGTCAAGGCCCGTCTCGAGGCGGAGTGGGGGAGGGCCGACTCGGAGAGCCCGGCCTTTCCTTTCGACCTCACCGGCTACTACGAGGACGAGATGGGCGGGGACCTCCTGCGGCGCTTCCTCAGCTTCGAGACGCTCGTCCCGCCGGAGTCGCTTCCGGCGGCGAAGCTCTGGGCGATCGAGCTCGAGGCCATGGTCCGGCAGGGGCGCGGGGTCACCGGGCGGCCGGTGAACATCGATCCCGGCTACCTGACCGCCTCGGCCGTCGTCATGGCCACGGCCAAGGACTTCGCCCACCGGATCCCGCTCGCGCGGGGCATCTACGCCCACCTGGAGTGCCTCTTCACCCGGACGGGCGTCCGGACGCTCGACTGGACCTATCCCGACCTCCGGCGCGAGCCTCCCCAGGCCTATTTCCGCGAGGTCAGGGAGATCTACCTGCGACAGCTGCGGGAACGCCCGGCCTAGACAGCCCCGGCCCTCGGGCCCGGGCGATCCGCGAACCTTCGGGGACGAAAGGAGAGGGGCCGGGAGGCCCCTGCGGACGTCTCGCGGGGATGCGGCTCCGCGTCTCTCGCCGACCCGATCCTTCAGGCCGGATGGAAGGCGGAGATCGAGCGGAGCTTGGCCACGATCTCCGGCAGCTGCTTCAGCACGACATCGATGTCCGGCTCGCTGTTGGCGCGGCCCAGGGACATCCGGATGCAGGACCGGGCGATCTCCGGGGGGAGGCCGACCGCCTGAAGGACGTGCGAGACCTCCTCGGATTCCTCGCTGCAGGCCGACCCGGTCGAGACGTAGATCTCCTTGGTCGCCAGGGCCAGGAGGATGGCCTCGGCCTCCAGCCCGGGAAAGGCGAAGTTGAGCGTGCTCTTGACCCTGTTCTCGGGGTGCCCGTTGAACCTGACGCCCGGGACCCTCTCTTCGATGCCTTTCTTGAGGCGCTCGGCCAGCCGCTCGATCCGGGCCCGCTCCTTCCCGCCCTTCTCCTCCATGACCCGCACGGCCTCGCCGAACCCGACGATGCCGGCCGTGTTCTCGGTCCCGGCCCGCAGGCCCCGTTCCTGGCGGCCGCCCCGGAGGAAGGGGCGGATGGAGGCGCCGCGCCGGACATAGAGGGCGCCGACGCCCTTGGGCCCGTAGACCTTGTGGGCGGAAACGGTCAGGTAATCGACGCCGAGCCTGCGGACGTCGACGTCGATCTTGCCGAAGCTCTGGACCGCGTCCGTGTGGACGGGGATGCCCCTCTCGCGGGCGATGCGGACGATGTCGGCGACCGGCTGGATCGTGCCGATCTCGTTGTTGGCGTGCATGATCGAGACGAGCGCGGTCTTCGGGGTCAGGGCCGAGCGGAGGGCGTCCAGGGAGACCGTCCCGAAGGCGTCGACGGGCAGGTAGGTGACCCGGCCGCCGCGGGCCTCCACGGCCTTGGCCGCCTCGATCACGGCCGGGTGCTCGATCGACGACGTGACGAGCTCGGTCTTGCCGGGGAAGGCCTCGAGCGCGCCGAAGACGGCGAAGTTGTCGGACTCCGTGCCCGAGCCGGTGAAGAAGACCTCGCCCCTTTCGGCGCCGAGCGCCGCGGCCACCCGCTCGCGGGCCTCGGTCATGAGCTCCTTGACCCGGCGTCCGATGGGGTACAGGGAAGACGGGTTGCCGAAATGCTCGCGCAGGAACCAGGCCATCTTCTCGGCCACGGCCGGGTCGACGGGCGTGGTGGCGTTGTGATCGAGGTAGATCATGGGGGCTATTTTAGCAGAACGGGCCAAATAGACATAGGCAGGCGCTCGCGCCCCCCGGCGGCCGGACATGCCCGGCCCCCCGTCGGGCGTTTTCACCCTCCGGGCGAACCGATCCGGCCCCCATCCGCTTCGTTCCCGGGGGTTCGCAGTGCCGAAGAGGACAGCTTCACCCCTCGGGCCTCGCATCCGAGGGCCGTCCCGATCCGCGAATAATCCAGGTTAGGCCAGCTTCTCCTTCAGGATGCGGACGACCTCGAGGCCGGCCCGTTGCTGCCCCTCCGCCGCCGCCGCCCCCAGGTGGGGGATGGGGATGACGTTGGGGTGGTCGACCAGGGAGAAGTCCTCGGGCGGCTCTTTGTCGAAGACGTCGAGCGCCGCCGCCCGGACCCGGCCGGAGTTCAGGGCCGCGAGCAGGGCCTTCTCGTCGACGACGCCGCCTCGGGCCACGTTGACGACGATGACCCCGTTCTTCATCTTGCCGAACTCCGCCTCGCCCAGGACCGGCTTGGCCTGCTTGGGGACGTGCAGGGTGATGAGGTCCGCGGCCGGCAGGAGCTCGTCGAGCGGGACCTGCCTCACGGGGAGGTCCGTCTTGATGGGCACGATGTCGAAGGCGACGACGGTCATGCCGAAGGCCAGGGCCCTCTTGGCGACCTCCTGGCCGATCCGGCCGAAGCCGATGATGCCGAGGGTCTTGCCGTAGAGCTCCGTCCCCTCGAGGGCCTTCTTCTCCCACTTGTGGGCCTTCATCGTCAGGATGGCCTTCCAGTGGTTGCGGACCGCGCCCAGCATGAGCCCGAAGGTGTGCTCGGCCACGGTGATGGAGGTCGCGGCCGGGGTGTTGGCCACGAAGACGCCTTTCTCCTTGGCCGCGGCCCGGTCGATGTTGTCGAGGCCGATGCCGGCCCGGACCAGAACCTTGAGGTCCTTCCCGGCCTCGAGGACCGGGCGGGTGATCTTGGAGGCGCTGCGGACGACGATGGCGCTCAGGCCCGGCGCCGCGGCGACGAGGTCGGCCTCGCTCATGCCCTTGTTGACGGTGACCTCGAAACCCGGAACGGCCTTGAGCTGGTCCAGGGCCGCCTTGTCCATGCCGTCGGCGATGAGGATCTTGATCATTGCCAGTTCTCCTTGAGGACGGCCTGGGCCGCCTTGATGCCCGCCCCGGCCTCGAACTTGTGGCCGAGGTCCATGAGGGTCATCTCCAGGGCCGACAGGGCCGTGATGATGTCGAAGCCGCCCATGTAGCCGAGGTGGGCGATGCGGAAGATCTTGCCCTTGTAGGGCTCCTGCCCGCCGGCGATGTAGGCCATGTACTTGCCCTGCATGGTCTTGACCAGCTTGCCGCCCTCGATCCCGGCCGGCACCTTGCAGCAGGTCAGGACGTTGCCCGGACGCTGGGCCAGCAGCTCGAGGCCGAGGGCCTTGACGCCGGCCCGGGTGGCGTCGGCGAGGACGCGATGGTGGGCGAAGAGGCCTTCGAGCCCCAGCTTCTTGATCATGTCCAGGGCGTGCTTCTGCTGAACGATGAGGGAGATGCCCGGCGTCCAGGGGGTCGTCTTGTCGGCCAGGTTCTTCTTGGCCTTCTTGAGGTCGAAGTAGAACTTGGGCAGCTTGGAGTTGGCCGCCAGGGCCCAGGCCTTCTGGCTCAGGGCGATGTAGGCCAAGCCGGGCGGGATCATGAACGACTTCTGGGAGCCCGACAGGAAGACGTCGACCTTCCAGTCGTCCATAGGGCAGGGGGTGACGCCGGCGCCGGAAATGCCGTCGACGACGAGCACGGCCGGCGTCTTGGCCACGGCCTCGCCGAAGCCCCGGATGTCGAACATGGCCCCGGAGGAGGTCTCGGACAGCGTGGCGAAGACGGCCTTGCAGTCGGGCATGGCCTTGAGCTCGGCCTCGAGCTCCTCTTTGCTGAAGTCCTTGCCCCACGGGTCGAGGGCGATCTCTTTGTAGGCGACGCCGTAGGCCTTGCAGATGTTGCCCCAGCGCTCGCCGAACTTGCCGCCGCTGATGGTCAGGACCTTGTCGCCGGGGCTGAGCAGGTTGACCACGGCGGTCTCCATGGCGCCCGTGCCCGAGGAGGTCAGGATGTAGACGTCCTCCTTGGTCCCGAAGACCTCCTTGAGGCCTTCCGTGACCTCCATGAACAGGGCCGAGAACTCGGGGGTCCGGTGGTGGAAGATGGGTTCGGCCGCCGCCGACAGGGCCCGCTCGGGGACCGGGGTGGGGCCGGGGGAGAGGAGATAATACTTTTTGATCATGCCGCACTCCTTAATATGGTGTTTTCTCGCCGATGCGATCGGTTCCTAGAGAGACCTCAGAAGCTCGGTCAGCAGGGCCGTCCGCTCCACGAACGACGGCAGGAGCAGGTGCTCGTTCTCGGCGTGGAGGCCGTCGCCGTCGGGCCCGAGCCCGTCGAGGGCGGGGATGCCCACGCCGGCGGCGATCGAAGCGTCGGACCCGCCGCCCGCCTTGCCGGCCTTTAGCGCGAGCCCCAGGCCGGCCGCGATCTCCTGGGCCTGGGCGAAGAGCCGTTCGGAGGCTTTCGTCTTCTCGAGCGGCGGGGTCGCGCTCTCGACGGTCACCTTGAGCCGGGCCCCGCGCAGCGCCGGAGCGGAGTCGCGGAGGAGCTTCAGGGCCCGGTCCCGGTCGGCGGCCTTCCAAAAACGGACGTCGAGCAAGGCCCAGGCGCTCTCGGCGACGATGTTGGGCGCCTCGCCGCCACCGATCCGGCCGACATTGACCGTCGTCTCGCGCGTCCGCAGCCGTTTGAGCCGGGCGATCTGGGCGGCCAGCTCCTCGGCGGCGTTGACGCCCTTCTCGGGCGTGCCGGCGTGGGCCGCGCGGCCGCGGACGTCCAGGCGCGCGACCAGGCGGCCCTTCCGTTCGAGCTTGAGGGCGCCGCCGGGCAGGGCGGGCTCGAGGCAGAGGACGAGGGAGGCCCGGCGGGCCTGCTTGCGGATGAGCTCCGTCGCCGCCGGGTGCCCCGTCTCCTCGGCGGTGTTGAGGACGACCGTGATCCTCTTCCGGGGCTTGAGGTTGAGGCTGTGGAGGCTCCGCAGGGCGTGGACGAGCATGACCAGGCCGGCCTTCATGTCCAGGACGCCGGGGCCGTGGAGCCTGTGGCCCTGGACGAAGAAGGGCATCGTGGCCAGCTTGCCGACCGGCCAGACCGTGTCGACGTGGCTGAGGACGAGGATCTCGTCGTCGGCGTCCTTGAGCTTGCCGGGGGCGAATTCGGCCACGACGAGGTCGCCGATGTCCTTCTGCGGGTGGAGCGCCGTCCGGCATCCGACCCGCTTCAGCTCCCTGACGACGAACGCGGCGCACGCGTCGACGGCCTTCTTGTCGCCGCTCGGGGATTCGAGCGCGACGAGCTGCTTCAGAAGGTGGACCATCTCGCCTTGGCGGGAGCGGAAGTAGAGCCGGAAATCCATCGGTCCCTCCGGATGAAATAGGGACGGATAATTTAGCACAATCGCCGGGAAAAAGCACCTCCTTCGCCTTGATTTGACCGCCTGTTTCCCTTAAAGTAGTCAGCGAGGAGGCCGACGGCCCGGACGCGCGATGCTGAAGAGGACTGCGCTCGCCGCCGCGCTCCTGGCCGCCGCCGCCCTCGTCCTCTCGCCCGAGATCTTCTATCCCTGGAAGGCGACCTGCATCGGCTCGCTCGACGCGGCCGGCTGGCCCGGCCTGGTCCTCGCGCCGTCGGCGGACTGCGCCTACGCCTTCCTCGTCCGGGTCGAACGGGGCGAGGAGACGGCCGAAGGCGCCGATCTCTACTACCTCGCGTCCGAGCTCGGCCCCCAGTCGCCCGACGGGCTGTTCGCCCGCGCCCGTTTCGACCTCGGGCTGCCCTTCAAGCTCGGCGCGGCGACGCCCGTCCTGATGAAGCCGGCGCCGCGGCGGGACGCCCTGACCTTCGAATGGTCCCGTCGGGACGAGCGGGTCGTCATCGGCCGCTTCACCGCCCCGGCCGACGTCAAGGTCTCGATCGTCCACTACGTGCCCTGGGGCCTCAAGGGCGAATACGCCGTCCTTCCCGACGGCGAAGTCAGCGGCCGGGTCGGGCCGGCCGGGGGGCCCCTCTACCTCATCTGGGCGAGCCGCCCCGGCGAGCCGGCCGCCGCTCCCCCCGGCGGCGCCGCCCGGACCTACCTCCCCGACGGAGACCGGGTCATCGCCTTCGCGGCCTGTGTCGGGGGGACGCCCCGCGAGCTCACCGACCGCCTGGCCCGCTACCGGAACGCGGCGAACATCGGCGCCCTTCTCGACGAGGAAGCCCGCATCTACGAGCAAAAAAGGGTCAAGCTCCTCGGCCTCTACGCCGGCGTCGCCGAGGCCGTGACGAACTGCCTCCACTGGAACGTCCTTTACCAGCCCGGCCGCCACCGCCTCTACCTGCCGGACGGCCGGGCCGCCCTCATGCCGCGGCCCGACGGGCGGCCGGACGACTGGACGATCCAGGGGACCGACGCCTTCCTCGACGTCCTGGCCGTCTCGCTCGAGAGCCAGAAGCTGGCCGTCGACGCCCTGACGGCCGTCCTCGAGACCCAGTACCCGGACGGCCGCCTGCCGGGCTGGCGCGGCCGGACGGGAGGGAGCGCCGACCGGTCCCAGCCGCCGGTCGGCGCTTACGTCACCCTGAAGCTCTTCGAACGGCTGGGGGACCTGGACCTCCTCCGGCGCGCCTATCCCTATCTCCAGCGCTGGCACGAGTTCTGGACGGCGCCCCAGCCCGGCGGCGCGGCCCGCCGGGACGGCAACGGCGACGGGCTCCTCGAATGGGGGTCCGACAAGGCCCTCATCGCCAAGGACGCCCCGTCCTGGGAGAAGAACGCGCCGGGGCGCATCCGGGCCGGTTGGGAATCCGGCCAGGACGATCTGCCCAACTGGGACGACGCCCCATTCAACGAGGAGACCGGCACGCTGGCCATGAACTGCCTCGACCTCAACGCCCTTTACGCCCTGGACGCCTGGTCGCTCGCCGAGATGGCCGCCGTCCTGGGCCGGGCGGCCGACGCCGAGCGCTACCGGGACCAGTACAGGAGGGTGAAGGGCCTCGTCAACAGCCAGCTGTGGAACGAGCGGGAAGGCTTCTATTTCGACCGTCACTGGGACGGACGGTTCTCCGTCCACAAGGCCGCCTCGGCCTTCTTCACCCTTCTCGCCGGCATCCCCGACGAGGCCCGGGTCCAGCGCATGCTCAAGCGGCTGCTCGACCCCCGCCAGTTCTGGGGGGACTACGTCATCCCGTCGGTCTCCCGCGACGACCCGGCCTTCCGGCCGGAAAGCCAGGAGGCCTGGCGCGGCGCCGTCCGCCCGTGGGCGAACTACCTCGTCTATCAGGGCCTCAAGGCCTGCCGCCAGGACGTCGTCGCTTCGGAGTTCGCCCGGAAGAGCGCCGAGATGTTCATGCGGAGCTTCAAGAGCTTCGGGCTCTCGCCCGAGGCCTTCGATTCCCTGACCGGCGCGGCCGCCGGCCAGAGGTTCGCGAGCGGCGGCCCCCTGGCCGCCCTGATCGCGGTCGAGGAGTGCCTCGACTTCACGCCCCACGAGGGCTTCCGCTTCGGCATCCTCAAACCGGAGAAGAGGGCCCGGCTCTCCCGCGTCCTCATCCAGGGCCGCCACTACGAGGTCGAGGCCTCGGGCGGGGCGACCGTGCTGAGGGAGGAAGGCGTGACGGTCGTCTCCGTCGGCGGCGGCGCGGTCGTCCGGAAGTTCCTCTACAGCGAGGCGGAGGTGTCGTTCGAGATCAACGCCCTCAAGGACGTCAAGGTGTCGCTGACGCTCCTCAAGCGGGGCAAGTACCAGCTCCTCGTCGACGGCCGGGTCGCGGACGTCTTTCACGGCCGGGCCCGCAAGTTCGGCGTGCCCGGGGGCGAGCACGTCGTGCTCGTCCAGCTCCTCGAGGACCTGGAGAAGGCCCCCGGGCCGGCGGGCTCCCGGCCCGGGGAAGAAGAAAGGGGGAGATGACATGACGGCTTTGTCGAGACGGGACTTCCTCCGGACCGGGGCGGGCGCGGCCGCGCTCGCCGCCGGAAGCGGCCTGAAGCTCCGGGCCGCGACGGCGCCCGGCTCCCCCCCCGGCCCCCGGGTCGTGGCCAGCGGCAACGGCCTCAAGGCCACGGCCAAGGCCATGGATGTCCTCCGGGCGGGAGGCGCGCCCCTCGACGCCGTGATCGCCGGGGTGAACATCGTCGAAGACGACCCGGACGACATGTCCGTCGGCTACGGCGGGCTCCCGAACGAGGACGGCGTCGTCGAGCTCGACGCCTCGGTCATGGACGGCCCGACCCATTCGGCCGGGGCCGTGGCCGCGCTGCGGAACATCCGGAACCCGTCCAAGGTGGCCCGCTTGGTCATGGAGAGGACTCCCCATGTCCTGCTCGTCGGCGAGGGGGCCTTGAAATTCGCCAAGGCCCAGGGCTTCGAGGAGGAGGACCTGCTCACCGAGAAGTCCCGGGAGGCCTGGATGCTCTGGAAAGAGAAGAAGTCCGGCGCGCCCGAGGCGGAGGGCCGCGAGGTCCCGACGACGCACGGCACCATCAACTGCATCGCCGTCGACGCCGCCGGCCGGCTGGCCGGGGTGACGACGACGAGCGGCCTCAGCTGGAAGCTGGCCGGCCGGGTCGGGGACTCGCCCGTCATCGGGGCCGGGCTCTATGTCGACAACGACATCGGCGCGGCCGGATCGACCGGGCTGGGCGAGGCCAATCTCCTGACCTGCGCCAGCTTCCGCATCGTCGAGGCCATGGGCCGGGGCGCCGGCCCCGAGCAGGCCTGCCTCGAGGCCCTCGAGGCGGTCGCGGCCAAGGTCCGGCTCATCCCCCGGCTGCGCGACGCCGACGGCCGGCCGAACTTCGGCCTCGAGTTCTACGCCCTCAGCAAGAAAGGGGAGTTCGGCGCGGCCGGCTTCTTCGAGGGCGGCCGCTACGCCGTCCACGACGGGGTCGAGAACAGGCACCGGGACGCGGCCTACCTGTTCAAACGGCGGCCCGGCCGTCGCCGGGCCGGCGGGGAGCCCCGTCCCGGATGATGATGACCGGATAGCCCTCGTCCGCCAGGCGCCGGGCCAAGGCCTGAGCCTCGGCCTCGGTCGTCTTCACCCGGACCCGGTAGAAGGCGCCGCTTCCCGTATCGAGGCGAACGACGGCGACCCCGGGGCAGGTCCGCTCGAGGCGCCGCTTGACCGCGTAGGCGTTTTCCTGGACCGAGTAGGCGCCGACCTGGATCCAGACCTCGGCCTCCCGCTCCGGACGCGGCGGCGCGGCGGCGCCCAGAGTCTCCAGGCGGACGCGGGCCGTGCCCGGGCCGACGAGGCCCAGGACCCGGGCCGCTGCGTAGGACAGGTCGATGACGCGGCCCGGGACGAAGGGGCCGCGGTCGTTGATGCGGACGACGACCGAGCGGTCGTTGGCCAGGTTCGTCACCATGACGTTCGTGCCGAACGGCAGGGTCCGGTGGGCCGCGGTCATGTCGTTCATGTCGAAGACCTCGCGGCTGGCCGTCGGCCGGCCGTGATAGTCCTGGCCGTACCAGGAAGCGACGCCGGTCTGGACGCCGCCCCGCGGGCCCATGGGCAGACGGGCGCAGGCGACGGAGAGGAGCGCGGCGAGGACGGCCGCGACGGCCGGGGCGCGGGCGGCCCCGTCAGGCAAGGGTCTCCGACAGGCGCTTCTTGAGATAGGCGAATGCCTGGCGCGGCGTCGAGCAGACGCGGAAGAGCTTGAGGTCGTCGGCGCAGATGGCGCCCTTGGCGGCCATCGAGTCGAAATCGATCAGGTCCCGCCAGTAGTCGCCGCCGTAGAGGACGAGGGCCATCTCCCGCTTCGAGATCTTGCTCGTCTGGAGGAGCGTCGCGATCTCGAAGAACTCGTCGAGCGTGCCGAAGCCGCCGGGGAAGGCGATGATCGCCTTGGCCTTGTAGGTCAGCCAGAACTTGCGCATGAAGAAGTAATGGAAGGAGAAGGACAGCTCCGGGGTGATGTAGGGGTTGGACGGCTGGGGCTGGGGGAGGGAGATGTTCATGCCGATCGTCTTGCCGCCGGCCCGGGCCGCGCCCCGGTTGGCCGCCTCCATGATCCCCGGCCCGGCGCCCGTGCAGACGACGAAGTCCTTGCCCTTCGGCGCCTTGACCGAGATGGCCCACCTGGCCAGGAGGTAGGCCAGCTCCTCGGCCTCCCAATAATAACGGTGGAAGGCGGAGGCGGCGTCGGCCGGGTTGGCCTTGGCCGAGCCCAGGAAGAGGATGGTGCTGTTGACCTTGGCCTTGTCGAGGCGCGCCATGGGGCCGAGGTACTCGCTCAGGATCCGGAGCGTCCGGCCTTCCAGGGATTCGATGAAATGAGGGTCGCGGAAGGATTCTTCGGGCATCGGGACCGCCTTTCCGGCCCATTCTACCAGAATCTCTCCCGGGCGCTCAAGGGCGGAAGCGGCCGCCGGCCCTCTTTGACTTCGCGCGGGGGCTCTGTTAAAGTGAGGCGGGAAAGGACGTTCCGATGGACCCTCAACGCATCGACATGGCGGCGCTCGAGTATCCCGGCCGGGTGATCGTCATCGGCGCCGCCCCCTCCGGGCGGGCCGCGGTCGTCTACGCCATCACCGGGCGCTCGCCGTCGAGCCAGGCCCGGAAGCTCGTCCATCGGGACGGCGGCGTGTGGGTCGAGCCGACCGACGAGGCCGCGCTCAAGACGGGGAACGTCGACCTGCTCGTCTATCCCGCCCTCTTGTTCTCGCCGGGCGGCGTCGCCGTCTCGAACGGCAAGCAGACGGCCGACGTCCGCGACTGGCTCCGGCCCGGGCTCGGCCCGGTCCCCATCCTCTCGGCCGCCCTCGCCGGCTGGGACTTCGAGCCGGACGCGCCCATCTTCACGCCGCGGATCAGCGGCTGTCTGGCGGCCTCGGGCGCGGCCCTGGGCGTCGTCCGCCGCGGGCCGTCGGGGGAGACGCTGCGGAGCTTCTTCGAGGTCCGCCTCCGGGCGGGGGAGGGGCGCCTCGTCTCGACCTACGAAGGCCCGAACGCCGACCCGCTGCCGGTCTTCCGGGGCGAGCCGCGCTTCGTCGACCTCGTCGGCTCGACCGCCGCGGAGACGGCGGCGGCGTGCTACGGCGCCCTCGGGCCGGCCGCCGAGGGCAGGGACTTCCGCGTCGCCGTCGCCGTCGTCTTCCTCGATCCGGCCGCGCCGGACAGGTCCGAGGTCCGCGTCATCAACCGGCACGAAAGGACATGACCCCATGAGCGAGCCCGAACGGACGGCCCGGAGCCAGTACCAAGCCAAGGTGCGGGAGGACTTCCCGGAGACCCTGCGCGTCGGCGAGAGCGCGTTCGTCAAGAAGTTCCCGATGCGCTACGGCGAGAATCCCGGCACTCCGGCCGCCTTCTACCAGGAGGTCGGGGCCGAAGGGCCCAACATGGGCCGGATCGAGGTCCTCCAGGAGGGCACCAAGGGCCTGAGCTACATCAACGTCGGGGACATGGACCTGGGCCAGCGGCTGGCCCGCAAGCTCGTCCAGGTCTTCCCGGGACGCCAGGCCTGCGTCATCATCAAGCACGAGATGCCGAGCGGGGTCGCCCTGGGCGACGAGGCCGTGGCCACCTTCGAGAAGGCCTGGGGGTGCGACCCGCTGTCGAACTTCGGCGGCGTCGTCGTCGTCGGCTACCGGGTCACCGCGGCGCTGGCCCGGCTCCTCGCCGAGAGCCCGCGCAACGTCGAGGTCGTCTACGCGCCCGACTTCGCCGCCGATGCCCTGGAGGCCCTGGCCGCCCGCAAGGTCCTGCGCGTCGTCAAGATGGGCGCCGCCCTCGACGCGCCGTCGGTCGACAGCGGCCTCGAGCTCAAGCGCGTGGCCGGGGGGCTGCTCGTCCAGAAGCGCTTCGACTCGAAAATCGTCTCGGCCGAGTCCGTGGACGTCGTCTCCAAGAGGCGGCCCGGCCCCGAGGAGGTGCGGGCGGCCCTCTTCAACTGGACGGTGGCCTGCTTCACCCGGTCCAACGCGGTCGTCATCGGCACGGGGGACAAGACCCACGGCATCGGCTCCGGGCAGCGGAGCCGCGTCGACTCGGCCGAGGACGCGATCCGGCTCTCCCGGCGCGGCTACGGGCCGGAGGGATGCGTCCTCGCCTCCGACGCGTTCATGCCTTTCCCCGACGTCGTCGAGCTGGCCGGAAGGAACGGCATCAGCGCCATCATCTACCCGCTGGGATCGGTCAGGGACCGGGAGGTCATAGACAAGGCCGACGAGCTCGGCCTGGCCATGATCGCCACCCGCAAGCCGGGCGAGGTCGATTCGGAACGCTGCTTCCTGCACCGCTGAGGGCCCCGAGGAGCCGGGATGAGCCGCCGCCTCTTCCTGTTCGCGGTCCACAACCACCAGCCCGTCGGCAACTTCGATCACGTCGTCAAGGCGGCCTTCGACGCCTGCTACCGGCCGTTCCTCGAGGTCCTGGCCGGCCATCCCGGGTTCCGCTTCGCCCTCCACTTCTCCGGACCGCTCTGGGAGCACATGGAGAAGAACGAGAGGGGCTGCTGGGACCTCGTGCGGGAGCTCGCCGGCCGCGGCCAGGTCGAGCTCCTCGGCGGCGGCTTCTACGAGCCGGTCCTGTCCCTCATCCCCGAGGCCGACCGGGCCGGCCAGCTGAGGATGATGAACGACTTCATCCGCGAGAGCTTCGGCCAGCGGCCGCGCGGCCTCTGGCTCACGGAGCGCGTCTGGGAGCCCCATCTCCCCAAGGTCCTGGCCGAGGCCGGCCTCGAATACACGCTCCTCGACGAGGAGCACTTCCGCTGCGCCGGCGTCCGCGACCTCGGCGCGAGCTACATCACCGAGGAGGAGGGCCGGACGCTCCGGGTCTTCCCGGTCGACAAGGCGCTCCGCTACCTCGTCCCGTTCCATCCCCTCGGCGACGTCGACGCCCGGCTGCGGGCCATCCACGACGCCGGGGGGACGGCCATCCTCGGCGACGACGGGGAGAAGTTCGGGCTCTGGCCCGGCACCCGCGCCCGGGTCTACGACGGCGGCTGGCTGCGGTCCTTCTTGGCCCATGTCGAAGACCGGGGCATCCGGACGGTCTCCTTCTCCGAGTTCCTGGACACGAACCCCCCGGCCGCGCGGATCTACCTGCCCCCGGCGTCGTACGAGGAGATGACGGAGTGGGTCCTCGAACCCGAGGACCAGGAGGCGCTCGCCCGGCTCAAGGCCGGCGTCCCGCCCGAGGCCCGGCGCTTCCTCCGGGGCGGGTTCTTCCGGGACTTCCTGCGCAAGTATCCCGAGGCCAACCGGCTTCACAAGCGCATGGTCATGGTCTCGGACGGCCTCCGCGCCGCCGGGGCGCCCGGAGAGGGGCTGAGGCACCTCTACCGGGGCCAGTGCAACGACCCGTACTGGCACGGCGTCTTCGGGGGGCTCTACCTGCCCCATCTCCGGGAGGCCGCCTATCACCATCTCCTCGAGGCCGAGAAGCGGACGCCCGACCCGCCGGGCTGGATCACGCTCGACTACGACGGGGACGGGTTCCGGGAGCTGGTCTACCGGGACGCCGCGTTCGGCCTGATGGTCAAGCCCTCCGCCGGCGGCGCCCTGGTCGAGATCGACCACCGGCCCGCCTCGCGGAACATCTCCGACGTCCTCGGCCGGCGGCCGGAGGCCTACCACCGGCAGGGCGCGAAGGACGGGGAAGGGGAGGGCGGGACGGGGAAGAGCATCCACGAGCTCGCCAAGAGGCTCCCTCCGGACACCGCCGAGCTCCTGCGCTACGACCTCTATCCGCGCCTCTCGCTCATCGACCATGTCTTCGCCCCGGGCACGACGGCCGAGGCGTTCCGCTCGGCCGCCTTCGAGGAGCTGGGCGATTTCGTCGGCGGCGCTTTCACGCCGGCCATCGCGGGCCCGTCGCTCCGGCTGGAGCGGCGCGGCTCGGTCCGGGGGGAGGAGGGCGGCCGGCCCATCGTCCTCCGCAAGACGATCGCCAGCGCCGGCGGGGCGCTCCGCGTCGACATCGAGATCGAGAACGGGGCCGGCCGGCCTCTCTCCCTTCTCTTCGGCTCCGAGTGGAACCTGCTGGCCTTTCCCCACGAGTACGAGCTCCGGGACGACGGCCGGGTGTCCCTCTACGGTGGCGCGCTCCTCTTCGAGCCGGCCGGGGCCGCGGCCCTGTGGGCGTTCCCCCTGCGGACGCTCTCCCAATCCGAGGAGGGTTTTGATATAATCCACCAGGGTTATTGTCTCTGTCCGGTCTGGCCGCTGGAGCTGGCCCCCGGCACCACGCAACGCTTGTCGGTCGCGCTCAGGGAAAGTGATGCCCGGTAAGTATTTCTCGCTCGTCCTCCACAGCCACATCCCGTACGTCCTGGACCACGGCAGCTGGCCGCACGGGATGGACTGGCTCTACGAGGCCGCCGCGGAGACCTATCTGCCGCTCCTCGACGTCTTCGAGCGCCTGGCCGCCGAGGGCATCTCCGCCCGGACGAGCGTCAGCTTCACGCCGGTCCTCATGGAGCAGCTCAAGGACCCCGTCTTCGCCGGGGGCTTCGACGCGTACCTGAGGATGAAGGAGGACGCCGCGGCCGACGACCGGGCCCACTTCGAGCGCGCGGGGGAGAGCGGCCTCCGGGACCTCGCGGCGTTCTGGGAGGGCTGGTACCGGGAGCTCCGGGCGAGCTTCCACGGCCGCGCCGGCGGGGACATTCTCGGCGCGTTCCGCTCCCTCCAGGACCGCGGCCACATCGAAGTCCTGACCTCGGCGGCGACGCACGCCTATCTCGCCCTTCTTTCGCGGGACGAGACGGTCCGCCAGCAGGTCCGCCAGGGCCTCCACACGTACAAGAGATATTTCGGCCGGGAGGCCCTCGGCTTCTGGCTCCCCGAGTGCGCCTACCGGCCGGGCTACGCCTGGAAGAGCCCGGTCGGCGACGGCGACGCCCATCCCCGGCTCGGCCTCGACGAGATCCTGGGCCAGGAGGGCCTCCGCTATTTCTTCGTCGACGCGCACCTTCTCAGGGGCGGGGAGACCGAGGGCGTCTACCTCGACCGTTTTCCCGGCTTGAGGCTCCTCTGGGAGAAGGCCCGGGAGGCCGTCCGGCCGGCCGAGGCGCCGTCCCGCGACCCCTATTCCCCCTACGCGGCCCTTCCCTCGGGACTCCCGTTCTTCGCCCGGGACGACGTCTCCGGCGCGCAGGTCTGGAGCCGGGACACGGGCTATCCCGGCGACGGCGACTACCTGGAGTTCCACAAGAAGCGCTTCCCGGGGGGGATGCGCTACTGGCGCGTCACCTCGGGCGAGGCCGACCTGGGCCTCAAAGAGCCT
Source organism: Acidobacteriota bacterium (assembly GCA_029569255.1). Classification (GTDB taxonomy): domain Bacteria; phylum Acidobacteriota; class Aminicenantia; order Aminicenantales; family Saccharicenantaceae; genus RBG-16-66-30. The sequence goes on along the minus strand of JAKQUO010000028.1, from coordinate 22,178 downwards.
TACGAGCCGGACCGGACCGCGGCCCGGGCGGAAGAGCACGCCGCCCACTTCGTCTCGGCCCTCGAGGCGACGCTCGCGGCGAGGGAGGCGGGGACGGTCGCCGCCCTCTACGACACCGAGCTCTTCGGCCACTGGTGGTTCGAAGGGCCCGAGTGGCTCTACCGGGTCGTCAAGAAGCTCCAGGCGGGCCCGGTCCGGCCGGCGACCGCCGGGGCCGCGCTCGAGGCCATGCCGCCGGCCGCGTCCGTCGCCCTCCCCGAGGGGTCCTGGGGCCAGGGCGGCTTCCACGGGAACTGGCTCAACCGGGACACGGCCTGGATCTGGGAGAAGATCTACCGCGTCGAGGCGGCCGCGGCGGCCCTGACGCCCCGGCTGGCCGGCCTCGACCGGCGGCTCCTCCGCCAGTTCTTCCGCGAGAAATACCTGCTCGAGAGCTCCGACTGGCCGTTCCTCGTCTCGACCCGGTCGGCCCGCGACTACGCCGAGAGCCGGGCCGCCGAGCACTTCGACAGGGCCCTGACCCTCCTCGGCTGGCTCGAGGCCGGCCGGGCCCTCGGCCCCGCCGAGGTCTCGCTCCTCGAGGCCTTCGAGTCCGACGACCGCATCTTCAAAGAGATCGTGATGCCCGATGGAACTGTTATCTAAGAAGACCCTGACCATGGTCCTCTGCGGGGGCAAGGGCGAGCGTCTCTATCCGCTGACGCGCGACCGGGCCAAGCCGTCCGTCCCCTTCCTCGGGGCCTACCGGATCATCGACTTCAGCCTGTCCAACGCCCTGAACTCGGGCCTGCGGCGGATCGCCCTCCTGACCCAGTACAAGTCGCTCTCCCTCGACCGCCACATCTTCAACGGCTGGAACATCTTCCATGCCGAGAGCGGCGACTACATCCTGTCCCTCCCGGCCCAGGGCCGGGTCAGCGACAGCTGGTACGCGGGCACGGCCGACGCCGTCCTCCAGAACATCTACACCATCCAGCAGGAGAGCCCCGAGGCCGTCCTGGTCCTGTCCGGCGACCACATCTACAGCTCCGACTACCGCAAGCTGCTCCTCTTCTTCGGCCAGGCGGACGCGGACGCCGTGATCATGACCCGGACCATCCCCGTGAGCGAGGCCTCCCGCTTCGGCGTCATCGGCGTCGACGGCGAGCGGCGGATCGTCGAGTTCATGGAGAAGCCCAAGAAACCCTTCGCGACGCCGTGGGACGCGGGCAAAAGCCTCATCTCCATGGGCGTCTATCTCTTCAAGACGGCGGTCCTGATCAAGGCCTTGCTCCGGGACGCCCGGTCGTCAAGGAGCACGCACGACTTCGGCCGCGACATCATCCCGGCCCTCATCAAGAGCCACCGCGTCTTCGCCTACACGTTCGACGACTACTGGGAGGACATCGGCACGATCGACGCCTACTGGGAGGCCAACATGGCCTTCCTCTCGCCGGCGCCGCCGCTCATCCTGCGCGACCCGGCCTGGCCGGTCCGGACCTACAAGCCCCAGTACCCGCCGACGTTCGTGGCCGGCGGGGACATCCGGAACTCGATCGTCGGCGCCGGCGGCTCGTTCAGCGACTGCCGGATCGTCAACTCGATCGTCGGCGCCGGCGTCCGGGTCGAGCCCGGAGCGGACATCGTCGACTCGATCGTCTTCGACAACGTCCGCGTCCTCCGGGGCGCCCGGCTGCGCAAGGTCATCATCGACAAGTCCGCCGCGGTCCCCGAACGCTTCGAGATCGGTTTCGACGCCGACAAGGACGCCCGCAACTTCAAGACGAGCCGGGCCGGCGTCCGGGTGGTCCCCAAGGGATGGTCCTCCGAATGATCGAGACCTACAACATCCTCTCCCCGAGCTTCGAGCGGGAGGCGCCCCGCGAGCTGATGCTCCTGTCCATCATCTCCCAGAGCTTCTTCCAGCCCTTCTCGCTCGAGGACAACCTCCTCGTCGTCCTGACCGCCCTGACCTCGGGCTCGGGCGTCGGCTTCAACCGGGCCATGCTCTTCCTCAAGAGCGACGACCGCCTCAGAGGCGAGATGTGGCTGGGGCCGCGCTCGGCCGAGGAGGCCGGGCTCATCTGGGAGGTCCTGTCGACGCCGGGCATCGGCTATGTCGAGATCCTCGAGCACAACCGGGCCCTGGTCAACAAGAACGCGGACACGCTCAGCGCCCGCCTCCGGGGCCTGGTCTACCCGGCCAACGACCCGAAGGCCCTCATCCCGGCCTCCGTGGCCGGCCGCAAGGAGATCCTCCACGTCCGCGAGGCGGCCCAGGAGCCCCGGGTCGACCGCCGCTTCCTCAACATCATCGGCGTCGACGAGTTCCTCTGCGTCCCGCTCGTCGCCGGCGACGACGTCGTCGGCGAGATCATCCTCGACAACGCCATCACCCGGACGCCGATCTCGCCCTCCGACATCAAGCTGGCCGGCATCTGCGGCCTGATGGCCGGCAACTACATCCACTCGACGACGCTCCACCGCCGGCTCCTCAACATGGAGAAGATGGCGGCCATGGGCGAGATGGCCATGTTCGTCACCCACCAGCTCCGCAATCCCATCGTGGCCATCGGCGGCTTCACCGACCAGCTCCTCAAGCCCGACCTGCCGGAGGAGAAGAGGGTCCGCAACCTGAACATCATCCGGGACGAGATCCGCCGGCTCGAGGTCATCATCTACCAGATGGGCCACTTCCTCAAGGTCAGCCTCAAGGAGCCCGTCTTCTTCGATCCCGCGCCGGCCATCGCCGAGGTGCTGGACAGCCCGCAGGTCCAGAGCCGGGCCAAGGCGTACACGCTCGACGCCAAGGTGGACGCCTGCCCGCCCAAGATCCTCTGCGACCCCACCTCCTTCGGCGAGGTCCTGCGCAATCTCATCGACAACGCCTTCGACGCCACCCCGCCGGGCGGGACCATCTCGGTCCGCACCTACCGAAGGTCCCCGACGGCCTTCGCCCTGTCCGTCCGGGACACGGGCCGGGGCCTCACCAATCCGGCCAAGGCCCATCTCTTCCAGCCCTTCTTCACGACCAAGGACAAGGGCATGGGCCTGGGCCTGCCGTTCATCAAGCGGGTCATGGACACCTGCGGCGGGTCGGTCGAGGTCCTCAGCCGGGTCGGCCGGGGCTCGGTCTTCAAATTGCAATTCATCAGCCAGGAAAGGGAGTCGACGTCATGACAAAAAGGATCCTGCTCGTCGAGGACGAGAAGCCCCTCTGCCTGCTCTACGAGGAGGAGCTCCGGGGAGAGGGCTACGAGATCACGGCGGTGACGGACGCGGAGGCGGCCCTGGCCGCCCTCCGGGAGGGGTCCTTCGACCTCATCGTCACCGACATCCGCATGCCGGGCAAGAACGGCATCGAGCTCATCACCGAGATCATGGGCCTGCGCAAGGACATCCCCATCATCATCAACTCGGCCTACCAGAGCTACAAGGAGGACTTCATGACCTGGGCGGCCGACGCCTACGTCGTCAAGTCCGCCTCGCTCGAAGAGCTCAAGGCCCGGATCAAGCAGCTGCTGGGGGAATGATGTCGGAGCTGAGAAAAGACCTGGTCAGCGGGCGATGGGTCATCATCGCCACCGAACGCAGCAAGCGCCCCGACGACTTCCGGCCGGCCGGAGGCGCGGCCCCGCCCCCGGAGGCGCCCGGGTTCTGTCCGTTCTGCGAAGGCAACGAGGCGAAGACGCCGCCCGAGGTCTTCGCCCTGCGGAAAGCGGGGACGGGCCCCGACACGCCGGGCTGGACGGTCCGGGTCGTGCCCAACAAGTTCCCGGCCCTGACCCCCGGTCCGCCGCCGCCCCGGGCCACGGAGGGCGCCTTCCAGTCGATGGAGGGCCGCGGCGTCCACGAGGTCGTCATCGAGAACCCGGACCACGCCCTCGAGCTCGGGGACCTCGCCGTCGCCCATATCCGCGACGTGTTCAGGGTCTTCCAGCTCCGGATCCGGGCCATCGAACGCGACCTCCATTACCAGTACGTCCAGATCTTCAAGAACAAGGGCAGGGAGGCCGGGGCCTCGCTGAGCCACCCGCACTCGCAGCTGGTGGCGACGCCGATCGTCCCCAAGCGCATCAAGGAGGAAATCTACGGCGCCGACCGGATGTTCCGGACCTTCAAGGAGTGCGTCTTCTGCCGCGTCCTGCGGGAGGAGGAGGCGGCGGGGAAGAGGCTGGTGGCCCGCAACGCCCATTTCACGGCCATCGCGCCCTACGCTTCGCGCTCGCCGTTCGAGATGGCCGTCTTCCCGCGGCGGCACTCGGCCTTCTTCACCGACGCCGGCGAGGACGAGCTCCTGGCCCTGGCCGGAATCCTGAAGGCCGTCCTGACCCGGCTCAAGGAAACGGTCGGCGACCCGCCCTTCAACATGGTCCTCCACCAGGCCCCCAACCCGGCCCTCTCGCTCAAGAGCTGGCCGGACATCCACCTGAAGTCGCACTGGCACGTGGAGATCATCCCCGTCCTGACGAAGATGGCCGGGTTCGAATGGGGGACGGGGTTCTACATCAATCCGGTCCCGCCGGAGACCGCGGCCCAGTTCCTGAAGCAGCCTTAGGTCAAGAAGCGGCGATCATCTCGTAGAGGCCGAGGTAGGTCTCGGCCGAGCGGCCCCAGGAGAAGTCCGCGGACATGGCGTTGCGGACGAGCGCGCTCCAGTCGGCCGGGCGGCCGAAGGCCGCGACGGCCCGGGCCGAGGCCTCGAGCAGGGGCCCGGGAGCGGCCTCGGCGAACTTGAAGCCGTTGCCCGCCGCCGCCGCGGCGTCGAACTCCTCGACGCTGTCGTCGAGGCCGCCGGTGGCCCGGACGACGGGGACCGTCCCGTACCTCATCGCGTACATCTGGGTCAGGCCGCAGGGCTCGTAGCGCGAGGGGATGAGGAAGATGTCGCTCCCGGCGTAGATCGTGCGGGCGATCTTCTCGTCGAAGGCGATCTTCAGCCCGAACTGGGCGGCGTGCTTTTTCTGGGCGGCGGCGAGGAAGTCCTGGATCTTCCGGTCGCCCGTGCCCAGGATGACGAGCGACAGGCCCTGGCCGAGGAGCGCTTCGAGGGCCTCGCAGACGATGTCGAGGCCCTTCTGCCCGGCCAGGCGCGTCACCATGCCGGCCAGCGGACGGCCGGGCTGGAGAGCCAGGCCGAAGAGGCGGGCGAGCTCTTCGCGGCAGGCCTTCTTGCCGGCCAGGTCGCCGGGGGCGTAGTTGCGCGGGATGAGGGGGTCCGTGGCCGGGTCCCAGTCCTGGTAGTCGACGCCGTTGAGGATGCCGTGGAGGACGCCGGCCCGGCTCCGCAGCAGCCCGTCCAGGCCGCAGCCGAACTCGGGCGTCTGGATCTCCCGGCTGTAGCGCGGGCTGACGGTGGTGACCGCCGTCGAGTAGAGGATGCCGGCCTTGAGGGTGTTGACCTGGCCGAAGAATTCGAGGTCGTTCATGTTGAAGAGGGACTCGGGGAGCCCGATCGCCGGCAGGACCTCCTTCCCGAACAGCCCCTGGTAGGCCAGATTGTGGATGGTGAAGACCGAGCGGGCGCCGGAGAAGAAGGGGTCGCCGGCATGGACGAACCTGAGGTAGGCGACGGCGGCCGCCGCCTGCCAGTCGTGGGCGTGGACAATCGCCGGCCGGAAGCCGACGGCCCGCATCGTCTCCAGGGCGGCCCGGGAGAAGAAGCCGAAGCGCTCGGCGTTGTCGGGGTAATCGCCGGCCGGCGTGCCGTAGAGGGCGTCCCGGTCGAAATAGCCGGGGTGGTCGACGAAGAACGTCGTGACGCCCTCGGCCCGGTGGGCGAAGACGGCGTAGGGGATGGACCGGCCCCCCATGGTCAGTTTGGCCTTGTCGAGGACCGGCTCGAGCGGCAGGCTCTTCTTCCGGACCTCCCGGTAGAGGGGCATGAAGGTCCGGACTTCGGCCCCCTGGCGGACGAGGAATTTGGGCAGGGACCCGGCCACATCGGCCAGCCCGCCCGTTTTGGCGTAAGGGTTGACTTCGGAGGCGAGGAATGCGACTTTCATGGTCCCGTCATTCTAGCACAATCACCGCCGTCCCCGAAGCGGATGGGGCCGGATCGGTTCGCCCGGAGGGTGAGAACGCCCGAATTCAGGCCTGCGGGACACGTGCCGGGGCGGCACATGTCCCGGCACGCGCCTCGAGCACCCGGCAACCGACATGAGTCATTCAGGCTGGCGGCGCGCCGGACGGGACGGCGCGCTTGTCAACGGGGCGGGGCTGGAATAAGATGGGGCGGAAACGGCGAGACATGGAAGCCGAAGAGAGCAAGACAAGGAAGGTGACGGCGGCGGTCATCGAGCGGGACGGCAAGGTCCTGTGCGCCAGGCGGAAGGCGGGGCTCGTGGCCGAGGGCCTCTGGGAGTTCCCGGGCGGCAAGCTCGAGGACGGGGAGGCGCCGGAAAAAGGGCTGCGGCGCGAGCTCGAGGAGGAGCTGGGGGTCCGGGCCCGGGTCGGAGAGTTCCTTTGCTCGGTCCCCTTCGCCGGGGCGCACGCGAGCTTCGAGCTCATCGTCCATCGGGCCGAGCTTCTCGGGGGCGACCTCCGTCCGACCGACCACGACGAGGTCCGCTGGCTGGCCCCGGCCGAGATGGACGAATCCCTTTTCTCCAAGCCGGACCGCCCGGTCGTCCGGATGCTGGCCCGCCTGGCCGCCGAGGAACGAGAGAGGCCGGGGAGGGGCGGGTGAACGCCGCCGTCCTCAAGCCCGGCCGCGACAAGGCGGTCAAGAACCGTCATCACTGGATCTTCTCGGGCGCGGTCCGCGACCTGCCCGATTTCGAGGACGGGGAGGTCCTCGCGGTCCGCAGCGCCGGAGGCGAGCTTCTCGGTCACGCCTATTTCAACCGCAAGAGCGCCATCGCCGGACGGATGATCGCCTTCGGGACGGAGCCTCCGGACGCGGCGGTCCGGGCCAGCCTCGGGCGGGCCTTGGCCCTTCGGAAGGCCTTCTTCGACCCCGCCTCGACCAGCGCCGTCCGGCTGGTCAACGCCGAGGGCGACGGGCTGCCCGGGCTCGTCGCCGACCTCTACGACGACGTCCTCGTCCTCCAGATCGCGACCCTGGGCATGGAGAAGCTCAAGCCGCTCGTCCTCGAGGCCCTGCAAGCGGCCCTGGAACCCCGCGCCATCCTCGAGAGGTCCGACCTCCCGGCCCGGCGGGAAGAAGGCCTGGAGCCGTTCGAGGCCGTCCTCTTCGGCCAGCCCGTCGACCGGGTCCGCATCCTGGAGGACGGCGTGCCGTTCTGGGCGGGCCTGGCCCATGGCCAGAAAACGGGCTTCTACCTGGACCAGCGCGGGTCCCGGCGGCTCGTCCGCGAGACCGCGGCGGGGCGCCGGGTCCTGAACGCTTTTTCCTACACGGGATCGTTCTCGGTCTCGGCCCTTCTCGGCGGCGCCGTCCGGGCCGATTCGGTCGATTCGTCGGAGGAGGCCCTGGCCCTGGCCCGGGAGAACTTCGAGCTCAACGGCCTCCCTTCGGACGCCGGCCTGTTCTTCACGGCCGACGTCTTCGAGTTCCTCCGCGAGCCGGGCCTCGACCACGACTACATCATCCTCGATCCGCCGGCCTTCGCCAAGAAGCGGGCCGACGTCGTGGCCGCCTGCCGGGGCTACAAGGACATCAACCGCCTGGCCTTCCAGCGGATCCGGACCCCCGGCCTGGTCCTGACCTTCTCCTGCTCCCATTTCGTCGACGAGACCCTCTTCCAGCAGGTCGTCTTCCAGGCGGCCCGCGAAGCGGGAAGGCGGGTCCGGATCCTCCAGAAGCACCGCCAGGCCTTCGATCACCCGGTCAATATCTGCCATCCCGAGACGGCCTACCTCAAGGGCTTCCTGCTCTACGTCGATTGAGCCCGGCCGCCGCCCGGCGGATATCGAGGGCCCTTCCCATGAAGCCCCGATATCTCATATAATCGCGGGGAGCGGCCGCCTCGCGGGGGCCGTTCGGGGAGGCCGACATGAACCCTCTGGACGAGATCGGGCGCGCCCTCAGGCCGGCGACGTGGGTTGCCGCGGCGGCTCTGGCCAGCCTGTTCTTGTACCTGGCCACGGTCGAGGCCCTGAAGGCGACCCTCGAGCCCTTCCGCGGCTTCGCCTCGGTCGGCGACACGCAGCCCCTCCGCTACGCGTTCTACGGCGCCGGCGCCGCCGCGGTCCTCCTCATCCTCCTCCTCCGGCCGCGCCTCTTCAACCGCCGGGCGGGGGAGGACGCCGCGACGGCCCTCCTGCGGCTCCAGAGGGCCTCGTTCCTGACCGTGGTCCTCGGCGAGGTCCCGGCCCTGCTCGGCCTCGTCCTCTTCCTCATCGGCGGAGGCGCCGCGGATTTCTACCGGCTCCTGGCCGTCTCTCTCGTCCTCGTCTTCATCCACTTTCCCCGGCGCGTCGCCTGGGAAGAATGGCTGAAGGGCTGAACCCATGGGCCCGAAAGGGGGAGCCATGAACATCCGCAAATGCGCCCGCGCGGTCGTCGGCGCCTCGCTCGTCCTCCTGGCCGCGGCGCCTTTCCTGGCGGCCCAAGAGCCCCTCGCGACCCCGGGCGGGCCCGGCCTGCGCTACGAGATCTGGGTCGAGCTCGACGCGGCCGGCAAGATGCTCCACGGCAAGGAGGAGATCGTCTGGACCAACCCCACCCGGGACGTCGTCCCCGACATGCTCCTTCACCTCTATTGGAACGCCTTCAAGAACGAGGACAGCGCCTTCATGCGGGAATCGCTGGCCGAGACGATGTTCCGCGCGGGCGCCGCCCCCGGCGACGGCGAATGGGGCTGGATCGACCTCACCGATATCCGCCTCGCCGACGGCTCCGACCTCAAGCCCGGCCTCCAATTCGTCCTCCCCGACGGCCCCGAGACGGCCGGCGACCAGACCGTCGCCCGCATCCTCCTCCCGACGCCGGTCCAGCCCGGGGAGAGCGTCCACCTCCGGCTCGAGTTCCGGAGCAAGGTCCCCCGGACCGTGGCCCGGTCCGGCTATTACAAGAACTCCTTTTTCATCGGCCAGTGGTTCCCCAAGCCCGGCGTCTACGAGGAAGGCCGGGGCTGGAACTGCCACGCCTACCACATGAACTCCGAGTTCTTCGCCGATTTCGCCGACTTCGTCGTCCACATCACCGTTCCTGAGGGCTTCGTCGTCGGCGCTACGGGCAAGCGGACCGGGGCCCAGGCCGACGGATCGACAGGCCGGAAGACCCTGACCTTCAGCCAGGCCATGGTCCACGACTTCGCCTGGACGGCCGATCCGCGGTATCTCTTGATCGAGCGGGACTTCATCGCCGACCGGGAGGTGACCGCCCAGGAATACCGGGAGACGGCCGAGCTTCTCGGCCTGCCGCTCGAGGAGGTCCGGCTGCCCAACGTCAAGATGATCCTGCTCATCGCCCCGGAGCACAAGAGCCAGATCGACCGCCATTTCAAGGCCCTGCGGGCGGCCATCAAATACTACGGCCTCTGGTACGGCCCCTATCCCTACGAGACCGTGACCATGGTCGATCCCCCCTACCGGACGGGGAGCGGGGGGATGGAATACCCGACCCTCTTCACCGCCGGCACGAGCGTCCTGGCGAGCCGGAAGGCCCTTTCTCCGGAGGGCGTCATCGTCCACGAGTTCGGCCACGGCTACTGGTACGGCCTGGTCGCCACGAACGAGTTCGAGGCGGCCTGGCTCGACGAGGGCTTCAACACCTACTCGACGGGCCAGGTCCTGGCCCGGGCCTACGGCGCCGGGGCCCTGCCCCTGAGGTTCAAGGGCTTCCCGCTGGACTGGTTCCTGCGCCTGCCCCGGGTCTTCGACTTCGAGACGGACCGGGCGGCGGCCATCAACGTGGTGCGCTACGACCCGGTCACGGCCTGGTCCTGGAAGTTCTACGACCAGGTGAGCTACGCGGCCAACGTCTACATGCGGGCCGCGACGCTGCTCCGCACCCTGGAGGCCTATCTCGGGGAGCCGGCCTGGCCGCGCATCATGCGGACCTACCACACGCGCTTCCGGTTCCGGCATCCGACCAAGGACGATTTCATCGGCGTCGTCAACGAGGTTTCCGGCCGGGACATGACCTGGTTCTTCGACACGTTCTTCGAAGGCACGGAGACCTTCGATTACGGCGTCGCCTCCGTATCCTCGGTCAAGGTCCCGGCCCGGCGCCGCGGCGTCTACGACCTGGACGGCTCGAGGGAGGAATGGACCCGGAAGAAGGCCGCGGAGTTCGAGGCCGCCCGGGCCAAGGCGCCCGGGGGCGAGGCCGGGAAGGACGCCTATCTCACGACGGTGGTGCTGAGGCGCTACGGCGAGGCCAGGCTCGGCGGCGACGCCTCGGTCCGGGTCCTGGCCCGCTTCGAGGACGGGTCGACGGAGACCCGGACCTGGGACGGGCAGGCCCGCTGGGCCCGGCTGGAGTTCCTCAAGCCGGTCAAGGCCGAGAGCGCCCAGGTCGATCCCGAGGGCGTCTGGCTCATCGACGCCAACCTGGCCAACAACAGCCGCGGCGTCGACGGCCTCAGGCGCAGCGTCGTCAAGCTGATGAGCCAGGCCCTCTTCACCGTCCAGTGCCTCCTGCATTTCGTCGGGTCGTGGAGCTGAGGAGGGTCCCGTGAGCGTTCTCCAAGCCGTCGTCAAGGGCCTGGGCTCGGCGGTCCGCAAGCCCCGGCTCGCGGTCATCCTCTACGTCTTCAACCTCGGTTTCGCGGCCGCGGTCCTGCTCCCGTTCTTCGCCGTCGTCCAGAGCGAGCTCGGCCATTCTTTCCTCGGTTCGAACGTCCGGCCCGTGGACGTCATGTGGCTCGGGGAGGCCGCGCTCAAGTACGGCGACGCGGCGCCGGCCGTGATCGGCCAGGCGCTGGCCGCGGCCCTGCTCTATTTCGCCCTCTCCCTGTTCCTGAACGGCGGCGTCGTCGGCCGTCTCCTCGACCGGGAGGGCCGGACGACGCTCGAGCCTTTCTTCGCCGACTGCGGCCGCTATTTCTGGCGCTTCGTCCGCATCTTCCTCGTCTCGCTCGTCTTCCACGTCCTCGCCTTCGCGGCCGTCCTCAACCTGCTCTCGGCCCTGATCCGGCCCGCGACGGAGAGCGCCGTGACCGAGTGGCCGCGGCTCATCCTGTCGAACCTCCATTTCCTCATCGCCCTGCTCCTCCTCAGCGCCGTCCGCATGATCGTCGACTACGCCCGGATCGCCGTCGTCGCCGACGCCGAAGCCAAGGTCCTCCGGGCCCTCCGCCACGCCCTCAAGTTCCTGGGGAAGCGCTTCTTCCGGGCCTGGGCCGTCTATCTCCTCCTCGCCCTCCTGACCGTCGCCGGCACGGCGGTCTTCTACGTCGTCCTGGGCCGCTTCGCCGCGCCGGGCGTCGCCGGGGTCGCGGCCGGGCTGGCCTGGATGCAGGCCTACGTCCTGTTCCGGGCCTGGATGAGGACCGTCTTCGTGGCCGCCCAAGCCGAATACTACCGCGCCCACCCCTACTGAAGAACCCGATGAAACTGGCCTTCCTCGGCGCGGCGCGGCAGGTGACGGGGTCGTGCTACGCCGTCGACGCGGGCGGCCTGAAGATCCTGGTCGACTGCGGTCTCTATCAGGAACGGGCCTTCCTCGGGCGGAACTGGGACCCGCTTCCGGTCCGGCCGGACAAGCTCGATTACATCGTTCTCACCCACGCCCACCTCGACCACTCGGGCCTCATCCCCAAGGTCGTCCGCGACGGCTTCGCGGGCACGATCCTGGCCACCGCGGCGACGGCCGACATCCTGTCGATCGCCCTCCTGGACGCCGCCGAGATCCAGGAGGAGGACGCGGCCTTCAAGAAGAAGCGGCACCTGAAGGAGGGCCGCGTGCCGCCGCGCCCGGTCGTCCCCCTCTACAAGGTCGAGGACGTCCGCCGGGCCTTGCCTCTCGTCGAGGACATCGATTACGACGCGCCGCTCCGGCTCGGCGACAACGTCTCGGTCCGCTTCCTCGACGCCGGCCACATCCTCGGCTCGGCCATGGTCGAGCTGACGGTGCGGGAGAACGGCGCGGCCCGGACCCTCGTCTTCTCGGGCGACATCGGCCAGTGGGACATGCCCTTCGTCCGCGACCCCTCGCTCGTCGGAGGCGCCGACTACGTCGTCATGGAATCGACCTACGGCGACCGGGACCACGAGGACCCCGGCCGGGTCGGCGACCTGCTCGGCCGGGTCATCCGGGAGACGGCCGCCGCGGGCGGCAACGTCGTCATCCCGACCTTCGCCATCGAGCGGGCCCAGGACCTGATGTGGCACCTGAGCAAGCTCGTCCACGCCCGGGCCATCCCGCCCGTGCCGGTCTATCTCGACAGCCCCATGGCCCGGGAAGTGACCGAGGCCTTCGAGCGCCACGACGAGTACTTCGACGGGGAGACCCGGGCCCTCTTCGCCTCGGGGCGGAACCCCTTCCGCTTCCCCGGCCTGACCATCGTCCGGACGCCCGAGGAATCGAAGGCCGTCAACACGGCCGCCGGGCCGGCCGTCATCATGGCCGGATCGGGCATGGTCACCGGCGGCCGGATCAAGCACCACCTGGCCCAGAACATCGCCCGGCCGGAGTCGACCGTCCTGTTCGTCGGCTACCAGGCCCGGGACACGCTCGGCCGGCAGATCCTCGAAGGCGCGCCGGAAGTCCGTCTCCTCGGCCGGACCATGCCGGTCCGGGCCCGGGTGACGAAGATCAACGGCTTCTCGGCCCACGCCGACCGCGGGGGCCTGGGCCGCTGGCTCGACGGCTTCCGCAACCCGCCCCGGCGGCTGTTCGTCACCCACGGCGACGCGGACGTGGCCGCCGATTTCGCGGAGAGGGTCCGGCGGGAGCGCCGCTGGACGGTCGAGGTGCCCGAGTACCTCGAAGTCTGGGACCTGGACTAGCCGGGCCGAATCGCGCTAGCCCGGGTTATTCACGAATCGAGGCGGCCCTCGGATGCGAGGCCCGAGGGGTGAAGCCGTACTCGCGAGTGCTGCGAATCCCCGGGAACGAAGCAGATGGGGCCGGGAACGGTTCGCCCGCAGAGCGAAAATGTCCTATTGGCGAACGATTCAGGCTAGAAGCCCTTGGGAAGAGGCAGCGCGCCGAGGCCCGCCGACTTCGCGTAGGCCCCCATGATCCGGTCGAGCTCCTTGCGGACGGCCGGATCGAGGGGCGGCGCGGCGTATTTCTCGAGGCGGCGGGCGACGTCGGCGTGGGCCTTGTCGACGATGGAGGTCCGGCCGGCGGCGACCCAGGCGTCGTAGGGGTCCCGGTCGGCGAGGCCGGCGCCCAGATGCTCCTTCCGGTACCACTGCCGCGTGTGCGGGTGGGACAGGAACGACATGCCGGCCGTGAAGCCCTCGAACACGCCCAGGGCGACGGGCTCGTCGCGCTGGGCGATGCCCCCGAGCAGCCGGTAGGCCATGGCGCAGATCCCGTCGTCTATGACCAGCTTCTCCAAGCTCTGGCAGCTCTCGAAATCGAGCATGCCCGGCCCGGAGATGACGTTGACCCCGGCCAGGGCCCCGAGCACGGCGCCCAGGGCCGTCTCGAAGCCGGCCTGCGGGTCGTTGACCTTCGAGTCGCTCAGGCCCATGTAGGCGTGGGTCGGGAGCTTGAGGGCCTTGCCGATCTGGGCGTAGGCGGCGTCGATCATCATCGTCTCGATCGCCCCCATCGGGGTCGTCCCCTTGCGCATGTCGAAGCTCGACGGCGAGCCGCCGAAGATGACGGGCGCGCCCTTGCGGGCCAGCTGGCTGATCGTCAGGCCGCTGAGGTTCTCGGCGACGTGCTGGACGAGCGTCCCGGCGATCGTGACCGGGGAGGTCGCCCCGGTCATGCCCATCGGGATGAGCTCGGAGGGGACGCCCGCCCGGGCCGCGTCGATGAGGCTCCGGACGGTCAGGTCGCTCCACTTCAGGGGAGGGGAGGGGCAGGCGTCGAAGACGGCCAGGGGGGCCCGCCCGAGGGCGTCCTCGCCGCCGCGGACGGCGGCCAGCATGTCCTTCATCGGCCCGAAGCCCTCGACCCGGAAGGTGCCGGTGACGAAGGGCTTCTCCGACAGGATGAGGCCCAGGTAGAGGCGATAGGCGTCGCTGACGGCGGCCGGGACGTCCGCGGCGATGAGGCCGGTGCTCTGGAAATGGAAGTTCTCCAGGGTCTCGACGAGCTTGTAGAAGGCGATGACGTCCGCCGTCACCGCCCGGCGCTCCGCTCGAGCGGCGTGGTCGAGCATGGTCACGGCCGCCGAGCCCGGGTCGAAATGGACCTCGTCGCCGCCCACGGTGAAGGCGCGGGCGCCGCTGCGGTCACGGAGCTCGATCGACGCCGGCGCCGCGGCCAGGCAGGCCTCGACGAGCGCCCGGCCCGGGAAGGCCCGCTGGCCGTTCTTGTCGACCCTCGCCCCGGCCCCGCCCAGGAGATCCAAGGCCTCGGCGTTCTCGACCATGACGCCGTGGCGTTCGAGGAGCGTGAATCCCTCATCGACGATCTTGTCGACGAACTCGCGGCTGAGAAGCTCGATCTTCGGTCGTTTCGCGTCGATCATGTCCGGCCCCTTTCGTTCCCGGCGTCCCGCGGGCCTGCCGGGCCTTCACGCGCCGGCGGCCAGGGACTTGGCCAGCTTGACCGCGGCCACGGCGTTCTCGGCGTAGCCGTCCGCCCCGATCTCCTCGGCCCACTTGCGGCTGGCCGGGGCCCCGCCGACCAGGACCTTGTACTTGCCGCGCAGGCCCCGGTCGCGGAGCATCCCGATCAGGCGCCGCTGGTTGGTCATGGTCGTCGTCAGGAGCGCGGAGAGGCAGATCATCCCCGCCCCGACCTCCTCGGCCTTGTCGATGAAGCGCTCCAGCTTGACGTCGGCGCCCAGGTCGTGGACGTCGAAGCCGCCGGCCTGGAGCATCGAGGCGACCAGGTTCTTGCCGATGTCGTGGATGTCGCCCTCGACCGTCCCGATGACGACCCGGCCGCCGGGGCGCGAGCCGAGGTTCCGCTTTGTGAGCTCGGGGTCGATGACGGCCATGGCCGCCTTCATGGCCTCGGCGCTGCTGATGAGCTCGGGCAGGAAATACTCGCCCTGCTCCCAGAGAACGCCGACCTTCTGGATGCCCGGGACATAGCCTTTGTCGACGACCTCGAGAAGGTCGAGGCCTTGGCGCACGGCGTCCCGGGCCAGCGCGGCGGCCGCGGCCCGGTCGCCGGCGACGATGGCCTCGCTCATCCGGGGGTAAAGCTCCGATTCGGTCATGGCGCCTCCTTTCCGACGATCCCGGCCATGGCCCGGATGAAGGACGGGTCCGTCCCGCAGCAGCCGCCGACGAACGAGGCGCCGGCGCGGACGATGTCCGGGACATGGCGAACGTAGTCTTCGAGGGTTTGGCTGTACGTGACCCGGCCGTCCTCTCCGGCGACCGGCCGCCCGGCGTTGGCCTGGGCGACAAGGGGCAGGCCGATGGCCCCGCGGCAGGCCCGGACGCAGGCGGCCATCCGGTCGGCGGCCAGGGTGCAGTTGGCCCCGAAGGCCGCCGCCCCGGCCCTCTCGAGCTCGCCGGCGGCGCGGGCCGGCGTGTCGCCCATGAGGGTGAAGAAGCCCCGGGGCGTGTCGTTGAAGGTCATGGTCACGAAGATGGGGAGCGAGGCGACGCTCCGGGCCCCGCGGACGGCGGCCAGGGCCTCGCGGAGGTCGTACTGGGTCTCGATCAAGACGAGGTCGACCCCGCCGGCGGCCAGGCCGCGGACCTGGTCGGCGAAGGCGGCCTCGAGGTCCTGCTCCGAGCACGGGCCATGGGGCCTGAGGAACTTCCCGGTCGGCCCGACGCTGCCGGCGACGAATCGGCCGGGCGGGGCGGCCTCCCGGGCCAGGCGGGCAGCGGCGTGGTTCAATTCATAGGCCCGGCCCTCCAGGCCGTGGGCGGCCAGCTTCAGCGGCGTCCCGCCGAAGCTGTTCGTCGAGACGACATCGGCCCCGGCGGCGAAGTAGGCCGCGTGGACCTCGCGGACGAGGTCGGGCCTCTCGACGTTCCAGATCTCCGGGGCCATGCCGACCGCCAGGCCCCGGGCCATGAGCATGGTCCCCATGGCGCCGTCGAGGAGCACGGTCCGCCTCTCGGCCAGCTCGAGCAGGGGATGGGTCATGGCCCGCCTTCCGGGAAGGGCGCGAATTCGAGGCTTTGGACGAAGGTGTCCTGGAAGTCGGGCCGGGTGGCCAGCGAGACGAGGGAGATCCGCGCGGCCAGGTCCTCGGCGGCCTGGCGGGCCGGGCGGGAGAGGAGGAGCAGGCGGGCCCCGGCGAGAGAGGCGTTGCCGATGAAGGAGATCCTGTCCGCGGCGATGTTGGGCAGGAGCCCGATCGAGACGGCGTTGTCGATGTCGAGGGAGCTCCCGAAGGCCCCGGCGACGACGACCCGGTCGATGTCGGCCGGGGCGATCCGGAATTCGCGCAGCATCAGCCGGACCCCGCTGCGGATCGCGGCCACGGCCAGCTGGACGTCGCGGACGTCCTGCTGGGTCAGGGCCAGGCGGTCGGCCAGCCGGATCTTCTTCTCGGGACCGACGATCCGGCCGTCCCTCCCGAGGAGGCCGCGGCGAAGGGCCGTGGCCAGCACGTCGACGAGCCCCGTCCCGCAGATGCCCTGGGGCGGGAGGTCGTCGATCGTCCGGAGCTTGAAGCCGTGGTCCCAGGACGCGGCGTGGACGGCCCCGGCCACCGCCAGCATGCCGCAGCTGATGGTCATGCCTTCGAAGGCCGGCCCGGCCGCCGTGGAGGTGGCCGCGAAGTCCCGGCCCCGCTTGAGCACGATCTCGCCGTTGGTCCCCAGGTCGATGTAGAGCGCCGTCCCGGCCTTGGCCGCGAACCCGGAGGCGGCGAGGCCGGCCGCGACGTCTCCGCCGACGAAGCTCTTGATGTTCGGGGCGACGTACATCCGGGCCTGGGGGTGGAGGGCCAGCCCGATATCGGCGGCGGCGACCGCGGGGAGCGCCGAGAACACGGCGTGGAAGGGGGCCATGGCCAGCGAATCGACGGGGACTCCGGAGAGGATGTGGTTCATGGCCGTGTTGCCGGCCACGACGGCGTCGTAGATCCGGTGACGGGCGACGCCGCTTCGGCGGGCCATCGCGCCGGCCATGTCGTTGATGAGCTGGACGGCGGCGCGGCGGAGACGGCGGAGGTTGTCGGGGTTCTCGAAGGCGAACGTGATCCGCGAGACGACGTCGGCCCCGTAGGAGACCTGGGCGTTCACCGACGCGGCCCGGTCGACGACCTTGCCGGCGCGCAGGTCGACCAGCTCGGCGGCGACCGTCGTCGTGCCCAAGTCGACGGCCAGGCCGAAGATCTCCTTCCCCCCCTCCTCGGGCTCGATGTCGAGGACCTCGAGATCCTCGTAGAGGACGACCGTGACGGGCCGGGAGGGGGCGAGGGCCGGCGTTCCGCCGAGCTTGGCCAGCGCGGCCAGCGGCAGGACGAGCCCCGGCGTCCGCAGGGCCGCGCGGAGGGCGTCGGCGATGGACGTGGGCGAATAGAGCGAGGGCCGTTCCAGGGACAGGGAGAGCTTCTTGACGGACGGATCGACGATCACGGCCGCGCCGGTCCCGGCCTCGATCACGGAGACCCTCTCCGGCCGCGAGCCGGGGATGGTCTCGACGACGACGTCGCCGCGGACCTCGTAGAGGCAGGCCAGCCGGTGGTCGGGCCCGAGCCCCCGGGCCTCGAGGAGGGCGGCCTCGAGGGCGGCGGGGAAGGGGAGGGCGCCGCTGAGGACGCGCACGGCGCACTTGCCGCAGACGCCCCGCTTGTGACAGTAGAGGCTGAGCGGCACCCCGGCCCGGTCCAGGACGTCGGCCAGGAGCTCGCCGGCCTTGGCCCGCGCCTTGATCCGGTCGGGCAGGATCTCGACGGTGCAGGTCTGTTCGTTCATCGCGCGATCACGCCGCCTTGCGGTCCTCCCATCTTAAACGAAAACGTATCCGCGTGGAAGCCCTATGCCCGCCGGGGGGCGCGGCGGCGCCAAAGGACATACACGGGGACGCCGGCCAGGAGGAGGCCCAGGCCGGCGAGCGCTCTCAGCGGAGCCGCGACGACCATGCTGACGAAAACGGCCAGGCACGCGGCGATGAAGACGATCGGCACGGCGGGATAGCCCCAGGTCTTGTAGGGGCGGACGGCGCCGGGCCGGCGCCGGCGGAGGACGAAGACGGCCAGGCCGGTCGCGGCGAAGAACACGAGCAGGGCGAAGACCATGTACTCGTAGAGCGATTCGTAGGTGCCCGAGAGGCACAGGACCGACGACCAGGCGGCCTGGCCCCACAGGGCCGCGTTGGGGACGCGGCTCCGCCGTCCCAGACGGCCCATGGCCCGGAAGAAACAGCCGTCCCGGCCCATGGCGTAGAAGACCCGGGGGCCGAAGATGAGGTTTCCGTCGAGGCAGCCGAAGACGGAGACCATGATCAGGGCGGCGAAGAGGGCCGCCCCGCCGCCCCCGAACAGGGCCGAGGCGGCCAGCTCGCCGACGCGGACGACGCCGCGGAGCTCGGCGAGGGGCAGGGCCAGGAGATAGACGAGGTTGACCAGGACGTAGATCGCGGTCACGGCCAGGACGCCGATCGTCAGGCCGCGCGGGATGGTCCGGCCGGGATCGCGGACCTCCCCGGCCGTGCAGTTGACGGAATACCAGCCGTCGTACGTCCAGAACACGGCCACGAGGGCCAGGCCGAAGGGCTTGAGGACGGCCGGGAAGGAGAAGCCGGGCGGGAAGAGGGGCGCGAAGTTCGAGGCCCCGGCCTTGGTCCCGAAGAGGACGCCCAGGCCGATCAGGGCGGCGACCAGGCCCAGGCGGACGACCGTCAGGACGTTCTGGACCGTGGCGCCGGAACGGATGCCGAAGGAATTGACAAGGGTCAGGAGGAGGATGGCGAGGGCGGCGACGATCTGGCCGGCGGACAGGGAAAAGGAGAGGCCGAAGAGCTCCGCCCGGACAAGGACATGGCCCGTCGAGAGCGCGGGGGCCAAGGAGCCGAGGAACTCGGCGAACGCGACGGCCAAGGCGGCCAGCCCGCCGCACATGATGAAGCCGAAGAACGCCCAGCCGAAGAGGAAGGCCGCCCCCCGGCCATAGGCCTCGCGGACGTAGACATACTGCCCGCCCGCCTCCGGGTACATCGCGCCGAGCTCGGCGAAGGACAGGGCCCCGCAGAGGGTGATCAGCCCGCCGGCGAGCCAGGCGGCCAGCAGGAGGCCGGGCGAGGGCAGTCCGGCGGCGATGAGACCGGGGGTCATGAAGATGCCCGAGCCGACGACCGCTCCGATGACAAGGAAAGAGGTGTCCAGGAGGCCGAGCCGCCTGAGAAAGTCAGGTTCCCGGTCGCCGGGCGCTGCGGGCATGGCGCGTCACCGGGCCCATTCTACGCGAAAACGACCGGCTGTCCAGCTTTCTTCGCCAGCGGCCCCGTCCCGCCTTCCGCCATGGGTCCGGTTCTCTCTTGTGCGTTTATTTTCAACAGGATACGAGAATCCTTGTATTTACTTTATTATCAATTACTTATATGATTTTTCGGACGTTCGCCGATTGTCCCTGACCGGCTCCTGAACGATCGGTTTTTTCTTTGCGCCGGTCCGGGGGCGAGACCCGCGCGCAGGCATCGTGAGAACGCCTTGATTGCTCCTCTTCGACTCTTTCTGGATAGAAAGCGAAATCCAGGACTCAGCCGGCTGCCGAGCCCGTGCGAACCTCGTGGCGGCCGCGCGAGGCTATCGATTGTATATAAGGCCTTGTTAGGGGGCGTATTCGGCAAGGATGTCGGCATGCCGACATCTCCTTTCTTCGGGCGAAAATCATCAAGTTCCGGCAGGGGAGGGCCCGTTCGCTCTCCAGAAGCAGTGGCGGACAGTGATACTTCAGGAGCTCGTCCACGTTGTGCGGGTTGGGTGGGCCGGCAAATGATCACATAGCCGCCCACAGAAATGGAATGGACCCATAAATTATTGCCATTATAAGGGTTAGACGGATTGTCGGCACGCCGACAACGGACGAGCGCGCCTCCGCTCTAATGCCGTTTCGATTTCTCTGCTTTTTTTTCCGTGTCTCTTGCTTTTATCTTTTGCCTGGTCTATAAAGGCCTCTTCGGTCCCAATAGCGAATGGAGAGACGCGTGATCATCGCCATCACGAACCAAAAAGGCGGCGTCGGAAAGACGACCACGTCCATCAACGTCGCCTCGGCCATCGCCCTCATGGGGAAGAAGGTCCTTCTCATCGACATGGACCCTCAGGCCCACAGCACGATCTCCACCGTCCCCAATCCCGAGAAATACGCCAAATCCCTTTACGACGTCCTCATGCACAAGGGCGAAAAGATCGAGGACACCATCGTCCGGTCCAATATCCCCGGGCTGGACATGGCCATCACCCGGATCTCCATGGCCAAGCTCGAACCTTCGCTCGCCGGCGAGTTCGACGCCCATTTCAGGCTCAAGGACGCCCTGGAGCAGATCCGGGGGAAATACCAATATGTCTTCATCGATACGCCCCCGACGCTCGGGCTGATCACGCTCAACGCCCTGGTGGCCGCGAATTACATCCTCATCCCGATACAGTCGTCCTATCTGTGTCTCGAGGGGACGGACGACCTCCTGGAGACGATCGAGAAGGTCAAGCGGATTGCCAATCCGCATTTGAAGGTCCTGGGCGTGCTGATCACGCTTTACGACAGCCGGACCAACCTCGCCCGGGACGTCGTCAAGAGGATCCGCGGGGTCTTCGGCAACAAGGTCCTCAAAACATTCATCTCCAAGAGCGTCAAGCTCGAGGAGGCCCCCGCCTATAAAGAATCCATCTTCACATACGCGCCGGGCTCCATCGGGGCCGAGCAGTACCGGAAAGTCGCCGAGGAGA
This sequence comes from Acidobacteriota bacterium, assembly GCA_029569255.1. Taxonomy (GTDB): domain Bacteria; phylum Acidobacteriota; class Aminicenantia; order Aminicenantales; family Saccharicenantaceae; genus RBG-16-66-30. Next base: position 1,353 of record JAKQUO010000028.1, on the reverse strand, counting down.
TTATGAGCCGTGCCAAGAATTAAGAAATCAGGTCTGCCCGATTCCGTGGTCATGAAACACGACGGTCACTTCGTCGATCTCATCTCGACCCGGTCCCTTGGGCCGCGGATCCGCATGATCCCCATCGACAGGATCGACCCCAACCCTCGCCAGGCGCGCTGCGAGCTCGGCAATATCGACGAGCTCCGGGACTCCATCCGGAGCAAGGGCATCCTCGAGCCCATCCTCGTCAGGGCCAAGGGAAGCCGGTTCGAGATCATCGCCGGGGAACGGCGCTACATGGCCTCCAAGGGCCTGGGCCTCAAGGAGCTGCCGTGCATCGACATGGACGTCGAGGACGCCGAAGCCATGGAGATCGCCCTCATCGAGAACCTCCAGCGCAAGGACCTGGACATCTTCGAGGAAGCCGACGGGCTTCAGGCCCTGGCCGACATTCATCGCTACAACCACGAGGAGATCTCGGGAAAGCTCGGCAAGGCCCGCTCGACCGTGACCGAGATCCTGTCGATCGCCCGGATCCCGCAGAAGGCGCGGGACGTCATCAAGGAGGCGGGAGGGTTCAGCCGATCGACCCTCGTCGAGATCGCCAAGCTCAAGACCGAAGACGATATGATCAAGCTGACCCGCGACATCGCCGAGCGACGGCTGACCCGGGAGGACACGCGCGATCTCGCGAAATACCTCAAGGGCAAGGCCAAAAAACTCAAGTATTACGTCTACAACTTCGCTCCGGAGGATTCCGACCGTTTCCGCATGCGGCTCGAATTCAAGAAACAGACCGTGACGAAGCAGGAGATCATCTCCATCCTGCAGGAGATCATCGACAAGATACGCATGACAGGCGAGCCGCCGGCCCTCAAAGGCTGAGTCCCGAGCCCCCTTTGGCCGTCTCTGCCGAGGCCTCCCATGGATTCCCGGTATTAGTTGACATAATAATCCTTATGCGACCTATTATCCGGGTCATGGCCAAGTCCAACGGAGTCTTTTATTTAGGAATTCCCACATCCTGTGGATTTCGCGCCGCCCAACGCCTGTGCAGCTGAGGAAATCCCGCTTCCCTGGCTTTCGGCGCCTTCTAGCCTGGATTTTTCCGGAAAACGCCCCGTTTTCCTCCTAGCTTATTTTTATCCGGGTGTTTTTTTGGATCAGTCAGGCTAGTTCAGGCATCGACCGAGCTTATCTGCGCCGCTCAGGGCACGATTCTGTGCCCCTTTGGAAACGGTAAACTGAATTCCGAAGGTCATGGTAAACAGGAATCCCATGGTCGCGGTAAGCAGAAATCCCATTCTCTCGGTAACCAGGATTCCCATACCGGGGCGACTCCTGTAAGGTTGAGGAAAACCTTACAGGAGA
>JAKQUO010000026.1 GCA_029569255.1 Acidobacteriota bacterium | reverse complement strand
GCGGGCTAAAAGCCTCGTGATTTTCTGGCTCTTGACAACCGTTGGTGACGGGCCTATCCTCAATCCGTGATGGGATGGGGCGATTCCGTTTACCTCAGACGGGAGGGCTCGCCCGGCAGGAAAAGCAAATTCCTATGATTCTCAATTCTGTGGCTCATGCGAGAGGGCCTCGCGCGGCCGGAAAAGCAAATTCCTATACAAAAACGATGCGCTAGGCAAAAGGGAAGGGTGCCCATGACCACGAGAAGAGCTTTTATCGGCGTCTCGCTCTCTCTTTTTCTCCTGATCAGCTTGAACGGCCGGCGGGCCGGAGCGCAGGACTGCGAGGGGTGCGAGCGGCGGGCCGCCATGGCCGAAGCTGACGCCGGGCCCACGGCGGTCGAGCTGCGTGCGAGCCTGCGTTCGCGCCTGGCCGAGGTCCTGACGTCGCCCTGCTTCCACCTTATTCGGACGGATGTTGAGCCGCCGGACGCATGGCCGGAACGGCAAAGGTGGATGTCAAAATACCACCCGCCCGAATACGTCTTCACCGCGAAATACGAGGAGGGCCTGAACCTGACGGACCAGGCCGGCGCGGCCATCATGAGCCGCCTGACCATCGGCCTGCTCTACGACGGTGAGCCGCGGGAGCTCGTCGGGGCCTGGACGGTCACCAGCCCGGTCGATTCCTACACGTCCTGCACCAACCGGATGTTCAAGAACGAGGACGCGGTGATGAAGAGCGTCCGGCCGATCGAGGCGCTCCTTGGGGACTTCGAGCGGCGGCCGACCCAATGCCGGCTCGAGCTCCTTCACCAAGCGACCGGGCTCGGCGCCGGCCAGGAATGGGAGCTGGAGATCGGCGGCTTCAAGGACGTCCAAAGCCGGGACTCGAAAGCCTTCAACCGGATCGTGGTCAGGGCCGAGCAGGGGGAGATCCTGAACGGCGCACCCTGTGACGACGATCCTAGAGCCCGGGTCTTCCAGGTCGGGGATGCCCAGCTGCAGGTCAAGTACAAGGCCCCCGATAAGAAGGGAGTGACCCGGGACACGATCTCCGTCTACAATTCCTGCGAGATCTCGCCGGCCACCAAATGGCCATTCTCCAAGACCTCCAAGAAGGACAAGATCGCAGAAAAGCCGATCCCGATTATCCGCGGGGATTACACGCTGAATATCCTTTTCGATAAATCATGGAACTACCAAGATCCCAGCTCGGGCAACCGCCGGGAGGGGGCGTTCACTGTCCAAATCTCCGGACCGCTCACAATGCTCAAGGAGTCCCGCCATCCCATGCCGATGTTTGCGCCGGCTGGCCTGACTGCGCAATGGAGCTACCGCGGCAAGACGATTGAGCTGAACCCGAAGCCCGGCTGTCCGGAGCTTCTTTCCGAGTATCAGGGCGCGGGCGCCCATCCGGTCAGAAACGTTGCCCCCATGGCCTTGATCCTCCATTACTTCAAGAATCTTGGGCAGGCCGCAGGCCAGCTGGCCTCGTTGGGGATAGTTGATTATTACGAACTCATGCTCCAGCCGGCGGATGTGGAGTCCTTGGTCGTCCCCGGGCGATACCGGTCCGGCCCCCCCAACTGCCAGGACTACAGGGATAGCTCGATCAAGGCCTCCGAGTTCTCTCTGACCTTACGCTGTAAGATGTCCAGGGATGATGTCCTATCGGGGAGCCAGACGTGGACGTCCCAGAGGGACTCCGGCTCCATCGAGGTCTCAGACCTGCCCCCGGTATTCAACGAGCGGCCACACTCCCCTCACGCGCCCGGGGACAGGTTCCGCTACAGCATCACCTGGAAGATCACCAAGACGCGGGGGGACTAGGACCTCATCGAGATCCTGGTATTCCAGTAGACGATTCAAACGCCGAGTTTAAGGATAAGAATTTTCTTTTTCGCCCTGGGCGTGCGGCTCGACCGGCCCCGGCTTGAAATCCCATCCTTCCCACGCCGACGAATATAAACCGGCCCTTGGGCAGTGTCAAGGACGGCCGCGAGGGCAGGAAAGCGGGCTGGGACGATCCGCCTGGCGATGCCGGCGGCCGCGAAGCCTACCTGTTCTTCCAGTTCATCTCCTACCGCTACGAGAAAAGCTCCACGATCCTGACCTCAAACAAGAGCTTCGGCGACTGGCAGGAGCTGTTCGGCGACGCCGTCATCGCCGCGGCCATCCTCGACCGCCTCCTCCATCACTCCAAGGTCATCAACATCAAGGGCCACAGCTATCGGCTCAAGGATCACGGCTTCGGCAAATCGCCATATCCCAAGCAAGGAGGTGAAGACGCCCCAGGCGCTTCAATGTGAGAGGGCTTCAATGAGGCAGGGTGGTACACTTTTTGCTGCCCATTGACAGTGTTGTAAAAATCAAAATAATCCGAAAGCTGGGCCCGCGCCGCCGGGACCGTCTGGTAATCGTGAAGATAGACCTCCTCCTTCGCCCCGACGGCATCACCTGCCATTGTTTCGAGGCCAGTCAACTCCGCCTGTTCCCGCACTCGATGGTCTAAGTCCTCAAACTCGCCTCGCGGTGGCATCCTATCCGCAACTTCCGCCTAGGCCCCGGGTAAAACTCTATACGATTCGGCTACTTGTTCTCAAGATCGGCGCCTGCATCCGGGAACTTCGGACGCGGGTCATGATCCAACTGCCGACCTTCTACCCTTGGGTGGCCGATTGAAAAGCGGTGTTCATGACTTACCAGGCCTTACCCCATATCAGCTCAAAATGTTTATCTTGAACTATACCTCTTATAGCAGGGCATTGGGGCAGCAAAGAAAGTGCTGAACTAGACGGCATGGATTTTCATTACAGAAACATGCCCCGTAACCATCAGTAATTGAGCAGTCATTAGGCTTCTGCCAATCACAATAATAACATGCTGCATAGCAATGACACCCGCTGCTGCTTATCGCAGATACGATTCCGACCGCCATCACAAGAAAAAACGTAAGTATAACAGCAATCATCACTCTTCCTTTTTTCATTTTTTCCTCTTTATTAGGGGGGTCCTGGCATGAGGCGGCTTGACAGATAAACAAATATGCCATAAATTGTTTACCAGGATAAACAATCATGAGAACCGAGGCCCTTGAGAGCGTCGTCGCCGAGTGGCTCCGTGGCGCCGAGCTGCCCCCGCTGACCCCGCGCGAATGTCCTTTATCCGAGCCGGGCATGGGCCGGCCGATCATCGCCGTCGTTGGCCCGCGCCGGGCCGGCAAGACCTATCTGCTTTATCAGATGATCGGAAGCCTGATCCGCGGCAGAAAGGCGGCCCGGGACGAGATCCTGTTCATTGATTTCGAGGATTTCCGTCTCGACGGCTTCCAGCCGGACGATATGGACCGGCTTCTTTCCGTCTTTCACAAGCTCGCGGGCAAAGCGCCGCGCTACCTGTTCTTCGACGAGGTCCACCGCCTGCCGTCCTGGAGCCGGATCCTCCGAACGCTGCACAGCGCCCGAAGATACGCGATCGTCGTCACCGGCAGCAATACGAAGGTCCTGGCCTCCGAGATAGCGACCGAACTGCGAGGCAGGTATGAGGATTGCCTGGTTTTGCCCTTTTCGTTCCGGGAATTCCTTTCCTTTCGAAAGATCGAGCCTTCGGCGGCTCTTCTTGCCACTCCGGAACGCGGCCTGGTCCTGCGGGCCTTCGACGAATACCTCAAGTTCGGAGGATTCCCCGAACCGGCGGGTCTGCGAGAGCCGGCCTCAAGGCGGCGCCTGCTTCAATCGTATTTTGACACCGTTTTCTACAAAGATGTCCTCGATCGATACGGGATCCGGGCCCGGCATCTCCTCGACCTCGTGATGCGGAACATGCTGGAGTCCTATGCCTCCCTGTTTTCGATCTCGGGCTTCGCGGCGCAGTTGAAATCTCACGGCTTGCCGGGGAGCAAGCGGAGCATTGCCGAGTACCTTCGCCGCCTCGAGGAGGTCTTCTTTCTCTTGACTTTGGAGAAGTTCGATTTCTCGCCGCGCAAGCGGATGATGAATCCGAAAAAGACCTATCTCATAGACACGGGATTCTCCCTGCTGGGCGGGTCGTTCACGGAGAATCGGGGACGATTGCTCGAAAACGTCGTGGCCCTGGAGCTTCTCCGCCGGCGCAAGCGCACGCTGTACTTCAGGGGAAAGGGCGAGTGCGACTTCATCGTCCAGGAAGGGACGCGGCCCTCCGAAGCCTGGCAGGTTTGCTGGGAGCTAGCCGGGAAGACGGGAGAGCGTGAGCTTCGCGGTCTGGCCGAAGCGCGCCATGAACTGAAGATCGCTCGGGGCGCCGTCCTGACATATGACCAAGAGAGCGCTCAAAGCGTCGAGGGCGAGACGTTCCGCCTGGTCCCCGTCTGGAAGTGGCTCCTCGGGTTATCGAACGGGTTCTCGGTCGGGTAGAGCATGCCGGCCGGCCGGCTGAAGGAGACGTCCTCGACACCGAGCGTGCGCAGGACCGACCACAGCGTCCGCCCGGCGTGGGCGAAGGCCACGGCCGTGTGGTGCGGGAAGCGCTTCTCGACGAGGACGTGGCGGTAGAACCGGCCCATCTCCCTGATGCCGAAGACGCCGATGCAGCCGAACGACTTCGGGTCGATGTCCAGGACCTCGCCCTCGGCGGCGTAGGCCCGCAGGACCGTGTCGGCCGTCGATTGGAGGCGGAAGATCGTGACTTCGCCCGCCTTGATCCGCCCCTCGAGCGTGCCCCGGGTGATGTCGGGCTCCTTCCCGGGCTCCAAGAGCCGGTGCATGATGAGCTGGTAGCGCATGGCCGGATCGACCAGGCAGGACGCCGGCGTGTTGCCGCAGTGGAAGCCCATGAACAGGTCCGTCGGCCCGAAGCCCTCGAGGGCCTTCCCGGCCCCGGCGATCATGTCGCGGGGGACCGTGTTGTTGATGTCGAGGATGGTCGCCGGCAGCCCCGTGGCGCAGACGCACATGTACTCGCTCAGGGCGCCGTAGATGTCGACCTCGCAGGCGACGGGGATGCCCCGCGCCGCGAGCCGGGAGTTGACGTAGCAGGGGACGAAGCCGAAGTGGCTCTCGAAGGCCGGCCAGCACTTGTTGGCGAAGACGCCGAACTCCGAGGCGCCGAGGTTCGACTCCATGAACTTGAGCAGGGCCACCTCGAACCGGGCCAGCCGGCCCAGGAGGCCGGGATAGGCGTTGCCGGCGCCGAGCTCCTTGGCCATGTCGGCCGCGACGGCCTCGACCTCGGCGTCGCTCTCGGCCTTGCGGAAGATGTCGTAGAGGTCGAGCTCGCTGTTCTCCATGACCTCGACGCCGAGGTCGTAGAGGGGCTTGATCGGCGCGTTGCAGGCCAGGAAGTCCTGCGGCCGCGGGCCGAAGGAGAAGATCTTGAGCTTCTTCAGGCCCAGGAGGACCCGGGCCGCCGGCGCGAACTCCCCGATCGTCTTGGCCACCTCGACGGGTGTGCCCACGGGGCGCTCGGGGACGTGGGGGCGGAGGCGGCGCAGGCCCATGTTGTAGGAGTTGTTGAGCAGGCCGCAGTAGGCGTCGCCCCGGCCGTCGACGAGGTCCCGGCCGGATTCCTCGGCCGCGGCCGCGACCATGACCGGGCCGTCGAACTTCTGGGCCAGGAGCGTCGTCGGCGTCTCGGGCCCGAAGTTGCCGAGGTAGAGGACCAGGGCGTTGACGCTCCCGGCCCGCAGCTCATCGAGGGCCCTGAGGGCGTCCCTTTCGTTCTCGACGACCGTCGGGACGAGGGTGACGGCGAGGCCCGCCTTGCGGCATTCGTCGGCGACGCGCAGGGAGCGGCGGCGCGAAAGCTCGACGGGGAAGCAGTCCCGGCTCACGGCGACCAGGCCGAGGCGCGCCTCGGGGATGTTCGTCATGCCTCGTCCCCTTTCTTCTGGCCGTAGGTGGCGTCGGGGCCGTGCTTGCGGAGGTAGTGCTTGTCCAGGATGTGACGGTCGAGGGTCGCCAGGCGCGGCGAGAGGGCGATCGTCCCGAAGGCCATGGTCGCCACCTGCTCGAGGATGACCGCCGTCTCGACCGCGTCGGCCGGGGTCCGGCCCCAGGCGAAGGGCCCGTGCCCGGCGACGAGCACGGCCGGGAGGGACATCGGATCGAGGCCGGCGAAGCGCTCGACGATGATCTTGCCCGTGTTCTTCTCGTAGCCTTCGGCCGCCTCGGTCTCGGCCAGGAGGCGGGTCAGGGGGATCGGCCCGTGGAAATGGTCGGCGTGGGTCGTGCCGTAGCAGGGGATCTCGCGGCGGGCCTGGGCGAAGATCGTGGCGTGGACGCTGTGGGCGTGGGCGACGCCGCCGACGTCCGGGAAGGCCTTGTAGATCTCGCAGTGGGTCAACGTGTCCGAGGACGGGTTGAGCCAGCCCTCGACGACCTGGCCCTCGAGGTCGACGAGGACGATGTCGTCCGCCTTGATCGTGTCGTAGTCGACCCCGCTCGGCTTGATGGCCACGATGCCCTTGCGGCGGTCGATGCCGCTGACATTGCCGAAAGTCATGAAGACGAGCCCCGAGCGGGTCAGGTCGAGGTTGGCCTTGTGGACGGCTTCCTTGAGATCCGGCAGCATCGCTATCTCCTTTGGCGGTCCTTGATGGCCAGGAGCTCCTTCATGACGTGATGGAGGTTCCCGGTCCAGTCCCTGGCGCCGAAGGCGTCGTGGAGCGCGCGGTAGAGCGCGTAGAGCTCGAGGTAGACCTCGTGCCTGGCGGCGACGGGCTTGAAGACGGCGCGCTTGAGCCCGCCCATGGCCGCCTGGGCCTCGGCGAACGTGGCGTGCCCGCCGCCGCGCTTGCCCGCGGCCACGGCCCCGGCCATGGCCGCGCCCAGGGCGCAGGTCTGGCCGGAGCGGGCCACCCGCATCGGCAACCCGGTGACGTCGGCGTAGATCTGCATGACCAGGGGGTTCTTCTCGGCGATGCCGCCGCAGTTGACGACGTCGCGGACCGTGACCCCGTATTCCTCGAAGCGGCGGATGATGGTCAGCGCGCCGAAGGCCGTGGCCTCGACCAGGGCCCGGTAGATCTCGGCCGGCGTCGTGTGCAGGGTCAGGCCGAGGATAAGGCCGGTCAGGCGCTGGTCCACGAGGACGGTCCGGTTGCCGTTGTGCCAGTCGAGGGCCAGGAGTCCCGACTCGCCGGGCTCGAGGGCGGCGGCGCCGCGGGTCAGGGCGGCGTGGGAGCCTCTCTTCGGGCCGCCGGGCTCGACGACGTCGACGAACCAGTTGAAGATGTCGCCGACGGCGGATTGCCCGGCCTCCAGGCCGAGATAGCCGGGCAGGACCGAGCCGTCGACGATGCCGCAGAGGCCGGGGATGTCGGGGAGCCTCTTCGCCGCCGGCCAGACGCAGATGTCGCAGGTCGAGGTGCCGATGATCTTGACGAAGCGGCCGGTCCCGACGCCCGCGCCGACGCCGCCTAGATGGGCGTCGAAAGCGCCGACGGCCACGGGGATGCCGGGGCGCAGGCCGAGCTTCTTGGCCCATTCCCCGGTCAGGCCGCCGGCGGCGACGTCGGAGGTGTAGGTCCTGTCGTAGAGGCGGTCGCGTAGCTCGCCCAGGCGCGGGTCGAGCTTGGCCAGGAAGGCCTTGGCCGGCAGGCCGCCCCACTTGGCGTTGAACATGGCCTTGTGGCCGGCGGCGCAGCGGCTGCGCTTCATCTTCAGCGGGTCGGTGACGCCGGTGAGGAGGCCGGGGATGTAGTCGGCGAACTCGACCCACGAGAACGCGGCCGAGGCCGCCTTGGGCGCGACCCGGAGACAATGCAGGATCTTGCTCCAGAACCACTCGGAGGAGTAGGTCCCGCCGCACTTGGCCAGGTACTCGGGGCGCTCGGCGGCGGCCAGGGCCGTGATCTCGGCGGCCTCGGCGTGGGCGGTGTGGTCCTTCCACAGCCAGGCCTGGGCGTCGAGGTTCCGCTTGAACTCCTTGTAGAGGGCCAGGGGCTTGCCGGCCCGGTCGACGGGGAGCGGAGTGGAGCCGGTCGTGTCGACGCCGATGCCGACGACGGCGGCGGGATCGAAGCCCTTGACCTTCTTTTTCGCCTCGGCCAGGGCCGCGGGCACGGCCTTCTCGACGCCGAGGATCCAGTCGGCCGGGTTCTGGCGGGCCAGGTTGGCGTCCTTGGGGTCGAGGAGGATGCCGGCCTTGCCGCTCGGGTAATCGAAGATGGCCGTCCCGACCTCGTTGCCGCTCCCGACGTCGACGATGAGGGCCCTCACGGAGTTGGTGCCGAAATCGAGGCCGAGAGCGTACTTGGAGTTCTTCATGAGCCCATTATACTCAGGGGCCGCGACGGGGCAACCGGGGGACATGATACCTGTTTCCCAATTATTGAACCGACGGGGGCGGATTCGCGCTTGACCGGGGGAGGCGATCATGATAAAGCGGACGATAGTGGCTCTGGAGAAATTGGGAAACAGGTATCATGTCCCCCATTTAGCCGCGGCCCTCGCGGGCCTGGCCCTGGGCATCGCCGCTTGCGCCGGGGCGCCCAAGGCCGACTATCCGGCCGCGCCGGTGCCCTTCACCGACGTCCGCCTCACGGACGCGTTCTGGGCGCCGCGCCTGGAGACGAACCGCACCGTGACCATCCCCCACATCTTCAGGCAGAGCGAGGAGACGGGGCGGATCGAGAACTTCGACCTGGCCGCGGCCGCCCTCGGAGGGGCGGCGGGCGGCACGTACCGCAGCCGCTACCCGTTCGACGATTCCGACGTCTTCAAGACGATCGAGGCGGCCTCCTACGCCCTGGCCACCCACGCCGACCCCGGGCTCGACCGCTACCTTGACGGGCTCATCGCCAAGATCGCCGAGGCCCAGGAGCCCGACGGCTACCTCTACGCCGCCCGGACGATCGGCGGCCCGCCGCCACAGCCCTGGGTTGGCCGGGAGCGCTGGTCTCACCTCTACATGAGCCACGAGCTTTACAACATCGGGCACCTCTACGAGGCCGCGGCCGCCCACTTCCAGGCCACGGGCAAGAAGGGCCTGCTTGACGTCGCCGTCAAGAGCGCCGACCTCGTCGCCCGCGAGTTCGGCCCCGGCAAGCGCACGAACCCGCCCGGCCACGAGGAGATCGAGATCGGCCTGGTCAAGCTCTACCGCGTCACCGGGGCGCGCAAGTACCTCGACCTGGCCAAGTTCTTCATCGACGCCCGGGGCAGGACGGAAGGCCGCGTCCCCTTCCGGGAGAACGCCCGCGACGGGAGCGACCGGCTCCTCTACGGCGAGTACGCCCAGGACCACGAGCCCTTCGTCGAGCAGACCGGGGCCGTCGGCCACGCCGTCCGGGCCGGCTACCTCTACGCCGCGGCGGCCGACGTCGCCGCCCTGACCGGCGAGGCCGCCTACGTCGCCGCCCTCGACAGGATCTGGGCCGACATGGCCGGGACCAAGCTCTACATCACCGGCGGCATCGGCGCGGCGGGCGGCTGGGAGGGCTACGGCCCGCCCTACCGCCTGCCGAACCTCACCGCCTACGCCGAGACCTGCGCCAACATCGCCACCTTCCTCTGGAACTCGCGCATGCAGCGCCTGGCCCTCGACGCCAAGTACGCCGACGTCATGGAGCGCATCCTCTACAACGGCGTCCTCTCCGGCATCTCGCTCTCCGGCGACCGCTTCTTCTATCCCAACCCCCTGGCCTCGTTCGGGCAGCACGAGCGGGTGCCCTGGTTCAGCTGCGCCTGCTGCCCGCCCAACGTCGCCCGCGTCCTGGCCTCGGTCCCGGGCTATTTCTACGCCGCGACGAAGGACCGCGTCTACATCAACCTCTTCGCCCAGGGGACGGGGAAGATGAAAGTGGCCGGCACCGGCCTCGAGATTGTCCAAACGACCGAGTATCCCTGGCGGGGCGACATCAGGATCGAGGTCAAGCCGGCCCGCGAGACCGAGTTCACCCTGGCCGTGCGCATTCCCGGCTGGGCCCTGGGCAAGCCCGTCCCGACCGACCTCTACGCCTACACCGAGCCGGCCGAGGGCGTCCCGTCCCTCAGGGTCAACGGCCGGGACGTCGACCTGCTCCACGGTCTCGACAAGGGCTACGCGCTCATCGCGAGGGCCTGGGCGCCCGGCGACGTCGTCGAGCTCTCTCTGCCCATGCCCGTCCGGCGCGTCGTCGCCCACGAGGCCGTCGAGGCCGACCGCGGCCGCGTCGCTATCGAGCGCGGCCCGCTCGTCTACTGCGCCGAGGGCGCCGACAACGGCGGCCGGGCCTCGAACCTCGTCCTCCCCGACGGCGCCGCGCTCGCGGCCGAGCCGCGGCCGGACCTCCTCGGCGGCGTCGTCGTCGTCACGGGCGAAGCCGAGGCCGTCAGCGAGAAGGCCGGCCGGACCGTGACCGAGAAGAGACCCATCACCCTCATCCCGTACTACGCCTGGGCCAACCGCGGCAAGGGCGAGATGGCCGTCTGGCTGGCCCGCGAGCCCGGCAAGGCCCGCGTCGCCCGCGAGCCCGGCCTCGCGGCCAAGGCCGCGGTCACGGCCTCCGAGGGGGCCGTCGATCCGCGGCGCGCCGCCGACGGCTTCGAACCGGAGAGCTCGGACGACGCCGCCGGCCACATGCACTGGTGGCCTAAGAAGGGCACGACCGAGTGGATCGAGTACGCCTTCGACGCCCCTGTCCGCGTCTCCGAGGCCTCCGTCTTCTGGTTCGACGACACGGGCGGCGGCGAGTGCCGCGTCCCCGCCTCCTGGCGCGTCCTCTACGAGACCGGGGGCGGCTGGCTTCCGGTCAGGACGGCCGGCCCTTACGGCACGGCCAAGGACGCCTGGAACACGGTCCGGTTCGCCCCGGTCCGGACGAAGGCCCTCCGCCTCGAGGTCCGGCTCCAGGAGAAGTGGTCGGCCGGCGTCCACGAGTGGGCGGTCAAGTAGGCCTTTCCCGTCCGGGGGCGCTCAAAGCCGGAAGTGGCCGGCGGCGCGGAGCTTGAAGAACGACCGGGCGCAGGCCCCGATATCGTTGGCCGCGTCGTGGGCCCCGTCGTAGGGAAAGCCGAAGCAGAAGGTGTGGAGCTCCTCCAGGGTCGGCCATTTGTAGCCGAAGCCGCCGCCGGGGCGGGCGATCCGGCAGATGTCCGTCGATTTCTTCATGGTGCAGAACCCGCCAAGTCCCAGGAAATCGAGCGGCCTTCCGGTCCGGACGAGCTCGCCGGCGACGACATTCCGGTCGTAATCGAGATTGTGGGCGACGAGGGTCGTTCCGGGCGCCATCGCCGCCTCGAGGAACTCGTCCAGGACCCGGCCCAGGTCCCGGCCCTGCCGCACGGCCCGGGCGTGGGAGATGCCGTGGATCCGGGTCGCCTCGGCCGGGATGCGGAACCCTTCCGGTTTGACGATGCGGCTCCGGGACTCCAGCTCGCGGCCCCGGACGCCGTAGCCGGCCCAGGCGATCTGGACGAGGCGCGGCCACTCGTCGACGACCGCGGGAGTGAAAAAGCGGACGCCCGGCAGGCCCGTCGTCTCGCAGTCGAAGAACAGCAGCTTACGGGTGCGGGCGGCCATGGTCGTTTTCCCGGGACAAGAGATACCCGGGCCGGGGCCGCGTGTCAAGTCGCGGAGCGAGGAGCGAAGCGGCGTTTCGCCCTCCGGACCTCCGTCCGCTAGCTTATCCGGCCGAACAGGACGCGCCAGGCCCGGCCGGCGTAGACCCGGAACGAGTCGACGCGGCCCGAGGCGTCGCGGCTGAACCGGAAGACGTCTTCGTCGGACTCGAAGGCGTCGTCGTAGATGGGCCTCAGGACGATCAGCTGGGCGGGCCGGAAGTGGGCCAAGAGCCTGCCGTCCTTGACGAAAAGGGTGTAGGTCGTGTCGATCTCGTAGCTGTAATACGCCCCGGCGAAGGCGTCGAGGTCGGCGGGCCGCGGGGCGAAGGGGGGCGCCGCTTCCCACAGCCGCGGCCTGGCCCCGGGCGTCGTGTCGGTGATCTTGAAAGAGGACCCCGCCGTGCCGGGCTCGAAGACGAACCGCCTCGAGCCGTCCGGCGTCATGAACGTCGTCGCCGACAGGGGCAGGGCCGGCAGGCCGGAGAACCGCAGGGTCTTGCCGTTCTTGTCGAGCTCGACCCGCATCGCGGCGTCGGTCAGCCGCTCCCGGTAGACGCCGAGGTATTTTTTGAGCGTCGAAGCCGGCACGGCCGCGGCGACCGGCTTGGCCGGCTCCTCGATCTTCCCGGCCAGGTAGATGTCGGCGACCTGGCGGGCCAGGCCGGCCGGCCCCGACCCGCTCAGGTTGCTCAGGACGGCGATCGACAGCCGCTCGGAGGGATAGCGAGCCAGGAAGGCCTGGTATCCGGCCGTCGAGCCGCCGTGGCCGACCTCGCGCAGGCCCTTGTACGCCGTCACGACGAGTCCCTGGGCGTACTCGAGCTCGAAGCCGTCGTTGAGCCGGCCGCGCGTTTCCAGCTGTTCGACCAGGGCCGGGCCCCCGACGCGCGGCTCGTCGAGGTTCCCGTTCCAGAGGAGGAGGTCGCCGGCCGTGGTCAACAGCCCGCCGTTGCCGATGACGCTGGTGAAGGGCATGTTGGTGAAGAACCGGCCGTCTGGCAGCCGCCCGTAGGCGGTGGCCCGGTCGGGGACGATCGTCCGGAAGTCCTCGCGCCACCGGGTGCGGGTCATCCCCAGCGGCTTGAAAAGCCGCTCCTGGCAGAAGGCGTCGAGGGTCTTGCCGGAGACGCGGGCGACGACGACGCCGAGCAGCGTGTAGCCGGTGTTGCAGTAGAGGTATTCGTCGCCGGGCTTGAAGTTGAGCTCCCGCATGCGGCCGACCAGCTCGAGGATCTCCTCGACGGTGTGGACGGCCCAGCCCGTCGGCCGGCCGGCCAGGCCCAGGAGCGACCACTGGCTGCGCAGGCCGCTGGTGTGATTGAGGAGATGGCGGATCAGAACGGGAGGCCCGAAATCGGGGACCTCCGGGACGTACTTGCGGACCGGGTCGTCGAGCGAGAGCTTGCCGTCCCGGCAGAGGAGGGCGACGGCGGCCGCGGTGAACTGCTTGGCCACGGAGCCCGACTCGAAGACCGAGTCCGGGCGCAGCCGGACGCCGCGCTCGAGGTCGGCCATGCCGTAGGCCTTGACCAGGACGGGCTTGCCGCCGGCGGCGACGCCGACGACGCAGCCGGGCGTGTCGCTGCGGTTGAAGCGCTCGAAGACGCGGTCGACCTTGGCCTCGGCCGTGAGCTCGCCGGGCTTGGCGCCCGGCGCCGGCGCTTGGGCCGGCCCGGCGGAGAGCGAGGCGGCGACGACGGCGACGACGGCGACGGCCGAGATCCGGATCAAGGGCCGACGGTTCACGCGTGTTCTCATGTTCTCCCTCAGGCCGGCCTCCCGGGCCCACAAGAAATCTCCCTTTTGGAATCCTATCATATCACCGCCTCGCCCGTCTCGGGGGCGGCGGCCCTCATCTGCTTGACCCGGCCGGGCGAAACGAGTATGTTCCCGATGTCAACGCCCCGAGCGGAGGAGGTCGTCCATGAGCCCCACGATGCGAAGAACGCGCGCCGTCCTGAGCCTCGCCCTGGCCGCGGCCTGGTGCCTCGGCCTGGCCGTCCGTCCGGCCCCGGCCCAGCAGAAGGTCCACGAGGAGTACACCAAGAAGATCCTCGAGTTCACGACCGACCCCCATTTCGCCACGAAATACGTCGACCACCTGCCCTACGCCGAGGGCGTCCCGACGCCGCTCGAGGTCCTCGGCCACATCGCCGGGGCCAGGGACGTCCTGAGCTACACGGCCGATGTCTACAAGTACATGCGGGCCCTGGCCGCGGCGACGCCCCGGGTCAAGGTCTTCGACATCGGCAAGACCGAGGAGGGCCGCGACTGGATCGTCGTCGCCGTCGCCGACGAGGGGACGATCAGGGACCTCGACAAGTACAAGGCCATCAACGCCAAGCTGGCCGACCCGCGCCGTCTCCCCGAGGCCGAGGTCCAGGCGCTCCTCAAGGAGGCCAAGCCGATGTACTGGGCCACCGGCGGCCTGCACTCCGGCGAGACGGGCTCGGTCGAGATGCTCATGGAGCTGGCCTACCGCATCGCCGTCGACGAGTCGCCCTTCGTCAAGGCCATCCGCGAGAACTCCATCACCCTGATCACGCCCGTCCTCGAGCCGGACGGCCGCGACAAGTATGTCGACATCGGCATGGCCAAGCGCAAGGACCCCAAGGCCGACGTCTCGGCGCGCCTCGCCTACTGGGGCAAGTACGTCTCCCACGACAACAACCGCGACAACCTCGGGCTGTCCCTGAAGCTCAGCCAGTACATCATGAGGGTCTTCCTCGACTACCACCCGCTCGTCATGCACGACCTGCACGAGTCGGTCTCCTTCCTCTACATCTCGACGGGCGAGGGCCCCTACAACGCCTGGCTCGACCCCATCACCGTCGACGAGTGGAGCCTTCTGGCCTACCGCGAGGTCGACGAGCTGACCAAGATGGGCGTTCCGGGCGTCTGGACCCACGGCTTCTACGACGGCTGGGCCCCGAGCTACGCCTTCTACGCGGCCAACGGCCACAACGCCATCGGCCGGTTCTACGAGACCCAGGGCGCCGGCGACGCCTCGACCCGGGTCGTCTCGGCCTCGCCCGACCGGGCCTGGTTCCGGCCCAACCCGCCCCTGCGCTCGACGCTCTGGTCGATGCGCAACAACGTCAACCTCCAGCAGAGCGGCGTGCTCATCGGCATGAACCACGTGGCCACGCTCAAGGACAAGTTCCTGGAGAGCTTCCTCCTCAAGACCAAGCGGTCCATCGCCAAGGCCCGGGCCGAGGGGCCGGCCGCCTACGTCTTCCCCGGCGACGACCCGCGGCCCGGCCAGCAGGCCCGCCTGCTGGGCCGGCTCCAGGCCCAGGGCGTCGAGGTCCACCGGGCCGACAAGGCCTTCAAGGTCAAGGACGCGACCTTCGCGGCCGGGAGCTACGTCGTCCGCATGGACCAGCCGTACTCGCGCATGGCCGACCTGATGCTCGACAGGCAGTACTACAACATCAACGACCCCCGGCCCTATGACGACGTCGGCTGGACGCTCGGCCCGCTCTACAACGTCAAGACCGTCCGCGTCGAGGACACGGCCGTCCTCGACGCGCCCATGACCCTGGTCCAGGGCGAGGTCGCCGCTCCCGGCGGCGTCGTCCGGCTGGCCAAGGGCGCGGTCCAGGCCTATCTCGTCAACCACAACGCCGACAACGCCCTGGCCACGTTCCGCTTCGCCCACAAGGACCTCAAGATCCAGGCGGCCGAGAAGGACTTCGAGGCCCAGGGCCGCAAGTTCCGGGCCGGCTCGTTCGTCATCAAGCCGGCCGACAACCCCGGCGATCTCGAATCCCGCCTGGACCGGGCCGCCAAGGAATTCGGCTTCTCGGCCGTCGCCGCCGCGGCCGTCCCCGCCGTGCCGATGCACGAGGTCGGGGCCCCGCGCGTCGCGGTCATGCACACCTGGCAGAACACCCAGACCGAGGGCTGGCTCCGCATCGCCCTCGACGAGTGCGGCATCCCCTACGATTACATCTCGGTCCACGCCGTCCGGGACGACGCCCGGCTCCGCGACAAGTACGACGTCATCATCTTCGGGCCTTCGTCGCCCGACGCCTTGAGCGTCGTCAACGGGCTCTCGGGCGACAAGCCCCTGCCCTGGAAGAAGACGCCGCTCACCCCGAACATCGGGGTCCAGGACTCGACCGGCGACATGCGCGGCGGGATCGAGCTCGACGGCGTCCTGCACCTGCGCGATTTCGTGCGGGACGGCGGCGTCTTCATCACCCTGGGCTCGAGCTCGGCCCTGCCCATCCACTTCGGGCTGGCCCAGGGCCTGGCCGTCAAGGACACCCCGAACCTGTGGGCCCGCGGCGGCGTCTACAAGGCCGAGCTCGACGACCGGACGAGCCCGCTCGCCTACGGATACGACGACACTCTCGGCATCTACTTCAGCCAGGCGCCCGTCTTCGCCGCCGGCGGTTTCGGCGGCCGGGGCATGATGCCCGGGTTCGGCGGCCCGCAGACGGGCCGGCCTTCGGGGCGCGGCGCCGCGGGCGACCCGGACGTCATCCAGGGCCGTCCCCGAGACCTCGGCCAGAAGACGATCGAGGAATTCCGCAAGGCCGAAAAGCAGGCCGCGGAGGCAGCGCCGGAGCCGGGCGCGCGCCCGGCGATGACGCCGCCGGCCCGGGCGCGGGTCGTCCTGAGCTTCGCCCGGAAGGCCGGCGAGCTGCTCATCAGCGGCGGCCTGGACGGCGGCGAGGCCCTGGCCGGGACACCGGCCCTGGCCGACGCGGCGATCGGCAAGGGCCACGTCGTCCTGTTCAGCTTCAACCCGGCTTGGCGGAGCCAGACCCACGGGTCTTATTTCTTCATTTTCAACGCCTTGCTGAACTGGAAGAACCTCGACGCCAAGCCCAAGTGAGGCCGCGGGGGAACATCCGGGCCCGGCCGGTTCCTTGACAGCCTCTCGGCCGAGGACTATCATTTTTCACCCGCCGCGAGCGGGGGCATCCCCGAGCGGGAGAGTCGAGGAGCCGCAGTGTTCAGCGCATCCGGCCTGAAAAAGGGCGACGTCGTCGAGATCGACGGCGAGCCCCACGTCGTCGAGGCGGTCAAGGTCCAGAAGCCGTCGGCCCGCGGCGCCGCGACCATCTACAAGATACGCTTCCGCAACCTGCAGTCGAAGCGCAAGATCGACCGGTCGCTCCGCGGCGACGACATGTTCGACGAGGCCGACTTCGAGCGCCGCCCCGTCCAGTACCTCTACGGCGACGCCTCGGGCATCACCTTCATGGACCTCCAGGACTACGGCCAGTTCACGCTCGCGAAAGAGGAGATCGAGGACGAATGGCCCTATCTCACCGAGGGGCTCGAGGGGATCGTGGCCATCTCCTCCGGGGGCCGGGTCCTGGGGCTCCAGGTCCCGACCTTCGTCAACCTCGAGATCGTCGAGACCATCCCGTCCGTCAAGGGCGGGTCGGTGACCTCGCGGACCAAGCCGGCGAGGCTCGTGACGGGCCTCGTCGTCCAGGTCCCCGAATACATGGCCGTCGGGGAGACCATCCGGGTCGACACGCGCACCGGCGAATACGCCTCCAAGGCGTGAAGCGGGGCGGGACGGCCTCCCCGGCATCGCCGTCGCCGGCGGGCGGCCCGCGCGGAACACGATGAACAGCGGCTACGACTATCCCGACCGCGTCGCCAGGTCGGACGAGGGCCTGACCGTCCTTTCCTTCTATGCCCGGAACTACCGGCATTCCTCCGAGGCGGAGTGGCGGGCCAAGATCGGGCGCGGCGAAGTGACGCGCGACGGCCGGACGGCCTCGCCCGACGACATCCTGCGCCGCGGCGACCTCCTCGTCTACCATCGCCCGCCGTGGCGGGAGCCGGACGCCCCGACGGAGTTCGGCGCGCTCTACGAGGACGACGACGTGCTGGTCCTGGACAAGCCGGCCGGCCTGCCGGTCCTGCCCGGGGGCTTCTTCCTGGAGACGACCCTGCTCCGCCTCGCCCGCCGGAGATACGGCGAAAGCTGTTCGCCCCTTCACCGCCTGGGCCGGGGCACGTCCGGCGCGATCGTCTTCACCCGGAACAGGGACGCGGCCCGGGCCCTGGCCAAGGCCATGTTCGAACGGCGCGTCCTCAAGGTCTATCTGACCCTGGCCTCGGGGACGGCGATGCCGGACGCGTTCACGGTGGATGCGCCCATCGGGCCGGTCGCGCACGCGCACCCGGCGACGGTCAACGCCTGCCGCCCGGACGGCCGCCCGTCGACGAGCCGGGTCCGCGTCCTGGGCCGGTTCGCCGAGCGGAACGTCTCGCTCGTCGAAGTGACCATCCCGACCGGCCGGCCGCACCAGATCCGCATCCATCTCGCCTTCGCCGGCCATCCGCTCTCCGGCGATCCCCTCTACCGGGCCGGCGGCCAGCCGCGCGCGAACGGCCTCGACGACGAATGGGCCGCGGTGCCGGGAGCGACCGGCTATCTCCTCCACTCCTGGAAGATCGGGTTCCCTCACCCGGCGAGCGGCGCCCCGGTCGAGGTCGTCAGCCCGCCGCCGGCCGCCCTCGATCCGGGTCAGGCCTCCCGGCCGTCGGCCTGACCGGCCGGGCTCCCCCCGCGCCCCCGGCCGTATTTCCAGAAGAGCGCGGGCAGGACGAACAGGTTCAGCGCCGTCGAGCTGACCAGGCCGCCGACGATGACGATGGCCATGGGGTGCTCGATCTCCTGGCCCGGCCTGTTCCCGCCGACGACGATCGGCATCAGGGCCAGCGCCGCGGCCAGGGCCGTCATCAGGATCGGGGCCAGCCGCTCCTGGGCTCCCCGGACGATGAAGTCCGGCCCGAAGGCCGCCCCCTCTTCCCGCTCCAGGTGGCGGTAGTGGCTGATGAGCATGATGCCGTTGCGGGCGGCCACGCCCAGCACCGTGACGAAACCCACGAGGGAGCCGAGCGACAGGACCCCTCCCGTCAGCCAGACCCCGACGACGCCGCCGA
Source organism: Acidobacteriota bacterium (assembly GCA_029569255.1). Classification (GTDB taxonomy): domain Bacteria; phylum Acidobacteriota; class Aminicenantia; order Aminicenantales; family Saccharicenantaceae; genus RBG-16-66-30. The sequence goes on along the minus strand of JAKQUO010000026.1, from coordinate 91,496 downwards.
CCAGGGCGAAGGGCAGCCCGAGCAGGATGAGCAGGGCCGGGCGGGCCGTGCCGAAGTCGGCCTGGAGGATGAGGAAAATGCCGATGAGCGACACGAGCGACAGCAGCAGGATGCGGTTCTTGGACGCCTTCTGGGCCGCGTACTCGCCCAGGAACTCGGGGTGGTAGCCTCCCCCGAACGCGACGGCCTTGACCCGGCCCTCGATATCGCGGGCGACCCGGCCGAGGTCGCGGCCGCGGACGTTGCAGGTGACCTCGGCGTAGCGCGAGGCCGCCTCCCGGGCGATCTGGTTGGGCATCGGGGCGACGACGACGTCGGCCACGTCCCGGAGCGGCACCAGCCCGCCCGAAGGCGTGCGCAGGGGCAGGTCCCGGACCGCCCCGACGTCGGAGCGGACCGCGGGCTCGCCCCAGACGGCGATGTCGAAGACCTTCTGCTCTTCGTAGAACTCGCCGACCTTGGCGCCCTTGATCAGGGTCGAGGCGGCCCGCCGCACTTCGCCCGGCGTCAACCCGAACCGCGCCGCGGCCTCCGGCCGCAGGCGGACCTCCACCTGCGGCACCAGGACCTGGGGCTGGACCTTGAGGTCGGCCACGCCGGCGACGCCGGCGACGGCGCTCTTGACCTCCTCCGCTTTCTGCCGCAGGACGTCGAGGTCGGGGCCGTAGATGCGGACGACGAGGGTGGCGCTGACGCCGGTCAGAACCTCCTTGATCCGCTCGCGGAGGTAGGTCAGCAGGTCCCGGTAGAGCCCGGGATAGCCGTCGACCACGGACTGGATCCGGGCCACCGTGGCGTCGTAGTCGACCTTGGGGTCGAGGCTGATCCAGAGCTCGGTGAAGTTCGGCCCGACGACCTCGTCGGCCACCTCGGCCCGGCCGATGTGGGCGCCGAAGTTGCGCACGCCGGGGATGGCCCGGAGCTCCTTGCTGGCCCGCTCGGTGATGCGGGCCATGGCCTCGAGGGAGGTCCCCGGCTTCTCGACCCAGTGCATCAGGAAATCGTATTCCTTGAAATGCGGCAGGAACTCCTCGCCGAGGAAGGGGATGGCCGCCAGGGTCAGGAGGAGGACGGCCCCGCAGGCGACGAACGCGCGGCCCGGCCTGGCGATGACCGGACGGAGCATCCGGCCGTAGCGGCTCTTGAGCCGGGTGATGTGGGGCGCCTCCTCGCGGCGGCGGGCGGCGCCGCGGGGCAGCAGGATGAGCGACAGGGCCGGGGTCAGGGTCAGGGCCACGGCGAGCGAGGCGAGGATGGCCAGGATGTAGGTGACGGCGAGCGGCCGGAAGAACGAGCCGGCGAGCCCGGGCAGGAAGAAGACGGGCAGCAGGACGAGGATGATGATGACGCTGCCGTAGACGACGGCGCTGCGGACCTCGACGGACGCCTCCAGGACGACCCGGTAAGCGGGCCGGGGCCTGTCCAGGCCCCGGTTGAGCCGCAGCCGCCGCATGATGTTCTCGACGTCGATGATGGCGTCGTCCACGACCTCGCCCAGGGCGATGACCATGCCGGCCAGGACCATGGTGTTGATGACCCCGACCCGCCAGCGCAGGATGAGAGCGGCGGCGATGAGCGAGGCCGGGATGGCCAGGACGCTGATCAGGGCCGTCCGCCAATCGTAGAGGAAGAAGGCCAGGACGAGGATGACCAGGACGCAGCCGATGAGCAGGGCCCGCTGGAGGTTGGCGATGGCCATCTCGATGAAGGTCGCGGGACGGAAGATGGTCGGGTCGATCTCGAGCCCGGCGAGCCCAGGCCGGAGCTCTTCGAGGGCGGATTCGACCTGGCGGGTGACCGCGAGGGTGTTGCCCCACGGCTGCTTCTCGACGATGAGCAGGAGCCCCGGGCCGTCGTTGATGACGGCGTCGCCGATCGGGGCCGGGAACCCTTCGACCAGCCGGGCCACGTCGCCGAGGCGCACGGCCGCGCCGTTGCGCCAGGCGACCGGGACGTCCTTGAGGTCCTCCGGCCCGTGGATGGCCGAGACGTGGGAGACGGCCAGGCGCTGGTTGGGCGTGTCGATGAAGCCGCCGCCGCCGATCTCGGCGGCCTCGCGCGTCGCCCGCAGGACGTCGTCCACGGTGACGTCGTGGGCCAGGAGCCTGTGCGGATCGATCAGGGCCTGGATCTGCCGGTCGCGCTGGCCCCAGACGGCCACGTTGGCGACGCCGGCGACGGCCATCAGGCGGGGCCGGATGGTCCACTTGGCGATCGTGGTCATGTCCATCTGGGACATCGTCTTCGACGAGAGCCCGATCTTCATGACCCGGCTGGTCGAAGAGAGGGGCGAGAGGATGACCGGCGGCTTGGCCACGGACGGCAGGCGGGGGGCGACCTGGGCCAGCCGCTCCTGGACGAGCTGGCGGGCCTTCATGAGCTCGGTGCCCTCGGCGAAGTAGAGGACGACCGAGGACAGGCCGAGGACCGACTTCGAGCGGACCGTCTTCAGCCAGGACGTCCCGTTGAGGGCGTTCTCGAGGGGGACGGTGACGAGCGCCTCGACCTCGGGCACCGACAGCCCGGGCGTCTCGGTCTGGATCTCGACGAGCGGCGGGGCGAACTCGGGGAAGACGTCGAACGCCGTCGTGCTGAGGACGCGGGTGCCGATGACGAGCAGCAGAGCGGTCACCGCGACGACGGCGACGCGGATCCGCAGGGACGTGCCGACGATCCACTTCATCATTTGCCGGCTCCGAATTCCGTCCCGAAGAGCTCGGCCGCGCCGGCGGAGACCACCTCGGCCCCCGCCGCGAGGCCGCGGCCGAGGACGGCCAGGCCGCCGACGGTGTGCCGCACGTCGACGCGGGTCCGGACGAAGACCGTCGGGGCTGAGCGGACATAGACCCAGGTCCCGCCCTGCATGTCGTAGAGGACCGCCGCCGCGGGAACGGCCAGGGCCTCCTCGGCGCCCTTCGCGATCAGCGTCACGGCCACCCTTTGGCCGAGGCGGAGCGCGCCGTCCCGGTTGCGGAGCTCGTAATAGAGGTCGGACGAGGCCGACCCGGCGTCGCTCAGGGGCGGTCCGGCGACGGGCGAGGCCGAAAGAGGCGCGGCCTCGGCCGGCCGGCCGAACGGACGGACTTCCGCGGCGGCCCTGGGCTCGACCGAGGCGAGGTCGCCGACATAGACCGGGACCCGGACCCAGACGGGATCGACGTCGGCCGCCTCGAACAGGACGGCGCCGGCGGGGACCGTCTGGCCGGCCGCGACGCCGAGCCTCTCCAGGACGCCGGCGACCGGCGAGACGAGGGCGAGCGTCGAGAGGTCGTCCACGGGGGCGTTCTCCGGGCCGGCGCCGAGGAGCTGCCAGCGGGCCCGGGCGGCCTTCGCGGCCGCCTCCGCGGCGGCCAGCTCGGCCTTGGCTTCCTCCAGGGCTTTCTCGCTGGCCGCCTTGTCCTGGAGGAGATCGGCGGCCCGCCGGGCCTTGGCCGAGGCCGCCTCGAGCTGGGCCTCCTTGACGGCCAGGTCGTTGCGGGCGGCCGTGAGGTCCTTGTCCGCGGGAAGCGGCAGGAAGCGCAGGACGGCCTCGCCGCGGGCCACCCTGGCGCCCGCGAGCGGCAGCGGCCGGTCCTTCGGGGCCAGGACGACGCCGGCCGAGGGAGCGGTCACAGCGGCCCGGCCGCCCGGACGGGCGACGATCTCGCCGCCGAGCCGGAGGGTGCGCGGGACGGACGAGACGCCGGCCTTGGCCGTCTCGACGCCCAGCCGGGCCACGGCCTCGGCGGTCAGCGTCACCGTCGTCAGGTCCGTTTCCTTGACGGGGTTGTCGATCCTGGCCGGCGCGGGGGCCTTGGCGGCCGAGCTTCCCGGCCCGCCGCAGCTCGGCGCGCAGAGAAGGGCCGAGATCAGGACCGGGATGAAGGGATGAACGCTCTTGTCGTATCTCATGGCCGACCTCACTTCTCCGGACTTGCTTCGTCGGGGGACTGTTTGTAGGAGCCCAGGCCGCACTTGAGCTGGGCGTCGGCCCGGCGCACGTCGGCGGCGGCCTGCGCCTCGCGCCTGCGGGCGTCGAGGAGCTGGCGACGGGCCTCCAGGGCGAAGAGATAGGTCTCTTCACCGGCCGCGTAGGCCTTCTCCGCCCGGGCGGCCGTTTCCGCGGCGGCCGGGACGACCTGGGCCTCGAGGAGCGCGAGCGCCTGGCGGGAGGCGGAGAGCCGGGCGAAGGCTTCCGCGACCTCGAGCCGGATCTGCTCCCGCACGGCGACATAGGACTGGGCCGCCTTCTCCATTTCGGCCCTGGCCCTGGCCCGGCCGCCCTCGTTGCGGTTGAAGACGGGGAGCTCGATCTTGCCGGACGGGCCGAAAAAGACGCCGTTGTCGCCCTTTTCCTTGCCCTCGAGCGTCGCGGTGAGCTTGAGGACGCGCGCCTTCTCCCAGCCGAGGCGCGCCGCCGCGGCGTCGATCTCCGCCCGGGCGGCCCGGAGGTCGGGGCGGGCGGCGTAGGCCGTTTCGACGAGCTCGTCGAGCGCGGCCGCCGCGGGCTCGGGCGGGGGCCCCGGCGCGAGCTCGTACGGCGGGGACGTCGCGCCCCACCCCAGCAGGGCCGAGAGGCGGGCCCGGGCGGTCTCGGCGTCGCGGGCCGCGTAGAGGGCCGCCTCCCGGGCCTGGAGGCCGGCGACGCGGGCCGCCGACTCCTCGAGCCCGCTGATGTCGCCGGCGCGGAGGCGGGCGGCGGCGATCCCGGCCATCTCGCCGCGGAGGCGGGCGTCCTCGGCGGCGAGAGCGGCCGAGGCCTGGGCCAGCTCGAGATCGGCGCAGGCCGCGAGGACGTCACGGCCGAGCGTCAACCCGGCCTGAACGAGGCGCGAGGCGACCCGCTCGACGTCGAGCCGGGCCGCGGCCATCTTCTTCGGGCGCTGGACCAGGGCGTCGAGCGGCCAGAGGATGTAGCCTTCCTGCCCCTTGACCCCGAACAGGTGAAGGTAGGAGAGGAGAGGGTTGGGGAGGAGGCCGGCGTCGATGAGGCCCGCCCTGGCCGCGGCCAGGTCGGCCATGTCCGCCCGGAACCGGGGGTTGTTCCAAAGGGCGACAGCCACCGCTTCGTCCCCGCTGAGGCCGTCCTCGAGAACGACGCCCGGCGGCAGGGCCGCTTCGCCGGGCTTCGGGGCGGCCGCGAGCGCGTGCCCCGTCCGCTCCTCGAGCGCCCGGGAGACGAAGGCCCGGTCGTAGGGCGAGCGGGCGGCGCAGGCCGCGGCGGCGAAGAGACCCGCGACGACGACGATCTTTCGCATGGAGGATCCTCTCTGCTGTGGTCCTATCGACGGAGAGGATAGTCCCCCGGCCGCGGGTTGTCAAACGGGGCCGGGCCCGCCGCGTCCCCCGCCCGGCCTCGCCTTACTTGTACTTGTTACTTGTACTTGACCGAGCAGCCGTAGGGCTGGGTCGCCGACACGGCGACGGGCTTCCCGGCCAGGAGGGCGTCGACGGCGGCCAGGGCGTAGTTGGTCTGGTCGGCGTTCCGGCCGCCGGTGTCGTCGTCGATGGCCCCGTTGTAGGCGATCCGGCCCTGGGCGTCGATGACGAAGATGTGCGGCGTCGTCTTGGCGCCGTAGGCCCGGCCCGCCGTCCCGTCGGCGTCCATGAGCTGGACGGCGTAGGCCGCATGCCAGTCGGCGTAAATCGTCTTGAGCTCCGCGGGCTCGCGGTAGTTGGCGTGCCCGGGATTGGTCGAGTTGACCGCCAGCCAGACGACCCCTTTCTCCTTGGCGGCCTTCTGGGCCGCTTGCATCAGGCCGTCCTTGTAGTGGCGCTGGACGACCGGGCAGCCGGGATTGGTCCACTCAAGGACGACGATCTTGCCCTTGAAGTCGGCCAGCGCGTGATCGTTCCCCGACAGGCACTTGAGCGTGAAGGCCGGGGCGGGGTCGCCGACCGCGGGCGGCGCCTGGGCCGCGGCCGCGGCCGCGAGGCCGGCGGCGGCGAGGACGGCCAGGCTGACAAGCACGGTTCGGGTGAGTCGCGGAAAGGCCATGGTTCTACCTCCATGCGGCATCGAAAATGGGTCCGGGCGACGAATATGAACGGCCGGCGGGCCCGGCAGGACGGGCCGCCGGTGACTTGAGCGCGGCCTGCTTGGAAACGGCGGCGCAGAGCTCGTACCCGATCCCGTCCACGATGAGGACCCCGGCGACGGCCGGCGGCGGCGGAGAGCCGGGGCCCCGGGAGGGGACGAGAGGGCAGACGATCTTGCCGTCCCGGCAGGCGACGCCGGCGTTGTCGATGACGAAGCCGTCGAGGGGATGGACGAAGAAGTCGGAAGCCGCGGCCCGGCGCTCTCCAACGAGCGGGACCTCGACGCGCCACGCCGAGCCGTCCCATTCGGCCCGCGCGGGGCCGGCCGTCACTCCCGAGCCGGCCAGCGGACGGGGGAAGAGCGGACCGAACCGCTCGTACACGGCCTTCCCCTCGGCGAACGATCCGGGCCGGGCGGACGGGGGACCCGGACCCGGCACGAGGGCCTCGACCGCCGTTTCCCCCGTGACGCAGGAGTCGCGGCAGGCCATCCACTCGAGGACGGCGGAGGCCTTCCAGGGCCCGGCGGGCCAGCCCGAGGCCGGCGGCGCGATCTCGCAGAGGAACAGGACGGGGTTCTCGTGCTCCAGCGAGACGATGCCCTCCCGGAGGGCCTTCCGGGGCACGGGATGGCGCAGAGGGCCGGCCGCGGCCCCTTCGGGCAGGGCCCAGCGAACGCTCGGGGCCAGCCCGGAGTCCCCGGGATTGACCCAGTAGAGATGCCAGCCGGCCGCGAGCTCGACGTAAAGGCCCAGCTTGGCCGGGCCGGGGGCCCCCGCCTCGACGACGACGAGCCGGGCGGTCAGCAGGGGGGACCCTTCGCCGCCGCGCCGGGCATCCGGGGGTCCGGCCTCGGCCGGCCCGGCCAGAAGCGCGGGCAGAAGAACCAGGATCGGCGCGGTCTTCATGTGTCGATAGGGCGATTGTAGCGGGCCTCGGGGATGAAGTCAATAAAGACTATAGGATTTATAGGAATTAGGCCGGGACGGCCGAGGCCGATCCCCCGGCGCCGCCGGCTTGCCGTCATGCGGCCAGACCCTGGAAAGAACGAAGAAAGAAGCGGAACGGGTCGGGCCGGATCCGAGGTCGAGAGGCATCGGCTGAGGCTCTCGGCCGGCCCGGCGATTGACAAGCCGCGTCCGGAACCCTACGATTGGGGGAGTCGGATCCCCGGACGGAATTGCGGACGGCTCCATGACCAAGATGCGGCGGCGACGCGTCCTCGCGGTGCTGCCCGTCGTTCTGCTCGCCGCCGGCGCCTGGGCCGGCCTCGGCCTCGGCCTCGGCGGGGCGGCGGGAGAGGGGGCGGGAGGGGCGGGAGGGGCGGCGCCGGCCGCGGCTCCTCTGCGCCTCGCCTGGCTGAGCGACACGCATGTCGGCTCGGAGCGCGGCGCGGCCGACCTCCGGGCCTCGGTCGCGGACATCAACAAGCAGGCCGATATCGCCTTCGTCCTTGTTTCGGGCGACGTCACCGACATGGGGCTTTATCGCAACTTCCGCGAGGCCAAGGACATCCTCGACGGCCTCCGCGTCCCTTACCACATCATCCCCGGCAACCACGACACGAAGTGGTCGGACTCGGGCGGCTCGGATTTCCGGCGCATGTGGGGCGACGACCGCTTCGACTTCGAGGCGGGCGGCTTCCGGTTCATCGGCCTGTCCCAGGGGCCCGTCCTGAGGATGGGCGACGGCCACTTCGCGCCCCAGGACGTCCGCTGGCTGGGCGAGCGGCTGGCCGAGGCGGGCGCGGCCGCGAAGCCGGTCGTTTTCGTCACCCATTATCCGCTCGACCCGGGGATCGACAACTGGTACGTCGTCCTGGACATGCTGAAGGCGGTCCCCGCGGCCGCCGTCCTGTGCGGGCACGGCCACGCCAACCGGGCCCTCGACTTCGAGGGCCTGGCCGGGGTCATGGGCCGGGCGACGATCGGGACGAAGGACACGGCGCCCGGCTACACGGTCGTCGAGCTCGGCAGGAAGGGCCTCGTCTTCGCCGAGCGGAGGGGCGGGAAGACGAGGCCGCCGTGGCACCGCGTCGCGCTCGGGAAGGGCGGCCGGCCGGCCGCGTCGAGGCGGGCCCGGGCCGGCGGGGCCGCGAATCCCGCGGCCGCGCCGCCGCGGCCCGATTTCGCGGTCAACGCCCTCTACCCGGACGTCGAGGCGCGCTGGCGGTTCGACGCCGGCTGGACGATCGCCTCGTCGGCCGCCGTCTCGGGCGACACGGTCGTCGTCGGCGACGCTTCCGGCGCCGTGCGGGCCCTGAGGACCGCCGACGGCAGCGTCGCCTGGGAGTTCAGGACGGACGACCCGGTCTACTCGACACCGGCCGTCGGCGAGGGCCGGGTCGTCTTCGGCGGGACGGACGGGGCCGTCTACGCCGTCGACGCCCGGAAGGGGACGCTCGTTTGGAAGGTCCAGACGGGCGGGCCGATCGTGTCCGGCCCGGCCGTCGCCGGGGGCGTCGTCTACATCGGCTCGGGCGACCGCGTCTTCCGGGCCATCCGGCTGGCGACGGGCGGGCTCGTCTGGAGCCAGGAGGGGATCGACGGCTTCGTCGAAGCGAGGCCCCTCGTCGCCGCCGGGAAGGTCGTCTTCGGGGCCTGGGACGGCCGGCTCTACGCCCTCGAGGCCGAGACCGGGCGGGTGGCCTGGACCTGGCAGGGCGAGAAGACCAGCCCCTTCTACGCCCCGGCGGCCTGTTGGCCCGTCGCCGCGGCGGGGCGGGTCTTCATCGTCGCCCCGGATCACATGATGACCGCCGTCGAGCTCGCCTCGGGCCGCGAGCTCTGGGGCACGGACAACATCTCCGTCCGTGAATCGATCGGGCTCTCGGAGGACGGCGCGCGCGTCTACGTGCGGGCGGTCGAGGACGTCATCGCCGCGGTCGATCCCGAGGCCGACGGGCAGGAGACCGTCTGGGAGACCGACGCCGGCTTCGGCGAGGACATCAACTCGGCCCAGCTCGCCGAGAAGGACGGCGTCTTGTTCTACGGGACGAAGAACGGCCTGCTCCTGGCCCTCGACGGCGCGACCGGCGCGGTCAAGTGGAAGCACCGCGTCGGCGTCGCCCTCCTCAACACGGTGACCCCGGTCAGCGGCCGCGAGGTCGTCGTCACCGATCACGACGGCCATATCACCCTCATCTTTAAGAAGGGGTCAAACCTTTAATTTTTTAATTTCCCGCGTCTTTTCGAGACGCCGGTCTGGGTATTTCTGACACGCGGGGGGCACACATACGCAAGGGAGATGCGGAAATTAAAAAATTAAAGGTTTGACCCCGTCTGATATAATCCGGAGGGCGGCGAGATGAAGAACACCGTCAGGAAAGCGCTCAAGGCCTTCGGCCTCATTCTCGGCGCCGCGGTCCTTCTCGCCGCCGCGGCCACGCTCCTCGTCGTCTTCGACAAGCCCCTCGTCCGCAGGATCGTCCGGGACCGGCTCAACCGGGCGCCCGGGACCACGGTCCGCTTCGGCCGCCTCGACTACTCCCTGTTCCCGCTGCGCCTTTCCGTCGAGGCCTTCGAATTCGCCCGCGAGGACCCCTATCAGGAGATGGCGGTCTCCCTGTCGAAGCTCGAGGTCCGCGGCGGCTTCTGGAAGCTCGTCCGGGGCGTCAAGCCGGCCCTCGACACGGTCGAGATAGAAGGCCTCTCGTTCCGCCTGGAACAGAAGGCCCTGTCCGAAGAGCCATTCAACCTCGAATCCCTCCTGACCCAGGCGACCGACGCGCTGAACTACGCCGGGCGCGTCTCCCTGACCGGCGCCCGGCTCTCCCTGGCCATGCTCGCGTTCGGGGTCGACCTCGATGGCCTCGACATCACGCTGGAGCCCGGCCCCGACGACACGATCGCCTACGCCATCGGCCGTTCCGGCGTCCGCGCCGCGGCCCCGGCCGGAGGCTTCGGGCTGACGGCGGCCCTCCGCTCGTCGGGGACGCTGCGGCTCGTTTCTCCCTTCCGCTTCGAAGCCGCGCTGACGATCGATTCGCCCCGCCTCTCGTACGACGGGGGCGAGTACGCCCTCGACGCCCTGACCGTCGCGGCGGCCGGCCGGCTCGACCGCTCGTCCGGCGAATTCGCGCTCTCCCGCCTCGAGGTCGCGGCGCCCGGCCTGCTCGGTCTCGGGGCGTCGGCCGCGGGCCAGGTCGGGACGAGCGTCTTCGTCGAGGCCCGGGCGGAGGCCAGCGTCGAGAGCCTCGAGCGGGCCGCCTCTCTCCTCGGCCCGCGCCTGCCGGCCGCCCTCGCCGGGGCCGGGCTCCGCGGCCGGATCGACCTTTCCGGGACGTACGGCCTCCACCGCACCGGCCGTGAGACGGCCGACGCCGTCGACGCCGCCCTCTCGCTCCGCGACATCGAGTTCGACCAGACCGTCGGCGGGCGCCCGGTCCGGGTCCGCGCCGACGGGCGGATCACCGCGGCCGGCCCGTCGGGCGACCCCCGGCTCTCGGCCGACCTCCGCTCGACCGTCGGCCGGCTTTCCGTCTCCGGCGTTTCCGTCGCCGTCGCGGACCTCCGTCTCGCCGCCGCGGGCACCCGGAAGGCCCTCGCGGTCTCCAAACTAGAGGCCCGTCTCTCCGGGGTCTCCTACGCCCCGGCCGACGGAAAGGCCGTGTCCTTCGAACAGGCGACGCTGGCCGCCAAGGGAACGCTCGATCTGGCCGCCGGCCAGGCCGCCCTGACGTCCCTCGAGGCCAGGCTCCCCGGCCTCCCTCCTCTCCGCCTCTCCGGCCGGCTCGGCTTCGGCGCGGACCGCTCCGCCCGGCTCGAGCTCGAGAGCCGCGGCCTCGATCTCGCCGCCCTCCGGACCGTCGCCGCGCCCTTCCTCCCGGCCGCCCTCGCCGGGTGGGACCTGGCCGCGAAGGCCGACCTGTCGCTCGCCTATCGCCGCAGTCGGTCCGGCGCCGACTGGACCGCCTCGGGGACCCTGGGTCTTTCCGAGGCCACGTTCAACGACCCCTCGTTCACGATCGCCGGCGAGAACCTCGACCCGGCCTTGCGCTTCGAGGCGGCCGCCTCGCGGACGGGGCTCTCGTTCTCGGGCGGCCTCGACCTCGCCCGCGGCGAGTCGCTGTGGAAGGCCGTCTACATCTCCTGGTCCCAGCACCCGCTCTCGCTCACGGTCTCCGGCCGCTACGACCGCGCCTCGGGCCTCGTCGCCGGCCTCACGGCCCGGGCCCTGCTCCCCGGCATCGGCGCGCTCGACGCCTCCGGCACGGCCCGTCCGGGCCCGGTCCCCGCTTTCGACCTGCGCCTCGCCGCGGACCTCGGCCTCGGCCCGCTCTATTCGCTCTACACCGAGGCCGGGGCCTCCGAGGAGAGCCGGATGAAGCTCGAGGGCCGGCTCGGGGCCGACCTGCGCCTCCGCAAGGACGGCCCCGCCCTCTCGGCCGACGGCCGGGTCCGGCTCGTCGACACGGCCCTCGAGCGCCCCCTGACCAAGACGCTCCTCGCCGGCGTCTCGGCCGATGTCCCCGTCCGTTACGAGTCCGCCGCGCCGCCGTCCGGCGACGGCGAGCCCGGTCTCCCCGACGAGGGCTACCTCCGCGTCGGCGAGCTCTCGAACGCCTACCTCTCGCTCTCCGGCATCGACATCGCCCTCCGCGGCGGGACGAACGCCCTGGGCCTCGAGCCCGTCGCCCTCGACCTCTACGGCGGCCGGCTCGAGCTCGGCCGGACGACCTTCCGCTACGACCCCGCGGACGGGACCTTCCGGGGCGTCGGCTCGCTCGCCCTGCGCGACCTCGACGTCGCCCGCTTCCCCATCGCCTCGCCCCAGTTCAAGCTGACCGGGAAGGTCCGGGCCGAGTTCCCGCGCCTCGACATAGGGACGAAGCTCATCGGCGTTTCCGGCCGGGGCGAGGCCGAGGTCTTCGGCGGCAAGGTCGTCCTCCGCGACCTCGCCGTCGCCGACCCCTTCACCCCCGGCCGGGCCATCTCCCTCAACGTCGACCTGGTCGGGCTCGACCTCAAGAAGGTCACCGACGAGGTCCCCTTCGGCGAGGTGACCGGCATCGTCAACGGTGAGATCCGCGACCTCGTCCTCACCTACGGGCAGCCGGCCCGATTCGATTTCCGGCTCGAGTCGGTGCCGCGCAAGGGCGTCGCCCAGACGTTCAGCCTCAAGGCCGTGGACAACCTGACCGTGCTCAGCTCGGGCCAGCAGGCCTCGGGCGGGGCGGGCGGGTTCTTCATGCGCTTCATCCGCGGCTTCCGCTACGAGAAGCTGGGCATCGTCAGCCGGCTCCGGAACGACACCTTCACCCTGAACGGCACGATCCACGAGGGCGGCGTCGAATACCTGGTGAAGAAACCGGCCCTTTTTGGTATAAATGTGGTGAACCGGGAGCCCGACAAAGTCATCAGCTTCAAGGAGATGACAGGCCGGCTCAAACGGGTCGGCCAGTCGGGGACATAGCGACCCGTCGCAAGGAGGATGACAGCATGGACAAGCGCTACGCCCTGGGAACGGCCGCGGCCGTCGGCCTGCTCTTCATTCTGGCCTGCATCACGGTCAACATCTACTTCCCCGAGGCCACGGTCAAGCAGGCCGCCGCGGAGATCGTCGACGAGATCCGCAAGACGGACGCCGAGAAGAAGGCGCCCGAGGCCGTGAGCCTGCTGTCCGGGCCGCAGGCGGGCCCGTCGTTCTCGCTCGTCCCCGCGGCCTACGCCCAGGAGGCGACGAGCGTGTCGACGCCGGCCATCCGGGCCCTCAAGGAGTCGATGAAGGGCCGCTTCCCGACGCTCAAGCCCTATTTCGACGCCGGCAACGTCGGCGAGTCGAACAAGGGGCTTCTCGAGGTCCGCGACGAGGCCGGCCTGGCCCTCCAGGCCAAGGCGGCCCTGCGCAACGCCGTCAAGGACGAGAACGCCGACCGGACCAAGCTCTACGCCGAGGTGGCCAAGGCCCTGAACATCGAGGCCAGCCAGGTCGAGAAGATCCAGAAGATCTTCGCCGAGGAGTGGGCCAAGAGCGCCCAGCCCGGCTGGTGGGTCCAGAACGAGGCCGGCGCCTGGGCCCAGAAATAGCGGGCCCGGCCCGGGGCCGATTCAGGCCGCGGCCGTCTTCTTCTTGCCCAGGCGCAGCTTCATGGTCAGGATCTTGTCGGTTGAGAAGACCCGGGCCGCGAAGACGACCAGGACGGCGAAGACCAGGGCCATGTAGCCGAGCCCGGCCGCGATCATCCCGTAGTTGCCGAGGTAGAGGTTCTGGGAGACCAGGAACGGGTGCGTGAAGGGGATGGCCAGGATGAAGATCTTGACCGGCAGGGCGACCGTATCGAGGTCCGCGAACAGGGAGACGAAATAGGGGATCATGACCATGAACACGAGGGGCATGATCATGTTCTGGGCGCTGCGGAAGTCCTCGGCCAGGACGCCGAGGATCATGGCCAGGGCCAGGGCGACCAGGATGGCCAGGAAGAGCGACAGCCCGAGAACGATGTAGCCGGTCGTGTCGAAGGTCAAGCCGAGCTTCTGCATCAGGGCGGGGCCGCCGGCCTGGGCCCCGGCCTGGGCGACTTCCTCGCCGATGCCGCCGTAGAAGCCCTTGAAGGCGAACATGTAGACGCCCGCCGAGATCAGGCCGACCAGCCCGGCCGCGAGCATCTTGGCCGTGATGATCGAGGTCCGCTTGATGGGCACGGTCAGGAGGGTCTCCAGGGTCTTGTTCTGCTTCTCCATGGCCACGGCCGAGATGACCATCTGCGAGGAATACATGACGATCATCATCAGGACGATGGGGATGAGCAGGGACTGCTGGGAGATCATCCCGGCGACCATGCTGGCCGAGCCCTCGGCCAGGCGGTCGCGGACGACGACGAAGTCCCGGCTCTTGATCGGCTTCTTGAGGCTCTGGGGATCGAGGCCCGGGAGCTTCTCTTTCAGGAAGCTGTCGGACAGGGCCTCGTTGAGAGCGGAGATGACCCCGCCGACGACGACCTGGCCGCGGGCGCCGATGAGGGAGAAGCTGCGCATGAACGAATAGGTCTCGATCTCGATCGGCTGGAGCGCGGCGAGCGATCCCCCGAAGCCCTTGGGGATGACGAGGAGGAGCTTCGATCCCCCGGCCCGGGCCGTCTCGAGGGCGTCGTCCTTGGTCTTTCCCGACTGGTCGAGGACCTTGAACCGGGCCGATTCGAGGCCCTTGAGCAGGGCCTTCGAGGCGGCCGATCCGTCCTCGTCGAGGGCCGAGATGGGCTGGACGCCGATGGCCTTCTGGACCTCTTTCTTGCTGACCTGGCCGATGAAATTGAAAAGGACGATGAAAAGGACGAGAGAGACGATGAGCTGCTTCGTCACCAGCTCCTTGATCTCTTTCCTGAGCAGGTTGGTGAATTTTTTCATCGGAGGGAGCTCCTGAAGACCTCTTCGAGGTTGGGGGCCCGGTGTTTCTCCTTGAGGCCCGCGGGCGTGCCGGAGTCGAGGATCCGGCCCTTGTCGATGAGGGCGACCCGGTCGGACAGGAACTCGATCTCGAGCATGTTGTGGGAGGAGAGCAGGACCGACGTTCCCTCCCGGACGTAGCGGCGGACGATCTCCCGGACCTCCAGGGCGTTGATGACGTCGAGGCCCGAGGTCGGCTCGTCGAGGATGGCCAGGGTCGGGCGGGTCATCAGGGCCCGGGCCAGGAGGAGCTTCCGGGTCATGCCCTTGCTGTAGGTGCCGACCTTGGTCCCGAGGCGGTCGCCGAGACCGGCGACGGCCACGGCCCGGTCGACGAACTCCTTTTCCTCCTCGGGGGAACGGGCGTAGAAGTTGGCCATGAAGTGGAGATAGTCCAGGCCCTTCATGTCCCTGTACGCCCCCGCCTCCTCCGGCAGGTAGCTGATCTTCTCCCGGACGAAGTCGGGCTCCTTGCGGTGGTCGCGGTCGAGGAAGCGGATCTCCCCTTCGGTGGCGGCCAGGAGCGTGGCGATGATCCGGAGAGTCGTCGTCTTGCCGGCCCCGTTCGGGCCGATCAGGGCGAAGACCTCTCCGGGCCGGACCTCGAAATCGATGCCGGCGAGGGCCGTTTTCTGCCCGTAGGATTTCTTCAGCCCCCGGACGGTCAGGACGTTGGGCATGGGCGTCTCCCTTGCGGCGCGCGAAAATATCCCGGTTATTCTAATAGATACGGGGGGGGATGTAAAACGTTCCGGTCCACGGCCGTCGAGAGGGCATGGGGGGTCGAGGGCCTGATCAGCGGGGAGAACGCTCGGCCGCGAGAGCCCGCTCCGCCCGCCTCATGAGGGCCCGGCCGCTCTCGACCGGCGGCGCGGGCCAGGCGACGGCGGCCATCCGCCGGGCCGCCGCGAGCGAATCGATGTTCGGCGGAGGATAGGGGCGGCGGCGGTCGGCCCAATCGTCCCAGACGTCCAGCGTCTCTTCGGCGGACCGCAGGGCCAGCTCCATCCCCTGAACGGCCCGGCCGACCGCCTCGACGAAGGCGGCGGCGTCGCGGTCGTAGGCCGCGAGGCCTTCGGCGACCTCGTCCGGGGGCGCGCCGCGGACGTAATCCTCCCGGAACCCGGCGACGAGCGCCCGGAGGCGCAGGGCCGACTGCCAGCTCTCGCGCATCCGCAGGCGGGCCAGCGCGGCGAAGGCCCAGGCCCGGGCCCTCGCCCTCGCGAACGCGGCCCGGCCCTTCCCGGCCTCGAGCCGCGGCAGGCGGCGGAGCTTCTCGAGCTCCCGCAGAGCCGCGCGGACCCCCTCGGTCGAGCCCTCCATGTCCGCCGCCGCCCAGCGGCAGAACCGGGCGTGATAAACGGCTTCGGCCATGAAGGCCCCGAGCTCGTCCCACTGGACGGGCAGGCGGCCGGCGCGGAATTCGCCCTGGAGGCGGGCGGCCGAGGCTTCGTCGACCCCGGCGTGGACGCCCTCGTGGATGAGGCCCGCGGCGAGCATGTGGCCGTTCTCCTCGCGAAGGGCCTCGAGCAGCCGGCGGTGGAGGGGCGCTCCAAGCGCGTCCCTGCCGCGGCGAAGGGAGGCCTCGTCGAGGAAGGCCGACTCGAGCCGCCCGAGCTTGGCCCGGAAGGCCGCGGCCTCGCCGCCGTCGCCGGCCCCGCGCATCCGCGCGTACTCGGCCACGACGCCGCCGGCCGTGAACGTCCGGCGGTTGGCGGCGCAGAGCCCGAGGAAGTCCGAGTCGTGGACCTCCATGAACCGCCGGCCTCCGGCGTCGAAGCCGTGGGTCATGAAATAAGCCCCCGGCCGCACGTAATAGGTCCTGGCCGGGAAATAGCGCCGGGCCCTGTCCCAGGCGGCGGCGAAGCCGTCCACGGCCCAGTCCCGGTCCGTGAAGCCCCGCCTGACGGAGGCGGCCGGACGGTCGAAAAGGGCCTGGAGGGCCTCCCGGACCGGGTCGGACGGCGCGAGCTCCCGGAACAGGGTCCTCTCGGCCGGCGGACCAGCGGCGAGCGCCAAGGCCGCCAGAAAAGCGGCGGCCGCGGCCGCGAGCGGGCCGGCGGCGCGCCGGGCGCGGGGCCCGAGATCATCGGGGACGGGGGGCGGGCCCGCGGACGTGTCCCCCGGCGGGGTCGCGGGCCGGGATGAAAGGGTCTTCGCCCGAGGGACGGACGTCAGGCGGTCTCCCCGGGGGCGTCGTCCTCTTTGGGCGGGGCGGCCGGGGCCTCGTCGGGCGAGATCTCTTCCTGGCCTTCTTCGGGCGTCGCGAGCTTGCCCTGGCGCCGCAGCCGCTTCTCTTCCTGCTTCTTGAGACGTTTCAGCTCTTTCGTCCGTTTTTCACTTTTAAAGGCTCTGCTTCCTCTGCCCACCATACCTCCTAACTCGGGATTCGCCCTTATCATACAGAGAACGGCCGGGACGTTCAAGACAATATCGCCGGCCGGCCCTCCTTCTGATATGATCAGCCCGGCCCTCGTTCGGGGCGCGACCGGGAGCCCGGCCGTCGTCTTCGAACGGCACGGCCTCGTCACGGCGGCCGCCTGCGGCCCCGGCGCCGGGCCGGCGCTCTCTTCGCCCGATGGAAGGCGGCCGTGGGCCAGGCCCGGGCGGCCTGACCGGCGGGAAGCAGGGGAGGGGCGAAACAACCGGCGCCGCGGCCCGTAGCACAGGGTGTCGGAAACGACGCGAAGGAGTGAAAAACATGAAGAAGCCGGTTTTCATGGCCGCCGCCCTGACCGCCCTCGCCCTGTTCGTCGCCGTCCCGGTCTTCCCGGGGACGATCCCGGCGGCCCTGGTGCCCGAGAGCGCCCGCTGGGTCGTCCATCTCGACGTGGAAAAGTTCGTCGCGACCGGCCTGTACGGCCTCCTGGACAAGGACGGCAAGTTCGAGATCAAGAGCCGCGACCTCAACCGCTGGGTCAAGATGGACCTGCTCAAGGATGTCAAGAGCGTCACCGTGTTCGGACTGGGCGCCGGGGACGACGACATCGTCTTCGCCGTCTCCGGCGACCTCGACAAGGCCGGGATCGTCGCCCTGGCCGAGGCCGCCAAGGACAGCGGGAAGACGGCCTACGGCGCCTACACCCTCTACTCGAGCGGCAGTGACGAGTACGGGGCCTTCATCAAAGACAGCCTGCTCGTCTTCTCCGAGGGCCGGGCGGCCATCGAGAAGGTCCTCGACACGGCCGGGGGCAAGGCCAGGGACTTCGCCGGCACGCCGCTCAGCGCCTCGCTCGAGGACGTCCCGTCGACGGCGTTCCTCTGCGGCGCGCTGCCGGACCTCGCGGGCCTGGGCAAAGAGATCGATCAATCCAATGTCTTCCAGAAGGCGCGGGGCCTTTTCTTCCTGGCCCAGGAAAAGCAGGATACCCTCCAGGTCCGGATCCGGGTGACGACCGACTCGCCCGAGAGCGCCAAGAGCATGGCCGATGTCGTCCAGGGGCTCATCGCCATGGCCAAGCTCGGCGGCGCTCCGGAGGACATGGCTAGGATCTCGTCCCTGCTCGAAGGGGTCCAGTTCAAGGTGGACGGCAGGGTCTTCCGGCTCGATTTCGATCGGCCGGCGAAAGACGTCGCCGAGCTTCTCTCGAAGGGCCGCGGGCTCCTCGACTGAGCCGCGGGCCCCGGAGGCGACGGCCCCGGGCGCCGGGGCCAGGGGAGCGCATGACCGACAGAGACCTGACCGCGGCCATGACCGACGAGGAGCTGGCCCGCGAGGCGCGGGCCGGCTCGCGCCGGTCCTTCGAGGAGCTGGCGGCCCGCTACAGGCGCCGGCTCTTCGTCTATCTCCGCCCCCGGCTCGCCAGCGCCGAGGACGCCGAGGACCTCGTCCAGGAAACGCTCCTCAAGCTCTATCGGAACATCGGGAGCTACGATCCGGCCTGCCGCTTCTCGACCTGGCTCTACACCTCGGCCCACCGGTTGGCCATCGACGCCTTTCGCCGGGGGGCGGCCAAGGCGCGGCTGGCCTCGGCCGCGGCGGGAACATGGGCCCAGCCGGCCCCGGGCGCCGGCGGCGAGGGCGGGGCGGCCGGCGAGGCCGGCCCGTCGGGCCTTTGGGAGGCCGCCCGGGCGCTCGGCGGCGACCGTTTCCGGGTCCTGTGGCTGCGCTACGGAGAGGACCTGACGATCGCGGAGATCGCCGCCGTCCTGGGCCGGACGGGCCTGGCCGTTCGGGTCCTGCTCCACAGGGCCCGGACCGAGCTGGCCCGGCGGCTCGGGCCGGACCTGAGGCCGCTCGCGCCGGTTGCTGTCCCGCGGCCGGCGCCCCGGCATTGAGGGAAAGGAGAAGGGCGATGCTGTGCGCGTTCAGCCGTTGGATGATCGCGAGGGCG
The DNA here is from genome assembly GCA_029569255.1 of Acidobacteriota bacterium. Taxonomy (GTDB): domain Bacteria; phylum Acidobacteriota; class Aminicenantia; order Aminicenantales; family Saccharicenantaceae; genus RBG-16-66-30. Next base: position 72,760 of record JAKQUO010000026.1, on the reverse strand, counting down.
GCGGACACGGGAAAGGAACGGCCGCGGTCCGTCGAGCGTCATCTCGGGCGCTGCGGCGCCTGCCGCGATCACGCCCGCTTCACGGCCTCCCTGAAGGACAGGTTCGCCGGCGAGCGCGAGGCCTTTCTGGCCGAAGTCCCGGGCTTTCCCTTGAACGAGTCGGCCTGGGACGTCGGACCGGCCCCGAAAGCCGGGCCGGTTCCACGCGGCCGGCGGTTCGTTCTGCGTCCCCTGACGGCCGTCGCCGGGGCCCTCGCCGTCGCGGCCGCCGCCCTGCTCCTGTTCCGGGTCGTCCCGCGCGAACCGGCGCCGCGGCCCGAGGCCCGGGCGGCCCTCGAGTCCATCTTCGCCGCGCCGGACGGGCTGAAAGGCGCCTTGGCCGAAGCGGAGTCGTCCCTCGAGCGGGAGAGGGGCGTCCTCGAGAGGTCTTTCGCCTCGGCCGCCGATTATCTTCAAGCCCGGCTCAATATCCGGATCGAAAGGCGCCCGGCGCCGAAGCCGCGCTAGCCGCCGCGACGCCGGAAGCCCGCCTCTTCCCGGCGGAATGCGCGAGGGGCCTCGCCGTCGGGGACGGGCGCTGCGCCCGCAGGCGCTTGACGGCGTTCCGCCGGCCGAGGCCGGCGGGGTCGAGGCCCGGGGCGCGCGGTCAGAGCCGGCGGCGGGTCGGGCGGAAGTCCCAGGTCAGCCGGAACATGACCTCGCGCAGGAGCTGGGCCATGGCCGCGCCCTTGTCGCGAACGGAGAAGACCGGGACGCCGTCGTCCAGGCCCACGGCGCCGACGGTCCCCTGGCGGAGGGCGGAATCGGCCCACAGCGTCGCGCCGGTCCCCGTGTCCACGAGCCGGGCCGCCACCCCGAGGTCGAAGGCGGCCCGGGCGAAGAGGGCCTTGCTCAAGGGGGCGGCCAGGTCGATCTGCGGCTTGACCTTGGTGACCTTGACCTCGCCGAGGAAGACGGCCCCGACGTCGTGCTTCCGGCCCAGGGCCAGGATGGCCTCGCGGTCGAAGGCGGTCTTGCCGAGGCCGGCGAGGGCGTCCGCGGCCGGTCCCAGCTCGACCACGGGCACGCGCTGGGCGGCCGTGACCTCCTGCAGGAAATACCGCGTGGCCGCGGCGTCGAGGTCGCCCTTGGCGTTCTCGGCCTCGAACGTGACCAGGCCGACCGGGCCCAAGGGGCCGAGGTCGACCGCGGGCGGGACGACGGTGTACCTGACGCAGCCGGCGGCGGCCGCGAGAAAGGCGATACACGCGACGAGGGCTTTCGGTCTCATGGGCGGGCTCCTTGCGGGCGCGGGCAGCGCCCGCGCTCGGAGATCATGGTATTAGTCGGACGGGCCGCCCGGCCAGGCGCCCGCGGCTTCCCGGGCGAGGGCGTCTCCGGGCACGGCGGCATCGAGATCGGCGGCAGGCTCGCGAAGGAGGCCAGGCTCGAATAGCCCGGAGGGCCCGAAGGCTTGCCATTTCCCGGCGGGCCGTCGTATCATGGGCCGCGAGGGAGGCCAGCCCTCTGGGAGGAGGCCGCCGATGCTGAAACGCTTCCAGATCGAGAGCCAGAAGATCGTCCCCGCGGACGACGCCTCGGCCCCCATCCTCCTCTACGTCAATCCCGACGAGGCCGAGAAGCGCCTCCTCGTCGACACCTGCCAGATCGACGAGCACACCCTCGCCTCCGCTCTCGACCCCGACGAGCAGGCCCGGCTCGAGTGCGAGCCGAACCACATCGCCTTCATCTACAAGCGGCCGAAGAACTATTCCGCGGAGGACCAGCTCCTGTTCAAGGCCGCGACCATGGGCGTCTTCTTCTTCGGCGACAGGATCATCCTCGTCGCGGCCGACGACACGACCCTGTTCGAGGGCAAGCAGCTGGCCCGGGTCGGGAGCCCCCGCGAGCTCGTCATCCGGCTCATCTACCGGGCCATCTTCCATTTCATGGAGCACCTCAAGATCATCAACCAGATCGCCGACGACGTCGAGCAGAAGATCAACAGGGCCATGGAGAACAGGTTCCTCATCAACCTGTTCGCCCTGCAGAAGAGCCTGGTCTATTACCAGAACGCCGTCAGCTCCAACGGCGCCCTGATCGAGAAGCTCCGCCACAACGCCGCCAAGTTCGGCTTCACCCAGGACGAGATGGAGCTCCTCGACGACGTCGCCGTCGAGAACAACCAGTGCTACCGCCAGGCCGAGGTCTTCTCGAACATCCTGGCCTCGCTGATGGACGCCCGGGCCTCGATCGTCGGCAACAACCTCAACGTCCTGATGAAGACCCTGAACATCATCACCATCTGCATCATGGTGCCGACGTTCGTCGTCTCCGTCTTCTCCATGAACGTCACCCTGCCTTTCGGGCTCCGGGAGCACCCGGCCTTCTGGGTCATCATGGGCCTGGCCGCCGTGTCGATGGTCGGGTTCCTGACCTTCTGGAAATACAAGAAATGGTAGGCCTCCGGGTCATTTGTCGGCGCGCTTGACGCTGACCGAGATCCCCGACCAGCTGTCCTCGCGGAAGGTCGTCTCCATGAACGGGAGCGAGAGGACGTGCTCGACGAAGTCGCCGCTGCCCCAGCCGCCCCGCCGCATCCGGCGGGAGACGTTGTGGGCGACGAAGGCGCCGCCGACCGTGAGCTTGGGCAGGACGGCGACGAAGTAGTTCTTGTACCAGTCCTTGTCGGCGTCGCAGAAGACGAAGTCGAACGGCCCGGCGAGCGCGGGGACGAGCTCGTGGGCGTCGGCCAGGCGGGCGTCGATCCACGGGTCGAGGCCGGCCTCGCGGAAGTTGGCCACGGCCTCGCGGTAGCGCCCGCCGTCGATCTCGACGGTCACGAGCCGGCCGCCGGTCTTGCTGAGGGCCCAGGCGATCCAGATTCCCGAATGCCCGGTCGAGGTCCCGATCTCGAGGGCCCGGGTGTACTTGTTCTCGAGGACGAGATCGTAGAGGATCCTGCCGTCGGCCTCGGGGACGTTCATGTCCCGCCACCCTCGGGCGTTGGCGTCGAGGAAAGCCTGGACCTTGCGGTCGAGCTCGGGCCCGGCGGCGGAGCGCGTCTGGCGGGGGGCCGCCCCCGGGCCCGAGGCGGCCGAGAGCAGGACCGCCGACGCCACAACCGCGGCCAGCCCGATGGCCGTCATGTTTCTTGACTTCATGGATATCTCCTCCGACGAGCCGGGGACACGCTCCGCGTACGCGTCCCCTTCATTGCTTTAGACGGGGGCCGGCGGATCCTCTTCCCCCGGACGGCCGCCAGGCCCGGCCCCGGAAGAAAAAGAGGCGTTAGGACGTCACAAATACCTGTGATATATTTGATGCTTCATTTTAGCTTCGGAGCCCGCAGAGAAGGCTCCGCGCTCGAGGAGGCGCGAAGATGGCAGAGTTCTCCCAGGCCGGCCGGGCCAGGCGCCTCGGCGCGGCGTCTCTCGGTCTGCTCCTCCTCTTCGCCCCCCGGCTCGCGGCCCGGGAGGGGCCGCTGACGCTCGACAAGGCCGTCGCGCTGGCCCTGGAGAGGAACGAGAGGTCGCTGGCCGCGGAGCAGGACGTCGTCGCCGCCGCCGCCCGCGTGGCCCAGGCGAAGTCCTTTTTCCTGCCCTCGCTCACCAGCACCGGCACCTATTCGCGGCGCCCCTTCGAGCGCACGATCATGGTCGGCGGGAACGAGGTCGTCATCCAAAGGCTGAACGGCCTGTCCGAGGCCTTCCAACTCAACTTGACCCTTTTCGACGTCCGCAGCCTGACCGGCCTGGCCGCCGTGAAGGCCCAGAGGAACGCGGAAGCGGACAGGGCGGCCGAGAGCCGCCGCCAGCTGGCTTTCGAGGTCAGCCAGGCTTTTCTGGCGACCCTCGGGACGTCCCAGGTGCGGGAGGCCTCGGCCCGCCGCTTCGCCTTCGCCGGGCAGAACCTCGAGGCGGCCAAGGCCCGCTTCGCGGCCGGGCTCGCCTCCGTCAACGACGTCACCCGGGCCGAGCTCGAGTACGCCAAGGCCGAGGTCGGGCTGACCCGGGTCGAGGGCGAGGTCGAGACGAGCGCCCTCCAGCTGGGCTATCTCCTCGACGCCCCGGACGACGCGCGCGGGCCGCTGGCCGTGCCGGAGTTCCTGATCGAGGCCGCCTCGGCCGAGGCCGCCGACGCCGAGGCCCTGATCGAGGAGGCCTTGGCCCGCCGCCTCGACATCGGCTCGCTTCGCTGGGCCGCCGCGTCCCAGCGGGCCCTGGCCAGAGTGCCCCTGCTCGGCTTCGTCCCCTCGTTGAGCGCCAGCGGCCGGTACACGATCACCAACGAGGCCGGCTTCAGCGGCAAGAACTGGAACTGGAACGCCGGCGCCACCCTGACCTGGTCGCTCTTCGACGGCGGGGCCCGCTTCGGGCAGAGCCGGGAGCGCCGGGCCCTGGCCAAGCTGGCCGACCTCGACCTCCAGGCGGCCATGCGCCGGGTGGACGTCCAGGTCCGCCAGGCCCTGGTCTCGCTGGACAACCAGCGGGCCTCGCTCAAGCAGGCCACCGTCGCCCACGAGGTGGCCCAGAAGAACGCCGCCGAGACCGCCGAGCTCTATCGGCAGGGCCTGGCCTCCGCCCTGGAAGTCGCCGACGCCAACGTCAGCCTCTTCGAGGCCGAGGTCGGCCTCGTCCGGGAACGCTACGGCCTGGGGATCGCTTTCCTCAACCTGGAAGCGGCCCTGGGACTCGACCCTTTCGGGAAGGAGCCGCTCAAGTGATCGATACAAAATGCCGGAAGCCCGCCGTCCTCGCCCTCGCCCTCGTCCTGCCGCTCGCCGCCGGGGCCGGCGCCTGCAAAAAGAAGGCGGACGGCCCGGCCGCCGGGCAGGAGCGGGGCCGCGTCGTCTTCCCCGTCGACGTCGAGGCGGTCCCCGTCCGCTCCCTCGTCTACACCGTCTCGGCCGTCGGCTCGGTCGAGGCCTTCGAGAAGGTCCAGGTCACGGCCCGCGTCTCCGGCGCCGTCGACCGGGTCCTCTTCTCCGAGGGCGAGTACGCCGCGGCCGGCCAAACGCTCGTCGAGATCGAGACCGAGCGCTACCGCCTGGCCGTCGAGGCGGCCCAAGCCGCCCACGAGAAGGCCCAGGCCTCCAAGGCCGACGCCGAGGCCGGCCTGAAGCGGCGCGAGACGGTCATCACCCGGACGCCCGGGCTCATCCCGGGCGAGGAGGTCGAGACCTGGCGGACCAAGGTCCTGACGGCCGCCTCCGAGGTGGCCCAGACGCGCTCGGCCCTCAATCAGGCCCAGCTCAACCTCCGCGACGCCTTCGTCAAGGCCCCCATCTCGGGCGTCATCCAGACCCGGACCGTCCAGACCGGGCAATACGTCCAGACCGGGACGGTCATGGCCACGCTCGTCCGGCGCGACCCGCTCCTGCTCAGGTTCCGCGTCCCGGAGCGCGACGCCGCCCGGATCAAGCCCGGCCAGCCGGCCCGCTTCAAGGTCCGGGAGGACAGCCGCGAGTTCACGGCCAAGGTGGTCCACGTCGCGGAATCGGCCGACGCGGTGTCGCGCCTGGTCGACATCACGGCCCACATCGACGACCCCGGCGACAGGAGCCTCCGGCCGGGGTCCTTCGCCGAGATCTCCGTCCCCGTGGCCTCGGCCGGGCAAGCCCCGGTCATCCCCGTCGCCGCCGTCCGCCCGAGCGAGCGGGGCTTCCTGGCCTTCGTCGTCGAAGGCGACAAGGCCGTCGAGCGCATCCTGACCCTGGGCATGCGCTCGGCCGACGGCCGGGTCGAGGTCCTGTCCGGCCTCGGCGGGGGCGAGAGGCTCGTCGTCCGCGGCGCCGAGGCCCTGTCGAACGGCGCGTCGGTGCGGGTCGGCGCGCCGGGCGCCGGGCCCGCCGAAAAGCCGGGCGGCGGGGCGCCGCCCCCGGCCGCCAAATAGAGGACCCGGCCCATGAACCTCACCGAGTCCTGCGTCCGCAAGCCCGTCCTGGCCTGGATGCTCATGGCCGCCACCGTCGTCTTCGGCGTCGTCGCCGGGGGGCGGATCGGCATCAGCCAGTTCCCGGACGTCGATTTCCCCACCATCAACGTCTCCGCCGCCTGGGAGGGGGCGGCGCCCGAGGTCATGGAGAACGAGGTCGTCGAAACGCTCGAGGAGGCCCTCATCCAGGTCGAGGGCGTCCGGACCCTGACCTCGAGCTCGCGCCAGGGCTCGGCCAACATCACCGTCGAGATCGAGCTCTCGCGCGACGTCGACCTGGCCCTCCAGGACGTCCAGGCCAAGGTCTCCCAGGCCCAGCGCCGCCTGCCGCGCGACATGGACCCGCCCATCTGCTCCAAGCAGAACCCCGAGGACCAGCCCATCATGATGGCCCGGCTCGCCGGGCCCTATCCCCAGCGCGTCCTCAGCGACTACGTCCGCTACGGCCTCAAGGAGAAGCTCCAGACCATCCCCGGCATCGGCGAGATCTCGCTCATGGGCACGCTCGAGCGGAACATCCGCGTCTGGCTCGACGCCGCCCGGCTCGACGAGAAGGGGCTGACGGTCAGCGACGTCATCGGCGCCCTCCGGCGCGAGCACATCGAGCTGCCGGCCGGCCGGCTCGAGACGACCGGCCGCGAGGTCAACGTCCGCGTCCTCGGCGAGGCGGTCGACCTCGAGACCCTGCGCCGGATCGTCGTCCGCGAGGTCGACGGCAGCCCCATCTACCTCAGCGACGTCTCCCTGGTCGAGGACGGCTTCGAGGACGTCCGCCGCCTGGCCCGCATGGACGGCGGCCCGGCCCAGGGCATCGGCATCAAGAAGCAGCGCGGGGCCAACGCCGTGGCCCTGGCCAAGGCCGTCCGGGCGGCCATCGACGACTACGCCAAGACCCTGCCGCCCGACATGACCGTCGGCATCACCAACGACAGCACGGAGTTCATCCGCGAGTCGGTCAACGAGATCCAGTTCGAGCTCATGCTCTCGGTCGTCCTGACGGCCTTCGTCTGCTGGCTGTTCCTGGGCTCCCTGTCGAGCACGCTCAACGTCATCCTGGCCATCCCCATGTCGCTCCTCGGCACGGTGGCCATCATCTATTTCCTCGGCTTCACCTTCAACACCTTCACCCTGCTGGCCCTGGCCCTGGCCGTCGGCATCGTCGTCGACGACGCCATCATGGTCATGGAGAACATCTTCCGCCACCGCGAGAGCGGCAAGGCCCTCGTCCCGGCCGCCCTCGAGGGGACCCGGGAGATCGCCTTCGCCGCCCTGGCCGCGACCCTGGCCGTGGTGGCCATCTTCGTGCCGGTCGTGTTCATGAAGGGCATCATCGGCCGCTACTTCCTCCAGTTCGGCATCACCCTCTGCCTGTGCGTTCTCCTGTCCTACGTCGAGGCCGTCACCCTGGCCCCGGCCCGCTGCTCGCAGTTCCTCAAGACGACGCGCGAGGGCCGGAACAAGCTCGGCCTGGCCGTCGACCGCGGCTTCCGCCGCCTCGAGGTCTTCTACGGCCGCGTCCTCCGCAGCGCCCTGCGCCGGCCCGGGCTCATCCTGCTCCTGGGGCTGGCCCTGTTCGCCGTGGCCATCGTCATCTTCGCCACCCTGCCGAGCGAGTTCGTGCCCTCCCAGGACCAGAGCCGGGTCATGGTCCGCATCCAGACCGCCGTCGGCTCGGACATCACCGAGACCGACGCCCTGCTCGTCAAGGCGGAGGAAACGGTCAACAGGCATCCCGAGGTCCTCCAGACGTTCAGCTTCGTCGGCGGCATGGGCGGGGGCGGCGGGGTCAATTCCGGGATGATGTTCCTGACCCTCGTCCCTCCGGGCCGGCGGAAGATGGACCAGGCCGGGTTCTCGGCCGTGCTCCGCCGCGAGCTCAACGCCATCCCCGGCGTCCGGGCCGTCATCCAGGACACGTCCCAGCAGGGCTTCACGGCCCAGCGCGGCTTCCCCATCGAGTTCTCCGTCCGCGGCGCCGATTGGAACCAGCTCGTCCCCCTGAGCCAGAAGCTCATGGGCGAGCTCCAGGAGAGCGGCGCCGTCACCGACCTCGACTCGGACTACCGGGTCGGCATGCCCGAGCTGCGGGTGACGCCGGACCGGGCCGTCTGCGCCGACGTCGGCGTCTCCGTCGACGACGTGGCCACGACCATCAACGCCCTCGTCGGCGGCCTCCGGGTGGGCAAGTACAGCACGGGCGGCCGCCGGCTCGACGTCCGGCTCAAGCTCATGGCCGGCCAGCGCTCCCGGCCCGAGGACATCTCGCGCCTCCGGGTCCGGGCCCGAAACGGCGAGCTCGTCCCCCTCTCGTCGCTCGTCGTCTTCGAGGAGCAGGCCGCCCTCCAGGCCATCACCCGGCGCGACCGCGAGCGGGCCATCTCGCTCTTCGCCAACGTCGCCCCCGGGCATTCCCAGGGCGAGGCCTTGCGGATCATCGAGGGCCTCGGCCGGACGCTGCCGGTCGGCTACCGGGTCGTCCTGGGCGGCTCGAGCATGGCCTTCCGCGACTCGATGAGCTCGCTCCTCTTCGCCATGTTCCTGGGCGTCGCCATCGCCTACATGATCCTGGCCTCGCAGTTCAACTCCTTCAAGGACCCGGTCACGATCATCACCATCCTGCCGCTCTCGATCGCCGGCGCGGCCTTCGCCCTGCTCGTCGCCGGCCAGTCGCTGAACATCTTCAGCATGATCGGCCTGCTCCTGCTCATGGGCATCGTCAAGAAGAACTCCATCATCCTCGTCGATTACGCCAACGCCTTCAAGGCCAAGGGCTTCGGGCCCCGGGAGGCCATGGAGAAGGCCGGGCCCATCCGGCTGCGGCCCATCCTCATGACGGCCACGGCGACGATGATGGCGGCCATCCCGCCGGCCCTGGGCCTCGGCTCGGGCGCCGAGATCCGCCGGCCTATGGGCATCGCCGTCATTGGCGGCCTGGTCCTGTCGACCGTCTTGAGCCTGGTCGTCGTCCCCGCGTTCTACGTCGTTTCCGACAGGCTGGCCCGCAGGAAACGGGCGGTCGAGGGAGGGGCGGCGCCGGCCGGGGTCGAAGCCGGACCGTCGGGGCCTTTCGCCGGGCCCTAAGCTTTCTTGTCGGAGGCGCCGGGCTTGGCGATGGGGACGCCCTTGGCGCACAAGGGGCAGGCCTCCGGCTCGAAGGCCTCGACCTTGAGGGAAAGCAGGCTGCCGACGGGCTTCCCGTCGATCGGGACGGCCCCGGCGCTGCGGTCGACGAGGACGTAGGTCCCGGCGACGGCGACCCCGCGCTCGCGCAGGCAGTCGACGACCTCCTGGACGGAGCCGCCGGTCGTCAGGATGTCCTCGACGATGACGGCCCGCGAACCGTCGAGCCCCGAGAAGCCCGAGCGGATGGTCATCTTCCCGTCGGCCCGCTGGCTGAAGGCGAACGTCTTGCCCAGCTTGAGGGCGGCCTGGAAGCCGATGGCGATGGCGCCGTAGGCGGGGGAGACGACGGTGTCGAAGCCGGGGACCTCGCGCCGGATCTTGGCCGCCAGCAGGTCCACGATCTTCTCCAGCGCGGCCGGCTTCTCGATCAGCCGGATCTTCTCGAAGTACCACTCGGAGTGCTTGCCCGAGGTCAGTTTGAAGTGCCCCTGGAGCAGGGCGTCGCAGTCCTTGAACAGGCTGAGGACGATGTCGTTCTCGGCGGCGGCGGTCATGGCGCTCCTCCTCGTCGCGGCGTGCCGGTCCTGATATCCCCTCTCTTATAGACCATCGCGGGCCGGAGGGCAAGAGCGCGCCGGAATGCTTGCCCGGGGCCCGGATCTGTGCTAATCGAAGGCGGAGGAGCAAGCTCATGGAGAACACCTTCCGGGACGACCGCGTCTGTTTCGTCTGCGGCGAGAAGAACCCCATCGGCCTCCGCCTGCGGTTCCGGACGGACGCGGAGCGGGGGGAGGCGGCCGCGGAAGTCGCGTTCCGGGGCGACTTCCAGGGCTGGACCGGGATCGTCCACGGGGGGGTCGTGGCCACGGTCCTCGACGAGGCCCTCATCTACGCCGCCGGGGCCAAGGGGCACCTGTGCGTCACCGGGGAGATCACCGTGCGCTACGTCAAGCCGGCCAGGACGGGCGTGCCCTACGCGCTCAAGGGCCGCTTCATCGAAGACAAGGGCCGCATCGTCCTCGCCGAGAGCGTGCTCACCGACGGCGAGGGGCTGGAGGTCGCCCGGGCCTCGGGCAAGCTCTTCAAGACACGGCACAAAGAGGATTAGCCCGGCCTCGAATCGACGCTTTTTGACGATAAAAGCCGCGAGGATCTCTTCCACGTCGTGTGGGTCAGATGAGCCGGCAAATGGGGACATGTGCTCCCAGTACGCGTCCCCATTCAGGCATCCAGGCATACGGGACACGTACCGGGGCGGTACATGTCCCGACACGCGCCTCGAGCGCCTGGCAACGGAGCCCCTAGCCACCCACGGAAAATGGAAGAGAACCATAAAGAGAAGCTGGGGTCTGACCCCGGTCTAGAAGAAGAAAAAGCGGGCGGCGACGAAGACGAGGAAGACGCCGTAGAGCAGCTTCACGGTCCGGCCCGGCAGGCTGATCGTGATGAGCGCGCCGAAGACGGTCCCGATGAAGAGCCCGCCGGCGATCCAGGCCGCGGCCGCGAGGTCGAGGTTGCCGGCGTTGTGATAATAAATGACGCCCGGGATGCCGAAGGGGAAGAGGATGGCCCCGAGCGAAGTGGCGATGGCCCGTTTGGGCGGATAGCGAAGGGCCAGCGTCAGCAGCGGGACGATGATGTTGCCGCCGCCGATGCCGAACATCCCGGCCATCACCCCGGCCAGCAGGCCGATCCCGGCGAGCGGCCAGGGCGAGGGGCGCGGCGGCGCCTCCGGCTCCGGCTTGGGCGCGACCGGGAGCCCCCGCCGCGCCCTCAGCCGCCGGACCGGGTCGATGAAGTTCCAGCCGACGTAGAGGCAGAAGACGGCGAAGAGCTTCCGCATGACGCCGGCCGGCAGGGCGTTGGCCAGCCAGGCCCCGGCGGCGACCGAGGCCAGGAGCCCGGCGGCGATGAAGGCCGAGGCCCGGAGATCGACGGCCTTGGCCCGGTGATAGGCGACGACCCCCAGGATGCCGACCGGGAGCAGGATGGCCGCGAGCGACGTTCCCGTCGCCTTGACCAGGGGGAAGCCGGCGAGCAGGACGAGCGTGGGCACGATGATGATGCCGCCGCCGATGCCGAACAGGCCGGCGAAGACGCCGGCCGCGACGCCGATGAGGACGAGCCCGGGACCGCCCATGCCCGCGATTATAATCGAATCGCCCCCGCTGTGGTATAGTTGGCCTTCGGAGGCCCCCATGAGAGCACCGTCCGGGCCCGCCGCCCGCCCGGCCCGCGTCCCGGCCGTCGTTTTCCCCGTTCTCATCGCGCTCGCCCTTCTCCCGGCCTTGGCCGGCTGCCGGGCGAAGTCGCGCGACTCCGCCGAGCCGGCCCCGCCCGCCTCGCCGGCCCTCGACTATCCCATCCGCCCGGTCCCCTTCACCGACGTCCGGTTCGCGGACGCGTTCTGGGCGCCCCGGCTCGAGACCAACCGGACGGTCTCGGTCCCCTACGCCCTGCGGATGAACGAGGAGACCGGCCGGGTGGACAATTTCCGCAAGGCGGCCGGGCTCATGGCCGGCGCCTACAAGGGCAAGCGCTACAACGATTCGGACGTCTACAAGGCCATGGAGGCGGCCGCCTACACCCTGCGGCTCCACCCCGACGCCGCCCTCGGGAAGACCCTCGACGATCTCGTCGCCCTGATCGCCCGAGCCCAGGAGCCGGACGGCTATCTCTATACCGCCCGGACCGTGGACCCGGCCCGCCCGGCGCCGGGGTCCGGCCCCGGGCGCTGGTCGAACCTGCGGGTCTCGCACGAGCTCTACAACGTCGGCCACATGTACGAGGCGGCCGTGGCCCACTTCCAGGCCACCGGAGAGCGGAGCTTTCTCGAGATCGCCGAAAAGAACGCCGCCCTCCTGCTCCGCACCTTCGGGCCGGGCCCGGGACAGCGCCGCGGCTTCCCCGGCCACCAGGAGATCGAGATCGGCCTGGCCAAGCTCTACCGCGTGACGGGCAAGCGCGCCTATCTCGACCTGGCCAAGTTCTTCCTGGACGAGCGCGGCCGCTATTTCGGCGGCGAGACCTACGCGCCGGACGATCCCTTCTCGGTCTACAATTCCGACGAATACCTGCAGAACCACAGGCCCGTCCTGGAGCAGGACGAGGCCGTCGGCCACGCCGTCCGGGCCATGTACATGTATTCGGGCCTGGCCGACGTCGCCGCCCTCGGCGGTCATCCCGAGTACGCCGCCGCCATCGACCGGCTCTGGGCGAACGTGGCCGGGAAGAAGCAGTACCTGACCGGAGGCGTCGGGGCCCGGGGCGGCTCGGAGGCCTTCGGCGACGCCTACGAGCTGCCCAACGCCCGGGCCTACACCGAGACGTGCGCGGCCATCGGCAACGCTCTCTGGAACCACCGCCTCTTCCTCCTCCACGGCGAGTCGAAGTACATGGACGCCTTCGAGCGGGTCCTCTACAACGGCCTTCTCTCCGGCGTCTCGCTCTCCGGCGACCGCTTCTTCTACCAGAACCCGCTCGAATCGGCCGGCGGCTACGGCCGCAGCCCCTGGTTCGAAGTGGCCTGCTGCCCTCCCAACCTGACCCGCTTCCTGCCGTCGCTGCCGGGCTACGTCTACGCGACGAAGGGGGACGTCCTTTTCGTCAGCCTCTATGTCGGCGGGGAAGGGACCGTCGAGATCGGGGGCCGGACCGTCGAGATCGTCCAGGATACCCGTTATCCGTGGGACGGCGCGGTCCGGCTGACCGTGTCGCCCGCCGAGCCGGCCGAATTCGAGCTGGCCCTGCGCGTCCCCGGCTGGGCCCGCGGCGAGGCCGCGCCGACGGACCTCTACCGGTTCCTGGACGACCGCGGCGGCGACGACTGGGCCGTGGCCGTCAACGGCCGGCCCGTCGCCCGCGACCTCCGCGACGGCTACTGCCGCGTCCGCCGGCGCTGGGTCCCCGGCGACGCGGTGGAGGTCGTCCTGCCGATGCCGGTCCGCCGGGTCATCGCGAACGAGGCCGTGGCCGAGGACCTCGGCCGGGTCGCCCTGCAGCGCGGCCCGCTCGTTTACGCCGTCGAGGGGGTCGACAACGGCGGCCGCGTCTTCGACCTCGTCCTCCCCGACGGCGCGGCCCTCGCCGCCGAAGCCCGGCCCGGGTTGCTCAACGGGGTCACGGTCCTGACCGGTCTGGCCGACGCCGTCTCGAGGAACGCCGCCGGGAAGGCCCTGGCGACCGCGCGGCCGTTCCTGGCCGTGCCCTACTACGCCTGGGCCAACCGCGGCCCGGGGCAAATGCTGGTCTGGCTGCCCCGCGCGGCCGCCGCCGTCCGCCCGCCGCAGAAGGCCGACATGAGCGTCGACTAGCGCCCGGCGGCACGAGGCCGGCGCGCCCTTCCGGGATCCGCCCCCGTTCGGTTATAATCGGGCCGGAGCTCTCAAGGAGATAGGACCATGACCTCGAAGCGGGCCCTGCTGCGGCTTCTCCCGGCGACCGTCCTCCCGGCTTTTCTCGGCTTGGCCCTCGCGGCCCCGCCGCCCGCCGCGGCCGCCGACATGGCCCTCGACAACGGCCGGGTCCGGGCCGAGTTCGACGACCGGGGGCTCGTCTCCGTCGCCGCGCCCAAGGCCGGCCGGAGGCTCGCCTTTTCCGCCGACCCGTCGGCGGTGACCATCGACGGCGCCACCTTCTCCATCGGCGAGCTCGGTCCGGCCGAGATCGAGATGACCCCGGCCCGGGTCGCCTACCGCTACGGCCGCGACCCCTTCACCTTCGACGTCGTCTACGAGCTCAAGCCGGCCTGGGATTTCCTGACGAAACAGATCGTCGTCACCTCGGCCCGGGGCCGCGCCTTCCGGGTCGGCGAGGTCCGGATGCTGGACTCTTCGCTCGACCTCGCGGTGGCCGAGGAGTTGCGGCTTCGGGACGGCGGATTCGGCGCCGTCTGCCGCTTCGCCGGCCGGGACGCCTCGGCCGGGCCGGCCTGGAGCGTCTTCTTCATGCTCCAGAACCCGTTCATGTCCTGGGCCCGCGACGGCCGCGCCGTCGCCGTCTCCTATGCCCCGGACATGGACTGGAGCCGCGACCTCGGGCCGTTCGCTTCCGACCGCCTCTGCCTCGGCCCCGTCGAGCTCTCCGGCGTCCGCTTCCCGGCCAAGGCCGTCGCGGAATGGACATATGTCGACGACTACGCCGGGCTTGTCCGGCGATCTCCGGCGATCGACGCGAGCGAGGTCGAGGCCCTGACCGCCTGCGTCCGCGCCTTCCTCCTCTACTATCCCGCCCGGAGCGTCCGCGTCCACATCCCCTGGTGCGAGAACGACTATCAGATCGACGTCGGAACGCCCGAAGGCGTCGAGGAGTACAAGCGGATCATGGACCGGGCCGCCGAGCTCGGCGTCACGCACCTCCTCTACACGCCGGCCAACAGCCGGCTCTCGCGCCTGGAGGACAACGCCGATTCGTGGGGCTGGGAGAACGTCCTCTGGTTCGGCCTGGGCCAGAAGCTCCGGAAAGGGGAATGGGACCCCCGCCGCGACGAGGTCCCGGACGGGCTGAAGGCCATGCTCGGCCACGCCGCCTCGAAGAACCTCGGGCTCTTGGCCTACGCCTATCCGTCGCTGCCGTTCCTCCAGGACCCGCGGTGGACGGCCTACGCCGGCGCGGACGCGGCCACGGCCCCGGCCGACACCGGCCAGCGCTCGTTCCAGGACTGGTGGCTGGACAAGCTCCTCGGCTTCATGCGCCGGACAGGCGCGGCCGGCTTCTCCTTCGACCACTGGTGGATCGCCCTGGACCGGGCCTCGTCGAAGTACGCCCAGTGGTCCGGCGCCCGCCGCGTCCTGGAGGGCCTGCGCCGCGAGGCCTTCGACGCCGTCGTCGACGGCCGCCAGCAGTACCAGGACTTCGGGCCCTGGACCTGGCTGGGCGGCTCCTACCCCCACCCGGCGCTGACCGACGAGCAGCCGGAGAGCTTCACGGCCTTCCCCGACCTCCACACCGACCGCGTCTCGGCCGACCGGCAGCGCTTCGCGGCCTGGACCTACCGGGTCGAGCGCTTCGCCCCGCCCGAGATCATGCCCGGCTTCATCACCCACCAGTCGGAACGCGTCGACGAGAAGGGCGTCATGCGCCGGGACCGTTTCCGGCCCAGGGACTGGGACGTCCTGGGCTGGAAGTACTCGCTCCTGTCCTCGATCGGGACGGCCCCGTTCCACCATGTCGTCAATTTCATCCCGGCCCGCGACGCCGGGGAGTTCGCCGCCCTGCCGGAGGAGGACAAGGCCTGGTTCCGCAAGTGGCTCGACTGGACCGACGAGAACGCCCGCTACCTCCACGCCCTCCGGCCGATCATCGGCCCGCCCATGGCCGGCCGCGTCGACGGCACGGCGGCCATCCTCGGGGACCGGGGCCTCCTCTTCCTGTTCAATCCCAACCCCGGGCCGCGCGAAGCCCGCTTCAGGCTCGACCCCTCGATCGGCCTCACCGAGGGCGAGCGGTTCATGATCAAGGAGCTCTATCCCGAGGAGGGCCGGCTGGTCGGCTCGGCCGCGGGCTTCTGGGCCTCCGGCGAGGACGTCGTCATGACCCTCCCCGGACGGGAGGCCGCGGTCTACGAGCTCTTTCCCGCGCCGGCCGAGGTCTCCGAGCCCATCCTCTTCAACGTCCGCGGCGCCGCCGAGGTCCGCTCGGCCCGCCTCGCCCTGACCGGCGTCACGGCCGAGACGGGCGCGGCGCGCCCGGTCGTCGTCCGGCTGCCGGAGAAGGCCCGGGTCCGGGCCCTGTCGGTCAACGGCGTCGAACACCCGTTCAAGGCCGACGGCGACGTTGTCACCGCGACGGTCCGCTTCGCCGGCCGCGCCTTCGGCCGGTCCCAGAGCGCCGGCCAGGTCCCGGCGGGCTTCACCGGCGGGACCTACAAGGCCCGCGTCTCCGTGCCCTCGCGGGTCTTCGCCCAGCTGGCCGGGCGGAAGAAGTCCTGGCCCGTCGATTACACCGAGGACGATCTCCGGGCCCCCTGGCTCGGGCCGTGGCGGCTGCTCCTCCACATCCCCGTCTTCGAGGGGACCGACGACATGCCCGTGAGCCTGAGGATCAACGGCCTCCCGGTCGAGGTCCTCAAGGCCTACAACAGCGTCTATCCGCGCCCGGGCCGGAGGACGTTCCTCGGCTTCTTCGCCGACCTCAGCCGGGTCCGGCCGGACTCGCCGATCGACATCGAGATCGGCCTGCCGACGCTTCGGCCCGGTCAGTTCGAAGGCGCCTTCTTCGAGAACGTCGAGACGGAGTATACGAAGCGGATCCTGGCCCCTCCATCCAACCGCAGCGAGCGCTAGCGAGCGGAGGGCAGAAATCCCCCGGAGATACACGGAGGGGGATTTCTGCGAAGTATCTTAATCGAACGGCTTCGGATTCGCGGAGACACACGGAGGGGGATTTCCGCGAAGTATCCGAAGAGAGCGCTCCTCGAAGATATTTCCAGGCGGTCCGTTATTGACTTGGGACGCGCCGCGGATTATCCTGGGCCGGCAAGTTCTTTCCCGAGGAAAGGAGCCGAGCCATGGACCGAAAGCCGCTCCTGAACGTCAAGTCCCTCAAAGAGCAGGTCTACGAGTACCTCCGCGAGCAGATGCGGACGGGAGCCCTCCAGCCCGGGTCGGCCATCGACATGGAGGAGACGTCGAAGACGCTCGGCGTCAGCAAGACGCCGCTCCGCGACGCCCTCCTCCAGCTCGAGATGGAGGAGTTCGTGACCGTCCGGCCGAGGCGCATGGTCGTCGTCAACGCCTTGGCCGAGAAGGACATCCGCGACTACTACGAGGTCATCGGGGCGCTCGAGAGCATGGCCCTGCTCAAGGCCTTCGACGCCCTCAAGCCCTCGGACATCGAACGCATGCAGGCCCTCAACGACGCCATGCGCCGGGCCATCGAGGCCGACGACTTCGACGACTACTACGGCAAGAACCTGGCCTTCCACAACGTCTTCCTGGGCCTCTGCGGCAACGAACGCCTGGTCAAGCTCGTCAACAGCATGAAGAAGAGGCTCTACGACTTCCCCCGGGCCAAGGGCTTCGTCAAGGAGTGGGAGGAGTCCTCCATCCTCGAGCACCAGGCCCTCGTCGAGCTCATCCGGACGGGCCGGAGCCAGGCCGCGGCCAACCACATCCGCGACGTCCACTGGTCCTTCAAGGTCCAGGAGAGATACGTCCGGCGCTACTACCCCGGTCTCTCCGCGCCGGCGGAGTAGCCCGGGCCGGCCCCGGCCGCGACGGCCCTCAGAGGAAGATGAGGGCCAGGACGTCGGCCACCATGGCCGGCTTCTCCGCCCCCTCGATCTCGAGGGTGTTCTCGACCGTGACCAGGACCCGCCGGAAGCCCCGCTTCTCGATCCTCTTCAGGACGGCCCGGTTGCGGACCCGCGAGCCGGCCCGGACCGGATGGGGGAAGCGGACCCGGTCGAGGCCGTAGTTGACGGCCATCCGGATGCGCCCGGCGAAGACCTCGTTCGAGAGGTTGAAGAAGGGGACGAGCGAGAGCAGCAGGAAGCCGTGGGCGACCGTCCCGCCGAGAGGGCCCCGGGCCGCCCGGCCGGGATCGACGTGGATCCACTGGCGGTCCTCGGTCGCGGCGGCGAAGGCGTCGATGCGCTCCTGGGTGACGGTGAACCAGTCGGAGAGGCCGACCTCGCGGCCGGCCATGGCCTTGAGCTTCCGCGGGCTCAGCCTGTTCCCGAAGAGCGCCATCCCGGGCCTCCCGTCTCCCGCCGCCCATGATGGCAGAACCCGGGGCCCGAAATCAAGGCGGCTTTGACAGACCGGCGGCCATCGCATATAAAGGGGGGCGGAGCGTTCCTTGAAGGATGTCGAGTTCCAGCCGTCCCGCGCGCTGGCCGCGAGCTTCCTCGCGGCCATCGCCGCCGGGACCGTCCTTCTCAGCCTGCCCTTCGCCGCGGCCGAGGGCCGCACGCCCGTGATCGACGCCCTGTTCACGGCCACGTCGGCCGTCTGCGTCACGGGGCTCACCGTCAGGGACACGGCGGTCCATTTCTCCCCCGCGGGACAGGCCGTCATCCTGGGCCTCATCCAGCTCGGCGGCCTGGGCATCATGACCTTCTCGACCCTGATCGTCCTGGCGGCCGGCCGGAGGATCTCCATTCGCGAGCGCCTCCTCATCCAGTCCTCTTTCCTTCCGGGCCTGCCCCGGGACCTGGGCTCGCTCGTGCGCGGCATCTTCGCCTACACGCTGGCCCTGGAGGCGGCGGGCGCGGCCCTGCTCTTCCTCTGGTTCTCCGCGGAGCACGGCCCCGGGCGGGCCGCCGCCCTGGCCGTCTTCCACGCGGTCTCGGCCTTCTGCAACGCCGGCTTCTCCCTCTTCTCCGACAACCTCGCGGGCTATCGCGGCCACGCCGGGGTCGTCCTGACCGTGGCCGGCCTCATCGTCCTCGGCGGCATCGGCTTCCCGGTCCTGCGGGAGACGCGGCAGCTGGCCGCGTCCCGGTGGGCGGGCCGGCCGGCCCGGCCCTCCCTGCATTTCAAGCTGGTCGCGACGGCGACGCTGGCCCTCGTGCTGGTCCCCTTAGCCCTCTTCTACGTCCTGGAAGGGCCCGCGTCCATGGCCTCCTATCCGGCGGGCGAGCGCCTCCTGGCCTCGTTCTTCCAGTCGGTCACGGCCCGGACGGCGGGCTTCAACACCGTCAGCGCCGCGGCCCTGGCGCCCGCCTCGGTCCTCATCCTGCTGGCCCTGATGTTCGTCGGGGCGTCCCCCGCGTCCACCGGGGGCGGCGTGAAGACGAGCACGGCCAGCCTGGTCGTGCTCGTCGTCCGGGCCCGCCTCCGGGCCCGGGAATCGGTCTCGGCCTTCCACCGCACGCTCCCGGCCGAGCTCGTCTCGAAATCGTTCACCCTGATCGCGCTGGCCCTGGCCGCGGTCTTTCTGGCCTCCGGCGCGCTCCTGGCCAGCCAGCCGGCCCTGAGCATGAGAGACGCCCTCTTCGAGGCCTTCTCGGCCTTCGGGACCGTCGGGCTGTCCATGGGGATCACGCCCGCCCTGACGCCCGTCGGGAAGGCCGCCATCGTCCTGACCATGTATGTCGGCCGCATCGGGCCGCTGACGCTCCTCTACGCCTTGGGCCGCAGGAAGCGCCGGGGCGCGTTCGAATACGCCGAGGAGTCCGTGCTCATCGGCTGACCCGGTGAGCGCGCCGGCCGCGGCGGCGCGCCGGGAGAAGGAGACAGCCATGAAGATCGCCGTGATCGGGCTCGGCAGCTTCGGGAGCCAGATCGCCAAGAGCCTGGCCGACAGCGGGCACGAGGTGATGGCCATCGACGTCGACCGGGCCCGGGTCGACGAGGCCAAGGCCGGGGTTCCCTTCGCCATCGTCATGAACGCCGCCGACAAGGAGTCCCTCCAGGCCATGGGCATGCAGGACATGGACATCGCGGTCGTCAGCATCGGGCCGGCCATGGAGCCGTCCATCCTGGCCGTCCACTACCTCAGCCAGCTCGGCGTCCGCCGGATCGTGGCCAAGGCGCTGAGCGAGGACCACGCCCAGATCCTCGAGGCCGTCGGGGCCACCGAGGTCGTCTATCCCGAGAGGGACATGGCCGTCAAGACGGCCCGCCGGCTGGTCTACCCGAACGTCCTCGAGTACGTCGAGGTGACGGCCGGCGTCCAGATCCAGGAGCTCGCGGCCCCCGCGAGCTTCATCGGCCGGAGCCTCCGCGACCTCGACCTGATCAACAGGTTCGGCGTCCAGGTCCTGGCCGTCAGGGAGATCGTGCCCGAGCGGCTGACCTACGTCCCCAAGGCGGACTTCGTGGTCAAGGAGAGCGACATCCTCATCGTCATGGGCGAGGAGGCCAAGCTGAAGAGGATCGACGCCTCCTGAGGCGGATCGCGTCCCGGGCCCCTATCGGGCCCTGTTCCATGACTTCGACCGGTTCCTGATAGAGTACGGGAGCCGCTTCGAGAAGGAGTCCGGTCGTTTTCGGCCTGTCGTCAAGGAGGTCGTCGAGCGCTCGCTCGACTGCGGCAACCCGCGCTCCGGCTTCGCCCGGATCCGCTGCCCCGACTGCTATGCGGATGGACTATCTGGAGCTCATCGCCCGGGTGACGTCCCATATCCCCGACAAGGGCCAGGTCATGGTCCGCTGCTGCGGTCTCTACGCCAACACCCAAATTCATCCGTCACCTGGAGTTGACGTTCGTCGCGGAGAAGCCGCCGCCGGCTCATGTCTTCGAACAGACGGCCCTGATGGCGGGCGAAGAGAGCGGGGAGTACGAATAGAGGCGCCTTCGAGGCGGGGGAGGGGTTTGGTGACGGGCCTATCCTCGGTCCGTGATGGGAGGGCTCGCCCGGCCGGATAAGCAAATTCCTATGATTCGGAAAGAAGGGCCGGGCCCCGGACAAGGATGAGCCCGGCCAGAAGGGATGCGATCGAGAAGGATGCTCTTTTCGTCATGGAGATTTCCTTTCCGCTCCCGGGACGAGATCGCCGGACCCGGCTCGGAAGCGACCCCGCCATTATGAAAGGAGATTATCCCGGCCGCGGGGGAGAGTCAAGTGCTCAGGAGCCGGAGGCCCCCGACTCACCATCGATATCCCCGCCCTTGGCCGTCCCGCGCGGCGGCCTCCGGACCGCGGGACGCGGACCATCGCCGTGCGGGTTCGTGCCCTGTTCCATAGGACGACGGGCCGGGGTTCTCACTGCTTCCCGACCGGTGATATCATGGGCGCACGCGTAACGTTCTCGCGGCCCGAGCGTCCAACGGTATGGAAAGCACGATGGACAAAGAGAAGCTCTTCCTGTACACGGTCCGGGACCACGGCGACCGTCTCTACCGCATCTGCTGCTGCCACATCCTCGACTCCGAGGAGCGGAAGGACGCCTACCAGGAGACGCTCGTCCACATCTGGAAGGGCCTGGACGGGTTCCGGGAGGGAGCGCAGGCGTCTTCTTGGGCTTATCGGATCGCGGTCAACACCTGCCTCGACCATCTGAGGAAGTCCGGGAGGCGGCTGCGGATCCTGGGGAACCGCATCTCCGCGGAGGAGGGCGATCCCTTGGAGGCCCTTCCGGCCTCTCCGCCCCCGGCTCGCGACGAGCGGGCGGACCGCCTCTATGCCTGCATCGACCGCCTGCCGCCGGTCGAACGGACGATCATCTCCCTCTACCTCGAGGATCTCTCGGGGACCGAGATCGCGGGAGTGACCGGCCTCTCGGAGGGGAACGTCCGGGTCCGGGTCCACAGGGCCAAGGAGCTTCTCCGGTCGATGATGAATGGAGCCGTCAATGGACATCGATGAGCTGAAGGACGCGGCGCGACAGGTCAAGGCACCGGACGTCGCCTCGCTGGATTTCGGAACCCCGGTCCGGACGATCTACGGCCTGGCCGACGAGCTGCGCGGGCGCGATGCCGCCGAACGGAAGAGGGCCCGCCGCATGATGGTCGTCTTCGGTCTCGGTGCCGCGCTTTTCTCCGTGGCCACTTTCGCCGGCTACGTCGATCCCGGCATCAAGGCCGGGCGGGCTCTGCTCGTCGCCGTCTACGGCCTCGTCGTCGCGGCCTCGGCGGCCAAGCTTTTCCGGCACACCCGGGTCGATTACGCGGCGCCGACCCTCGCATTTCTGAAGAAGGCGGAGAAGCGGTACCGGTTCATCTCCCCGTGGGAATATCTCTACATGGTCCCCGGCCTCCTGGCCGCGGCTCTGGCGGGTTGGCTCATCCTGGCCTCCGGCTTCGACATGCTCGTCCGCCCGGAGCTGGCCCTCCGGTTCAACATCCTCTATGGCCTCGGCTTCGCAGCCCTTCTGGTGTTCAGCTTCATCGTCTCCCGGGCGCAGTGGAAGAAGGAGACGGGCCCCCTCTACGACAGGCTTGTCCGGGCCATGGAGGATTTCGAGGCGGACGGGGACTGACCGGGCCGGGCGCGCCGGCGAAGAGCGCGCCGTTCGTTACATCTCTGTAAACGACCGATACGGCGCGGCCCCGTCCGGCCCGCCGTCCCCCTTTTCCTCAAACCGCGATCTCCCTTGCCTTGCTAACGGGTGTTATGCAATGATTCTTATGGGAGTCAAATGAGGGGAGCCTTGAGAAGAACGGGGCCGTTAACGGGGGGCCTGTTCATCCTGTTGTCAATAACGATATCGTGCGCGGTTTCCGATCCGAAGTTCCAACCGGAGGATGTCTTCATCGGCCCGGGAAGGACTCCCGACAGCCTCAGGTCCGTCGTGGTCTTTGTCGACCTCAAGGATCTGCCCCAGGAATGGCGGGAGCCGGCCATCGTCGGCGCCGTCGAGGACGGCTTCCGAACACGCGGCTTCGACGTCGTCGATCATAACACCTCATGTCGTTCTTAAAAGACAAGGGCATTTCTCCTTCCGAATCGGCCAAGCCCGGCCTTCTGTCCATTGTCAGGGAAAAGCGATGTTCTCAAAACGCTCACGATCTATCTTGAAGCATTGGCGGGCGAGCCGCTCGTTCCCGGAATCATCGTCGTCGTCCAGACCTTCGGCGACCGGATCAACTTCCATCCGCACCTGCATCTCCTGGTGACCGAGGGGGGCATGGACCGGGCTGGGATCTTCCAATGGTCCGCTGCTACGGTCTCTACGCCAACGCCCAAATTCATCCGTCACCTGAAGTTGACGTTCGTCGCGGAGAAGCCGCCGCCGGCTCATGTCTTCGAACAGACGGCCCTGATGGCGGGCGAAGAGAGCGGGGAGTACGAATAGAGGCGCCTTGTGATTTTCTGGTTCTTGACAACCGTTGGTCACGGGCCTATCCTCAATCCGTGATATGAAGGGTTGATTCCGTTTCCCTCAGCCGTGAGGGCTCGCCCGGCAGGAAAAGCAAATTCCTATGATTGAACCCGCAAGGCCTTGCGGCAGCTATCATTCTTTTCATCGAACCGGGTGCCTGATGCCCGGCATTGTCACAAACCCTATTTCATGGTATTTTTCAGGCACGGCCGGGGTGGCGGAATTGGCAGACGCAAGGGACTTAAAATCCCTCGTGGCGCAAGTCACATGCCGGTTCGAGCCCGGCCCCCGGCATTGCGCGTTCCCTACGAAATCCGCCCGCCGGGCTTTCCAAAAAGACGCTTGAGACCATATTGATATTTCAGGGCGCCTGGCCCACAATTATGGCCCTGGGAGGGTTGGATGTATTCGCAAACCTGGCGCTGGAAGGGCCGGAAGGTCCCGATGAACACGCTGCTCGACCTTTTTCTGTTCATCGCCAAGGATCTCGGCGCGGATTACAGCGTCGAGAAGGAGCGGAAATACCGGCTCGTTCACGGCTCTTTGACCATGGTCCTCAGCATCAGGATCCGGGGCGCCAACATCCACGAGATCCTGGACATCCATAAAGCTTGGGAGTCCTTGGAGACAGAACATATCATGTACATCATGGATTATGAGGAACCCACGATCGCGGAGGTCCGTGAAAAAGAGAAGATGAAAACGGAACCGGACGGGGACGAGTGGTATCAAATCCACCTCAAAACGGAGAACAGGGACCGCTATCTGAGCAACGAGATGTTCGTGGACAGCGTCACCATCCTCAGTCATCCGCTGTGCAAGATCGGATACGAGGCCAGCAGGACCGATCGGGCCTTGCGGTCTCTGGCCCACCTGAAGTTCCCTCCGCACGAGGACGACATACTCGAAGAGATGCATGCCTTCCCGGCCATCTATGCCGATATGGTGAGAAAATGGGATTGGCTTCTGGCGGGCCAACTCGGCCCCGATCGGACCATGTGGCCGGCGGCCCTCCACAAGGGGCGGGCCGATATCGACGTCGTCTACGGCAAGGAGATCCAGGGAGTATTTCCCGTCTGGATCGTCGGCCGTTACATCTTCGATCTGTGCCGGCTATATGGGAAGCTGAGGGTCCACTGATAGGAAGCGAACTGCGGAACCTGAGATGAGACGGCAGAACCTCGAACAGAAGTTCTCATGCCGAAGCGTCAGCGCGATCATCAAACGGTGCCGCGCCGAGCGCTATAGGCTTTATTCCTGCGGTCGCCAAGACGA
The DNA here is from genome assembly GCA_029569255.1 of Acidobacteriota bacterium. Classification (GTDB taxonomy): domain Bacteria; phylum Acidobacteriota; class Aminicenantia; order Aminicenantales; family Saccharicenantaceae; genus RBG-16-66-30. Next base: position 48,737 of record JAKQUO010000026.1, on the reverse strand, counting down.
TCTCTATTTCGCAGCCATAAAGGGGAGGCTGAAGATCAGGCGTACCGGTGGCGCGGCGGAATTGATCTATTATCTGCGCCGTGATTCGAAAGAGCCTCGGGTCAGCGACTATTTCAGGCTGCCACTCGATTCGGGGCGAGACGAGATGGCTCACGTTCTGGCCGCCGCTATGGGGTCCATCGGAAGCGTCAGGAAAGAAAGGACCGTGTATTACAACAAGCGTGTCAGGATCAATATCGATCGAGTCGATGGGCTCGGGGATTTCGTCGAGTTGGAGGCCGAATGCCGGGAGGGAGAAAAGGGCGAAGCCCTGCGCCTCTTGGAGGCGACCAAGACGGCCCTTGGACTGGCGAACGGACGGGCGATCCCGGATTCCTACATCGATCTGATCTCCAGGAAGGTTCCCGTGCGACCCGCCAAATCCAAAGGTCGCGGCCTTTCGAGAAAGAAATGAACTTCATCAAGGCCTACATCGACATCGACGGCGTCCTTCTCAGAAACGGGAAGAACGGGCCGGAGCTAATCCCGAGGTTCAAACGTGTGGTCGCCTTCTTGAAAGAGCACTACGACTGCTACTGGCTGACGACTCACGTCCGCCACGGCAGCGGGGGAGCGGTCGCGAAAATGGCCCCGTTCCTAAGGAAGGCAGGTATCGAACTGTCGATCCTGGAAGGCATCGGGCCGACGGAATGGAGGACCCTCAAGACCGAGGCGATCGATTTCGACCGGCCGTTCATCTGGCTAGAGGACGATCCGCTCCCGAGTGAGATCCAGGTCCTCCGCGCCAACAAGTGCGTCCACAACCTGGAGGTCGTCGACTGGCGGAAGAAAACGACCAGGTTGACGGTCCGTCGCTTCCGGCGGATCCTCAGAGGCAGAGAACTTTTTCTTGATTTCCGCGTATAGTCAGGTATAATCCCCTCAGGCAATAGGAAGCGGGCGAAAAGACACTTGATTTCGAAATGGCGCGTCTTTATATTGACGCCATCCTACCGCAAATGGAGGTTTTAACGGCCTAAAGCGAAGCATCTTCGAATAGCTCGACGACGCGACCGGCGCTCTGCCCTCAGGGGCAGTCGAGGGGAGCGCGTGGAGCCGTCGGATGCTTCGAAGGGCGGCCGGCAAAACCCCGAACCTCCTAAGATCCTTGGGACCGGAGCTCCGCATCGCGGAGCCGCGGCCCTGAGCGACTCCTTTCGAAGCCCGAAGGAATGACCGAGACTGTGCCAGAGCTGTGCCTGTTCGGCCGGGCGGCTAACGTCCGCCCGGCTCTCGAGGCTCGAGCCGGTCAACCTCCCGCGGCCGGGTGCCGCGGGGCTGGTTCTTTCACAACCGCATCGCCCGGGGGCGAGGGAGAGGCCACTCCCCCTCGGGCACGAGTGTCCTGGTTTCGAAAGGAGGCTCGACATGACATGCCTTATTTGCGAGATGCCTTTCGGCCCGAACAAGCGCACGCCGCGGCAGAAATACTGCAGCCCGGCGTGCCGGAAGCGGGCCCGGGCGCTTTACTCTGTGTGATAAGGGGAAAAGGGTTTCCATAACGGAAGACTTGAGCTACTCTTGGCGTGTCATATCGTCGGCTCCTACGGCGCGGATGGTGGGCGTCAACCATGACGTCTACACTAGGGATCAGGCCGGCCATCTCCTCCTCAACCGTATCCAGGCTCTTCTTAATGTCGCCGCTGCCGACTCGGCTGGAACCCTGGACGTCGTAGGGAGCACGGAGACTCTGCCGCTCATTCCTGCGGGAAGCTATCCCGTTTCGGTGAACACGTTCTTTCTGGTCTGGATACGAGGGACGCTCGGGACCACGCCATCTCGATGACGGCAGCCCGACACCTCGTTCGAGCGGGCGGCTCCCGCGCCTCGCTCAATCATCCCGCCTCTAATCATTCGATGCCGGCTGCAGATCCAGTGCGCCGGCCGGCGGGCTGAGGTTGTTGTCGAACAGATCCGAACCGTCAGCAAGAGCCGTTTGAGTTCGGGGATCGGGACGATATCCAACGACGAGGCCTCCGCCCTCCGGCGTCTTATCACAGAGATGTTCGGTGAATGAGTTCGGTAAGTGTGTTATAATTTTCTAAAATGGACAAGGGAAAAAGCATCGATAGGTCCCTCTTCTGGGATATCGAGCCAGACCGTCTCGACCTTCAACGGAACAAAGAGTATGTCATCGAGCGGATTCTGGAACTGGGAGATGAAAGGGCCGTGAGATGGCTCTTCTCGAAATATCCCCGAAGCGAGATAATTAAAGTTCTGGCCTCGAGCCGAAGGATCTCCCGGAAGAGTGCCAACTATTGGTCTCTCATATTGGAGTAGAAGCCCATGTTCGAGACCGTATTGAGCCCTCCCGCCGCAAAAACCCTCAAGCTTCTGTCCCAGGAGGATTTCCTGAAGTCGTTCTATCTCGCCGGAGGCACGGGCTGCGCCCTCCACATCGGCCACCGCCGGTCGCAGGACTTCGATTTCTTCTCTCAAGCCGACTTCGAGATCTTCTCCCTCCAAATCGTCCTCCGGAATCTGGGACGCTTTGTGGCCGATTACTCGGACGCGGGCACGTTGGTCGGACGGCTCGACGGCACGAAAATCAGCCTGATCCATTATGCTTATCCGTTGCTCGAAGAAGCGACTTGCTACATGGACGTGCGCGTTGCCTCGCTCGTGGATATCGGCTGCATGAAAATCGACGCGATCTCTTCGCGGGGGACCAAGCGGGACTTCGTGGACCTCCTATTCATTCTTAAAACGCTGAGCCTCGACCTGAAAACGTTTTTCGGAAACTTCGAAAGAAAGTACGGCCCGGATGGCTTCAACCGCCATCATGTCCTCAAGAGCCTCGTCTATTTCGAGGACGCGGACAAGGAGCCTGATCCCGAAATGCTGGCGGAATTTTCGTGGGCCGCCGCGGAACGCTTCTTCGTCGAGAACGTTAAGGCCTTCAGCGCGATTTAGCTTGTCCTCCTCTCGGGAGGGCATGGAGGGCGGAGTCCGAATGTTTACACGCAAACTTTTCCCACCTCTCACGGGATCGATCTCAGACCTCCTTTCTTGATTTCTTGATCCGATACGATTCCCCGTCCAGGGCGATACTTCCAGTGCGTGCCCCCGCCGTTTAAGCCTTCCTTTGGAACCAGTTGTCCATCGTGCCGAACTTCGTCCGCAGGGTGACGCCCCAGCCGACGATGCTCATGACCAGCCCGAACAGGAAGCCGACGACGGGGATGAAGCCGATGAAACTGAAGAGAAGCAGCCCGGCGAGGACGGCGCCGACCGTCGTGACGTTCCGCGAGCCGAACGCCCGGAGGAGGCTTTCGCCCAGGATCATCGTCATGGGCGAGGAGGCCAAGCTGAAGAGGATCGACGCCTCCTGAGGCGGATCGCGTCCCGGGCCCCTATCGGGGCCTGTTCCATGACTTCGACCGGTTCCTGATAGAGTACGGGAGCCGCTTCGAGAAGGAGTCCGGTCGTTTTCGGCCTGTCGTCAAGGAGGTCGTCGAGCGCTACTTCGCCGCTCGAAAAAAGGAAGTTCCTATCAATCGGCAGGGTATCATGTCCCCCGATTCAATTCGGTACCCGAATACTCAATCCCTTAATTCCGGATGAATCTCCGTCGAATTCGGGGATTGAGTATTCAGGAACGTCTGAATTCGAGAAGGGTCACCCGTTCGACGAATACCGCCGCAACCCCCGCCGGAACCGCAAGTGCGCCATCCGCAAGATCCAGCGCCCGGCTTTCGGGCCGGAGCCGCCCCGGTGGGAGGTTGACAGGCCCCCGGGCTTTCGGGAACAATGTTCCCATCAAGCATCGGTTAAGGAGGACCTCATGACCGCTCGCCCGCCTTTCGCCTTCGCCTTGGGCCTCTTCGTCCTGGGCTTCGCCCTCTTGGCCCCGGCCGCGGTCTCCGGCCAGGACGTCGAAGGGTCCAAGGACCACCCCCTCGTCTCCCGCCTCCAGGACTTCTATATCTCGGACTACGAGGAGTTCGAGTTCGACGAGCACGCGTTCTACGACGCGGCCGACAAGGAGTACGTCATCAAGGGCCACAAGTGGGTCATCGGCTACAACCTCAAGGATGGCGCCCGGTCCCCCGGCCAGGCCAAGGTCCGCGAGAACTACATCAACGCCATCCGCAAGATCGGCGGGGAGATCCTCTACGAGCGCGGCACGATGCGCGTCGTCCGGGACGACAAGGAAGTCTGGATCGACCTCTGGGTCACTTCGGACGGCGAAGGCTACCGCCTGACGATCGTCGAGAAGGCGATTATGAAGCAGGAGGTCGTGGCCGATCCCAAAGCCCTGGCCGGCGACATCCGCGAGAAGGGCCGGGTGGCCGTCTACGGGATCTACTTCGATACCGACAGCGCGGTCATCAAGCCCGATTCCGAGCCGACCCTGAAGGCCATCGCCGAAATGCTCAAGGCCGACGGGGCCCTCAAGCTCTTTGTCGTCGGCCACACGGACTGGACCGGCAATCTCGACCATAACATGGACCTGTCCGGGAAGAGGGCCCAGAGCGTCGTCGAGGCCCTGGTCTCGAAGCACGGCATCGCCGCCGGGCGGCTGACCGCCAAGGGTGTCGGGCCGCTGGCCCCCGTTGCCGCCAACACCACCGAAGAAGGCCGCAAGCTCAACCGCCGGGTCGAGCTCGTGGCCATGCAGTAAGCCATCGTGATCCTGAGAACCGGAGGAGGGAACAGATGAGAACCAAAGGGATGAAGCCGGCGGCCATGGCCGTCGTCATGATGCTCGTCGCGGGCACGGCCCTCGGCGCCGAGATCTACATCAAGCAGACCCGCAAGACCGATCCGGTCACGATCATGGGCCAGACCCAGCCGGAAAAGACCGAGACCATGGTCAGCTGGTACGGGAAGGACCGCGTCCGGGTCGACACGGGCGAGGAGACCTCGATCATCGTCCGCGGCGACAAGAACGTCATGTATATGATCAACCACACCGAGATGACCTACGGCGAGATCCCCGTCGGCGCGGACTTCTTCGGGGCCATCGCTGGGGAAGCGGAGGATGAAGAGACCAAGCAGGCCATGGACATGGCCAATCAGATGGCCCAGTCGATGATGGGCAGCATCCAGGTCAAGGTCACGCCGACCACGGAAGCCAAGAAGGTCAGGAACTGGAACGCCCGCAAGTACCTCATCGAGATGTCCATGGGCTCGATGATGAAGGCCAACTCGGAGGCCTGGGCCACCGAGGACATCAAGGTCGACCCGCGGCTCTACTATATGGCGGCCAACGCGATGATGGCCGGCATGGGCGGGCTCGAAACGCTCATCAAGGAGATGCAGAAGGTCAAGGGGATAGTCGTCTATCAGGAAACCAAGAGCGAGGCCATGGGCGCCACGATGAGAATGGTCGAGGAGGTCGTCGAGGTCGGCGAGAAGGCCGCCCCCGCCGGCGCCTTCGACATTCCCAAGGGCTACAAGAAGGGCAACGCCTACTAGGAACGTGTCGTCATGGCCCTGGCGACAGAGAGGAGGGTGCCTGCCGCTGTCGCCCGCCTGATGGCTCCGCGGGGCATCACAATATAAGGCCTGGCCTCGCTGCGTGACCCTTTCCTGAAGTGGCAATGCTCTACTCATTCCTGAGCGAGAGGCATGCCGGTCCGTGTCGACGGCGAAGGCGCAGAGGGAGAACCACGCGTCCTTGAGATAAGGCGTGATGAGGCCGGGACGCGGATGGAGGAAGGCCCCGCCGATGCCCCGGTCCTTGAATTCCCGGAGCCGCCGGGCGGCCTCCTCCTCGGATGCTCGATCGTCCGCGGTCCGGCCTTCGGCGACCGCGCCCGGGAGGCTACCGATCCGCCAACTCGAATTCGATGGTCTTCACGTTGTTGTCCCGGAACAGGGGCTCTTCGGGAATGAGCCTGTCCGGATCGACGGCGATCTCGATGAGGTATTTGCCGGCCTTGAACAGGGGACCGCTCGTCTTGAAGGTCTTCTCGCAGATGTAGTATGGGTCCCGTCCCGTGAGCCTGGATTCGCAGGCCAGCACTTCGACAGGTCTCCGGCTCGGCATCTCCAGGACGGTGATCCGGGTGTGGACGGGCTCGTTGATCGCCCGGGTGCCGTACTGCATGACGGCGAACCTGACGACGATGTCGGTCCCGCGCTTGAGCCGGGAGCCCTCGTCCTTGTCGTCCTTGACGTAATCGATGCTTTCTTTGACCTCGGACAGTCCGGCCGTGGCGATGGCTTTGAGGGTCCTCAGCGCCCAATTCTGCTTTTTTGCAGGGTTGCGGACCTGGACCGCGCCAATGATGAGCTCGATGTAGGGGGCGATGGTGAGCGGCCCGTCGCTCTCGTCGCGGGCGTTCGAGCCTTCGATCCGAAGTTTCCATTTTAATGGTGGTGTCCAGGTTCTGGTCGCAGTCCAGACTAATTCGCCAGTATTGGGAAAATCACGGGCAACAACAATAGGCAGCAGGCTGGGACCCTGTTGATAGGGGACAAGATAGAGTGTCAGAGGACCGGGATTTCCCGTGCTTCCCCATCTAATAGTATAGGTATGCCCTGAGATCAGCTCTTCACCGCCATTCGGCGAGATGAGTTTCAGGCTGGCCGGGCCCGCGGCCGCGGCCGGCGCGCCGCCCATCTGGGTTTGTTGCTGGCCGGCCGCCCCGGTCTGCGGACCCTGTTGAGCGGCCGCCCGGGTGATGGTCAGCATCCCGCTCCGGGCCTCGGCTCCGCCGCCGAAGATCTTGACCCGCCAGCGTTGGCCCTGCTCCGAGTTCCAATTCCCCGGGATGCGGATGGTCCTCGAGCCGGTGTTCGCCACCTGGGCGTTGCCGATCCCGGGGATCTGCATGACCGTGACCTGGCCGTTCGGTTCGATGTATTCCATCCAGATGTTGACCTTGTCTATGGAGCCCGTGGAGGTCCACTGAACGCGGCAGTTCTCTCCCGCGACGATCCTCGTGCTCGAAGTCGGGGCCTTCACCTCGATCCCCGGTTGGGCCACGCTGATTTCCCTCTGAGACGTGGGCGCGGCCTTCGAAAGCCCGGGCGCCGCGGCCTTGGCGGGAGCGGCCGGCTCCTCGGCGCGCGGCAGGTTGATCTCCACTTTGCCGCGGGCCGTGCCCTCGCCCATGAGGGCCACGCTCACCTTCCAGTCCTTCCCTTTCGCCAGGTGGCTCTGGTTGAAATCGAAGGACAGGGTGAGAGGGCTTTGGCCGTCCTGGCGGGCGTAGTATTGGGCCCGGTCCGGGCCGTTGAGAATCAGTGCCAGCTTGGAGGCCGAGCCCTTCCACTCGGCCTTGACCTCGAGCCGGCCGGGCGAGGTCACTTCGATCTCGACGGTCTCCCGGGCCTGTCCCAGGAAGTTGAAGGGCCGGGTGACGAAGGCGCTCTTTTCGATGGACTGCGTCCCGGCGCTCTTGGCGCCGATCTGGGCCAGGCCGGCCCCGGCGGCCGCGAAGACGGTGAGGATGATGATGACGAGAGAACGACGGAAGATCATACTAACCCCTTTCGATGGAATTGGGAGCCGGCGGCCCCGGAAACAGCTCGATCCCGCGCTTCGCCATTGCCGCCGCCGCCCTTGGACCGTTGATAACACAGGCCTGGCGAGAAAGTCAAGCGAACGGATTCTCCTCCGGATAGAGCGTCCCCGCCGGGCGGTTGAAGGAGACGTCTGAGGCGGGGGAGGGGTTTGGTGACGGGCCTATCCTCAATCCTTGATGGGAAGGGTTGATTCCGTTTGCCTCAGACGGGAGGGCTCGCCCGGCCGGAAAAGCAATTCCTATGATTGAAGGGTCTCTGAGTGGCGGACTTGACGAACAGGGGAGAGGAATCGTCCATTATCCCGGTCCTTGGATTGAAGTGATCGATCCCCACAAAGCGGCGACACAGGTGAGCACAATCTGAGCACAGCTGATTTTACGCTCCGGCTAATCAACTTTATTAACAGCAAGTTGTAGCGCCAAGCCGGTCCCTTCGTAATCAGCAGGCCGGAGGTTCGATCCCTCTCGCCGGCTCCACGGTTTCCCCATCTAGCCGAGGTCCTGTCCCTGTTCGGAAGCGTTCGGGTATGTGCTAGAATAGGCTTATCCATGACCATCGTGAAGCGCTCCCTTGAAGAGGCGGCGGAGGCCGATCTCCGGGAATGGAGATCTATGACCCCGGCCGAGCGGCTCGATCTCGTTCAGCGACTCAGGGACCTGTATTATGAGTTCAAAAATGAGGATCGAAAAGGATTTCAAAGAGTTTATCGGATCGTTAAACAGCAATAACGTCCGCTATCTGATCATCGGCAGTTTCGCCCTGAGCTACTATGCCGAGCCCCGCTACACGAAGAACATCGACATCCTCGTCGAGGCCAGTCCTCCGAACGCGGATCGTGTCATGAAGGCCGTCCGCGAATTCGGGTTTTCCGACATCGAACTCGAGAGCCGCGATTTCCTCGAGCCCGAACAGGTCATCCAATTGGGCATCGAGCCGCTTCGGATCGACCTATTGACGTCCCTGAAGGGCATCGCCTTCGCCGATGCCTGGGATAGGCGGACGGCAGGTCAATACGGCGATATCCCGGCTTTTTACATCTCCAAGCAGGATCTCATCGATCACAAGAGACTCGTCGGCAGGAAGCAGGATCTGGCGGACCTCGAGAGGCTGATCAAGGCGTAACAGGTTCGATCCCTCTCGCCGGCTCCAAAATGTTCAAGTTTGTCATGGCTTGATTTCCCTCCCCAGCGGGGCTATCCTTTGACCAGACAGCAGCAGGGTCCGCAGACCGTGAAATGCCTAAAGGGAAGGGATAGTCTGCCGCATCCTGAGGGGAGGCGACAATGACTCGGGGCTTCCGCGATCAGCCGACGGCTCGGAAAAAGCGCAGGTGGTTGGCCTGGCTCGGCATCCTGCTCCTCTCGCTCATCGCGGTTCCAGCTGCGCTTCCTCTCATTTCCCCGTCCGTCGAGACGCTCGCTATGGACGACGCGGCGCGGGCGGGCGCCGATGGCAAGTACATCGCGCTCAGCGATGGCATCGATCATTATGAAGCCTCGGGTCCCGAGGGAGCGCCTGCAGTCGTTTTTGTCCATGGCATCTCGAATCCCTACCACGTCTGGGATGCCAATTGCTCCGCGGTGGCGGACGCCGGCTATCGTGTGGTGCGTTACGACCGCTATGGCGTAGGCTTCTCCGCTCGCCCGAGGGAGGGTCGACACGATTCCGATCTGTTCGACCGGCAGCTCCTGGAGCTCGTTGGGAAGCTGAAGGCGAGAACTCCGCTGACTCCGGTCGGCTTCTCGTTTGCGACCAAGCTCTCCTGCCGGGCTACGTCGAGCGACTCAAAGGCCTCGAACGGTACAAGAGGACTTTGTCCGCGTGGCTTTCGACGATACGGCACTTTCCGATCCAGGGAATGGAGTCGAGCTATCGGGCGGTGGCCGATTCGGGCAAACCCGTGCTATGCATCTGGGGCCAGGAGGATCGCGTCGTTCCCTTCGCGACGGCCGAGAGAGCCAAGGCTGCGATTCCCCAGATGGAACTGCTGGCTATCGAGCAGGCGGGCCATGCTTCGCATTACGAGAAGCGAGGCGTTGTCAATGAGGCGATTCTGAACTTTCTGCGACGCATCACGCCGATCAGCCGACCGGCCCCTTAGCCGACGGGAAATGCTGCCCGAATCTCGGACCAGCCGTCCATCCTGGCCGTCCACTACCTCAGTCAGCTCGGCGTCCGCGACCTCGATCTCATCAACAGGTTCGACGTCCAGGTCCTGGCCGTCAGGGAGATCGTGGCCGAGCGGCTGACCTACGTCCTCAAGGCGGACTTCGTGGTCAAGGAGAGCGACATCCTCCCCTCTGAATCAGCCCTCCCGATGTGCCGGGAATCTACCGTCCTCGCGGCTGGACTACCTGGAGCTCATCGCCCGGGTGACGTCCCCTATCCCCGACAAGGGCCGGGTCATGGTCCGCTGCTACGGTCTCTACGCCAACGCCCACCGGGGCAAGGTCCGGAAGGCGGGCCGTGTCCCTGTTGCCCTGGGGATGCTCGAGGGGGAGCTGCCGCGCGTCCCCTCCAAGGGCTGGGCCGAGATGATCCGGAAGTCCTATGAGGTGGGCCCGATGATCTGCCCACGTTGCGGCGGGAGGATGGAGAAGCCGCCTGAATTATGCATAAAAAAAGCCGTTTCCTCCTCAACCTGTTGATTTATAAATCGATCTCAGACCTCCTTTCTTGATTTCTTGATCATGATTCCCCGTCCAGGGCGATACTTCCAGTGCGTGTCCCCGCCCTTTAAGCCTTCCTTTGGAACCAGTTGTCCATCGTGCCGAACTTCGTCCGCAGGGTGACGCCCCAGCCGACGATGCTCATGACCAGCCCGAACAGGAAGCCGACGACGGGGATGAAGTCGATGAAACTGAAGAGAAGCAGCCCGGCGAGGACGGCGCCGACCGTTGTGACGTTCCTCGAGCCGAACGCCCGGAGGAGGCTTTCGCCCTGGATCATCATCATGGGCGAGGAGGCCAAGCTGAAGAGAATCGACGCCTCCTGAGGCGAATCGCGTCCCGGGCCCCTCTCTCTGTCGTGAAGGGGGAGAAGCGCGGGCCGCGTTCGGGGCGGAGGAAGGGAAGTATGGGCGATAGAGGACTTGAACCTCTGACTTCTACCGTGTGAAGGTAGCACTCTACCGCTGAGTTAATCGCCCATCGTCCTCATTTTAGCCGAATCGGCGGGGCTGTCAATCGCCCTTGCCGGATCTCTCGCGGACGATCCGGGACCGCCCGGCGGCCCTAACCAGGCCGGCCGTCAGGGGGCAGCGCATCAGGAAGGCGGCGGCCTTGTTCTCCCAGCCGGGGATGCAGACGACCCGGCCCCCCAGCCGGCGCAGGGAGACGCGGACGACGTACGACGCCGTTCGCCAGAACATTTCGGGAACGCGGGAGAGGTCCTGGCGGGCGGCGGCGTGGAACTCCGTATGCGTTAGGCCGGGACAGAGGGCCTGGACGACGATGCCTTTGGACCTCAGTTCGGTCCGGAGGTTCTCGGAGAACATCACCAGGAAGGACTTCGTGCCGCTGTATTGCGCCCCGGAGGCGGGGGAGAAGGCGGCGACCGACGAGACGTTGATGACGGCCCCGCGGCCCCGGGCGATCATCCCGGGCAGGACCGCCTTGGTCAGCCGGACGGCCGCGTCGACGTGGACGCGGACCATGTCCAGATGATCGGCCGTTTCGCCCCGCAGGAAGCCCGTCCGGCCGCCGTAGCCGGCGTTGTTGACCAGGAGGTCGATGGCGGGGTCGGCCGCGAGGGCCTTCTCGACACGGGAGAGGCCGTCGTCCTTCGAGAGATCGGCCGGGACGACCTCGATCTTGACGCCGTGCCTGGCCCGGAGCTCCGCGGCCAGGTCTTCCAGGCGGTCCAGCCTCCGGGCCGTCAGGACGAGATCGGTCCCCGCGGCGGCGAGCTGGCGGGCGTATTCCGCCCCGATCCCGGCCGAGGCGCCGGTGACGAGGGCGCGCTTGAACGCCGTCCGCGGCATGCTGTCCTCCGGACCGCTAGTCTAGTGGAACGGGGCCCGCAATTCAATTGACACGGCCCGCTTTCCCTATGATAATAAAGCCAATGGCCATCACCCGCTGCCCCTACTGCCACGCCATCATCGACGAGAACGACAAGTACTGCAACAACTGCGGCACCCAGCTTCTGTTCCCCGAGGACGACGAGGTCGACGAGGAGATCCCGGGCGAGAAGATCATCGACGCCGAGGTCGAGGAGAAGGACTACACCGTCGACGAGCCCGAGGACGAGAAGCGCCCCGCGGCGGCCGCGGACGCAGAGGAGGACATCGACGAGGCGCTCGATGCGGAGATGCGGGAGGAGGCCGCGGAGAAGGCCCTCGACGAGCTCGTGGTCGAGGAGAAGCACGAGGAGGAGGCCGAGGGCCCCACCGAGGAGGTCATCCTGGTCGACGAGATCGAGGCCTCAGAGGCCTCCGAGGCGGAGGACCGGTCCCGGACGGGCGAGATCGAGACCGGCCCTGTCGACAAGGACGAGACGACGGGCAGCCTCGAGGAGGGTGGCGAGGAAGAAGAAGAGGGCGAACCGGAGGAGGCCGAGATGAAGACCGAGGGCCTCGAAGGAGACGAGGACGAGAGCGAGGGAGAGGCGGAGGTCGAGTACCTCACCGGCCCGGTGGCGGGCGCCGAGACCGAGGACATCCCCGCGGCGACCGCCGGGGAATCGGCCTTCCGGCCGGTCACCTTCGACACCAAGGAGCTCGAGGGCCTCGGCCGGACGGTCGAGCTGAGCAAAGAGAAGATCGACAAGTTCATCCAGGTCCTGGCCGAGAAGGCGCCGGCCGTGACGCCCGATTCTCCTCCCGCTCCCGCGCCGGTCCTCGGCCCCACGCCGGAGGCGCCCCGCGAGCCGACGGGGAGCCTCCCCCCTTGGGCCAGCACGATGAAAGGCGCGCCGTTCTTCCCGCCCGACACGACCCCGGTCGAGCCCGAGAAAGGGCCGGCCGCGATGCCGTCGACGGAGGAAGAGGTCGAGATCTTCCCGCGGCGGAAGCCCCCGGATTCGACGCTCGGCTTGCCGGAGCGCCTCAGCCAGGCCCCTTTGCCGTTCGAGGAGGAGGCGGAACGGGAAGAGGCGGGGGCAGGGGAGGACGCGGAGACGGCCGAAGCCCCCCCGATGGCCGCCGGGGAGACGGCGGCGGCGCCCCCCGCCCGGCCGTCGATATTCCCCGCCCGCGAGCCCGGGCACGTCGAGGCCGCGGCCGCCGAGGAGGCCGAGGAGCCGCGGGAGCGGCCGCCCTTCAGCTTCGCCGTCTTCCTCAAGTCCAAGGCCTTCGACCTTCTCTTCGTCGGCCTGTTCTGGCTCGTCGCACTCTGGCTCGCCGCGCACGCGATGGGGCGGACCCTGTTCGAGGTCCTCGGCGCCGTCTCCGGCCCCATGCTCCTGCTCTACGCCGTGTTCGTCCTGCTCTACGTCTTCCTGTTCAAGTTCTTTCTCGGCGAGACGCTGGGCGACCGGCTCTTCAGGCCGCGCGGCTAGGCCCCGATATCCGTTGCGCGGGAACGGGGGACATCGGCTCCAAGACAAGAAGGGGGACACGTACCGAGGCCGTACATGTCCCCCTTTCAGATCCCGAGGCTGAGGCGCTCGGCCAGGGCCGGGGGGAGCTTCTCGGCGAGGATCTTCCGCTTGGTCTCTTCGATGTCGTACTCGACGCGGTAGAACTTGATCGTCCGGGCGCCGGAGTCGTAGATGGCGTAGGCCGACCGAGGGTCGCGGTCCCGGGGCTGCCCGACCGAGCCGGGGTTGACGAGGTAGCGGACGCCCTTCTCGAGCCGGACCTCGGAGGCGTCGCCCTCGAGGAACGTGCCCTCGACGCTGCCGTCCTTCTCGACGTAGACGTAGGGGAAGTGGGTGTGGCCGAAGAAGCAGACCTGCGTCTGGATGTACCGGAAGGCCTCGGAGGCGTCGAACTCGCCGAAGATGTAGTAGTCCTCGTCGAAGGGCGCGCCGTGGCAGATGGTGATCGAGCCTTGGACGACCTCCGGGCTCTGCTTCAGCCGGGCCAGGAAGTCGAGGTGCTTGCGGGCGATGGCCTTCTTCGTCCAGAAGATGGCCGAGGCGGCGATGGGGTTGAAGGTCTGGACGGAATCGAGCCCCGAAACGGCCTTGTCGTGGTTGCCGCGGACGATCGACAGGGGCTTGAGGGTCAGGATGCGGGCGATGACCTCGTTCGGCGAGGCGCCGTAGCCGACGAGGTCGCCGAGGAAGATGTAGTGGTCGATCCGCTTCTTCTGGACGGCCTTGAGGACCGCCTGGAAGGCCTCGAAGTTGCCGTGGATGTCGGTGAAGATCAGGTAGCGCATGGGGCTCCGTCCTTGTCCCGGGCCGCTTCGAAGAGCCGTCCGGCCCCGTAAGAGCTCCGGACGAGGGGCCCGGCGACGACCTCCCGGAAGCCCGCGCCCCGGGCGGCCGCGGCCAGGGCCTCGAACTCTTCGGGCGCGTAGTAGCGTGCGACCGGGGCGTGGGCCGCGCTGGGCCGGAGGTACTGGCCGAGCGTCAGGAGGTCGCAGCCGGCCTCGCGCAGGTCGGCGAACGTCCGGAGAACGTCCGCCTCGCTCTCGCCCAGGCCGACCATGAGGCCCGACTTGGTCAGGGCGCCCCGGGCCTTGGCCGCGGCCAGGACGCCGAGCGAGCGGCGGTAGTTCCCGCGGGGGCGCCGGATGGCCGGATAGAGCGACTCCGTCGTCTCGAGGTTGTGGTTGAGGACCTCGGGGCGGACGGCCAGGACCGTTTCGAGCGCCGCCGTGCCGCCGCCGAAGTCGGGGATGAGCGCCTCGATCCGGGTCGCGGGGCTCACGGCCCGGATGGCCCGGAGGACGGCGGCGAAGGCGGCGGCCCCGCCGTCGGGGAGGTCGTCGCGCGTGACCGACGTGACGACGGCATAGGCCAGCCCGAGCGCGGCCACGGCCGCCGCGACGCGGTCCGGCTCGCCGGGGTCGAGCGGCCGGGGCGCGCCCTTGGCCACGGCGCAGAAGCCGCAGTCGCGGGTGCAGACGTCGCCGAGGATGAGGAAGGTCGCCGTCCGGCTCTCCCAGCACTCGCCGATGTTCGGGCAGCGGGCGCTCTGGCAGATGGTGTGGAGGCGGCCGGAGCGGACGATCTCCGCGACGCGGAAGTACTCCCCGCGCGAAGGCAATCGGACCTTCAACCAGGACGGTTTCTGCGTCGCCGTGGCTCCCCCTCTCTCGCGGTGCGCCCGGCCCTGCCGCACGGCCGGGCTCGTCGGGTCAAGGCGTCGGGATGGCGAGAAAGTCGAAAGTTCTCAGTACTCGATGTCGCGCTCTCTCTTGATGCGCCGTCTCATCCGCTTGCGCGCCTGGGCCTCCTTCATCCGCCGCTTCTCGCCGGGCTTGAAGTAGACCGAGTGCTTCTTGATCTCCTTGATGATCGCCTCCTGCTGGACCTTCCGCTTGAAGCGGCGCAGCGCGGCCTCGAGATTTTCGCCTTCGTCAAGCTGCACAAAAGCCAAGAACTTTCACCTCCTCGCAGGGGAAAAAGTACCGCCGATTTATACCGGAATCCTCCCTCAAAGTCAACTCGCGCGGGCGGGAGGGCGTCAAGGCCGGAGACGCGCGCCGGAGCGGCGGACGGCCTCGCGGGCCCCGATGGCCATGGGGTCGAGGAGCGGAACGGGCAGGTCTTCCGGCCGGAGGACGAGCGCGACCTCGGTGCAGCCGGCCAGGACGGCCTCGGCGCCGGCCCGGACGAGCCCCCGGGCGACGCCGAGGAGGGCCTCGCGGGCCGGTCCGGCCGTGAACCCGGCCTTGACGCCCTTCCGGCCGTAGACCGCCGCCATGACCCGGGCCTGGTCTCGCGCCGGCGGGACGAGGACCCCGATCCCGGCCGCCTCGAAGGGGCGGGCCAGGAGGCCCGAGCGGACCGTCCCGGTCGTGGCGATGAGCCCGACCGTCCCCGGCGCCGGCCGCGACTCCTGAAGGGCGATCAGCGTTTCATCGATCAGGCTGATGAGGGGGAGGGGCGAGCGCGGGGCGAACCGGGGCCAGAAAAAATGGGCCGAGACGCATGAGACCGCCGCGAAGTCCGCCCCGGCCCGGGCCAGGGCCGAGAGGCCGCGCCGGATGGCCGGAACGGGGTCGGCGCCGCCGTGGAGGATGGCCTCGGTCCGGTCCGGGACCTGGGGCAGGGAATAGAGGACGACCGGCGGATGGTCCTGGTCGCGGCCCGCCCCGCAGGCCTTGACGACCTCGCCGACGAAGCGGACCCCCGCCCCGGGGCCCATGCCGCCCAGGACGCCGATCGTCTTGAGCTTCTTGCGGCTCACTTGAGGAGGCCCCTGACGCGGTCGAGCGGGAGGGCCTCGGCGACGTGGCCGTCCCGGCCCTCCGTCCGGACGGCCTTGAAGAGGGAATTCAGTATGGCCTCCTCGGAGGCCTCGGCCGCGGCCTGGAAGAGCGGCGAGACCGCGTCGTCGCGCAGGACCGTCGCCGTCCGCGTCCTGTCCGCGGCGCGGTGGGGGATGCGGGCGGACGGGGCCGTCGAAAAGGCGATGGCGTAATCGCCGCTGCCGTTGGAGAAGTAGCCGCCCGTGCGGGCGATGCCGAGGAGGGCGCGCTTGGCCAAGCGCTCGAGGCCGCGGGCGTCGAGGGGCGCGTCCGTGGCCACGACGATCACGCAGGAGCCGTCGCCGCGGAGACCGGGTTCGGCCGCGGCCTCCGCGCCGGCGTCCCCGCGGTCGAAGGGAACGCCCCGGATGGTCAGGACGCCGCCGAAGTTCGTCTGGACGAGGACGCCGACCGTGAAGCCGCCGCGGTCCTCGGGCAGGCGGCGCGAGGACGTGCCGATGCCGCCCTTGTAGTCGAAGCAGGTGGTGCCCGCGCCCGCGCCGACGGCGCCCTCGGCGACCGGCCCTCCGGCGGCGCGCCCGATGGCCTCGAGGACGTGGGCCTTGGCGACGCGGCGGCCGCGGATGTCGTTGAGCCAGCCGTCGTTGGTCTCGCCGACGACAGGGTTGACCGAGGCGACGCGCTCGTTGCCGGGGAGCGCGAGCGTCCAGTCGATGACCGCGTCGGCGGCCGTGGGCACGCTCAGCGTGTTGGTCAGGACGATGGGCGTCTCGAGCGTCCCGAGCTCCGCGACCTGGGTGACGCCGGTGAGCTTGCCGTAGCCGTTGCCGACCGAGATCCCGGCCTGGACCTTGTCCTGGTAGATGTTGCCGCCGTGGGGGAGAACGGCCGTGACGCCGGTCCGGACGTCACGGCCTTCGATGAGGGTGACCTGGCCGACCTTGACCCCGGCGACATCGGTGATGGCGTTGAGCGGCCCGGTCGGGAGGACGCCGGCCACAAGGCCGAATTCCCGGGCCCGGGGGCGTTCGACGGGGGCTTGGCCGCCGCCGGTTCCGGCTGCGGCGATCGTCGCCGCGCCGGCCACGACGGCGATAAGGCTGAAGGCGAAACCGATGGATGATGGGATGGACATGGGATTTCCCTTGGCGGACATGGCGCCCTCATCATACGAAGACGCGGTCCAAATGACAAGCCGGATGGGGACATGTACGCGGTACGTGTCCCCGATCTGTGGCGCCTTGAGCGCGTCCCGCCTTTCTGGTATTAACTGGAGCCGTGACCGCGAACAAGCGCCCTTATCTCACCGTGCCGCGCCTCGCCGCGGTCCCCGGCCTCGTCCACGGCTTCGGCGATGGCCGCTGGACCGAGGCCGGCTTCCTGGCCTTCGCCGAGGCGTTGCGGATGACCCCGGTCGTCATGCGCCAACTCCATTCGGACGTCATCCACCGCCTGGACGAAGCCCCCGCGGAGAAGCTCGCCGGCGACGCCCTGATGACGGACGTTCCGGGCCTCCTGCTCGTCATCCGCACGGCCGATTGCCTGCCCGTCCTTCTTGTCGACGAGGCGAATCGGGCCGTGGCCGCCGTCCACTGCGGCTGGCGCGGCACGGATAAGCGGATCCTGGAAAAGGCCGTCCGGGCGATGGGGGAGGCCTACGGCTCGAAGCCGGGCGAGATGCTGGCCGCGCTCGGCCCCTGCGTCGGCCCGGCCTGCTACGAGGTCGGCCCTGAAGTCCGCGGCGCCTTCCTGGAGGCGGGCTTCCCAGAGGCCGTTTTCGCCCCCCGGGCGCTCGTTCCCGGGGCCGGCGCCCCCTTTTCCGGGCGCAAGTACCTCCTCGACCTCCGCTCCGCCAACGCCTGGCTTCTTTCCGGACTGGGCTTCGGGGAAGACCGGATCACGAACGCCGGCCCCGTCTGCACCCACTGCGAGCCGCGCTTCCTGTCCTACCGCCGCGACCCCCACGACCCCCGCCGTATGTACAACTTCATCGGCCTCGTTTGAAACAGCCTCGTTTCGACAAGCGGACCGATAGGGGGCGGAGGGGGAACCCGCCCTGGGCGGGGGGTGCTCCCGGAGGAGGCGCATCCGAGCGGCGGGGAGGGCGGCCGGGCCCGGCGCCTTCCGGCTTTCCGCGGCCGGGAGAGGCTGTCCCCGGAGCCGGTCCCGGGCGGCCCGCGCCATTTGCTTTTTAAAATTGATTTGGCTATCCTTGACGGGTCCTCAAGGAGACGGTCATGGAACACCCCATCGGCGACATCGAGCTTCCGGGTCTGCCCCTCTTCCGGAAGGGCAAGGTCCGCGATGTCTTCGAGGTCGGGGACAAGCTCCTCATCGTGGCCACGGACCGCATCTCCGCCTTCGACTGGGTCCTGCCCTCGCTCATCCCCTACAAGGGGAAGGTCCTGACGCAGCTGTCGAAGTTCTGGTTCGACTTCGTCGGCCTGGTCGTCCCCAACCATCTCCTGGCCACCGAGACGAAGGACTTCCCGCCCGTCCTGGCCCCCTTCGCCGACAGGCTGGCCAAGCGCTCGATGCTGGTCAAGAGAACCAAGGTCATCCCCGTCGAGTGCGTCGTCCGCGGCTACATCTCCGGCTCCGGCTGGAAGGAATATCAGGCGACCGGCAAGGTCTGCGGCATCAAGCTCCCCAAGGGGCTCCAGGAATCGAGCCAGATCGCCGAGCCCATCTTCACCCCCTCGACCAAGGCCGAGAAGGGGCACGACGTCAACATCTCCTTCAAGGACGTCCAGAAGGAGATCGGCCGGGAGCTGGCCGAGAAGGTCCGCGAGACGAGCCTCGAACTCTACAGGAAGGCCGCCTTCCACGCCGTCTCCAAGGGCATCATCATCGCCGACACCAAGTTCGAGTTCGGCCTCGACGGCGGCGACCTGGTCCTCATCGACGAGGTCTTCACCCCGGACTCCTCGCGGTTCTGGCCGCTGGCGCTCTACGAGCCGGGACGCTCCCAGCTCAGCCTGGACAAGCAGTTCGTCCGCGACTACCTCGAGACGACGACCTGGGACAAGGCCAGCCCGCCGCCGGGGCTGCCGGGGGAGATCGTCGCCAAGACCTCCCAGAAATACCTGGAGATCTACCGGGCCCTGACCGGGCTCGACGACATCGCATGAACGGCCGGGTCGATCTCCACGTGCACTCCGACAGGAGCAGCGACGGCGACTTCGCGCCGGAGGAGCTGGCCGGCTTCGCGAGGGAGCACGGCCTGCGGGCCATCTCCATCGCCGACCACGACACCTTGGCCGCCTATCCGGAGGCGGTCGAGGCCGGCCGCCGGGCCGGGGTCGAGGTCATCCCCAGCATGGAGGCGACGTCGGTCTTCGACGGCCGCGAGTTCCACATCCTGCTGCCCTTCGTCGATTGGGCGAGCCCGGCCGCGCGGCGGATCGTCGAGGCCCAGGCCGAGCGGCGGAAGGCCGAGACGGCGGAGCGCGTGGAGCGGATCCGCCGGCTCGGCTTCGACCTGACCATGGACGAGGTCGAGGCCAAGTCGAACGGGGCGCCCGTCCTCGGGGTCAAGATCGCCCAGATCTTGCTCGAGAACCCGGCCAACGAGCGGCGCCACGCCCTGGCGCCCTTCTACCGGCCCGAGAACCGCCCCCACGCCCCCTACCTCTTCTACAAGGAGTATTTCGCCGAGGGGCGGCCGGCCTATATCCCCAAGCGGTTCCTCGGCAGCCTCGAGGTCCTGGAGGCCGCGTCGGCGGCCGGGGCCGCGCCCGTCCTGGCCCACCCCGGGGCCTATTTCCAGCGCACGACGGCCGAGGACGCCCGCGCGCTCGCGGAGCACGGGCTCCTGGGCCTGGAGGTCTACAACTTCTACCACACGGCCGAGCAAACGGCTTTCTACAGGAGCCTGGCCGAGGAGCTCGGCCTCGTGGCCACGGCCGGCTCCGATTTCCACGGCCGGATAAAGCCCCATGTCTCTTTCGGCTCGCTTGCCGAGGGCGATTACGCCATGGTCGAGCGGCTGAGGGAGCGCAGGGGAGGAGCGTCATGAGCTGGCTCGACTTCGTCCTGGCCGCGATCGTCGTCGTCTCGGCCGTCGTCGGCCTCTTCAAGGGGTTCGTCAGACAGGTCATCGGCCTGGCCGCCGTCGTGGCCGGGCTCGTCCTGGCCAGCCTCTATTACGACCGGGCGGCGGCCCTGTTCGAGGGCTGGGTCAAGAACGGGCTCCTGAGCGACTTCTTCGGCTTCCTCCTCGTTTTCTTCCTCGTCCTCGCCGCCGGGGCCCTCCTCGGCCGCCTTCTGACCAAGGCCATGAAGGGGCCCCTGGCCCTGGCCAACCGGGTGTTCGGGGCCGTTTTCGGCTTCCTCAAGGCCGTCCTCATCTGCGGCGTCATCGTCTTCGCCCTGGTCTCCTTCGAGGTCGCCCGGCCGGCCCTGGAGACATCCCGCCTCGCCCCGGCCTGCCTGGGGGTCGCCCGGGCGGCCGTCAACATGATCCCCCAGGACCTACGGGCCAAGTTCGACTCCTCGTACCGGAAGATCCGCGAGAGCGGAGGGAAACATGGACAAGAGATCTAGCGAGCCCAGCCTCCATCAGCGGATGGAGGCCATCGTCAGGGAGATGGTCGAAAAAGGCATCAACATCAAGGATGCCCTCCGCGAGTTCGAGAAGATCTTCTTCGAGCAGGCGGCCAGGAAGCACGAGGGGAACAAGACCAAGATGGCCCGGGCCCTGGGCATCCACCGGAACACCCTCCACAACCGGGCCAAGATCCTCAAGGTCCGAAAAAGACATTAGCACTCTCGTCCAGGGACTGCCAGATTATTTCCGATCGCCCCTTGACAAACCGCGGAAATTCCTGTACGATTGGCACTCACATTTTCTGACTGCTAAATTCTAGGCATCACCAAGGAGGTCTTCATGAAAGTTCATCCTCTGTATGACCGAGTGCTCCTCAAGAGGCTCGAGGAACAGGAAGTCAAGAGAGGCGGGATCATCATCCCGGACACGGCCAAGGAGAAGCCCCAGGAGGCCGAGGTCATCGACGCCGGCAAGGGGCGGATCAACGACGAGGGCAAGACGATCCCCCTCGCCGTCAAGAAGGGCGACCACGTCCTCATCGGCAAGTACAGCGGCACCGAAGTGACGATCGACGGCGTCGAGCACGTCATCGTCCGCGAGGAAGAGATCCTCGCCGTCATCGAGAAGTAGGTCAAGGAGAGACACCATGGCAAAGCAGATCCTTTCGGGCGACGACGCCCGCCACGCCCTGCTCAAGGGCGTGAACATCCTCACCAACGTCGTCAAGGCCACCCTCGGCCCCCGCGGCAAGAACATCGTCCTGGACAAGAAATTCGGCTCCCCGACGAGCACCAAGGACGGCGTCACCGTGGCCAAGGAGGTCGAGCTCAAGGACCCCTGGGAGAACATGGGCGCGCAGCTGGTCAAGGAGGTCGCGTCCAAGACGTCGGACGTCGCCGGCGACGGCACGACGACGGCCACCGTCCTGGCCCAGGCCGTCTACGGCGAGGGCCTCCGCTACGTCACGGCCGGCGCCAATCCCATGCTCGTCAAGAAGGGCATCGACACGGCCGTCGAGACCGTCGTCGGCGAGCTCAAGAAGATGAGCCGCGAGGTCAGCGGCGAGATGATCGCCCAGGTCGGGGCCATCTCGGCCAACAACGACCTGTCGATCGGCAAGATCATCGCCGAGGCCATGGACAAGGTCGGCAAGGACGGCGTCATCACGGTCGAGGAGGCCAAGGGCCTGGAGACCACGATGGAGACGGTCGAGGGCATGCAGTTCGACCGCGGCTACCTGTCGCCCTATTTCGTGACCGACCCGGAGCGGATGGAGTGCGTGCTGGAGAAGCCCCTCATCCTCCTCCACGAGAAGAAGATCTCGAACCTCAAGGACTTCCTGCCGCTGCTCGAGAACGTCGCCCGCATGGGCCGGCCCCTGCTCGTCGTGGCCGAGGAGGTCGAGGGCGAGGCCCTGGCCACCCTGGTCGTCAACAAGCTCAAGGGCACCTTCCAGTGCTGCGCGGTCAAGGCCCCCGGCTTCGGCGACCGCCGCAAGGCCATGCTGGAGGACATCGCCATCCTGACCGGCGGCCAGGTCATCACCGAGGAGATCGGCGTCAAGCTCGAGAAGGTCAGCTCCGACTGGCTGGGCGAGGCCAAGAAGGTCCACATCGACAAGGACAACACGACCATCGTCGAGGGCATGGGCAAGTCGAGCGACGTCCAGGGCCGGATCAAGCAGATCCGCGCCCAGATCGAAGAGACGACCTCCGACTACGACCGGGAGAAGCTCCAGGAGCGGCTGGCCAAGATGGTCGGCGGCGTCGCCCTGATCAAGGTCGGCGCGGCCACCGAGACCGAGCTCAAGGAGAAGAAGGCCCGCGTCGAGGACGCCATGCACGCCACCAAGGCGGCCGTCGAGGAGGGCATCGTGCCCGGCGGCGGCGTGGCCCTGCTCCGGGCCCAGAAGTCGCTCGAGAAGCTCCAGCCCGCGGGCGACGAGCAGATCGGCGTCAACATCGTCAAGCGGGCCATTGAAGAGCCACTGCGCCAGATCGCGGTCAACGCCGGCTTCGAGGGCTCCGTGGTCGTCGAGAAGGTCAAGGAGATGAAGCAGGACATGGGCTTCAACGCCCTGACCGAGAAGTACGAGGACATGATCAAGGGCGGCATCCTCGACCCGACCAAGGTCGTCCGGATCGCGCTCCAGAACGCGGCCTCGATCTCCGGCCTCCTGCTCTCCACCGAGGGCCTCATCGCCGAGCTGCCCGAGGAAGACAAGAAGCCCGCGTATCCGGCTCCCTCCGGCGACATGTACTGATCCGTCGCGCCGGACACGGCAGCGAATCCCCAAGCCCCGGGCGGTCCCCCCGCCCGGGGCTTTTTTTAATTTTCAGGCTCCGGACGCCCTGATCGGGGACAACGAACGTGGAAAATTAAAAAATTAAAGGTTTGACCCCTTCTTCCTTGCGCCCATCCCGTTTCCTGGCCGCCTATGCTATAGTCTTTCCCGATGGCGAAGCTCCTCGACCGCTACGTCCTCCGCGAGGTCGTTCCGCCTTTCGCCGTCGGCCTCCTCCTCGTCGTCTTCGCCCTGCTGATGAACCAGGTCCTCCTCCTGACGGAGCTCTTCATCGACAAGGGCGTCGCCGCCGGCGAGGCGCTGCGCATCCTCGGGCTCCTCGTCCCGTCCATCCTCGTCTTCGCCCTGCCCATGGCCGTCCTGATGGGTGTGCTGGGCGGCCTGGCCCGGCTGGCCTCGGACTCCGAGGCCGTCGCCCTCCAGTCCCTCGGCGTCGGCCCGCGCCGGCTCGCCCGCCCCGTCCTCGCCTTCGGGCTCTGCGGCGCCCTCCTGACCCTGCCGCTGGCCCTGACCGTCGCGCCGCGGGCCAACAGCGCCTGGGTCCGGTCCATGGCCGCCTCGGTCGTCGGCCGCGTCCAGCTCAAGGTCCGGCCGCTCGAGTTCAACGAGACCCTGCCGAACACCGTCTTCCTCGTCCGCGAGGCGGGCCGGGACGACCGCTGGCGCGACGTCTTCGCCTATCTCGCGGACGACCCGGCCCATCCCCGCCTCGTCCTGGCCCGTTCGGGGACGGTCCGCCTCTTCCCGGAAGAGCGGCGGGCCTTCCTGGAGCTCGAGGACGGGGTCGTCTACGCCTGGCCCGCGGCCGAACCGGAGACAGACACGGTGACCTCGTTCGCCCGGCTCGAGGAGGAGATCGGCGTCGAGGACCTCTTCCCCCGGCTCTCCGCCGCCAAGCGGGTCCGGGAGAAGGACATCGGCGAGCTCGTCCGGGACCTCAGGGCGATGGAGGCGGTGGAGCCGGGCCTTCGCGACATCCGGCAGGTCCGGGCCCATTGGATCGAGATCCACAAGAAGTTCGCCCTGCCCGCGGCGGCCCTCGTCCTGGCCCTCCTCGGACTGCCGCTCGGCCTCATGACCGGGCGGGCCGGCCGCACGGGCGGCTTCTCCCTCGGCCTGGCCGTCGTCCTCGCCTATCACGCCCTGCTCACGGCCGGCGAGAAGCTGGCCATGGACGGCCGCCTGACGCCCTGGCTGGGCATGTGGGGGCCCGATCTCCTTCTCGCCGCGGCCGCCGCGGCTCTGGCGCTGACGGCCGGCCGCCCGCGTCCGGCCGGGCGTCCCGCCCGCCGCGCCGCCGCCGCGCCGGCTTCCGCTTCCGCGCGCCGCCCCGAGCCGGCGCCCGCGCCCCGCCCCCGCCCGCTCCGCTTCCCGGGCCTGCTCGACCTCTACGTCGCCAGGAAGTTCCTCGGCCTTCTGGCCCTCGTTCTCGCGGCCCTGACCGCCGCGACGTTCCTCCTCGTCTTCTTCGAGCGCCTGGGCGACGTGCTGGCCGCCGGGAAGCCGCCCGGGCTCCTGGCCCGCTACGTCGGGTTCAAGCTGCCGGGCTTCCTGGCCTATCTCCTGCCGGCGGCCGTGCTGACGGCGGCCCTGCTCGCCCTCGGCTTCCTGGCCCGGACCAACGAGGCGACGGCGATGAAGGCCGCCGGGGTCAGCGCCTACCGGACGGTCCTGCCCGTCCTCGTCCTGGCCGCGGCCGCGGGCCTCCTGACCCTGGCCGTCCAGGAGCGGATCGTCCCGGCCGCGGAGGCCCGCGCCGAGGCGGCCTGGAGCGCCGTCAACGGCCTGCCGTCCCGGACCTTCGGCTACGCCACGCGCCATTGGACCCTCGGCCGGAGCGGCGACCGCGTCTATCACTGCGACTACATCGACCCCGGCTCGGGCGCGATCGGCCGGCTCTCCGTCTTCGACATCGACGCGGGACGCTGGGTCCTGGCCCGCCGCGCCTACGCCGAGCGGGCGCTCCTCGAGGACGGGGCCATCTCCTTCCGCGACGGCTGGGCCAGGGACTTCGCGGCCGCCGCCGGCCGCCCGTTCGTCCGCGTCGCCTCAGGCCGCTTCCCCGAGGCCAGGGGGAAGGCGGCCTTCCTCGGCCCCTCGCGGGAACCGGCCCGGATGACGCTCTCCGAGCTCGGCCGGTACGCCGACGAGGCCCGCCGGCTGGGCTTCCCCGCCGGCCGGCTCAGGGCCGAGTGGGCCGTGAAGACGGCCCTGCCCTTCGTCAGCCTGGTGATGGCCCTCCTGGCCGCGCCGTTCGGCTTCCGGATGGGCCGGAAAGGGACGCTCGTCGGCGTCGGCCTCAGCGTCGCCGTGGCCATGGCCTACTGGGGAACGTTCGCGGTCTTCCGCAGCCTGGGGCTGGCCGGGGTCCTGCCCCCTCTCCTGGGCGCCTGGGGGGCCAGCCTGGTCTTCGGCCTGGCCGGAGCGGCCGGCCTGTTCCGGCTGCGGACATAGAACCGGGGACACGATCCCTTTTCAGGAGAAAAGGGTCATGTCCCCGTTTTCACATCTTGTACTTGCCGAAGTCCTCCGGCCGCAGGCCCTCGAGCCACTTGCGGAGCTTCTCGGAGGATTCGACCTTCTCGTCGAACTTGAGGCCGTTGGCCTTCTTGACGACCTCGTCCTCGACATAGATGGGCGACGACGTGCGCAGGGCCAGGGCGATGGCGTCTGAGGGCCGGGAGTCGATGACCAGCGCCTGGTCGGCCCGGCGGCAGTGGATGAGGGCGAAGAAGGTGTTGTTGCGGACGTCGTTGACCACGATCTTCTCGATGGCGATGTCGAGCTTCTCCAGGAAGCTCTTGAGGAGGTCGTGCGTCATCGGCCGGGGGGTGGGGACGTTCTCGATGGTCAGGGCGATGGCGTTGGCCTCGAAGACCCCGATCCAAATGGGCAGGATCTGCTCGTTGCGGGGGTTTTCCAGGACCACGATCGGCATCTTGGAGATGGGGTCCACGACGAGACCCTTGACCTTCATCTCGATTTCCATGGCCGGTCCGCATCTAATATAGGGTCCGGACGGGGGCTTGTCAAATGCGGCCGGGAGGCCGGGAGCTTCCGGGCGCATCGACGGGCCCGGCGCGGGAAAATCAGAAAAGGGACAGCTGGGAGGAACAGGCCCCGGCCGGAGCGTCGCCGCCGAAGACGCGGACCGTGCCGTACTCGCCGTCGTGGCCCGGGGCGACGCGGACCAGGCCGCGGCGCATCCGGTCGACGGCCTCGGCGACGCGCTCCGGGGCAAGGCGGGCCAGGTCGGCGACGGGGACCTCGGCGAGGATCGTGTGCTCGTCGCCGAACTCGCGGATGAACCGGAAGTAGCACTCCCAGACGCCCTGGCACTCGGGCGTCTTGCCCAGGACCTCGGCGATGATCTCGTTGAGCGGGACGAGGCTCTTGTGCGGGACCCGCCCCGGCAGGCCGTCGCCCGTCTCCCGGTCGGCCAGCTCCTCGACCCGGTGGAGGACGCCCACCGTCAGCGGCTTGCCGCACTTGGGGCAGAGGCCGCCCGTCGCCCGGCTCTCGCGCGGCGAGCAGGCGACGCCGCACTTGCGGTGGCCGTCGAAGTGGTACTTGCCCTCCTCGGGGAAGAACTCGACGGTGTAGAGGAACCTGGCCGGGTGGTTCCGCCGCAGGGCGTCGACGAGGCCGCTGTAGCTGAAGTCGGCGTCGAAGGCGTTGGCCTCGCGCCCGAGCTTCGACGGCGAGTGGGCGTCGGAGTTGGAGACGAGGGCGTAGCGGTCGAGGGCCGAGAGCCGCCGGTTCATGGGCGGGTCGGAGGAGAGGCCCGTCTCCAGGGCGAAGATCATCGGCGTCATCTCCTCGAAGCACTCCTCGATCGTGTCGAAGCCGGAGTTGGCGCCGAAGAGGGAGAACCAGGGCGTCCAGATGTGCGAGGGGATGACCACCGCCCGCGGCGCGGTCTCGGCGACCATGCGGCAGAACAGGCGGACGTCCAGGCCCAGGATGGGCCGCCCGTCGGAGGCCAGGTTGCCGACGGCCTGGAGGCGGGCGTTGACCCGCTCGACCGACTCGAAGTCCGGGGCCAGGAGCATGACATGGACCTTGCGGACCTTGCCGCCCTTCGAGTAGATGAAGCTGATCTCCGAGGACAGGATGAAGGCGACGTCCCGGGCCGGCAGGGGGACGCCCTTGAAGGGCGGCGCGTCGAACGGCGCCGCGCCGTTCTTGAGCCGGAGGAAGCCGTTGCCGAGCGGCTCGAGCCTCTCCTTCATCAGGAAGAGCCACTCGGGGTGGGTGAAGTCGCCGGTGGCCACGAGCGAGAGGCCCTTGATCCGGGCCCACGGCGCCATGGCCTCGAGGACCATGTCCTTCGACGTGGCCCGCGAGAACTTCGAATGGATGTGCAGGTCGGCGAGGAACTTCATGACGAAAGACCCCAGTGTAGAGAAAGCGGGGGGCGAATGCAAGCGCCTTGCAACCGGCCCGCCGCGGGCGTAGACTGGGACGCAGTGGGACGGGGAGAGTGGCCATGAGCGCGAGCGTGAAACGTCTGGCCCTGGCCGCGGCCGTGGTCCTGGGCGCGTCCTCGTGCGCCTCGGAGCGCCTGCCCAGGACGTTCGACCCGGCCAGCCGGGAGTTCTACTCCAAGGTCCGCTACATCATCACCGCCGAGGAGCGCAAGGCCTTCCTGGCCCTGCCCGAAGCGGACCGGCCGGCCTTCATCGAGGACTTCTGGGCGCGCCGGGACCCGAAGCCGGGGACCGAGGAGAACGAGTTCAAGACCGAATATTTCAAACGGATCGACACGGCCAACCGTCTCTTCTCGGGCGGCGCCGCCCCGGGCTGGCTCCAGGACCGCGGCCGCGTCTATATCGTCCTCGGCCCGCCCGACTACCGCGAGACCTATCCGCGCGGCATCACCTTCTACGGCCTGCCGACCGAGATCTGGTGGTACGGCTTCTTCACCATCACCTTCATCGACGAGAGATGGATCGACGATTACCGCTTCGCCCCCGACAGCGCCGCCCAGATCGCCATGATCGAGCGGGCCGGAAAGGAGTGGAACGAGCCGCGGATCGGCTTCACCAAGGAGGGGACCGCCGCGGCCCGGTCGATGTCCGGGCTCGACGTCCGGATCGAGACGGCGGGCGGGGAGGGGACGAGGTTCACCGTGGCCCTGCCCTACCCCTCCATCTGGATGAAAGCCCGCGGCGAGACGCTCGAGACGGCCCTCGATGTGACCATGACGGTCCGGGACGCGGCCGGCGCGGAGGCCTGGTCGTTCGCCAAGTCCTATCCCCTCGAGGTCGCGGTGAGCCGCCTGCGGGAGACGGCCCAGGCGTCCTTCACCGCCGAGGCCTCCGCCTCGCTCGCGCCGGGGTCCTACACGCTGACCGTCACGGTGGTCAACGCGCACGACGGGAGCCAGGCCTCGCTCGAGCGGGCCTTCGAGGTCGGGGGCTAATTCTTTGCCGCGGCCTTGGCCGCCTCCGCCGCGGCCCGGCCTTTCCGGGCGTATTCCTGCGAGCGGGCGCCGTCGCCGAGACGGTTGTAGAGGTCGGCCAGGAGGAAGTAGCCGAGCGGGAGCTCCGAGGCGGCCGGCTTGAGCCCGATCCCCTTCTGGGCCAGGGCGATGGCCTCCTCGTAGCGCTCGCCCCGGCGGAGGTGGATGCGGGCCAGGTAGAAATAGGCGACCGGGAAGTCGGGCTCGACCTCGATCGTCCTCTTCAGGGTCTCGTACTCCTCGTCCTCCCGCCCCATCAGCCGGTAGACCCGGGACAGGTTGAAGAGGGCCTTGTAGCTCTTGGGGAGGTCGCGGATCTCCTGGAGATAGAGGTCGGCGGCCTCGGCCAGCCGGCCCTGCTTCTCCCGGACCTGGGCCAGGTTGTAGCGGACGCTCACGAGGGTGGGGTTGATGGCCGCCGCGGCCAGCAGGTGCTCCTCGGCCAGGGCCAGGTCGCCGGCCCGGCCGCGGTTGATGTAGACCGCCCCCAGGGCGTTGTGGGCCGAGGCCGAGCGCGGGTTCTCCTCCAGGGTCCGCTCGAAATAGGGGATGGCCTTGTCCGCTTCGCCGGCATGGACCTTGAGGTTGCCGAGCAGGAAGAGGAGCTGCGAGTCCCTGAAGCCGCGGGCCAGGTAGTCGAGGACGAACCTCTCGCCCTCGCCGGACCGGCCCATGGCCTGGTAGCAGTTGGCGATGTTGATGACCGTGAAGGAGTCGTCCGGCTTGAGATCGAGCGACTTGCCGAAGGCGGCCACGGCCGCCTCGAAGCGGCGGGCCTTGTAGAGGACGTTGCCGAGCGCGAAGTGGGCGTCGGCGATGGTCGGGTCCTCGGCGATGATGGCCTCGATCGTCCGGACGGCCCCGTCGAAATCGCCGCCCAGCCCGTCTTCCCGGGCCCGGGACAGCTGGTTGAAGACACCGATCTTGTCCTTGGGATCGGACAGCCTCTGGCCCTGGAGGCGGTTGGGGTCGGTGAACGAGCCGATGTAGCCGAGGGCGGCCAGCTTCTCGCGGGTCTCCTCGTCGATCTTCCCCAGGTCGACCTGGTGGGCGCCCTGTCCGGCCTCGTCCATGAAGGCGCGGGCCCGGGCCGAGAGGTCCCGGAAGACCTCCTTCTCGAGATAGACCAGGTTCTTGCTCTCGGCCGGGTCCTGCTCCAGGTCGTAGAGCTCGGGCACGGGGGCGAGGATGAGCTTGTAGCGCCCGTCCTGGACGCTGCGCAGCTCGGACCAGCCGTAGTGGTAGCGGGGATAGAAGGTCTCCGAGTAGGCCAGCCGGCGCGGGCCGGTCCCCGGCGCGAAGAACTCCGGCACGAGGCTGCGGCCCTGGACCTCGGCGGGCACGGCCAGGCCGGCCATCTCCGAGATGGTCGGCATGACGTCGGCCAGCCCCACGACCTCCTTCGAGACCACCCCGCGCAGCCGGGGGAAGGGCGTCGCGACGATCAGGGGCACGCGGATGGCGCCTTGGTAGACGAAGAAGCCGTGGGTGTGCTCCCGGTGCTCGCCCAGGCTCTCGCCGTGGTC
The DNA here is from genome assembly GCA_029569255.1 of Acidobacteriota bacterium. Lineage (GTDB taxonomy): Bacteria > Acidobacteriota > Aminicenantia > Aminicenantales > Saccharicenantaceae > RBG-16-66-30. The sequence continues at coordinate 19,048 of JAKQUO010000026.1, read as the reverse complement.
GGCGGCCAGGACGATGAAGAGGTCGTCCCGCAGGCCCTCGCGGTCGAGGTAGTCCGCGAGGCGGGCGATCTGGCTGTCGGTGAAGGCCACCTCGCCGAGGTAGGGGTTCGACGCGTACTCGCTGGCGAAAGGCTCCGGCGGCGCGTAGGGGCTGTGGGGGTCGTAGAGGTGGATCCAGGCGAAGAACCGGCCGCCCTTGCGGGCCGCGAGCCAGGCCAGGGCCTCGTCCATGACCTCGTTGGCCGGCCGCTGGACCTCGCCGAGCGAGATCCTCTCGAACCGGCCGAGGTCGAACTTGTCGAAGTAGGTGTCGAAGCCCTGGCCGAGGCCCCACTTGGAGTCGAGGACGTAGGCGGCGACGAAGGCCGCCGTGTCGTAGCCCCGGGCCTTGAAGGACTCGGCCAGGGTCTGGAGCCCGTCCGGGACGACGAATCCGCCGTTGTCGCGGACGCCGTGGAACGGGGGCAGGGTCCCGGTCATGATGGTCGTGTGGGAGGGCAGGGTCAGGGGCGTCGGGGAGATGCAGTTCTCGAAACGGACGCCGCCCGCGGCCAGGGCGTCCATGGCCGGGGTGCGGACGAAGGGGTGGCCGTAGCAGCCGATCCTGTCGGCCCGCAGGGTGTCGACGGTGATGAGGATGACGTTGAAGTCCCGGCCGCCCCGGAGCCCGGCGAAGTCGGCCCGCCGCGGCCGGAACAGGAGGACGGAGGCCAGGCCCGCGGCGAGGAGGCCTGCGGCGAGGGCGGCCCACAGGCGCCGGCGGGGTTTCGCGGGGATCTTCGGCTTGGCCATCCGGGCTACCATTTTAACAGAAACGGTCGGGGACACGCACCTTCGGTTCACGCCTCTCAAAAAAAGAGGGCGGCGGGAAGCCCCGCCGCCCTCGCGGAAGCGTTCTTCGGACGCGGGCCTAGAAGATGAGCCGGAAGCCGACGCGGGCCTGCCGCGGCTCCGCGAAGCCGTAGAGCTCGTGCCCGTTCGTCGAGGGCCAGTCGCCGGGGTACCAGTCGTACCCGATGCGCGTGCCCCAGGAGGTGATGGTGTCGTCGTTGAAGACGTTGAAGACGTCCAGCATCACGCCCAGGCGGTACTTCTTGGCCACCGTGAAGACCTTCTCGAGCCTGAGGTCGAGCGTGTGCCGCATGGGATAGTGGTTCGAGCCCCGCGGCTCGGTGAAGAAGGTCACCCGCCCCTGGTTGAGCCGGCTGGTGCGGTAGCGCTGGGTCCAGGCGTCGCCCGTGATCCCCCGGTAGTAGAAGTTGAAGTTGATGTCGAGGGGCAGGACGTAGGTGCCCTGGACCTTGATCATGTGGGTCGGGTCCACCGTCGAGCGCCCGTCGGCGTTGATCCAGAAGTTCGGGTCGTAGGTGTTGCCGCCGTAGCCGATGTCGTCGCCGAAGCCGTTGTCCATGGTGCCCGTGGCCTTGCCGTAGACGTAGGACGCCAGCAGCTGCCAGCGGTTGGAGAAGCGCTTGTTGAACAGGACCTCGAGGCCCGAGTACTTGCGGTACGGCGTGTCCATGACCCAATGGGCATCGTCCCGGACGAGGTTCGTGATCAGGTAGTCGTAGGTCCCGAGGGTGGCCGCAGTCCGCTCGTAGATCTGGAACGACCGGCCGAGCTCGGGGACGTAATAGCTGATGCGGTCGTAATCGCCCGCCCGGTCGATGGGGCCGATGATGTTCTTCCACCGCCGGTTGATGTAGGTGACGCCGACCGAGGTGTCCTTGAAGAGCTCCCTCTCGAGGCCGGCCGTGAACTGCTCCATGTAGGGGTGCTTGATGTCGGGGTCCATCGAGTACAGGCTCTCGTGGACGATGCGTTCCCACTCGTGCCACTGGGAATCCCCGGGGTCGTAGTAGTAGGAGACGTAGTCGTGATAGGCCTGGTCGGGGTTCATCCGGTCGTGGAAGCTGGCGAACATCCCCTCGGTGAACTGCCCGTAGTGGCCCTTGAGGATGGTCGTCTTGTCGCCCAGGACGTCGAAGGTGAAGCCCAGGCGCGGGGCCAGGCGGTTCGTCTTGTAGACCGGCCCATCGACGTACTTGACGTCGCCCCAGTTCATGCTGTAGCGGACGCCCAGGCTGAGGTTGAGGCGCTTGGAGACCTGCCAGCTGTCCTGGGCGAAGCCCTCGAGGCGGGTGTAGCGGGTGTTGTTGTCGTAGCCCTGGTACTGGTAGGCCAGGTAGGGCCCCGTGTACCAGCCGTCGTCGAGGTCGATGTATTTGATGTGGTCGCCCAGCGCGCCGCCCGTGCCGGTGAAGCCGTAGCGGTTGCGGACCATGGAGCGCTCGAACTCGGCCCCGAACTTGAACTCGTGCGAGCCGGCCAGGAAGTCCTCGGCGTAGTGGGTGACGCTGGCGTTGGTCCCGAAGCGGGCCCGGTCGGCGTAGTAGAAGGAGCCCGCGCTGTCGTAGAGCATGTTGTCGTTCAGGTCGAAATGCGAATAGACGCTGAAGTCGACCTCGGGGTCCAGGTAGTAGCGGCCCCGGAAGTAGTTCGTCTTGAGGTCGAAGAACGTGGTCGAGCTGAGGACCTTGTTCAGGTTGAAGCCGGCCAGCCAGTCGGGCGACTCCTGGGTGACGCAGGCCTCGGGGGAGGTCGTGGCGCCGGCGCCGCGGTTGATGCCGTTGTAGCTGGTCGCCTGGAACATGGCGTTGACGTTCAGCGTGTTCGACAGCTGGCTCGTCAGCTTGATGAAGAACCGGGGCTGCTTGTAGTCGATGTCCTCGGGGAAGCCCGTGGCCCGGTCCTTGGTCCGGTAGAACTGGACGCCGGTGTAGAACCAGAGCTTGTCCCGGACGATGGGGCCGCCGACGTGGCCGTTGAGGTCCATGAGCCAGGACGAGGGCGAGGTCAGGTCGGGGAAGTCGCCGGCGTAAGCCTGGTTGTTGGTGGCCTGCCAGAACTTCGAGGTCGCCTGGTAGCCCTGGAAGTTGAACTCGAAGTGGCCGGAGAACTGGTTGCCGCCGGACTTGGTGATGAGGTTGAAGATGACGCCGGTGAAGTTCCCGTACTCGGCCGGCAGGCCGATGCCCATGACCTTGGCCTCTTCGATGATGTTGTGGTCCGAGAAGACCCAGGCCGAGCCGGCGTCGGGGTCGGCGACGTTGACGCCGTCCATGGTGTAGGCGATGCCGGTGTTCTGGGAGGCGCCGAAGGCGACGTTGTCGACGACGCCCGGGGCGAGGTTGACGATGTCCGCCGTGAACTGGTTGTAGGGGATGTTCCGGAGGATCTCGTTCGACAGGGTGACCGAGGCCGTCTCGGTGGACTTGACGTCGACCGTCGGCGACTTGGCGATGACGGTGACCTCCTCGGTCACCGAGGCCGGCTTCATCTCGATGTCCACGGTCAGGGTGGTCGTCGTGCTCAGGCGGAGGTTCTCGCGGATGACCGTTCCGAAGCCCTGGATCTCGGCCTTGACCTGGTAGTCGCCGGGCGGCAGGGCGGGGAACCGGAACTGGCCCTGAGCGTCCGTCACGAAGACGCGGCTGCCCATCAGGTTCGGGCTGGTGACGGTCACGCTGACGCCGGGCAGCGGTTGGCCCTGATCGTCCGTGACGGCGCCGCGGATGGCCCCCGTGTCCCGGGACTGGGCGAAGGCGACCGGGCCTACGAAGAGGATCAGGGCGAGGAGAGACAAAATCTTCTTACTCAAGCAAGCCTCCTTTCCGTTCGTCGAACGATGACTGAAGGTCCTTATCGGAAATGCAATTCCAGTGCCAACTCGGAGATTTTGACATCTCGTTTGTTTTCAGCGCAATAAGAATGTCCGTAGCATTTATCCTCGCCGGCAAATTGGTTATTATCCATTTTTTCGGGATGATTTCAACAAAAAAATCCTCACGGGGCCGGCCCCGCCGCTCCCGGGGGCCCTGTTTGTCAAGGCGCGGGCCGTATGCTATCGTATCTTTCCGGCATCCGGAAGCGCCCATGAGACAGACCCCCCCCCTCGTCCTCGCGGCCGTCGCCGTCCTCGCGGCCGGCCTGCTGGCCGCGGTCCCGGAGAAGATGACGGCGGACCTCGAGCGCTGGCTCGAGGACGTCGGCCCCGTCCTGACCAAGAACGAGCGGGCCGTCTTCCTGAAGCTCGCGACGAACGCCGAGCGGGCCAAGTTCGTCCGCCTCTTCTGGAGGATGCGAGACCCGCTGCCGGACACGGAGGTCAACGAGTTCCAGAGGGAGTACGAGGAGCGCGTCCGCTACGCCGACAAGGCCTTCGGGCACTTCTCCCCCAAGAGGGGCAGCCAGACCGAGCGCGGCTTCTTCTATCTCGTCCTGGGGCCGCCTCTCGAGCGGACGCTTTACACCACGCAGTCGGAGCTCTGGCCCCTGGAGCTGTGGTTCTACAAGGGGGCCGAAGAGTACGGCCTGCCCGGCTATTTCTACCTCATCTTCTACCAGCCCGAAGGCCTCGGCGATTTCCGGCTCTACTCGCCGACCGTCGAGGGGCCGGAGAAGCTCGTCCTGCCGACCCAGGCCCGGGGCGGGGCGCCCCTCGGCCGCTCCGCGGCCTACCAGGTCGTCAAGCGGATCAACGGGGAGCTGGCCGGGGCCACCCTGAGCTACCTGCCCAGCGACAGCCTCGGGGGAGCCGGCTCGCTCTCGTCCGACAGGCTCGTCGCCTCCGTCCGCGGCCTGGCGGAAAAGAAGTATTCCGACGCCTACGCCCGCTCCTTCCTGGGCTACAAGGACCATGTCGAGACGGAGTACATGGACCGCTTCTTCGCCTGCGCCTTCGAAGTCCGGGTGTTCCGCTTCGGCGGCCAGCCCTTCCTGCATTGGTCCATCGAGCCGGACCGGATGGGGTTCGCCTCCGAGGGAGGGTCGGTCCGCGCGGATTTCGAGCTCGTGCTGAGGCTCGAGGACGGCGCGGGCCGGACCGTCTTCGAAAGGGCCGAGGAGATCCCCGTCAGGGTCGACGCCGCCGCCTACGAGAGGCTGTCGCGGCAGCGCTTCGCCTTCCAGGACCTCCTGGCCTGCGCCCCGGGCGAGTACCGGGCCCTGTTCCTGCTCAAGAACAAGACGGCCCGGGAGTTCTCCTCCTTCGAGGCGCAGGTCTCCGTGGACGCCGCCGGGCCGGCCGGACAGCCCGCCCCGAGCGGGCCGCTCCTGTTCCACGCCCGCTCCGAAGTTCCCGCCGGGCAGTCCGGGAATCTCAAGGCCTTCGCCTTCGGCGGCCGTCAGTACGCCGTCAGCGCCCGCAACGAATTCACGCCTTCTTCGACCCTCGGCGCCTTCCTCCAGGTCCGGGGCGGCGCCTCAGCCGCCGCCGGGGATAAGCCGGCCTTCGTCGTCGACATCGTGTCGGCCGGGACGAACGAGCCGGCCGGGCGCTTCCCGCTGACCGAGGCCGTTCCCGATCCCGGAGACGCCGCGTCGCTCCTCGTCTCGGGGACGGTCCCGCTCGCGGACATCGCGCCCGGCTACTACCGGGCCGAGGCGTCGCTCGTCGGCGCGGACGGGCGGGCGCTCGCCGCCGGCCGGGAGAACTTCGTCATCCTGGACCGGACCGTGCCCGTCGTCCCCCGGGTCTACGCCCGCCTCCACGGGCCCTTCCCGGGCCCCGAGCACGACAGGGTCCTGGCGGCCCAGTATTTCCTCAAAGGGGCCTACGCCGAAGCCCGCGGCGTTCTCGAGCGGGTCCTGGCCGTCCGGGACGACCCGGAGGCCCGCCTGCTCCTGGCCAAAGCGCTCTACGGGATGGGGATGTACAGGGAGTCCCTGGGCCACGCGTCCGCCGTCCAGGCGCGCCTGGGAGACCGCGAGTCGGCCAAGGTCGTCGCCCTCGACCACGCGGGCCTGAAGGACTGGGCGTCGGCCCTGGCGGCGCTCGAGAAGCTGATGGCCGGGGCCACGGAGGTCCCGGTCCTGAACCTGGCCGCCGAGTGCTACCTGGCGCTCGGGCGACCCGAGAAGGCCCTGCCCCTCATCGAGAAGTCCCTGGCGCTCCTCCCCGACCAGCCGGCCGTCAAGGCGCTCGAGGAGAGAGCGCGGAAGCGCCGCCCCTGAAAAAAAGGGGCCGCCCTTTCGCGGGGCGGCCCCCAATCGGCGTCCGGGGAAGCGGTCTTACCGGACCGAGAAATCCATCTTGGCTTCGGCCTTCTTGCCCGAGAGCTTGTCCGTGACCTTGATGGCGAGGACGTACTTGCCGGCTTCGAGCGGCTTCTTTTCGGTGCTCAGGACCTCGCCTTTCTCGTTCATCGTCTGGAGGGTCTGGATGAGCGGCAAGGGCTGGTTGATGAAGTAGGTCTCGTAGGCCTGGGCGGCCCACTTGATGGCCGGCTTGCCTTCGGGGTCCTGGATCTCGTACTCGACCTCGAAGTCGTTGACCGTCCGTCCCGCGGAAACCTTGTCGGCCGCCCCGAGGACGAAGAAGAAGACCTCCAAGTTCTCGCCCACGGCGATGTCGCCGCGGAAGTTCGGGGCGACCTTGAGGGCGCCCCAGGTGAAATAGCCGCGATGGAGGGTCGGCCGCTGGTCCTGCTCGACCTGCTCCATGGCGGCGACGATCACGGGAGCGGTCGGCCAGAGCGACGCGGCGTAGGCTTCGGGGGCGGGCAAGGTCACGTCGGTGTAAGCGACGCTCATCTTCTTCATGTCCGGGCTGGCCAGGACCAGGGCCAGGGTGTAGGTCCCGGCGGGCAGGGCCAGCCCGAGCGAGTACCAGTCCTCGTTCTCGGGGCTGTAGCCGGCGCCGTCGGTCTTCAGGACGCCGGAGGCCCGGCCCGAAATCATCGGGGCGAGCGTCCCGGCGGGGGTGTCGTGCAGGAACTGGAAGAACACGACGACTGGCGCCTCCATCTCGCCCGTGCCGGCCGCCGACGGGGCGTAGCCGAGGTCGCCGTTCCGGGCCTTGAAGAAGAAGACGGGATAGAGGTTCTGACCCTGGGCGGGCAGGACGAGATGCTTGAACAGGCTGAAGGGAATGTCCTGTCTACCCTGGCGCGTGGCCAGGCCCTCCTGGATGATGGCCGCGACCTCTTTCGGCATCGAGGACGCCTTGGTCTGCGGCTTGGCTTCCTGCTTCTTGCCCTGGGGACCGATGGCCGCCCCCGCGGGAACGGAGAGAGCGCCGGCCATGGCGGCGAGCGCCAGGACGGCCGCGAACGTTCTGGAAGCTTTCATTTTTCCTCCTTCATGAACTGCTTCTGTCACTTCCACCATCCTCCAGAGCAATTCCCGTGCCAAGCCGTATGGCAAGAGGTCCACCGCTCCGGAGGAAAAAAAGACGCAACATGTAAACCGCCTTTACAATCTCAAAGGCGTTCAATATATCAAACTTCAGCGCTTTTTCAATGCCCGGAATTGCCGGACCGCGTCCAGGTGCTCGCCGAGGGTCCGGCTGAAACGATGCCCCCCGTCCCCCGTGGCGACGAAATAGAGGTACGGCTCGGACGCCGGATGGAGGGCGGCGTCCAGGCTGGCGCGGCCGGGATTGGCGATCGGTCCGGGCGGCAGGCCGGGGTGGAGGTAGGTGTTGTAGGGGGACTCGAACTTGAGGTCCTTGAGCAGGAGCCGTCCGGCGTACCGGCCCGCGCGCTTGAGGGCGTAGGCCACGGTCGGGTCGCAGTCGAGCTTCATCCCGATCTTCAGCCGGTTGTGGAAGACCGCTGAGACGAGCGGCCTCTCCTCGGGCAGGGCGGTCTCCTCCTCGATGAGCGAGGCGAGCGTCACCGCCTCGCGGACGCTCAGCCCGAGCTCCGCCGCCCGCCGCCGCCGGTCCCCGTCGAAGACGGCCCGGAACCCGGCGACCATGGCCTCGACGGTCTCCTCCTCCGTCGCCTTCCGCGGCAGGCTGTAGGTGTCGGGGAAGAGATAGCCCTCGAGGTCCCTGGCCTCGGGGTCCCAGTCGGCGATGAGCTCCGTCGCCTCGAAGGCCCGCCGGAAGGCCGCCGCGCCGGCCGGGTCTCCGGGCCGGAGGAGCGCGGCGACCTCGTCGCCGGTCAGCCCTTCGGGGACGACGACGGAGGCGAGGTGGACGCGGCCGGCGAGGATCCTCATCAGGACGTCTTTCGGGGGGAGCGGCGGCGCGAACAGGTATTCCCCGGCCTTGAAGCTCCTGTCGGCGAAGAAGGCCCGGTGGGCCAGCCTCAGGGCCAGGGGGTCCGCGGCCAGGCCGGCCCGTCCGAGATGGGCGATGACGTTCCGGGCGCTCCAGCCGGTCTCGACCTCGAAGAGGACCGGCTCGCGCGGCTGGCCCGTGGTCGCGCGGAGGCCGCGGACGATCCAGCCGGTCGCGGCGGGCAGGAGGACGGCCGTCGCGAGGAGGACGGACTTAATCGCCCTGGCGATCACCGCTCTCCCCGCGCTTCCGCTCGAGGTAGGTCGACAGGATGATGACCGCCGCCAGGCGGTCCTCCCAGCCCTTCTTCTTCCGGCCGCGGAGCCTCGAGCCGTCGAGGGCCTTCAGGGCCTGTTGCGTCGTCAGCCGCTCGTCGAGGAGCGCGACCGGACGGCCGGCGGCCTCGGCGAGCCAGTCCGCGAAGCGGCGTGTCAGGCCGGCCCGCGTCCCCAAGCTGCCGTCCATGCGCAGCGGGTCGCCGACGACGATCTCGGAGACCTCGTGCCGTTCGACGAGGCCCCGGAAATAGGCCCGGTCCGCGTCGTCCCGGCCGGTGAGCTCGTAGGCGCCCAGGGGCTGCGCGGTGATGAGCAGGGGATCGCTCAGGGCCAGGCCGATGTGGCGGTCGCCGTAGTCGACCCCGAGGACCCTCATCAGCGGCCCCTTTCGAGGCAGGCCTTGCGGTCGCGGTGGCGCTCGAAACCGAGCTCGATGAGCCGCTCGAGGAGCCGCGGGAAGGGCAGGCCCGAGACGGCCCAGAGCTTCGGGTACATGCTGATCTCGGTGAAGCCGGGGATGGTGTTGAGCTCGTTGACGTAGAGGCGGCCCGTGCCCTTCTCGAGGAAGAAGTCCACCCGGGCCATGCCGGAGGCGCCCAGGGCCTTGAAGGCGGCCGCGGCGAGCCGGCGGACGCGGGACATGGTCCCGGCCGGGAGCTCGGCCGGGATGACGAACTTCGTCCTGCCGTCGAGGTACTTGTCGGCGTAGTCGTAGAATTCGTTGGCCGGGATGACCTCGCCCGCGAGCGAGGCCTCCGGCGCCTCGTTGCCGAGGACGCTGCACTCGAGCTCCCGGCCGGCGACGCCCTTCTCGACCAGGGCCGTCGCGTCGTAGCGGAAGGCCAGGTCGAGCGCCGCGGCCAGGTCCCCGGCCCGGGCGACCTTGGTGATGCCGACGCTCGAGCCGAGGTTGGACGGCTTGACGAAAACGGGGAAGGGCAGGGCGCGGCGGACGCGGCGGAGGACGGCGGCCGGGTCCGCCCGCCACTCCGTCTCGGCCACGGCCAGCCAGGGCACGACGGGCAGGCCGCGGTCGCGGAGGACCGACTTGGCGGCGGCCTTGTCCATGGCCAGGGCCGAGCCGGCGACCCCGGCCCCGACGTAGGGGACGCCGGCCATCTCGAACAGGCCCTGGATCGTGCCGTCCTCGCCGAGGGGGCCGTGGAGGACGGGGAAATAGATGTCGGCCCCGGCCTCCGGGACGGGCGTCCCCGCCTTCCAGGGCAGGAAGGAATGGGCCGGGCCCCGCTCGAGGGCCGCGATGTCGGTCGAGGGCGCCTCGACGGGCTTCCACCGGCCCTCCCGGGTGACATAGACCGACCGGACGTCGAACTTGGACATGTCCAGATTCCGGAAGATGGCGGAGGCCGAGACCAGGGAGATCGCGTGTTCCGCCGACCGCCCCCCGAAGACCAGGGTGACCGCGATTTTTTTGGACATTCGGGCCTTCGCCGCGACTAACTCAGTGGATTGAAACATATTAAACGAATCGAGGCCGATTGTCCATCGGGGCGGGGCGCTGACTCCGTGTTGACAGCCGCTCGGAGAGTCCCCTATAATCCCGAACGGCGGAACCCCATCGGCCGAGAGGTGTGACCATGAGCCAAAAGACCTTCTTCGCGGCGGCCGGCCTCGTCTTCGTCGCCCTGATCCTCTCCGTCCCCGGGCGCCCCTTGGCCCAGGGGACGCAGGAGAACCTGATCCGGAAGGCGAAGATCTTCGAGGAGACTTACGCGCTCATCAACGAGTCGGACCTCAACTGCTCCTTCTACATGCACGAGGAAGGCAAGCTCCTGCCGGACATCCGGATCGTCGGGGCGGAGCGGATGAACGAGAAGGGCCTCTTCGAGGACGGCGACGTCATCTACATCGACCGGGGCGCCGCCGACGGGCTCGAGATCGGCCAACTGTTCCTCACGGTCGGCCTGCGGGCCAAGGTCGGCAAGCTCGGCACGGTCATGGAGCGCCATGGCCGGGCCCGCGTCTTCCGCCTCGAGGAGCACCAGGCCTCGGCCAAGGTCGAGAAGGGCTGCGGCACGATCCGCATCGGCGACTTCCTCATGCCCTACGAGGAAGGCGACGGGGAGATCGGCAAGGACCTCGGCTACGGCGACATGGACCCGAACGCCAGCCGCCGGGGCCGGGTCATCTTCATCGAGAACGACTTCCACATCTCGGCCTCGGGCCAGTGGGCCCTGATCGACATGGGCCGGCAGCAGTGCGTCCAGATCGGCGACCAGCTCAACGTCTTCCACCAGGCCCGCCCCGGCCTGCCCCGCGAGGCCATCGCCAGCGCCATCATCATCGACGTCCGCGGCGCCACCTCGACGATCAAGATCCTGGGCGCCCGCGACGCCGTGGACATCGGCAGCGAGGTCCAGATCAGCAGCGCCCGTTAAGATCCTGGGGACATGTACCGCCTCGGTTCGTGTCCCCTTTTCTTTGATCTTTCCTCTCATTCCGGCACTCCCTCTCGAGGCGGTGAGGGAACTGAAGGGGGACCCTCGGAGCGGAGGAAACCGTATAAGGAGGTTTCCGGGGAGTGGGCGGCTAAGGGCAATTCCCGAGCGAAGCCGGAGAGAGGGAGTCCCGTGATTGGTTGACAGCCTCTGGCGATTCTGTTAGCGTAAGGCGTGCCGTTCTCGGGAGAGAGCGGGCGGGCGTAGTTCAGTGGTAGAACGTCTGCTTGCCATGCAGAAGGTCGTGGGTTCAAGTCCCATCGCCCGCTCCATGATCCCCCCGCGGAGATGATCAGACCGGCGCGGTACCCAAGAGGCTAAGGGAGAGGTCTGCAAAACCTTTATTCGTCGGTTCGAGTCCGACCCGCGCCTCCAACACCCCCTTCCCGCGGCCCCCGCGGCGTTGACACCCCCGCTCGGGCCGGGGTATGATGGCGCCGCGAGCTGGAGGCCCCATGAATATCGTCGCGCGCGTCCGGGCGATCCTCGTCGAGCCCAGGGACGAGTGGGCCAGGATCAAGGCCGAGCCGGGGACCCCGGCGGGCCTGTTCACGTCCTACGCCGCGGTCCTGGCCGCCGTCCCGGCCGGCTTCCAGTTCCTCGGCAACATCCTCGTCGGCCGGCGCCTGCCCTTCGTTGGCCTCTACCGCTGGCCCGTCGGCCGGGCCCTCGGCAACGCCGTCGTCGCCTACGTCCTCAGCCTGGCCGCCGTCTACCTCTTCGCCCTGATCATCCGCGAGCTGGCCCCGAGCTTCGCGTCGGCCAGGGACACGACGGCCGCCCTCAAGCTCGCCGTCTACAGCATGACCCCGGCCTGGGTGGCCGGGGTCCTCTACATCGTCCCCGGCCTCTGGGCCCTGGGGGTGCTGGCCAGCCTCTACGGCCTCTACATCCTCTATCTGGGCCTCGACGCGCCGATGATGGGAACGCCCAAGGACAGGGTCGGGAGCTATCTCGCGGTCTGCGTCCTGGTCGTCATCGGGCTCCACGTCGTCATCAACTTGTTCCTGAAGATGATCTTCGCCGTCCGCTACGGCCGGCTCTGACCGCTCCCGAACGATTCAGGCGATCTCCTCGACGATCCGGAGGAAGGCCTCGTTCGGCGCGGGCGCGCCCGTGACGGGCCGTCCGATGACCAGGTAGTCCGCCCCCTTGGCCACCGCCTCGGCCGGGGTCATGACCCGCTTCTGGTCCTGGGCCGCCGCCCAGACGGGCCGGATGCCCGGCGTGACGATGACCAGCTCCCGCCCGAATTCGCGGCGCAGGACCTCGATCTCCCGGGGCGAGCAGACGACGCCGTCCAGGCCGGCGGCCTTGGCCAGCCCGGCCAGGCGCAGGACCTGGGCCGCGACGTCCTCGCCCTGGCCCACCTCCTCGAGGTCGGCGCCCTTGAGGCTGGTCAGGACGGTCACGCCGAGCAGGACCGGTCGCGGGCGCCCGGTCTCGTCCGCCCCGCGGCGCGCGGCTTCGGCCGCCGCGGCCATCATCTCCCGCCCGCCCGACGCGTGGAGGGTCATCATCTGGACGCCGTGCCGGAAGGCCGAGCGGACCGCCCCGGCCACCGTGTTGGGGATGTCGTGGAGCTTGAGGTCGAGGAAAAGGTCCTTGCGCAGGGCCTTGAGCTTGCGGAAGAGCGACGGCCCCTCGGCCGTGAAGAGCTCGAGCCCGACCTTGAACGTCCGGGCGTCCTTGAGCCGGCTGACGAGGGCGACGGCCTCGTCCTTGGCCGGGACGTCGAGGGCGATGATGATCCGGTCGGCGTTGGTCATGGGATGTCCTTTCGCGGTCTCAATCGGTCCGGAGGGTCCCGATGACGTCGCGGACGGCCGCGACGCCGCGGGCCCGGCACCAGGCCTCGATCTCGGCGACGACGCGGACGGCGGCGTCGGGGTCGACGAAATTGGCCGTCCCGACCTCGACGGCGGCCGCCCCGGCGACGAGGAACTCCAGGGCGTCCGTCCCGGTCATGATGCCGCCCATGCCGACGACCGGCACCTCGAGGCGCGTGGCGACCTGGTGGACCATCCGCAGGGCGATCGGCTTGATGGCCGGCCCGCTCAGCCCGCCGTAGACGTTGCCGAGGCGGGGCCGGCGCGTCTCGAGGTCCACGGCCAGGGCCAGGAAGGTGTTGACCAGGGCCACGGCGTCGGAGCCGGCCTCCTCGGCCGCCTGGGCGATCTCGACGATGCTGGTGACGTTCGGCGACAGCTTGGTGATGACCGGGCGGCGGCTGGCCCGCTTGACCCCCTTCACCAGGTCGAAAGTCGTCCGCGGCGAGAGGGCGGGGCAGGCCCCTTCCTTCTTGACGTTCGGGCAGGAGATGTTGAGCTCGTAGGCCGCGATCCCGTCCTGCCGGTCCAGGAACTCGACGACCCGGACGTACTCCTCGTCGTCCGCGCCGCAGACGTTGACGATGACGGCGGCGCCGGCGGCCCGGAGCCCGGGCAGGACCTTCGCGGCGAAGGCCTCGACGCCGACGCCCTGCAGGCCGATGGCGTTGATGAGGCCGCAGGCGGTCTCGGCCAGGCGCGGCGGGGGGTTGCCCTCGCGCGGCCCGTAGTACAGGCCCTTGACGACGAGGCCGCCGAGCCGCCCGAGGTCCAGGTACGGCGCGAACTCGAGGCCGTAGCCGAACGTGCCGCTGGCCGCGAGGACGGGGTTCCGCAGCTCCAGCGGGCCGACGGCGACGCGGAGATCGACCGGCCCGGCCGCTACCACAGGATGCGCTCCCCGGGGAAGACCGGGCCTTCCTCGCAGATCTTGCTCCAGCCTTCGCCCGCCTCGCCCTTGATGCGGTGGACGCAGCCCCAGCAGGCGCCGATGCCGCAGCCCATGACGGACTCGAGCGAGAACTCGGCCGCGACGCCGTGCCCGGCGGCGACCGCGGCCAGGGACTTCATCATCGGGTCCGGGCCGCAGGCGTAGAGCCTGTCCGGCCTGTTCTTCCCGAGCTCGCGGGAGGCCAGCTCCGTGACCAGGCCCGCGAAGCCGAAGCTGCCGTCGTCGGTCGAGCAGAGGACCGGGACGCCGGCCGCCTCGAACCGCCCGCGGAGGGGGATGTCGGGGAGGCTCCGGCCGCCGTAGAGGGCCAGCGGCCGCCAGCCGGCCCGGACGAGCTCGCGGGCCAGGAAATAGAGCGGCGCGATGCCCCGGCCGCCTCCGACGAGAAGGGCGCTCCGGCCGCCGGCGTCGGCCGGGACCGTGAACCCCCGGCCCAGGGGGCCGACGAGGTCGATCCGGTCGCCCGCCTTCTTCCGCGACAGGGCCTCGGTGCCCTGCCCGGCGACCTTGAAGAAGAGCTCGATGCCGGCGGCGCTCGCGTCGTGGACGCCGAGCGGGCGGCGGAGCAGGGGGGAGGCGCCCGCGGCCGCCTTGACCATGACGAACTGGCCGGGCCGGGCGGCCGCCCCGACCGCCGGCGCGTCGAGGACGAAGCGGAAATGATCGCCCCAGCTCTCGACTTCGCGGAGGAGGGCGTCGCGCACGATGATCATGGGGGCCTCGGGGCACGTTTCGCCCCTTACCCTAGCAGAAACGGCCCGTCGTTTGCAACCGGGAGGAGGGGCTCCGCTTTCCGAGCCGGGGGCCGGGGATCGGATCCCCGCGGGAGGCTTGACGGCCCCGGCGGGACTCGATTATAAACGGGGGGCCGTGAGGGACCTCCGCCTGCCTGTCCTGGCCGCCTTATCCCTGTTCGTCCTGGCCCGCCAGGCGGCCGCCCAGGATTCCCATTATTGGACGAACCAGTACGGAACGCGGGCCACCCTGCTCGGCGGGGCGGTCATCGGCAGCGTCCTCGACCTGTCGGGGACCTATTACAATCCCGGCGGCCTGAGCCTGATCGAGAAGCCGCAGACCCTGATGGCCGCCAACATCATCCAATACCCCCGCTTGAGCTTGGTCGGCGGCTCCTTCGAGGCCGTCCCCCTCAACGCCCAAAGCCCCAGCCCGGCCCCGACGCTCGTCGCCGGCTCGTTCCGCATCCGGGGCCTGGGGCCGAGGCACTGGTTCGGCTACTCCTATCTCGCCCGCCAGGCCGTCAAGCTCGGCGCCTCGATCTCCGGGACAGGCTCCCGGGACATCGTCCCTGGCGGGTTCGGCCCCGAGTATTACGCCACCCAGTTCCGGTTCGACGAGAAGCTCGCCGAGTCGTGGCTCGGCCTGACCTGGTCCTACCGGCCGGCGAGGACGTTCGGCGTCGGCGTCAGCCAGTATCTCGCTGTCCGGTCGCACTGGGCCAGCGTCCAGGAGCGCCTCGAGGTCCTGACGGGGGCCGGCGGCGCGGCCTCCGTCCTGGGGGCCCGGCAGTACCGGTACAGCCACTTCCGCGTCCTCTGGAAGGTCGGCCTGGCCGTCGATCTCACGGATATCACCCTGGGATTGACCGTGACGACGCCGAGCCTGGCCGTTTCCGGCCGGGGGATGGCCGGCGCCGATTCGTCCGTCGCCGGCCTCGACACGGACGGCGACGGGAGGGCCGACGATTACCTGGCCGCCGACTATCAGGACCGCCTGCCGGCCGCCTACCGCTCGCCCTTCTCGCTGGCCATGGGCGTGACCTTCAAGATCCACAAGGTCCGCATCTACGCCAGCGGGGAATGGTTCGGCCGGGTCCGCCCCTACACCGTCGTCGACGCCGCCGATTCCGCCGCCCAGTCGACGGGCGAGGCCTTTTCGATCGACGTCACCCAGGAGCTCGAGGCCGTGATGAACACGGGCTTCGGGCTGGAGTGGTTCTATTCCTCGCGGTTCAAAGGCTACGCCAGCTTCACCACCGACTATTCGGCCAGGAGGCCGGGGACGTCTGCGAACCTCTCGCTGACGAACTGGGACAACTACCACTTCATGACCGGCGCCGAGCTCTTCATCAAGAGGACGGCCCTGACCGTGGGCCTCGGCTACTCGCTCGGCGGCCAGGCCGTCGGCAGCCGGCCGTCCGTCTTCGACGGCGTCGGCGCCCTCGGGGCCTGGGACCCCTACAGGGAGATGAGGTTCCGTTTCGCGACCTACAGGATCATCCTCGGCTTCGCCATTTGAGCGTCGTCCCGGAGGCCGGCGGGCGTTCTCGACGCGGAAGGTTGCGATGCGCCGGGGCGTTCTCTTATAATAGGCCCTTACGCACCGGACCACGAGACCAGGAGGAGCACGGCATGAACGTTTCCCGTCGCGCCCAGGACATCCAGGCGTCCCCGATCCGCAAGCTCAAGCCCTACGCCGACGCCGCCAAGGCCAGGGGGACCAAGATCTTCCACCTCAACATCGGCGATCCCGACATCCCGGCCCCGCAGCCGGTCATCGACACCTTCCGCAACTGGAGCCAGCCGGTCCTGGCCTACGGGCCGGCCCAGGGCTTCCTCGAGCTGCGCCAGGCCGTCACCCGCTACTTCGCGAAATACGGCATCCCGCTCGACCCGGACGAGGTCCTCATCACGACCGGCGGGTCGGAGGCCATTCACTTCACCTTCTCCGTCCTGGGCGACGTCGGCGACGAGATCATCGTCCCCGAGCCCTACTACACGAACTACAACGGCTACGCCGCCTTCGCCGGCCTGAAGATCGTGCCCCTGCCGCTCTCGGTCGAGGACGGCTTCCGGCTGCCGCCGGCCGCGGCCCTCGAGGCCCGCATCACCCCGAAGACCAAGGCCGTCCTGCTCTGCTCGCCCAACAACCCGACCGGCACCGTCTACACTCCCGAGGAGCTGGAGCGGGTCGTGGCCGTCGTCAGGAAGCGCGGCCTCTTCCTCGTCGGCGACGAGGTCTACAAGGAGTTCGTCTACGACGGCCTGAAGCACAAGAGCATCCTCGAGTTCCCGGACATCAAGGACCGGGTCATCGTCGTCGACAGCATCTCCAAGCGCTACAGCTGCTGCGGGGCCCGGATCGGGATGGTCATCACCCGGAACAAGGACGTCTACGCGGCCCTGCTCAAGTTCGCCCAGGCCCGCCTCTGCCCGCCCTCGGTCGAGCAGCACGCCGCCCTGGCCGCCTACAACATGCCGATGGAGTACTTCGACGGCGTCCGGGCCGAGTACGACAAGCGCCGCAACATCCTCTACGAGGGGCTCAAGGACATTCCCGGCATCGTCATCCACAAGCCCGAGGGGGCCTTCTACGTCATCGTCCGCCTGCCGGTCAAGGACATCGAGCACTTCGCCGTCTGGCTCCTCCAGGATTTCTCGCTGGACGGCAAGACGGTCATGATCGCCCCGGCCCCCGGCTTCTATTCGACGCCGAGCCTGGGCGTCGACGAGGCCCGCATCGCCTATGTCGTCAACGGGCGCGAACTCGCCGAGGCCATACGGGTCTTCAAGGCCGGCCTCCGGAAATACCTGGCCGTCCACGGCTGAGGGGCGGCCCGGACGTGAGCGAGGCCCGGCGGACCGCCTGGCAGGCGCTGGCCATCGCGGCCCTGAGCGTCGCCGTGGCCGCCGTCGTCCATTTCCCCCTCGTCCGGAGGTTCGCCCGGGGCGAGTTCCGGGAGACGTTCTTCGTCGCCGCCGACTATCCCGGCGTCCGGATGATCACCCTGCCCGAGGCCGAGGACCTGTGGCGGACGGGGGAGGCCGTCTTCCTCGACGCCCGGACGGCGGCCCATTACCGCCTGGGCCGCGTGCCGCGGGCCCTGAGCGCGCCGGCCGGGGAGGCCGAGGCCTCCCCGCCGTCGTTCCTCGGGCGCTTGCCGCTCGAAGGGACGCTGGTCGTCTATTGCGAGGGCGGGGACTGCACGTCGAGCCTGGCCCTGGCCAAGCTCCTCCACGAGAAGGGCTTCACGGACATCCGCGTCTTCGACGGCGGGTGGGAGGAATGGGAGCGGGCCGGCCTGCCCGGGGAGAAGGGCGATGCTCCGGAATAGGCCCCTCCTTCTCGTTTTCCGGGTCGTCCTGGGCGGGCTTTTCATCTACGCCGGCGTCGTCAAGGTCGTCGACCCGCTCGGCTTCGCCCAGGACATCCGCAACTACCGGCTGGTCGGCCAATCCCTGTCGTTCCTCGCGGCGCTCGTCCTGCCCTGGCTCGAGATCCTGGCCGGCGCGTTCCTCGTCTCCGGGGTCTGCAGGCGAGGCGCGGCCCTGGCCATCACCGTCCTGCTCGTCTTCTTCATCGTCCTGACCCTCGTCACCATGGCCCGCGGCCTCGACGTCGACTGCGGCTGCTTCGGCTCCCTGAGCCGCAAGTCCGGCTGGAGCGTCGTCCTCGAGGACCTGGGCATGCTGGCCTTGGGGCTGAGCCTGCTTTTAGCGCCGGGGCCCCGCGCCAAGGCGCGCTCATAGCGACCCCCTCCCTCATTTAGCCCTCAAGCTCTGGGTCGGCCTTTTCGACCCCGCGGGCGAACCGAACCGGCCCCGGGACGCGCTTGCGGGAAGTCGCGTCGGCGGCCCTTCCTCGGCCCGTTTGAAATGCGGCCGGAATCCGTGTATATTTCATCGGATAGTTCACCCTTCAGGAGACGACAGAATGGCCAAGAAGTATGTTTATTTCTTCGGGACCGGGGCCGCCGAAGGCAACATGAGGATGAAGGACACGCTCGGCGGCAAGGGCGCCAACCTGGCCGAGATGGCCGGGATCGGCCTGCCCGTGCCCCCGGGGTTCACCATATCGACCGAGGTCTGCGCCCTCTACTACAAGAACCGGAAGAGGATCCCCGAGGTCGTCCGCCTCGAGGTCGAGAAGAACCTCAAGAAGCTCGAAAAGGCCGCGGGCCGGGCCTTCGGCGACGCCAAGGACCCGCTCCTCGTCTCGGTCCGCTCCGGGGCCCGGGCCTCCATGCCGGGCATGATGGACACCATCCTCAACCTCGGCCTCAACGACAGGACCGCGGCCGCCCTCGTCGCCAGGACCGGAAACGAGCGCTTCGTCTTCGACTGCTACCGCCGCTTCGTCCAGATGTACGGCGACGTCGTCCTGGGCCTCAGGCCCGTCCACAAGGACGACATCGACCCCTTCGAGGAGATCATCGAAAGCAAGAAGCGCGAGCGCGGCGTCCGGGCGGACGCCGACCTCACCGCCGCCGACCTCGAGGACCTGGTCGCCAGGTTCAAGGCCGCGATCAAGGAGAGGACGGGCCACGACTTCCCCGACGACCCCCGCCGCCAGCTCTGGGGGGCGATCGGGGCCGTCTTCGGCTCCTGGATGAACGAGCGGGCCATCGCCTACCGGAAGATGTACGACATCCCCGAGGCCTGGGGCACGGCCGTCAACGTCCAGCTCATGGTCTTCGGCAACATGGGCGCCGACTCGGGCACGGG
>JAKQUO010000015.1 GCA_029569255.1 Acidobacteriota bacterium | reverse complement strand
GACGCCACGAGGGAGGGGCTCGTCGAGACCTTCCTCGAGGCCGGGGCCGTTGTCGGCCCCCCCTGCTGCGGGCCCTGCCTGGGCGGACACATGGGGATCCTCGCCTCGGGCGAGCGGGCGCTGGCCACGACGAACCGCAATTTCGTGGGCCGCATGGGACACCCGAAGAGCGAGGTGTATCTGTGCAACCCGTCCGTCGCGGCGGCGTCGGCGGTGTTAGGCAGAATCGGTTCCCCTGAGGAACTATAGCCCGCTGGAGAGCGGAACGGCAATCACCCGCGGGCTTCCGGATTCAGGCCTCGGGATGCAGGACAGCCCGACAATGCGTTTCCTTCAATCCTGAAGCCTGTAGCCTGATGCCTGATGCCTGAAGCCTGCATCGACTGCAAGGAGATGCCATGAAATATGAAGGAAGAGCCTGGAAGTTCGGCGATAACGTGGACACGGACATGATCATCGCGGCGCGGTACTGCAACGTCTCCGACGGGGCCGCCCTGGCAAAGCACGTCTTTGCCGACGGCCGCCCCGAGTTCGCCTCCTCCGTATCCGCGGGCGATGTCGTCGTCGGGGGACGGAACTTCGGGTGCGGGTCATCGCGGGAGCATGCGCCGATTGCCATCAGGGCGGCGGGGGTGCCGCTCATCATCGCGAAGAGCTTCGCCCGGATTTTTTACCGCAACGCCTTCAACATCGGCCTGCCGCTCCTGGAGTCGGCCGAGGCCGTCGACGACATCCGGGAGGGCGACCGGCTTGCCGTCGATCTCGCCGCGGGCCGCATCGAGAACCTCACCCGCGGCAAGTCCTACAGCACCCGCCCGATCCCGCCGTTCATGGAGCAACTCATCCGGCAGGGCGGGCTCGTCGAGTACATCCGGAAGGAAAAGCTCGCCGCCCGGTGAGCGGAACGGCCATCAGGAAACCACACAGACGGGAGACAGGACATGAAAACCTACAACATCGGCGTGCTGCCCGGCGACGGCACGGGACCCGAAGTCGTCGCCGAGGCCCTCAAGGCCCTCAAGGCCATTTCCGATGCCGAGGGGATCGAATTCCATCTGACCCGTTACGACATCGGCGGGGAGCGCTACCTGGCCAAGGGGGACCTTCTGCCGGACTCCGTGCTGTCGGAGCTTCGCGCCATGGACGCCTCGCTGCTCGGCGCCATCGGCCATCCCGGCGTCCGGCCGGGGATCCTCGAGACGGAGATCCTCCTGAAGATGCGCTTCGAGCTCGACCTCTACATCAACCTGAGGCCCGTGGTCCTGCTGCCCGGGGTCTACACGCCGCTCAAGGACAA
>JAKQUO010000054.1 GCA_029569255.1 Acidobacteriota bacterium | reverse complement strand
AGATCTGGTCGTCGCTGGCCCTGTGCACGGTCGGCGGCCTGACCACCTCGACGCTCCTCATCCTCGTCGTCATCCCCGTCCTCTACTACCACGGGGACGGGCTGCGCGCGTGGGGCGCGGAGAAGGCCCGCGAGGCGCGGGGACAGCCTCTTCTTTCCCGGGACCGGCGCACGTCATAGAACAGCTTCGCGTCTTCGTCTCGACCGGCCTATTGGACCTTGAGGGCGAGGAAAAGGGTGTTCGGGCCCCTCCTCACCAGCAGGGCGATGGCATCCCCCGCCTTCAAGCCGCCGGCCAGCCGCTCGAAGTCCC
Source organism: Acidobacteriota bacterium (assembly GCA_029569255.1). Classification (GTDB taxonomy): domain Bacteria; phylum Acidobacteriota; class Aminicenantia; order Aminicenantales; family Saccharicenantaceae; genus RBG-16-66-30. The sequence goes on along the minus strand of JAKQUO010000054.1, from coordinate 46,692 downwards.
CGGCCGAGCGGACGGGGACCCGGTTGATCTCCTGGACCAGGTCTCCCGGCTCGAGGCCCGCGTCGTCCGCCGGGCTCCCGGGCACGACCTCCGTCACGATCGCCCCTTTCTCGTCCTTGTAACCCAGCCGCCCGGCGATCTCGGGCGTCAGGTCCTGGACGGCGACGCCGATCTTCTGCTGGGCCGCCTCCGGCCGACGGTCGCTCCGGGGCTCCGCGCCGCCCCGCTCGCGCGGCCGCTCGGCCAGCGTCACCTTCTTCTCGAGGCGCGCCCCGTTCCGGACGAGGCCGAAGGCCATGACTTGGCCCGGCCGGCCGTCGGCGACGAGGTTGCGGACCTCCGTGTTGTCCTTCACCGCCGCGCCATTGACGGCCACGACGACGTCGCCGCGCTCGATGCCGGCCCTGTCCGCGGGCCCGTCGCGAACGACGTCGCCGACGAGGGCGCCGTCCGTGCTCTTGAGCTTGAGGGCCTGGGCCATGGTCTCTTCCAGCGGCTGCAGGGTGAGGCCCACGTAGCCGCGGACGACTTGGCCCTTGGCCACGAGCTCGTCCATGACCTTGCGGGCCATGTTGATGGGGATGGCGAAGCCGATGCCGATGCTGCCGCCCGACGGGCTGGAGATGGCCGTGTTGATGCCGATGATCCGGCCGTCGAGGTCGGCCAGGGCGCCGCCGCTGTTCCCGGGGTTGATGGAGGCGTCGGTCTGGATGAAGTCCTCGTAGTCGGCCAGCCCGACCGACGACCGCCCCTTGGCGCTGATGATGCCGGCCGTCACCGAGTGCATGAGCTCGAACGGGTTGCCCACCGCCAAGACCCATTCGCCGACCCTGACTTCGTCCGAATCGCCCAGATCGGCGGCCGGCAGGTCCTTGGCGTCGATGCGGATGACCGCGACGTCGGTTTGCGGGTCCGTCCCGATGACCTTGGCCGGGTAGGACTTCTTGTCGCCGACCACGACCGACAGCTTGTCGGCCTTCTCGACGACGTGGTTGTTGGTCAGGATGAGCCCGTCACGGCTGACGATGACGCCCGAGCCGAGGCTGCGGACGGTCCGGCGGGCGCCGCCGCTTTGGCCCGGGTCGCCGAAGAAGCGGCGGAAGAGCTGGTCGCCGAAGAAGTCCCGGAAGGGGTCGTCCGGCAGGCCCGGCCGGCCGCCGGACTGGACCACCTGTTCGGCGAAGATAGAGACGACCGAAGGACTGACCTTGGCCGCGGCCGCCTCGAAGGCCTGGCTCATGGCCGCGAGAACGGCGCGGGGCTGGGCCCCGGCCGCCGGCGTCTGGGCCAAGGCCGCGGGGCCGGCGGGCCCTATCGACAGGGCGGCCGCCAAGGCCAGCCACACGAGAGATCCGGTCATTCGTTTCATGGATATCTCCTCAAATACCGTTTCTTTCTCTGTCTTACAGGAGCGGACGGAGGCGTTCATTCCCCCGCGGCCTCACCTGGTCCGACGGACGTTGAGCGCGTTCCCGAGAAGGTCGGTGTCGAGCAGGTCCGTCCAGCCCGTCCTCTTGACGATCTTGCGCGTCAGGGAGAACGAGACATAGGGGCTCCAGTAGTCGGGCGAGGCCTTGTCGGGCATCGAGACCTCGAAGCTGACCCGGTCGACGTTCCGGAAACGGCCGTAGAGCCTGCGGATCTTCGGCGCCAGCTCCCGGGCGATCTCCTGGTCGGCGTCTGTCCGGTCCGTCAAGTAGAAGTGGTAGGACAGGATGAGGCCTTGGTCCGATTCGGTGAAATCGGCCAATCCGGAATTGGCGTCCCTGGCTTCGCCGAAGACCGGCGTCAGCGACGCGAGCGAGAACTCCTCCCGGACCTTGGGCGCCGCCTCCCGTTCCGACCGGCAGGCCGTCGTTCCCCAAAGGGCCAGCCCGGCCGCGGCGGCCAGGGCGAGGGCGGGGATGGTCCAGCCGGGCCCGCCGCGGTGTCTGCGCGTGTTCATGGTGTCTCCTTTCACGAGGGTTTGTCCGTTCGAGACAAATATAGGCATGAGACCGTTAAAAAAGGGTTAAAAGAGGATTAAAGGTCTTTTATGTCCGTCCGCCCGGCAGGACGGCGGTGAAGGCGCTGCCGCGGCCGACGCGGCTCCGAACCTCGATCCTGCCGCCGTGGCTCTCGGCGACGGCCTTGGCGATGCTCAGCCCCAGCCCGAAGCCGCCGCCTTCGCCGGGGCGCCCGGGCCGGCCGAAGCGGTCGAAGACCCGGCCGAGGTCCTCCTCGGCGATGCCCGGGCCCGTGTCGGAGACGGTCAGCCGGACCCCGTCCGCGGCCGCGGCGACCTCGACCGCGACCGTCCCGCCGGCCGGCGTGAACTTCACGGCGTTGTCGAGGAGGATGTAGAAGAGGCCCCGCAGCCGGGCCTCGTCGCCGCGGACGGACGCGGCGGCCGGCGCGTCGAGGAGCAGCCGGACGCCCTTGCCCTCGGCCGGCGTCCGGAACTCTTCAACGGCCCGGAGCGCCAATCCCGCCAGGTCGAGATCGGCCGTCTCGAGCGGGGCGCCGCCGCGATCGAGCCGGGCCAGCGTCAGCATCTTCTCGATGAGCCGGATGAGTCGCTCGGCCTCCTCGAGGTTGCTGGCCAGCGCCTGTCGCGACCCCTCGGCGTCGGCGCCGGTCCTCAGGGCCACCTCGATCTCCCCCTTCATGATCGCCAGCGGGGTCTTGAGCTCGTGGGCGACGTCCTCCCAGAACTGCCGGTGGAACGAGAAGCCCGTCTCGATCCTGTCGAGCAAACCGTTGAAGGTCGCGGCCAGACGGCTCAACTCGTCCCGGCCCCGGGGCGCGGGCAGGCGACGGTGGAGCGTTTCCGCGGAGATCGCCTGGGCTGAATCGATCATGCGGTCGACCGGCCGGAGGGCCCGGCCGGCCAGCCAGGCCCCGGCGGCCGCGCTCAGGACGACGGCCACGGGCAAGGCCAGGAGCAAGATCAGCCGCAGGCGGCGAAGCGGGGCCTCCACCGTCGCGAGCGGGCTGAGGACGCGGACGACATAGGCCAGGCGGCCGGCCTCGCTGACCGGAAAGCTGAGGGCCCGGAAGCGGATCTCCTGGCCCGGGGCCCCGTTGCCGACGATGTTCAGGAACCGGGCCTCCGGGCCGAGGTCCGGCCTCAGGTCCTCGAAGGGCAGGAGCGTCGCGCCGGCGACCGTCTGGGTGGCGGAGACGAGCCGGCCTTCCGGCCCGAAGATCTGGACGACGATGTCGAGGAGGACCGGGTCTTGGGCCCGCTCCTCGACCCAGCGCCGGGCCAGCCGGGCGAAGTCGGCGTTCCCCACCTTGCTGGCCGTTCCGAGCGGGCGGCCGGCCCGGAGCGCCTCCTCCGCCTCGACCGTCCAGAAGGTGTCGATCGAGGCGGCGATGCCCTCGGCCCGCAGCACCAGGAGGTGGTCGAGGTCGCGGCGGATGGCCCCGCCCGTCAGCCGGTAGACGGCGACCCCCACCAGCACGAAGGTCAAGGCCATGGCCGCGACGTACAGGCCGGTCATCCGGAAGCGGAGCGACCCGGCGTCCATCTCAGGCCTTCAGGACGTAGCCCCGGCCGCGGACCGTCTGGATGAGCTTGACCGGGAAATCGCGGTCGACCTTGGCCCGGAGGTGGTTGATCGAGACGTCAATGACGTTGGTGAACGAGTCGAAGTGGATGTCCCAGACGTGCTCGGCGATCATCGCCCGGCTGACGACCCGGCCGGCGTTGCGCACAAGGTATTCGAGGAGCGAGAACTCCTTGGCCGTCAGCGGGACCGGCCGCGAGGCCCGCTCGGCCGTGTGGGCCAGGAGGTCGAGGACGAGGTCGCCGGCCTGGAGCCGGGTCGGCTCGGCCGCGCCGCGCGGGCGGAGCAGCGCCCGGACGCGGGCCACGAGCTCCTCGAAGTCGAACGGCTTGGTCAGGTAGTCGTCGGCCCCCGAGTCCAGGCCTAGGACCTTGTCCTTGACCGTGTCCCGGGCCGTGAGCATCAGGATGGGCCCGGCGAACTTGGCGTTGCGGAGCGTGCGGCAGAGGGTCAGGCCGTCCATCTTGGGCAGGCGCAGGTCGAGGATGACGAGGTCGTAGGCCCCGGTCCCGGCCAAGATGCGGCCCTGCTCGCCGTCCAAGGCGACATCGACGGCGTAGCCCTCGGCCTTGAGGCCCTTGCGGACGAACTCCGCGATCTTCTTCTCGTCCTCGACGACCAGGATGCGCATGTCGCGTTCCCCCGCGCGGCCTCCTCAGAAGTCCAGCCCGAGCCGGACCGTGACCTCGTCGCCCGGGCCGGCGGGGCCATCGTAGCCGGGCGCGACGCGGAGCGTCTGGCGCCGGACCTCGAGGTCGAGGGCGGCCAGGACGCCGCCCTGTTCGAAGAAGGTATAGCGCCCGCCCAGGCTGACCCGCTCACGCACCGACCAGGAGGCCAGGGCGGCGGCGCGCCCCCCGTCGTCGAAGGCCTCGAACCGGAGCGCCAGCTCGGCCGGGTGGGCCAGCCGGCGGCTCTTGCGGGCCCGGTAGTTCCCGCCGCCGAGGACGGCCCGCTTCCGGGCGACGAACTGGTAGGACGCCGTCGCCGAGAAGGCCGATTCGCGGAAGCTCCGGCCCAGTCCCGGCGCGTCCTCGCGGCGCAGGCCCCGCGCGTACTCGGCGTCGAGCTGGAGGCTCTTCAGGCCGGGGACGGCGAGGTTGGAGCCCGCGTTGAAGGCCGTCATCCGCCGGCCGGCGCCGGGCTCGCTGGCGAAGGCGGCGAACACGGTCCAGGCCTTGCCGGCCGGGCTCGAGACGCCCGAGACGATCCAGGAACCGACGCGATCGACCGGCGCCTGTGGCGGCGGGGCGGCGGCCGCGTCGAAGAGGCCGGACCCGTAAAGATGGCCCGCCTGGACGCGGCCCTTGTAAACGGTCACGGACAGGTCGGTCGAACGGGGGGCCTTGAGGCCCGCGGTCAGGCCGACGGCGCGGGTCTCGTAGGCGTCCTGGACCAGGGGATCGGTCGCGAAGTGGGTCTCGAACAGGCCGAAAGGCTGGGTCCGCAGGCCCAGCACGAAATAGAGCGGCGAGCGCGGCACGGCGATGTCGAGGTGGGCCTCGTCGACGACGACCCCCGCGTCCCCGCCGTTGAGGGCGTCCCCGATCCACTCGGAGTCGAGGACGACCGTGGCCGAGGCCCAATCGGCCAGATCGGCCTCGACGCCGATCTCGAAGGCCCGCAGGTAGAGGTCGGTCGTCGTCGCGGCCGAGGCTCCCTTTCCCGTCCTCAGCCACCGGCCGTCCCCGGCCAGCCAGCCGGTCAGGTCGATCTTCTCGAACCAGCGGGGGGACGGCGGGGCGGCGGCTTGAGGGGCGGCGGTCTGAGAAACGGCCTGGGCGGCGAGCGGCCCGGCGAGGCCGCCGGCCATCACGAGCAGGAGACAGAGCGGCGGCGTCATTCGGCGCATCGGTGTTCCTTCCCTCTCCTGGCCGAGAATATAGAACCCGGCCCTCGGCCTGTCAAGAGCCCGGCCCGGAGTCCGAGCCGCCGGGCCGGCAGCCGAGCGCCGTCCGGACGCGGCGGCATGCGGAAGGCTCCCGCCCGGTCCATGCCCCCCCCGCCGCCGCCGGCCCACCGGGGCGGAGAGACGACCATGGCTTCAACCGGGCCTGCTCTTGCCGCGGTTCCGTAACCGGGGCTCTCTTGTGCGCTCTGGTACAATTGAATTGCTCCTCCTGCCCGACTTTTTCAAATCGGAGGCCTCATGAGTGTCGAATTGAAAACCGAAAAGCTGAGCTCCGAGGATTACATCGAACTCGAGAACCGGTACGGAGCTCACAATTATCATCCGCTTGATGTCGTCATCCGAAACGCCAGCGGAGTCTGGGTCTATGATGTCGAAGGCAGGAAATACCTCGATTGCCTGGCTGCGTACTCCGCGGTCATTCAGGGACATTGCCATCCGAAGATCATGGCCGCCGCGCTGGAACAGGCCGGGCGCGTCACCTTGACCTCCCGCGCCTTCCGCAACGACCAGCTGCCGCTGCTATTGAGAGACCTGCACGAATTGACCGGCATGGAAATGGCTCTGCCCATGAATTCCGGCGCGGAAGCTGTGGAAACCGCTCTCAAATGCGCCCGCAAATGGGGCTACACCGTTAAAGGAATATCCGAAAGAAAGGCCGAGATCATAGCATGCGCCAATAATTTTCACGGCCGCACCATTTCCGTCATAAGCTTTTCCACCGAAGCGCAGTATCGCTTCGCTTTCGGGCCGTTCACCCCGGGATTCAAGATCATCCCATATGGGGACATCGACGCTTTGAGGGCGGCGATCACCCCCGACACCTGCGCTTTTCTGGTCGAGCCGATCCAGGGAGAAGGGGGCATCGTCGTTCCGCGAGACGGGTATCTCCGGGAAGCGGAGGACATCTGCCGGGCGGAGAACGTCCTGCTGATCGCCGACGAGATCCAGTCCGGCCTGGGGCGCACCGGGAAGCTGTTCGCCCATGAGTGGGAGGGGATTCATCCGGACATCGTCACGGTGGGAAAGGCCTTGGGCGGCGGCTACTATCCGATCTCCGCCATGTTGGCTTCCAGAAAAATCATGGACGTGTTTCATCCGGGAGATCACGGCAGCACTTTCGGCGGCAATCCGATGGCGTGCGCCGTGGCCCGCGCGGCCCTGAAAGTGCTGGCGGAAGAGAACATGATCGAGCGCTCGGCCGTGATGGGCGCTTACATGATGGACCAGTTCCGGAGATTCGGGTCTCCCGATGTTCGGGACGTGCGTGGCCGCGGCTTATGGATCGGCCTCGAAATGAAAAGCGAGGCGCGTCCGTACATCGAAAAGCTGAAAGGCGAAGGCGTTCTCTGCAAAGAAACCCGGGATACCGTGATCCGGGTTTCGCCGCCGTTGATCATCAGCCGCGAGGAGATCGACTGGGCGCTCGAACGGTTCGCCCGGGTGCTGTAACGCGGGCCCTCGATAGACCTTCCACGGATGGGTCGGCGGCGAAGGCCGGGCCCCCGGGCGGGATCAGACCTTCTTGAGGATCTGCTTGACCAGGCTCGCCACGGCCTCGCGCATGGCCTTGGCGTTGGGCGTGTCCGCCGAGCCCAAGCCGCTGTTGTAGTCGCCCCAGCTCATCGACAGGTCGGCGCCGACCTGCGAAACGGTCTTGCCGCCCTTGGCCTCGAAGCTCTGGACAAGAGCGCCGTCGGCGACGGCCAGGAGGTCGCCCTGGATCGATATCGTGGCCTTGACCTTGCGCACGGAAGTCCCGACCGTGCCCTTTCTCAAGGAGAGGCCGCCGAGGCTCGAATCGCTCTCCTCGGCGCTGGCATCGAGGATGGTCCCGATGAGCACGAAGTCGACGCCGTTCGCGCGGCCCAGCTCGAGGGCCTTCTCGACGTCGATGAGGCCCGCGCCCACGCCTTCGGCGCCGTCCTCGAGAGCGGGGGCGAGGAACTTGGGCAGGAGCTTTTTCGACTTGAGCAGCTCCGAGCGGACATACACGGCGGCCTGACGGCAGGCCTCCGGGCCAACGCCGGCCGCGTCGTCGAAGGGCAGAAGGCCGATCTTCTTGGCTTGGGCAAAAAGCGGCGCGGCCATCAGGAAGACCAGGATGACCATCCAGGCTCTTCTCATTTCTCCTCCCGTTCGGGCGGCCGGCAGGCGCGGCCGCCCGCCCCGTTATTAGCACAACCTCCGGGGCAAGGCAAGGCCCCATCGGCTTCGTTCCCGCTTCACCCCTCGGGCCTCGCATCCGGGGGCCGTCCCGATCCGTTAATGATTCAGGTGGCTCTCTTCCATTTTACGCGGGTTGCTGGGAGATCGGTTGCCAGGCGCTCGAGGCGCGTCTCGGGACATGTGCCGCCCCGGCAGGTGTCCCGTAGGCCTGAACGGGGACACGTCCTGGGAGGACATGCCCCCATTTGCCGGCTCATCCGACCCGCACGAAGGAGCCCGGCCTCTCGCCCTATGATTCGCGCGTCCCGGCTTCGAGGCTCTTCTCGTAGGGCGGGCGGTGGACGCCGCGCTCGGTGACGATGGCCGTGATGTAAGCGGCCGGCGTGACGTCGAAGGCGGGATTGCGGACCTCGACGCCGGGCGCGGTGACGAGGCGGCCGCCGGCCTGGCGGACCTCGTCGGGGTTTCGCTCCTCGATGGGGATGCCCCCGCCGTCGGCCAGCGAAAGGTCGATCGTCGACGTCGGCGCGGCGACATAGAAGGGCACGCCGTTCTCCTTGGCCAGGACGGCCAGCGAGTAGGTCCCGATCTTGTTGGCCGTGTCGCCGTTCGCGGCGATCCGGTCGGCCCCGACGACGACCGCGCCGACCTCGCCCCGGCGCATGAACCAGCCGGCCATGCCGTCGGTGATGAGGACGACCGGGATGCCGTCCCGGTCGAGCTCCCAGACGGTCAGGCGGGCGCCCTGCAGGAACGGACGGGTCTCGCCGGCGAAGACGCGGATCCTCTTGCCCGCGGCCGCGGCCGCCCGGACGATGCCCAGGGCCGTGCCGTAGCCGGCCGTGGCCAGGGCCCCGGCGTTGCAGTGGGTCAGGACCGTCATCCCGTCGCCGAGGAGCGCCCGGCCGTGGCGCCCGATGGCCCGGTTGGTCTCGGCGTCCTCGCGCTCGATGGCCTTGGCCTCCTCGAGCAGGGCCGCCCGGACGGCCCGAAGGCCCCGCATCCGGGTCCGCTCGTAGACGGCCTTCATCCGCTCCAGGGCCCAGAACAGGTTCCGGGCCGTCGGCCGGGTCCGCTCCAGGCGCTTGTAAACCTTCTCGAAATCGCGGTCGAGCGACGGCCCGGGCTCCCCGCTCAGGGCCATGACCCCCAGGACGAGGCCGTAGGCCGCGGCGATGCCGATCGCGGGAGCGCCCCGGACGACCATCTTCTCGATGGCCTGGGCCACCTGGATGTAGGTCCGGCAGCGGACGTAGGTCTCCTGCGCCGGGAGCTTGCGCTGGTCGATCATGACGACGGAACGGCCCTGCCAGGCGATCGCGGGCAGCATCGGTCACTCCTTCTTCCAGGCCGGCGTCCGGTCGTCCCGCCAGCCCCACTTCGCCGCCCAGCCGGCCTGGGCCGCCGCCAGGGCGCCCCGCTCGGCCGGGGCGAGCGAATCGAGCAGCCTGACATAACAATACACGAGCTGGTTGTCGTTGTCCCGCCCGATCTTCTCCGTGGGCAGGCCGAGCTCGCGGGCCACGACCGCCTCCTCGTACGCGCGCCCGAGTTCCCCGGCGTGCCCGTCGACCTGGGCGTGAAGATAGTGATAGAGCCCGCAGGCGAAGTCCCGGTCGATGAGCCGGTCGAGCGTCTTGAGGAGGTCGGCCAGGGAGCGGTCCCGTTCCTTGGCCTCGAGGCCCGCCAGCCCGGCCAGGGCGAGGTTCGTCCGCCGCTCGGCGGCCAGCATGACGGCCGGGCGGAAACCCGATCTGTCGGCGAGCCGGGCGTAAAGCCGCAGGGCCGGCGCTTCGAGGCCGAGGCCCTCGAACGACGCGGCCAGGCCGGCCAGGGCCGAATCCGAGGCCCAGTCCTTGCCGTCCCCGAAGCCGAAGCCGAACGCGGCCAGGAACGAGCGCTCGGCCTCGCGCCAGCGGCCGAGGTTGGCCTCGGCCAGGCCCTTGACCGTGAAGGCCTGGGCCGAGGGCCGGCGGCGGCAGGCCCGGCCGGCCTCGTCGAGGGCCCGTTTCCACTGGGCGACGGCCGCTTCGGTCCGAAAGGCGCGGGCCAGGTCCTGGCCCTCGGCGTAAAAGCGCTTGGCCCGCCCGAGCGAGGTCGCGCAGGCGGCCGAGAGGACGACGGAAAGGGCCAATGCGAGCGCGAGGACGGCGGACCGGGCCCGGGCGAAGGACCGGCCCCCGGCGGGAAAATGGGAAATGGGTATCATGTCCCCCATTTTAAGCTTCGGGCGGGACCGTCGGGCCGAGATGGGCCGGCCCCTTGAGCAGGCGGACGATCATGTCCTGGACCTCTTTGTCCTTGAGGAGATGAAGCCCGAGCGCCGCGGCCTCGGCGGCGGCGAAGAAAAGGGCCTTCCAGAACTCCGGGTCGTCCGCGGCCGGCCGGATCTCGTCGCGCGCCCGGGCCGTCCGGGCGGCGAACTCGACGACGATCGCCCGATAGTCGGCCGCGTCGAGCTCGGGCTTGAACAGGGCCATGAGGAAGGCGTCTTCCAGGCCGACGACGGTGTAGAGGGCCGGGAAGGCGGCCCTGAGGGCGCGGATGTCGCCGCGGGCGAGCTCGTCGGCGTAGGCCCGCCGGAGGGCCTCGTTCCCGGCGAAGAAATCGAGGATGAAGCCGTCCGGCTTGGTCCGGACGAACTCGGGATCGAGCCAGACCTGCCAGGCCAGGATTCTCTCCCGGTGATCGAAGACGCGGCGGACGGCCCAGACGCAAGCCGAGTAGAGGACGGGGAAGACGAGCCACGACTTGAGCGGCAGGAACTTGTCCAGGGCTTCCACGCCGCGGGCCAGCGCGGACTCGACGCTTTTCTTGCTCATCTGACAAAAGGCCGGTATCCCATTATACGACATCTCGCCCCCGCCGTTCTTGAAACCGAAGGCCTTCGTCTGCCGAAGAAGTTTCCGGAATGTCATTCAAAGCGGGCGGTGGCGTTCCGGAATCGCCGGTGAAGATAGAGACCCCAGGAGGAGGCCGCCGAATGAGGGGCCGAGGGGTATCCCGGAGTGAGCATGAAGCGGCCATTTAGCCGTCATCGGGGCGGAGACCTAAGAACGGGCTCCGGACCGGGACGGCGTGAAGAATGGCCGCAGCGAACGGAGCGGATCCCCGAGGGCCTGCGGCGGCCGACCCGGATATGCCCACGAGCAGAGACGCGGATGACGTTCCGGCGGCCGCTTCGGCTATTTGACTTCGAGGACGGCCAGGAACGCTTCCTGGGGGATGTCCACCTTGCCGACGCGCCGCATGCGCTTCTTGCCGGCCTTCTGCTTCTCCAGGACCTTCATCTTGCGGGTGTAGTCGCCGCCGTAGAGCTTGGCCAGGACGTCCTTGCGGAAGGGCTTGACCGTCTCCCGGGCGATGATGCGCTTGCCGACGGCGGCCTGCAGGGCGACCTCGTACTGCTGCCGGGGGATGGCCTTGCGCATGCGCTCCGTCAGAGCCCGGCCGATGGGCACGGCCTTGTCCTCGTGGACGATGAGCGACAGGGCGTCGACGGGATCGCCGTTGATGAGGATGTCCAGCTTGACCAGCGGCCCCTCGCGGTAGCCGGCGAACTCGTAGTCGAGCGAGGCGTAGCCCTGCGAGAGCTGCTTGAGCTGGTTGTAGAAGTCGAAGACGACCTCGTTGAGGGGCAGGGAGTAGGCCAGCAGGACGCGGCCCGGCCCGATGTACTCCATCTTCTTCTGGACGCCCCGGCGCTCCTCGAGCAGCTTGAACAGGTTGCCGAGGTAGCGGTCGGGCGTCAGGATGACGGCCTCGATGACCGGCTCCTCGATCCGCCCGATCCCGGCCGGCTCGGGCATCTCCGAGGGATTGTGGATCTCGACCGTCTCGCCCTTCCGGTCGGTCACCCGGTAGCCGACGCTCGGGGCCGTGGTGATGAGGGTCAGGCCGTAATCGCGCTCGAGCCGCTCCTGGACGATCTCGCGGTGGAGCAGGCCGAGGAACCCGGCCCGGAAGCCCAGCCCGAGGGCCGGAGAGTTCTCCGGCTCGTACTGGAACGAGGCGTCGTTGAGCCGCAGCTTCTCCATGGCGTCGCGGAGCTCCTCGATGTTGCTCTCGCCGGCCGGGAAGATGCCGCAGAAGACCATCGGCTTGGCCTCCTTGAACCCGGGGAGCGGCGCCGCGGTCGGCCGGTCCCGGCGGGTGACCGTGTCGCCGACCCGGGCGTCGCCGAGCCTCTTGATGCCGGCGACGAGGTAGCCGACCTCGCCCGTCCTCAGGACGTCCGACTTGACCGGCTTGGGGGTCAGGTAGCCGACCTCCTCGGCCTCGTACTCGGCCCCCGAGGCCATGAGGACGATCCGGTCGCCCGTCCGGAGCTCGCCGTCGACGATGCGGACGAGGACGACGACGCCCCTGTAGACGTCGAACCAGGAGTCGAAGAGCAGGGCCTTGAGAGGCGCCCGCGGGTCGCCCTTCGGCGGCGGGATGCGCTGGACCACGGCCTCGAAGAGCTCCGGCAGGCCCCGGCCGGTCTTGGCGCTGACGAGGAGCGCCTCGCCGCGGGGGAGCCCGACGACGTGCTCCATCTGCTCGAGGGAGTCCTCGATCTGGACCTGGGGCAGGTCGATCTTGTTGATGACCGGGATGAGGACGAGGTCGTTGTGGACGGCGAGATAGGCGTTGGCCAGGGTCTGGGCCTCGACCCCCTGGGAGGCGTCGATGACGAGCAGCGCCCCGTCGCAGGCGGACAGGCTCCGCGAGACCTCGTAGGAGAAATCGACGTGCCCCGGCGTGTCGATGAGGTCGAAGACGTACTCCTCGCCCGAAACGCTCCGGTAGGTCAGGCGGACCGTCTGGGCCTTGATGGTGATGCCCCGTTCCCGCTCGAGGTCCATGGTGTCCAGGACCTGCTCCTTGAGCTCCCGGGCGGACAGGGCCCCCGTCAGCTCGATGAACCGGTCGGCCAGGGTCGATTTGCCGTGGTCGACGTGGGCGATGATGGAGAAGTTCCTGATGTTCCTCATGGAATCGCCTATTATGGCAGAATTCGGGCCAAAAAGACACGCGCATCTTCCGGGACCCCTCTCGAGGCGGCGAACGAATTCGCCTCGAAGATCCCCGTCCGGGGAGCTAGAGGCGATTCATGGGCAAAGCCGGAGAGGGGGTCCCGGAAATTGACTTTTGGGGGGCATGAGGGTATCTTCTAGGGGGAAAATCAGGCCGAAAGCCAAGGAGATTCGCATGCTTGGATCCATCGGACCGACCGAACTGATCCTGATCCTCCTGATCGTCATCATCATCTTCGGCGCCCGGAAGCTGCCGGACCTCGGGAAGTCCATCGGAGAGGGCATCAAGAACTTCAAGAAGTCCATGAGCCAGAAGGACGACGACACGCCCAAGAAGCCCGAGCCCCCCGCGAGCTGACGCCCCTTCTCCCGGCCCCGCGCCGGCCCCCCGGCGAGCGGGCCCCCGAGATTCCCCCCATGACAGCCTCTTACGACGCCGGGTTCGACATCGGCGGCACCCGGATCAAGTACGGCCTCGTCGACCGCGAGGGGCGCCTCGTCTGGAAGGGCAAGGTCCGCAGCCCCGGGACCATGGACGGGTTCCTGGCCGCCGTCGCGGAGGCCTGGGCCGGCCTGAAGAGAAGGGCCCCCGGGCCCGTCCGCTCCTGCGGCTTCGGCATCGCCGGGTTCTACAGCACCGGGGAGCGCCGGGTCCTCCAGTCGCCCAACTACCCCGGCCTCGACGGCTACCCCATCCTGCCGGCCCTGCGCGAGATCGTCGGCGTCCCCGTCCGCGTCGGCAACGACGCCAACATGGCCGCCTACGGCGAATTCCGGCACGGGGCGGGCCGGGGGGTCCGCAGCCTGGTCCTCTTCACCGTCGGGACGGGCATCGGCGGGGGCCTCATCCTCGACGGCCGGCTCTGGGAGGGCGAGGGCGGCTTCGCCGGCGAGCTCGGCCACATCACCGTCAACCCGGAAGGAGAGACCTGCGGCTGCGGCCGGCGCGGCTGCCTCGAGAGCGAGGCCGCGGCGCCGCGCCTCGTCCGCCGTTTCCAGGAGCTCTCGGGGAGGACGGACGTCACGGATTCCCGCGAGGTCTACCTCCTGGCCAGGGCCGGAGATCCGGCCGCGCTCGAGAGCTTCCGCAGGACCGCCCGTTGGCTGGGGATCGGGATCGGCACCGTCATAACCGCCCTCAACCCCGCCAAGGTCCTCATCGGGGGCGGGGTCGTCTCGGCCGGGAAGCTCTTCCTCGGCCCCGTCATCGAGGCGGCCCGGCGCAGCTCGCACCCCATCCCCCTCGCCGGCTGCCGCGTCGAGAGGGCCGCCCTGGGGAACGACGCCGGCCTCGTGGGCGCGGCCGCCTGGGCCCGCCTCCGGGCGGGGACGGAACGGTCCGGCCGCCCCGGGCGTTAGGGTCTTTGACAACCCGGGTCGAAAAAAATATAAAAGAACGATGAAGAGAGAGACCAAGGAGGCCGCTTTGACCAGGAAACTCCCCGTTGCTCTGGCCTTCGGAGCGGCCCTTCTGGCTTCGGCCCTGCCCGCCTTCGCCTCCGGGCCGTCGGCCGGCCTCAGGGGCCGGGTCCTGGACGACAAGGGCGCCCCTCTCCCGGGGGCCTATCTCTACGTGAGCTCACCGGAAGCGCTCGGCCTGGCCAACTTCTTCACCCCCAAGTCGGGGCGCTACAACATCGTCGGCCTCATGCCCGGGACCTATAAGGTCGTCGTCGAGGCCCCCGGTTTCAAGACCCTGACCGTCGACGGCATCGTCCTCCACTCCGGGATGACGGTCACGGCCGACTTCAGGATGCAGCCCGCCGAGATCGAGGAAGAGGCCGCCGCGGGGCGCCCCGGACCGGGCCTCGACCGCGACTCCGCCGAGGCCGTGACCGTCATCGACCGGGACCTCATCGCCCGCCTGCCCCTGGCCCGCGACCTCACGGCCGTCCTGGGCCTCGTCCCCGGCCTTCTCTTCGAGATCGACTCCCCCGGCCTCCCGGCGTCCATCCAGGGCTCCCCCGCCTTCGCCAACGTCCTCGTCCAGGACGGCGTCATCGCCACCCACCCGATCGACGCGAAGGAGATGGGCCGGGTCAACCTCGACCTCGTCGACGAGGTCGTCGTCGAGACCGCCGCCCACGACGCCGCGGCCGGGCCGGCCCAGGGCGCCTACATCAACGTCTCCTACCGTCCCGGCTCGTCCGCGACCCGGGCCGATCTCTTCTACGGCCTGTCCGGCAAGGGCCTGGCCCATTCGCTCTGGACAAAGGACGAGCTGGCCGAGATGGCCGGGGCCGCCCCGACGACGCTCCGGAGGGAGCACGACCTGTCGTTCTCGCTGGCCGGCCCGGTCCTCGAGGACATGGCCTGGTTCTTCGGCAACGTCAGGTTCAAGACCCAGGGCAGCCGGGCGCCGTTCCGCTACTGGACCGATCCCCTCGGCGTGCGCCACTTCGTCTACGACTACGCCGAGCGGGACCTGGACGGGTTGTTCAAGATCTCGATGAGCTTCGTCGAGAAGGTCAAGGGCGTCATCGAGCTCGGCTGGGCCGGGGTGCGCGAGCCCATCTACAGCCGGGACGTCGAACCGCTCCGGCCCGAGGCCTCGACCCGCGAGCTCGCCGGCGAGGGCGTGTCCTACGCCCGCGTCGGCGGCGCCTACGTCCTCGACCAGGCGACCCGGATCGACCTCTACCTCGGCTACATGAAGCACCACCGGACGCTCTTCCTGAACGGCCTGGCGCTGACCAAGCCCCAGTATTCCGACGTCATCACCGGGCGGAGCTGGGGCAGCGGCCCGCTCAACGAACGCGAGCACGCGGCCCGGATGCGCGTCGGCGCCGCCGCCACGCGCTACGAGGACGCCCTGCTCGGGATGTCCCACCAGTTCTCCGCCGGCGGCGAGTACGAGGCCACGACCGCCAGGACCCGGACCTGGAAGGCCGACAACCTCGTCCAGTACTACGCCGGCGGGAGCCCGTACACCTACGGCACGACGGTCTCGCCCTCATCGGGGAACACGGTCGGCTGGGGGCTGGTCGGGTTCTACATCGCCCCCAGCGCCGAAGGCGGCATGTCGCTCCAGCGGGAGCTCAAGAGGTTCGGCGCCTACGCCCAGGACACCATGAAGCTCTTCGGGCGGGTCTCGCTCTCGGCCGGCGTCCGCTTCGACCGCTCCGAGGCCGGGTTCGCCGCCGCGACCAAGAACACGAGCGGGAACTCGCTCAGCGTCACTCTCGGCAACTCGCTCATCACGCCGCTCCTGGGCTTCAATCCCTACAGCGCGATTAACCTGCCCGCCTGGGACAAGAGCGTCGTGTGGAACTCCCTCTCCCCCCGGTTCGGGCTGGTCTTCGACGTCCTCGGCCGCGGCTGGACCCTCCTCAAGGCCTCCTGGGCCAGGATGCCGGAGTACCTGGGTCTCGGCTATTCCGAGTCCCTGTCCCCGTTCAACGCCCGGGCCGCCCATTCGTTCCTCTGGTTCGACGAGGACGCCGACGGCAAGGCCGGCGCCCACGACGCCTATTCCCTGGTCTCCTACGACTTCCGGGTCTACAAGGGCGAGTTCTACCGCCAGGCCGTCGCCCCCCATCTCAAGGCCCCGGTCATCGAAGAATGGACGGCCGGCCTGGAGCAGCAGGTCGCCCGCGACTTCACCCTGGCGGCGCGCTGGATCGAGCGCCGTCACGCGAACGTCATCGGCCACGCGCTCTACGACCCGTCGACCCGGGTCTCGTGGGCCCGGCTCGAGGACTCGCCGGAGGGCTGGTGGGTCCCGTTCCCGACCGTGGTGCCGGGCGGGGACGGCTACGGGGACGTCGCGGCCACGGTCTACATCCCCGCGGTCACGGCCCCGGACTTCTTCCAGCGCATCGAGAACGTCCCCGAGCTCGAGGCGAGATACCGGAGCCTGGAGCTCTCCGTCCGCAAGCGGATGTCGCACGGATGGCAGCTCTTCGGGTCCCTGGCCTGGAACCGGGCCACGGGCACGACCAGCCTGGCCTCGCCCTGGAGCGCCGGCGCCCGGAACGTCCTTCTGACGCCGAACTCCTTCATCAACGTCACCGCCGCCGACCGGCTCGGCCAAGACCGGCCCCTCGTCGCCCGGCTGGCCGGAACGGTCCGCTTCCGCGGCAACGTGTATGCGAGCTTCTTCCTGAAGGCCCAGAGCGGCGCGCCCTGGGGCCGGACGGTGACCATCGTCCCGCCGACGGACTGGGCGGACGAGAACGGGGCCAAGACCATGCCGGTCTCGATCTATCTCGAGAGCCCCGGGGCCAGGCGCTTCGGGTCGTGGAAGAACCTCGACGTCCGCCTGGAGAAGGAGTTCCTGAGGTCGGGACGGCGCCGCCTCGGCGTCTCGCTCGACATCCTCAACCTGCTCGGCGACAAGTACCGGACGCTCGACCTCGACGACGGCGGGACCTGGCGCCCCGACGCCGAGGGCGCCAGCGCGGGCACCCGGACCCTGAGCGGCACCTACGGCGCCTACACCCCCCGCTGGGGAACGCGGGTCGTCCGGTTCAACCTCAACCTAGGTTTTTAGCCGGAACTCGACGGCCTTCTTCAGGGCCTCCCCTTCCGTCTCGCTCCTGACCGAGACGTCCAGCCGGAGCTTCCTGCCGATCAGCCTGTCCGGGTCCTTGTCTATGCGGAGCGGGAACTCCATCCGAAAGCGGCCCTTGCGGTTCCGGGTGAGCTCCTCCTCGGCCAGCGACAGCGGGAAGCTCGCCTCGTTCCGCCAGACGGCCGCGCCGGACTCGTCCGAGAGCTCCAGGCGGACATCGAACGAGGTCAGGAGCCGGCCGTCCTTGAAATTGAACCAGATCGTGTTGTAGGGGATGTCGACGAAGACCTTGCCCTCGAAGACGCCGGCCGAGGCCGCGGTCTTGAGCATCGAGACCTCGTAATCGAAGAACCGCTTGGCCTGGTCGAAGGTCTTCTGGAAGCGCCCCTGGGCGATGTTGAGCTCCTGGAGGTGCTCCAGGTTGATGGCCCGCAGGGCGAAGTTCCCCTGGCAGTGCTCGTCGATGAAGAGGACGGGGAAGCTGCCGTAGTACCAGACCTCCCGGCAGAAGCCGGCGGCGTCCATGGGATAGGTCTGCCGCTCCGAGGGCGGCCCGAAGAGGATGTAGATCCGGCCGCGGTCGGTCAGCCAGCCGGCGCGCCCCTCGCCGTGGAACATCGCCCCGGCCCGCCGGACCCGGTCCTCGTATTCGAGCCGGTACTCGTTGACCGCGGTGTCGGGGTCCGGGTCGCGCCGTTTCCAGAACTCCTCGATGAAGTCGTCCCGGTCGGCGTCCGGCAGCTCGAGGAAGATCTTCCGCTCGGCCTTGGTGATGATGTAGCCGACCTGGCCCAGGAACTCCGCGCGGGACGGCGGGAGCTTCCTCTCCAGGCCGTAGGTCCGGCAGGCGGCGCCCGCGGCCGCCGCGGCGACGGCGAGGGCCGGGACGAGAAGGGCGAGGAGCCCGGCCGCGGCGCGGCGGGCGGTCTCGACATGGGTGAAGGTCGTCATGGCCGGCGGGTCCTTTCGCCCTCTAAGGTAGTCTTCGGGGAGAGAATAAGCAAGCCGGGGCGGACGGCGGGGCCGCCGCAGGAGGGACGCGGAGGGTGGTGCGGAAGGAGGGACTCGAACCCTCACAGCCTTACGGCCATAAACTCCTGAGGCTTACGCGTCTGCCAATTCCGCCACTTCCGCACCCAGGGAGCCCTTATTATAGCGATTTTCACGTCCCGCGCAAATCCCCCCGCCAGCAAACCGGGACACGTACCCAAGGTACATGTCCCGCTCGAATCCCGCTTCAAGGCCGGCTTGACAAACGGGCCTTCGGCGCCTATTGTGAAGGCGTTGATGCTCTCTCTCATCGATGGTTCCCCCGCCGTCGAGCGAACCCGCCTGATTTCTCCCGAGGAGGTCCCATGAAGTTCCAGAACCGCTCCCAGATCGAGGCCCTGACCAAGTTCAAGGGCCAAGGCGACCTCGTGACGTCGTTCTACCTGGACACCGACAAGAGCCGGCTGAGCCGGAAGGAGATCCAGCTGGCCATGAAGAACCTCCTCAGCGAGGCCAAGACGCGGGCCTGCGCCCTCAAGGCCTCCAAGGACAAGATCGATTCCCTCCTCGGCGACATCGACCTCATCGCCGGCCACGGCGCCCAGACCCTGGGGCCCGCGAACGCCGCCGGCCTGGCCTTCTTCTCCCACAGCCGGAAGCAGTTCTGGCACGCCCTGGAGCTGCCACACGGCCCGCGCAACCGGGTCATCTTCGACACGAACTTCTACATCCGCCCTCTGGCGGCCATCCTGGAGAAGTACAGCCCCATCTGCGCCCTCGTCATCAGCCGGCGCGAGGCCCGCTGGTACGAGATCGCCATGAACGAGATCCGGCCCCTCGACGAGCTCGAGAGCGACGTCCCCGGCCGGGTCCGCGAGGGCGGCTTCGAGGGCACCGCGGCCAAGAGGATCGAGCGCCGCATCGACGCCCACCTCCAGGACCACTTCAAGCGGACGGCCCAGCGGACGTTCGACCTGAGCAAGAAGCACCCGTTCGACTGGCTCTTCGTCGGCTGCGAGAACGACCACTGCCCCGATTTCGAGCCGCACCTCCACGCCTACCTCCGCGACCGGCTCAAGGCCCGCCTCAAGTCCCGCGTCGGCGACCCGCCGGCCAAGGTCCTCCAGGAAGCCCTGGAAGCCGAGGCCAAGCTCAAGCGGGCCGAGGAGAAGGAGACCGTCGGGAAGCTCGTCGCCGAGCTCGAGCGGGGCGGCCTGGCCGCGTCGGGCCTGCGCGACACCATCCACCGCCTCAACCAGTTCGAGGTCCAGTCCCTCGTCGTCACCCACAACTTCTCGAAGCCGGGACGGATCTGCCCGACGCACCGGATCTACTACCTGGACGAGCTCAAGTGCCCGGTCTGCGACAAGAAGACCGAGATCGTCCAGGACATCGTCGACGAGGCCATCGAGACCGTGCTCAAGCGGGGCGGCACGGTCAAGCACGTGACGCCGCCCTCCAAGCTCGACCGCTACGGCGGGATCGGCGCCTTCCTGAAGTACAAGGCCTAGGCCGCGGCGGCCTTGTCCTTGAACCGTATCTTGTTGACCACGCTGTAGATGACCGGGATGACGAAAAGCGTCAGCACGGTCGTCGCGGTCAGGCCGAAGGCGATGGCGATGCCCAACGGGGCCCGGAACTCGGAACCCGAGGACCTGGAGAAGGCCATGGGCAGGGCCCCCAGAACGGTCGTCAGGGCCGTCAGCAGGACGGCCCGCAGCCGCGTCGTGGAGCCGCGCAGGACGGCCTCCCGCTTGTCGACGCCCTGCTTGATGAGCTGGTTGATGTAGTCGATCATGACGATGCCGTTGTTGACGGCGATGCCCATCAGCAGGATGACCCCGACCAAGACGGCCATGTTCATGGTCTTGCCGGTGACCAGCAGGCCGAGGATGACGCCGATGATCCCGAGCGGCACGGTGAACATGATGACGAACGGGTGGGTGAAGTGCTCGAACTGCGAGGCCATGATCATGTAGACCAGCAGGGCCGCCAGGGCGAAGGCCCCGGCCAGGATGACGAAGGCGTCCCGCATGTCCTCGTAGGAGCCGCCGTACTCGAGGAAGTAGCCGGGCGGCAGGGTCTTCTCGAAGCCGGCCAGCCGGGCCTTGATGTCGCGGACGACGCCGCCCAGGTCGCGGCCGGCGATGTTGGCGGTGATGGAGACGCGCCGGGCCTGGTTCTCACGGTCGATCTTCAGCGGGCCGGTGCCGGTGGCGATGTCGGCCAGCTGCTCGAGATAGACCGTCTTTCCCGAAGCCGCGCGGAGCGGGATGCTGCGGATCTCGTCCAGGCTGTCGCGGTACCGCTCCTTGAAGCGGAGCCGGACGTTGATCTCGTCGCTCGCCTCGCGGTAGCGGGTGGCCACCTTGCCCAGGGTGGCCGTCTGGACGGTGTTGGCCACCTGGTAAACGGACAGGCCCAGACGGTAGGCCCGCTCGCGGTCGATCTTGATCTGGACCTCCGGCTTGCCGGCGGCCAGGGTGTGGGTGACGTCGCGGATGCCCGGGACGCCCGAGACGAGCTGGACGACCTGGTCGGCCTGGCTTTTGAGGGCCGGCAGGTCCTTGCCGAAGAGCTTGATCTCGACCGGGGCCGCCGATCCGCCCAGCATCATTTGGCTCATGTCGATGGCCTCGAACTTGACGCCCCGGAGGTTGGGCAGCTGCTTGCGGATCCGTTCCAGGAGCTGCAGGTCGGACTCTTTGCGCCGGTCGCGCTTGACCAGGCCCACCCAGAGCAGGGCCTCGTGCGTGCCGGCGTTGGAGAACGTCGAAGCGGCGTCGCTGGCGTCCTGTTCGGCCTGGGACCCGGACTGGGCCGAGATCATGGTGATCTCCGGCATTTTGGCCATGATGTTCTCGACCAGGCCGACGACCCGGTCGGTCTCCTCGAGGGCCGTGCCAACCGGCATGCGGACCTTGAGCATGATCATGTTCCGGTCCTGGGCCGGGATGAATTCCCTCGGCAGGAAAGGCGCGACGGCCATGGACAGGGCGAAGGCCCCGAGGGCCCCGAGCAGGACCACCCGCCGATGGTGGAGGGCCCAGTCGAGCCTCTTCCGGTACCAGGCCTTGGCCTTGGCGAACTGCCTCTCCTCGGGGGCCTTGACGATGGCCTGGAGGCTCTTTTTCGACCGGAACAGCAGGGACGTGGACAGGGGCACGACCGTCAGGGCCACGAAAAGCGAAGCCAGCAGGGAGAAGGCGATGGACAGGCCCAGGGCCTGGGTCAGCTTGCCGGTGATGCCCGAGGCGAAGATCATGGGGAAGAAGACGGCGATCGTGGTCAGGGTCGAGGCCGTGATGGCCATGCCGACCTCGGCGGCGCCCTCCTTGGACGCCTGGTCGGCCGATTGGCCTTCCTCCAGGTGCCGGTAGACGTTCTCGATGACGACGATGGCGTTGTCGACGAGCATGCCGATGCCGAGAGCCAAGCCGCCCAGGGTCAACAGGTTGAGGGTGTAGCCGGCGGCGTAGAGGGCGATGAAGGTGGTGATGATGGACAGGGGGATGGCCAGGCTGATGACGAAGGTCGGCCGCCAGTTGCGCAGGAACAGGAAGATGAGCAGGATGGCCAGCAGGCCGCCCTGCCAGGCGTTGGTGACGGTGTTGGCGGTCACCTGCTCGATCATGTCGCCCTGGTCCATGGCCACGTGGAAGACGGGGTTGCCGGGCACGGTGCCCTTGAGGGAGGCGATCTCCTTCTTCACGGCCGAGCTGGCGATCTGGGTGTTGGCGCCGGAACGCTTGCTGACCATGAGGTAGACGCCGTTCTGGCCCTGGATGCGGGCCTTGTAGCGGACGTCCCTGAGCGTGTCCTTGACCTCGGCCACGTCGGCCACATAGACGGGCTCGCCGGCCGCGGTCATGCCGACGACGGTGCGGCGGATGTCGCCGAGGTTCTCGAATTCGCCCATGGTGCGGACCAGGACCTCCGAATGCCGCTCGACGAGGTTGCCGGCCGGCAGATTGAGGTTCTCGGCCCCCAGGGCCAACCGGAGCTGGTCGAGAGTCAGGCCCCGGGCCTCCAGGGCGGCCCGGTCGATGTCGACCAGGATCTCGCGCTCGTCCATGGAGAACACGCGGGCCGAGGCCACGCCGTCGATGCGCTCCAGGCGCGGAGCGATCTCGTCCTCCATGATCGTCTTGAGCCGCATGGGCGGCAGGTCGCTGGTGACGCCGTAGAAGATGACCGGGAACTGGCTGAAGCTGAACTTCATGACCAGCGGGTCGTTGGCCTCCTCGGGCAAATACTGCTTGTAGAGTCCGATCTGGTCGCGGATGTCCTGGGCGGCGAAGTCGAGGTTGGTGCCCCACTCGAACTCGACGCTGATGACCGAGACGCCCTCGGAGGTCTGGGAGGTGACCTTCTTGACCCGGTTGACCGAGCTGACGACCTGCTCCAGCGGCCTGGTCAGGACGTTCTCGATGTCCTCGGAAGAGGCCCCCGAATAGGTCGTGATGACCGAGACGGTCGGGAACTCCAGGTCGGGGAAGAAATCGAGCCCCAGCCGGGAGAAGGAGATGACGCCCAGGACGACCAGGATGGCCGCCATCATGGACGCCGTGACTTTTTTGTTGACCGAGAATTCGGGGAGCCTCACTTCTTGACCTCCTCGAGGACCTGGACCGGCGCGCCCTCTTCGAGCCCGTAGTTGCCCTCGACGACGACCGCTTCGCCGTCGGCCAGGCCGGACAGGACCTCGACCATCCTCGTGTTCTCGAGGCCGAGCTTGACGTCCTTCCGGACGGCCTTGCCGCCCTCGACGACGAAGACGTAGGCGTTCTCGAGGACGGCCGACTGGGGCACGGCCAGGGCGTTCTCGCGGGACTCGACCTCGAAGGCGAGGTCGCCGAAGGTGCCCGGCCTCAGGGCCGCGTCGGGGTTGGCGACGTGGACCTCGACGCCGAACTTCTTGGTCTGGGGGTCGGCGGTCAGGTTGACGGCCCGGACGGCGCCGCGGAACTCGCGCTCCGGCAGGGTGCCGACCCGCAGCGCGGCCTCCTGGCCCTTGCGGATGCGGCCGATGTCCTGGGACGAGACGGCCACGACCAGCTTGATCGTGGAGTAGTCCATGAGGGTCAGGACGCCGCCGGCCCCCCCGCCGAAGCCGCCCATCATCGGGTTGATGACGTCGCCGACCTCGGCGTTCTTGGAGGCGACGACGCCGGCGAAGGGGGCCTTCATGAGCGAGACGTCCAGGGCGTACTGGGCCAGGTTGAGGGCGGCCCGGGCCTGCTCGAGCTGGGCGGCGGCGGCGGCGAAGGCCAGCTGGATCTTCTCGTGCTGCTGCTCGGAGACGGCGCTCTCCTTGGCCAGCCGGTCCATCCGCTCCTTGTTGCGCCGGGCGTCGGCGCAACTGGCCTCGGCCACGGCGACGCCGGCCTGGGCTTGTTGGAGCTGGAGGCGGATCGCCTCGTTCTCGAGCTCGGCCAGGAGCTGGCCCTTGGCCACCCGGTCGCCGGCCTCGACGTGGATGCGGGCGATCTTGCCGCCCACCTCGGGCGTGATGTTGATCTTGGTCAGGGCCTCGAGCGTCCCGGTGTAGGTGAGCTTCTCGGTGATCCGCTCGCGGGCGGCCCTGAAGACCTTGACCGGCGCGGCCCCGAAGGCCTGGGCCTCCGGGCCGGCCTCGGCGGCCGGCTTCTTGCAGGCGGCGACGGCCGCGGCGGCGGCCGCGGCGAGAGCGATGAGGGCGATCCTCTTGGCGGTGGTCGGCGTGTTCATGGGTTCCTCCGTTCGTTCGAGCGGCTCTCCGTCCGGCCCCGGCCGACGGCCTTTTCGAGCTGGGCCTGCGACATGACGCAGTCATAGAGCGCTTGGGAATGGTTCGTCCGGGCCTGGCTCAGGGCGACCTGGGCCGTGGAGACGTCCAGGTTCGTGGCCAGGCCCTCGGCGTAGTTCAGCTCCGCGATGCGGACGGCCTCGCGGGCCTGTTCGACATTCATCTCCTGGGACAGCAGGGTTTCCCGGGCCTGGTTGAGGTTGAGGGCGGCCTGGCGGACCTCGAGGGCGATGGCCTCCGACAGGCCCTTGCGCGTCCATTCGAGCTCGCGGAGCGCGGCCTTGGCCTGGCCGATCCGGGCCTCGGCGTCGAACCCATTGAAGATGGGCAGGCTCAGGGACAGGTTGACCGTGTAGTAGTTCTGCCAGACGCCCCGGCGGAGCCTGAGGGCGTCGCCCCAGACGTTGTACACGCCGCCGACGGCCAGGGTCGGGAGGACCGCGCCGCGGGCGATCTTGAGCGATTCCCCGGCCATGGCCCGCCTGTAGTCGAGCTGGCGGAGCTCCGGCCGCCGGGCCAGGGCCTCGGCGACGATGTCGCGGGCCTCGGCGCCGAGGGGCGGCGCGGCGAGCTCGCCCCGGACCTCGATCGGCGCATCGAGGTCGAGGCCGCAGACGGTCTTGAGGCCGAGCGCGGCCACTTCGACGCTGTTCCGGGCCCGGATGGCCTGGGGCCGGAGATTGGCCGCCTGGACCTCCGAGCGGAGCAGGTCGAACTTCGAGGCCATGCCGACCTCGTAGAGGTTCTTGACGTTCCTCGTGAAGTCCTCGGCCAGCCGGAGGCCCTCGTCCGCGACCGCGGAGAACTCCCGGGCCAAGAGGTAGCCGTAGAAGGCCCGCTTGGCCTCGAGAACGGTCTCCTGCTCGGACAGGCGGACCGATTCCCGGCTGGCCTTGAGCCCGGAGGCGGCCATCCGGTAGCCGGCCGCGAGCCGGCCGCCCGCGTAGAGCGGCAGGCCGAAGGAGAAGCCCATCTGGTAGTCCTTGGTGAAGTCGATGGACATCCGCACCGGCGGCTCGCCGGGGACCATGGAGGGGAACTCCAGGACGAACAGCTTCTCGTCGAGCGTGCTGCTGCCGGAGGCGTTGAGCGTCGGCAGGAACCCGGCGGCGGCCTGGCGGACGCCGGCCCGGGCCTGGGCGATCTTCTCCTGGGAAGCCAGGTGGAACGGGTTCTGACGCAGGGCCAGGGCGATGGCGTCGTCGACCGTCAGGACGACCGCGGCCTTGGCTTCCCGGGCGGCCAGGACGCCCGGCCCGACGAGGGCGAGCGCCAGGGCGGACAGCGCGACGGCTGGCTTTCTCATGTCAGGCCTCCTTGCCGGATAGATCGGGGTTCCGGATCCCTTCGATGATGAACCGGGTCAGGCCTTCGGCCGCCGTCGGGGAGAGGGGCGTCCCGCTCTGCCAGACCCGCATGTGCATGTAGCCCTGGAGCGCGGCCTCGACGAAGGTCGCGGCCTGGCGGGGGTCCATGCTCCGGAATTCGCCGGAGGCGATCCCCGCTTCGAGGACGCGGGCCCCGACCTCGATCATCTCCTGCCGCTTGTGCTTGACCATGGCCAGCAGCTTCCGGTCCGCCGGCGTGGCCGCGCCCGCCCTGCCCGGGGCCGTGACGAAGACGCGCATGAGCTTGAGTATGGCCTTGTCCATCCCCAGGACGCGGTTGAAATGCGACATGTCCTCGCCGCTCCGCAGGACGGCCTCGACGAGCAGGCCGAGCCGCTCGCGCAGGTGGTCGAACGAATGGCCCAGGATCTCCAGGAGCAGCGCGCCCTTGCCGGCCACGTACTTGTAGACCGTCGCCTTGGACAGACGGGCCTCGCGGGCGACGTCGTCCATGGTCAGGGCGCTGTAGCCCGTGCGGAGGATGACCCGCTTCGCGGCCTGGAGGATGTGCCCCCGGTAGCCTTCCCGGCGCCGGAGCTCGCGTTCACGGCGGACGTCGGTCTTTTTCATGGGATTGAACCTTCGAGTTTATGAAATGAACTCTATGGTTTATTTCTTGAACCTTACAGTTCAGCCATGCTACGCCTGCGGGGGCCGTTTGTCAAGAGCGGCCGGCCGAGGTAGAATGGGCCGTCCCCTATGATACGGAAACGGCCGGACAAAGGTTTCCCGGGGCGCCTCGCGGCCCGCCTGGGGGCGGGGCTGCTCCTGGCGGCCCTCGGCCCCGGGCCGGCCCGGCCGGGCCTCCCCCGGGATGCCGCCGGGTGGGAGGTCCGCCTGACGGTCTCGGTCCAGGGCCGTTACTCCCTCGAGGGCGCCGGCCCGCGCGTCTTCGGCGAATACGCCTGCCGGGCCCGCTTCGTGGGCCGGCTGGACCCCGACGACGGGGATTTCGTGCTCGTCCACCTGCGGACGGAGGCCCTCGACTGGCATCTCCGGGAGCGGGCCGGCCGGGGCGGGACGGCGGGCGCGCGCGAAGCCGGGAAGGACGCCGCTCCGGCCCTGCGGCTGAACTACGTCCTCCGGGAGAAGCGGGAGATCGTCCTCGACTTCGACTTCGGGACGCTGGATTTGCCCCTCCACGAGCACCCGGCCGCGTTCCGCCTGGAGCTGCCGCGCTCGCCGGGAAGCCCGGCCTACGACGGCGCCGTGTCCGGAGGCTCGAACCGCGTCGCCCTTCCGGCCTCGGACCTCGGGCGGCGCCGGCCCGAGCGGACCTTCGCCTGGTCGTGGGGCCGGGAGGAGCGCGTCATCGGGGCCTCGGGGGCCTGGGTCGTCTCGCAAAGCCACACGGCCGACGTCGCCGTCTCGCTGGTCCGCGGCTGAAGCGCCGCGGCGCGAAGCTCAGGCCCGCGGGTGGAACCTGTCGTAGACCCGGCGCAGCCTCTCCCGGCTCACGTGCGTGTAGATCTGGGTCGTCGTGATCCGGCTGTGGCCGAGCATGAGCTGGACCGAGCGGAGGTCCGCCCCCCGCTCCAGGAGATGGGTGGCGAACGAGTGCCGGAGCACGTGCGGCGTGATCCGGGCCGGCGCGAGCCCGGCCGCGGCGGCGTGCTTGCGGAGGAGCTTCCAGAGGCCCTGGCGGGTGAAGGGCCGGCCCAGGCGCGACAGGAAGAGCTCCTCCCGCGCCCCGTCCGGATCGAGCCGCGGCCGGACCTCGGCGAGATAGCGCCCGATCGCCTCGCCGGCCTGGCGGCCGAGGGGAACGATCCGTTCCTTGCCGCCCTTGCCGCGGCAGACGAGAAAGCCCTCGCCCCGGTTGACCTCGGCCCGCCGGAGCGAGGCCAGCTCCGAGACCCGGAGGCCCGAGCCGTAGAGGACCTCGAGCATGGCCCGGTCCCGGACGCCGTTCGGCCGGTCCGGGTCGGGCGCCCGGAGCAGCTCCTCGACCTCCCCGACGGTCAGGAACTTGGGCAGGGCGAGCCAGGTCGAGGGCGTCGCCAGCCGCGACGACGGGTCCTTCGGGACGAAGCCGCTGAGGACGGCGAACCGGAAGAAGGAGCGCAGGGCCGAGACGAGCCGGGCCAGCGACCGGGCCGACAGGCCGCCCGCGCTCTCGCGGCGGATGAACAGGGCCAGGGTCTCCTCGGTGACGCGGGCCAGCGGGACCCGGCCGGCCCGGAGGAAGGCGACGAGCTTGCCGAGGTCGCGCCCGTAGGCGGCTACGGAGTTCCGGGCCAGGCCCTTCTCGACGGCCAGATACTCGAGGTAGAGGCGGAGGGCCGCCTCGCCGGACGAGGCGGACGGCTTCATGTCAGGAAGGGGTTGGAGGCCCGCTCCTGCCCGACGGTCGTGTGCGGGCCGTGGCCGGGCAGGACGAGCGTCTCTTCGGGCAGGCTGAGGATGCGGTCCCGGATCGACCGCTCGAGGTCCTTCCAGGAGCCGCCGGGCAGGTCCGTCCGGCCGACGCCGCCGCAGAAGAGAGTGTCGCCGGAGAACAGGACGCCGCCGTGGACGAAGCCGACGCTCCCGGGCGTGTGCCCCGGGATGTGGATGACGCGGAGGGACTTGCGGCCGACGGCGACCTCGTCGCCCTCGGCGAGCAGGCGGGCCGGCGGCGGCGAGTCCTTGGCCCCGAGGAGCAGGCTGAGCTCGATGAAGTCCGACACCCGGAGCAGGCCCGCGTCGGCGGCGTGAAGGGCGAGCGGGACGCCGTACTTCCCGACGATGTCGGCGTTGGCCCCGATGTGGTCGACGTGGCCGTGGGTGTTGAGGACGGCGACCGGCCGGAGCTCCAGGCCGGCGATGGCCGAGACGATCTTCTCCGGATCGGCGCCGGGGTCGATGACGGCGCAGTCGCGGGTCTCCTCGCAATAGACGAGGTAGCAGTTGGTTTCGAGCGCGCCGACGACCACCAGCTCGTGCTTCATGACGGGCCCCGCGGCCATCTTAATGCCAACGGCCCCTCGAGTCAACCGCCGTCGGGCGGAGGGACCCGGGGAGCCGCTTTATGCTCGCTCCGAGGACACCCCTCGGCCCCATCTCCCGCCGTCCTTCTTGGGCCCGCGCAGAATGGGGACATGTACCGCCCCGGTACGTGTCCCCGTGTTCCATGCTATAATCCGGCACGTGGACGCGCTGATCACGCCGGAGGCGAGGCGGGAGCTGGAGGCCCTGCGGGCCTTCCGGCCGAAGCCGGGGACGTGGGGGACGCTGGTCGGGCACGTGAGGGGGCGCCGGATCATCGTCGAGAAGGTCGTGCCGGCCGGACGGCCGGGGACCGTTCCGGACGACGCCCTGCTCGAGCGGCTGGACGCCGTCTGGCCCGGGCGGACGGTCGGCCTGGTCGCGGTCCGGCCGGGGGCGGCGTTCCGCCGGGCCGTCCTCGGGCCGGCCTGGTTCGGCAAGCTCGTCCTCGAGCTGGCCGGGACGGCCGAGGCCCCCGTCACGCGCCCCGCCGCCGTCGAGTTCGAACGGCGGTTCTTTCTCGCCCCGGTCGGGACGGCCCCGGCGGCGAAGGAGAAGGCCGGTGGGTGAACCGCTGACGCCCGAAGAGGAACGCGCCTGCCTGACGCTGGCCCGCCGGGCCCTCGAACACTATTTCGCGACGGGCGGCGAGCTCCGGCCGCCCGTCCGCTCGGGGCCGCTGAAGGAGCGCCGGGGGGCGTTCGTGACCCTGACCGTGGACGGCGAGCTGCGCGGCTGCGTCGGCTACCCGACGCCGGTCAAGCCGCTCGACGAGACGATCGTCGAGATGGCCCTGGCCGCCGCCGCCCGGGATACCCGGTTCGCGCCGCTCCGGCCGGACGAGCTCGAGAGGCTGAAAATCGAGATATCGGTCCTGGGCCTGCCCGAGCCGGCCGCCGACCCGGCCGAGGTCAGGGTCGGCCGCCACGGCATCATCGTCTCGAAGGGCTTTCGCCGCGGCCTGCTCCTGCCCCAGGTGCCGGTCGAACACCGCTGGGACCGGGAGACCTACCTCGACCACGGCTGTCTCAAGGCCGGCCTGCCGGCCGGCGAGTGGAAGAAGGGGGCGAAGATCGAGGTCTTCACCGCCCAGGTCTTCTCCGAATAGCCGCCGGGCCTATTTCTTCCTGGCCTTGAGCGCGGCCAGTTCCGCCCGGGCCTCTTCCTTCACGACATCGTCCTTGCCGATCGACTTGGGCAGGTCGATGCACTTCTGGAAGGCCTCGGCCGCCTCGTCGTACCTCTTGAGGGCCTCCAAGGTCCGGCCGAGCTCGAGGTAGTGGACGACGTACCCGGGCTCGAGCTCGATGGCCTTGCGCAGGGCCTTCTCCGACTCGGCGAAGGACCCCTTGGGGATGGAGCCGTAGATGATGCCGCCGAAAAAGCGCTTGGCCCCGCCGATCTCGTCCATGCGCCGGTGCCAGCGGCCCAGGGCGTGCCAGGCGAGGTGGTTGTTCGGATCGAGCTCGAGGGCCTTGTCGATCTCGGCCTTGACGTCCTTGGAGGCCTCGATCTGCTCTTTCTTGCCCAGCAGGAGCAGCCGCTTGCCGTTGGCGGCGGCGACCTGGAAATGCCCCCAGGTGTCGTTGGGATTGGCCGCGACGGCCCGGCGGGCGATGGCCGTGGCCTCGGTGTACATCTTCTTCTGGCGCTCCTTGACGTCCTTGTCGGTCGCCGGGATGACGTCGGCGACGTCGACCAGGGCCCGAGAGGTCTTCCAGAGCGCCTCGTAGTTGCCGGGCTCGAGCTTCAGGGCCTCCTGATAGTGTTCGAGGGCCTTGGCGTCGTCGAAGGCGGCGTAGGCCGCGTCGCCGGCCTGGATGTGCTCGGCCGCGGTCTGGGCCAGGGCCGGCAGGGCCAGCAGCGCGGCGACGGCGATGGCGAACAGGATCTTCTTCATGTTTCCCTCCGTGCCCTCTACCTTTCCCCATTCGGCCGGGAATGTCAAGAGCCGGCGGCGGCCGGCGGGCGCCGGCGGCCCCGGACCCGCCCGGCCAGCAGGCCGGCCAGGAAGCCCGCGGCGCCCAGGCCGACGCCGAGCGGCAGGGACCGCGGCCAGGGCGGAAGGGTGACGGGAGCGAGGCCCGACTCGGCCAGGAAGCCGGCGAGCGCGTGGCCGCCGCCGAGCAGGAGCGACAGCAGACCGGCCAGGGGGGCCCGCCGCCTGAGGAAGAGCGCGGCCAGGCCGGGCACGAGCAGGCCCTCGGCCATGATCGCCGAAGCCAGGCCCAGGGTCTTCAGGATGTCGCCGAGGCGGGCGGCGATGACAAGCGCCGCCGCCGCCAGGGCCAGGCTGGAGACCCGGGCCAGGCGCAGCGGGCCGGGCCCGGGAGCGCCGGCGCCGGGCCGTCCGGGCCGCCGCCCGAGAAGATCCTTGGTCAGCGTGAAGGCCCCGGCGTTGAGGGCCGCGTCGGCCGTCGACAGGATGGCCGCCAGGACGGTCACGAACACCAGGCCGCCGAGGAACGGCCCGGCGCCCGAGGCGGCGAACCGCGTGACCAGGGGGACGCCGGCCGCGCCGCCGCCGAAGAACGGCAGGAAGAGCATCCCGACGGCGACGATGCCCGCGTAGAAGAGGCCGAGAAGGAAGGCGGCCAGAACGGCGCCGAGGCGGGCGGCGGCCTCGCTCCGGGCGGCCTGCATCCTCTGCCAGGCGATGGGCGAGACCGCCCAGGCCAGGACGAACGACGCGGCGATGAGAAGGCCGCGTCCGCCGCCGGCCAGGACATCGAAATAGGAGGCCTTGCCGAGCCCGGCCGCGGCGGCCTCGACGGCGCTCCACGGGACGCGCCCCGCGAGGAAGGCGGCCATGCCGGCGACGCCGGCGACGAGCAGGGCGAACTGGACGACGTGCGTGCGGGCCACCGCCTGAAGTCCGCCGGCCGCGGAATAGGCCATGACCAGGGCCGCCGCCGCGGCCATGCCGGGGACCGGGCCGAGGCCGAGGAAGGCGTCGAGGAAGGGCCCGGCCGCGATGAGCTGCGAGGCGGCCAGAACGGCCATGTACCAGACGACGAGGACGGTCGTCGCCGTCCCGGCGGCCCGGCCGTAGCGGCTGCGCATGAGCTCCGACAGGGTCAGGCCGGCCGAGGCGCGGACGGGCCGGACCAGGGCGGCCAGGACGAGGAGCGTGACGACGGCCGGGACGCCGACGATCCAGACCGCGCTCAGTCCGTCGCGCGAGGCCTCGTCGGTCGAGACGAGCAGCGAGGCCGCTCCGATCCAGGAGGCGCAGAGGGAGAAGGCCACCCGGGCCGGGCCGAGGGCCCGGGAGGCCAGGAAGAAGGCGTCGAGGCCGCCTTTGAAGCGGGCGGGGCGGAGGCCGGCGGCCCCGATGACGGCCGCGTAGGCCAGGACGGAGACGAGGAAGGCCGTTTTCACGCGCGGAGTATACACCAATTCCCGGGACATGTACCCCGGGCGCGCGTCCCCGTGCTATAATGCGCGGCATGAAGCGCTTGCCCGCGGCGGCCGCGGCCCTCGCCCTGTCGGCCTGCGCCCTGAGCGCGCAGACAACGGCCGTCCCGCCCGAAGAGGCGACGGCCAACCTCGAGAGGGCCCTCAAGGCCGCGCCGACGCTGAGGGCCGATTTCGAGCAGCTCCACTACTCGATGTCGGTGTCCGAGCCCCTCCGCGAGAAGGGCGAGCTCCTCTTCGAGAAGCCCGACCGCATGCGCTGGGAGTACAGGTCGCCCCAGCCCAAGGTCTTCATCTACAAGGAGGGGGTCCTCGAGTCCTATCTCCCCGAGGAGAAACAGCTCACCCGCAGCCCCGTCGCGGAGGAGGCCCTGAAGTCCGACATTTTCGGCATCTTCCTCGGGACGATGTCCTTCGCCGAGGCCTACGCCGTCGAGTCCAACCCCTTCCCCACCGACGCGGCCCGGGTCCGCCAGGTCAAGCTGACCCCCCGGACCGAAGGGGACTTCTCCCATATCCTGCTCGAGATCGACGAGACGACCTGGCTCCCGCGCCGGGTCGTCTTCCTCGAGTGGGCCGGGGCCAAGCGGGAATTCATCTTCAGCCGGGTCCGGACCGGCGTCCGTCTGCCGGCCGGCGCCTTCACCCTCAAGGTCCCGCCGGGCACCGAGGTCATCGACGACACCGCAACCGTCATCAGGGACGGGGGGCAAAACCTTTAGGACCGGGTTCCGTATGAACACCCGAGGGCAGTCTTCTCTCTCGACGACGGACGACCGCCGGCTTGTCGCCCGGGCCCTCGAAGGAGACCGCAGGGCGTTCGAAATGATCGTCCGAAAATACGAGCAGCCGCTCACGAGCTACCTCGGCCGCATGACCGGGGAGCGCGAGACGGCCCTCGACTTCGCCCAGGAGGTCTTCCTCAAGGTCTACTGCTCGCTCCGGTCCTACCGCCCGGCCTTCAAGTTCAGCACCTGGCTGTTCAAGATCGCTTCGAACCACCTCATCGACCACTGGCGGAAGAAGAAGGTGCCGACCGTGTCGCTCGACCAGCCCGTCGACCACGAGGACGACTCGCTCCTGCCCCAGGTCCCCGACCCCGGCCCCTCGGTCGTCCGCCGGTTCGAGCTGGCCGAGGTCCGGGAGAAGATCGAGCGGGCCCTCGAGACCGTGCCCGCGGCCCTGCGCGAGCTCTTCGTCCTCCGCCATGTCAACGAGTTCTCCTACGAGGAGATCGCGGACATCAAGGGCCTGCCCGTCGGCACGGTCAAGAACCGGGTCTTCCAGGCCAAGGAGCTGCTGCGCAAGAGGATGGGCGGGCCATGACGCCCTGTTTCCGCCCCGAGGACCTTTACCTCTACCTCGAGGGCGAGCTCGGTCCCTACGAGGCCGCCAAGCTCGAGGAGCACCTCGAGGTCTGCGCGGCGTGCCGCGAGGCCCTGGCCGAGAGGCGCCTTCTCCACGAGGCCTTCACCGGTCTCCCGCCGTTCGAGGTCCCGGCGGGCTTCGCCCGGTCGGTCATGGCCGCCCTGCCGGAGCCCGAGACGGTCCGGCCGGGCTGGCTGGCCCCGCTGGCCGCGGCCGTCGCCGCCCTCGTCATCGGCCTCTTCGGCTTCTACGCCTTCACCGGGGCGACGCTCGCCGAGGTCCTGGCCTCGATCGACCGGGTCTGCGGCGCCGCGTCCGCCCGTTTCCTGCCGTTCCTGGCCAAGGCCTTCAAGGTCTCCGCCCTCCTCCTCGACGTCGCGGCGGACGCCGCGGCGGCCGTCGTCGCCGGCGCCGGCGCCTTCGTCCGGGCCGCCGGCCCCCCGGGCGTGGCCCTGGTCGTCGTGCTGGCCGGGGGCGCCGTCCTGCTCGCGTTCTGCGGCGCCAAGAGACTCCTCTCCGCGGGAGAAAGGTCATGACGAAGAAAAGCCTGACGTTCGCGCTCCTCGCTCTCCTGGCCGCGGCCCCCCTGGCTCTCCCCGCCCCGGCCCGGGCCGAGGTCGGCTCCGGCCGGGACATCCGCGTCGCTCCCGGCGAGACCCAGGACAAGGTCTTCAGCCTCGGCGGGCACGTCATCGTCGAGGGGACGGTCCGCGAGGACGTCTTCGTCATCGGCGGCTCGATCACGGTCAGCGGCGAGGTCGGCCAGTCGGTCGTCGGCATCGGCTCCCACGTCGTCGTCAAGGGGACGGCCAGGATCGGCGAGGACCTGGCGGCGCTCGGCGGGACCCTGGAGAAGGAGCCCGGCTGCTCCATCGCCGGCGACACGATCTACTTCCAGACCCGCGAGCTCGGGGACAAGCTGTTCAGGGGCGGCGACCTCTTCGACTGGATCTTCTCCGTCCGGCTCATCCCCGTCATCGTGGCCGTCAAGCTGGCCCTCGCCTTCCTCTGGCTCATCGCCGCCGTCGCCGGGGCGGCCCTGTTCCCGAAGCCGCTCGCCTTCGCCGCCGGCGAGCTCCGCAGGTCCTTCTGGCCGGCCCTGGGGACGGGCCTGGTGGCCATCCTGGCCTTCACCATGCTGGTCCTCTTCGCCGCCCTGCTGAGCTTCGTCCTCATCGGCATCCCGATCGCCCTGGCCCTGGGCGTCGCCGGGTTCCTGGTCAAGGTCTTCGGGCGGCTGGCTGTCTTCACCTTCCTCGGCCAGAGCCTGCTCCAGGCCCTGGGCTCGAGGCGCGCCGGCGCGATGGCCGCGGCGGTGGCCGGACTCCTGGTCTACAGCCTGGCCACGTTCGTCCCGGTGCTCGGCTTCCTCTTCGGGCTGGCCATGAACACGGTCGGCTGGGGCATCGCCATCCGGACGAAGTTCGGGTCGCGCGAGAACTGGTTCGCCAAGACGCCGCCGGCGGCCTGCTGAGCCGGTCCGGCGGAAGGCGGGCTATCGTTCGAGGATCTCTTTCTCCTTGGCGGCGGCCACCTCTTCGATCCTGGCGATCGTCTCGTCGAGGAGCTTCTGGAGCTGCTCGAGCCCGGAGAACTTCTCGTCCTCGGTGATGTCCTTCTCCTTCTCCAGCTCCTCGATGAACTCCTTGGCCTCGCGGCGCATGTTGCGCAGGGCGGTCTTCTCCTCCTCGAGCATCCGGCCGATCTTCTTGGCGATCTCGCGGCGGCGCTCCTCGTCGAGCGGCGGGATGGGGACGCGGAGGAGCTTGCCGTCGTTGAGGGGGTTCAGGCCGAAGTCGGCGCCCCGGATGGCCTTGTCGAGCGGCTCGAGCATGGAGGGGTCGTAGGGCTGGACGACGATGAGGGTCGGCTCGGGCACCTTGACGGTGGCGACCTGGTTGACCGGCGTGGGGACGCCGTAGTAATTGACCTTGATCTCCTCGAAGATGGCGATGTTGGCCCGTCCCGTCCGGAGCATGCCGATGTCCTTGCGGAAATGGTCGGCCGAGGCCTTCATCTTCCTGGCCGTGTCGTTGAGAACGTCTTTGACCATCGCCTCTCTCCAGACGCGGGGTTCCCCGGGGCCGGCGGGCCCGGGAGCCGGGCTCGGGGGATAGTAGACCAAGGCCTCCCGGCCTGTCAAGGCGGCCGGCCGGCCGTCAGCAGACGCGGGTGCCGATGGCCTCGCCCAGGACGGCCTTGAGGATATTGCCGCCCTTGCCCAGGGCGAAGACCAGGATGGGCAGGCCGTTGTCGGCGCAGAGCGAGATGGCCGTGGCGTCCATGACCTTGAGGTTCTTCCTGATGACGTCGATGTAGCGGATGGTCGCGAACTTCCTGGCCGTCTTGTCCTTGACCGGGTCGGCCGAGTAGACGCCGTCGACCTTGGTCGCCTTGAAGATGATGTCGGCCCCGATCTCCAGGGCCCGCTGGGCCGCGGCCGTGTCGGTCGTGAAGTAGGGGCAGCCGATGCCGGCCGAGAAGACGATGATCCGCCCCTTCTCCATGTGGCGGATGACCCGCCGGCGGATGAACGGCTCGGCCACCGACCTGATCTCGATGGCCGTGACGTGCCGGGTGTCGGCCCCGGCCTTCTCGAGGGCGGCCTGGAGGGCGATGCCGTTGATGACCGTGGCCATCATGCCCATCTGGTCGGCCGAGCCCTGGTCGATGCCGTCCCTGATGCCCTTGGCCCCCCGGAACAGGTTGCCGCCGCCGATCATGACGGCGATGTCGACGCCCAGGTCGTGGGCCATCTTGATCTCGCGGGCGATGGACAGGGCCCGCCGGAAGTCGATGCCGTGGGAGATGTCGCCGAGGAAGGACTCGCCCGAGAGCTTGAGCAGGACCCGCTTGTAGGCCGGTTTGGGCATGGCCGCCTCCACCCGCATTCTACACCGGCCGGGCCGGGGACTTCAATCCTGGCCGATCTCGAAGCGCGCGAACCGTCCGACCTTGATGTTCTCGCCCATCTTGGCCACGAGCTTGGTCACCAGGTCGCGGACCCTGACCTTGTCGTCGCGGATGTAGGGCTGGTCGAGGAGGCAGACCTCCTCGAAGAACTTGCCCATCTTGCCCGTGACGATCCTCTCCAGGATCTCCGGCGGCTTCTTCATGTCGCCGAGCTGGGCCTTGACGATCTCCTTCTCCTTGGCCACGACGTCCTCGGGGACGTCGGTCGAGGCGACCCACTTCGGCTTGGCCGCCGCGATCTGCATGGCCAGCTCCTTGACCAGCTCCTGGAACTCGGCGTTCCGGGCCACGAAGTCGGACTCGCAGTTGACCTCGACGAGGACGCCGATGCGCCCGTTCATGTGGATGTAGGAGCCGACCAGGCCCTCCTTGGCGGCCCGGCCGGACTTGGCCTCGGCCCGGGCGTACCCGCGCTTGCGCAGGACCTCGACGGCCTTGTCCATGTCGCCGGCGCACTCGGCCAGGGCGCTCTTGCACTCCATCATGCCGATGCCTGTCCGCTCGCGCAGCTCTTTGACCTTGTCCGCGGTGATCTCCATGGTGCCCTCTTTCCGTTCTTTCCCGTCGCGTCCGTCCCGGCGCCGCCCGCCGGTCTCAGTTGTCCCCCGGGACGACGCCCTCCGGGGCCTCCCCGGGGGCCGGCTCCGCCTCGGCCGCCTTCTCCTCGAGCAGCTCCTTGCTGATGCGGTTCTTCTTGCCTTCGATGATGGACTCGGCCGCCTTCGAGGTGAACAGCTCGATGGCCCGGACCGCGTCGTCGTTGCCGGGGATGGGGTAGGTGACGACCTCGGGGTCGCCGTTGGTGTCGACGACGGCCACGATGGGGACGCCCATCTTCCGGGCCTCGGCGATGGCGATCGTCTCCTTCGAGGAGTCGATGATGAAGAGCGCCCCCGGCAGCCCGGCCAGGGCCTTCAGCCCGCCCAGGTTCTTCTGGAGCTTGCGGAAGACCTTCTCCCGCCGGGACTGCTCCTTCTTGGACAGCAGCTCCCAGCGGCCGTCCTCCTTCATCTCCTCGAGCTCCTTGAGCTTGTCGACGCTCGTCCGGACGGTGCCGAAGTTGGTCAGGAGCCCGCCCAGCCAGCGCTGGTTGACGTAGGCCGACTCGCACTTGACGGCGTAGTCGCGGACGATGTCCTGGGCCTGCTTCTTGGTGCCGACGAAGAGGACGGTCTTGCCCTCCTCGGCGACGCCGCGGAGGTAGCCCAGGGCCTCCTTGAAGTTCTTGATCGTCTTCTGCAGGTCGACGATGTAGATGCCGTTCCTCTGGCCGAAGATGTACTCTTTCATCTTCGGGTTCCAGCGCTTGGTCTGGTGCCCGAAGTGGACGCCCGCCTCCAGCAGCTCTTTCATGGTAACGGAAACCAACGTCAGCCTCCTCTTTAGCGCTTGTGGTACTGAGGGGCCTTGCGGGCGCCCAGCAGGCCGTACTTCTTCCGCTCTTTGACCCGCGCGTCGCGCGTCAGCAGGCTGGCCGACTTGAGCGCGGGCTTGAGCTCGCGGTTGTACTCGACGAGGGCCCGGGCGATGCCGAGCCGGATGGCCTCGGCCTGGCCCTTGGCCCCGCCGCCGCTGACCCGGAGGAAGACGTCGAACTTGTCCTCGGTGTCGGTCAGCCGGAGCGGCTGGCGGATGATGACCTTGTGGGCGTCGAGCCGGAAGTAATCGTTGAACGGCCGCGGCCTCTTGTTGACGAACAGCGTGACGTCGCCCTTGCCCTGGCGGAGGAAGACGCGGGCGATGGACGATTTCCTCTTCCCCGTGCCGTAGTATTGGAGCAGACTCAATCGGGCCTCCTAAAACCTGTATTCCTTGGGGTTCTGGGCTTCGTGGGGGTGGGAGGGTCCGCGGTAGACCTTGAGCTTCTTGTACAGGGCCCGGCCGAGCTTCCCCTTGGGAACCATGCCCCAGACGGCCTTCCGGACGACCTCTTCCGGCTTCCGGGCCAGCAGGTCGCGGAGCGATTCCTCCTTGAGCCCGCCGGGGTAGAGGGAGTGGGTGTAGTACTTCTTCTGGTCGAGCTTGCGGCCGGTGACCTTGACCTTCTCGGCGTTGACCACGACGACGAAGTCCCCGGTGTCCAGGTGGCTCGTGAACTGGGGCTTCCTCTTGCCTCGGATCAGGTCGGCGACCTCGGTGGCCAGACGGCCGAGGACCCGGCCCTCGGCGTCGATGAGCCACCACTTCTGCTCGATCTCAGACTTCTTGGGAATATACGTCCTCATCGGTTTCTAACCTTAATAAAGAGATAGAAAGACGCCCTAAAATACTAAAAAACGGGAAGATTGTCAACTCGCCCGCGCGGAATTCCAGCCCCCCCGCCCGAAGCCCCTCCCGAGGGCCAGGCGGATGAGGAGGATGCCGGCCAGGAACCCGCCGATATGGGCGAACCAGGCCACGCCGCCCCCCATGCCCACGTTGAGGACCTGGAGCAGGAACCACAGGCCGAGGACGAGCGCCGCCGGGACGCGGACGACGCCGACGAAGAAGACGAGGGTCCTGACCCGGGCGCGGGGGAAGAGCACGGCGTAGGCCCCGAGGACCCCGGCGATGGCCCCGCTCGCCCCGATCATGGGCACGCGCGACGACGGCTGGGCCAGGATATGGGCCAGGGCCGCGGCGACGCCGCTCCCGAGGTAGAACAGGATGAACCGGAAGGGTCCCAGGCGGTCCTCGACGTTGTTGCCGAAGATCCACAGGTAGAGCATGTTGCCGAGGAGGTGGAAGAGGCCGCCGTGGAGGAACATGCTCGTGAGCAGGGTCAGGAGGGGCGGGACGCCGCCCGCCCCGCCGGCGGCGCGGAAGTGGGCGATGTCGTAGGGCACGGCCCCGAAGCGGACGACCGAGGACTCCAGGCCCCGGGGGCCGACCGCCTGGAGGGCGAAGACGGCGACATTGGCGGCGATGAGAAGGACGGTCACGTACGGCCGTCGGGCCGTCGGGTTCTCGTCGCGGAGCGGGATGAACAGTTCGGCGCTACTTCTTCAGCTCTTCCTCGAGCTTCTTGCGCTCGGCGACCCGCTTCCGGAGCTCCTGGAACCGCTCGAGGTAGCGGTCGCCCTCGGCGTTGTAGCGGGCCTCCTTCTCGGGTTCGAGCTTGGCCAGGACCGACTTGTACAGGGGGCCCATCCAGGCGTAGGGCTCGGGATAGTTGGGGTCGAGCTCGATGGCCTTGTTGATGGACTGCAGGGCGCCCTGGGCCAGCTTGCCGCGTTCCTGGGGCGTCAGGAACTGGAAGCGGTAGGCCCGCGACCACTCGTTGACGCCCAGGGCCAGCCAGGCCTCGGCGGAGTCCGGCTGGAGGGAGATCCTCTTCTGCCAGAACTCGGCCGCCCGCTCGTAGTACTTCAGCAGCTCCTCGGGGCCGCCCGAAGACTCCTGGAGGTAGGTCGCCATGTAGGAATAGCCCTGGGGGTTGTCGGGGTCGGTCTCGATGCGGCGGAGGTACATCGACTCGGCCTTCTTGGCGATGGACTTGTCCTCCGTGGCGTAGCGCTTGTAGAACTCGGCCACGACGTAGTAGTTGCTCATGTCCTCGGGCTCGAGCTCGATGATGCGCAGGTACAGCGGCTCGGCCTTCTTGAAGTCGCGCAGCTTGTCGTACATGTCGCCGAGCGAGTAGATGATGTCCTTGTTGTTGGGCTCGATCTCCAGGGCCTTGGTCAGGGCGGCGAGGGCCTTGGCCTCGAGCTCCTTGTTGAGGTCGGAGGTGACGCCGGGCTTGTAGAGCTGCTTGTAGCTCTCGCCCAGGAACCGGTACGCCTGGGTCATGTCGGGGTTGAACTTGAGCGTGGCCTCGTACTCGGTGATCGCCTTCCGGTACTGGTTCTCCCGGAAGAGGCTGTTGGCCTTGTCGAAATGGTAGTTGGCCGCGAGCTTGGAATACTTGAGGTCCTTGCAGGCCGTGAACGCGACCAGGACCGCGAGCGCGGCTACGGCGAAGACAATCCTCGGGGTCTTCTGACGGGACATCCTGACCTCCTTACTGTCAAGCGCTGTTCGCAGAGAAAGACAAGACTCACTTTATAATCCATCGGCGGATCGAAGTCAAGAACTAAGCCCCCCCCCGGCGGAACCGGCCCGGGGCCTCATTTCGACCGGGCGAACAGGCGGATCGGGGTGCCGGCCAGGCCGAACTCCCGCCTCAGCTCCTCGACGAGATGCCTCTCGTAGGCCGGCGAGAGGGGGCCGCGGCCGCCCACGAACAGGACGAACGTCGGGGGCAGGACGCCCTTCTGGGTCATGTAGCGGAGCTTCCCCCTGGCCCCGCTCTTCAGGCGGGGCGGGTGGGCCTCGGCCGCCCGGGCCAGGAACTCGTTGAGCCGGGAGGTCTCGATCCGGGTCGAGGCCGCCTTGTGGACCGCCTCGGCCGTGTCCAGGACCTTGACCACGCGCAGGCCCGTCCGGGCCGAGACGAGGAGCAGGGGGGCGTAGCCGACGAAGCCGAGCTTGCGGAAGACCCGCTCCCGGACGGCGTCCGGCCGGGCCTTGTCCCGTTCGACCAGGTCCCACTTGTTGAGGGCCAGGACCAGGGGACGGCCCGACTCCAGGGCCAGCTGGGCGACGCGGGCGTCCTGGCGGGTCGGGAACTCCCGGACGTCGAGGACGAGGCAGACGACGTCGGCCCGGCGGATATTCGCCTTGGCCCGGACGATGGCGGCCTTCTCCCGGGCGTCTTCGGCGGCGGCCAGGCGGCGGATGCCGGCCGTGTCCACGAGGAGGAAGGGCTTCCCGTCGCGGACGAGGAGGATGTCGGTCGAGTCGCGGGTCGTGCCCGGGAGCTCGCTGACGATGAGCCGCTCGGCGCCGGCCAGGCGGTTGACGAGCGAGGACTTGCCGACGTTGGTCCGGCCGACGACGGCGATGCGCAGGGGCGGTTCGCCCGCGGCGGCCGGGGCGGGGCCGGGCCGGCCGGCCGGCAGGGCCGCGGCGACGGCTTCCTCGAGCCGGCCGATGCCGAGCTTGTGCTCCGCGGAGACGAAGTGGATGTCCTTCTCGCCCAGCCGGTAGTACTCGGCCGTCCGGGACTCCTCCTGGACGGGGGAATCGACCTTGTTGACGACGACGAGGAGGGCCAGGCCGCCCCGCCTGAGGTCGGCGTAGAGCCCCTCCTCGGCCGGGGCGACGTCGCGCTTGCCGTCGAGGAGGAAGAGGACGAGGTCGGCCGCGGCCGCCTCCTCGAGCGCCTTGGCCCGGACCCGCTCGCTCAGGGGCTCGTCGGCGACGCCGAACAGGCCGCCCGTGTCGACCAGGGTGACGCGGCGGCCTCCGATCGCGCACTCGGCCTCGAGGCTGTCCCGGGTCATGCCGGGGTCGGCGTGGACGAGCGCCTTGCGGCGGCCGAGGAGGCGGTTGAAGAGGGTCGATTTGCCGACGTTGGGGAAGCCGACGATGACGACCCGGGGGAGCTTGGTCACGGCCGCCCCCCCGGTCATCTCGCGACGAGGGAATAGTCGGGGAGGAAGGCCCGGGTCAGGTCGACGTGGCCGCCGAGCGTCTCTTTCTCGGCGCCCTCGACGAGGATGACGACGCGCTTGACCGGGGCGAAGTTGAAGACCAGGGTATCGACGACGGCGTAGACCGCCGCGAGCTCCGCCGTGGAGCCGTAGGCGAAGCCCTCGGCGAACTCGCGGCTGAGGTCCACCGTGGCCAGGCCGTCCGCGCCGATGAAGACCTGGCGCACCTTGGTCTGGGCCGGGAGCGGCGAGACGAGGCCCCGCTCCGAGCCCTTGACGAGCTCGGCCAGGGCCCGCTCGGCCTCGTCGGCCGCGGTCGGGCCGGCGGCGATGTCGCGCGCCTCCTTGTGGAGGAGGTCGTCGGCGTCGGCCAGGAAGAAGAGCGTCACGGTCCTGGAGGCCGCCGCCGGGCCGGCCCCGCCGCCGGCCTCGGCCGGCTTGGGGACGTTGGCGTCGATGAAGCGCTTGACCTTCTCCTCCGTCCCGTCGGAGAAGAAGACGACGATCAGGACGGCGAGGACGAGGGCCAGGCCGCCGAGGACGAGGGCCGGCCGCGAGAGCGCGGCCCTCTTCTTGCGGCGACGGTCGTTCGCGGCCATGCCGTCACTCCCCCGCCCGGATGAACCGGACGAGGCCCCGGTAGATCGCCTCGGCCACCCGGGACTGGAAGGCGTCCGAGGCCAGCTTCCGCTCCTCGTCCGGGTTGGAGATGAAGGCGGCCTCGACCAGGATGGCCGGGCAGGCGACGCCGGTCAGGACCTTGAACGGGGCCTGCTTGATGCCCCGGTTGCGGGTCCCGAGCATGGCGTCGAGCTCGGTCTGGACGAGCTCGGCCAGGCGGCCGCTCTGCTTGATGTAGGCCGTCTGGGCCATGTCCCAGAGGATCATCATCAGGTCGTCCTCGGTCGAGGGGTCGATGCGGGTCTGGAGCTCGGAGGAGTTGTTCTCGAGATAGGCCAGGCGGCGGGTCTCCTCGTCGGTGGCGTTGAGGCTGAGGAAGAACGTCTCCGAGCCGGCCGCCTTGCGCTGGACGGAGCCGTTGGCGTGGATGCTGATGAACAGGCCGGCCTTGTGGTTGTTGGCGATGGCGGCCCGGTTCTCGTTGGAGACGTCGACGTCCCGGTCGCGGGTCATGAATACGGCCAGGCCGAGGTTGCGCTCGACCAGGGCCTTGAGCTTGAGGCCGATGGCCAGGGTGATGTCCTTCTCGAGGTTCCCCAGCGCGCCCTTGGCCCCGGTCTCCAGGCCGCCGTGGCCGGGGTCGATGACGATGGTCTGGACGCGCGGGGCCGGGGCGGCCTGCCCGGCGCGGAGGGCGGGCCCGGCGGCGGCGACGGCCAAGACGGCGAGGGTCAGGACCGCCGGGAGGGCGCGCCTATGCGTTCGGCTCTTCACTTGCGGGTCTGGTGGAGGCGGCGGGAATCGAACCCGCGTCCGAAAGCATTCGACAGCAGGTCTCTACACGCTTATCCCCTTCTTTGTTCTCGCCCCGCCGCGCCCGAAGGGGAAGGGCGCCGCGGCGCCAGCCCCGATGATGCTTCGCTCCCCGGCCTCAGGGCCGGACCGGTTCGCTATCCCGCCCGGTCGGCGCTCCGGAGACCCCGCGGGAGAGAGCCCCCGGAACGGCGTGCCTTTCTCTTAGGCCGCGACTGCTAGAGGTTCTGCAGTTAGGTTTGTTTCCACCGGTTTAGCGAGGTGGGTGGGACCTCGGCGTGCTACCTGTGTCTCAATACCTCCGTCGAGACCAGTTCGCCCCCATGCTCCTTTCATAAGGACTTCCGCTTCAATTATAAATGCCCGCCCGCCTCTTTTCAAGAAGAAGGGGTCAAACCTTTAATTTTTTAATTTTCTCTCAGCCTCAGCTGAGAGAAGCAATGGCCCGCTAGGAAAATTAAAAAATTAAAGGTTTGACCCCTTCCTGAAAAAGGCGGCGCAGCGCCGGACGGTCAGCGGACGAAGGTGAAGGCCAGCACCGTGTAGGCGTGCCAGCTCCACCCGGCCTCCTCCCGGACCGGCCGGACCCAGATCTTGACCTTGCCGACCGCCGGCGTGAGCGTTCCCTCCCACCTCTCGGGCGGGACCGGCAGGGTGAAGGTGACGATCTTGGTCGCCGCGTTCCAGACGAAGGCGCCGACCACCGTCTGGAGCTCGCCTGTCTTGTCGAGCTTGACGATCATCTCGGCCGGCGTCGTCTGGTCCCAGCAGTCGAAGGTCGAGACGCCGATGGCGCCGCTCGCCTCGGTGTAGCCGGTCGTGATCCGGCTCAGGTCGTGGAGCCGCATCGGGGCCAGGACGAGGCTCTCGACCTCCCAGCGGCCGTCGGCCTTGTCCCAATAGAGCCCGGCCCAGGCGAAGACCCAGAGGCGGGCCTGGCGGGCCTGGTCCACGGCTTCGACGAGGGCCCGCGGGTCGGCCGAGGCCGCCGCCGTCTCGCCGTAGAACCGCCACTGGAAGGCGTGGCCGTCGACGTCGCTGTAGAACATCGTCCGCAGGCGCCGCCACCAGCCCAGCCCGAAGCTCTCGGCCGTCGGGTTGACGACCAGCCCCTCGGCGTGGGCGCTGCGGACGTTGACCGCGGCCGCGACGCGCGGGTAGATGTCGATGTTGACGTAGGTCACCTCGACGCGGAAGCCCCGGGCGATCTGCCGGAGGACGTCCACGCCGCGGCCCATCTCGATGTCCTGGAAGGTCCAGACCGTGTTCTCGTCGACGAAGACCGTCTCGGCCGCCCAGTCGCAGCGGTGGCGGTTCGAGCCGGCCGAGATCGTCTCGGTCCTTTTCTTGACGACGCTCAGCCACGTCTCGCCGACCCTCCGGACGAGCCCCTCGGGGGTGAACCTGGGCAGGAGCTCGATGTCCTTCGAGTACCAGACCCGGCGGGCGAACAGGCTGCCGTCGGCGTTCATGTTCGAGGCGACGAGCGCGGCGCCCGAGCCGGCGAGGCCGGCCAGGCCGCTGAAGCTCCCGGCCGCCCCGGCGTCGACGTCGTAATAGACCGTGCCGGCGCCGACGCCGAACTTGATCTCGGCGTCCCGGAGCGTCCGGACCGTGAAGCCGGAGAGGTCGGCGGCCGCGGCGGTGATCTTGCCGAGCGTCCGGGCGAACTGGATGTCCTGGAGGCGGCGCGGCAGGGCCCGGTGGCGGACCTTGAGGCTGATGACGACCTTGCCGTCGATGTTGACGATGGAGAGCGGGTGGGCCAGGTCGAAGTCGACCATCAGGTTGGCGTCCTTGCCCTCCTCGACGACGATGGCCGGGTCGAGGTCGATCTCGATCTCGCCCCGGCCGCCCGGGTCGACCACGGTGATGTCGGCCGGGTCGATGGGCGCGGCCGCGCCGTCGGGGACGAGCGTCATCGTCGCCGGGTCGGTGTCGATCGTGACCCTCATCTTGTCGTAGGCGCCGACGGGGATCTTGGCGCCCTGGCCGAGCAGCTCGGCCATCTCGCTGAGCTCG
The DNA here is from genome assembly GCA_029569255.1 of Acidobacteriota bacterium. Classification (GTDB taxonomy): domain Bacteria; phylum Acidobacteriota; class Aminicenantia; order Aminicenantales; family Saccharicenantaceae; genus RBG-16-66-30. The sequence goes on along the minus strand of JAKQUO010000054.1, from coordinate 1,729 downwards.
ACGAGGTTGATCTTGCCGGCGGCCGGGTTGGCCGGGTCGGCGGTCCAGACGGTCTCCCAGGCCGAGCCGTTGGAGCGGTGGAGCGCGACGGACTCGAGGACGACGGTCACCTGCTCCCACTCGTCGGTGGGCGCGTCGGTGACGAGCAGGTTGAGGCCGCCCAGGGCGCCCGACGGGCCCGCGCCCGTGATGTTGCAGGACGAGACCAGGCCGAAGCCGGCCGCTCCCGCGAGGGCCAGGAGAACGACGGCGGAACCGCGGATGAGACGACTCACGGGATCCTCCTCAGTGGCCGGAAAGCCGGGATACCCCTTCTCCACATATATTAAGCCCGCCCGGGCCGGGTGTCAAGCGCGGGGCATCGTATTTCATTTGAACGGCTTAAGCGTTCTCCGAGGGCGCGAGAGGCATCATGAGGCGCTGTCCAGCCGATAGATTAGGCCCCGGCCGGCCCGCCCGAATCCCCCCGAGCGGGGATTCCCGGGAGGATTCCGCCCCGGCGACCGGCTAGCCCCCGGGGACTCCGCTTCCCTCGGGCTCAGGCCGGGCCCGGCTTGCGCCCCGAAACAAGCCCGAACGACCCGAGCAGCGCGCTCCCGGTCCTGAGGCCCTCGAACCCGGCCCGGGCCAGAAGCGCCTCGATCTCGGCCCGGCTGAAGAAACGCGTCCTCCGCCAGGACGAATGCCCCAGCAGGCCCCGGAACCGCCGGTACGCCCCCCAGGGGCTGCGGCGCTCGAGCCAGCCCACGACGAGCCGCCCCGACGGCTTCAGGACCCGGTACGCCTCGGCCAGGGCCGGCCGGGGGTCGCCGAGGAACTCGAGGACCGTGAGCAGGACGACCTGGTCGAAGGCGCCGGGCAAGAAGGGGAGACATTCGACGCGGCCGCGGACGACGTCCCGGATCCGGGCCTTGGCCCGGGCGTACCCGAGGGCCTCGAGGGAGCCGTCCAGACCGACGATGCGGGCGCCCCCGGCCCCGAGGACGTCGGCGAAGTGCCCGGTGCCGCAGCCCCCGTCGAGCAGCAGCCCGCCCGGCCCGGCCGCCATGAACCCGGCGATCAGCCGCTTTTCCGCCCGGCCGGCGAGCCGCCCCAGCGGACTTGCGAACCAGGCCTCGTAAGCTTCAGGGTCCAATCCGGCCGCCTCGATCCTCCGCCCGTGCGGGCGGACCCGCCTCATTTTGACACGGGACCCGCCCGAAGTCCACGCCTCGGGTAGATCACGGGCGAGGCGGCGGACCGAAGAGGCATGCTGTCAGACTCGGGGCCTGAAGAGGTTCCTTGTTGTGTGGGTCAGATGGGCCGGCAAATGGGGGCATGTACTCCCAGTACGTGTCCCCCTTCAGGCATTCAGGCCTACGGGACACGTACCGGGGCGGTACTTGTCCCGACACGCGCCTCGGGCACCTGGCAACAGAGCCCATGGCTACCCACAGAAAATGGAAGAGAACCAGTTATTACGGGGAGCGATAAATTGATTGCATTCAAGAGGCATATCGGACGCTCTCATGCTTGAAGTAGTTCCTCACGATGTGGGGTCGTCGTTGACGACCGCGAAGGTAGCTGGAGACGTTCTTCCCCATCGTTGCGACATCAGGAGGCCGGCGCCGGCCCACGGCGTTGCTTTTGACGTCCTGATTGAGGAACTCGTCCGGGTTCAGGTCCGGCCGGTAGCCCGGAAGATAGAACAGTCTTACCCGACGCCCTCTTGTTTCCAGCCACTTCTTCA
>JAKQUO010000051.1 GCA_029569255.1 Acidobacteriota bacterium | reverse complement strand
CGTCGTGAAGTTCCGGCGCGGCGACTACCAGGGCGCCCGCCTGGCCTTCGAGAAGGCAGTCTCCCAGAAGGCCGACTACGAGGAAGCCTGGTTCAACCTCAAGGACAGCTACGACGAGCTCGGCCTCGAGTCCGACAAGCGCAGGGCCGAGAAGCGCCTCCGCGAGCTCGGCGGCGACGAGGGCGAGAGCGACTAACCCGCGGCCGGCCGCGCGGCTTCCGGCCCGCCCGCGGGCCGGAGGCCGCCGCGCCGCCCCTGCCCCGTTCCGCGCTGGCGGGACCGCCGCGCGGGGCCGCCCTCCCCGGCCAAAAGACGCGCCCCTCCTTCACAGATGCCCGATGCGGGTATAGAATGATCTTCCCCCTAGCGGGGAAAGTCATTAACAGGAGGAATCCCATGCGCAAGACCAACGCCGGACGGATCGCGCTCGCCGCCGTCCTCGTCCTCGCCGCGCTCTCCGCCCTCGGCTGCGCCTCGCCCTACGCGAAGTACGCCGAGACGCCGCTCAACATCACCTTCATCGAGACGACCGACGTCCACGGGGCCATCTTCCCCTACAACTTCATCAAGGCCGCGGAGATGAAGAACTCCCTGGCCCAGGTCGCGACCCTCGTCGCGGCCGAGCGCGCCAAGGAGGGCTCGAACCTCGTCCTCCTGGACGCGGGCGACACCCTCCAGGGCCAGCCCACCGTCTACTACTCGAACTTCGTGAAGACCGGCTCGACCCACGTCTGGTCCGAGGCCGCCAACTACCTCGGCTACGACGCCCTCACCGTGGGCAACCACGACATCGAGGCCGGGCACCCCGTCTACGACAAGCTCTACAAGGAGATCAAGTCTCCCGTCGTCTGCGCCAACATCGTCAAGGAAGACGGCACGCCCTACTTCACCCCCTACACGGTCATCAAGCGCGAGGGCGTCAAGATCGCCGTCCTCGGCATGATCACGCCCAAGATCGCCGACTGGCTCCCGCCCCAGTTCTGGACCGGGATGCAGTTCGTCGACATGGTCGAGACCGCGAAGAAGTGGGTCCCCATCATCCAGGAGAAGGAGAAGCCCGACGTCCTCATCGGCCTCTTCCACTCCGGCGTGGACTACTCCTACGGCGGGGCCACCAAGGACACCGTCATGAACGAGAACGGCAGCCAGCTCGTCGCCGAGCAGGTGCCGGGCTTCGACATGGTCTTCGTCGGCCACGACCATATGGGCTGGGACGGCCAGGGCTGGAACGTCGCTACCAAGCAGAAGATGGAGGTCAAGGACCCCTCCGGCAAGACCGTCTATATCTACGGCGCCCTGGACGCCGCGCGGAAGGTCCCCATGGTCAACCTCTCCCTCACCTGGGACCCCAAGGCCAAGGGCTGGATCAAGAAGATCGAGGGCAAGCTCGTCGACATGGCGACCGTCCCCGCCGATCCCGCCTTCACCGCCAAGTTCCAGCCCGCCGCCGACGAGGTCAAGGCCTGGGTCGACAGGCCGGTCGGCAAGCTCGCCGCCAAGATCACCACCCGCGACTCCATGTTCGGCGACTCCGCCTTCGTGGACCTCATCCACCGCATCCAGCTCGAGCTCTCCGCCGACCCGGCGATGGGCCTCAAGAAGGCCGACGTCTCCTTCGCCGCGCCCCTCACCTTCGACGCGACGATCCCCGGCAGCGCCGACGGCACGATGTACGTCCGCGACATGTTCAACCTCTACCAGTACGAGAACTTCCTCTACACGATGGACATGACCGGCAAGCAGATCAAGGACTTCCTGGAGTACTCCTACAAGTCCTGGTTCGACACGATGCCCAACGAGGGCAACCACCTCATCGCCTTCCAGAAGGACAAGGACGGGAAGCTCATCACCGACGCCCGCTCCGGCGCCTACCAGACGGCGACCCGCTCCTACAACTACGACTCGGCCGCCGGCATCAACTACACGGTCGACATCTCCAAGCCCGCGGGCTCCCGCATCGCGATCTCCTCGATGGCCGACGGCTCCGCCTTCGACCCCGCGAAGACCTACGTCGTCGCGATCAACTCCTACCGCGGCCAGGGCGGCGGCGGCCACCTCACGACCGGCGCCGGCCTCGACAAGACCGCCGTGCAGAAACTCAAGTTCGTGAACGGCGCGACGACCAAGGACCTCCGCTTCTACCTCCTCACCTGGTTCGAGAAGCAGAAGGGCGCGGTCACCGTGGCCCCCATCGGCAACTGGAAGCTCGTCCCCGAGGACCTGGCCGCCCAGGGCAAGGCGACGGACTACCCGATCCTCTACCCGCCCGCGAAGTAGGCGGCGCCCCGCTCCGGACTGGCTCCGGGGCGGCGTTCAAAAAGGGGGGCGGGGCCGCAAGGCTCCGCCCCCCCCTTTTTGCGCTTGCCGCGACGGGCCAAGGGCGATACCTTATAGGCAGGGAGAGGAAAGCCCGAGCTGGTTCCTCCCACCGCCGTCGCCCCTTTCGGGGGACGGGACCAAGCAAGACCGAAGGCGCGCAGGGGCAGCCTCCGGCCATCTCGCTCCTATAGGAGGGGACTATGAAAGGCAACCGCACCTACATGGACATCGGGGCCATCCT
>JAKQUO010000031.1 GCA_029569255.1 Acidobacteriota bacterium | reverse complement strand
TTGTGCCCGCGGGCCGCCGATTTTTCGTCCACTCCCATCTTCCTCACGACCCGCGTCCTCTTCCGCCTTTTCCCCCGGGCCACGGCCCGCTTCATGATGCCCCACGCCTCGTCCCAGCTCAACCGCAGGATCTTGCGGCCGATTCCATTCGCGGTCAGGACGTTCACGCTGCCCGATTTATTTGCCGGCAAGATGCACGCCGTTCTCTGCCGTGAATGGAAGAGCAGGGCTAAGGGCCGTGACTGGTACGACCTCGTCTGGTTCGCTGCCCATCACCCCGAACTCCACCTAGCCCACCTCGAACAGAGGATGCGCCAGTCCGGGCATTGGGAGGGGCCGGCGCCCCTGACGGAAGCGGACCTCCGCGGCCTGTTGGCCAGGAGAATAGACCGCGTCGACATCCGTCAGATCAGGGGAGAAGCGGAGCGTTTCCTGAAGGACACCAGGGCGCTGGCGATATGGTCGAAGGAATTCTTCCTGGACGTCGCTTCCCGGATCAAGATCGTATGACGCGCCGCCCCCGCGCCTGAGTGAGGCCTTAGGCGCCAGGCGCGAAAGTGCGGCTACTTGACCTTCCAGGTCACGGCGTAGCGCTTGACATACTGATATCCGTCTTCGTCTTGCTCCAAGGCGTAATACTTGTCCTTGAGGATCGCTATCCCGTATGACTCAAGAGGGATGCGACCGAGGAACCGCCCGTCGGGGTCGAAGATGTCATTGACAACCTTCCCGTCATCGGTCTTCTCCCAGGTCCGCACGAAAAGATGCCCAAGGTCGGACATGAAGAACCCTTCATAGGCCGAGTGGAATTTCGAGAAGTCATAAGCGATCCCCGATCCCGGCGGTGCGGCGGCGAGCCTTTCCTTCTTCTCCGCTTCCGTAACAGGCACGGGATCGTATTCGCGTTGGATCTTCTTGAAGACTTTCCCATCGGAGGCCGCCAAGAACCGGACCTCGTAGGTCTCGGGGCAGCCGTAGACCAGGTCGTCGTTTTGATCGATCTGGAAGGAGGGAATGGCCATGAAAGGGTTCAGCCTGTCGGTTCCAGGGGCTGGCGCCTGGGCCACCACAGAGATCATCGAGGCATCGGGGGAGAGCTTCTTCACGACGTAGCTCGAGTCGCGTTCGCCGTGGACGAGATCGATGACGTAGATGTTGCCTCTTGAATCGACCTGGCCGCGAAGCGCCATGACGTCCTTCAGAGGCTGTTGACGCAAGAATGTGCCGTCCGTTTTGAAATAGGATATGCGGCGGCTCAGCTGGAGGACGGCAAGATCGCCGGTCGTCCGATTGAGCGAGAGCGTCATGGGCATGAACAGCTCGCCCGGACCCTGGCCCTTGCGGCCGATCGTCCGCAGGTACCTGCCGGACCCGTCGAAGGCCTTGATGTGGGAATCCTTCTGGTCAAGGACGTAAATAGAGCCCTCTTCATCGACGACGAAGGTCAGGATCCGGCCGAAAACGTGCTCGCCCTCGGCCTTGGGCCCGCCAATGGAGAGGTCCTCTGCGAGGTCGAGGACGGGTGACTCGAAGAGCGGCGTCTTGGGGTTCTTGACGACGGTCACATCTCCTTCCTTGACGATCTTCCCCCGCCATTTCTCCCGCGCACAGGCTGCGGCCAGGGCGGCGAGAGCCAGGATCAGGCAGACGTTCATGAGGATCCGTCCCGCTTTGGCTATCATCGCAAGGGAAAGGAAGGCCTTTGGTCGACGCAAGCTCATTGAATTTCTCTGATGCCGTACTCGTAGAACCGGACGCCGTTGACCGATTCGACCTGTTGCCCGGGCGGGCTGGCTGACAATTCCGGGGCAAGGATCAGAACGGAGCGAAGGCTGGATAACATCAGCGCCGTGGCGGCTGCGCCCTTCTTTCTCGTCTTCATCGGCGGCCTCCCGATCGGAGAGCGGAACGGTCTTTCGAGGGCATTATTTGAAGCGCGGCTCATAAATGACGATATCACCAATCGTATCGTAGTTCCAACACCTCTTGGGCAAGCCGACTTCTCGGGATGAGCTCAAGAGCTCGAACATGGCGGGCGTTTTCTCCCTCCGGGCGAACCGGTCCGGTTCGCCGCATCGGGGGCGTCGTGTCGAAGAAGATGAGCGCCGAGCCCGGTTCTCGGCTGTTGCCTTTTTCCGGCGGCCGGGCTATTTTATCAGCCGGCCGGAATCCTTCACGGGTCGAGACCGACAGCGATGAAAACCAAGAGCGCGACGACTGGGTCGGGTGAGAACGCCGCCGGCCGCGAGGAAGAGATGCTGAAGCGCATCGAACGGCGGCGGGAGCAGTACAGGGCTTACGGCTACGATACCGACCGCGAGCGTGACTGGATGATAGAGCGGGCGCTCCCGCTCGGGGCCCTGACGCTCGAGACCGGCACGGGCAAAGGCCACTTCACGCTGGCCCTGGCCAGGCGCGGCTTCCGGGTCACGACCGTCGACGCCTCCGAGGAGGAGCAGGCTTTCGCCCGGCTCCAGGCGGAGCGCAGCGGCCTGGCCGGGCTGATCGAATTCAGGGTCGGCGACGCCGAGAGCCTGGATTTCCCGGACGATTCGTTCGACGCGGTCTTCTCGGTCAACCTGCTCCATCATCTGTCGGACCCGCGCCGCGCGCTGGACGAGATGGCCCGGGTGTTGGCGCCCGGCGGCAAGCTCGTCGTGAGCGACTTCAGCGACGAGGGCTTCCGCATGATGGACGAGCTCCACCGCAGCGAAGGCGGGCGGCACCGGGCCTCGCCTTTCGGCGTCGAGGACGCCGGGCGCCATCTGCGCGGGAAAGGCTTCGCCGTCGAGACCTCGCGGACGCGCTTCCAGGTCATGCTGACGGCCCGGCGGGCCTGAATTCCCTCCCGCGAGAAACGGCGAGTCGCAAGCCCGGGGCCGCGGCCCGAGCTATCTCTCCGGCCTCCGTTCGGCCTCCATGACGGCCTTGAGGTCGATCGTCTTGACCGGGCCGAGGCTCGAGAGCGGCCGGTCGAAGCGCTTCTCGTCGCCGACGACCACGACGATCGTCCTGGCCGGGTCCATGTACTTCTTGGCGGCCTCGAGGATGTCCTGCTTGGTGACCTTGCGGATGTTGTCGATGTAGGCGTCGAGGTAGTTGTCGGCATAGCCCTGGAGCTTGAGCGTCATGAGCCGGCTCATGACCTGGACATTCTGCTCGAAGTTGAAGACGAAGCTGTTGATGATCGAGTTCTTGGCCGTCTCGATCTCCTCGTCGGAGACCGGGTTCGTCTGCAGGTCGCGGATGATGTCCTTGATGAGCCCGAGGGCCTCGACGAAATTGGCCGCTTTCAGCTGGGAGGCGACCATGAACGGGCCCCGGTCGCGCCCCTCCATGACCCCGCCGTAGATGCCGTAGGTCAGGCCGCGGTTGGAACGGAGCTCCTTCATCAGCCGGGCCGTGAACCCGCCGCCGCCGAAGATGTTGTTGAGGACCTCGAGCTTGTACTGGTCCGGGTTGTTGCGGCGGACGCCCAGGTGGCCCAGGTAGAGGTTGGCCTGGGGCGTGTCCTTGTAGGCGTAGTAGATCGTGCCGTCGGCCCGTTCCTCCAGGGGCGCGGGCTCGGCCAGGTCGACCTTGGCCTTGGGCCAGCCCTTGAAGGCCTTTTCGAGGATGGCCTTGACCTCGCCGGCGGTGACGTCGCCGGCGACGCCCAGCATCAGGTTGTCAGGCGAGAAGATGCGCTTGTGGAAGGCGACCAGGTCCTCGCGGCCGATGGCCTCGAGCGTCGCCGGCTTGGGCCGCCGCCCGTAGGGCGAATCCGGGCCGTAGAGCCTCTCGTTGAACAGCAGGCTGGAGACCCGGCTGGGCTGGTCCCATTGCCGGCGGATGCCCTCCAGGGACTGGTTGCGGGCCAGGTCGAGCTTGTCCCGCGGGAAGGCCGGGTTCATGATCAGGTCGGCGTAGATCTCCATGAGCTTGGCGAAGTCCTTCTTCAACGAGCTGCCGATCACGGTCATGAACTCGGCGCCGCCCATGGCCTCGACGGTGGCCGCGATGAACTCGAGCTCCTCGTTGATGGCGTCGCCGCCGCGGGTCTTCGTCCCGCCGGTCCTCAGCACCGTTGCCGTGAGCTGGGCCAGCCCGGACTTGTCCGCGGGCTCGAAGATCGAGCCGCCGCGTAACAAGCCCAGGACGGTGACGAGGGGCAGCTCGGTGTCCCGCATGTAAGCGACGCGGACGCCGTTGGCCAGTGTGAGCCAGGCCGGCTTGGGCATCTTGAACGACAGGGGCGGAGGAGGCCCGAGGTCGCTCGGATGCTTCTGGCCGATGGCGGGCCGGGCCGGGATGAGGAGCGCGAAGGCGAGGGCCGCCGCGGTCTTGACGATGGTGTTGCGTTTCATGGTCGTTCCTCCGGCCTCAGGACGCCTTGGCCTTCTTGACGAGGTAGGCCACGGTCCGGTTCTCCGTCGTGAGGTAGGTCTTGGCGAAGTCCATGAGGTCGTCGGCCGTGACGGCCGCGATGAGCTCGCGGTACTTCTGGAAGAGCTTCCAGTCGCCGGAGAGCAGCTGGTAGCGGATGAGCTGGATGGCGATGCCGAAGTTGGAGCTCATCGAGCGGATGAACTGGGCGTCGAGGTTGTTCTTGACCTTCCGGAGCTCCCGCTCCGTCACCGGCTCCGTCTTGACCTTCTCGATGTGCTCGAGGATGGCCGCCTCGACCTCCTCGGGCGTGTGCGGGCTGCGGGGCGCGGCGCTGAAGACGAAGAGATTGGGGAAACGGACGCCGGGCGTCGAACCGGCCGAGACCGAGACGGCCAGCTGCCGGTCCTGGATGATGTCCTTGTACATCCGCGACGTCCGGCCGGTGGTCAGGATGTAGGCCAGGACCGCCGCGGCCGCGTCCTCCTTGGAGGGGAAGGTCGGCTTGTGGAAGCCCATCATCAGCTGGGGCTCGGCGTCGAACTCGAAGCGGACCCGGCGCTCGCCGAGCTGCCGGGGCTCGACCGTCCGGAAGACCGGCGGGTCCGGGCCGCGGGGGATGTCGCCGAAGTACTTCTCGACGACCGGGATGGCCTTTTGCGGATGGACGTCGCCGACGATGGCCAGGACGCAGTTGTTCGGGGTGTAGTACTTCCGCTTGAAGGCCTGGGCCTCCTCCAGGGTCACGGAGTCGATGTCCGAGGCCCAGCCGACGACGGGGTTCTTGTAGGGATGGGCGATGAAGGCCGCGCCCATGAACATCTCGCCGAGGAGCCGGGCCGGGACGGCGTCGGTCGTCTGCTTGCGCTCCTCCTGGACGACGCTGCGCTCGATGTAGAACTCGCGCAGGACGGCGTTCCGGATGCGCTCGGACTCCATGAGGCAGAAGAGCTCGAACCGGTTGGCCGGCAGGCTGATCATGTACATCGTCTGGTCGGTGCCGGTCCCGGCGTTGAGCCCGACGCCGCCGGCGTTGCTGTAGATGAGGTCGATCTCGTCCTTGACGATGAAGGCGCTCTGCTCGTTCTCGAGCCGGGTCAGCTCGGCCCGCAGGCCGGCGACCTTGTCCTTGTCGGCCAGGTCGCCCTTGGCCAGCTCGAGGCTCCATTCGCGGCCGACCTCGGCGATCCGGTCCATGAGGACCTTCTCCTTCCCGTAGTCCTTGGTCCCGATCCTGGGCGTGCCCTTGAAGGCCATGTGCTCGAACAGGTGGGCGGTCCCGGTGATGCCGGGGTGTTCGTCGACCGACCCGACCTTGAACCCGTAGAGCGTGCTGAAGACCGGCGCCCCGTGGCGCTCGGCGAAGAGGACGGTCAGGCCGTTCTTCAGCGTGTGGGCGGTGACCTTCTCCTCCAGGCTCTGGGCCGGCAGCAGGGCCGGGCCGAGGGCCAGGAAGAAGGCCGTGACAAGGGCCGCCTGGCGGATGCGTCTGGGATTTCTCATGTCCACCTCCCGCTTCCCATATCTTCGGCCCTCGGCCGGCGAATGTCAACGGTGAACGGCGAACCTTGACCATCTTCCGGGCCCGGCCTACCCTTCGGCGCGAGGGAGGTTTCCACTTCTCGCCGCCCGCTACATCATCACCACGGAGAACGGCGGCGGGGACAAGTACCTCTGGTTCGGCTGCAACTACGGCTTCAACTGGACCTCGGAGGGGAAATGCCGGGTGCATGAGGAAAGCTACGGGCTCTGGTCGCCCCTCGGGGAGAAGACATACCACAAGCCGATGAAATAGCGCGGCCGGTCGCAGCGGGGGGCTGGCATTTCGTTCCATCGCTGGATTATAATCGGCCCGAAAGGGAAGGCCATGACGAACAAATTCTTCTCAGTCGGGGACATCCCCCGGCGCAAGTTCCTGGAGCTCGGCCTCAAGGGGGGCCTGGCCCTGGCCGCGACTCCGGCCCTGATGCGCTGCGCCCGCGCCGGCCGGGCCCCGGCCCGGCCCGAGTTCGCCCCGGAGGATCTGGACAAGGTCATCCGCCGGGCCCTGGAGAAGGGCGGCGAGTTCGGCGAGATCTACATCGAGAACCGCGTCTCGCGCTCGATCCTCCTCGAGGAGGGCAAGTTCAAGAGCGCCGTCTACGGCATCAGCCAGGGCGCGGGCGTCCGGGTCATCTCCGGCGACAAGACGGGCTACGCCTACACCGACGAGCTGACGATGGACGGCTTCCTTCGGGCGGCCGACGTGGCCTCGTACGTGGCCCGGGGCGCCAGGGCCGTCGCGCCGGTCGACGTCAAGGAAGGGAAGCGGCCGAGCCACATCACGGTCCGGGTCCCGCTCCAGACGGTCGCCGACGAGAAGCGCCTGGAGATCATGAGCCGGGCCCACGACGCCGCGCTCGCCTACGACACGCGGATCAAGATGGCCTCGATCGACTATTACGACGAGGTCCGCGGCCGCGCCATAGCCAACAGCGAGGGCCTCTATCTCCGCGACGAGCTGCCTCTCATCTTCTTCATCGTCCAGACGCTCGGCGTCGGCGGCGGCGCCTCGCACATGGGGCGCGAGCGCCTGAGCCGCCACTCCGGGCTGGAGATGTTCGACGAGCTCCGGCCGGAGGACGCGGCCCGGGCCTCGGCCCGCGAGTCCGTCGCCATGCTCGAGGCCCAGGCCGCCCCGGCGGGCAAGATGGACGTGGTCATGCAGAACGGCTGGGGCGGCGTTCTCGTCCACGAGGCCGTGGGGCACCCCCTCGAGGGCGACAACATCGCCCGCGAGACCGGCGTCTTCGTCGGCAAGCTCGGCCAGATGGTGGCCCACCCGAAGTTCACCATGGTCGACGACGGCACCCTGCCCAACTTCCGCGGCACGACCGATTTCGACGACGAAGGGACGCCGATGAAGCGCAACGTCCTGATCGACGGGGGCCGGCTGGTCAGGTTCATGACCGACATCCTCTCGGCCAAGCAGATGGGGACGGAGCGCACCGGCAACGGCCGCCGCGAGTCGTTCCGTTACATGCCCATCGTCCGCATGACCAACACCTTCATCGACAGGGGCGAGGACAGGCCGGAGGACATCCTGGCCTCGACGGAGAGCGGCCTCTACGTCCAGAGCCTCAGCGGCGGCAGCGTCAATCCCACGGACGGCGTCTTCAACTTCACCTGCCGCGAGGCCTACCTCATCGAGAAGGGGAAGAAGACGGCGCCGGTCAAGGGAGCGACGCTCATCGGCAACTGCCTCGACGTCATCAAGGGCATCGACGCGGTCGGCGACGACCTCGATTTCGGGCCGGGCATCTGCGGCAAGGGCCAGTCGGCCGAGGTCACGGCCGGGCAGCCGACGGTCCGCATCCGCGGCATCAACGTCGGTGGCTCTCGGGCCCGCTAGGACGGGGAAAGGACACGACGATGGACATCAAGGGGATCGCCGACGGGCTGGTCAAAAGGAGCTTGAAGAAAGGGGCGGACGCCGCCGAGGTCTACATCGAATCCGGACGGAACCTGAGCCTCGAGGTGCGCAAGGGCGAGGTCGAGACCGTCGAGGAGGCGGCCTCGTCCGGGGCCGGGATCCGGGTCATCGTCAAGGGCCGGATGGCCTTCGCCAGCTCGAACGACCTGGGGGACAAGGCCCTGGAGGACGCGGTCGGGCGGGCCATCGACTTCGCCCGGGTGACGACGGCCGACCCGGCCAACGTCCTGCCCGAAGACAAGGGAGAGACGGCGGTCGAGGGGCTCCACGACCCCCGGATCGCCCAGGTGCCGATGGACGAGAAGATCGAGTTGGCCAGGCGCGCCGAGGCGCTGGCCCTGAAGGACCCGCGCATCACCAAGAGCGGCGGGGCCAGCTACCGGGAGTCGGAAGTCGAGATCGTCATCGCCAACTCGAACGGCCTCCTCAAGAGCTACCGGGCCGGCGGCTGCGGCTACGGCGTCTCGGTCGTGGCCGAGAAAGGCGGCCAGAAATCCTCCGGGGGCGAGTCCTGCAGCCGGCGCTTCTGGGCCGACCTCAAGCCGGCCGAGGAGGTCGCGGCCAAGGCTGTCAAGGACGCGGCCGAGGCGCTCGACCCGCGGCCGGTCAAGACGCAGCAGGCGGCCGTCATCTTCACGCCGGATGTGGCCCGGGCCCTGCTCGGCGGCATCCTCGGCGCCGTCAACGGCGAGCGGGTGCTCCAGGGGGCCAGCTTCCTGGCCGGGAGGATGGGGCGGAAGATCGCCTCCGAGCTCCTGACGGTCGTCGACGACGGCACCCGGCCGAAAGGCCTGGCCAGCGAGCCCTTCGACGGCGAGGGCGTGCCGACCCGGAAGAGGGCCCTCGTCGAAAGAGGGGTGCTCGCGGGCTTCATGTACAACACCATCGCGGCCAAGAGAGCGGGTGTCGAGAGCACCGGCAACGCCTCGCGCGGCGGGTTCACCGGCCTGCCGGGGATCGGGCCGCACAACATCGTCCTGGCCGCCGGGCCGGTCAAGCCCGAGGACATCGTCCGGGCCACCAGGACGGGGCTCCTGCTCAAGGAGGTCACGGGCTACGGCCTCGACCCGGTCAACGGCAACTTCAGCGGCGGCGCGGGCGGCTTCTGGATCGAGAACGGCAAGATAGCCTTCCCGGTCAAGGGCCTGACCGTCGCCGGGACGGCCGAGGACATCCTCGACGGCATCGACATGGTCGCCGACGACGCGGACTTGGACCGGACCATGGCCGCTCCGACCTTCCGCGTCCGGCTCCTCCAGATCGGCGGGGAATAGATCAAGGATCCTTAGCCTGAATAAGGTAAGATGCGGGCGCGCTTGTCATTTTAGCCGCCGGACTCACGCTCATGCCCGGCTGCCGGGACGAGGACTGGCGGAAAGCGCCCCGGTCCTACGACTAAACTGTGTCCGGCCGGGGCCGCCGCCGCCGGACTCGGGCCGGTCCATCGGGAATGATGTCAAACGCAAGGAAGGGCAAGGTCATGTCGAAGACGATCATCAGGTTCGCGCTTCTCACGGTCCTTCTCGGCCCGGCCGCGGCAGGGCCCCCGGGACAGACGCCGCCCGGGGCGGACGACGTCCGTCTCTACCCAAAGGGCCTCATCCCCCTCACCGCCGAGGAGAATGCGGAGATCCTCCGCACCTGGCCTCAGGTCGTCAAGGTCAACCTCAACTGGCTCGGCTTCGAGCGGATCAACAGGGTCCGGGCGGCGAAGGGGGAGCCCGCGCTCGACCCGAACTTGGTCCGCCCGGTCGGCCGCGAGGTCGAGAGCGCCGTCGGCGGGCGCGCCGCGTCCCTCCAGTCGTACGCGGCGGACTCGGCGCTGGCCTTCGACCTCCCGGTCAAGGTCGACAACAGCACGCTGAAGTACTTCCCGCCCATCCGGAGCCAGGGCTCGCTCGGCTCCTGCGCCTCCTTTGCCACGACCTACACCCAGCTCTCCTACATGACGGCCTTCCAGCGCGACCTCGACATCCGCAACGGCGCTGACAACACCAACAAGTACTCGCCCAAGTGGACCTACAACATGATCAACGGCGGCCAGGACGAGGGGTCGTCGCTCGGCCTCGTCTATCCGCTCTTCGAGAAGCACGGGGCCGCGACCTGGGCCGAGCTCCCCTACGACGGCAACTTCAGGGCCTGGTGCCTCGATCCGGCCGTCTGGCGAAACGCCCTCTGCGTCCGGTCCAATCCGGTCCAGCTCGCCCGCTCGGTCAGCACGGACGACGGCCTCCGATACGTCAAGGAGCTCCTGGCCAACGGCTACGTCCTCGTCTTCGCGACGTACATCACCTCGTGGCAATACAAGAGGATCGGCGACGACGCGTCGACGGCCGACGACGACCCGGAAGTCGGCAAGAGGGTCGGGTTCTGGCTCAACGGCACCGAGGGCGGTCACGCCATGACCATCGTCGGCTACAACGACGCCGTCTGGACCGACGTCAACGGGAACGGGCTGGTCGACCCGGGCGAGAAGGGCGCCTTCCGGATCGCCAACTCGTGGGGCCCTTACTGGGAGGACGCCGGGTTCGTCTGGCTGGCCTACGACGCGCTCAAGAGCGTCTCCGGCGTCGCCGGCGGGCCCTCGACCGGCCGCCGTCAGGCCTTCCAGGAGGACCGCGCCTATGTCCTGACCGCCCGGGACGGCTATTCGCCGCTGATGATCGCCGAGTTCACCGTGAACCACGCCAAACGGGACCAGCTCAGGATGTCCCTCGGGCGCTCGGCGGTCACGGCGACGGCCCCGACGACGACCTGGGCGCCCCTCGCCCTCCAGAACCGGGGCGGGAGCTACGCCTTCGACGGGACGACGACGGCCGTGGACGGCGGCTTCGTCCTCGACTTCTCCGACATCCTCGTCGAGGGGGCCGGGATGCTGCGCTACTACCTCGGCCTGAACGACAACAGCGCCGGCGACGTCGCCACGCTGCGGGCCTTCAAGCTGGTCGACCTGACGACGAGCCCGGCGACGGAGACCGTCTGCGCGGCCGTCCCCCAGACCGTCGATTCCGGCCAGGCCTACGCCTACGTCGATTACGACTACAGAGGGACGGCCTTCGATCACCCGCCCGAGCTGTCCTACGCCGGGGTGACGCCGGGCCTCGGGACCACGGCCGACACCTTCACGTATTCCGTCCGTTATTATGACCAGGACGGCGACGCGCCTTCGATCAAGGACGTCACCATCGACTCGACGGCCCACGCCATGACCCTGGTCTCGGGCTCGGCCTCCAACGGCTGGTACGGCTATGACACCGGCCTGCCCGTCGGCGGCCACACCTACTACTTCTCCTTCCGCGACAGCCGCGGCTCGACGGCCCGGTCGCCGCTGGCCGGGACGCTCGCCGGGCCCGACGTCTTCGCCTTCCTCCTGTCCTCGCTCTCGCCGTCGAGCGCGCCCGTGGGCGGACCCGGCCTCACTCTGACGGTCAACGGCTCCGATTTTCGAAGCGGGGCCGTCGTCGTGTGGGACGGGAGCGACCTGGCGACGTCGTTCGTCAACGGCTCCCGGGTGACCGCCGCGGTCCCCGCAGCCAATCTGGCCGCGGGCAAGACCGTCCAGGTCACCGTCCGCAATCCCGACGGCGGGGTTTCCAACCCGCTCGAATTCACCGTGGCCAACCCCGTCCCGGCCTTGACCTCGCTCGCCCCGTCCCGCGCCTCGGCCGGGGGGGCCGCGTTCACGCTCACGGCGACGGGCGCGGGCTTCGTCCCGGGCGCGTCCGTCATGTGGGCGGGCTCGTCGAGGCCGACGACCTATGTCGGCCCGACGACGCTCACGGCGGCCGTCGCCGCCGCGGACATCGCGGCGGGCGGCGAATTCGAAGTGGTCGTGCGGAATCCCCAGCCCGGCGGCGGGGTCTCTCCGGCTGTCGTGTTCCCCGTCGCCGCGTTCACCCTCGAGGCGAGGCAAACGACCGCGACGGTGAACGCCGGCGGATCGGCGACGTATCCGCTCGAAGTGACGCCCCGGTTCGCCGCGTTCGACAACGCCATCGCCTTGCGCTGCTCGGGCCTGCCGCGGGGGACGACGGCGACGTTCTCCCCCGCGACGGTCACGCCGGGCGCGGCGGCGGCCGTCTCCGAGCTGACCTTGAAGACGACCTCCCGGTCGGGCGCGGCGGCCGGAAGGTCAACGGCGTTCGCCGGGGGCGTGCCGTTCGGGCCGGGCCCCGCGGTCCTCGCGGTCCTGGCCCTGCTCGCGGCGCTGGGCCTGCGGCGGGGCAGGTCGCAGCGCCCCGTCCGCGGCCTCCTCGCCGCCGGGGCCCTGATCGTCCTGGCGATCCTCATTTCCTCCTGCTCGGCCGGCGGGGGGAACGGGAAGAACACCGACACGGGCACGCCGGCCGGGACCTATGTGGTCTCGGTCAGCGGCGTCTCCGGCTCCCTGACGGTCTCGACGTCGGTCGAGCTCGTCGTTCGGTGAACGGGAACGGCCTGTCCTCGGGAGAGGACGCTTTGGCCTCTCCAGCCGGGAACGGCAATCGAGGCTGTCAACCTGAAATAAGCTGAAGTTAGAGGTGGGTCAAGAGCTCATTTCGGCCTTGGTACGCTTTTTGCATTTCCAAGGATGAGCAGGCCAAGTGAGCGAACGACAAGGAGGTCCGGTCATGAAAGCGAAACGCGTCGCGATCGTCCTGGCGGCCGTCCTGGCGGCGGCGACCTCCGTTTCCTGCTATCGTCCCTACGGATACCATCTCTATCCCCGAACGCCGCGATTCGCCCCGACGAATCCCGCCGAAGTCAGGCTGCTGAGGGGCGAGCCGAAGCGCGACCACATCCGTCTCGGCGAGGTCTGGATCCGGCCCGGGCGGTATGCGGACCGGTATTGGGTCGAAGGCGTCCTCCGGGAGAAGGCCGCCGGCCTGGGCGCCGACGCCCTGGTCATCGTCGCCGACCGCTATCTCCGGGGCCCGGTGGTCTACAGCTACTGGTACGGGCCGCGGCGGGTCGTCCGGAGGCAGATCGTCGGGATCGCCATCCGCTATCGGCGCTAGGCGGGCTTCCGCGGCGCTTCCCGCCGGGAGGGCGGCGGAGCCGCGCTGCGGAAGACAGGGTGGCGGGCGGCCGCCAGGTTGACGATGCGGCTCCCCATTTCCCCGTAGGAGTAACCGGCTTCGGCGGCGGCGTAGGTGAGGGAGGTCTCGGGGTTGATGTCGGGGTTCGGGTTGACGTCGATGACGTAGAACGTCCCGTCGCGCAGGCGCAGGTCGATCCGGCCGTAGTCGCGGCAGCCCGTGGCCTTGTAAGCGCGGAGGACGACGGCCTCGAGGTCGGTCAGCTCCGTTCCGTCCAGCGCGGCGGGCACGCGCAGCTCGATCGTCTCGTAGAGGCGCGACCCCCGCACGTACTTGGCCTCGTAGGTGAAGAGGCGGTCGTGGATGTCGGTCAGGCCGACATAGTCCATCTCCGCGGGCGGGAGCACCGTCACCCTCCCGTCGCCCCACGCGGCGACGTGGAACTCGCGGCCGTCGATGAACTCCTCGACCAGCGCGGGCTGGCCGTGCTCGCGGAGGATGTAGGCGACGCGGCGCTCGAGCTCGGCCGGCGTCGTGACCACCGATTCGGCGGAGATGCCGATGCTGCAGTGCTCGTGGGCCGCCTTGACGATGGCCGGGAAGACGTCCCAGCCGTCGGCCCGCGGCGCCTCGAAGACGGCCCAGGGCGGCGTGGGAATGCGGCCGCCGTCGAGGACGCGCTTGATCACCGGCTTGTTCTGCGACCGGGCCAGGACGTGGGACGGCGAGCCGGTGAAGACGAACCCGAGGCGCTCGAGGACGGCGGCCGCTTCCGGCTCGCTGCGGCGGAGGCCGGGCAGCTCCTCGCACCAGTTGAAGACGACCAGGGACCGCGGATCGTAGGACCCGAGCCGCGAGGCCAGGTGGCCGTCCTCGACGGCCAGCGGTTCGACGCCGTGGCCGAGCTTGGCCATGGCCTCGGCGAGGGTGGAGACGTCGTCGAACGCCTCCCGCTTCTCGGCCTCCGTCCACGCGGGGTCCATGTTGTGAAGAAGGAGGACGGGAAGGTCTCGACGCGCCTGCTCCGACATGATCCGCACATAGATTAACACATTCGGCGCGCGGTCAAAACGAAAAAAAGAGAATGCGAAGATTTTTTTTCGGGGATGTCAGCCGCGCGCGAGCTTCACCGCGACCGTCGCCGACTTCGACGGATCGCTTTCGGAAGTCGCCCGCAGCGTGAGGGTCGCGGTCTTGGCGCACGCGGCGTCGCGGGATACGAGGACCGTCACCGGCCTCGACCGGCCGCTCGTCACCGCGGCCAATCCGTTCGGCAGCCAGGCGCGCCAACCCGGGCCTTCGATCGAGGCCGAGAGGCGGTAGACGTCGGCGTCGAACGGGGAGCCCGCTCCGGTCGCGGCGGGCCGGCCGGTGTTGGTCAGCGTGAGCACGATGGGCGTGTCCGGGTCCCGGACCGTCCGGTCCGCCGTCGCGGCCGCCGGCGCGGCCAGCGCCGCGCCGCGCTCCTGCGGCCCGGAGCCGTCGAGCGAGCGCGCGGCCAGCGTGTAAGAAAGGACGCCCTCCTCGTCCACGCGGCGGTCGACGACGTAGAAGTGGAGGCGGTTGGGCTCGTCCACCCATTCGCAGAGGCTGCCCGATCCGGTCCCGGCGTGGAAGAGAGCGTCGTTGAGCTGGCGGTAGTCGGCGATCGTCCGCATGACCTTCGCGCCGCCGGGCTTGACGTAGTCGACGGCGCCGATGTCCCCGGGATGGGCGTCGATGACCCAGATGTAGCTGTTGAACGCGTTGGGGCCGCCGTTGAGGCCGCGCAAGCCGTCCTTGTTCTTGGCGATGAGGACGCCGCTATCGGGAGAGAACGAGTCGTAGCCGATGCGCTGGACGACCTCGAGGGTGTAGAAGTCGTAGTTCGGAGTCCCGGGAGAGAGGGGGTTCGATGCCGGGTCGTCGGGCGGGGTCAGGTCGCCGGGCCGGGCGCCGTCGAAGCGGACGACGATGCCGGCGTAGGCGCCGGGGCGGGGGGCGACGGCCCGGGCCGTGACCTCGGCCACGGCCAGGCCCGACCCGGCCAGCTTGTCGCGGCCCAGGAAGAGCAGGTCCGACTCGTCGATGAACTTGTTCTCCAGGCGGTTGCGGACCATCAGGCCGGCCGGCATGAAAGCGCCCTGAGTCGGGGGCACGACCCAGCGCTTGTGGGGGCCGCCCGGACCGTTGAAGCAGCCGCGGTCCATCATGTCCCAGGGGCCTGCCGCGACGCGCCGGTAGGGCCGGACGTAGGGGTTGTTGTTGAGGTCGGGCAGGCGGAAGGCGAAGTGGCCGAGCTCGTGGGTGATGGTGCCGGAATTCTCCCCCTGGCGCATCGAGGACAGGCCCCACTGCCGCGAGCCGGCCAGCCAGCTCGTCCACTCGACGTAGCGGGTCGGGACCCAGCGGGGCTTGTCGGGGTCGGGGTTGCCCCACTCGGGCGGGATGTCGTCCCTGGAGGCGAACTTCATCTCGCCGAACTCCTGCCAGACGCCGGTCTCGTCGTAGCCCGCGTAGAGGCGCAGGACGGCGTCGAATTCGCCGCGGACGTCCCGGCCGACCGCGGCCGCCCAGACGGCGTCGCAGTCCCGCTCCATCCGGCCCTCGGGCTTGGACCCGTCGGGCGTCGAGCCCTCCTGGCCGTACTCGTTGAGGCCGTAGTACCAGATGGGGTGGGGCATGCGGTAGGGCCCGAAGACCTCGATCCCGGTGATGCCGAAGCGGCCGCGCGACTGCTCCATCCAGTAGCCGTTGATGGTCCGGCCGCGGTTGTAGGCGTTCGGGGTCATCCAGAAATCGGCGTAGAACCGCGGGACCTCCTCGCGCGGGATGGGCTCGATCTGCGGGTTGCCGAAGGGGTCGGAGCCCTTGGGCAGGGTGACGACGAAGGGCTGATCGGGGAAGTCGATGCCGACGAGGGCCAGCTTGAAGCCGCGTCGGGGTTCGAGGGACGGGTCGGCCCAGTCGCGGCCGGGGATGGGCCGGTAGTCGGCCCAGGTCATGTCGTCCTGGTCCTGGACGCGCTGGGGATCGATGGCGCCGGGGACGGGGCCGGGCGGCGGGGCGCCGGCGGGTTTCGCGGCCTGGGTCGCGGCGTAGGCCAGAAGGGCGACGAGAACCAAGGGCACGCCGGCGACGCCGCGCGCCGCCGCGGTCCGGGAACGCTGACGCTCGAACAAGGGCTCCTCCTTCGAGGGACGGTGACGCCGACGGGAGCGTCCATGTCCCCGCGCCGCTCGGGGGACACGAACCCGGGACGCGTCCCCGGATCCCTTCCGGGGGGATTATCGCTCAAAACCGCGGGGCGCTCAACCGGCCGGGACCCTGAACAAGGGCGGGAAGGGGAGCGGGGACTCGCACCGGGCGCGCGCCCCCCATTCGTCCTGTTCCTTGACAGGCCATATCGGGGGCTGATATATCAGCACGAAGGTCCGGAATGAGACGCCCGTCCCTGCCGATTTCGCTTGCCCTGGTCCTCCCGGTGCTGGGCGTGTTCCCCTCGCTCGCTCCGGGCCAGGGCGGCGCCGCCGCCCCGACGAAGCCCCGCCCCGACGACCCGCGGACCGTCCGTTCGGTCGCCGCGGTCCGCGCGACCGGACCCATCACGATCGACGGCGTGCTCTCCGAGCCCGTCTGGCGGGCGCCCGGCGCCGGCGGCTTCACCCAGCGCAACCCGTCCGACGGCCGGCCCGCCTCCGAGGAGACGCGCTTCTGGGTCGCCTTCGACCGCAATAACCTTTACATCGCCGTCCGCATGGACGATTCCGAGCCGGACAAGATCGTCGGCCGCCTGGGCCGCCGCGACGAGGACGTCGAGTCCGATTGGGTCGACGTCGGCCTCGACCCCTACCGCGACCGCCGCAGCGGCTACTTCTTCTCGGTCAACCCCGTCGGCTCCATCAAGGACGGCGCGCTCTCGAACGACGAGACCATCGATCCGACCTGGGACGGCGTCTGGCGGAGCGCCGCCCGCGTCGACGGGAAGGGCTGGGCCGTGGAGATGAGCATCCCCTTCGACCAGCTCCGCTTCAAGCGCCGGGACGTCCAGGTCTGGGGCGTCAACGTCCAGCGGACGATCAAGCGCAAGAACGAGGAGGACCACTTCGCCTGGGTGCCCAAGGAGGAGAGCGGCCTCGTCTCGCGCTTCGCCGAGCTCACCGGGCTCGAGGGGATCGCCGCGGGCCGGCGCCTGGAGGCGGCGCCTTTCGCCCTCTCCCGGGCCGATTTCCATCCGGCCGAGCCGGGCAATCCATTCCGGCCCGGCCGCGACTACGAGGCCGGCGCCGGCTTCGACCTCAAGGGCGGCCTGTCGAGCAACCTGACCCTCAACCTCTCGCTCAACCCCGACTTCGGCCAGGTCGAGGTCGACCCGGCCGTCATCAACATCACCGACCAGGAGACCTACTACGAGGAGAAGCGGCCCTTCTTCGTCGAGGAGGCGTCCATCTTCAGCTTCGGCAAGGGCGGGCCCAACGTCTACCGGTCGTTCGGCTGGGAAGAGCCCAGCTTCTTCTACAGCCGGCGCATCGGCCGGACGCCGCGCGGCGGCCCGGGCGGCCCGGGCTTCTTCGACGCCCCCGACTGGACGACCATCCTGACGGCGGTCAAGGTGGCCGGCAAGGTCGGCCGGGCCTTCAACCTCGGCGTCGTCAGCGCCCTGACCGCGCGCGAGCACGGCCGGCTCGACGACGGCGGGGCGCTCTCCACGGTCGAGGTCGAACCGTTCACCCACTACGGCGTCGCCCGCGGCCTCCAGGAATTCGGAGAGGGGCGGAGCGGCCTGGGCTTCATCGCCACGTCGGTCGAGCGCGGCCTCCGCGAGGGGCCTCTCCGGGACGTCTTGGCCCGCGGCGCCCTGGCCCTCGGCGTCGACGGCTGGACGTTCCTCGACCGGGACCGGGGCTGGGTCCTGACCGGGTGGGCCGGCCTGACCGAGGTCCGGGGGAGCGCCGCGGCCATGACCGCGCTCCAGCGCTCGTCGCTCCACTATTTCCAGCGGCCCGACGCCGGCTGGGTCGAGCTCGACGAGACGGCCACGTCCCTCTCCGGCTGGGCCGGCCGCGTCTACGTCAACAAGCAGAAAGGCAACGTCGTCTTCAACGCCGCCGTGGGGGCCATGTCGCCCGGGTTCGAGGGGAACGACCTCGGGTATCACACGCGCGGCGATCTCGTCAACGCCCACGTCGAGGCCGGCTACCGCGTCCTCCAGCCGGGGCGGACCTTCCGCAACTGGACGGTCACCGGGTCCTACTACCGGAATTACGATTTCGGCGGCAACCGGGTGGGGGAGTACGTCTATCTCGACGCCAAGGGCCAGTTCCTCAACTACTGGACGGCGGCGCTCCACCTCGACTACGAACCGCCCAAGTACAGCCACTACCTGACCCGGGGCGGGCCGATGGCCTATTACCCGTCGGGGGAGACGGTCCGGGGGACGCTGGCCACCGACAACCGCAAGGCCCTGATCGGCCAGTTCAGCGGCTATTTCCGCTACCACCCGAGCGGCGGCTACAACTGGTCGCTCGGGGGCGGGGTGACCTGGAAGCCCAGCACGAACTTCAGCCTGTCGGTCCGGCCGGGCTTCACCTGGCGGTATTCCGAGGGCCAGTGGATCCGGAGCGTCGTCGACCCGCTCAAGACCTCGACTTACGGCGTCCGCTACGTGCTTTCCGACATCGTCCAGAAGACGCTGCCCGTAGAGGTCCGGGTCGGCTGGACGTTCACGCCGCGGCTGAGCGTTCAAGCCTACCTGCAGCCCTATCTCGCGGCGGGGGACTTCTCCGCGTTCAAGGAGCTGCGGGCGGCCCGGACCTTCGACTTCGACTACTACGGCGAGGACGGCGGCTCGACGATCTCTTGGGCGGACGGCGTCGGCACGGTCGATCCGGACGGCGCGGCGGGTCCGGCGGGGCCGTTCACCTTCCGTGACCCCGACTTCAACCTCAAGTCGCTCCGGGGCACCGTCGTCCTGCGCTGGGAATACCGGCCGGGGTCGCTGCTGTACCTGGTGTGGACGCAGAAGCGGGCCGACTACGGCCATCCCGGCGATTTCGAGCTCTGGCGCGACCTGGGGGACGCCTTCCGCGCCCCCGGCGAGAACATCTTCATGCTCAAGGTCTCGTACCGGTTCGCCCTGTGAGGCGGACGAGGGTGGCGCCCCAGCCGCCGGCCGCGTCGCCGGCGTCCTTGAAGCCGGCGACGCGCGGGTCCTTCTCGAGCAGCGATCGGACGATCGCCCTGAGCGTCCCCGTCCCCTTGCCGTGGACGATCCGGACCTCGGTGATGCCGCGGCGCAGGCACTCGCCGATATACTCGGGGACGAGCGACTTGACCTCTTTCGGGCTGAAGGCGTGGAGGTCGAGGACGCCGTCGATGGGGAGCTCGACCGGATCGTCGCCCATGGTGCCTCGAGAACGATTCTAGCGCAACAGCCGGTCCCCGCGGAAGCCCTTCGGGCAGGGGCTGAGCGCGGAGGGACCGACGGGACGGTCGGCTCCGGTCGGCTCCGGTTGACATCGCCGCGGGGGGATGATAATTTTTCGCCCCGGACCGCCGATCCCATCAGGAGGACCGCCATCATGAGACACGACCGCCGCGGACCGCGCCGGGGCCTTTCCGCCTCCCGGGCGCTCGCTCTCCTCGCCGCGCTGCTCGTCCTGGCCGCATCCGCGTGCCGTCCGTCCGGCGACGCCGCGGGCGCGCCGAGACCGCCCCGGGCCGAAGTCATCCCCCATGAGCTGACCGCCCACGGCCACACCCGGGTCGACAACTACTACTGGCTCAACGAGCGCGGGAACCCCAAGGTCCTCGAATACCTCGAGGCCGAGAACGCCTACACCCGGGCCGTGCTGAAGCCACTCGAGCCGCTTCAGGAGAGGCTCTACGGCGAGTTCGTCGGCCGGATCAAGCAGACCGACCTCTCCGTGCCCTACCGCGACAACGGCTACTTCTATTACACGCGCTACGAGGACGGCAAGGACTATCCCGTTCACTGCCGCAAGAAGGGCTCGCTCGAAGGTGCCGAGGAGGTCCTCCTCGACGTCAACGAGGTGGCCCGGGGACACGGCTACTGCCACGTGACCGGGCTCACGGTCAGCCCGGACAACAGGCTGCTGGCTTACGGGGTCGACACGGTCAGCCGGCGCAAATACACGATCCGCTTCAAGGACCTGGCGACCGGGGCCGCCCTCGCCGACGCCATCCCGCTGACGACCGGCGCCGCCGCCTGGGCCGCCGACAACGCGACGGTCTTCTACACCCGGATCGACGACGAAACGCTCCGTCCCCAGACGGTCTTCCGGCACGTCCTCGGGACGCCGGTCGAGAGCGACGCGCTCGTCTTCCACGAGGCCGATGAGACCTTCACCGTGGGCGCCCACGCCGCGAAGTCCCGCAAGTACATCTTCATCGCCTCCTCCCATACCCTCTCGAACGAGTACCGCTTCGTCCCGGCCGACACGCCCGCGGCCGAATTCAAGGTCTTCCAGCCGCGCGAACGGGGCCTCGAATACGATGTCGACCACTATAAGGACAAGTTCTTTGTCCGGACCAACATGGGCGCCAAGAACTTCCGCCTGATGACGGCCGGCCTCGGGAAGACGGGCAAAGCCGATTGGGCCGAGCTCATCCCGCACCGCGACGACGTCCTCCTCGAGAGCTTCGAGCTGTTCAAGGGGGCCCTGGTCGTCGAGGAGCGGAAGAACGGGCTCGTCCAGCTGCGCGTCATGCCCTGGGACAAGGCGGCCGGCGAGCATTACGTCGACTTCGGCGAGGCGGCCTACAGCGCCTGGTTCTCCAACAACCCGGAGTTCGACACGGACTGGCTCCGCTTCGGCTACGAGTCGCTGACGACCCCGGGCTCCGTCTTCGACTACAACATGGTCACGAGGGAGAAGAAGCTCCTCAAGCGGGAGGAAGTGCTCGGCGGCTTCGACGCCGCCAACTACCGGGCCGAGCGGCTCTACGCCCCGGCCCGCGACGGCGTCGAGGTCCCGGTCTCGATCGTCTACCGCAAGGGCTTCGTCAAGGACGGCACGGCGCCCTGCCTCCTCTACGGGTACGGCTCGTACGGGGCGAGCACGGACGCCGACTTCGACCCGGCCCGGCTGAGCCTCCTCGACCGGGGCTTCGTCTACGCCATCGCCCACATCCGGGGCGGCCAGGAGCTCGGCCGGGCCTGGTACGAGGACGGCAAGCTCTTCAAGAAAAAGAACACCTTCACCGACTTCATCGACTGCGCCGAGCGCCTCGTGGCCGAGAAGTACACCCGGCCGGCCCGGCTCTTCGCCGAGGGGGCGAGCGCCGGCGGCCTCCTGATGGGCGCCGTCGTCAACATGCGGCCGGACCTGTTCAAGGGGGCCCTCGTCGGCGTGCCCTTCGTCGACGTCGTCACGACCATGCTCGACACCTCCATCCCGCTGACGACCGGCGAGTTCGACGAGTGGGGGAACCCCGCGGTCAAGGAATGCTACGACTACATGCTCTCCTACTCGCCCTACGACCGGCTCGTGCGCAAGGCCTACCCGGCCCTGTTCGTGACCACGGGCTGGCAGGACTCGCAGGTCCAGTACTTCGAGCCGGCCAAGTACGTGGCCAAGCTGCGGACCCTGAAAACGGACAGGAACCCGCTCCTCCTCTGGACGAACATCGAGGGAGGGCACGGCGGGGTGAGCGGCCGCTTCCGCCGCCTGGAGCAGACGGCCATGGAGTACGCGTTCATCCTCGACCTGGCCGAGATCCGGGAGTAGGCGAGGGGCGGCCGGCGGGGACGATCCGGGAGGTCTGCGTCCGCGCGCCCCGACGCCGGCGGGGGCGGTGGGCGCGTTTGACAAGCGAAAGCGTCTCGTCTAGACTGGAGGGGATTTTTTGGGCCCGCTAGCTCAATTGGTAGAGCAGCAGACTCTTAATCTGCGGGTTGTAGGTTCGAGTCCTACGCGGGTCATACCGTTTCCCCTGATTGTCCCGTTTTTCCTTCATGCTCCCGTAGTCAGAATTGGGCGAGTTTAGCCACTCCACAGCCCCCCTTTTCGCCCGACCCATCGCCCCCCCCATGGTGCGTGCGGAGGTACTGGCCCTCGCTCATGGATAAGATATCTTCGCAGCCTGGAGAGCGTTGGACTCCGGATCCAAAGGCCGGAGGCCGCGCCGGCCCGGTTTTGTTTCGGCGTCTTTTCCTGTTACGATGGATGCTGAGCGTGGAACGAGATTCTCACTCCGGTCCCGGGAGGGCCCATGGCCGTTCGCTATCCCCTTGAAAGCCTGTTCCGCGCGGCCGGCGCCCCCGCCGGCCGCTCGGCGCCGGACGCCTGCCTCCTCATCGAGAACGAAGCCGAGCTCGAGGAGGCCGTCCGGACGCGCGACAAGCTTATGGTCCTCTTCTACGCCACCTGGTGCCCGTTCTCCCGGGCCTTCCTCGAGACCTATCGGAAGCACGCCGCCGCCGGCGACCCCTGCTACGCCCGGGTCATCGTCGACAACGACGATCCGCTGGTCGGAAAATACGGCATCGAGGTCTTCCCGACCGTTCTCTTCTTCGAGAACGGGAAGCCGGCCGGCCGGCTCGACGGCGTCCTTCACCGCGGCCTGACCCTGGGACAGCTCCAGGACTTCGCCCGCCGGTGCGCCGTGAATTGAAGAGGTGAGCCATGAACGCACGGACCCGCCTGGCGGCTCTCCTGGCCGGAGCGGCCCTGTTTTTCGCCGCTTGCCAGGCTAAGGACGAGGAGCCCGCCGAGACCGTCTTCACGTCCCTCCTCAAGCTCACGGCGGCCGACCCGGCCGACTACGACAGCTTCGGCCTGTCGCTGGCCCTCGACGGCGACTACGCCCTGGTCGGGGCGCCGGGCTACAACGGTTCCGGCGACAACCGGGGGGCGGCCTATCTCTTCCTCAGGAACCAGGGCGGCGCCGACGCCTGGGGCCTGGTCAAGAAGCTCGTCCCCGACGACCCGGCCGACAAGGATATGTTCGGCATCTCGGTCGCCGTCTCCGGCGACACGGTCATCATCGGGGCGAGCGGGGCCGACGGCGGCGGGATCGACGAGGGCGCCGCCTACATCTTCTCCCGCGACCGGGGCGGGGCCGGCAATTGGGGCCAGGTCAAGAGGATCGCCGCCTCCGACGCGGACGACGGGGACGGCTTCGGCTTCGCCGTGGCCATCGACGGCGCCACCGCGGTCGTCGGGGCGGACGGGGCCGACGGCGGCGGCGTCAACCGGGGCGCGGCCTACGTCTTCTATCGCGACCAGGGCGGGGCAGGAAACTGGGGCCAAGTGGCCCGGCTCGTCTCGCGAGATCCGGCGGACGGCAACCAATTCGGGTTCGCGGTCGACGTGGCCGGCGACCTCGCCGTCGTCGGCTCTCCCGGCGAGAACGGGGCCGGCGTCAAACGCGGCGTCGCCTACATCTTCTCCCGCGACATGAACGGCGCCGACGCCTGGGGCCTGGTCAAGGCCTTCTCGCCGGGCGACGCCTCCGATCGCGCCTGGCTCGGGACGGCCGTCGCCACCGACGGCGTCCGGGCGGTCGTCGGCTCGGCCTGGGACGACGGCGGGGGAACGGACCGGGGCTCGGCCCATGTCCTCGGCCCGGACGGCCTGGGGACCTGGCGCGAGATCAAGAAGCTCGTCGCCAGCGACGGCCGCGACAACGACCTCTTCGGCTACGCGGTCGCCATCGAAGGGGACTTCGTCGTCGCCGGGGCCGGCTGGGCCCGCGGCGGGGGCGCCGAGCGGGGCCAGGCCTACCTGTTCGTCAGGAACGAAGGCGGAGCGGACAACTGGGGCGAGGCCCAGCGCTTGCGGGCGGACGGCGGCCGGAACGAGGACTGGTTCGGCGCCGCGGTCGCCCTCGACGGCTCTCACCTCCTCGTCGGGGCGACGGGGGACGACGGGGCCGGCCGGGACCGGGGCGCCGCCTTCCTTTTCAGGAAGCGCTGAGGGCCGGGCCCGCCCGGCGGGAGGTTCGCATGAAGATCAGGGGCCTGGCGCTGGGGGCCCTCCTGGCGGCCGTCGCGGCCTATTTCATCTTCTTCACCAAGGCCGCGGACCGCAAGGGCGGGCTCGAGATCATGGTCGACAAGTACGGCCAAGCCAAGGTCGATCTGGCCGGGGCCGACCTCGAGTCGCTC
Organism: Acidobacteriota bacterium; assembly: GCA_029569255.1. Classification (GTDB taxonomy): domain Bacteria; phylum Acidobacteriota; class Aminicenantia; order Aminicenantales; family Saccharicenantaceae; genus RBG-16-66-30. The sequence continues at coordinate 41,584 of JAKQUO010000031.1, read as the reverse complement.
GGGCGGGTCGTTCTCGAGTACGCGTCGGGCGGGGAGGGGCTGCCCGACTCGCTCGAGGCACTCCGGCGCTACAACCCGGCGGCCGGCGCCCGGACCGACCCGTGGGGGCGCCCGATCCGCTACGAGAAGCTGTCGGAGGATTCGTTCCGCCTGACCTCGGCCGGCCCCGACGGGGCGTTCGGCACGGCCGACGACATCGTCAAGGCTTTCTGACCAGGAGGCGCCTCAGCCGGGCCCGGAGGCCTTTCTTCGGCGGGGCGTCCTCGATCTCCAGCCGGCCGACCGACCGGCGGAACGGCGCCTTGGCCGGGAAGTAAGGAGCGTGGCGGAGCAGGGCCAGATCGTAGTCCTTCCTCTTCTCGGGGTCGCGGAGCGTCTGAAAGGCCTCGTGGACCCGGTCGAGGACGAGGGCGCGCTCGGCCTCGCCGACCAGGCCGTAGAGGGCCGGCGATCCGTCCTTGTAGGTGGTCAGAGCGGCCTGGTAGGCGGCCCAGATCTCGTCCTGCGAAGCGGTCCGCTCGACCGCCAGCAGCTCGTAGTAGTTCCAGTCCTCGATCCTCTTCAGCATCAGGCGTCCGGGAGGCTGATCTCGGGCGGGGTCCGCAGGGTGAACTCGATCGAGTAGGCCAGTTCCTCGGCGATCTGCCGGACGGCCCGGGCCGCGGCCGAATCGCGGTGCTCGACGAAGAAGGGCTTGAGGTCGCGGAGGGAGGACGTGACGTCCTCGTCGTAGGGCACGGCGCCGAGGTACTTCATGTCGATGAGAAGGTACTTGCGGGCCACGTCGGCGATGGACCGGCCGAGGAGGACGTCCCGCTCGTCCCTCGTCTTGTTCATGACCAGGCAGGGGCGGAAGCCGCGCAGGGCCCGGTAGAGGATCGTGCCGTAGGCCCGGTCGCTCTCCATGAGGGACTTGAAGAAGCCGTAGAGCGACTGGGAGTTCTTCTCGATCTGGTCGAGCATCTTCTGGTGCAGGTCCCGGATCTTGTAGTGGTCCATGTAGAGCTTGAGGACGCGCATGATGCAGGACTTCAGGAAGAGGTAGGTGTTCTCGACGGCCGTCGGCTCCGGCGTGGCGACGACGACGCCGGGGTTGGCGCTGAGGAAGAAGTCGAGGGTGTTGAAGGAGCTCCCCGTGCCCAGGTCGAGGATGATCGTCGGGACCTCGATCTGGCGCAGCTGGCGGAGGAGGCGGAGCTTCCGGTAGTGGTTGAGGTTGGCGATGAAGAGGATGTTCTCCGAGCCCTTGACGATGCGCAGGTTGCGGTAGGGCGTTTCGACGGCCGCGCTCTCGAGGGAGGGCACGGCGTTGGTCAGGAAGTCGCCCAGGTCGGGGTGGGAGGCCCGGATGCCGAGCAGGGTATGGAGGTTCGGGGCGCCGAGGTCGGCGTCGACGAGGAGGACCCGGCGGTCGAGCGAAGCCAAATGGAGGCCCAGGCTGGCGGCCACGAAGCTCTTGCCCGTGCCGCCCTTGCCGCCCCCGATGGCCCAGATCCGTTTGTCCATTTCGACCTTGGCGAAGAGACCATCAATTTATCACAGAGAACCGGGGATTTCAAACGCGCGACGGCCCGTGTGGCGCCCGGTTTTCGGCAGGCGCCGGGACGGGGCCTTTCCGGCGCGGGCGTCAGGACGTCGCGGCCTCCGCGCCCGCCGCCGCGGCGCCCTTCTTCTTGTTCCAGGCCCTGCGGATGAGCAGGCACATGGCCAGGAGCAGGCCGACGATCATGACCCGGGCCCCCCAGAGATAGGGATGGTTGGCCGGGGCCTTGTCTTTCATCAGGAATTCCCGGATGGCGTCGGTGTAGAACCAGTAGCCGAGGAGCACGAGCAGGTAGACGGGGGTGACGTAGGTCAGGATGAACTTGAAGGCGCGCGGCACCTTGAGGTCGGCGCCCTTGTGCATCTCCTGCCAGCCCTTCTTCAGTCCGAAGACCCAGGCGAAGAGGACGATCTCGAGGGCCGCGAAGACGACCAGCCCGAACGTGCCGGCCCAGAAGTCGAGCTCGTCGAGGAAGCCGAACTTGAAGAAGGCGATGACGAAGGCGCTCATGGCCGTGAGGACCGAGAAGGCGACGATGACCGCCTTCTCCCGCTTCCACTTGAACTCGTCCTCGAGGAAGGCGATGGCCGGCTGGGTCATGGCCACCGACGAGGTGATCCCGGCGATGAACAGCAGGAAGAAGAACATCCCGCCGAAGATCTGCCCCAGCGGGATCTTTTGGAAGATGACCGGCAGGGCCTGGAAGCCCAGGTTGAAGGCCCCCTCGTTGGCGATGATCTGTGTCTCGGCCGCCCCGAAGAAGACGACCGCGGCCGGGATGGCGACCGTGCCGCCCAGGATGACCTCGGCGAACTCGTTGACCGAGGAGGTCGTCAGGCCGTTCAGGGTGATGTCCTGCTTCTCCCGGACGTAGGAGGCGTAGGTCTGGATGATGCCCATGCCCAGGCTCAGGGTGAAGAAGATCTGGCCGGCGGCCGTGAGCCAGACGGTGGCCGACCCCAGGCGGCTGAAGTCCGGGTTCCAGAAGAAGCCCATGCCGGCGCCGATGTTGAGCTGGGGCTGGGCCGGGTCGGGCGTCCCCAGGGTCAGGACGCGGACGACCAGGATGATGCCGAAGAGGAACAGCAGCGGCATGCCGTATTTGGCCAGCACCTCGATGCCCTTGGAGATGCCCTTGTACAGGAAATAGAAGTTCAAGGCGACGGTGATGCCCCAGAAGACGAGGACCGGGGCGAGCGAGGAGAAGAACTCGTTCGATTCGATCCCCTGGAAGCCGCGCAGGAAGCGGCCCATGGCCTCGCGGTTGGCGTGCCCGAAGTACTTGCCGGTGACCGAGAACCAGGAGAAGCCCAGGCACCACGACTCGATGAAGTTGTAGTAGATGACGATGAGGAAGGGGATGACGACGCCCAGCGCCCCCAGGTACTTCGACGGGGCCTTCTTCCAGAGCAGGCCCAACATGCCCGGCGTGGTGCCGTGGCCGTGGGCCCCGCCCATCCGGCCGATCGTCCACTCGACCCACATCATCGGGATGCCGAGGAAAATGAAGGCGACGAAGTAGGGGATCATGAAGGCGCCGCCGCCGTTGGCCGCCGCCTTGACCGGGAAGCGGAGGAAGTTCCCCAGGCCGATGGCGTTGCCGGCCACGGCCAGGATCAGGCCGACGCGCGAGCCCCACTGCTCGCGGCCGCCGGCCTCGACGACGACCTCCGGCCTCTTGGCGAACAGAACGCGGGAGAAGCAATAGACGGTCAGGGCCAGGATGAAGCCCCAGCCGAGGACGAGGAACAGCCAGCCGTCGGTGGTCATGCCTTGAGCCATGGGTCCTCCTCGATCGAGCGCCGGCCATAGATAGCACAAGCCGCCCCCCATGTCAAAATCGGGGACGGCCTTGCGTTCGGGCCGGTTTTCTGCTATCCTAGGGCGTCATCGCGGTCCAACCGAACTTACCCTAGGAGCCCGACGACCTTGAACGCATTCGGGAACATCGACAGCAAGTACCGTTTCATCATCCTGGCCTCCAAGCGGGCCAAGCAGCTCCTCAAGGGCGCCAAGCCCAAGATCCAGAGCCGGTCGAAAAGCCTCATCCGCATCGCCCAGACCGAGGTCGGCTCGGGCCTGATCGACTACGAGATCATCCCGACCCGGATGGACGACTTCCCGGAGCGCGAGGAGCGCGTCTTCGTGGGCGCCGGGCTGGCCGACGAGGCCGGGGACGCCGACGCCCTCCCGGCCAAGGACCTGGCCGAGGACACCGGCGTCGAGATCGAAGAGGACGAGGCCGAGCTCGAGGATGAGGCCGGCGACGAGGACATCGAGGACGGCTCAGGCAAGGACGACAAGGACGAGTGAGACCGGGCCCCGTCCGCTCAGGCCGGGCCGGCCGTCTTTCCCCCTCCCGTCAGAAGATCGACGTAGCTCGCGGTGACGAAGTCCGCCCGCCCGAACCCCAGGGCCTTGGCGAAGCGGACGATCTCGTGCCGCTCCCCCTCGAGCTCGATGAAGTTCCCGGCCGCCGTCTCGTCGAGGGCGACCGTCAGGCGGGCCTTGCGGAAGACCGTCCGGCGCTTCTCGTAGGCGACGGTCTCCCGCAAGCCGAGGGCCCGGAGGATCCGGCGGGCCTGGCCGGGGTCGCGGACCTGGGTCTCGAACTCCTCCCGGACTTTGAACGAGCGGGACTTGCGGGGCTCCCCCTTGAAGGTCAGGGTGGCCCGCCGTCCCGTCGTCCGCAGGCGGAGGGCCCGGCGGCCCTCCCGGAGCGTCCCGGCCGCGAAGTCGAAGAGGACGTTCCTCTCGAGGTGCCTCTCCCGGACGACGACGGCGCCGAGCGCGAGGACCCGCTCCCGGGCCGCCTTGGCCTCGCCGACCCGGAGCTTGACCTCGATCTCGATCATCTCCGCGCTCCCCCCGCTCTCTACTTCCTCCGGGTCAGGCCGAAGAGGGCCAGCCGGATGAGGGTTTCCCGGGTCGGGGACTCGGGGAAAGGCTCGATGGCCTCGAGCGACTTCTCGGCGTATTCGACCGCCCGGCCCCGGGCGTATTCGAAGGCGTCCCCGGCGGCCAGCGCGTCGAGGAGGGCCCGGCGCTCGGGGGCAGGGACGTCCCTGCGGCCGACCAGGGCCTTGATCCGCTCCCGTTCGGCCCGGCCGCCGGTCTGGAGCGCCCGGATGAGGGGCAGCGTGATCCGCCCCTCGGCCAGGTCGGCCAGGACGGGCTTGCCCAGGACGGCCGGGTCGCCGCCGAGGTCGAGGAGGTCGTCGACGACTTGGAACGTCAGGCCCAGGTTCAGGCCGTAGGCCGCGACCGCTTCCTCCTCCTCGGGCGAGGCCAGGCCCAGTATGGCCCCGATGCGGCAGCAGGCCCCGAACAGGACGGCCGTCTTGCTCTCGATGATGGCCCGGTACTGCTCCTCGGTGACGCGGAGGTCGCCGGCCAGGGCGTACTCGTCGAGCTCGCCCTCGATCATCCGGGCCGAGACGTCGGCCAGGAGGCGGATGACCCGGGCGTGGCGGGACTGGAGCGACAGGCCGATGCTCTTGATGTAGAGATAGTCGCCCAGGAGGACGGTGATGTTCGGCCCCCACTTGGCGTGGACCGAGGCCTTGCCCCGGCGGACCCCGGCGTTGTCGACGATGTCGTCGTGGATGAGGCTGGCCGTGTGGAGGAGCTCGACGAGCGAGGCCAGGAAGACCGATTCCTCGCTGCCCGGGCTGAACAGCCGCGCGGCCAGCAGGACGAGGGCCGGCCGGAGCCGTTTCCCCTTCTTGCGCAGGACGTAGCGGCTGATCTCGGCGGTCAGGGGGTTGGGCGAGCGGGACCAGGAGTCGAGCCGCTCCTCGACCCGGTCGAGGTCGGCCCGGATCTCCCCGTAGAGCGCGGACAGGTCCTTCCACTTGGGCGCGGACGACCAGCGGTCGAGGAGGGGCGTCGGCGAGGTCATGGCCGGGGCCGATTCTAACATTCGGCCGGGGTGTTTTCAAACGGGAACAGGGCGGCGAAGTTCCGGGTCGTGGCCTCGGCCAGGGCCTCGAGCGAAAGGCCCCTGAGCCCGGCCAGGACGCGGGCCGTCTCGACGACGAACGCGGGCTCGTTGCGGCGGGCCGGCCCCCTGTAAGGGACGGGGGCGAGATAGGGCGAATCGGTCTCGACGAGGAGGCGGTCGAGCGGGACCTTGGCCGCGACCTCGCGGAGGTCCCCGGCCTTGGGGAAGGTCAGGATGCCCGAAAAGGAGACGCGGAAGCCCCGGTCGAGCGCGGCCCGGGCCGTGGCCCAGTCCTCGGTGAAACAGTGGAGGATGCCGCCCCGGTCGAACCTCTCGGCGTCGACGGCCGCGATGATGTCCGGGCCCGAGAGGCGGCTGTGGAGGATCGCGGGGAGGCCGGCCGCGGCGGCGAAGGCCAGCTGGGCCCGCAGCGTCTCGCGCTGGGCCGGAGGCGGGGAGAAGCCGTAATGGTAGTCGAGGCCGATCTCGCCGACGGCCCGGATGCTCCCGGCCGCGGCCAGCCGGCCGAGCTCGTCGAGATGGCCCGGCCGGAAGTCCTTGGCCTGATGGGGGTGGACCCCGGCCGCGGCCAGGACGGTCGGGAACTCGGCGCTCAGGCCGGCCACCGTCGGCAGGCTGGCGGGCCGGGTCAGGTCGGCCGGGCAGAGGATGGCCGCGATCCCGGCGGCGAACGCCCGCCTCACGGTCTCGGCCCGGTCGGCGTCGAACTCGGCCATGTCGAGGTGGGCGTGGGAGTCGACGAGGCGCATCGGAAGAAAGGGGGGATCACGGATCAGGGGACACGTACCGTTCCGTTACATGTCCCCGATCCGTGATCCTTCCCGGTTCCGGTCACTGGGCGATCTTGGTCTTGAGGGCCCGGAGCGGGATGGCCCCGTGGCTGAGGAGCTTCTGGAGGAATTCCCCGGTGTTGAAGGCCTCGCCCTTGAGCTTGCGGTAGTCCTTCTCCATGTCCAGGATCTCCTGATAGCCGATGTAGGCCAGCGCGCCTTCGCCGGGGTTGAGGACGATCTGGCGCCAGCGGCGCTCGGCCTCGGCGGCGGTCATGAAGCCCCGGACGGTCATGTACTCGACGACCCTCTCCCTGGTCCAGGTGCCCTCGTGGACGTTGATGTCCATCTGGAAGTCGATGACGGTCTTGAGCAGGAGCTTGAGCTGGTTGATGCGCATCCGCAGGTCGTAGTTGCCGTAGCCGTGTTCCATGAGGATGTTCTCGATGAAGATCGGCCAGCCCTTGAGGAGGGCCTGGTTCGGAGCCATGCGCTTGACGACCGAGGGGTCCCTGCGGGTGAAGAACGTGGGCACGAACGTGCCGGGGAAGACCATCTGGACGGTCATGAAGTCGACGTAGTAGCTGTTGTGCTCCTCCATGAACGACCGGGCCTCGTCGGCCGACCAGGCCTTCGGCACCGGACGGACGAAGAGCGTGTAGGGCCCGCCCGACTCGAAGGCGCCGGGGGTCGCGAGGAGGGTCCAGCTGCCGTCGGCGCAGTAGTCCGGCAAGGGCTCGATCGACAGGGCCTCCTCGGGCAGGTTCAGGAGCTTCTGCCGCTCGATGAAGGCCTTGATGCCGGCCGCGCCGGCGACGATGCGGTTGACGTATTCCTCGGGCGCGGCGTGGTCGCCCTTGATCTTGTCGAGCACGCCCTGGATGATGATGTTCCGGGTCGCTTCTTCGCCCTTGGTCCGGCCGAGCTGCTCGGGGTCGATGTCGGGGTACATGAGCTTGTAGAGGGGGATGCAGACGAGGAGCATCTCGCGGCGGATGTTGTTGAAGTCGGCCAGCGACCGCTGAACGACGTCCTCGATGATGGGCAGGTTGCCCTGGGTCACGCGCCGGAGGGTCTGGAGGTGATACTCGCCAAGGCGGAAGTTGCCCGTCGAGCGCCCGAGGAGCTCGCCCTTGAGGAACCTCTGGTAGTCCTCGAGGGCGGCGACGGCCTTGACGAGCTCCGCCTGCAGGGCCGGGGCGCCGCCGGAGAGCTTGGGGACCTCGACGCGGTAGAAGTCGAGGATGGCCGGCATCTGGTCGAGGGCCGCCTGGGTGTAGTCCTGGGGCGGCGTCTTGAGGTTGTCCTTGGCCCGCTTCACCAGCCCCGGGATGAGCTTGGCCCGGGCCGTCGCGGGGCCGACGCCGGCTGCGCCCTGCTTGACCAGCAGGCCGCGCAGCGACTGGACGAAGAGCTCGTTGTAGAGGAGGGGATTGTAGTCCCAGGGGATGACGTTCCGGAGCTTGAGGAACTCGAGGTCCATGAAATCGAGGAGCATCTCGTGCTCGGTCTGGGCCTCGGCCGAGAGCTTGGACTTGTCGATCTTGGTCACCAGCTCCTTGTTGAGGGCGTCGAGGGCGTCGTTGAACTTGTCGAGCGAGCCCTCGCTCGGGTCCTCGAGCTTGTCGTTGTATTTCGCGTAGCCCTGGAGCGTCCCGGCCGTCGGATAGAACTTGAAATAGGCGTCCCAGAACGTGTCCTGGTATTTCTTGAACTTGGCGTCCTCCGGGGACTGGGCCAGAAGGGCCCCCGCTCCCCAGGACAGGACGACCAGCGCCGCGAGCGCGACCGCCGTCTTTTTCATGCTGTCCTCCTCAAGTCAGTCTCCGAAATCCTAACACACAACTTCCGTCCCTGACAAACCCTTTCTTGACCCTCTTCATTTATGTGAACGGGGATCGTTTTTCACCACCGGATGAGGGCCGCGGCCCAGGTGAACCCGGACCCGAACGCGGTCAGGGCGACGAGGTCCCCGGGCCGGATCCGGCCCGCCTTGACGGCCTCGTCCAGGGCGATGGGGATGGAGGCCGCCGTCGTGTTGCCGAAGCGGTCGATGTTCCGGACGACCTTCTCGACCGGGATCCTCAGGCCCTTGGCGACCATGAGCGAGATGCGGTCGTTGGCCTGGTGGGGGATGAGGTGGTCGACGTCCTCGATGGCGAGCCCGTTGGCCGCGAGGGCCGCCCGGACGGCCTCGGGCATGCGCTGGCAGGCGTTGACGAAGACCTGACGGCCGTCCATCTTGGGGAAGAACCGCCCCTCGTCGAAGAAGGCCGTCTGGAAGGTCGGCCGGTCCCTGGGGCTGGGCTTCTCCATCCACAGCTGGGGGACGAAGTTCCCGTCGGCGAAGAGGTGCGTCGAGAGGACGCCGCGGCCGCCGCCGTCCTCGTTCGGCTCGAGGACCACGGCCCCGGCCCCGTCGCCGAAGAGGACCGACATGTCCCGGCCCCGGTCCGAGAAATCCAGGTTGGACGACTGGACCTCGGCGGCGACGAGGAGGACGCGCTTGCAGGTGCCGGCCCTGATGTACTGGTCGGCGACGGACAGGGCGTAGATGAAGCCGCTGCACTGGTTGCGGACGTCGATGGCGCCGATCGGGCCCAGGCCGAGCTTGGCCTGGACCTGGACCCCGATGCCGGGGAAATAGTGATCGGGCGAGAGCGTCGCGGCGACGATGAGATCGATCGTGGCCGGATCGATCCCGGCGTCGGCGATGGCCCGCCGGGCCGCCTCGACGGCCAGGTCGGACGTGCCGACGCCGTCGTCGACATGGTGGCGCTCGAGGATGCCGCTTCGCTCGCGGATCCACTCGTCGGAGGTGTCCATGAGCTTCTCGAGGTCCCGGTTGGTCACGACGCGGGGGGGGACGTAATGGCCGGTGCCGGCGACGACGGTTCGGGTGCTCATCTCTGCTTTCATTATAGGGGAAGCCCTCCTGAAATGGGAATAGGGTCCGGGGCGGTCCCGGTCATAGCAGCCCTTCAGCGAGATACCAGGCGATCGTCTCTCCGAGGCCCTCCTCGAGGGCGACCCGGGTCTCGAAGCCGAGGACGCGACGGGCCTTGGCGGCGTCGGCGACCCACCCGGGGGCCCCGGCCAGGCGGACCTTGTCGCGGTTGAGGAGGCCCTTGTCCCGGCCGAGGAGCCGGCCGAAGCCCTCCGAGCCGGCCGCGGCGAGCGCGGCCGCCCAGAGAGGGACGCGGACGCGGACGGGCCTCTTCCCGAGGAGAGAGGCGGCGACGCGCCCGAGGTCCTCCCAGCCGCGCGGCGTCGGGTCGGCGATGTGGAAGACCTGGCCGGCGGCGGCCTCGGCCCGGCCCGCCAGCAGGGCGGCCCGGACGACGTCGCGGACGTGGACGAGGCTCATGAGCCGGGGCGGGCCGACGACGGGCTCGACGCCGCGCTTGATCCAGCGGAAAAACTCGAGGAAATCCTCGTCCCGGGGGCCGTAGACGGCCGCGGGCCTGAGGATGACGACCGGAAAGCGGTCCCGGCGCGCCAGGACCTCCCGCTCGGCCTGGAGCTTGCTCTCGCCGTAGCGGGAGACCGGGAGCGGCGGGTCGTCCTCACGGACCGGCCGTCCCGGCGCCGACGGCCCGGCGGCGGCCAGGCTGCTCACGTGGACGAAGCGCGGCCGGCCGGGCCGGGCCTCGAGCGCCCGGAGGAGATTTGTCGTGCCGTCCCGGTTTACGGTATAATACGCGTTCGAGCGGAGCGTCTTGGTCGTTCCGGCGGCGTGATAGACGGCCGCGAGGCCTTCGGGCAGGGCGGGGATGTTCCCCAGGTCCCCCCGGAGGAAACGGACCCGGCGCTCGCCCTCGAGCCAGCGCGGCCGGGCCGGGTCGCGGACGAGGGCGAAGACCTCGGTGCCGGGCTCCTCGAGAAGGCCCTCGACGAGGTGGCTCCCGAGGAAACCCGTTCCCCCGGTGACCAGGACGCGCATGAGCCGGATTCTATGAGAATCGGCCGCGGCGGTCAATGAGGAGATTTCCGATGTCCAGAGCCCATCGCCCCGGCCGGGGGGCCCCGGGAACGGCGGCCCGCCTGACGCTCTTCGCCGCCGCCCTCCTCGCCGTCGCGGCCCTGGCCGCCGGGGCCGCCACCCTGACCATGCCCCTGGCCCAGGTCAAGCCCGGCATGAAGGGGCGGGGGCGGAGCGTCTTCCAGGGCCAGACGATCGAGGAGTTCGAGGCCGAGGTCCTGGGCGTCCTCGAGAACGTCCAACCCGGCCGCCACGTCATCCTGGCTCGCCTCTCGGGCAGGGGGCTCGAGTCGACCGGGGTCATCAGCGGCATGAGCGGCAGTCCCGTCTACATCGACGGCAAGCTCATCGGGGCCGTGGCCTACAGCTTCAGCTTCCAGAAGGAGGCCATCGCCGGCGTCACGCCGATCGAGGAGATGCTGGCCATCGGCCGGGCCCCCGAGGCGCCCCGGACGGCCGTCGCCCCGCCGGCCGTCATCCGGGAGGGCGACAGCCTCGAGGACCTCTCCGGCGAGTTCCTCCGGGCCCTGGCCGCGCCGCCGGCCCCCCGGCCCGCGGCCGCGGCCCCGGCCCTGACGCGCCTCGACCTGCCCCTGGTCTTCAGCGGCTTCGGCCCCGGCGTCTTCGAGCGGGCCCGGGAGTTCTTCGGGCCGCTCGGCTTCCGGGCCGTCCGGGCCGGCTCGTCCCCCCAAACGCCGCCGGGCCTGGCCCCCGCCGGGCCGTCGCTCCGCGAGGGGGACGCCGTCGGCATCCAGCTCATCGGGGGCGACCTCGACGTCTCGGCCATCGGCACGGCCACCCACGTCGACGGCAACAGGGTCCTGGCCTTCGGACATCCGGCCTACAACCTGGGGGCCGTCGACTACGCCATGACCCGGGCTAGCGTCATCGCCGTCATGCCCAGCCTGGAGAGCTCGTCCAAGCTGGCCGTGGCCGGTCCGGTCATCGGCCGGTTCTCCCAGGACCGGACCCCGGGCGCGGCCGGGGAGCTGGGCGCCCTGCCCAAGCTCATCCCGCTCAACATCGGCCTGCGGACCGGGCCCGAGGCGAAAAAAGACTTCAAGCTCAGGCTGGTCGCCGACAAGTTCCTGACCCCGGCCCTGGTCAACCTGGCCGTATCGACCCTGATAACGAGCGAGAGGCGGAGCCTCGGGCCGCTCTCCCTCGACTTCGACGCCGACGTCTTCCTCGACCAGGGCGGCCTGAGCGTCCACCTCGAGGACCTCTTCTCCGGCAGCTACGACAATCCGCCGGTGAGCCTGTCGAGCCTGCTGGCCGCGGTCGTCCAGGTCCTCCTGAACAACGAGTTCAGGGACGTCGGCATCTTCCGCATCGACCTGAACGTCCGGGCCGTCGAGGAGAGCCGCTTCGCCGCCTTGGAGAAGGTCCTCCTCGACAAGTACGAGGTCTCGCCGGGCGAGCCCATCCGGCTCAAGGTCTTCTACCGGACCCAGAAGCAGGAAAGCCTGGCGGAGGAGGTCACGGTCGTCGCGCCGGCCCTGCCGGCCGGGAGCGAGTTCCAGCTCCTCGTCGGCGACGCCGCGGCCATGCAGCAGGTCGAGCGGGCCCAGTACCGCATCCAGGAGTACGTGCCCCGGAGCCTCGACCAGCTCGTCCGCCTCCTCGGCAGCCTGCGCCGGAACAGCCGCATCTATTTCCGGGTCATGGCCTCCAAGCCGGGGCTCTTCCTCAAGGGCGAGGAGATGCCGAACCTGCCGCCGACGCTCAAGGAGATGTTCGCCTCGGGCCGGGCCTCGGCCGCCGGCCCGACCGAGATCACCCGGTCGACCCTCAGCGAGTACCAGCTCGCCGTTCCCTACGTCTTCCGGGGCGGGGCGGCGATCCCCGTCCGAATCCGCAAGTAGGAGTGCCCGTCATGCGCAAACCGCCCCTCGCCCTGGCCGCCTCCGCCCTGGCCGTCCTCCTGGCCGTCCCCCTCGGGGCCGTCGGGCCCCGGAAGTGGGAGCTGCGGACGCGGGAGGACTATCTCCGGGGCAAGCTCGACGGCGTCTCGGTCTCCTACGAGGGGACCCTGGCCCTGGCCCCCAAAGAGGAGAAGCTCGAGGCGCCGCAGGAGGAGTTCTACCTCTCCCTGCTGGCCGCGGCCGACGGCGCGGTCTTCCTCGGCACGGGCCACGGCGGCAAGGTCTACCGCGTCGCCAAGGACGGCCAGGCCCAGCTCTGGTTCCAGGCGCCGGAGATGGACGTCACGGCCCTGGCCCAGGACCGCAAGGGCGTCCTCTACGCCGCCACTTCCCCGAACGGGAAGATCTACAGGATCACCGACAAGGGCAAGGGCGAGGAGTTCTTCAACCCGGCCGAGAAGTACATCTGGGCCCTTCTCTTCATGGACTCGGGGGACCTCTGGGCGGCCGTGGGCGAGGCCGGGGGCGTCTATCGGATCAACCCGCTCGGCGAGGGCCGGATGTTCTTCCGGGCCTCGGAGAACCACATCCTCTGCCTGGAGCGGACGCCCCGCGGCGACGTCGTCGCCGGGAGCGGCGGCAACGGCCTGGTCTACCGGATCGGCCAAGAAGGGCGCGCATCGGTCCTTTTCGAGACGCCCTACGAGGAGGTCCGCGGGCTGGCCCTCGACCGCGAAGGGCGGATCTACGCCGCGGCTTCGGGGACGCCGGCCCGGGCCCGCCGGGACGCGGCCGGGGCCGCTGCGCCGGCCGAGCCCGTCCGGGCCGCGGGGACGGAGATCGCGGTGACGGTGAGCGCCGCCGCGGCCCCGGCCGCGTCAGGCGCCGGCCCGGCCCCCGGGGACCGCGGCGGCGGCGCGCTCTTCCGGATTTCCGCGGAAGGCCTGGCCAAGAAGCTCTGGAGCTCCGAGGACGAGATGATCTATTCCCTCCTCTGGCGCGAGGACGGGAAACGGGCCCTCTTCGGGACGGGGGGCCAGGGCCGGATCTATTCCGTGGACGCCGAGGAGCGCGTCGCCCTGCTCCTCCAGAGCCGCTCCGAGCAGGTCTACGCGCTCGTCCCGCTCGATTCCAAGATCTACGTCCTGGCCAACAACCCGTGCTATTTCGGCCTGCTGCTGACCGAGCAGCGGCTCTCCGGCGAGTACGTCAGCCCCGTCCTCGACGCCGGGACCCCGGCGTCGTGGGGGCGGCTGGTCTGGGACGCGACGGCGGCGGCGGGGGCCTCGGTCCAGCTCCAGAGCCGGAGCGGCAACACGGCCGAGCCCAACCCGACCTGGAGCGAGTGGTCGCCGTTCTACGGCCGGACCGACGAGCCGATCCTCAGCCCCAAGGCCCGCTTCCTCCAGGTCAAGGTCCTGTTGCGGACGCCAACGGGCCGGTCCTCGCCGGTCTTCCAGCGGCTCGGCGTCTTCTACCTCCAGTCGAACGTCCCCCCGGTCATCACCCGGCTGGAGCTCCTCCGGCCGAACGAGGTCTACCTCAAGCTCCCGGTCCAGGAGGACGTCATCCTCGGGGCCGAGCGGCGTCTCGCCGACCCGCCCGCGAAGACGGACGACCCTCCGGCCGGGCTGGCCTTCAGGAAGTCGGAGCGCAAGGGCTTCCGGACCGTCGTCTGGGACGCCGCCGACGAGAACGGCGACACGCTGCGGTATTCGCTGTCGATCCGGAAAGACGGGGAAGCGGCCTGGCGCGTCCTCGAAGCCGACTGGTCCGAGACGGTCTACGCCTTCGACACGCTCGCCTTCCCCGACGGAGCGTACCAGCTGCGACTCGCGGCCACCGACGCGCCCTCCAACCCTCCGGGCCTCGAGCTCCGGGCGGAGAGGACGGGGCCGCCGCTGGTCATCGACAACTCCCTGCCGGTCGTCAAGAACCTCACGGCGGCCAGGAACGGCGCCGCGCTCGACATCGCCTTCCAGGCCGAGGACGCCTATTCCGCCATCGAGGAGGTCAAGGTCCTCGTCCGGCCGGGGGATTGGCAGGTGGTCTTCCCGGTCGACGGCATCGCCGATTCGCGGAGCGAGAGCTTCAAGCTGTCCCTGAAGCTCCCGGCCGGGGCGGAGGGCCAGGTCGCGGTGAGGGTCCGCGACAGCTTCGGGAACGTCGGGGTCGCCCGCCAGGATTTCTGAAGCGGGGGCGGGCTCAGGCCCGGCCGAGATATTTGTCGTCCCGCGTGTCGACCTTGATCGTGTCGCCTTCCTTGATGAACTCCGGCACCTGGACGGTCGCGCCCGTCTCGATGACGGCGGGCTTGTAGAGGGCCGTCTTGGTCGCCCCCTGGAGACGGGGCTCGGTCGCCGTGACCTTGAAGGCCATCGTCTGGGGCAGGTTGACGCCGACGGGCCGGCCCTCGAACATCTCGACCTCGATGACCGTGTTCGGCTTGAGGTACTTGACGGAGTCTCCGATGGCCTCGGCGGAGAGGCCGACCTGCTCGTAGTTCTCGAGGTTCATGAAGACGTACTCGCCGCCCTGCTCGTAGAGGAACTCCATCTCGATCTCGTCGAGGCGGGCCTGCTCGAGGCGCTCCTCGGAGCGGAAGCGGTGCTCGGTCTGCGAGCCGTTCTGGATGTTGCGGAGCTTCGTCTGGACCATGGCCTTCCACCGTCCGGGGGTGATGAGCTGCATCTCCATCACCCGCCAGAGGGCGCCGTCCATGATGATGATCATGCCCTTGCGGATCTGGGTCGCGTCGATCATGCGGCCCATTATATCATTCCCGTCAAAGGTTCACATCGGTCTTTCCGTCCGGAGCCGCAAGGCGGCTCGGAGGATTTCCTCCCCCTCATGGGAAAAATTCAAAGACGCCGGGACGTGCGGCGGACTCGGCGCCAAAACAACTCGCTCGGCGTCCGCTACGCCTCGCTCAAACACGTTTTGCCGGTTTGCAGGCAAACGTCCCTCGTCCGCCACGCGCCCCGGCTGAATTTTTCCAAATCGGGCTCCGGAACACTCCTCGCCGCCTCTAACGCGGCCCCGCTCCGGGGACAGCGCCTCATGGGCGGAGAGAACCACGGATACGAAGCAGTCCGCCGTGCGGCCGGCGAAGGGAATACCCCGAGCAAGGAGCGCACGGCGCCTATAGCGCTCGCGGTTGCTTTCGGAGAGCGATTCATCTATATAAGGGAGCGTCATGAGAACGCATGGCGGCGCGGTGGCGGTCGTCCTGGCCCTGGGGCTCGCGGCGGGGTGCCGGGCGATGGCGGAGGGGGGCATGGCCGACCTGGTGCTCGTCAACGGCAAGGTTTGGACGGGGAGCGCGGAGCGGCCGCGGGCCGAGGCGGTGGCCGTCCGGGGCGACCGGATCTTCGCCGTGGGGACGACGGCCGAGATGAGCCGGCTTTCCCCCTCGGGCGCCAAGCGCGTCGACCTCGGCGGGGCGCTCCTCCTGCCCGGCTTCATCGACAGCCACGCCCATTTCCTGGCCGGCGGCTTCGCCCTGCGGAGCGTCGACCTGCGGCCGGCCAAGAGCCGCGCCGAGTTCGCCGCCCGCATCGCGGCCAAGTGCCGCGAGCTCGGGCCCGGGCGCTGGATCCTGAACGGCGACTGGGACCACCAGCGATTCGACCCGCCGGAGCTGCCGCGGAAAGAGTGGATCGACGCCGTGACGCCGGAGAACCCGGTCTGCGTCAACCGCCTCGACGGGCACATGGCCCTGGCCAACAGCGCCGCCCTCGAGCTGGCCGGCGTCACCAAGGCGACGCCCGCCCCGCCCGGCGGCGAGATCGTCAGGGACCCGGCGACCGGGGAGCCCACGGGCATCCTCAAGGACGCGGCCATGGACCTCGTCTACGCCCGGGTCCCCGAGCCGTCCTTCGCCGAGAAGCTCGAGGCCGCAGAGGCGTCCCTGGGCCACGCCGCCGAGAACGGCGTCACCTCGGTCCACGAGATGGCCGACGCGTCGAGCTTCGAGGTCTTCCAGGACCTGGCCCGGCGCGGCCGCCTGACGACCCGCGTCCACGTCTACATCCCCGTCACCGAGGTCGGCACGCTGGCCCGGCTCAGGATGAAGGCGCCCTTCGGCGGCCCCACTCTCAAGCTGGCCGGCCTGAAGGGCTTCGTGGACGGCTCGCTCGGCTCGGCCACGGCCTGTTTCTTCGAGCCGTACGCCGACGATCCCGCGACTTCGGGGCTCCTTCACGGCCAGATGTTCCCCGAGGGCGTCATGGAGAAGCGCATCCTCGAGGCCGACCGGGCCGGATTGCAGCTGGCCATCCACGCCATCGGCGACCGGGCCGTGAGCCTCCTCCTGGACATGTACGAGAAGGCCGTCGCCGTGAACGGACCCCGCGACCGGCGCTGGCGCGTCGAGCACGCCCAGCACCTCCGGCCCGCCGACATCGCCCGGTTCGGGGGGCTCGGGCTGATCGCCTCCGTGCAGCCCTACCACGCCATCGACGACGGCCGCTGGGCCGAGAGGAAGATCGGGCCCGAGCGGGTGAAGACGGCCTATGCTTTCGAGTCCCTGCGCCGGGCCGGCGCGGTCCTGGCCTTCGGTTCGGATTGGACCGTCGCGCCCCTGAGCCCCGTCCAGGGGATCTACGCCGCGACCACCCGGCGGACGCTCGACGGCGCTCACCCCGACGGCTGGACGCCCGGGGAGAAGGTCTCCGTCGAGGAGGCCGTCCGGGCCTACACGTTGAACGGGGCTTACGCCGAGTTCGCCGAGGCCGTCAAGGGCGCGATCGAGCCGGGCAAGATGGCCGACCTGGTCCTCCTCGACCGCGACATCTTCGCCATTCCGCCCGCCGACATCGGCGGGGCCAAGGTCCTCATGACCGTTTTCGACGGCCGGATCGTCTTCCGGAAGGGCCGATGACGCCCGGCCTTTTCCCGGCCGAGCCCGGCCGCATCGGCTCGGACGAATCGGGCAAGGGCGACTTCTTCGGCCCTCTCGTCGTGGCCGCCTTCTTCCTGCCCGAGGGCCAGGAGGCGGTCCTGCGCGAGCTCGGGGTCAAGGACTCGAAGCGGACCTCCGACGCCCGCTGCCGGGAGATCGCGCGCGAGCTCAAGCGCGGCTTTCCCTGTCACTCCGTGGTGGCCATCGGGCCGGAGAAATACAACGAGCTCTGGGGGAAGCTCCGCAACCTCAACCGCCTGCTCGCCTGGGGCCACGCCCGGGCCATCGAGAACGTCCTCGAGCGCGTCCCGGCGGCGAAGGCGGTCACGGACCAGTTCGGCGACGAGAGGTTCGTCCGCAACGCCTTGCTCAAGAAGGGGCGGGAGATCGAGCTCGCCCAGATGCCCCGGGCCGAGGAGGACGCCGCGGTCGCGGCCGCTTCCATCCTGGCCCGGGCCGAGTTCCTGAGCCGCCTCCGCTTCCTCTCGGAGGAAGTCGGGGTCGAGCTGCCCAAGGGCGCCTCGGACCGGGTCGAGGCCGCGGCGGCGAAGCTCGTCCGCGAGAAGGGCCCGGACATCCTGGCCAAGGTGGCCAAGACCCACTTCAAGACGACCGTCCGCGTCCTGGCCGCGGCCGGCGTCGCGAGGCTCGCCTGACGTGATCGTCCTGGCCAAGATCGGCCTCGTCCTGGCGCTCCTCCTCGTCCTCATCCGCCTCAAGTGGGACCTCGGGCTGGTCCTTTTCCTCGACACCGCGCTCGTGGCCCTCCTGTTCGGCATGGGGCCCGGCGCCTTCGGCCTGGCCGTCGTGGCCGGGGCGACCTCCTGGGAGACGCTCCAGCTCGCGGCGGTCGTCGTCCTGGTCCTCTATATCGGCGAGCACCTCCAGTCGAGCGGCGCCTTCCGGACCATGGTCGATTCCCTCAAGAACCTGGTCCGGGACGACCGCCTCACCCTGGCCATCCCCTCGGCCCTGATCGGCCTGCTGCCGATGATGGGCGGGGCCATGATGGGCGCGCCCATCGTCGAGGAGGCGGCCCGGCGCTGGAAGGTCGACGCGGCCTGGAAGACCTTTTACAACTACTGGTTCCGCCACGTCTGGGAATACTGGTGGCCCCTCTACCTCAACATCATCCTGGCCGCGGCCATCTTCGAGGTCCCGGTCTGGAAGATCAGCCTCTACCAGGGCCCGTTCAGCCTGGTCGCCATAGGGGCCGGGATGGCCGTCCTCCTCCGGCGGCTGCCGCGCCTGCCCCGGGAGCGGGACGGCGGGGGCTCGTGGGAGGACGTCCGGCGGGTGGCCTTCAGCATCTGGCCCATCCTCCTGACCATCGTCCTCATCTTCGCCTTCAGGCTGAACATGCTCCTGGCCCTGGCCGCCGCGTCGGTCCTGACCCAGGTCGTATCGCGGCAGGACCGCAAGACCCGCTGGAGCGTCTTCGCCCGGAGCTTCCAGCCGAGGACCGTCTGGCTCATCGTCGCGGTGATGATCTTCAAGAAGGTCCTCGAAACCTCCGGCGCGCTCGACGCCGTCGTCCGGGCCATCCCGCCCCACGGCCTGTCCGCCTACGCGCTGATGTTCGCGGCCCCGTTCGTCGTCGGCCTGCTGACCGGCGTCAACCAGGCCTTCGTGGCCATCTCCTTCCCGCTCCTCGTGCCCATCATCGGGCACGGCGCGCCCGACATGGTCCTGATGACCTTCGCCTACGTCAGCGGCTTCGCCGGGATCCTCCTCTCGCCGGCCCACCTCTGCCTGGTCCTGACGGCCGAGTACTTCAAGGCCGAGATGAAGGACGTCTACCGCGTCCTCGCCGGGCCCGTGGCCGTCGTCTTCGCCTTCGCCCTCCTCGAGCTCGTCGTTTTCCGCGTTCTCTGACCGGGGCCGCGCGAACGGGGTTGACTCCCGGCCGCGCTCGGACTATCCTCGGCCCTCGACCCGGCCGGCCGGCGGACGGCTTCGGGGCGCCGGCCGCGGCCTCCGGGACCGAGGAGCGACGATATGCCAGAGACGAAGCGGCTCTATCACGACGACGCCTATCTCGCCGAGTTCGACGCCGAGGTCGTCGAGCGAACGGAGCACGACGGGCGCCCGGCCGTCGTCCTCGACCGGACGGCCTTCTATCCGGAGTCGGGCGGCCAGCCGTGGGACGCGGGGACGCTCGGCGGAGCGGCGGTCCTGGCGGTCCTCGAGCGCGAGGACGGCGCGGTCCTCCACGTCCTGGACCGGGCCCTCGAAGGCGGGCGGGCGCTCGGGCGCATCGACCGGGCCCGCCGCTTCGACCACATGCAGCAGCACACCGGCCAGCACGTCCTGTCCCAGGCGTTCTGGGAGGTCCTCGAGGGCGGGACGCGCTCGTTCCACCTCGGGCCCGAGACCTCGACGCTCGAGATCGGCCTCCCCGCGGCGGCCGAGGCCGACCTCGACCGGGTCGAGGACCGGGCCAACGCGGTCGTCTGGGAGGACCGCGCCGTCAAGACCTATTACGTCCCCGAGGAGAAGATCGGCGAGGTCCCCCTGCGGCGGCCGCCGAAGAGGCCGGGGCTCTTGCGCGTCGTCGAGGTCGACGGCTTCGACTACTCCGCCTGCGGCGGGACCCACGTCCGCCGGACGGGCGAGATCGGGCTCATCCGGCTCGGGCCGGCCGAGAGGATCCGGGGCAACCTGCGCTTCGAGTTCGCGTGCGGCGGGCGGGCCCTGCGGGACTACCGGGAGAAGGACCGGGCGATGAGGGCGCTGGCCGCGTCGTTCTCGTGCCCGGCCTCCGGCGTCGCGGCCCAGGTCGGCCGGCTCGGGGCCGAGCACAAGGACCTGAAGAAGCGGGCCCGCAAGCTCGAGGAGCGGCTGGCCGCGTTCGAGGCGAAGGAGATCGCCGAGTCGGCCGGCGGCCGCGTCATCTCCGGCGTCCTCGAAGGCAAAACGCCCGAGGAGGCGCGCTTCCTGGCCCTCGAGATCGTCAGGCGCGGGGAGTTCGCCGTCGCCTACGGCGCGCGGGACGCGGGCCGGGCCCACCTCGTCATCGCCCGCTCGGGGTCCGTCCGGGCCGACCTGCGGCAGGCCGTCCCGGCCGTGGCCGCCGTCGCGCCTGTCAAGGGCGGCGGCGGGCCGTCGCTCGTCGAACTCGTCGTCGCAGAGAAGGACCGGCTGCGGGAGGCCGTCGCGGCCGCCGCCGCCTGGCTCGAGGCGAACGCGTGAAACGCGCCCTCATCACAACAAGGAGGACTTAGTGGAACTTCAAGCTCTCGTCGACAAGATCTCCGGCTACGTTTGGAGCGCGCCCCTCGTCATCCTGTGCCTGGGGGCGGGCATCTACTTCTCCATCCGCACCCGTTTCCTCCAGGTCCGGCTGATCAAGGACATGGTCGGCCAGCTGTTCAAGGGCCAATCCTCGAAGCGGGGCGTGTCCTCGTTCCAGGGCTTCGCCATGGCCCTCGGCGGCCGGGTCGGCACGGGCAACATCGCCGGCGTCGCCACGGCCATCAGCGTCGGCGGTCCGGGGGCCCTGTTCTGGATGTGGATGATCGCCTTCCTCGGCGCGGGGTCCGCCTACATCGAGTCGGCCCTGGCCCAGGTCTGGAAGGAGGAGATCGGCGGCGTCTACCGCGGCGGCCCGTCCTACTACATCGAGAAGGGACTCGGCCAGAAGTGGTACGCCGTCGTCTTCGCCGTCATCACCATCCTGTCCTGCGGCATCCTCCTGCCGGGCATCCAGGCCAACAGCATCGCCGTGGCCTTCCACAACGTCTACAAGCCGATGACGCCGGCCGTTACGGGGATCGCCGTGACGGCCCTGCTGGGCCTGATCATCTTCGGCGGCGTCAAGCGCATCGGCAAGGCGGCCGAGCTGCTCGTGCCCTTCATGGCCGTCGGCTACGTCCTGATGGCGATCATCGTCATCATCCTCGACATCAAGAGGCTGCCGGGCATGTTCGCCCTGGTCGTCTCGTCGGCGCTCGGGCTGAACGCCGCCTTCGGCGGCATCGTCGGCTCGGCCATCGCCTGGGGCGTCAAGCGGGGCATCTTCTCCAACGAGGCCGGCCAGGGAACGGGCGCCCAGGCCGCGGCCGCGGCCGAGGTGGCCCACCCGGCCCAGCAGGGCCTCGTCCAGGCCTTCTCGGTCTACGTCGACACGCTCTTCGTCTGCAGCGCGACGGGCTTCATGATCCTGCTCACCGGGACCTACAACGTCGCCGACGGCAAGGGCGGCTACATCGTCAACAACCTGCCCGGCGTCGAGGCCAGCCCGGTCTGGACGCAGGCCGGCATCAACACCCTTCTCCGGGGCTTCGGCGGGCACTTCGTGGCCGTCGCCCTGTTCTTCTTCGCCTTCACGACGCTCATGGCCTACGCCTTCTACACCGAGTCCAACGTGGCCTATCTCTTCAAGAAGAAGAGCGTGCCCATGATCCAGGTGGCCCGCGTCTTCATGCTGGTCATGACCTTCTACGGCGCGATCCGGACCACCCAGCTGGCCTGGGGCCTCGGCGACATCGGCGTCGGCCTGATGGCCTGGCTCAACATCATCGCCATCCTGCTCCTGACCAAGGTCGGCCTGGCCACCCTCAAGGACTACGAGGAGCAGAGGCGGTCCGGGAAATTCATCTGCTTCGACCCGAAGAAGCTGAACATCCCAGGGACCGAGCTCTGGGAGACGATCCACTGCCGCTACCGGGAGGAGCGGGAGAAGGGGGCCTAAGGGCCGCCGCGAGGGGGGCTACTCGTAGCGGAGGGAGACGATCGGGTCCATCCGCGCGGCCTTCCGGGCCGGGACGAGGCCGAAGAACAGGCCGATGGCCGCCGACACCCCCAGCCCGAGAACGACCGACCACCAGGAGACTGCGGCCGGGAGAGGAGTGGCGGCCTTGACGACGAGAGCGATGCCGAAGCCGGCGAGGACGCCGAGGAGGCCGCCCGCGCCGGTGAGGAACACGGCCTCGATGAGGAACTGCCTGAGGATGTCGCCGGACCGGGCGCCGATGGCCTTGCGGATGCCGATCTCGCGGGTCCTCTCCTTGACCGAGACGAGCATGATGTTCATGACCCCGATGCCGCCGACGAGGAGGCCGATCGAGGAGATGACGACCATGACCAGGTAGGCCGCCCCGGTCAGCTGGTTGTAGAGGTCGATCATGGAGTCCTGGGTCATGATCGTGAAATCGTCGGGCTTGCCGAAGGGGACCTTGCGCCGCTGGCGCAGGACGCCGCGGACCTGCTCGACCGCCTCCCGGAGGTCCTCGGACCGGCGCGGGACGGCGATGATCTCCAGGCCGTCCTTCTCGTAGCCGAAGTATTTCATCAGCGCGGTGATGGGCAGACCGACGAAGTTGTCGCGGCTCTGGCCGAACATCTGGCCGCGCTTGTTCAGGACGCCGACGACGGTGAAGGCCTCCGCGCCGACCCGGATCTCCTTGCCGACCGGGTTGGTCGCCGGGAAGAGCGCGTCGGCCAGCTCCGAGCCCAGGACGCAGACGCGGGCCGAGCGCGCCACCTCGGCCTCGGTGATGAACCGGCCCAGCCGGGGCAGGTAGAGGCTCATGACGGCCGGCCACTTCTCGTTCATGCCGAGGACCAGGGCCGTATCGCTCTTGGCCCCGAGGTACTTGACCTCGGTCGCTTCGAAGGGGCTGACGTAGATGTTGACGGCCACGGCCCGGACGAGCGGCGCGTCCTCCTCGATGGCCTTGGCGTCATCGAAGGTCAGGTCCTTGCGCGTCCGCTCCTCCTCCGTGCGCTGGCCCACCTGGACGGCCTCGTATTTCTGGATGATGATCATGTCCGAGCCGACCGATCGGAGCTCGCCGAGGAAGCTCTTGTTCAGGCCCTGGATGACCGAGACCATGCCGATGACGGTCATGACCCCGATGACGATGCCGAGCACGGTCAGGAAGGAACGGAGCTTGTGCGACCGCAGCGAGTCGACCGCCATGCGGAAGACCTCGCGGAAGATCTGGAGCCGCAGGCTCACAGCTCCGACCTCAGGGCCTCGACCGGGTCGAGCCTGGCCGCCCGGTTGGCCGGGTAGATGCCGAAGAACAGGCCGATCGACCAGGACATGGCCATGGCCAGGGCGACCGAGGCCGGCTCGACGCTCGAGGGCACCGATGTCGCCGCGGACACGGCCTTGGCGACGAGGAAGCCGAGGACGATGCCGATGAAGCCGCCGATGCCGGAGATGACCGCCGACTCGATGAGGAACTGCCAGAGGATGTCGCGGCGCCGGGCCCCGACGGCCATGCGGATGCCGATCTCCTTCTTCCGCTCGGACACGGAGACGAACATGATGTTCATGATGACGATGCCGCCGACGAGCAGGGCGATCGACGAGACGGCGATCATGGCGAAGTAGACGCCCTGCGTGGCCGTCTTGTAGAACTGGATGAAGGTCTCCGAGGTGGCGAAGGAGAAGTCGTCGGGGTCGTTGTAGGACCGTTTCCGCCAGGACCGGAGCGCGGTCCGGACCTCTTCCTGGGCCCGGGCCAGGGCCTCCTGCGAGACCGTGTGGATGTTGACGCTGACGGACCGGCGCGAGCCGTAGGCCTTCATGAAGGTCGTGATGGGGATGCGGATGTAGTTGTCCTGGCTGAAGCCGAGGATCTTGCCCTTGGCCCGGCCCACGCCGACGACCTGGAAGTCGCGGGCGCCGACCTTGAGCCAGCGGCCGACGGGGTCGAGGCCGGCGAAGACCTTCTCGGCGACGTCGGCGCCGATGACGCAGACGGCGCGGGAATTGGACTCGTCCGTGCTCTGCAGGTGCCGGCCGCCGCTGAGCTCGAGGACGGCGCCGATCTCGTGGTCGAGGTAGGTCACGCCGAGGACGTCGGTGTCCTTGAGCGACCGGCTGCCGGACTTGACCGTCTGGCTGGTCGAGACGCTGGCCCCGACGAGCTCGCACGACGGGCAGTGGGCCCGGATGATGTCGCGCTCGGCCAGGGTGATGTCCTTGCGCTTCATCTGCTCGCGGAAGTCCTTGAGGGACGTCCCGATCATGGAGAACTTCTGGACCGAGAAGTCGTGGGCCCCGTAGAAGGCCATCTTGGTGTAGACGTAGTTGTTCAGGCCCTGGATGACCGAGACGACGGCGATGATGGTCAGGACGCCGATGATGATGCCGAGCAGGGTCAGGAAGGTGCGGAGCTTGTTGGCCCGGAGCGAGGCGAAGGCCATCGTCAGCGATTCGGTGACGTTCAGCGCGGCCATGGTCGTACCCGTCTATTCTACTCCATTGATACGGAACTCCCGGGGTTAGGTTCAGGCCCGGCCGCGGAGGGGCCTCGGGGAACCGCTCCGTGCCTTCTTCGGCGGTCCGCTTCCTCCGGCCCTCGAGCCGGAGCCGAACCCGTGGACACCCGTGGACAGCTTCTTGACATGCAGGGAAGGCGGCCGGATAATCGGCCCGCATGTCGGCGGAGACGAGGCTCAACAAGTACCTGGCGCACGCCGGGGTGTGCTCGCGGCGGGAGGCCGACCGCAAGATCGCCGAAGGGCGGGTCGCCGTCAACGGGCGGGTCGTCATGGAACTCGGAGAGAAGATAGATCCGGAGCGCGACAGGGTCGCCGTCGACGGCAAGCCCGTGAGGGGCGCCGAGGAGCGGCCGGTCTACATCCTCATGAACAAGCCCGCCGGGCGGGTCGTCAGCGTCAAGGACCCGTTCGGGCGGCCGACGGTCATGGAGCTCATCGGGCGGCTGCCGGTCCGGGTCTACCCGGTCGGACGGCTCGACATCGACACGGAAGGGGCGCTTCTCTTGACGAACGACGGCGACCTGGCCCTCGGGCTGACCCATCCGCGCTACGGGGTCGGGAAGACCTACGAGGCCCGGGTCGAGGGCGAACCGGAGGACGGCGACCTGGACAGGGTCCGCGGCGGCATCTTCCTCGAAGGACGCCGCACGTCCCCGGCCCGCGTCCGGGTCCTCAAGCGCGGCCGCCGCTGGGCCCTGCTGGAGGTCGGGATCGCCGAAGGCCGCAAGCGGGAGATCCGCAAGCTCCTCGAGGCCGTCGGCTTCCCGGTGAAGCACCTGAAGCGGGTGAATTTCGCCGGGCTCACCCTCGAGGGCCTGAAGACGGGGGAGTGGCGTTATCTCAATAAGAAGGAGGCCGGGGATCTCCGGAAGCTCGTCGCCAAGAGCCCCGGGCCCGGACCCCGGCCAAAAGAAAGGGGACACGCGCCAAAGGGACGCGTCCCCTAACCGCACCCGACTCTCCCTCTCGAGGCGGCGAGGGGATCGGCCTCGGCGCTTCCCGAGCGCGGCCGTGGGGAGGGAGGCGCCGGACAAGCCGGCTACTTCGCCTTGTCCGGCCTGTCGGCCGGGCCTTCGCCCTTCTCTTCGGGGCCGCCGAAGGCCTTGAGCCCCTTGGCCAGCCGCTGGAGCTCGCGGTCGACCAGGCCGTGGACCGTGCCTTCGGGATATCCGCCGTTCTCGTCCGCCTCGCCCGCCTCGACGCCGGTCAGGATCTCGATGCCCTCGTCGATCGTCCGGACGGGGTAGATGTGGAATGACCCGGCCTTGACCGCGTCCACGACGTCGGCGCGGAGCATGAGGTTCCGGACGTTCTGGCAGGGGATGAGGACGCCCTGGGTCCCGCTCAGCCCCTTGGCCCGGCAGACGTCGAAGAAGCCCTCGATCTTCTCGTTGACGCCGCCGATCGGCTGGACCTCGCCCCTCTGGTTGAGCGACCCTGTGACGGCCAGGTCCTGGCGCAGGGGGAGGCCCGAGAGGCTCGACAGGAGGGCGTAGACCTCGGTCGACGAGGCGCTGTCGCCGTCGACGCCGCCGTAGGACTGCTCGAAGGCCAGGGAGGCGGTCAGCGACAGCGGCCGCTTGGCGGCGTATTTCCCGCGCAGGTAGCCGCCGAGGATGAGGACGCCCTTGTTGTGGGTCGGGCCGCTCAGGTCGGCCTCCCTCTCGATGTTGATGACCCCGGCCCGGCCCATGGCCGTCCGGGCCGTGATGCGGGCCGGCTTGCCGAACCTGAACTGGCCCATGTCGTAGACCGACAGGCCGTTGACCTGCCCGACGACCGCGCCCTCGGTGTCGATGAGGATCGTGCCCTCCTCGATCATCTCCTGGATCTTGTCCTCGACGAGCGAGACCCGCTCGAAGCGCTCGCGGACGGCCTTCTCGACGTCCTCGCGGCCGACGGACGTCCGCCCGGCCTTGCGGGCCCAGTAGCTCGATTCGCGGACGACGTCGGCGATGACGTGGAACCGCGTCGACAGCTTCTTCTGCCGGCCGGCGATGCGGGTCGAGTACTCGATCAGGGCGCCGAGGCCGTCCTTGTCGAGCGGCATCAGGCCGTCCTCGTCGCAGATCTTCTTGACGAAGCGCACGTAGTCGGCGAAGGACTTGTCGTCCTTGGCCATCTCCGAGTCGAACTCGGCCTTGATCTTGAAGATCTTCTTGAAGTCCTCGTCCATGAAATAGAGGAGGTTGTAGACGTACGAGTCGCCGATCATGACGACCTTGACGTCGGCCTTGACCGGCTCCGGCTTGAGCCGGGCGCTCGAGAAGAGGTACACCTGGAGGAAGTTCTGGATCTCGAAGACCTGGTTGCGGAGGGTCCGCTTGAGGGTCGTCCAGACGCCCGGCTCGACCAGGGCGTCGAGGGCGTTGAGCACGAGGTAGCCCCCGTTGGCCTTCAGGAACGAGCCGGCCTTGATCATGGTGAAATCGGTCTGGCCGAGGCCGACCCGGGTCATGGTCGACTCGATGGAGCCGAAGAGGTTGACGTAGTTCGGGTTGGTCTCCATGACCACGGGCGCGCCCTTCTGGTCGGAGTTGTCGACGAGGAGGTTGACCCTGTATTCGAGGAAGTCGTCCGGGGGCTCCTTCTCGTCCTTCTTGTGGTTCTTGAAGGCGTCGAGCGACTTGACCAGGGCCCGCTCGACCTCGTCGAGGTAGGCCCCGATCTTGGGGAAGCCGAAGGCCTCGCGGATGCCGTCGATGGCGCCCTTGATGACCGGCGTGATGGACTCCTCGTCCCAGCCCCGGAGGAGCGTCCGCGTCTCCTCGTCGATCTCCTTGAGGCGCTCGAAGACGGCCTCGAGCTTGGAGGTCAGCTCCTCGTACTTCGCCCGCAGGGCCTCGAGCGTCTCCTTGGGGACCTTCTTCTCCTTGACCAGGCCCTCGATCTTGGCGAAGGGGATGGGCTGGCCCTCGAGGACGGGGATGAGGTCGGGCCGGCTGAACAGGCCCATCTGGACCTGGATGACGGAGAAGCCCTGCGCGGCGACCCGCTCCTCGAAGCCCTGGAGGAGGTCCCGCTGTTTCTTCTGCTGGGCCTCGACGATGCCGTCCCGCCGCTCGGTGTAGTAGGGGCTCTTCAGGAGCTGGGGGATGTCGCTCTTCAGCGCGGCGATGAGCTTGGTCATGGCCTCTCCGAAGGCCTTGCCCCGCCCGGCCGGGAGCATGATCAGGACGGGTTCGTCGGGGTACTTGAAGTTGTTGACGTAGAGGATGTCGTCGGGGGTCTTGTCGGCCTTCTCGAGCTGGTCGAGCAGCTGCTTGATCGTGGTCGTCCGGCCGGTGCCGACCATGCCGGTGATGAAGATGTTGTAGCCCAGGCTCTTGATGTCGAGCCCCGTCTGGATGGCCCTCAGGGCCCGCTCCTGGCCGATGATCTCCTCGCAGGGCCGGGCCTCGGCGCTCGAGCCGAAGGGGATGAGGTCCGGCGGGCACGTCCAGCGCAGCTTGTCCGGGGCGAGCTCGGGGAATCCGGTCTTGGTTCTCATGGGCCGACTCCTCGTCCCCAACCTATCACAACGCCCGCCCGGCCTCAAGACCGCCGGGGGGCGCCGGGGGGCGGGCCGGGGACGGCGCGGCCAGGGGTGAATTGCGGGCGGACATCTGATAGAATAAGGCCGCTCCGGTGTCCCCGGGAAGTCCACCGCGTCGGAGGCGTGAGACCATGAAAGTCCATCAAGGCAAGCTCCAGGCCAAGGGGCTCAAGATCGCGATCGTCGTCAGCCGCTTCAACAGCTTCATCTCGGAACGGCTGCTCGAGGGGGCCTTGGAGGCGCTCCAGAAGATGGGCGCCCTCGAGGCCGACCTGACCGTCTACAAGGTCCCCGGCGCGTTCGAGGTGCCCCTCCTGGCCAAGAAGATCGCCGAGGCCAAGGCCGCCGACGGCATCCTCTGCGTCGGCGCCCTCATCCGCGGCGACACGCCGCACTTCGACTACCTCAGCGCCGAGGTGACCAAGGGGCTGGCCCAGATCGCCATGGAGGACGGCGTCCCGGTCTCCTTCGGCATCCTGACCGTCGACACGGTCGAGCAGGGCATCGAGCGGGCCGGGACGAAGGCCGGCAACAAGGGCTACGACGCCGCCTTCTCGCTCGTCGAGACCCTGAGCGTGATCAAGGAGGCGGGCCTCCGCTGAGCGGCCCGCGGGCCGGGACCATGGGAAAACGCCGCAAGGCGAGGGAATGCGCCCTCCAGATCCTGTTCCAGCTGGAGTTCCACGCCGGCGACCCCCGGGCCGTGGCCCGGGCCTACTGGGAGGCCCAGAAGGCGGCGCCGGGCGTGCGGGAGTACGGCGCCTGGATCGTCGAGCGCATCCTCGAGCACGGCCCGGCCATCGACCGGACCATCCAGTCGGCCTCGACCAACTGGCGCCTGGCCCGGATGGCCGTCGTCGACCGGAACATCCTGAGGATCGCCGCGGCCGAACTCCTCTACGAGCCGGCCCTCGCCCCGGCCATCGTCATGGACGAGGCCATCGAGATCGCCAAGCGCTACAGCGGCGAGGGGTCGGCCGATTTCGTCAACGGCGTCCTCGACGCCGTCGTCCGGAAGCTCGCCGCGGCCAAGTCCGCCCCTCCCGCCGCAGAGCCCTCCTGAGAAGGTGACCATGAGCCCCAAGAACGAGACCGCCGAGCTCGACCAGGACGTCGCCCGCCGCGACAAGCTGGCCCGCCTCGCGGCCGCCGGCGTGGCGGTCTTCCCCTTCACCGCGGCCGGCACCCACTCCGTCAAGGCGGCCGTCGACGCCTTCGCCGGCCGTCCGGCCGCCGAGCTCGAGGCCGAGGCCCCCCGGGCCGTCGTCCGGGGCCGCATCCTGTCCATCCGCAAGATGGGCCGGGCGACCTTCTTCCACATCTCCGACGGCCGGGCCAGGCTCCAGGCCTACATCCGCGAGGACAAGGCCGGGCCGGAGGCCTATGAGCGCTTCGGCCTGTTCGACCTCGGCGACATCGTCGCGGTGGCCGGCCCGCTCTTCAAGACCCGCACGGGCGAGCTGACGGTCCTCTGCGAAACGGTCACCTTCCTGGCCAAGTGCCTCCACCCCCTGCCGGAGAAGTGGCACGGCCTCCAGGACGTCGAGCTCCGCTACCGCCAGCGCTACCTCGACCTGATCATGAACCCGGAGGTCGGCGAGGTCTTCCGGCTTCGCAGCGCCGTCGTCGCCCACATCCGGCGCTTCTTCGACGCCCGCGGCTACGTCGAGGTCGAGACGCCGATGATGCACCCCATCCCCGGCGGCGCGCTGGCCCGCCCGTTCAAGACCCACCACAACGCCCTCGACATGGATCTCTTCCTGCGGATCGCCCCGGAGCTCTACCTCAAGAGGCTCGTCGTCGGCGGCCTCGACAAGGTCTACGAGATCAACCGCTCGTTCCGCAACGAGGGCCTCGACGCCCAGCACAACCCCGAGTTCACCATGCTCGAGTTCTACGAGGCCTACAAGGACTACCACGACATGATGGAGCTGACCGAGGAGCTGCTGACCGGGATGGCCGTCGCCCTCCGCGGCGGCGAGGAGGTCCCGTTCGGCGACCACGTCGTCTCCTTCAAGCGCCCCTACCGGCGGCTGAGGTTCCTCGACGCCTGCGTCGAGCACAGCGGCCTGGCGCCGGACCGGTTCGCCGACCGGCCGGGCCTCGTCGCCTTCGCCGAGGGCCTGGCCCCGGACAAGAAGCCGCTGACCTACGGCCGGGCCCTGGACGTCATCTTCGACCGCTTCGTCAAGGACAAGATCGTCCAGCCGACCTTCGTCACCCGCCCGCCCCGGGAGATCTCGCCGCTGGCCAAGACGTCCCGGGACGACCCCGAGGAGGCCGAGCGGTTCGAGCTCCTGGTCGCCGGGATGGAGGTGGCCAACGCCTTCTCCGAGCTGACCGACCCGGTCGAGCAGAGGGCCATCTTCGAGGAGCAGGCCGAGGCCAGGAAGCGGGGCGACGAGGAGTCCCACCCCATCGACCTGGACTACGTCGAGGCCCTCGAGTACGGCCTGCCGCCGACGGGCGGGGAGGGCATCGGCATCGACCGACTGACGATGATCCTGGCCAACCGGCGGTCCATCCGGGAGGTCATCCTCTTCCCCCTCCTGAGGCCGAGATGAGGCCATGACCTTCGAGCTCTTCGTCGCCCGACGCTACCTGACCGCGCGGCGGAAGCAGGCCTTCATCTCGGTCATCACGACCATCTCCGCCGCCGGCATCGCCATCGGCGTCGCGGCCCTGGTCATCGCCATCGCCCTGATCACCGGCTTCCAGGGGGATGTCCAGGACAAGATCCTGGGCGCGACCTCGCACGTCATGGTTTCCGACCTCGGCGGCCAGGGCCTGGCCGGCTACGAGGGCCTGGCCGAGAGGATCCGGAGTCTCCCGGGCGTCGAATCGGCCTCGCCGGTCGTCTACGGCACGGTCCTCATCACCGGCGTCGGCGAGAGCTCCGGGGCCCTGGTCAAGGGCCTCGATTTCGACAAGGAGCGGCCGGGCGCCCCCTGGCTCCGGAACCTCGAGGCCGGGACCGTCCCCGAGGCCGGCGGGGCCCGCGAGGGGCTCCTGCTCGGCCGCGAGCTGTCCCTCCGGATCGGCGCCCAGGTCGGGGATGTCGTCGACGTCGTCACGGCGTCCTCGACCCTCTCCCCGCTGGGGCCCCTGCCCAAGCGGAAGCGCTTCCAGGTGGCCGGGATCTTCAGCACGGGGCTCTACGAGTTCGACAACTCGACCGCCCTCGCGGCCATCGGCGTCGCCCAGAGGCTCTTCGGCCTGGAGGGGCGGGCCAGCTACATCCAGGTCAAGCTGGCCGACATCTTCGCCGCGCCCGCGGTCGGCGAGCGGATCAAGGCCGTCCTGCCGGCCGCCGTCTACATCACGACCTGGATGGAGCTCAACAAGTCCCTCTTCTCGGCCCTGAAGCTGGAGAAGACGATCATGTTCCTGACGATCACGCTGATCGTCATCGTGGCCGCCCTGAACATCATCGCCACGCTCATCCTCATGGTCATGGAGAAGACCCGGGACATCGGCACCCTCATGGCCATGGGCGCGACGCCGCGGATGGTCAACCGGATCTTCTTCTTCCAGGGGGCGCTCATCGGGGTCATCGGGACGGCCCTCGGGACGGCCCTCGGCCTCGGCTGGTGCGTCCTGGCCAACACGTTCGAGCTCATCAAGATCCCGGTCGACATCTACCAGATCTCCCACGTCCCCTTCCGGACGAGGCCGCGCGACCTGGCCCTCATCGTCGGCGTGACGCTCCTCATCAGCCTCGTCTCGACGCTGTTCCCGGCCCGCCGGGCGGCCAGGATCGATCCCGTGGTGGCCCTGAAATATGAGTGACCGCGTCCTCGTCGCCGAGAGCCTGGGCAAGACCTACCCCCTGCCGAAGGGCGAGCTCCGCGTCTTCGAGGGCCTCGACTTCGAGCTCGGGCGCGGCGAGCTCGTGGCCGTGATGGGCGCCTCGGGGGTCGGCAAGACGACCCTGCTCAACCTCCTCGGCGGGCTCGACCGGCCGACCGAGGGGCGCGTCCTCATCGAGGGCCGGGACCTCTTCGCCGGCGGCGACCGGGACGTGGCCGCGGTCCGCAACCGCAAGGTCGGCTTCGTCTTCCAGGTCTTCCACCTCCTCCCGGAGTTCACCGCCCTCGAGAACGTCGGCTTCCCCTTGCTCATCGCGGGCCTCGGCAAGCGCGAGGCCTTCGCCCGGGCCCGGGGCCTCTTGGCCGAGGTCGGCCTCGAGGACAAGGCCCCCTCCCGCCCGAGCCAGCTCTCAGGGGGCGAGCAGCAGCGGGTGGCCATCGCCCGGGCCCTGGTCGGCGCGCCCCGGCTCCTCCTGGCCGACGAGCCGACCGGCAACCTCGACTGGCGGACGGGGGAGAGGGTCCTCCGCCTCGTCCTCGACCTCCACGAGAGGAAGGGCCTGTCCTCGATCCTGGTCACCCACAACGAGAAGATCGCCCGCTTCTGCGACCGGGTCTACGAGATGGCCGCCGGGACGATGAAACGCCTGGCCCCGCCCGGGAGTTGAACCGTGTGTCAGGCGAAGGCCGGCCCGGCCCCGGCGTTTTGACCGCCCCGGCCCGATATGGTATATGTAAGGGCATATCCGAGATGAAAAAACCCCTTCTCCTTTTCCTCCTCCTGGCTCTGCCCGGTCTTCTGGCCGCCCAGGAGATCGTCGAGAAGATCGAGATCGTCGGCAACGACCGGGTGACGCCCGAGACCGTCCTCTACTACCTGTCGGTCCGCGAGGGCGACCTCTACAATCCCGACCAGCTGCGGAGGGACTTCCGGGTCCTCTGGTCGACGGGCTTCTTCGCCGACATCAAGTTCGAGGAGCTGCCCGGGACCCGGGGCCGCATCGTCCGGATCACGCTCCAGGAGAACCCGGTCGTCCGGGCCGTCACCTACAAGACGGGGAAGAAGGTCAAGGAGAACGACATCGTCAACAAGCTGAAGGAGAAGGACCAGGCCATCCTGCCCTATTCCTACTACAGCCCCCACCGGATCCAGCGCATCAAGGACACCATCACCGATCTGCTCTACGAGAAAGGCCTCCTGGCCTCGAAGATCGAGGCCGAGGCCGTCAAGGCCGGCCGGAACGAGGTCGACGTCGTCATCCGCGTCGACGAGGGCCCCAAGGTCCGGGTCGGCGACGTCGTCTTCGAGGGCCCGACCAAGGTCCAGGCCAGCCGGCTGACGTGGTCGATGAAGGACAACCGGCCGCACACCTTCTTCAACTGGGTCGCCAGCAAGGACGTCTACAAGGAGAACAAGCTCGACGCCGCGGCCGCGGCCGTCAAGAAGAAATACCAGGAGCTCGGCTACATGGAGGCCTCCGTCGGCGAGCCCCGGACGGAGAGCTTCGAGCGGCGGTCGGTCCTGTTCAAAACCCAGAAGATGATGCGCCTCGTCTTCCCCGTCACCCCCGGCTACCTCTACCGCACGGGCGAGGTCAAGGTCGAGGGGAGCCAGTCGCTCAACCTCAAGGCCATCCGGAGCCTGGTCAAGCTGGAGACGGGGAAGATCTACAGCATCAAGGACCGGGAGAAGAGCGTCGACGACATCGCCGAGGTCTTCCGGAACGGCGGCTTCGTCTACTGCCAGGTCGTGCCGATCGAGAACCTCGACCCCAAGAACAAGGTCGTCACCGTCACCTTCCACATCACCGAAGGGGAGGTCGCCTACCTCAACCGGCTGGAGTTCCGCGGCAACACCTACACCAAGGACCGGGTCATCCGCCGGGAGATGATCCTGCGCGAGGGCGACCGCTTCGGCATGACCATGTTCAAGAACAGCATCCTCCGGATCAAGCAGCTCGGCCTGGTCGACCTCGACAAGGACCCCGACATCAAGCCGGACCCGGACGATCCGGCCAAGATGAACGTCACGGTCAACGTCAAGGAGCTGCAGCGGAACAACATCCAGTTCACGGCCGGCTACAGCGGCTACGAGGGCACCTTCGTCGCCTTCAGCTACTCGACCGTGAACTTCCTCGGCGCCGGCGAGACCCTCGAGCTCAGCCTCCAGCAGGGCAAGCTGGTCAAGAACTACTCCTTCGGCTTCACCGAGCCGTACCTCTTCGACAAGCCCATCACGGCCGGCTTCAGCGTCTACGACCGCAAGACCGACTACACCTTCTACCACCTCTACAAGCAGAAGCTGCGGGGCGTCGACCTGACGACGGGGCTGCGGCTCTTCGGCATGTGGCGGGCCAACCTGACCTACACCCTCCAGCGGATCGAGATGGCCTATCCCGAGGGGTCCTACTACGCCCTCCTGTACCGCAACCTCTCGGGCAAGTACTTCCAGTCCTCGATCACCCCGATGGTCTGGCGCTCGACGATCGACAGCCCCCTGACCCCGAGCCGCGGCACCATGTACTCGGCCAGCCTGAAGTACGCCGGCGGGCCGCTCGGCGGGGAGATCGATGTCCTCAAGCCCCAGCTCGAGTTCACCCACTACCGGCCCCTCTTTGGGCGGGGGGCCAAGGTCCAGTCCCTCGGCTTCCACGTCCAGTACTCGCTCATCAAGTCCTTCCACGGCTCGACGGTGCCTTACTGGGAGAAGAGCTTCCTCGGCGGCGAGCGCTCCATCCGCGGCTACGAGGTCTACTCGATCGGCCCCCGGGACGCGAGCGGCTTCAACCTCGGCGGCGAGAAGATGCTCGTCTTCAACGCCGAGTACATCATCCCCGTCGGCGGGCCCCTCTACGTGATCTTCTTCTACGACCGGGGCAACACCGTCCGCGCCGGCCAGGCGCTCAAGTGGGGGGAGATGTACGCCTCGACCGGCATCGAGGCCCGCCTGTTCATCCCGGCCCTCCGGGTCCCGTTCCGCCTGATCTTCTCTTACAACAACAGGAAGGTCTACGCCGACGACTCCGACTTCGCGTTCCGTTTCGCCGTCGGCACGACGTTCTAGGGAGGTCCCGACCATGCGACGACACCTTCGGCTCATCGCCCTCTTCGCGGCGGCGGCCGCCGCCTGCGCCGGCCTGGCCGCCGCCCAGACGGCGGGCAGGCTGGGCACGATCAATTCCCACGAGATCCTCGACAAGTCGGCCGAGGGCCAGCGGGCCTACGGCCAACTCGAGGCCCGGAACAAGAAGTACGCGGAGGACATCGCCCGCCTCGACGACCAGATCCGGCAGCTGCAGAACCGCCTGAGCACGCAGCGGCTGACCCTGACGCCCGACGCGGCCGCCTCGCTCCAGGCCGACCTGGCGCGGAAGCAGACCGAGCGCCAAAGGGCGGCCGAGGACGCGGCCCAGGCCATGCGCGAGCTCCAGGTCGGGACCATGGAGAGGATCCAGAACGAGCTCCTCCCTGTCATCGAGCAGGTGCGCAAGGACATGGGCCTCGAGTGCATCTTCGACCTGGCCAAGGGCAGCGTCGTCTACTTCAACCCGGCGCTCGACGTGACCGCCGAGGTCATCAAGCGCTACGACGCCCTCAAGGCCGCGCCGCCGGCCAAGAAATAGGGCGGGCGGTGCGACCGATGGTTTCCGTCGAAGAGATCATGCGGCGGCTGCCGCACCGCTTCCCCTTCCTGCTCATCGACCGCGTCGTCGACGTCGTGCCTCAGAAGGTCGTCGTCGCCCTGAAGAACGTGACCTGCAACGAGCAGTTCTTCCAGGGCCATTTCCCCGAGTGGAAGATCATGCCCGGCGTCCTCATCGTCGAGGCCATGGCCCAGGCCGGGGCCATCCTCCTCCTGGCCACGGTCCCCGAGTCCGCGGACAAGCTCCTCGTCCTGAGCAAGATCGACAAGGCCAAGTTCAAGAGGATGGTCGTCCCCGGCGACCAGCTCCGCCTCGAGATCGCCTGGGGCCGGATGAAGGGGCGGATCTGCCAGATGAAGGGCAAGGCCTTCGTCGACGGCGAGGTGGCCGCCGAGGCGGACATCACCGCCTCGATGGTCGATGCCGGCCCCTCCGGCGCCGCGTCCCGGGACGTCTGAGCGGCCTATCTCGCGACCTTGACCAGGCGCCCCGCGGCCGGCACGTCCGTCGCCTCCATGGCGTTCCAGACGGCGAACTGCGGCCAGGACTTCTCCGGCAGTCCCGCCCGCCTGAAGATCGCCTGGAGGGTGTCCCGGCCGTCGGCCTTGACCAGGACCAGGCGCTTGGGGGCCCGGTCGATCTTGGAGGCGTCCGTGAGGTCGCGGAACGACGTCACGACGGCCTTGAAGGCGGGGGCGTACTTCGGGAACCCGTTCGCCGAGCTCATGGCCTGGAAGGCGTAGACCCAGTCCCCCTTCTTCACGCAGGACAGGTTCATCCGCAGGGGCTCGGCGTTCTCCTGGGCGATCCGGAAGGCCTGCTCGTAGCAGGCCAGCCCGTTGACGGTCGTCCGGCCCTCGTCGAGGAGCGTCCCGCCGGACTCCGCGATCCGGGCCGCCTGTTTCCTGGCGAACTCCTCGGCCGTGTCGGCCGTCTTCCCGCCCTGCATGATGACGCCGGCGTTCTGGTCGGCGGAGACGAGGACGATCCGGGAGGCCATGTTGTTGACCGCCCAGCCGGCCGGGACGGCGAACCGGAAGCGCAGGCCGGGGTGGTGGAAGACGCCGTCCTCGACGTAGCCCTGACGGGGGTCCTCGCCGTAGACGATGTTCTCGACCGCCCGGAGGTAGGCCTCGGGCCGGCGGGCCAGCGTCCGGTCCTCGGATTTCAGCATGGCCCGGACGTGGGCGATCCGGTCGGGCGTCAGCGGGTGGGTCGACAGGAAGCCGGGCAGGGCGCCCGCCCCGGAGCCGGAGAGGTCGCCGATCCTCTGCAGGGCGACGAAGGTCGCGGCCATGTCGGCGGGATCGTAGCCGGCCGCCCGGGCGTAGTCGACGCCCAGGGCGTCGGCCTCGTTCTCGTTGTCCCGGCTGAACTTGAGGAAGAGGACCTGGAGCCCGGTCCCGGCCAGCCCGGCGTACTGGGCGAACTTCCGGCTGATGGCGCTCCCGAGGGCCAGGCCGATGGCGGCGGCCTGCTGCTTGCTCATCTGGCTCATGGAATGGCGGGCGTTGACGTGGCCGATCTCGTGGCCGAGGACCGCGGCCAGCTCGGCCTCCGAGTTCATCATGGCCAGGATGCCCCGGGTGACGTAGATCGCGCCTCCCGGCACGGCGAAGGCGTTGACGACCGGGCTGTCGAGGACCGTGAAGCGCCAGGGCAGCCCGGGCCTCTGGCCCTTGGCCGCCAGGGCCGCCCCGAGCTTGCCGACGTAGGCCTGGAGGGCCGGGTCGTCGTAGACCCCGTAGGTCGCCGCGACCTCCGCGTCGGTCGACTTGCCCAGCTCGATCTCCTGGCCCTCGGAGAAGAGCATGAATTCCTTCTTCCCGGAGACGGGGTTGACGGCGCAGGCCGCCGCGAGGGCGAGGAGGGCAAGCGCCGCGATCTTCGTTCGGCTCATGGGGGCCTCCCGTTCATTTCAGGACGAACAGCGCGTCGTCCAGGCCCGTGTTGAACACGACGCTCGACAGGGTCAGGCGCATGATCTCGGCGCCGCCCTGGAACGTCCGGAGGGAATGGTTGATCATCAGGCCGCCGACCTTGCGGTAGTCGCCGAGGACCGACTCGGTCTCGACGACGGCGCCCGTGACCGGGTCCAGGGTCGTGGTCACCGACTTGTGGGCCAGAAAGGTCTCCGGGTCGACGTAGATCGAGGTCTTGTGGCCGTCGGCCAGCGTCTGCTCGAGGACGATGTAGTCCTTTCCGTCCAGCGTCGCCCGGGGCTTGAGCCCGTAGACGATGCCACGCTTGCGCGGGTCGAGGAGGGAATCGTTCCCCAGGGCCTGGTGGGAGAAATCCCGGGACAGGGCCTCGGACATGGCTTCGCCGGACCAGGTCCGGATGTTCGTGCCCCAGCCTCTCGTCCCGTCGAAGGCCTGGGTGAAGACCCGGCCCGGGGCGAGGCTCGACAGGTCGTAATCGATCCTCAGCCTGTCGGGCTCTTTCTGGTAGATCGCGATCGGCGCGTCGAGGCCCGCCTTCAGCATCTCGGCCGTCCCTCTGAGGGTCGTGTCCCTGACGGACGCAAGGAGCTTGCGGCCGCCCATGGCGTCGACCATCCTGGCCAGGACGTTCAAGGCCTCCTTGCTGCTCACGGCCGGGGGCGCCTGGGCGGCCGGCTCGGCCCACGCGGCGAAGGCGAGCGCGGCGGCGACGGCGAGCGCGGCGGCGTTTTTCTTCATCGGGACCTCCGATCGTCACCGGCGGCGGGACGGAACATCGAGTCCATATTGTATAGGGAATGGCGGGAGACTTCCAACTCCGGCGCCGAAGTCCTTTCGAGCGGGCCTTTGGGACCGGGGAAATCCATCCGGATTAGCCCTTGACTCACGCCGCAGCCTAGCCAAATTCCAGTCCCGCGAAAATCTGAATCTAAGTTGTTTATATTGAAAGGATTGAATAAAATTTGACAATTTTCAATAAAAATAAATGTAATTATAATGAACATATATGAATAGACAAATATAACGTTTTACTTGACTTATAGATAATTTTTGTGATAAAATCATTGTGTTCTAATATTATACATATTTATCTTGTTGATGGAATGGAAATGGCCCGGCATCTCGGACTTATCACTTGCTCCAGCTTCAGAGGGGAGGCCCTCGCCTGCCGGCCCGCCCCCGAATTCGAGGACGTCAAGCTCGTCCCCCTGCCGGTCCGTTGCGACCAGGCCGAGGCCGTCTGGCCCGGCCTCGCCGAGTCCGTCGCCGAATTCAGGCGGGACGGCCACTCCATCGCCCTGGCCGGCGGTTACTGCCTGATGCGGCCGGCCCAAGCCATCGGGCCCGACGGCGACTGCCGGCTCCATCAGAAGAGCCAGTGCTTCGAATGGGTCGCCGGCAAGGACGTCCTGGACAAGCTGCTCCAGACCGGGGCGATGCTCCTCCTGCCCGGATGGCTGGCCGACTGGGAGGCCCACGTCGACGCCCGATGGCCGGGGGACCCCAAAGCCGCGCAAGCCTACTTCCGCGAGGCGGCCAAGAGCGTCGTTCTCCTTGACACCGGGGCTTATCCCGGGATCGACCGCGAGCTCAAGGCCTTCGCCCGGTTCCTCCGCCTTCCCGCCGCTATACATCCGGTCGGGACGGACCTCTTCCGGCTGAACATGGCCCGCATCGTTCTGTCCTGGCGCCTCGAGTGCGAGAAAGAGGGGAGGGCGGAGTTCCTGAGCGTCGTCCGCCGGAGGACCTCCGACTTGGCCCGGATCGGCCACCTCTTCGGCGCCGTGGCCAGCGCCGGGTCCTCGGAGGACGCCCTGGCGGGGGTCCTCGAGATCTTCCGGCTCCTCCTCGACCCGCGCGAGACCGTCTTTCACTCCGCCGAGTCCCTCGCCGTCCGGCCGGAACCCGAGGGCTCGCCCGTCGACCGCATCGTCACCCTCAACGCGGATCATGCCTGGTCCGACGACCGCCGGAGCCTCTTTCTCAAGGTGGCCCACGACCGCGAGATCCTGGGCGTCCTCGAGATCGGCGGGCTCGACGAACCCGAGCGCCGCGAGAGCCAGTTCGACCTGGCCCTGGCCCTGGCCCGGATCTCGGGCCTGGCCCTGCTGAACGTCCGGACGGCGCGGGCGCTCGCGGCCGAGCGCGAGCGGGCCGCGGCCGCCGAGGCGGCCCTGGCCGCCGGCGAGGAGACGAGAACCCGGCTCTTCAGCTTTCCCCTGGGCTTCTATCGGACGACGCCCGAGGGACGGATCGTCGAAGCGGCGCCGGAGCTGGTCCGCCTGCTCGATTATCCGGACCAGGCGGCCCTCAAGGCGGTCAACTTCTGGGACCTCCACTACGAGCCGGGCGACCGGCAGAGCTGGCAGGCCGTCCTCGACACCAGCCAGCTGCTGGAGTCCTTGGAGACCCAGTTCCGGCGCCGGAACGGCAGCGTCTTCTGGGCCAAGACCTGGGTCCGGGCCGCCCGGGACGCGCGCGGCGACGTCCTCTACTACGACGGCGTCATCGAGGACATCTCGAGGAAGAAGCAGTTCGAGGAGAGGCACGCCTGGGACGTCCGGCTGGAGAACTCGGTCAGCGACGTCTCCCAGCGCCTCCTGTCGCCGACGCCGATCGAGGTCATGTCCGCCCTGGTGCTGGACCATGCCCGGCGCCTGACCCTGAGCGCGACCGGCTTCGTCGGGCACATCGACGAGGAGACCGGGGCCCTGGTCGCCGCCGCCCTGTCGCCGGACGCCCGGAAGATGTCCGACGATGGGCAGGCCTGCGGGGAGCGGTTCCACGGGAGCTCGGGCCTCTGGCTCTGGGCCATCGAAAACCAGAAGCCCATCCTGACCAACATGACCAGCCTCGACCCCCGATTCACCGGCACGCCGGGCTGGCACTTTCCGGTGCGCCAGTTCCTGGCCGTCCCGGCCGTAATGTCGGGGCGGGTCGTCGGCCTCGTCGTCGTCGCCAACGGCGAGAACCCCTACATGGAGCGGGACCTCAAGGCCGTCGAGCGCCTGGCCACCCTCTACGCCATCGCCGTCGACAGGACCAGGACCGAGAACGAGCTGCGGGAGCTCTCGCTCGTCGACGAGCTGACCAAGGCCTACAACCGCCGGGGCTTCCTGGCCCTGGCCGAGCAGCAGGCCAAGGTCGCCCAGCGGACCCGGAAGGAGATGTCCCTCTTCTACCTCGACCTCGACGACCTCAAGCGGATCAACGACTCGTTCGGCCACGATGCCGGCGACACGGCCCTCGCCGAGGCCGTCCGCGTCCTCCGCGAGGCCTTCCGGGATTCCGACATCGTCGCCCGCCTGGGCGGCGACGAGTTCGTCGTCCTGGCCATCGACGCCGGAGAGGGCAAGGTCGCCTCCCTGACCCGCCGCCTGAGGGAGAGGCTCCACGCCCGCAACGCCCGTCCCGAGGCCGCCTTCCCCGTCTCGTTCAGCCTCGGCGTCTCCCGCTACGATCCCGACAAGCCCTGTTCGGTCCACGAGCTCCTGGCTGAGGCCGACCGGCGGATGTACCGGGACAAGATGTCCAAGAGGCCCAAGGCCGCGGCGGCCTGAGCCCGCCTCCCCTCACTTCCGGAGCCCGTACTTGGCCAGCTTGTTGTAGAGCGTCGTCCTCGAGATGGCCAGGATCTTGGCCGTCTGGCGCAGGTTCCCCTTGGTCACCTTGAGGAGGTAGGCGATGTAGTCCTTTTCCAGGTCCTCCAACGACGACAGCTGGCCCCGCCCGGCGAAGGCCGCGGCCCCCTGCGGCGGGACGTAGTCCCGGAGGTACTTGGGCAGGTTGGCGACGTCGATGAACTCCTTCTTGCAGAGCATGGCCGCGCTCTCCAGCACGTTCGCCAGCTCGCGGACGTTGCCCGGCCAGCCGTACTTGAGGAAGAGCTTCTGGACCTCGCGCGAGACGCCGCGGACGTCCTTGCCGAAGCGGCGGTTGGCGGCCTGCAGGAAATGCCGGACGAGCAGGGGGATGTCCTCGAGCCGCTCGCGGAGGGGCGGCAGGTCGATGACCACCTTGTTCAAGCGGTGGAAGAGGTCCTCGCGGAACGCGCCGGCCCGGACCCTCTCGGCCAGGTCCCTGTTCGTGGCGGCCAGGACGCGGACCTCGACCGTCGTGCTCTCGCTCGCGCCGAGCGGCCGGAACTCGCGGCTCTCCAGGACCCGGAGGAGCTTGGCCTGGACGGCCGCGGGCACCTCGGCGATCTCGTCGAGGAAGACGACGCCGCCGTCGGCCTCGTCGAACAGGCCCGGCTTGTCCCGGTCGGCCCCGGTGAAGGCGCCCTTCCGGTAGCCGAAGAGCTCCGACTCGAAGAGGTTCTCCGGCACCGCGGCGCAGTCGCAGACGACGAGGGGCTTGTCCTTGTGCGGGCTCAGGCCGTGGATGG
>JAKQUO010000014.1 GCA_029569255.1 Acidobacteriota bacterium | reverse complement strand
CTCCCCCTGCGAAAGGCCATCCGCCGGGTGCGGGCGGCCGTGCCGCCGCTCACCCAAGATCGCGTCCTGGCCGCCGACATCGAGGCCTGCAAGAAGCTCGTCCGCGGCCGGTCGCTTCTCGACGGCCTGGACCTGGCCTGAGGGCGGGGAGGGGGCGGCCGGGACCCGAGGCGATCGCCGCATCCGCCGTCGGACGGCGGCGCGATGCTTGTCATAGGAGAAGGAGGGACGATCCATGACCGACATCTGGCTTCCCACTCTCGTCACGGACACGCCGCAGGCCGGATTCGAGCTGGCCATCACGCTGAGCCGGCGCGGGGTCAAGTACACCCAGCCCGACCCCGAGATCCTCAAAAGGCTCCGGCCCATCTACTCGGAGGACGCCAAGGCGCTCATGGCCGCGTCCCAGATCGTCGCCATCAATTTCCAGACGATCGCCGCCGCCAACAACTACTGGCGCAAGTAGGCCGCAGGGAGCGCCCCGGGCCTCAGCCGGCCCGGTTCGGGGGCCGGTTCGCCCGGGCCTCGAAGAACTCCGCGTGCAGGGCCCGGACGGCCGGCAGGACGTCCGCCTTCCGCACCAGGAAATAGGCGGCCGCGCTCGAGGCCCCCGAGGAGATCATCTCGACGTTGACGCCGTTGTCGGCGACCGCGGCGAAGACGCGGGCGGCCAGGCCCCGCTCCGACGCGAGCCCCTCTCCCACGGCCGCGACCAAGGCCAGTCCCGTTTCGAGCTCCACCCGGGTGACGACGCCGCGGCGGATTCCCCTCAGGATCCGGCGGGCCCGCCGGGCGTCCTCCTCGGCGACGAGGACGTTGATGGCCGTCTGGGCGGTGATGACCGAGAGGATGTTGACGCCGCGGTCGGCCAGGCTCCGGCCGATGTCCCCGATGACGCCCGGCCGGAACCCGACGCCCGGCCCGGAGACGCGCAGGACGGCGATCCGGTCGTTGGACGTGACGCTCTTCAGGACGGTCTCGGCCGTCCCCCCCTCGGCCGCGATCTCCGTTCCCGGCCGGTCCGGCTGGAAGAGATGCCGGATCCGGATCGTCCCCTTCTCCCGGGCCACCGGTTCGAGGGCCCGGGGGTGGAGGACTTTGGCGCCGAAATAGGCCAGCTCGGCCGCCTCGGCGAAGGACAGCCGGGCCACGGGCCTGGCGCCGGGGACCCGGCGGGGGTCGGCGGTCATGAAGCCGTCCACGTCCTTCCAGATCTCCAGGAGCGGGGCGCGGAGGGCGGCGGCGACGACCGCGGCGCTGTAATCCGAGCCGTTGCGGCCGAACGACACGACGCGTCTCCCCGAGGCCAGGCCGTAGAACCCGGTGATGACCGGGACGAATCGGCCCGCCTCGGTCCCGAGGGCGTTCTTCCGCACCGCCCGGCGGAAGGCCGCCAGGTCGGCCGTCGCCCCCTCGGCGACGTCGTCGGCCGCGAGGCCGATCTGCTCGCTCTCCAGGGCCCGGGCGTCGGCGCCGGCCTCCCGGAGGACCCCGGCCAGAAGAAGCGCCGCCCAGCGCTCGCCGAAGCTCAGGACGTGGGCCCGGGCGTGGGGCGAGACCTCTCCGATCAAGGCCGCGCCGAGCAGGAGCCGCTCGAGCCGGGCCAGCCGGCGCTCGATCTGGGCCGCGACCTCGGCCCGGACCTCCGGCGCCGCGAGAAGGCCCGAGACCAGGCGGTCGTGCCGGAGCCGGAGGGCCCCGATGGTCCGGGCGATGCCGGCCTCGTTCCTGACGGCCCGGGCCAGGCCGCGCTCGAGCTCGTCCGTGACGCCCGCGACGGCCGAGACCACGACCGCCGGGGGGACGGGCTCCCGCCGGATGACGGCGGCCGCCCGCCGGAGGCCGTCCGCGTCGCGGAGGCAGCCGCCGCCGAACTTCATCACTTTTTGGAATTTCATGCGGTCCTCGCTATCCGTCGAGAAGCCCCTGCCGGGCGGCCAGCTCGGCCGTCAAGAGACACATGCCGGCGGCGCCGCGGACGGTGTTGTGGACCAGGCCGAAAAGGTCGAGGCCGCGGCCCCGCGACCGGAGCCGCCCGGCCGTCACGGCCATGCCCCGGGCCCTGGCCGGGCTTCCCGCCCAGGCGTCCAGGGCCGGCTGGGGCCGGTCGTCCTCCGTCCGGACGATGACTGGACGCTCCGGC
The DNA here is from genome assembly GCA_029569255.1 of Acidobacteriota bacterium. Taxonomy (GTDB): domain Bacteria; phylum Acidobacteriota; class Aminicenantia; order Aminicenantales; family Saccharicenantaceae; genus RBG-16-66-30. The sequence continues at coordinate 129,652 of JAKQUO010000014.1, read as the reverse complement.
GCCGAGGGCAGTCCGAGCTCCTGGGGCAGGCCGCGGAAGGAGGCCAGGGCCTCGGCCGCGGCGTCCCGGCCGACCGGGCCTTCGAATTCGACGGAAACGCTCAAGAGGTGCCCCTCGCGCACCGGGACGCGGCAGCAGCTGGCCCGCACCGGGACGGGCCAGGGGACGACGCCGTCCGTCCCGAGGGAGCCGAGGATGAGCCCGGGCTCGAGGGCCATCTTCTCCTCCTCGCCCCGGATGAACGGGAGGCAGTTGCCGGCGATGTCCATGGCCGCCAGGCCGCGCCGGCCCGCGCCCGAGATGGCCTGGAGCGTGGTGACGGCGACGGAGCGGATCCCGAACGGGCGGAGCGGGGCCAGGAGCAGGGCCAGCCCGGCCACGGAGCAGTTGCTGTCGGCGACGATGAAGCCGCCGCCGCGCTTCCGCCGGGCGGCCCAGGCGAGATGGCCCGGGTTGATTTCCGGGACGACGACGGGGACGTCCGGGTGGCCGCGGCGGGCGGAGGCGTTGGTGAAGACGGCCCGTCCCCGGCTCCGGAGAGCGTCCTCCACGGCCCCGGCCGCGGAAGCGGGGAGGGCGCTGAAGACGACCCGGGCCCCCGAGGCGGCGACCGCCTCGGCCGAGGCCGGTTGGACCGTCATCCTCGCGGCCTCCGCCGGCAGGTCCCCGCCGGCCGCCCATTCGACGGCGTCGGCGTAGGGACGTCCCGCCGAGCGCTCCGAGCCGGCGAGAGCGGCGATCTTGAAATAGGGATGCCCGTCGAGCATCCGGACGAAGTGCTGCCCCACCAGGCCGGTCGCGCCCAGCACGGCGACGGGTAATTCTTCCATGATGTCGAGCCTTTCTCTCTCGTTCGGATCTTCCGTGCGGCTCATCGGCTGGCCAGCATGGGATCGACGCGCCCGCGGACGAGCGGCGGCAGGTCGCCCCACGCCGCGAGCGTCCCCCCGACGACCGCCAGGAGCCCCTCCACGCCCTCGATCCCGCCCAGGGCGGCCAGCGCCTCCTCGAGGCGCGCCTCGTCCTCGTCGGCGACGGCGTTCCCCAGGGCCGTCGCGACCGCGTCGGCCAGGGAGACGTCCGCCGCGAGGGCCACGGCCGCGTCGGCCCGGCCGAAGCTCAGAGAATGCCCGACCGTTCCCGACGACGTGCAGACGCCGAGGATCCCGGGCCGGGGCCCGATCCGGAAGGCGATGTCCCGGATGGGCGACGGCCCGGTGAAGATCCCGACCGTGACCGGGCGGTCGAGCAGGAGGGCGATGTCGCCGCCGTTGTCCACGATGGCGTGGGTCGCCCCGGCTTCGGCCATGGCCCGCAGGGCGGACTCGGCCAGCGCGCCGGCCACGGCGGCCATCGGGCCGACCCCGGCCCGGGCCGCGGCCCCGGCCATGCGGCGGACGATCGAGGGGGCGTCGGGCAGGACGGGGCGCGGTCCGAGCGCCGTCCGGAATTCGGGGTCCCGCCGGATGTAGCCCTCGAGCAGGCTCCGCTCCCTCCGGATATCCGCCTCGGCGACGGGGATGAAGGGCCCGGCGGCGATGACGGTCGCGGCCGTTTCCCCGAGCCGGAGCGTCCGGCGGACCACGGCGTCAGCCACGGCGCTTCTCCGGGCCGCCCTTTTCCGGCCGGCGGACCCCGAGCGGCCGGACGACGGCCTTGGCCGGCAGGCTGACGACGGGAGCGGTCAGCAGGAATGTCCCGGCCTCGATCCGCCGCTTGAGCTCGTCGGCGATCCGGCGGGCCAGGGCGAGATTGGAGAGCGGCGTCGCCGGGACGGTCCGGCCCCCGAGGCTCACCCGGCCGGAGCGCAGCTCGGCGTAGGTGGCGGAGCGGAGGACCGGACGGTCCCGGGCGGGGACGCCGAAGTCGCGGATCGGGACGCCGATGTCGGCGTCCGCGACGGCCGTGCGGCGGGCCAGGTCGGCGTCGAGGATGGGGATCGGGACGCCGAGTCCGACGCACAACGTGCAGCCGTAGCCCGGGAACACGGCGGCCCGGAGGAAGGCCGGCGACATGCGCTTGAGGTCGCCCTGGACGGCCACCGTCCCGAAGCCGTGCTCCGGATCGTGCTGGGTCCCCGGGCCGGTGACGAAGCCTTCCGCCCCGCCGAGGAAGATCTTCGTCCCCAGGCCGATCGTCCGGTAGTCCGGGTCGTTCGACAGCGGGGAGAGCGTTCCCGCGCCGGCGTAGGTCACGTTGCCGAGCCGCGGCCGGAGCGTCCCCATGTAGGTGCGGAGCGTCCGGGCGGAGGAGTTGGCCGCCGCGTTGTAGCGCTGGTAGCCGTTGCGGGGGTTGGCCAGGAGGGCCGTGTTCAGGTCGTCGAGCGCGAGGACGGAGAGGAGGCGCTTGCGCGGGTAGCAGTCGGTGCCGGAGGAGACGGCCTGGAGGACGACGGGCCGGCCGCGGAGGAGGTCTTCGATGACATGGGCGCCGCCGTAGCGGTCTCCCCGCGCTTCGGAGGGCTGGGTCGCCCCGAGGTAGGCGTCCACGGCGGCCACGCCGGCGTAGGCCTCGACGCCGTTGAGCCGCACGCGCGCCATCTTGATCGGCGGGTCGGAGTGGCCGAAGTTGAGCCAGACGCCCGAGGAGCACATGGCCCCGAACGTCCCCGTGGTCACGACGTCGACCTCTTCGGCCGCCTTGCCCGGGCCGAGCTCGCGGACGAGGCGGCTCATGCGGTCCGCCCGGACGACCTTGACGGTCTTCCGGGCGATCTTGTCGTTGATCTCCTCGATCGTCTTCGGCATGGCGACATTCCTCCGTCTATAGGGGTTGGACTCCGGGAACGGGGTCGGGGGCGGGGGTTCCCCGGAAGCCGGCCTCGGGGAGAGGCCCGCTTCCGGGCCTCACATGATCATGCCGGCGGGATACGGCGGGAAAAGGGACGGACGGGCGGGGCGGGGCGGGGCGGGGACGGCCCGGCTCTCGGCGCGGTCTCGCTGTCTCATCGTTCGTCCGCTTTCTCTAAACCGCGGTTTTATAGCACGTCCGGAAGCGGATGTCAACAATCGCGGCTACTTCTTTTCCAGTTTTATCGTCCCGGTCATCATGTCGCCGACCGACCAGGTCCCTTCCATTCTATCGCCGGCCAGCGTCATTTTGAAATCGATCCGGAAGCCCTGATCGCCGTCCCCCCCGACGTCGACCGAGAAGGAAACGGCGTTGTCCTTGACCGCGACGGACGGGATCTCGGTCTGCGGGATCATGGCATCGTCGGACATGGAGGCGCTGTAGCCTCCGTCCGTTTTCTTGATGGTCAAGGTCACATGCGCGTCCGGCTGCCCCTCGCCGCCGGCGGCGACGCCCACCCATCGGCCCGTCGGGTCGGCCTTGGGGACCTGGGCGGACGACAGACAGCCAAAAACAACCAAACCGAGAGCCAGGGCCACTACCCGTTTCATCGTCTTTCCTCCTGAATGGCGCGTTTTCACTCGACGTCCCATAGGCCGCCTACCGGCGCAGCTCCGCCTCGATGCAGGCGACCAGGGAGTTGTCGTAATCGCTGCCGAACTCCCAGAACATGATGCCGCCCAGGCCGAGCTCCTTGACGAACTTGGCCTTCTCGGCGATCGACCGGGGCTCGATGTAGCTCAGGACGAACTGCTCCCGGCCGTCGGCCAGGACGGTCGAGATGTACATGTTCCTGGCGTCCGGGTCCCACTTCTTCATGAAGCCGTTCCTGTCTTCCAGGAGGTCCTTGACCGTCTTCAGGCCCACGAAGCCGTAGGGAGGGGCGCCGGCGGCGGCCAGCTTCCGCCGGATCTCCGCCCAGGCCGCGGCGTCGCGGCGGACCGGGTCGGGGACGACGGCGCCGATCGCGAGCCCGAGGTTGATCTTGTCCGGGGGGCAGCCGTTGCGGATGTAGTAGCGGACCGACTTGTCGCAGTTGTACTCGTCCGCCACCAGCTCGGTCGGCCAGGCCGTGGAGGCGTAGAGCGACGAGCCGTAATAGCTCGTGCCGTACTGGAAATCGTAGGTCATGATGTTGATGAAATCCAGCAGCTCGACGACCGCGGCGAACTCCGTCCAGCGGTTCACGAACTCCAGGTTCCCGGACCCGGCCACGGTCAGCAGCTTGCCCGGGCCGACGGCCGCCCGCACCTCCCGCAGCAGGAGCGTGAAGTTCTCGCGATCCTCCGGGCGCCCCTTGATCGAGCCCCAGCCGGCGATCACCGGGAACTCCCAGTCGAGATCGATGCCGTCGAGCCGGTACCGATCGACCGTTTCGCGGCACGAGGCGGCGAAGGCCTTCCGGCTCTCGGCGTCCGCGGCGGCGTCGGAAAAGCCGCGGCAGTCGAACCCGCCGACCGAGAGCAGCACCTTCAGGCGGGGGTTCTTGGCCCTGAGGATATCCAGGCGCGACAGGTCGGAGGCCACTTTCTCCGGCAGGTAGATCGTGTGGAGCAGGCCGTCCGGCACGGGCTCCGGGGTCCGGACGTCGGGATTGGGCGGGGTCCCGAAGGGCTTGCCCGTGGCCGGGTTGACCTCCAGGTACTCGTTGTTGTGGATCAGCCCGAAGGAGTAGTTGATGTGGGTGACCTTGGTCACGTCGAGCTTCTCGATGTCGGTGCCGCGCTGGAAAACGTAACCGATGTTCCGGTAGGTCTTGCCCTTCGCCGGCGAGCACGCGGCCGGCGACAGGGCCAGGAGCGCGGCGCAGAGGATCCCGGCCGGGGCCCGGCCGGCTTCGAGGAAGGCGCGTCTTTTCATGGCGGGTTCTGAGCCTCCTTGTCCCGTCCGCTGACGGCGGCGCGCCCCGGGACGCGTCGGGTCCCGAGCGGCACCGCCGTTGAGCATAGCCCGGCCCCGCGGCGATGTCAACTCGCCCGGGCCGGCGATTGACTTCCGCCGGCGACCCGGATATTCTCCGTTTCGCGAGGCGAAGGGCCGGAGCCGCGCCCGGGGCCGGCGGTCCCGGGCCGGGCGCCCCTGAAGGAGGACCGCCGTGAAGAAGGTCGGATTCGCCGGGTCGTCGGTCAAGGCCGCGGTCGCGCTGCCGGTCTTCCTGTGCGCGCTCTGCTCTTTCGGCGGGGCCCGCCGCCCCGGCGCCCCGGCCGGCGCCGCGCCGAAGAGCGAGGCCGACTTGGTCATCCTCGGCGCCAAGGTCGTCACCGTCGACGCGCGCTTCACCGTCGCCGAGGCCGTGGCCGTGAAGGACGGCCTGATCGCGGCCGTCGGCGCCGCGAAGGACGTCGAGAAATGGGTCGGCCCGAAGACCCGGACCCTGGACCTCGCGGGCAAGACCGTGCTGCCCGGGATCAACGACACCCACCTCCATTTCCAGTGGCTGGCGACCGGGAAGTCCTCTCCCGTGCTGAGCATGGGCGGCCCCGGCCCGAGGACGACCCGGGACGAGGACCGCAAGGCCCTGATCGCGGCCATGCGCGAGCTCAACGCGCGCGGCATCACCAGCGTCACGGACCCGGGCCTGAGCGAGGACTATGTCGGCATCTACCGGGAGCTTCGCCGCGACGGCCTGATGACCGTCCGGATGAACGTCCTGTGGTGCTTCAGCCAGCGCGTCGAGAACGACCGGCGCAAGATCCTCGACGGCCTGGCCGCGGCCGGCCCGCGCGCGGGCCGCGACGATCCGTGGCTCCGCGTCTCGGGGCTGAAGCTCGGCGCCGACAACCTGCCCAACGACAAGTCCGCCTGGATGCGGGACGGCTACACGACCGGCGGCAACGGCAGGATCCACTATCCCGGGGCCACGGACGCCGAGCGGGCCGAGGCCATGACCGCCCTCATCCTCGAGGCCCACCGGCTCGGCTACCAGGTGGGCGTCCACGCCACCGGCGACCGGGCCATCGAGACGCTCATCGAAGCCTTCGCCCGGGCCGAGGGAACCGACCCCAAGGGGCTGCGCCACTACATCATCCACGGCGATTTCACGCCGCTCGACGGCGGCCTGGTGAAGCTCATGGTCAAGCACGGCATCGGGCTGTCCGTCCAGCCCGGGCTGGCCATGATCGTCGGCCAGTCCATGGGCGTCAACATCGAGCCGGAAAGGATGGCCCGGTACGCCCCGTTCAAGGCCCTCGTCGCGGCCGGCGTCCATGTCGCCGGGGGGTCCGACGCCCCGATCGTCGACCCGGACTGGAAGCAGGGCGTCCAGTCGGCCCTGACCCGGAGGCCCGGCCCGGGGGCCCGCTTCTTCGGCTCGACGGTCCCCGACAAGGCGCTCGGCCCCGACCAGGCCCTGACCCTGGAAGAGGCCCTCCGCATGTACACGATCGAGGGCGCCTGGCTCGACGGGATGGAGAAGGTCAAGGGCTCGATCGAGCCCGGCAAGCTGGCCGACCTCTGCGTCCTCGACGGGGACATCCTGACCGTCGAGACCGGCAAGATCAAGGACATCCCGACCCTGCTGACCGTGGTCGGCGGGAAGATCGTCTATAACGCCAAGCCGGACCTCCTCGCGGCCCGTCCGGGCCCCATGTGAGACTCCGGAAAGGAGCCGCCATGACCCTTCTGAAACGCCTGGGAGCGCTTCTCTGCCTCCTTCCCGGGATTGGGCTGTCCGCGGCGGACGCGCCCCTGGTCCTCACCAACCACCTCGGCTACGAGCGCGAGGCCGTCAAGCGGGCCGTCATCCGGTCCCACGCCGGCGACGCCTACGACCGCTTCGAAGTGCGCGCCTGGCCCGGGGACGCGGTGGTCTTCGAGGGGGCGATCGGCCCGGGGACGCCGGTGGACAAGTGGAAGGACTGGGTCTTCTGGGGCCTGGACTTCACGGGCCTGCGGACGGAAGGCGACTACACGCTCCACTGCTACGGCGGCGGCCGCGTCATCCGCTCCCTGCCCTTCAAGGTCCAGCGCCTCATCCTGGAGCGCAACACCCTCTCCAACGCGATCGCCTGGTTCAAGACCCAGCGCTCGTCCGGCTTCCTGGACAAGGCCGACCGCAACGTGCCCTTCCGCGACTCCGACCGGCGCATGGACGCCCACGGCGGCTGGTACGACGCCACCGGCGACTACGGCAAGCACTTCACCCAGCTCAGCGGCACGTCCTACTTCAACACCCAGCAGATCCCCCTCGTCGCCTACAGCCTGTTCCGGGCCCTGGACATCCTGACGGAGCGCGGCGACGTCAACTTCGCCCAGATGCGGCGCCGCCTGCTCGACGAGGCCCTCTACGGCGCCGACTACCTGGTCCGGTTCCGCGACCCCAAGGCCTCCTTCTACCAGAGCGTGATGGGCATGGGCCCGGGCAAGAAGCCGGAGGACCGCCGCGTCGGGAACTACGAGAGCAAGGCCGGCGACCGGCAGAGCTACCGGGCCGGCGCCGGCCTGGCCATCGCCGCCCTGGCCATGGCCGCCCGGCAGCCCGAGGGCCTGGAGCACGAGCCGGCCGCCTACCTGAAGGCCGCCCGGGACGTCTTCGACTACCTGGAGGCCCACAACGCGGAGCTCACCAACGACAAGAAAGAGAACATGGTGGACGACTACTGCGCCCTGACGGCCGCGGCCGAGCTCCACAAGACCACCAAGGACCCCGCGCACCTGGCCGCCGCCGTGAAGCGCGCCGAGAGCCTCCTGGCCCGCCTGACGCCCCAGGGCTACTGGCGCGTGGACGACAAGGACCGGCCGTTCTTCAGCCCCTCCGACGCCGGCCTGCCGGTCGTGAGCCTGCTCGATTTCCACGGCGTCGCCCCGGCGCCGATGCGGAAGCGCATCCTGGAGGCGGTGCGGAAGTCCTTGGCCTACGAGCTGCGGGTGACCGCGGAGGCGGCCAACCCCTTCGGCTACGCGCGCCAGCTGGTCCAGCACAGGGACGGCCGGCGCAATACCGCCTTCTTCTTCCCCCACGACACGGAGGCGGCGCCCTGGTGGCAGGGGGAGAACGCCCGCCTGGCCTCCCTGGCCTGCGCCGCGCGCCTGGCCGCGCCCTTTTTCCCCGAGGACGGCGATTTCCAGGCCCGGCTCCGGGCCTACGCGCTCGACCAGCTCAACTGGATCCTCGGCCTCAACCCTTACGACGCCTGCATGCTCGGCGGCACGGGCCGGAACAACCCCGAGTACATCTTCCTCGGCACGTGGCAGTACGAGAACGTGCCGGGCGGCGTGGTCAACGGCATCACCTCGGGAATGACCGACGAGCACGACATCGATTACAACGTGGGCTACGAGACGACCGGGGTGGACCACGACTGGCGGTGGATGGAGCAGTGGCTCCCCCACACGGCCTGGTACATGCTCGCCGTGGCCGCGGGCGACCGGCCGGCGGCCGCCGGGGAGGGGCCTGCCCCGGAGCGTTGACGGGCCCCGGCGCGTTCCGCGACGATGGACTTTCCGTCGGATGTGTGATAAATCTCGGCCTTCGCAACTATCGTTGATGGGAGGGGAAATGCGCAGACGGTCTTTCCTGAACGCGACCGCGGCCGGCTTGGCTTCGACCCTTGCCCTGGGCCGCCCCGGGGCCGCCCAATTCATCCCCAAGGCCTCCGAGCGGAAGTGGGCCGTGCTTTTCGGGACCTGGTACGGCACCGCCCGGGACGCCGCCGTGTGGATCTCCGAAGGCATGGGCGGCATCGCCGCTGTTTTCGACGTCCGGCAGGACCCGGACCTGTCGCCGTTCGACCATCTGGTCGTCGGCACCGCCATCCAAGGCGGTAAGGGCCCGAAGGCCCTGGAAGCCTATCTGGGCAGGAACATGGACAGGATCAAAGGCAAGGTCCGGGGCCTTTACGCCGTGTGCGGCAACCTGGAAAGGCCGGCCGGCCCGCAGAACGTCAAGGACCTTATCGACGATTATCTGGCCCGGCTGACCGGGGCCGGGCCGGTCGCCAAGCGGGTCTTCGGCGGCCGCGTGACGAAGGCGCTCTGGTCCGAAGAGGATTTCAAGACCGTCCGTGACCTGTATGCCCAGCTCCAGATGCCTCCCCTGAAGGATTACGACAACCTGCGCCGGCCGGATTGCCTGGCGTTCGGCGGCGAGGTCCTGGCCAAGGCGGCCTGACGCCTCGTCCGCCGGCACGAAGGAGATACCCATGAAACGAGTCGCGCTTTGGGCCGTCGCGGCGCTCGTCGCGGCCCTCGCGGTCGCGACGGCCTCGCGGCTGATCGTCCGGGCCGAGAAGGCGCCCGCCGTTCCGAACCTCGCGGGCAAGGTCCTGACGGTGAAAGGGCCGGTGGACCCGTCGGTCCTCGGGCCGATGCTCCCCCACGAGCACATCTTCATCAAGTTCAAGACCCCGGCCTCGGTGGCCGGGGAGTTCGACGGCATGACCGCGGACCAGCGCGCGAAGGCCGAGCGGGCGCTGGCCCGGGCCCCCAAGGACTGGGTGGACCAGGGCGTGGACAAGCCCTGGGCGAAAGGGTTCCCCCCGGGCTGGAACACGCTGATGGACTTCGACCTGCAGCTGGCCGAGGTCCTGGAGTTCAAGAGGGCCGGCGGCGGGGCCATCGTCGACGTCTCGAATTTCGGCCTGACCCGGAGCCCGGACCTGCTGCTGCGCATCTCCGAGGCCTCGGGCCTGCACGTCGTCATGGGGGCCGGCTGGTACGAGAAGGCCTTCCATCCCCGCGACATGGACCTCTGGACCGTGGACGACATGGCCGACATCATCGTCCGCGACATCACCGTCGGCGCCCAGGGGACGCGCGTCAGGGCCGGGGTCATCGGCGAGATCGGCGTCGAAGGCCGCCCGCTGACCGAGAACGAGATCAAGATCACCCGGGCCAGCGCCCGGGCCGCCCGGATCACCGGCGCCCCGATGCACTTCCACAGCGGGGGAGGGACGCCCGAGGAGAAACAGCGGATCCTGGACATCGTGGCCGAGGAGGGGTTCGATCTCAACCACGTCATCATGGGGCACAACGGCTCGGGTGACGTCGCCCTCCAGAGGCGGATCACCGACCGGGGCGCCTACGTCGAGTTCGACGGCCTGGCCTGGGGCCCGGACAGCCTGAAGCCCGAGGCCATCGAGGACCTCGCCCGGAGGATCGTCAGCCTGATCGACGGCGGCCTGACCGACCGCATCCTGATCGCCCACGACGTCTGCACGAACTTCCAGCTGAAGTCGAAGGGCGGCGGCGGGTTCGGCTACATTTCCAACCTGGTCGTCCCCGCCCTCAAGGCCAAGGGCGTCGGCGACGAGACCATCCGCCGGATCATGGTCGACAACCCGGCCCGGGCCATGACCTTCGCGGCCCCGGGCGCTCCGCATTAGCCCGGAAAGGAGGGACAAGATGGAAGGTCGAGCTCCCGCGGCGCCCCGGAGCGTCGCCCAGCCCTGGCGCGGCCTGTTCGCGCTGGCGGTCACTTTTTTCCTCGCCCTGGTCATCATGCTCAGCTGCCGCATCGACGGCTTCCTCGGCCTGGTCTCGGTCTGGATCATGTGCATGGTGCCCATCCAGCTGATCATGGACATCGGCTGGGACGGCAAGTACCCCCCGACCGATTTCCTGCCCCAGCCCTGGCGCGGCCTGGCGCTGACGCTCTTCATGGGCCTCGTGGGCACCGTGACGGCCTTCGCCGTCGTGCACATGGCGGGCAACCACGCCGCCCATCCCTTCGTCAGCGTGTTCGTCATCTTCACCGTGGTCACCGCCATCATCGCCACCACGAACTTCTGGCTTTGGCCATTCGACAAGTGGTCCCCCGGCGCCAAGGGCATGGCCTGGGCCGCGCTCGCGCCCGTGCTCGTCTTCTTCATCACCAAGCTGCTCGACTTCGGCCGGCTGAGCTTCGCCCCCGGCGGCCCCCAGCCTTTCTACGAGGGCGGCATCCCGTTCCCCGCGCCGCTCGGCGGACCGGTGCTCTGGGAGACCGGCCTGACCTGGTACCTGTGGCTGGCCTTCCTGTCCTTCACCTGGGCCCTGCTCGACTTCTGGCCCTTCACCAAGCTGAAGCTCATGCGCCAGCCGGCGCTCGGCCTGGCCATGCTGCCCGTGAACATGGCCCTCGCCTTCGCGATCTACGTCGTGGGCACGGGCCCGCTCGGCCTCGAGCCCCTGAACCTGATGTACTGCGGCATCAGCTACGCCTTCGGCCTGCTCATCGTGCTGGTGGTCTTCGAGAAGTGGCCCGGCCGCCTCGTCGGCGGGCTCGGCGGCGGCCTCCTCAACCTGGCCCTGTCCATCCTCGTCGGCGCGGCGGGCTACCACCTGGCCAACGCCGTCTGCGCCGGGCACTTCGGCGCCCTGCCCTACCCCAACAAGATCTTCGCCAGCGCCACGTTCATGCTCGGCCTGAACTTCCCGCTCTGGGTACTCTACTGCAAGTTCTTCGACGCCTGGCCGCTGCCGTCCAAGGCCCCCAAGGCGGAATGACGCGCCCGGCCCGCGGCCGGACGACATCGCGAAGCGAGGTGAGACCATGGGCATCGAGGACATCCGGGCCGTCCGGGCCGTGATGGAGGACTACGTCCGGGGCGCCTACGACGCCGACATCGGGCTGCTGCGGTCCTGCTTCCACCCGAGCGCCGTGATGAACGGGTACCTGCTGGGCCACGCCGTCCTGGCCACGCCCGAGGTCTTCTTCCAGGACGTGGCCGGCAAGCCGGCCATGTCGAAGACCGGCGCGCCGTTCCGGTGCGAGATCACGCACATCGACGTGGCGGGCGATATCGCCAGCGTGACCCTGAAAGAGAGCGGCTTCTTCGGCGAGCTCCGCTTCACCGACTTCTTCCATCTGGTGAAGGTGGACGGCGCCTGGAAGATCTTCAGCAAGGCCTTCACCACGGAATAGGCCGGGATCTTCCGCCGGGCCGGCAAGTCCGCGGAGGGCGTTCTCTATGGCGGCCGAGGAGAGCGGGGAGTACGAATGGTTCCGCGAGACGAGGGGTTGTCGCTGAATCCGGGAGCCTCGCTTGGGTTATAATGCCAACGGCATGAACGCCCTCAAAGCCGTATTCTGGGACTATCCCGCGCTGGCCAGTCCGCCGGGATTGAGGGCCTTCATGGACAAGCATAAGGCGCAGCCGCGGGTCTATCGCTGGCTGCTGAGCCGGTTCTTGGAACACGGCAGGGCCGTGGACGCCCTCGGCTATTTCTCCGTCCGCGAGATCTCCGAGGCCTTGCCCGGATTGAGGCTGTCGGCCTATTCCCGGAAAAAATGGCGGCGGATCGCCGAGGTCTATGGACACGCTCAAGGAAGATAAGGCCTCCTACGCATCGGCCAGGCACAGGGAAGTTCTTCTGGGTCTTCTCGCTCATCCGGAGATCGAGCGTTCGTTCTTCCTGACCGGAGGAACGGCCCTGTCGGTCTTCTATCTCCAGCACCGGCTTTCCGACGGTCTTGACCTCTTCACCCTCGAGCCCGTGAGCCTGTCCGAGCTGGACCCCTGGGTCAGGGCCCGATGGAAGGGCTCCTGCTCCAAGATCAAGGAGGGGCCGGATTTCCTCTCCTTCCTCATCGACGAGACGAAGGTGGAGTTCGTCCGCGATCCGCTTTCAAACGGCGACGAGCGTCCCCGCGCCGAATTCGAGAACGGCAGGCGCCTCAAGGTCGACAACCTGAGGAACATCGTTTCCAACAAGCTCGGGGCCATGGTCAGCCGCCAGGAGCCGAAGGATTTCGCGGACTTCTATTTCATCGCCGAGCTCGATCCAGGCCTGGATAGGGAAAGAGTCTGGCGGGACGCAAGGCGGAAAGACGCCATCTTCGACGACCCGCCGACCGCGGCTTTTCAGCTGGAGGAAGGATTGGCCCTCATCCGTGAGAAACCGGATTTGCTGCCTGTGATCAGAAAGGCGTTCGACCGGAAGGCCTTTTTCGATTATTTCTCCGGCCTCGCCGAATGGATCTACCGGAAATACCCTCGCTAGCCTGACTCATTCATAAAAACGCCCCGTGCCCCTCCTGACTTGCTCTTAGCCGGGCGTTATTGCCTCCGGGCGAACCGATCCGGACCCATCCGCTTCGTTCTCGGGGTTCGCGGTACCACGGAGTGCAGCTTCACCCCTCGGGCCTCGCATCCGGGCCCGCCTCGATTCGCGAATGATCCAGGCTCGATCGCTGACTTTCGAGTTCTTTCCCACCCAGACGGGACCCGCCCTGACGCCCCTGCCGGCCCAAGGGCCGTGTTGGCCGATTGTTCCATAATTACTTTCCAGGTTCTCTTCCACGTTGTGTGGGTCATAAGGGCCGGCAAATGGGGACATGTGCTCTCAGTACGTGTCCCCATTCAGGCCTACGGGACACGTACCGGGGCGGTACATGTCCCGACACGCGCCTCGAGCACCTGGCAACCGTTCCCATAGCCACCCACAGAAAATGGAAGAGAACCACTTTCCATTGTTGTGTCGAGACTGGCCGGCGGCGCGGCCTGACCGGCTCTTGCTTGACAAGCCCAGGCGAGGCGCGATAATAGAGCCATCGAGAAGTAAGGGGAACAGGATGGCGATGCCGAGGCTCGGCCGGGGCCCGCGCTCGCTCTTGATCGGCGGGTTGGTCCTCCTCTCGACGGGAGCGGCTCCGTTTACAGAACGATCGTCGGCGCGCACTTCTGACAGGCCCGAGGCCATCAAAAAGGACCTGGCCGCCGGCGAAACGATCGACCTGATGATCGCCGAGCTCAAGGACGAGCGCGGCCGGGAGGCCCGGCCTTTCAACCGGATCGTGGTCGAAGCGGACCGGGGCGGCGTCCTCGGCGGCGAAGCCGTGGACGGGCGCCCGCGCGCCCGGGCCTTCCCGGTCGACGACGGCCTGCTCGAGCTCCGCTACCGGGCCCCGGACGGAGAGGTCCCCGGCGGCGCGGACATTCTCGCCGTCTACGACTCCTGCGACGTGGCCCGGCCGGAGGTTTGGCCCCTGGCCAAAACGAGGCCCGTCCGCAAGATCGGGGAATGCCGGCTCAACGTCCACGGCGGTGTCGGGCCGGGGACTGTAGTCTACCGGCGGACGCTCTCTTGGGATTCGACGTGGTCCAACCAGGCGGGGTCCACGACCTACAAAGGAAGCCTGTCCGAGGAGGTCACCGTCCGGGTCGGGCTCCGGTACACGCACACTTACAAGGACAACGATTATTATCGAGCCGCGACGACGTCGGCGACATACTCCTTCAGCTACGCGAACGACGTCTTCATCAACGGCCGCAAGGCCGATGTCCTGAGCGAAAGGGTCGAGGACTCCGGCGCTTTCGGACCGGAGGACAGCGCGTCTATCAATTTAATCGTCGGCCGGAAGTCCGGCGCCTACACGCTCGACATCGGCCTGCACAGCCGCGAAAAGCAGGGCCGCGGCTCCTGGTACATCGGCGTCAACACGCTGCCCGAGCTGTTGAGGGGCACGGCCGACGGCCGGACCGTCAAGGGCTCCTATGCCGCGAGGGGCGCGGGGCCGGCGGACTGGGCCGACCATGGGGGCAGCCAGGGGAACGACCCCGGGACGAGCTTCATCTGGAACTTGGAGCTGCCGGACCGGAGATGAGAGTGAGCGAATTCGAGTATCAAAGGAGGTTGACGGTCATGAAGAAAGCCATCTTTATTCTCTCAGGTCTTATGTCTGTCGCCGTCCTCGCGGGCCTGGCCGCCCGCGCCGGGCAGGATGCCGCGGGCTGCCGGGACCATCCCTCCCTGACGAGAATGCCCCAATACGACCTCGTCGAGTGCAGCTCCAGCGACTTCGATTCCTACGACTTTTACGACCCGCTGACCCAGGGCAAGACCAAGGTCACGGCGGAAGGCCGGAAGATCTGGCTCAGTTACCAGGTCAAGGCCGAGTACGCCGACAAGTCCCCGACGCAGCTGCAGATCGTCCGCAACTACGAAACGGCCATCCAGAAGGTCGGCGGGAAGACCTATTCCTGGACTTACCCAGGCGGCGGCGAACTCCATGCCAGGTACGCCGCGGGCGGCCTGGAGATCTTCGCCCGCGTTTACATCAACCGAGGGGGGAAAGGCTACACGATCACCCTCATCGAGAAGGAAGCCATGCGTCAGGAGGTCGCGGCCGACGCCAGGACGATGGCCGCCGACATCGGCGCGTCGGGCAAGGCGGTCCTTTACGGCATCTACTTCGACATCGACAAGGCCGAGGTCAAGCCCGAGTCCGAGCCCGCCCTGACCGAGATCGCCAAGCTCCTGAAGGCGGACCCGGACTTGAAGCTCCACGTCGTCGGCCACACCGACAACACGGGCGCCCTGGGCCACAACTTGAAGCTCTCGCAGGCGCGGGCCGAGGCCGTGGTCAAGGAGCTCGTGGCCAAGCACGGCGTCGCCGCGGACCGGCTCGATCCCCACGGCGTCGGCCCCCTGGCCCCGGTCACGACGAACGACACCGAGGAAGGCCGGGCCAAGAACCGCCGCGTCGAGATGGTCAAGCAGTAGGGACATCGAAAGAACGAGCGTCACCGCGGCCGCTTCGAAGCTTCAAGGCGTCAGCCGGATCACACTGGATTTCCTGGAATCCGGGCGGAGGATGATCGACGCCTCGTCGAAAGCGGAGAAGGGGATCGCCGGTCCGCGGCCGGCGTTCTTGCGCCGGGCGGCGTCAGCCGGCCTTGCCGGGGCGCGCCGCCTTCTGGTGCCCCTCGCCCCAGGCGGCGATGGCGTCGAGCATCGGCCGGAGCGTGCGGCCGTACGCGGTCAGCGAGTACTCGACCCGGGGCGGCATGACGGGATGGACGCGGCGGCGGACGATGCCGTCCTTCTCCAGCTCCCGGAGGTGCTGGGTGAGCATCTTCTGGGTGATGGGCGGGATGGCCCGGCGGATCTCGCCGAAGCGCTTGGTCTCGTCGCGGATGACCCAGAGGATGATCGGCTTCCATTTCCCGCCGATGACGGACAGGGCCGTCATGATCGGGCAGGGGCTCAAGACTGACACTCGGATCTCCCTTGGTATCTTTTGGGGATCCCTTCCACGTTGTGTGGTTCAGATGGGCCGGCAAAGGGGGACATGTACTCCCAGTACGTGTCCCCATCCAGGCATTCAGGCATACGGGACACGTACCGGGGCGGTACATGTCCCGGCACGCGCCTCGAGCACCTGGCAACCGTTCCCATAGCCACCCACAGAAAATGGGAGAGAACCTCTTTTAGGACACCATTATACGGAGCGGCGGCCGTCAGGGCAAGGGCGGGGGGCGCCTCAGCCGCCGCCCGGCCCCTTCACTTCCTCGGCTGATGGCAGTCGTCGCAGCCCGTGGGGGCGGCCTTGTCCGCCGGCTGACCCAAGTGGCAGCCGATGCAGTTCACGTGGAAAGCGCCCAGGAGGCCCGGCCGGCTGCGGTCGTCGGGCTCGTCGGCCAGCCGGTGGCAGTCCGAGCACTTCTGGAAGCGCTTCTCCCGCAGGTCCACGTGGCAGGCCTGGCAGGAGCCCTCGATGGTGGTCCCCATCGCCTGGTGGACGATGTAGAACTCCACTCCGGTGCGGTCGCCGTCCTCCATGGCCTGGCGGTGATGGCAGACGGCGCAGTGGCCGCCCGTGCTGGCGTCGTGGCGGCGGTGGGTGAAGAGGACGGCCCCGTAGAGGTCGCCCGGCTCGTTCAGGGCCGGGTGCTCGAGGGTGTACACGTCCTGGTAAGTCCCGGGGTAGAACTCGTTGGCGGGGAAGGCCTCGCGGGCCCGCTCCCGGGCCAGGTCCCGAGGGAACGCCGCGAGCGGCGGCCCCGGCTCGGGCCGCCCGCGGCGGTGCATGACGGTGGCGTAGGCGGAGATGGCCACCAGGACGGCCACGGCCAGGCCGCGCCAGAGCCAGGCCCGCCCCGTTTTCGCCAACGCCTCGGCGGGAGGAGCCGGGGGGCAGGCCGGGTCGTCGGCCCAGGCCAGGATGGGCAGGCGGACGACAAGGAGACGGTAGAAGAAGACGACCGCGCTGACGGTGGCGGCGGTCAGGGCGATCTCGCCCAGGGCCGGGAAATAGGGACTGGAGGCATGCGGGGGGCGGTAGGCGATCAGGAACACGTTGAGGCGGTTGAAAACGACCCCGCCGGCCAGGAAGAGAGAGGCGCGGAAGAGCCGCCGGGGCGACCGGCGCACCTCGGGCTTGACGAGCATCAGGAAGGGGACGACGAGGCCGAGGCCGACCTCGGCCAGCCAGACGGCCAGCAGGGCCTTGCTCTGCAGCCAGGGGACCTGCCGGAAGCGCGCGGCCAGGTCGATCACCTTGGCCGCCCCGTAGGCGCCGATGAGCCAGGGCACCTTGGCGGCGAAGTCCGCCAGCATGCCCATGTCCGGCCGCCGGCCGAAGGAGCGGCTGGCGGCCAGGTACTGGATGATGACCATCGGGAAGCCGACCATGGCCGCCGAGAGGAGGAAGAGCGCCGGCAGCCACGGCGTGTACCAGAGGGGATGCACCTTGGCCGGGGCTATCACGAGCAGCGTGCCCAGCGACGACTGGTGGATCAGGGAGATGACGACGCCGGCCAGCAGGAAGACGGGGATGACCGCCGCCGCCGCGCGCGGCACGGCGGCCAAGAGCTTCCGGGCGGGCTTGAGCCAGGCGTAGCCCTTCTCCTTTCTCTCGTAGCCCTCGCGCAGGCCGTCGGCGAAGGCCGGGGAGAGCTCGACGGTCAGGATGAGGAGGGAGCTCACGACGCACAGGGCGATGGCGAACAGGACGGAGTTCCCCTGCCAGCGGGTGAGGACCCGCCAGACGTTCCAGTAGCGCCCGAGGTCCAGCACCAGGACGACCGCCTCCGCGAGATAGGCGAGCCAGGTGGCGACCAGGGCCGAGCGCAGCAGCGGCCGGAAGCGCTCGCGCCCGAAGATCTCGATGAAGGCGGTGGCGGTGAAGCCCCCGGCCGCCAGGGCGATGCCGGCGGCGATGTCGACGGCCACCCAGATCCCCCAGGGGTACTGGTCGCTCAGGTTGGTCGCGGCCGACAGCCCGAACAGCAGGCGGACGGCCGCGGAGACGAGGCCCAGGCCCAACGGCAGGAGCAGCAGGCGGGTCCCCTTCGTCCAGAACGGCTGGCCCAGGCGGCGGCCGCAGGGGGCGCTCACGGCCGCTCCTCGCCGTCTTCGGCCGGGGCCGGCGGCTCGGCCGGGGCGGGAGGCCCGGGAGAGGCCGGGGGCCCGGGAGGGGCCTCGCGGCCCTTCCCCCGGCGCCCGCGCCACATGATCCCGCCGAGCAGGCCATACAGGGCCAGCGGGACCAGGCCGAAGCGGTACACGCCGCGCTGGATGGCTTCGGTCCGGACGGCCGGCGACCGGTCCGGCAGCGGGAGCAGGCCGATCTCCTCGAAGGGGCGGCCGGCGAGGTAGAGCCAGGAGGCGCCGCCGGCCTCTCGCTCGCCGTAGATGTGGTCGATATAGAGGTCGGGGCGGACCTCGATCCTGGCCCGCGCCGTCTCGAGCAGGCGGTCGCGCTCGCCGAAGACGAGGGCCTCGGCCGGGCAGGCCGCGGCGCAGGCCGGGTCGGCGCCCAGGCCGCGGGCGGGGTCGGCGCAGAAATCGCACTTGACCACCCGGGGCTTCAGCGGGTCGCGGTACTCGTAGGCCGGGATCTGGAACGGGCAGGCGACCATGCAGTAGCGGCAGCCGATGCAGCGCCGGGGGTCGTAGACGACCGAGCCGTCGGCGGCCCGGGTCAGGGCGCCGGAGATGCAGGCCGACACGCAGGCCGGCTTCAGGCAGTGCTGGCACTGGAACTTGACGAACGTCGGCCTCGTCGCGTCCTGGGCGGCCGAGGGCGGCCCGTCGTAGCGGTTGACCACGGTCAGGGCCCGGTCGTCCGGCCGCCGCGTTCTTTCGAACACGCTCCGGTCGCTGAAGGGGAGGGACGGCGCCGGCAGCCCGTGGCGGAGGTTGCAGGCCTCCTCGCACTTGCGGCAGCCGATGCAGCGGGTGGCGTCGAAGAGGCAGGCCGGACGGGCGCCGCTCTCCGCGCTCTCCCCGGCCCCGGCGGCGGACGGGGCCAGGGCGAGGATCGCCCCTCCCGCGCCCAGGCGCAGGAACTCCCGCCGCGACGGCTTCGCGGTCTTCATCGGTTCGTCGCCTCCCGGGGGATGACAGGCAGGACGATGTGCGAAGGGCGCTTCGCGGAATGATAGACGGTCTGCCGGGCGGTCTCCATCCGCGTCCCGGTCATGGGGTCCTCGCCGGTATTCAGGTTGCGGTCGAAGCGCGGGAAGTTGCTGCTGGAGACCTCCACCCGGACGCTGTGGCCGGGCAGGAAGACGTGGCTGGTCGCCCACAGGTCGATGTCGTACTCGTAGACCCGGCCCGGCTCCAGGAGCTCCGCGGGGGCCTCTTTCCCCCGCCGGTAGCGGGCCCGCACGATGCCGTCCTGGATGTTCTGGGCGTAGCCGTCGGGGTGGACGTCGACGAGCTTGGCCGTCCAATCGGTGTCCCTGGCGCTCGAGGCGGCGAACAGCTTCACCGTGATCGGGCCGGTCACCTCGAGGGGCTCGGCCTGGACCGCGGCCGTGTAGACCAGCACGTCGCCGCGCAGTTCCGCCTCGATCTGGTTCACGGGGCCGGAGGCGACGGAGTTGCAGCCCAGGCAGTCCAGCAGGTTCCCGCCCAGGGTGGGGACGGGGTCGCGGGGATCGTAGACGAAGCGGTCGGCCTCGGCGCCGTCCCGGGGCGGCCCGGCCGACAGGGTGCCGTCGCCGGCCAGGCCGTTGGCCTTGCCGCCGCTGCCGAAATAGTATTTCGTGTACCGGGTCCGGGCGAGCGGCCACTCGTTCTCGTCGCGCCAGCGGTTCTCGCCCATGACGAAGATCCGGACCGGGGCCTCGCGGTCGGCGCCGTTGTCGATCCCCTTGAGCCAGCGGTCGAACCAGGAGAGATAGAGCTGGCGCAGGCCCATCTCGGCGTCGGGGCCGAAGTCGATGCTCCGTCCCGGGCCGGTCGCGGGGAGCCTGGGGTTGTTGTCCCGCCCGCCGGTGCTGTGCGACCAGGGGCCGACGAGCAGGCGCTTGCGGCCCCGCGCCGCCCCGGGCCCGCCGGCGGCCCGGATGGCGACGTCGTCCCGCAGGGCGCCGCGCAGGAAGATGTCGTACCAGCCGCTGACGACGAGGAGCGGCGCGTCGATCCCCGCCGCTTCCCTCTCCAGGCTGACCCCGCGCCAGAAGGGGTCGTCGGCGCGCGGGTGGGCCAGCCAGTCGCGGAAGGCCGGGTTGACCCGGCCGGCCGCCTCGTCGATCGTCGCCAGGGGCAGGTGCCGGTAGACGGCCGGCCAGTCGTAGGCCGGCCCGTGCTGCATGACGCGGCCGTCCATGTCGACCGCCCCCCAGCCGACGGCGAAGCTCAGGAAGAGCGCGCCGTCGACGTAGATCCAGTTGTTGGCGACGTCGCTCGTGGTCACCGACGCGGCCAGGGCGGCCAGGCGGCGGCTGCGGCGCGTGGCGGCGGCGATCTGGGCGTAGCCGCCGTAGGAGCCGCCGGTCATGCCGACCTTGCCGTCGCACCAGGGCTGGGCGCCGATCCACTCGACGGTGTCGTGCCCGTCCCCGGCCTCATCGCGGAAAGGGGTGTAAGAGCCGCCCGAGTCGTACTTGCCGCGCACGTCCTGGGTGACGAAGGCGTAGCCGCGCCGGGCGTACCACTTGCCCTGCTCGACCGAGTCGGCGCCGTTGTTGCCGTAGGGCGTGCGCGCCAGGACGGCGGGGAAAGGACCGGGGGCGTCGGGAAGATAGATGTCCGTGGAGAGGAGGACGCCGTCGCTCATCCGCACCTGGACGTTGTTCAGCATCCGCACCCCGTCCTGGGCCGCCGGGAGCGGGCCCCCGTCCCCGGCCCCCGCCGGCGCCGGGCCGGACAGGCCGGCCAGGACGGCCAGACCCGCCGCCACCGCCGCCAAAGCCGTCTTTCTCATGTCCCCGACTCCCTGCCCTTCGAGCGCGCGGGACCGGCCCGGTCACTTCTTGACCGGGTGGAAATCGTTCAGCTCGCGCAGCATCTCGCGGACCTTGGGGTCCTTCATCCCCTCCTCGCCGTACTTGAGCTCGCGCTTCAGGTGGGCCTCGTAGTCGCCCGCCGAATAGATGAGGACGAAATGGGCCGGCTTGTCGCCGAGGGTGCGGGCCGAGTGCGGGGCGTTGGCCGGGATGTAGACGGCGTCCCCCGGCTTCAGGGCGTGCGTCTCGCCGTCGATGGTCCATTCGGCCGCGCCGGTGACGAGGTAGAACGTCTCGAAGTGCCGGGCGTGGTAGTGGGTGGACACGGTGAAGCCGGGCTTCCACAGGTCGCTGATGATGGTGTAGCGGCCCTCGGACTCGTCGTCGCCCACGATGATGCGGGTGGTGACCTCGCTGTCGTCGGTGACGACCGGGGCCTTGTCGGCGAAATAGAACTTGTGACCGGGCTTGGTCTGGGAACCGGCGCCGGCCGCCGTCAGCAGCACGCCCGCCGCGACCAAGCCGGCGACCGCCAGGTGCGCGAAACCGTCTTTCCTGATCATGGACGACCCTCCTCGAGACCCGGCGAAACGGGTCCTTCCGTATTCGGGACCGATCGATCCCTCCGGGATTCTATGGGAGAGCCCCGGACTTTACAAGACGTTACTTGAAAGTGCCTGGCCGCGGAAGCCGGCGGGGGCGGGAAGGGACCGAACAGGGGGCGGCCGGCGGTTTCCCGATTATACTAAAGCACTATTTTGTGAGTATTTGCCGGGCCGGGCCTTTCGTCTAGAATCGGAGGGAGTTCCGGCCCGGACGCGGCCGGCGACGGATACCGACACCGAGGAGGGCACCATGAAGACGACAGCCGGGAAAGAGCGCCAAGGCCTGAGCCGGCGGGAGTTCCTGAGGAACACGGCCGGAGGCGCCGGCGCGCTGGCCGCCGCCGGGACCGGGCTGATGGCGCGGCCGGCCGCGGCCCCCCGGCAGGCGGCGGCGCCGCCGGCGGCCGCGCAGCAGTTCCCGTTCGAGACCCCGCCCCCGCCGGTCCCGGCCGACAAGATCTCTTCGGTCGTCCGGACCGACGTGGTCGTCGTCGGCGCCGGCACGGCCGGGCTGCTGGCCGCCCTGGCGGCGGCCAAGGCCAAGGCCGGGGTCGTCGTCGTCGAGAAGATGGACCAGCTGCAGGGGCGCGGCGGCGACAACACGGCCCTGAACAGCAAGCTCCACAAGAAGCTCGGGATGACCATCGACGAGGACCGCGTCGTCGACGCCCTGATGCGCCGGGGCGAGGGGCGCCTCAACCAGGACGTCGTCAACCTCTGGGCGCGCAACAGCGGCCGGGTCATGGACACGATCATCGACCTGTGCGCCGCCGAGGGCCTGCCCACCTATCTCGTCATCCCCGACCGCGGCGACGACGAGTGCGCGATCATCGACAAGTGGCCCAACCCCACGGGGTTCCCCAAGGACTGGGACTACCTGGCCGAGCGCAACGTCGAGTTCCCCACCTGCCACCGTCCGGGCGGCCGGGCGGAGAGCCAGCGGATCTGGCTCAAGGCCGTCGAAAAGGCCGCCCAGGCCCGCGGCGCGGCCTTCCACTACGGGACGAAGGCCCTGCAGCTCGTCCGGCCCAAGGCCGACGGCCGGGTGACCGGCGTCGTGGCCCAGAAGAAGGACGGCAGCCACGTCCGCTTCGAGGCCCGCAAGGGGGTCGTCCTCTGCACCGGCGACTACGGCTTCAACCGGCAGATGATGGCCAAGTACTGCCCGCAGATGCCTCTGCCCTGCATGCTGTCGACGTCCATGGGCGAGGGGCACCAGATGGCCATGTGGATCGGCGCGGTCATGGAGAACCCGCCCCACGCCCCGATGAGCCACATGTTCCACGTCATGGGCACCGACGCCTTCCTGATGGTCAACAGGTTCGGCCGGCGCTTCTACAACGAGGACTCCGACACCGAGAGCATGGCCAACCAGACCTACGAGCAGGGCGGGGCCTGGGTCGTCTTCGACGACAGCTGGGAGGAGGACGTCCCGCGCATGGGCCCCGGCTTCAAGAGGGTCTTCCGCGTCACCGACAAGGCGCGCCAGGAGTTCAGGGAGCTCGTTTCGAGGAAGCCCGGCGGGCAGTGGGGGCGGTCGATCGTGAAAGCCGACACCCTCGACGGGCTGGCGGCGCAGATGAAGGTGCCGGCCAAGGCCCTCAAGGCCACGATCGAGCGCTACAACGCGCTGGCCCGGTCCGGCAAGGACCTCGACTACGGCAAGCGCGCCGACCGCCTGACCGCCGTCGACAAGCCGCCCTTCTACGCCGAGTGGACGGCCAAGCCGGCGATGTCGCTGGTGGTCCTCGGCGGCCTGCTGACCGACGAGCGGCTCCGGGCGCTGGACAAGGACGGCCGCGTCATCCCCGGGCTCTACCTGGCCGGCAACACCGTCGGCCGCCGGTTCAAGAGCGGCTATCCGCTCATCTGCCCGGGGCTCAGCCACAGCATGGCCTACACGCACGGCTACCTGGCCGGCGAATTCGTGACTTCCGAATGAGGAGGAGGAACGTGCGCAAGCCGGTTCTGATCGTTTCGGCCCTGGCCGCCCTGCTGGCCGCCGCCGTCCCCGGCGCGGCCCAGGTCGCGCCGCAAGTCAAGGAAGGCGCCGTGGCCATCACGGGCGAGAACCCGTTCATCAGCCTGGCCCTCGAGGAGGGCGGGAAGACCCTGACGAGCGTCAGCTTCTGGCGCGTCGTCCATTCGCCGGCCGGCGTCGGGCACGCCTGCTACGTCCTCGCCGACCTCACGGGGGACGGGCCGTCCGGCGACGACATCAAGGCCGTCTTCACCGACAACCCGAAGCTGGTGGAGTACCTGAACAAGGAGATCATGTCGGCGTTCGACCGCAGCTACGCCGACGACCCCTACCCCGTGCACGCGGCCGTTTTCACGAAGGCGGGCGACGGGCTGGCCGAGCACCGCGAGACCGTCACCGCGGGCGGCACGAAGGTGGAGCTCGTCTGGCGGGACTTCCTTCCCGCCGTCCTGGTCGAGATCCCGGTCAAGCCCTATGTCATTTTCACGACGCTGGTCCCCGCCCGGACCGCCGAGGTCGCCGTCAACGGGAAGAAGGCCGCCGGCCGCGTCTTCCCCCGCCCGGAGGGGACGGCCCAGGGCAGCACGGGCACGCTCGCCCTCGCGGAAACGTGGCTCAAACGGGCCAAGTGATGAGCGCGCGACCGCGCTACGCCTTGGCCCCGGCCGCGTGCTTGGCGGCCAGGCGGCCGAAGGTGATGGCCCGGCCGTGGCTGATGCCGTGGACGTTGCGCGGGTAGGTGTCGGAGAAGAAGCCGCCGCTCGTATTCCCCGAGGCGTAGAGGCCGGGGATGACCAGGCCGTTCCGGTCGAGCACCTGCATGTTCTCGTTGATCCGGAGGCCACTGACCGAGACCAGGCAGAAGTTCCTCACCTGCAGGGCGAAGAAGGGCGCCTTCTTGAGCGGCCGCATCTTGTCGCCGGCCACGCCGAAGTCCAGGTCCTTCTTCTTGTCGGCCAGCTCGTTGTAGCGCTTGACCGTCGCCTCGAACACGGCGGCCGGCACCTGCATTTTCTTGGCCAGCTCGCCGAGGGTGTCGGCCGTGAGGGCGTGCCCCTGCTTGACGTAACGGTCCAGCTGCGACTTGACGAAGGCCGTGTACTTCGGGTCGGAGCCGGGCCCCTCGCCCCAGCGCGAGTCGAAGACCGACCAGTTGAAGGCCTTCGGCAGGACGGCGTTGGCGTTGGCCTGGCGGCAGTAGTCGGAGTCCTCGTTCACGTAGCGCCGCCCGTTGGCGTCGACGCGCAGCCAGGGCGTGAACATGACCAGATAGAACTCGTCCTTGCTGGGGACGATGCCGTTGCCGACGATGAGGCAGTGCGGCGGCTCGTCCATGTCGGCCCCGACGGCCAGGGCCATGTTGTGGCCGTCGCCGGTGCAGGTCTTGGCCTGGGAGTTGAACCTCTCGATGCGCAGGTCCGAGGGCCGCAGGTATTTCCTCATCATCTCCGGGCTGTTCTCGTAGCCGCCGGTGCTGAGGATGATCCCCTTGCGGGCGTTGACGCGCAGGTAGCCGCCGTCCGGGCGGCGGGCGATGACGCCGGTCACGCGCCCGGCCCCCTCGCGCAGGAGCTGCACGGCGGGCGTGCCGTAGCGGATGTCGCCGCCCTTCTCCTTGAGCACCTTCTCCAGCTCGGCCAGCAGCCGGGGGTTCTGGCCGGTCCAGTTGACGGCCGTGTGGTAGACCTTGTAGGGCCCCTCGCGCTCGTCTCCGCCCTTGACCACGGAGGCCTTGACGCCGCGGGGCTCGAGGAGCGCCCTCAGCCAGTCGACGGCCTCGCCGCTCTTGTCCACCCAGGTCGCGATCAGCCGCTGGTCGACGCGGTAGTTGGCCTGGCGCATCAGCTCGGCGATCATCTCCTCGCGGTCGAAGCTGACGCCGGCGTCCTTGTGGACGCTGCTGTTGACGCAGCCGTCGTCGAAGCCGCGGGCGGTGTAGAGGTCGGCCTTCTCCAGGGCGACCGTCTTGGCCCCGGCCTCGACCGCGGTCACCGCCGCGCACATGCCGGAGATGCCCAGCCCGACCACCGCGACGTCGGCGCTCAGCGTCTCACGGACCTCCGAGGCCGCGATCTGCGGCACCGAGCCCGGCAGGGGCTCGGCCTTCTGGCCCGCCGCGGCCGGGGGCGCGGCCGGGGGCGCGGCCGGGAGCGCCACGCCGCCGAGCGCCGCGGCGGCGCCGATCCCGGCGGCCGATGTCTTGAGGAACGTCCGGCGGTCGACGCCCCGGCCGGCCGCTCTCTCCCTGTCCTGTTCCTTCATCCTGTCCTCCTGTCGCTCCGCCGGGTGTCCTTTCCCGGCGCGTCTCGAGAATAGTCCGGCCGGGGCGGCCCGGCCGGCGATACCATCAACTCAAGCCGAGCGCGAAGCGGCCGGCCAGGTAGCCGTGGGTCAGGGCCATGCCGTGGCTGATCCCCGGGCAGAGAAGCGGGTAGGCCTGCTTGAAGCGGCCGCCGACGGTGTTGCCGGCCAGGAAGAGGCCGGGGATGGGCTCGCCGGCGGCGTCCACCGGCTGCAGGCGCTCGTTGCAGACGAGCCCGGCGAAGATGCACATGGGCTCGTCGGGGTTGGCCGTCCACTGGGCGTAGTAGGGGGCCTTGTCGATGGCGGTGACGCGGTCGCCGCGCTTGCCGAAATCGAGGTCCACGCCCTTCTTGGCCAGCTCGTTGTAGCGCTTGACCGTCTTGAGGAAGCGGTCCTTGGGCACCTTCATCTTGACGGCCAGGGCCTCGAGGGTCGGGGCCTCCAGGATGTTCCCCTTCTTCAGGCGGTTGTTGAACCGTTCGCGGACCTCCGGCGAGTCCTTGAACATGCGCAGGAAGCCGACGCCCATCCGGGGGAGGTCCTCGGGCCAGGAGGCGTCCAGGACCAGCCAGCAGCCGTTCTGCTCCTCGGTCTGGCGGGCCAGGGCCTCGGTGTCCAGGTCCTCGTTGCAGAAGCGCTCGCCCCGCTTGTTGACCAGCAGGAAGGGGTTGGTGCCCAGGGCGTGGCTCATGTCGTTGAGCGGGGCGTGGGGGGTCTTCTCCATCCGGGCCCCGATCCACATGGCCATCAGGTGGCCTTCCCCCTTGGAGGACGGGATCATGCCCAGCTTGAGGTTGCAGCCCGGGAAATACTTGTCCACCATCTCGCGGTTGCCGCTGTAGTCGCCGGTGGCCAGGACGACGCCCTTCCTGGCGGCGAAACGGACGTGCTTGCCGTCGGCCTCGCTCTTGGCGATGACCGCGGTCACCCGGCCGCTCTTCTCGTCCCGGACCAGGCGCACGGCGGCCGTCTTATAGAGGATCTTGACGCCCTTGGCCTTGGCCTTCTTCTCGACGACGCTCAGCCACTTGCGCTGGTTGGCCTCGCTGTCGCCCAGGCGGTGGCAGGTGGGGAACTCGTCGGTGTACTCCTGGCCGTGCTTCCAGCTGGCGGGGGCCCCGGTGGGGTCGGGCCAGCGGTCGATGATCAGGGTCGGTTCGGTGGGCATGACCAGATAGGCCTGCAGGCCCTCGGCGCCGACCATGTCCAGGGCCCAGTTCATGACCCGGGCGCTGTTCCCGGCCCAGAGGCGCACGACGTTGTGGTGGATGCGGCCGCCCTGGACCTTCATCAGGCCGTGGATGATCCGCTCGGGATCGACCTTGATGCCCAGCTTCTCGTGCAGCTTGGTGTTGAGGGCGGTGACGTCGCCGCCGCGGGCGCTGAACGTGGCCAGCTTCTCGATCAGGGTGACCGAGGCCCCGGCCTCTGCGGCGGAGAGGGCCGCGGCCAGGCCGGCGATGCCGGCCCCGACGACGACGACGTCCGAGGTCTGGGTCGCGCCGATCTCGCTCGGCGGGATCGGCGGCGGCGGCCCCTCGAACGGGTACGTCTTGGCGTCGACGGGCGCCTGGGCGGCGGCGAGGGGGCTCCCCATCACCGCCGCGGCCCCCAGCCCGAGCGCCGCGCCTTTGACGAAATGCCTTCTTTTCATGTCGTTCTCCTCCTCGGGCGCGGCCGGCCGCTAACCCTTGTATTTGGGCGACGGCCCGCTGGTGAACATGAAAACGGGCCGGTCGAGCCGCTTGATCGTCAGCGGGCAGTGCTTGACCCCCCGCGGCACGAAGACCAGGCAGCTCTTGGTCAGCGTGTGGCGCTCGCCGCCGATCCAGAGCTCGATCTCGCCGCAGAGGTCCTTGGGGTTCTCCGGATCGGTGCCGTAGAAGCCGAAGATCTCGTCGAAATCGTGGACGTGCTCCTTGACCCAGACCCGGTCGGGGTAGGCCTTCCACAGCCAGGAGCACTCGGTGTAATAGGCGCCCGGGACGACGATCCCGTCGAGGTAGGTCATCGGCGTCAGCATGTCCGCGGGCGGCGCGTCCACGTTTCCGGCCGGCTCGCCGGGGGTCGGGGGGGCCGGCTCGGTGACGATGTATTTCCCGAATTTCGTCCCCAGCGTCTGCGGGGCCGCCCGCCCGGTCAGCCAGACGGCCGCGACGACGGCCAGCCCGGCGAGAGCCACGATCGCTGTCTTTCTCATCAGACCTCCTCGGGGGCGGGCCCATCCGCCCGGGACCCCAATTCTATGATGACGAACAGGCAAGTCAATAGGCACTAATACCATACCGGCCTCGGCGCGGGAAGGCCGGCCGCCTTCCCGGGTTCCGCGGGCCGTCCGGGCGACAGCGGCGGCCGGTCCGGGCCCTGGCTTTCAGCGACGGAGTCGGGTATACTCGGTCCCGGCCTGGCCGCAGGAGAGAATGGGACAAGGAGAACGAGAATGAAGGAGATCGACCGGAGGGCCTTTTTCGCCCGGACGTTCGGAACCGCCGCCGGCCTGGCGCTGCTGGCCGTCCCGCGCGGGAAGGCCGGGCTCCGGGCGGCCCAAGAGGCCCGGCCCGGCGCCGTCCCGGAGGCGGAGTGGGAAGCCCTGATCAAGAAATACCAGGCCATCCACGGGACCTGCTCCCAGACGAGCTTCGCCGCCCTCAACGAGCGGTTCGGGCTCGAGGCCGATCAGGCGATCCCGGCCCTGATGCCGTTCGCGGGGGGGATCGCCGGGAAAGGGGAGACGTGCGGGGCCGTGACCGGCTCCGTGCTGGCCATCGGCTTTTTCCTCGACGCCATGGCCAGGCGGGGAAAGGTCCCGGCCGCGCCGGCCCAGCGGTACGCCCGCGCGTTCCTGGCGGACTTCGAGAAGGAGTTCGGGTCGACGAGATGCCGGGAGATCGTCAAGAGGCAATTCGGCCGGTATTTCGATCTGCAGGACCCGGACGATCAGAGGGCGTTCATGGCCGAATCGCGGAAAGACCCGAAATGCGTCGAGGTCATGACCAAGGCCGTCCTCATCGCCGGCCGGGCCATGGCCGAGGCATAACGCTTCTTCCGGCTCGCGCCCTCCCCCCGCCGGCCCTCTCCCGGGGGCTCCGTCGTTCGGGTGCCGGCCTGCTCCCGCGAGGGAGGAGGCTTGTCACCCCTGACGGGGAGACAATTTTTGCTAGATTCACCCCGGCAATGCTCCCCCCCGGTGATTGACGCATTTTGGCCATGAGAGAGAATAGGGCCCGTGAAAGCAAGGCCTTGGACCCCAATAAAATCAGGCTTCCAAGAGAAAACACAGCCTGTCGAGCGTCTTCCTGGGCGAGGGCGTTCCGAGGCCGCGAAATTGACAGGAATTGTCCAAAATCATAAGATGACGGCATAAAAAATGGCATCCAACCTGGGCGAGCTGCTCCTGCGGGAAAAGGTCCTGTCTGCAGACCAGTTGAAGTCCGCCCTGGACTTCCAGAAGAAGAACAGCCTGCCCGTGGGGACCTCCCTCGTCCAGCTCGGCTACCTGACCGAGGAGGACATCGCCCAGGCCCTCAGCCGCCAGCTCGGCTACCCCTACATCGACCTCGACCAGTTCGACGTCTACCCCGAGGTCATCAACCTCATCCCCGTCGACGTGGCCAAGAAGTACCTGATCATGCCGATCCACAAGATCCGGTCCTTCCTGACCCTGGCCATGGTCGACCCGACCGACCTCGAGATCATCGAGGACGTCCGCTTCCGCACCGGCCTGTCGATCCAGCCGGTCATCGCCTCGGAGACGGGCGTCGTCAACGCCATCAACAAGTACTACGGCACGGCCGACGCCATCCGGGTCAAGAAGATCATCGAGGACATCGCCCTGGCCGACGACGGCCGGGTCAACATCATCGAGAACGACCCAGAAACCGACGTCCTGACCGAGATGGACGGCGAGGCCGAAGAGGCGCCGATCATCAAGCTGGTCAACCAGACCTTCATCGACGCCATCAAGCGGGGGGCCAGCGACGTCCACTTCGAGCCCTACGAGACGAGCTTCCGCGTCCGCTACCGCATGGACGGCGACCTCTACGAGATCGTCAGCCTGCCCCTCAAGTACCGCAGCCCGGTCATCTCCCGGGTCAAGATCCTGTCGAACATGGACATCGCCGAGAAGCGCCTGCCCCAGGACGGCCGGATCAAGATGCGCCTCCGCCTCGACAACGGCAAGAAGAAGGAAGTCGACATGCGCATCTCCTCCCTGCCGACCCTGTGGGGGGAGAAGATCGTCGCCCGCATCCTCGACAAGGAGATGCTCAAGCTCGACTTGACCCAGCTCGGCTTCGAGGAGGAGTCGCTGGCCGTCTTCGAGGAGGCCATCCACAAGCCCTGGGGCATCGTCCTGGTCACCGGGCCGACCGGGAGTGGCAAGACGAACACGCTCTACTCGGCCATCTCGACCATCAACTCGCCGGACATGAACATCATGACCGCCGAGGACCCGGTCGAGTTCAACGTCCCCAACATCAACCAGGTCCAGATCAAGGAGGAGATCGGGCTGACGTTCGCCGCCTGCCTGCGGAGCTTCCTCCGCCAGGACCCGGACGTCATGCTCGTCGGCGAGATGCGCGACCAGGAGACGGTCGACATCGCCATCAAGGCCGCCCTGACCGGCCACCTCGTCTTCTCGACCATCCACACCAACGACGCGGCCAGCTCGATCACCCGCATGGTCAACATGAACATCGAGCCGTTCCTGATCGCCGACTCGCTCATCCTGGTCGCGGCCCAGCGGCTCATCCGCCGGCTCTGCAAGAAGTGCGCCCAGCCCCACCCCCTGCCCGAGGCGGCCCTGCTCGAGATGGGCTTCCTGAAGAGCGAGCTCAAGGGGCTCCAGGCCATGAAGCCCGGCGGCTGCGACGCCTGCAACCGGACCGGCTACAAGGGCCGGACGGCCCTGTTCGAGGTCATGAAGATAGACGACGACATCCGGACCATGATCCTGACCCGGGCCCAGTCCCGGGACATCAAGAGGAAGGCCATCGAGAAGGGCATGCTGACCCTGAGGCGGAGCGGCCTCATCAAGATCAGGAACGGCATCACCTCGGTCGAAGAGGTCCTGCGCGAGACGGTGCGGGACGAGTGACCGCGGCGGACGCGACGATACGGAGGAACCCATGGCCAAGCCGATCTTCGAGCTGCTGAAGGCCTGCGTCGAGGGCGACGCCAGCGACCTTCACATCACGACCTACATCCCGCCGCGGATCCGCGTCCACGGCGTCCTCAAGGACCTGGAGCACCCGGCCCTGACCCCGTCCGAGACGAAAGAGGTCATCTACAGCATCATGACCGACAAGCAGAAGCGGCTCTTCGAGGAGAAGCTCGAGCTCGACTTCTCCTTCGGGGTCAAGGAGCTGGGCCGCTTCCGGGCCAACGTCTTCATGCAGAAGGGGGCCGTGGCCGGCGCCTTCCGCCGCTTCCTGCCCTCGATGTGGAGCTTCGCCCAACTGGGCATCCCCCAGCGCATCCAGCAGCTCTGCTACCTGCCGCGGGGGCTCATCCTCGTCACCGGCCCGACCGGCTGCGGCAAGTCGACGACCCTGGCCTGCATGATCGAGCACATCAACGCCGAGCGCCCGGTCCACATCATCACCATCGAGGACCCCATCGAGTACTACCTGACGCCGCGCAAGGCCATCATCAACCAGCGCGAGCTCTACGCCGACACCCTGTCCTACGGCAACGCCCTGCGCTCGGTCCTGCGCGAGGACCCCGACGTCGTCCTGGTCGGCGAGATGCGCGACCTGGAGACGGTCGAGGCCAGCCTGCGCGTCGCCGAGACCGGGCACCTGACCTTCTCGACCCTGCACACGAACTCGGCCGTCGAGTCGATCAGCCGCATCATCGACATCTTCCCCAGCCAGTACCAGACCCAGGTCCGGATCATGCTCTCGATGTCCCTCGAGGCCGTCCTGACCCAGGCCCTCCTGCCCCGCATCGACGGCAAGGGCCGGGTCCTGGCCATGGAGATCCTCATCCCCAACCCGGCCATCCGCAACCTCATCCGCGAGAACAAGATCCACCAGATCTACTCGGCCATGCAGATGGGCCAGGAGAAGTTCGGGATGCAGACCTTCAACCAGTCGCTGGCCAACCTGTACTTCCGCAAGCTGGTCGGCCTGGACACGGTCATGGCCATGACCTCCTTCCCCGAGGAGCTGACCGATATCATCCAGCGCCGGGAGGGCGGCAAGGCCGCGCCGGCCGGCCCGCAGGGGCAATCCCGGAAATAGGGGCCGTCCCCGACGAGCGAGGTGAACGATGCCGACTTACGTGTGGAAAGGCAAGAACCGCTACGGAGACACGGTCGGCGGCGAGCGGGTCGCCGCGTCCAAGGAGGAGCTCGGGCGGCTGCTCCAGAAGGACCAGATCTCGGTCCTCAGCATCGCCCCGGCCAAGGGCGGCTTCAAGATCCCCTTCCTCAAGCGGGAGAAGGTCAAGCTCAAGGACCTGGCCGTCTACAGCCGCCAGCTCTCGGTCCTCATCGACGCCGAGCTGCCCCTCATCCAGAGCCTGGGCATCCTCGAGGACCAGCAGAAGAGCGCCTACTTCAAGAACGTCATCAAGACGGTCAAGGAGGACGTCGAGGCCGGCTCGACCCTGAACCAGGCCAAGCGGAAGCACCCCAAGGCCTTCGACGACCTGTACTGCAACCTCATCGCCTCGGGCGAGCAGTCGGGGTCGCTGGACATCATGCTCCGCCGCCTGGCCGAGTTCATCGAGAAGACCGTCCGGCTCCGGGCCAAGGTCAAGCAGGCCATGGTCTACCCGGTGGCCATCTTCATCTTCGCCGTGGTCGTGGCCATCTTCATGCTCTGGAAGGTCATCCCCATCTTCGCCGCCATCTTCCGCGACCTCGGCGCCGAGCTGCCGGCCATCACGGCCGGCGTCGTCGCCCTCAGCGATTTCGTCCAGAAGTACATCGTCTTCGTCGCCGTCGGCATCGCCGGCCTCGTCCTGGCCTTCCGCTACTACCGGAGCACCGCGGCCGGCCGCTGGTCGACCGACCGCCTGTTCCTGAAGGCGCCCCTGTTCGGCAAGCTCGTCCACAAGGTCGCCCTGGCCCGGGTCACGCGGACGCTGGCCACGCTCATCTCCGGCGGCGTGCCCATGCTCGAATCCCTCAAGATCACCTCGACGACGGCCGGGAACGTGGTCATCGAGAAGGAGATCCTGGAGGCCCGCAAGCTCGTCGCCGAGGGCAAGACCATGGCCGAGTCGTTCAGGATGTCCGGCCGCTTCCCGACGATGATGCTGCAGATGATCAACGTCGGCGAGGCCACGGGCACCCTCGACGAGATGCTGAGCAAGCTGGCCGTCTTCTACGACGAGGAGGTGGACAACGCCGTGTCCGCCCTCCTGTCGGTCCTCGAGCCGGTCATGATGATCTTCATCGGCGGCATCGTCGGCAGCCTGGTCGTCTCGATGTACCTGCCGATCTTCAGCCTGATGTCGAAGTTCTAGGGCGCGACGAGGAGAGGACGGCGGAGAGGGCCCCATGAAAGCGGAGCGCGGGCGGACGGACGCCCCGGTCGAGCGGCGCCACGTCCTGCTCTACAACGTCTACCGCGTCGTCGTCCTGACCTCGCTCCTGGCCGCCGCCTTCATCCTCCAGCTGTCCTCGCCCGAGGCCCCGCCCAACCTGCCCTTCTACCACCTCGTCTTCGGCGCCTACGGCTTCTCGGCCGTCCTCTTCGCCCTCTACGCCGGCGGGCGCCGGCTCGCCGGCCAGGCCTACCTGCAGGTCGTCTTCGACCTCGCCCTCATCACCGCCTTCGTCTACATCTCCGGCGGCCTGGCCTCGTCGATGTACTTCCTCTACCTCTTCCCCATCATCGCCGCGGGCCTGATCGTCTCCGGTCGGGCCGGCTTCCTGGCCGCCGCGCTCTCGGCCATCCTCTACGGCGGACTGGCCGACGGCATCCATTTCGGCCTCATCCCGGTCTTCCGGCCCGAGCACGCGGTCCGGACATCGCTGGGGTCGATGCTGGTCAACATCTTCATCGCCTGGGGCGTCTTCTTCGTCATCGCCGCCCTGGTCAGCCGGCTGGCCGGGGGCCTGCGCCGGACGCGCCAGGCCCTGCGGGCCGCCGAGAGGGAGCTCCTGGTCCGGGAGCGCCTGGCCGAGGCCGGACGGGTCTCGGCCAGCCTGGCCCACGAGGTCCGCAACCCCCTGGCGGCCATCTCGGGCTCGGTCCAGGTGCTCAAGAAGGAGCTCGCCCTCACCCCCGAGCAGAGGGAGCTCATGGGCATCGTGCTCAAGGAGTCCGAGCGCGTCTCCCACAGCCTGGAGCAGTTCCTGGACTTCGCCCTGCCGGGGAAGCGGGTCTTCTCCCCGATCAACCTGCGCGACATCCTCGACGAGACGGTCAAGATCCTCCAGGCGGGCGGCGAGCTCAACGGCCGGGTCGAGCTCCACGGGAACTTCCGGACGGCCGACGTCCCCTACCACGGCAACGCCGGCCAATTCAAGCAGGTCTTCTGGAACCTCATCAAGAACGCCCTCAAGGCCATGCCCGAGGGCGGGCGGCTGACCCTCGACTTCCCGGGGCCCCGGAAGAAGGACGTCCGGGTCCTCGTGGCCGACACCGGCCGGGGCATCTCCGAAGAGGACCAGGCCCATCTCTTCGAGCCCTTCTTCTCGGGCTTCGAGGACGGCCGCGGCCTGGGCCTGTCGATCGTCCGCAAGATCGTCGACGACTACGACGGGCGGATCGAGGTCCGCTCCGGGCCCGGCCGGGGCACGGAGGTCCTGATCACGCTGCCGGCGCGCAAGGAGGCCCGGCCGGCGGGCTGACGCCATGGAAACGATCCTCATCATCGACGACGAGAAGAGCCTGCTCGACCTGCTCACGGTCGTCTTCAAGAAGGAGGGCTACGCGGTCCGATCGGCCCAGACGGCCGCCGCGGGGTTCGAGGCCCTGGCCAAGGAGGGGATCGACCTCGTCGTCACCGACATCAAGATGCCCGGCGCCGACGGCATGGACGTCCTCCGCTACGCCCGGGAGAACCTGCCCGACCTGCCGGTCATCCTGATCACGGCCTACGGCAGCATCGCCCAGGCCGTCGAGGCCCTCAAGGCCGGGGCCCTCGACTACGTCGTCAAGCCCTTCGACGTCGAGGAGCTCAAGATCATCGTCGGCCGGGGCCTGGCCGCCCGCCGCCTCAAGCAGGAGAACCTCCTGCTCAAGCGCGACCTCAAGGACCGCTACGGCTTCGAGCAGATGATCGGCAAGAGCCGGGCGATGCAGGAGATCTACATCCTCATCGAGAAGGTGGCCTCGACCGATTCGACCGTGCTCATCACGGGCGAGAGCGGGACGGGCAAGGAGATGGCCGCCCGGGCCGTCCACCTCCACGGGGCGCGCCGCGACCACCCCTTCGTCTCCATCAACTGCGCCGCCCTGCCGGAGAACCTCCTCGAGTCGGAGCTCTTCGGCCACGTCCGCGGCTCGTTCACCGGGGCTGTCTCGGACAAGAAGGGCATGTTCGAGCTGGCCCAGCGGGGGACCCTCTTCCTCGACGAGGTCGGCGAGATGTCGCCCTGGACCCAGGTCAAGCTCCTCCGGGCCCTCCAGGAGCGGAAGGTCCGCCGGGTCGGCGGGGCCGACGAGATCCCGGTCGACGTCCGCATCATCGCCGCGACCAACCAGGACCTGAAGAAGAGGATCCTGGAGAACAAGTTCCGCGAGGAGCTCTACTACCGCCTCAACGTCATCTCCGTCGACATGCCGCCCCTGCGGAAGAGGGTCGAGGACATCCCCCTCCTCATCTCCCACTTCCTCCAGAAGTACTGCGACAAGATGGGCAAGAAGCCCAAGCGGTTCACCCCCGAGGTCGTCGGCCTGCTCGAGGGCTACGCCTGGCCGGGCAACATCCGCGAGCTCGAGAACGTCATCGAGCGCATCGTGGCCATCGAGGACCGGGAGACCGTCACCGCGAGCTGCCTGCCCCAGGAGATCGTCTCCCCCCAGAAGAAGAAGCTCGAGACCCAGGTCCTCTTCGGGCCGGGCTTCAGCCTGACCCGGCACCTCGACGACATCACCAAGAAGCACCTCCAGGAGGCCCTGGGCGTCACCGGCGGCAGCCTCCAGAAGGCGGCCCCCCTTCTCGGCCTGAGCTACCGGACGCTCCGCTATCTCATCGGCAAGTACGACCTCAACCAGGTCCGCAAGGCCGAGCGGCGGAACGACAACGGCGAGCGCAACCCGGCCTGACGAAGGCGCCGCCGCCGATGAAAGAGCCGAAAAGAGCGACAATTATTGGCAAAAATGACAATTGTCGGCGATTTTATTTCCGTCAGGCCTCAGGCAATTTGTGCATATGCTTATTAATCAACAAGTTATGAGAGATTCGAAGTTGGCACGCATATTGCTATAATAGGGGTGCCAACTATGAGTGGCAAACAACCCGGCTGAGGAGATCAGCCAGGGAATTTAAAGGAGGTTTTAAATGTCCAAAAAGATGAGAGGATTCACCCTCATCGAGCTGCTGATCGTCGTGGCGATCATCGGCATCCTGGCCGCTCTGCTCATCCCGAACGCCCTTTCGGCCATGCAGAAGGCCAAACAGAAGTCGGCCATGAAGGAGATCATGACGATCTCGACCGGCGCCGCGGACTACATCACCGACCATGGCGATTTCACCCTCGCCACGGCTGAGGGCGGGCCTATCGCTTCAGGCGATCCTTTTGTTCTCGGCCTGTCCCCGTTCTATGTCAAGTCCTTCCCGATCCACGACCCTTGGAACACGCCCTACCAGATCGGCACCGGCATCGATGGAGTGGAGAGCATGGCTTATCTGACGGGGGCTGCGCTTGACGACCTGGGAGCTGATGACTTCTGTATCGCCTCCTTTGGCAGGAACGGAGAACAGGGCGACTTGACCTACGATCCGGAGAATCCCGAGACCAGCCGCTACAACGTGAGCTCCATGGCCGACTTCGACAACGATCTCGTCGCTTGGTCCGGCAACTGGATCATCGCGCCCTCCACGGCCCTCGTCCAGGCCGGCGGCAGCACCTGACGCTCTTTCCTGACTTGCGCCTCTTAGGGGCGGCTTCGGCCGCCCCTTTTTTTTATCCGCGGGGACATGCACGCCCCGTGTGAGTTCCCGGCCTGGAGAGCCTGGCCGGAAATTCAGACCCGGCGCGCCCGCAGGCCGGCGAACTCGGGATCGAGCCGGAAGTCGGTCCGAACGTCCTCGACCTTCGGCCCGCCGACGACCTGGATCTCGGCCGGACGGAGGGAGCCCAGGCGCAGCCGCTGGGCCATGGCCAGGTAGTCGACGCGACCGGGCTGGACGCCCATGATCCGGGCGGCGGTGGCGTCGACGGCCAGGGCGTTGTCGCCCATCACCAGGACCCCGGCTTTGCGGGCCGAGCCCATGATCGGGCCATGGCCCTCCATGCCGACGACGCCGTCGACGACGGCGTAGTGGGTGCGGACCGTGGCGTTGATCTCGCAGATGCTGAGCGGTATGCCGTTCCAGTGGAGGGTGTTCTTGGGCCAGCCGTAGACCATGCCCGGCAGGAGGCCGAACATGTTCTTCAGGCTCAGCGTGATCCCGGCCAGCTTGTGGGTCTTCATCTTGGGCAGAGAGATGAGGACCTCGGCCTCGGCGACGGTCCGGGGCAGGGCCATGTGGCGGAGCAGGGTCGACCGGGGGTAGACGCTCTTCACGGTCACGAGATCGTCATAGTTGAGATCGAGGAGCCGGACGCCCCGCCGCCGGGCCAGGGCCTCGTAGCCGGAGCGGCGGAAGAGGTCCTCGGCGTCGCGGTTGTGCGAGGTGCCTTCGGCCAGGACGATCTCCCGTGCCCCCAGATCGGCGAGGTGGAGGACGAAGGCCTCGACGAGGCGCGGGTCCGTGTGGATGGGCCGGTCGGCCGAGACGTCGACCATGTTCGGCTTGAGGACGACCCGCTTGCCCCGGACGTCGGGCGGGCTGCTCGTCCGCCAGCCGGCCTCGATCGCCGCGGCCAGGGTCTCCGGACCGTAATCGGGGCAGGGGACCAGGGCCACCCGGTAGATGCGTTCGGAAGGTTCGGCGGCCGGGGCCTGTCCGCCGGCCGCCGCCGCGGCCGGCCAAGCCGTCAGCGCGGTGGCCCCCGCCAAGCGCATGAACTCGCGGCGCGTCAGGCGGGGGCGGCTCATTTCGTCCCCCCGAAGGCCGGGACGAGGGCCGGGTCGTCGCCGAGGACAAGCGCCGCGAGCGCGGTTTCGAAGGGGTTGCCGCGAAAGCCGCCGTCGTCGGATTGGAGACCGGCCAGCCGTTCGGCCGCGGCCGAGCCCTCGGCCGACGTTTCCGGGAAGCTCTTCAAGGCCAGGAGCGACCAGGCCAGCGTAGCCGTGCTGACGCCGCCGGCCAGGCGCCTCGGAGGAAGCGAAAGCCCGCCGCCACGGCCGCCTGGCGGGCGGAAAAACCGGCTGCGCCGAGGGCGGCCAGAGCCAGGGCGGTCGACATCGAACTGGCCTCGAGCTCGAAAGACGTGCTATAGGGGTTGCCGAAGTTCCAGCCGCCGGACGGGACGCGCCGGTCGAGGATGAGGTCCAGGCCGGACTTGATCCTCTTCTCCGACGCCGGGACGCCGGCGCGGCGGAGAGCGATGATGAACAGGGCGGTAGGTTCGACCCAGGCCGTCGTTCGCGGCGTCCACGACCAGCCCGGGATGGTCGGCCGGTACCGGTAGCGTTTGCGGATGACCTTGACTTCTTCGGGGGTGAAACGGGCCGACGCGTCCTCGAAAGCGAGGGCCCAGGCCGCGAGCTTGGCCGTCTCCTCGGCCGCGCCGAGGGCCTGAAAGGCGAGCAGCGCGGCATAGGCCATCCAGTTGCCGTCCTCGTCCCGGGGCCCGATCCCGACGGCCCCGGAGGGGCGCTGACAGGACTTGAGGAAGGCCAGGGATCGGGC
This sequence comes from Acidobacteriota bacterium, assembly GCA_029569255.1. Classification (GTDB taxonomy): domain Bacteria; phylum Acidobacteriota; class Aminicenantia; order Aminicenantales; family Saccharicenantaceae; genus RBG-16-66-30. The sequence goes on along the minus strand of JAKQUO010000014.1, from coordinate 91,112 downwards.
GGCCTCGGCCGCGGCGCCTCCGGAGTGGAGGACGATCGCGCCGAAGCCGGTCGGCTCGACCAGGCTGACCCGGCCAGCCTCGTAGCCCCAGCCGCCGTCGGAATTCTGGCTTCGGCGGATAAAATCGGCGGCCTGGGCGGGGTAGAATTTTGTCATCGGCGACTCCCGGCATCCGGGCTGTCCGACGCGATTTCCTCTCCGTAGTAAAGCGCCATCCGTTCCCAGAGGTCCAGAAAAATCTCCGGCCGTTCGGCGGAGACGTCCTTCTTGCAAGCCGGATCGGCCTGAAGATCGAACAGGGCAGTCCGGACGCTCTCGTCGTCCCCGCGGATGACGACGTCCCGCACGAGCTTCCATTCGGGCGTCAGCAGGGCCCTGTTCCGGCGCCGGACCAGGACGTCGAAGTACATGTCTCGAAGCGTGATCAGACCTTTCCGGTCGAACTCATAGAAGACGATGCCCTGCTTGACCATGGATTGGATGGCGAGGCCGACGCCGCCCGGCGTGTCCATGGAGAACTCTGTTTCCATGATGACGGACCGGTCGTCGGGAGGCTCCTGACCGACCGGGCCGCGGAGCCATGGCCCGAGGCTGACGCCGTCGAAGCTCCCTCCTTCGACGCCGAAGCCGAGGAGGTCCAGGACCGTCGGGGCGATGTCGATCGTCCGGACGAGCCTGTCGACTTCCCTGTGGACGGTCGTGCCCGCGGGCTTCCAGGCCAGAAGGGTCCGGTTTTGCTCGGAGTCCCGGAGGTCGGAGCCATGGCCTCTTTTCGATTCGCCGTGGTCGGACAGGACGACGACGATGGCGTCATCGTAAACCCCGGAGGCCTTGAGGGCCTCCAGGACCCGTCCGAGCTGCCGGTCTGCGATCGAAAGCGCGGAATCGTAGAGGGCCATGAGAGGGTCGGCCCCACTCTGGAAATCGAACTCGCGGGGCGAGGCGTGATAATACGGCCAGTGGCCGATGCAAAGGTGAGCGGCCAGAAAGAACGGGCCCCGGGCATTGAGCCGGCCGATGGCCATCACCAGGTCGTCGATGAAATACCGCCCGTCGTAGAGGTGAAAGACGGCCCGGTTGAATTTCAGGAACGGGAACATCAGACAGCCCAGGGGGTTGTTGAAGAAAACGTTGGCCAGGCTGAAGTCATGGAAGCTGCCGAAGACGAAATCCTTGATGCCCATCACCGGGTGACGGAGGATGTCGAACCCCTCGGCGGTCGTGATGTTGCTGAACCGGACCTCGTCGGTGTAATGGACGGTCCGGTAGCCCCGCTCCTTCAGGAGGTGGCCCAAGCACCGGTTGGCCGACTTGATGGACTTGCGCTTCTGGAGGTTGAACCGGACGCCGTTGGTCACGGGGTACTGGCCGGTCAGGATGGAATACCAGGAGGGGAAGGTCCGGGCGATGGGCGTATAGCAATTCCCGAAAACGACGCTCTCCCGAAGGAAGGCGTCCAGATTTGGCGTCAGGGGCAGGGGATAGCCGGCGTAGCCGGTATGAAGCGGATTGAGGGAGTCGATCCCGATGATGACCACGTTCGGCGTGGCCGGCCGAACGGCCGGCCGGGCCCGGTAAACGAGGTAGCCCCAATTCAACGGCGCGGCCAGGAGCACGCCCCAAACGGCCAGGGAAACCAAGGCGGTCTTTCTCGACGCGTAACGGATGTTCAGGACGACGAAGCCGACTAGGTAGAGGCCCAACAGGGCCAAGGATGCCGCCTTCAGGGCCCCGGCGCCGCCGATCCACGACAGGGACTGACGGATGAAGGCGAGGGTGGAGGCCGGATAGAGCGCCGCGTTAAGGCCGTAGAGCCCGAGCAGGAAGACGGTGTTGACGGCCAGGAAGGACAGTCCCGAAGCGGAGCGCCGCGGACGCGAGGCGCGCCGCGAGATCAGGACGGAGAGCAGGCCCGCGTAATGCCCGTTCAGGGCGCCGAAGAGGACGTAGATCGCGAGCAGCGTCAGGATGTAGGCGACTAGCCCAGGAGCCAGGGCCCGAAGGCCTTCGCCCAGGCGGGAGGTGACCGTCGACTTAAGATCGTCCCCCGTAAATTCCTGGAGCACGGCCAGGGCCTTGGTGACGGCTTCGGCCAGCCACAGGGCCAGGAACAGGAAAACTCCGCGGCGAATGAAGCGGCGTCTCGCGGCCCCGGTTTCGGGCTTCACGGCTGATATTATAACACCATTCGTTTCTCCGGGGTCAAAGGCCTGTGCTATAATCTCCCCCGCTTTGGTCGCCAGCGCCGTTATCGCCGTCTTCTACGCCGTCCTGCTCATCCTCCTCGCGCCGGTCGTCCTGTTCTGCATGCTGACGGGGCTCCGCGAGCCGATCATCGCCATCGGCAAATGGGCCGTGCGGGCGGGCCGGCGCGTCCTCGGCGTCCGGGTCGAGGTCGAAGGCCTGGAGAGGTTCGACCCGCGAAGGCCACACATCTTCATGTCCAACCACGAGAGCTTCATGGACGGGCCCCTGCTCCTGTCGCTCATCCCCGGGACGCCCCGGGTCATCTTCAAGAGGTCCCTCATGCGCGTCCCCGTCCTCGGCCTGGGCATGCGCCACGTCGGCTTCGTCCCGGTGGACCGCAGGGGCGCCGAGGGCGGCAAGAAGAGCATCGCCCGGGCCGCCGCCCTCATCCGCGAGCGGGGCTACTCGTTCCTGATCTTTCCCGAAGGGACGCGGACGCGGGACGGGAAGCTCCAGCCCTTCCGCCGGGGCGGCTTCTTCCTGGCCCTGGCCAGCGGGGCGCCCATCGTCCCGGTCACCATCCGGGGGGCCTTCGAGCTCATGCCCAGGGGGCAATGGTACGCCCGGCGGGGCCGCGTCGGCGTCACGTTCCACGACCCGATCCCCGTCGCCGGGTGCGAGGAGGAGACGATGGGCGCCCTGATGGACAAGGTCCGGGCGGCCGTCCTGTCGGCCCAGGGCCGCCGCGGCGCCGACGAGGCCGCCCCGCGCGGACGGCCCGCCGCCCCGGACGCGTCCGCCGGGCCGGCGGAGGGAGGCGCGTGATGCGAAGAGCCGAGGACGCCGCGGCCGACCTCGGCCGGGTCCTGCGCGAATTCCTGGGGACGCGGGGCGCCCCGCTCGAGGCCGCGGCCGGCCTCCTGTCCGCGGCGCTCCGGGCGGGCGGCAAGGTCCTCGCCTTCGGCAACGGCGGCAGCGCGGCCGAGGCCCAGCACTTCGCGGCCGAGCTCGTCAACGGACTGTCGCGGCGCGGCGGCCCGGCTCTCGCGGCCGTGGCCCTGACGGCCGACGCCTCGACCCTGACGGCGATCGGCAACGACCGCGGCTTCGAGCGCGTCTTCAGCCGCCAGATCGAGGCCCTGGGCCGGCCCGGCGACGTCGCCCTGGCCCTGACGACGAGCGGGCGGTCGCCGGACGTCCTGGAGGCCCTGCGGACGGCCCGGCGCCTCGGCCTCGCGACCGTGGCCCTCACCGGCGAAAGCGCGGCGGCGGTCGCCCCGCTGGCCGACGTCCTGCTCGACGCGCCTTCGCGCGACACGCCCCGCGTCCAGGAGGCCCACCTCGCCATCCTCCACTGGCTGGCCGCCCGCCTGGAGGCCGCGGCGCCGGACGGCTCCGCCGAAGGTTAGTCGGGTCCTCTTCCATTTTCTGAGGGTGGCCATGGGAACGGTTGCCGGGCGCTCGAGGCGCGTGTCGGGACATGTGCCGCCCCGGTACGTGTCCCGCATGTCTGAACGGGGGCACGTACCGGGAGTACATGTCCCCATTTGCCGGCCCATAGTTGGAACTAAGGACGGACCGCGGCGGCCTTCGAACGTGAGCTCCGAGGGAGCGAGCGAAGCGGACGGGGTGGCAAGAAGGCGAATTAAGCAGAGGGGCTGGAAACAGGATCGCGCTCGGCCGGCGCCTTCCCGGCCCTCCCGCTCTTGGCCGCGAGGGCCTCGATGCGGGCCTGCTGGGCCTGGGCCTTGACGAGGCGCTGGCCGGTCTCGTCGAGCTGCTGCTGGATGACGTATCCGGGGACCATGGCGTCCTGGGACTCGAATTGCTGGCGCAGGGCGTTCATCTTGGTCGTCAGGAGGTCGACGAGGTCGTTGGCCGCCTTGAGCTGGGCCTCGAGGGTGCCGCCGCCCTCCGCCTGGTCGCGGTTGGCGTCCCCTGTGATGAGCGGCCCGTCCGGGGCGGTGCGGGGGACGATGCGGCGGGCCGCGGGCGGGGCCCCGGAGCCCGAGGGGAGGACGCCGGTCCCGGTTCCCTGGCCTTCCGTCTCGGCCGCGGCGAAGGCGTCCTCGCCCTCCAGGACCTCGGTCCCTTCGAACCCGGGCGGGACGACCTCGACGGCGGAGGTCTTCTTGACGCGCAGGATATCGGCGTTGGTGGCCACGGCGGGGGCCTTGTCCTTGAGGGCCTCCCGGCGGGCCTTCTCCCTCTTGGCCAGCTCGGTCAGGCTCTGGGCCCCGAGCGACGCGGCCAGCCCGATGACGGCGGCGACGAGAAAGAGTCTCTTCATGGCGGCTGTCTCCGCTCCATTATGGCCTCCCGCCCGCCCCGTGTCAAACGGACGGACGGGAGGCTCCGGCGGCCTTACCAGATGATCCTGTAGATCTCCCGCCAGGACTTGATGCGCAGGAGCGAGCCGACCGGCTGCTCCAGCTTCTCCAGTGTCGAGTCGAACTCCTGGACGTAGATCTCGCGCTTCTGGACGCGCCCGGCGACCCGCTCGACCTCGCCGACCGTGACCGCCCGGCGGGCCTTGCTGACGAGGTCGAGGTACTCGGGCGGGGTGGCCGCCGTCGACTTGAAGGCCGTGCCGCCGACGGGGATGGCCGAGGTCGCCCGGATGGAGCGGGCGTAGAGGCGGCCTCTCTCGCCCAGGTTCTGACAGGGGTTGACGGCCTCGATGCCCCCGGTCAGGGTGCTGAAATAGACGGCCTGGTCGGCGATGACCGGGTTGGCCCAGACCTTCTGGCCGGCGCCGAGCGTGCCCCTCTGGTAGGTGTCCGAACGGTTGAGCCGGGCCGGGACGCCCAGGTACCATTCCAGAAGCGGGTTGGCGGTCCCGTTGTCGATGAGGCAGACGAACGAGTAGTCCCGGTCGGCCGGGGCGGCGTCGTCGCCGCCGGTGCCGAAGTACACCCGGGGCCGGGCCGGCCCGCCCTCCAGGGGATCGACCCAGACGCCGGGCTTGGTGACGATGGGGTAATTGAGGTGATCGGTGTAGATGGCCGTGAGGCCCCAGCCGTTGGGATTGGTCCCGGTCAGGTTCATGCGGTAGAGCCGGCCGTCGAGGTCGCCGACATAGACGTAATCGGTGAAGCCGTTGCCGTCGAGGTCGACGGCCGTCGGGGAGCCGGGGATGGCGACGGCGATGTTGGGGTAGCGGTAGGCCGTCTTGGGCGCGGCCAGCGCGCTCGTGTCGATATCGTTGACCTCGTCCGTCGCCCTGATGACCGTGCCGTTGTCGAGCCGGACGACGTAGAAGCGCCGCCCGAGCTTGTAGTTCCTGTCCTTGACGTTGTCGTAGCCCGAGCCCATGAGGGCCACCCAGCGGGCCGTGCCGGAATGGTTGACCTTGCCGATGGCCGGGGTGGACCACGTCTCGCCCATGCTCGGATAGGTCTTATTGCCTGATTTGTAAGTGTGTGAGATCTCCCAGAGCGGCTGGGGGTCCGCCGGGTCGGTGACGTCGAGGGCCCAGTAGTAGTTGATGGCCCCGGCGACGTTGTTGGCGGCGGCGACGCTGCCCTTGCCCGGCCCCTGGCCGGTGACGAGGACCGTCCGCCACTGGCCGTTGATCTCGACGTCGGCGACGGCCGGCGAGCCGTCGCAGTAGACGTCGTGCGCATAGTAGCGGGCGCCGTTGACGCTGTCCACGACGTACATGTTCCTCAGGATCGGCAGGAGGTTGTAGGGGATGAAGCCCCACAGCTCCTCGCCCGTCCGGATGTCGAAGCAGTGGAGCATGCCGTCGTTGGCCCCGACGTAGATGACCTTCGGCCGGGAGGAATAGGCGGTCTTGAACTCGGCGTAGCCCGTCCCCATGTAGGCGGAGTCCTCGTCCGGCGGGCCGACGACGACCGGCGTCGAGTGGTTGATGTCGCCCAGCTTCCAGTAGCGGTCCCGGCCGCGGACGAAATCGACCAGGCCGGCGTTGTCGTTGTTGACGTCCTTGAGGCACCAGGCCAGCGAGCCGGCCGTGGCGGGGTTGCCGACGTTGGACCTGACGAAGTTCGTCCGGACGAGCGGGCTGGCCGTGCTCCCGTTGGCCCGGAGGGCGGTGTAGATCGTCCGCGAATCGGGGTTCCGGCCGTTCAGGAGCTGGCCGGCGTCCCAGAAGATCCCGGCGCCGGGGATGAGGCTCCGGCCGGTCGCGTCGTTGAGGTCCGAGGTGGCGACCGTCCGCAGCTGGGAGTCCGTCCCCGGGTCGAACGTGACGCCGGTCATGTCGTAGGCCCGGAGCTGGCCCTCGAAGCCGGGGAAGATGAAGGACGCGCCGATGACCACCTTCGTGCGCAGCCCGCTCTGCGTGATGACGGTCGCGGCGGCCGACGACCGGGAGTACTCGCGCCGGTCGACGTAGACGAACTCGAGCGCGAAGCTGTCGACGAAGGGGGTCTCGAGAGAGGCGCTCTGGGCCGGGTAATCGGCCAAATGGTCGTCCGGCGCGCTCAGGACGATCCGCCACCTCAGGTCGGCGCCGAAGTTCTTGAAATCGTAGAAGGGGAGGTTCGTCCGGTTGGCGATGCCGGAGCCGGTGAAGGTCTGGTAGGTCTCCCAGTTCTGGCCCCCGTTGTTGGAGAACTTGATCTCGACCGTCAGGCCGGCGCTCGAGGGGCCGTAGAAGCCCTGGCGGAGGTCCGTGACCCGGATGCGGGTGACGGCGTGCAGGCGCGGGTCGAGCAGGCCGGACCCGATATTGGTCGAAGTGGCCCGGGCGAAGGTCTCGTAGACGCCGGCCGTGCGGTTCTCGATGAAGTAGTAGTCGCCCGAGTGGTTGGCGTCGGCGATGACGGCGTCCATGTCGCCGTCGCGGTCGTAATCCAGGGCCGTGGCCATGTCGATGTCGTACGGGGACGGCGTCGGCGAGGCGCAGCCGTTGAGGCACTGGAAGAGCCAGTCGACGTCCCCGTTGACCAGGCCGCGGTTCCTCAGGATCCAGAGGCGGGCCTGGGCGGACCCGCCGCGGTAGGCCGAGTCCGTCACCACGAGCATGTCCGGCCGGCCGTCGCCGGTGAAGTCGTCGGCCAGGATGCCGACCGCGCCGACGCAGGTCGGGTTGGGGATGGCGATCTCGCTGCGGGTGAAGTGGCCCGCCCCGTCGTTCTCGTAATAGGCGAGGAAGGCCGCCGTGCCGACCGAGCCGCAGACGACGTCGATGTCGCCGTCGAAGTCGAAGTCGCCGGCCGAGACGACCGACGTGCCGGGCTGGCCGGTGTAGCCGGTCCGGGCGTCGTAGGCCAGCTCGGTGATGGTCCAGTTGGCCAGGGTGAAGTTGGCGCGGCCGGGGTTCCGGAGGAGATAGATCCGGTCCTGGCTGGCGACCAGGATGTCCAGGTCGCCGTCCTTGTCGATGTCCACCGTGCAGAGGTGGTTGGCCGCCCAGAAAAGATAGATCCCGGCGGATTGGAAGCGGGACGTGAAGTCGAGGTTGGGGGAGAGGTTGTAGGCCCGGAAGCTCGGCACGGCGGCCGTGCCGCGGTTGATGTACATCGTGGCCCGGAAGTTGGTGTAGCCGAACTCGTCGGCGCTGTTGCGCAGGAGGAAGAAGTCGAGCAGGCCGTCGCCGTTGTAGTCGCCGACGGTGATCGCGGCCGGGCCGGTGTGGTTGTTGAATTGGTCGAACGACGTGCTCATGTCGACGGAGAACAGCGGCAGGGCGCCGCGGTTCGTCGGGTAGATGTTCTTGATCAAGCGGAGCTCGGACCACGGCTGGCCGCTGACGACGGGGTACTCGCCCGTGATGTCCAGGCCGATGAGGTCGGGATAGCCGTCGCCGTTGAAATCGCCCGCGGCGCACTGGTAGATGCGGCGGCCCATGCGGTCGGCGGCGCCGACGACGAAGTTCGAGCCCAGGGGCGGCAGGATGATGGGGCCCGTCGGCCACTGGGCGACCGAGCTCTGCGCGGTGTCCTTGTAGTTCGGGGTGTCGAAGTTCTCGCTGAACGTCCGGGTGTACTCGGTGCAGGCCTGGGGCGCCTGCGGCCACAGCCGCGGCGCCAGGAGACCAGCGGCCAGCGCGGCCGCGAGGGCGGGAAGAACCCAAAGGCTCCCTTGGCGATTCAAGCCTTTTCGGTTCATGGCGGCTCCTTTCGCGGGTCTCAGGACCCCGCCTCGATGACGATCTCGAGGCGCTTGTAGGTGTTGCGCGGCCCGCGGCCGATGCACACCAGGATGCAGTCGTTGTCGTCCGCGGCGATCGTCCCCGGCGCCTCGTCGTTGATGAGGAAGACGGTGAAGGAGCACCGGGGGTCGGTGGCCAGCGGCTCGGAGTCGAACAGGGCGTTGGTCGGGTCGGCGTGGACGTCGGCGACGAGCTGCTCGTCGGTCAGGCCGCGGAAGTAGTTCGGGCTGGCCGGGTCGTCCAGGCCGGGGGCGCCCCCGAACGTCGTCCGGTACTGGCCGCCGAAGGACGAGGTGACCCGGTTGAGGAAGTTGTCGTTGAGGACGACCCAGGCGGCGTTGAAGCCCGCCTCGGCCGCGTCGAAGGCCAGCCCCTGGAGGCGCATGTTGTCGGCGGCCTTGGGGCTCATGCCCGTGACCGTCAGCAGGAGCATGCCGACGGCCAGCATGAAGGCCACGATCATGATGATGACGATGAGGCCGGCGCCCCGCTCCCGGCCGGGTTTGCTCGCGTGTCTCTTCATGGGTCGCTCCTCACCGCTGGCCGAGGTTGTAGAGGTTGAGGCTCATGTTCCGGATGTTGGACGTCGAGTCCAGCAGATAGCGCTTGTGGAAATCGTCCGCCGCGGCTCCCGGGCTGTCCGACAGGGCCGGCCGGCGGTAGGTCTGGATGCCGCCCGGGGGCCTGCCGCCGACCGAGGTGAAGGGCTGGGCCGTCCGGCCCAGGACCCACATCCGGACCTGCTGGATCCGGGCCGTCTCGGCCACGGTCCAGGACGCCTGCCAGGGCGTCCAGCCGTCGAGGGCGAGGTCGTTGTCCATGTCGCCGTTGTACTCGAGCTGGAAGTTCTCGATGTTGCGGGCCACCGGGAAGTGGGTCCCGTTGTGGGTGCAGTAGAGGACGCCGCCCTCGCCGTTGCCGATGTAGCCGTCGACGCCGGCCGCCAGGCCGGAGGCGTTGCCGGTGACGTCGAGCCAGTATTCCTTGACGTCGATGAAGCTGATCATCCCGCCGTCGTAGTCGTCGGAACTGGCGCACGTCCCCGACAGGCCGCCGGGCGGGTTGACGCCCGGGGCCAGGCCCGGGGAGAAATTGAACTTCTCGTTGGTCCCGCCGGTGGCGTGGGTCACGTGGGTGATGCGCCGGACCTCGGCCGCCCGGCAGGGCGAATCGGGGCTGGGCAGGACGATGACGAACTTGCCGGCGTAATAGGCGTCCGGATAGGGGTACTGCTCGAAGCTGAAGTCCTCGATGGTGAGATTGACCGAGGAGCCCTGGTAGTCCCGGATGGGCAGGTTGAGCGGCTCCTCGATGTTGCCCATGATCCTGACCCGGTCGGGCTCGACCTCGGCGCCCTGGTCCTCGTTGTTCACCCCTTCGATGAACCAGCCGGCGAACTGCTCGGGCAGGCCGGCCCCGGCCATGCGGATGTCCCGGGCGATGAAGAACATGGCCGACCGGACGTCGTTCTGGACTTCGGTCACCGACTGCTGTTCGGACGAGACCCGGTTGCTGCGCGAATAGATGAACAGGGCCCCGAGGACGGCGACGAGCATGACCGCGCTGCCGACGAGGAGCTCGATCAGGGTGAAGCCCGCGGCCCGTTTCGTCGAGACGATCGTCGAGGTTCTCACGGCGGATGCTCCTTCAGCGGGTGATGATGGTCGTGATCAGGGCCTTGGGCCGGTGATGGGCCGGGTCGGCCAGCAGCTCCGCGGCCGTCGGGACGGAGATCTTCTCGGCCGAGTAGACGTGGACCAGGGCCTGGAACGTGTCGCCGGCCGCGCGGAATTCCGTGACCCGGCGGAAGTCGTTCGTCCCGTCCAGGTTGAGGTCGAGGACCTCGTCGCGCGCGTCGAGGCCGGTGCCGGCGTAGGCGATGAGCTCGTCCATGGTGAACCCCCGGAGCCAGTCGATCTGCTGCTGGGCCAGGAAGGTCGCGTTGGCGATCCGGTCGGCCCGGAGGTTGTTGGTCACGGCGATGAGGAAGAGCTGGGCCAGGCCGAGGACGGCGACGCCGACGAGGAAGAGGCCCACGAGGACCTCGATGAGGCTGAAACCGCGTTCGCGCTTGCGTTGGTTCATCTCAGGAGCTCGCTCTCTTGGCGTAATGGATCGAGCCGCCCATGAACAGGCTGAGGACCCGTTCGTCCATCCGGCCGGGGCGGCGGAGGTTGGGGTCCCGGAGGACGATGGCGTTCCGGGCGACGTCGAAGTTGGCCACGGCCCCCGTGGGGGAGAACTCGACGGCGAAGCCCCCTCCGGCGGCGGGCAGGGTCAGGGTCACGGCCAGGCGCGCGGAGATGGCCTTGCGCGGCGGGCCGGGGACGCGGACCCAGGAGACCGTGGGCGGGCGGGTCGCCAGGTTGGCCTGCATGCGCTCCATCTCGTAGACCCAGGCGCCGCCGTCGGCCTGGTAGAAGCGGACGCGATGGTTGAACTTGGCGTCGACCGCCCGGAGCTTGGTCTGCTGGAGGTAGGTCTGGACCTGGCGGGTCTGGTTCTCGAGGTTCCGCACGGCCATGGTGTTGAGGATGCTCGGGTAGGCGACGGCCATGAGGATGCCGATGATGCCGAGGACGACGAGGACCTCGATCAGGGTGAAGCCCCCGCGGTCCGGGCGCCGATGCGGGCGGTTGGTCATGGGCCTTCTCTCCAGCGTTCCGGGTTTTCCTCTTTTCTTATAGAACAATTGCCGCACCTGTTCAAGGCGAGGCCGCGAGGCCTCTCCCGCTCCCCGCATTATCCCCGGCCCCCGGCCCCCCGGCAATCATCGCGGCTGGTGAATGGACGGGTGATTTTGCGGGGAGACAGGTCACCGCGGCCGACTAGCCGGAAAAAGCCCCTCAGCGGGCGGGCGGAACGAGGGCCTTCAGGGCCTCCGCCCCGGCGGCGCCGCTGTTGAAAAGGACGCAACGCACGGCGTCGAGGAGCCGGTCGAAGAAGGCCCGCTGGGCCTCGAGCTTCTCCGGCGTCGCCCCGAGAAGGTAGGGGTTGAAGAAGGGCTGGGCCTTGGCCGCCGAGAGGGATTTTTTGGCCCCGGCGGCCTCCCCGGCCTCCAGGACCCTCAGGGCCTCGCCCTTGGGGAGCTCGACCACGGCCGGGGAGGTCGGGTCGTTCCTCAGGAGGACGAGGGTCCGCAGGTCCGTCCGCCGGACGGAGGCGTCCGGGCCGCCGAGCCAGGCCGGGTCGAGGAGGGCGTGGGCCTCCTTGGCCGCCTTGTAGCAGTAGAGCGAGCCCCGGTCGAGCCGGCAGTCGTCGGCCCTCTGGCACTCCAGGTCCTGGCAGTCCTCCTTGCGGACGACGACGTTCTCGCACTTGCTCCGGTCGAGGAGGGGGGCCAGCCGGGGGTCGAGCTCGGCGGCCGCCGTCTGGAGGTAGAGCTTGCGCTCGACGGCCTCGGCCGCGGCGCGCCCGCCGGCGACCTCGACGAAGACGATCTCGTTCGAGTGGAGCTTGAAGCGGCGGTCGGCCAGGAGCCCGAAGAAAAGCTCCGTCTTCTTCGTGCCCGGCGGCCCGACCAGGACGATCCCGTGGCCGCCGGCGTCGGCGGACATGCCCCGGACGGCGCCCGAGGCGCCCCCGCCCGACCGCGTCGTGATGTCCAGGGCCAGGCCGAGGGCGAGAGCGCGGAGGGAGGCGTAGAGGTCCGTGTTGACCAGCACGCCCGTCCGGGTCGCCTCGTGGTAGAAGCCGCGCGGCTCCCGGCCGGCGACGCCGTCGACGGCGTAGATGACGCCGTGGGGGCGGACGTCCGTTTCGCCTCCCGCGGGCGGGAAGTTCTCGATCCAGAAGTCGTTGAGGTGGGCGGAGTTGGTCCGCAGCTGGAGGACCGCGCCGCCGACGCGGGCGCTCCACTCGTAGCGGCCCTCGTAGCCGAGGCGGCTGTCCATCTCGGCGGCCAGGGCGTCGCGAAGGCGCGGCTCGGCCACGGCCTCGACGGGGACGGGCTTGCGGACCCGGGTCGCCGCGTTCGACAGCGCGACCCGCTTGGCCGCCTTGGCCGTCTTGAGCTTGGCCAGGGCCTCGACGATCCGGTCCAGGCTCTTCTCGAGGTTGGCCATCGAGGTGGCGTAGGACAGCCGGATGTGGTCGTCCGCCCCGAAGGCGTCGCCGGGGACGATGGCCACCCGGGCCTCCTTGAGCAGGTAGTAGGCCAGGCCGTAGGAGTTGCGGATCTTGGCCCCGCCGGCCTCCTTGTCGTAGAAGGACCGGACGTTCGGGAAGAGGTAGAAGGCGCCCTGGGGCTTGAAGCAGGACAGGCCGGGGACGGCGGCCAGGCGCATCAGGCAGTAATTGCGCCGGCGCTGGAACTCGGCCGCCATCCTCCGGACCTCGTACTGGGGCCCGTCGTAGGCCTCGAGGGAGGCCTTCTGGGCGATGGAGCAGGCGTTCGAGGTCGTGTGGCTCTGGATCTTGGACATGCCGTCGATGACCTCGGCCGGCCCGGCGGCGAAGCCGATCCGCCAGCCGGTCATGGAGTAGGACTTGGACACGCCGTTGACGAGGATGGTCTTCTTCCTGACGTCCTCGCCGAGGGCGGCGAAGCTCGTGAACTTGAACTCGTCATAGACGAGGCTGGCGTAGATCTCGTCGGCGATGACGTAGATGTCCTCGCCCTTGATGACCTCGGCCAGGGCCAGGAGCTGGTCCTTCGTGTAGGCGGCCCCGGTCGGGTTCGACGGGTTGTTGAGGATGAGGGCCTTCGTGGCCGGGGAGATCGAGGCCTTGAGGCTCTCGGGCGTCAGCCGGAAGCCGTCCTCCTCGCGCGTGGGGACGACGACCGCCTTGCCCTTGGCCAGGGCGACGCACTCGGGATACGTCACCCAGTAGGGCGACGGGACGATGACCTCCTCGCCCTCGTCGACCAGGGCCTGGACGAGGTGGAAGAGCGAGCTCTTGGCCCCGGCCGAGACGATGATCTGCTTGGGCGCGTACTCGACGCCGTAGTCCTCCTTGAGCCTCTTGGCGATGGCTTTGCGCAGGGCCGGGATGCCGTCGCTCTCGGTGTACCGGGTGAAGTTGTCGCGGATGGCCTTGATCCCGGCCTCCTTGACGTTCTCGGGGGTGGGGAAGTCCGGCTCGCCGACGCTGAGGTCGATGACGTCGATGCCCTCGGCCCGCATGGCCTTGGCCTTGGCCGAGATCTTCAGCGTGGGGGAGGCGCCGATGCGCTGGACTTTTTCGGAGATCATGCTTCACCTCGCGCGAGGCCCGGCCGGGCGCTCACTTCTTGGCGTCTTTGGCCTCGCCGGAGAGCTTGGACTTGAGGAACTCCCGGATGTCGGCGCCGGTCAGGGACTTGACCACCTCGGGCATCTGGGCCAGCACCTGGGCCACCTGTCCGGTGATCCTGGTCGTGCCGAGCTCCTTGTCGCCGCCGACGACGACGATCTTGTCGACCTTGGACAGGGGCTCGGAAACGGCCTTGGCCAGCTCGGGCAGGACCTTGATGTAGGAGTCGAGGACGGCGGCCTGGGTGTACTTCTCCCAGGCCTGGGCCTTCTTCAGCATGGCCTCGGCCTCGGCCCCGCCCCGGGCCCGGATCCCGTCGGCCTCGGCCAGCCCCTCGAGCTTGAGGGCCTCGGCCTTGCCCTTGGCCTCGGCGGCGATCCGGTACTCCTCGGCCTCGGCCTCGGCCTTGATCTGGTGCTTGCGGGCGTCGGCCGGCTTGATGACGGTCGCCTCGAGCTCCTTCTCCTTGCGGGCGATCTCGAGGCCCTCGATCTTGATGGCCTCTTCCTTCTCGACCTGCTTGACCTTGGCCTCCTCCTTCTTCAGCTCCTGGCCGATGCGGAAGCGCTCGAGCTCGTAGGAGAAGTCGGCCTGGGCCTTCTTGGCGTTGACGAAGACCTGGCTCTCGGCCTTCTTGGCCTCGTTCTCCCACTGGGCCTTGGCGATCTGGGCGTCGGACTGGAGGCGGGCCACCTCGGCCTCCTTGCGGGCCACGGACGACTTGATGATCGATTCCTTCTCGGCCTCGGCCTGGGCGATGGCCGCGTCGCGCTTGGCCGCGGCGATCTGGGGCTTGCTCAGGGCGTCGATGTAGCCCTGGGTGTCGCTGATGTCCTTGAGGGCGAAGGAGAGCATGACCAGGCCCATGGCCCGGAAGTCCTCCTCGACGGCGGCGACGACCCGCTTGGAGAACTCGTGGCGGCCGCGGTAGATCTCCTCGACCGACATGCCGCCGATGACCTCGCGGACCTTGCCCTCGAGGACGTTCACGGCCACGTCGCGGATGCCGTCGCGGCCGATGCCGAGGAACTGCTCGGCGGCCCGGGGAATGGCCTCGTCCGAGGAGTCGATCTTGACCTGGGCCGAGGCCTCGGCCAGGATCGGCACGCCGCCGCTCGTCAGGACCTCGGGCGTGCGGACCGAGACCGGGATGATGTCCATGGGGAGGACGTAGACCTTCTCCATGCCGGGCCAGACGAAGACGCCCCCGCCGAGGCGGTAGCGGTAGCCGACCCTCCGCTTGGTCCCGTCGGCCAGCGCGACCGTGCGCTTGCGGCCCCCGGCGATGATGAGGGCCTCGTTCGGCCCGACCTTGCGGTAGCGCAGGGACAGGACGAGGACGATCAGGGCGAGGACGGCGACGACGGCGCCGGCGGCGATGAGCCAGGATGTCAGGTTCATGGCGACCTCCTAACGGATAGCGGCCCCGGCCGGGGGCCCGGTCGGGGAAAAGAGGCCTCTGTCCCTCGCGGGGGGCTTTTTTCCCTGGGTGACCGAGGCTTGATTCTATTGAGAATCCGTGCGGATTGTCAAGGTTTGTAGCCGTAGGCCATGAACAGGAAGCTCTTTTCCTTGAGGGCCCTTTTCTGCAGCTGGACGATCTTGCCGATGCCCTTGTCGGCCATCTTGAGGAGCCCCGTCAGGTCCTGCCGCGAGAAAGGCCCCTTCTCGGCCCCGGCCTGGACCTCGATGAGCTCGCCCCGGTCGGTCTCGATGACGTTCATGTCGAGCTCGGCCTGGCTGTCCTCGGCGTAGTCGAGGTCGAGGAGGGGGCGGCCGCGGACGACGCCGACGCTGACCCCGGCGACGAGATGGCGCAGGGGCATCTGGCCGACCAGGCCGAGGTCCATCATCTTCTTCAGGGCCAGGCCCAGGGCGACGCAGCCGGCCGTGACCGCGGCGGAGCGGGTGCCGCCGTCGGCCTGGATGACGTCGCAGTCGATGATGATCTGCCGCTCGCCCAGGGCCTTGAGGTCGGTGACGGCCCGCAGCGACCGGCCGACCAGCCGCTGGATCTCCTGGGTCCGGCCGGAGACGCGGCCCGCGGTCCGCTCGCGGGGGGTCCGCTCGGCCGTGGACCGGGGCAGCATGGCGTACTCGGCCGTGACCCAGCCCCGGCCGGTGCCCTTGAGGAAGGGCGGCACGCGCTCCTCGATCGTGGCCGCGGCCAGGACCCGCGTCCGGCCGTACTCGACCAAGGCCGAGCCGTCGGAGAAGTCGATGTAGTCGAGGGCGATGCGGACGGGCCGGAGCTCGGCCGGCCGGCGCTTGTCGGCCCGGGGGACGTCCGCGGCGGGCTGTTCGGGCCGGGGCCTGGCGGTCATGGGGCACAGGGTCGGGATCAGCGGATCCAGATCGGCGGCGCCTTCTTCTTGGCGGCCTCGGCCAGGAAGCCCTCGAGCTCCTTCTGGGCCTGGGCCGACTCCGCCTCGGCCTTGAGCAGCTTGTCGTAGGCGTCGCTGATCTGGAGCTGGATCATCTCGCGGGACTTGATGTTGTCGAGGCCCTGGAACTCCTGGTAGAGGGCGTTGAGCTTGAGGTTCAGGAGCTCGACCATCTCGATCTTCTCCTGGGCCTTGTCGGCCAGCTCCTTCTGCCTCTTCTGGAGCTCCGCCGCCGTCTTGGCCGCCTCGTCCTCCGGCGGGGCGGCTTCGGCGGGTTTCGCCGGGACGGCGGCCGCCGCGGCCGCCTGCCCTTCGACGGGCGGGGCCTCTTCCAGCCCGGCCGGGGGCGCGGCCTCGCCGGCCCGGGCCTCTTCCCCGGCCGCGGCCTGCGCCTCCGCCGCTTCGACGGCCGGCCGCTTCTTGACCTTGGCGATGTCGGCCGAGGTCACCGTGGTCGTCGTGCCCTTCAGGGCCGCCCGGCGCTCCTTCTCCTTCTTGGCCAGCTCGGCCAGGCTCTGGGACTGGATAAAGGAGGCCAGGAGCAGGGGCAGGACGAGCGACGCCAGGATCTTTCTCATGCTCATCACCGGAAGCTCCTTCAGTCTACGGCGATTATCACGGATTTAGTCGGGCGTGTCAAACCGGAGTCCGGGTCTTTCGCCGGCCGGGGAGACGCGCCGGCCCGCCGGACGCTCAGGCGCCGCCCGTCGGTCCGGAGCTCGACGGCCCCGTCGAGGTCGGTCCGGAGGACCTCGGCCTCCGCCTCGCGGCAGCGGGCCAGCACGGCCGGGCTGGGGAATCCGTAGGAGTTGCCTTCGCCGGCGGAGACGAGGACGAGGCGGGGCCGGACGGCGGCCAGGAGCTCCGCCGAGGTCGAGGCGGCGCTGCCGTGGTGGCCGGCCTTGAGGACCGTCGCCCCCAGGCGGACGTCCGAACGCAGGAGGGCGAGCTCGGTCGGGCGGCCGGTGTCGGCCATGAACAGGAAGGAGACGCTCCCGAGGGCCATCCGGAGGACCAGCGAGCCCTCGTTCGCGGGCGGGGCCGGCGCGGCCGCCGGGTCGGGGGGCGGGTGCAGGACCTCGATCACGACCCGGCCCTCGCGGACGGCGTCGCCGCGGCCGACGCGCCGCCGGGGGACTTTCGGGCCGAGGGCCCGGCCGAAGGCCGCGACGAGGCCCTCGTCGGGGGCGGGCAGGCCCTCCCAGACCTCGCCGATCTTGAAGTTGCGGGCCACGGCGACCAGGCCGGACAGGTGGTCGGGGTGGGCGTGGGTCAGGACGAGCGTGTCGATCCTCCTGAGGCCCTTGCGCCAGAGGACGGGCGAGACGACCCGCTCGCCGACGTCGAAGGAGGAGCCGACGAGGCCTCCGCCGTCGATGAGCATGACCCGGCGGCCGGGGAACTCGACCAGGATGGATTCGCCCTGGCCGACGTCGATCAGGGTGACCTGGAGGCCGGGCGAAGCGGGCCTGAAGGGCCCGGCGGCGATGGCCAGGGCGAAGGCGAGCGGAAGCGCCGCGGCGGCCTGGCGCTGGCCCCGGAAGCGCGGCCGGACGAGCAGGAGCCCGAGGCTCGCGAAGTAGCCGGCCAGGAGCGCGGGCGGCGGCGTCGGGACCCGGAACGACAGGAACGGGAAGGCGTCGAGGGCGTGGGCGACCCGGCGGAAGACCTCGACGAGGAAGCCGAGCCCGGCGGCGGGCCCGGCCGCGAGCGCGGGGAACAGCGCGGCGAACGGCAGGTAGGCGTATCCGGCGCCCATGATCAGGCCGACGAGGGGCACCGCGGCCAGGTTAAGCAGGAGGGAGGACAGCGAGACGCGGTTGAAGCTCCGGGCGACGATCGGGCCGGCCCCGAGCGAGGCCGTGACCGAGAGCAGAGCGAGCTCGGTCAGCTTGAACGGCAGGCGCGGCAGGCGCCGCAGCAGGGGAGGGGTGAAGAGGACGATGGTCAGCGTCGCGGCGTAGGTCAGCTGGAACCCGGCGTCGAAGAGGCTCGAGGGATTGGCCAGGAGCAGGACGAAGGCGCTGGCGGCGATGGTGTTGAGGATGTGGACGTCCTTCCAGAGCAGGCGCCCGGCCAGGACGGCCAGGGTCATGAGCGTGGCCCGCAGGACCGAGGGGCTGCCCTCGACGAGCAGGGTGTAGAAGACGAGGAAAGCGCCCAGGGCCAGGCTGGAGGCCCGCCGCGACAGGCGGACGAGGCGGAAGAGGGCGAAGAGCAGCCCGGCGACGATGGCGATGTGGCCGCCGGAGATGGCGAAGAGGTGGTAGAGGCCCGTGACGCGGAGGGTCTCGACGGTGGCCTCGTCCAGCCGGCCGTCCTCGCCGAGGAGCAGGGCCTCGAGGACGGCCCCGGTCGGGGAGATGTCCCGGCCGTCCGGGGCGGGGAAGCGGCGCTCGAGCTCGGCCTGGATCGAGCGGCGGACGCCCGAGATCAGCCCGCGCGCGGACGGCCGGGGCGGCGGCGCGGCCCGTTCGACGAGCAGGGCCGTCTTGGTCGAGGCCCGCCGGTGGACGCCGATCCCCTGGAGGTAGCGCTCGTAGGAGAAGGCGCCGAAGTTCCGGAAGGAGGCGCCCGATCCCAGGCGGACCGAGGCCCGGACGCCGTCCCCGGCGAGGCCGTCGAAGCGGGGCCGCTTGTCCCGGGCGAAAGGAACGCTCAGCTGGAGCCGGCCGCGGACCGTCCGCTCCTCGCCTCCGGCGCGGACCGTCCGGACGTCGATGAAGAGGACGTCCCGGTCGAGGTCCCGGCCGGGCGAGCGGGCCAACCGGCCGGCGACCTCGACGTAGCCGGCGGCGTCGAACCGGTGGAGGGCGTTGGCCCGGTAGGCCCGGTCGTGGAGGGCCAAGCGGGCGGCCCCGCAGGCGGCCACCGCGGCCAGGACGGCCAGGAAGGCGGCCCGGTCGGCCCGGCGGGCGAAGGCGAGCCAGGCGGCGGCGACGGCCGCCAGGGCCAGGACGGCCGCCGGGGCGGCCCCGACGGGGCAGGCCTCGGCCGCGGCGACGCCCGAGACCAGGGCGGAAGAGAGGAAGACGAACGGGTAAGGGCTCGGCCTCAGGGCCCCTGGCGGCCTGAGGCGAGGGCGCTCTGGGTCTCCAGGGCGTCGAGGACGAGGTGGCTGAGGACCCTCATGCCCAGGGGGATGGCCCGCTCGTCCGGGCTGAAGGCCGGGCTGTGCAGGGGCGGCATCGTCCGCTGGGCCGGGTCCCGGACCCCCAGAAAGAAGTAGAGGCCGGGGACCTTGCGGGCCAGGAAGGCGAAGTCCTCGGCGATCATCTGCGGCTTCCACGGGACGAGCCTGTCTTTCCCCAGGAGCCCGGCCAGGGTCGGGGTCATGGCCGCGGCCAGCTCGGGATTATTAAAGACGGACGGATTGCCCGTTTTATACTCGAACTCGTGCTCGGCGCCGTAGATTTCCGTGATCTTCCTGACCACGGACCCCATGAGAGCGCGGACCCGCTTCTGGGAGGCCTCGCTCATGGTCCGGACGGTGCCCTCGAGGACGGCCCGGTCGGCGATGATGTTGGTGCGGACGCCGCCCTGGATCTTCCCGACGGTCACCACGGTCGGGTCGGTCGGGTCCGCGGCCCGGCTGACGACCGTCTGGAGGGCGGTGACGATCTCGGCGGCGATGACGATGGCGTCGATCCCCTCCTGCGGCCGGGCCCCGTGGGCGCTCCTCCCCTTGACCGTGATGGTGAAGGTGTCGGCCGCGGCGGTCACGTTCCCCGAGGCGAAAAGGACGGTGCCGAGCGCCTCGGGCCAGACGTGGAAGCCGAAGACCGCGCCGACGGGGGGATCGTCCAAGGCGCCCTCGCGGACCATGAGGTCGGCCCCGCCGTCCTCGCCTTCGGGGGGGCCCTCCTCGGCCGGCTGGAAGAGGAAGGTCACCGTCCCCTTGACCGCGTCCTTGACGGCGTTGAGGACGAGGGCCGTCCCCAGGACGACCGAGCTGTGGACGTCGTGCCCGCAGGCGTGCATGACGCCGGGGTTGAGCGACTTGTAGGGCAGGTTGGTCGCCTCCTGGACCGGCAGGGCGTCCATGTCGGCCCGGACGGCCACGGCCGGCCCGGGCTGGCCGCCCCGCAGGACGGCCACGACGCCGGTCTTGGCCACGCCCGTCCGGACCTCGAGCCCGAGCGGCCGGAGCTTGGCGGCGATCAGGCGGGCCGTCTCGAACTCGCGGTTGCCGAGCTCGGGGTTCATGTGGATGAAGCGCCGGATCTTGACGATCTCGGCCAGGTTCTTGTCGATCTCGGCGTCGATGCGCCGGGCCGTCTTCGGTTCGACGGCCCGGGCGGCCGGGGGCGCCGCGGCGAGGACGGCGGCGAGGACGGCGAGGGCGAGAGCGGGGCGATGGGGCCTCATGGGGCGAGGGGGGCTTCCGGCGCGGCGGCCTACTTCTCCTCTTCCGCCTTGGTCTTGAACTCCTCCCGCTTCTTCTCGATGAAGTCGCGGATGGCGTCGACGCTCTCGCCCGTCTTCTCCTTGACCAGGCGGATGCCCTTCTCGGCTTCCTTGGCGATCTTCTCGTAGCTTTCCTTGGCCGCCTCGCCGGTCTTGGCGGCCTGGTCCTTGATCTTCCGGCGCGTTTCCTGGCCGCTGGCCGGGGCGAACAGGATGCCGACGATGAAGCCGGTGGCCGCGCCGGCCATGAAGGTCAGGAGAGAGTCCCAGAAATGCCCGTTCCCGTTATCAGCCATCCTTCTTCTCCTTTCTTTTCTTCAGCTGCTGCAGGCCGAAGCGCACCAGCGGAAAGACGATCGGCCAGTACTTCAGCGAGGGCCGGACGATCCTGGAGGAGACGTAGAACGAGATCTCCGCCAGGCCGGACGCGGCCTTCTTGGCCGTCGTCAGGACCTCCCCCACGTTGTCCAGGCTGGCGTTGAGCTTGGCCTCGATCGCCTGCAGGCCGTCCATGGTCTCCTGGACCTTGACCAGGGTCTTTTCGCCCTCCCGGGCGGTCCGGCGGAGCTGGGCGAGGAACATGGCCAGGAAGGTCGCGACGACCACCGCGGCCACCGTCAGGACGAGGGACAGGACCTGGTTCAAGGTCAGGGTCATGGCATCTATACCCTAAGCCAAAGCCCCCCGAATGTCAATTTAGAGGTAAGAGGGGGTCAAACCTTTAATTTTTTAATTTTTTCCCGTATCTTTCCCGCTCAGCCAGAGGCGACCGGAAAAAAATTAAAAAATTAAAGGTTTGACCCCTTCCAGAGCAATTTGCGGGGGGCGGGGAGGGCGTGGGTCTTTTCGATGCGGTCCAGGAGCTCGGGGAAGCGGGCCTCGTCCCGGGCCTCGACCGCGGCCTCCCACTCGGCGAGAAGGGGGTCGGCGACGAACTCGTGGTCCTTGGCCAGGATCCTGTCGATGCCGCGGAGGGCCTGCCACTGGATGATCATGATCATGGCCAGGACATAGAAGGCGAGGTTCGGGCCGGGCAAGAGGGCGGCCAGGCCGGTGACGGGGACGAGGAGGGCCTCGCCGGCCAGGATGAAGAAGTGGCGGGTCTTCATGCGCCTGAGGAAGAAGCGGAACCGCGCTTGGGCGGACCGGCCGTCGTCGCCGCCGGCGTAAAGGACGCGGAGCGGTCCGGCGCCGGGCCGGCCGCCGTGGGTGAAGGCCTGCTCCTGGAGCAGGGTCCGGGGATCGAGGCCGGTGACCTTCTTCTTGGCCTTTTCCCAGATCGCGCGCGTCCTCGGGAAGTTCTCCGGCAGGGGACCGAGAGGCTCGGCCGAGAAGAACCGGAAGCGGCGGCGGTGGTCGCGGACGAAGAAAAAAACCATGGATGCTCATTCTACCATACGGCCCGCGCGGAACGGCGGTTCATCCCCGCTCATGCGCCCGTCCCGGCCCGGAGCCGAAAGGGGACATATACTGTACGTGTCCCCGTTTTTTCCGCGGTCAGCGCTTCTTGTGCAGGAGATAGAGGAAGAAGGGAGCGCCGACGGCGGCGGTGATGACGCCGATCGGGAGCTCGGCGGGGAGGATGGTGCGGGCCGCGAGGTCGCAGTAGAGAAGGAAGGTCCCGCCGGCCAGGGCCGAGGCGGCGAAGAGCGGCCGGTGGGCGGGCCCGATGAGGAGGCGGACCCAGTGCGGCACGACCAGCCCGACGAAGCCGATGATGCCGCTCACGGCGACGGCCAGCGCGGCGAGCAGGGCCGACATGGCCAGGAAGGCCTTGCGGACGCGCCGGACCGGGCTGCCGAGGGCCTGGGCCGTCTCGTCGCCGAGGGCGAGGAGGTCCATGTCCCGGGCCAGCCACACCGACGCGGCCAGGCACAGCGCCACCCACGGGGCGATCGTCGCCGCCTGGCCCCACTCGGCCAGCTGGAAGCTGCCGAGGAGCCAGAAGACGGCCTGGTCGTAGGAGTCCGAGCGCATGAACAGCAGGAACGAGGTCAGGGCCGAGGCCAGGGCCCCGGCGGCGATGCCGGTGAGGAGGAGGGTCTCGACCTTGAAGCCGCCCCGGCGCAGCGACAGCGCGTAGACGAGCGAGACGATCCCGAGGCCCGACAGGAAGGCCAGCAGCCCCGGCCCGGAGAAGCCGAACGCGGCGGCCTCGAAGCCGAGGGCGGCGGCGGCGACGGCCCCGAGCGCCGCGCCCGACGAGACCCCGACGACGAAGGGGTCGGCCATCGGGTTGCGGAAATACCCCTGGAGGATGGCCCCGGCCAGGGCCAGCGCCGCCCCGACGAGGAAGGCCAGGACGGCCCGGGCCAGGCGCAAGTCGAGAAAGATGGCCGCGTGGACGCGATCGGGGCTCTTGACGAAGGCGACGAGGTCCGCCGGCGTCGTCCGGACCGGGCCGACGAGGAGCGAAAGAAGGAAGCCGGCCAGGCAGAGCAGGAGGCAGGCGGCCCAAAAGAGCCGCCGCCCGCCGCGCCGGCTCACGGCCGGCCTCCGAAGCGGTCGGGGTGGAGCAGGGCCGCCATCCGGTCGAGGACGTCGACGAGCCGGGGGCCGAAGCGGCTGGCCGCGTCCTCGTCGATCTCGTAGATCCGTCCCGTCCTCACGGCCGTCACGGCCGAAATGCCCGGCATCCTGGCCAGCCGGTCCCTCCCGGCCGCGAAGTCCGCCGCCGAGCGGGCCAGGATGAAAATGACGTCGGGATCGTCGCGAATGATGCGCTCGCGCTTGTAGAGGGCCCACTTCTTGGGCAGGGCCGCGGCGACGTTCGCCCCGCCGGCGCGGGCGACGAGGTCGTTGACGTAGCTCTCGCCGCCGCACGTCCATAGCCCCTGGCCGTAGAGGAGGACGAAGACCTTCGGCCGCGAGGCGACGCCCCGCAGGGCCGCGTCGACGGCCGCGAGCCGGGCGGCGAGGGCCGCGGCCAGCGCTTCGGCCCGGGCCTCGGCCGCGGTGACCTGGCCGATCTTCGTGACCAGGGCCGCGAGCTCGTCGAGCCCGCGGCCGATGTCGAGGACGAAGACGGGCAGGCCGAGCCGGCGGACCCGCTCGACGAGCCGGAGGGGATTGCCGCGGAAGGCGATGACCAGGTCCGGGTCGAGCGAGCGGACGACCTCGACGTTGGGGTCGACGAGGCCGCCGATCCGCGGCAGGCGCCGCGCCTCGGGCGGGTAGTCGCAGAACCGCGTCACCCCGGCGACGCGGCCGCCGAGGCCGAGGGCGAACAGGATCTCGGTGATGTTGGGGGCCATGGACACGATGCGCTCGGGCGGGCGGGCCGGCCGCGGGAAGGCCCGGCCGAGAGCGTCCGTGACGGCCTGGCCGGCAACCCGGGCGGGATCATGGGCGGCGGGACTCGGCGAGAACAGCATCGGGACGGCCGAGAGGAACACGGCCAAGAAGGGGGACACGCGCCTGCGGTACATGTCCCCCTTCCGGCGACCCTGCCGAACCGCCCGCTCGCGTCTCGCCCGGCCGAGCTTCATCCCGAAGTCCTTTTCGCCGCCAGCGAGATCTCCGGCAGGCCCGAGCGCGCGTTCTCGCGGATATCGACGTCGGCGCCGAAGATCGCCCGGATGTTGGCGGCCGTGACCGTCTCTTCCGGCGGGCCCGACGCGACGACCGTCCCGTCCCTGAGGAAGACCAGCCGCCCGGCGTGGGCCGCGGCCAGGTTGATGTTGTGCTCGGCCACGACGACCGTCCGGCCCCGCTCCTCCTGCAGGCCCTTGAGGAGGCCGTAGACCTCGGCCTGATAGGCGATGTCGAGGTGGAGGCTGGGCTCGTCGAGGAGGAGCAGGGGCGTCTCCTGGGCCAGGGCCCGGGCGATGAGGGCCCGCTGCCGCTCGCCGCCGCTCAGCTGCGTCAGCCGCTTGGCGCCGAGGGCGGCGACGCCGGTCAGGCGCATGGCCTCGGCGACGGCCGCCTCGTCCGCCTCCGAGGTCCCGGACAGCCGGCCCTGCCGGGCGAACCGGCCCATGAGGACGACCTCCTCGACCGTGTATTCGAAGACCGGCTCGGCCAGCTGGGGGACATAGGCGATCATGGCCGCGACGCGGCGAGGGCCCATCCGGAAGACGTCCTCGCCGCCGCAGAGGACGGCGCCGTCAACGTTCGCGAGCAGGCCCTGGACGGCCTTGACGAGGGTGCTCTTGCCCGAGCCGTTCCGGCCGAGGATGGCCACGAACTCGCCCTCGCCGACGGCCAGCGAGACGCCGCGGACGACGAACCCTTCGCCGTATCCCGCCGCGAGGCCCTGCGCCTCCAGGATGTTCATCTCGGTCCCGTCCGCGCCCCTCAGTATAGCCGTTCGATATGATTTATTCCACGCCGCCCATCCGGGCGAGGAGGGCTCCCGCGCGAGAAGGCATCCCTGTCCGGCAAAGCGAGCGCGGCCTGGCCCGAACCGGGACACGTACCGCGGCGGTACATGTCCCGGTTTCCTTCAGAACGGGCTCCGGACCGGGACGGCGTGAAGTTTCGCCGCGGCGGTACATGTCCCGGTTTCCTGTCCCGGTTTCCTTGACTTGCCGGGGGGAATGAATCTAATATAGAAAGCCGTTCTTTCAAGGATCACAGGACCATGAGCGAGACCTACGACTTCGCCGCGATCGAGGCCAAGTGGCAGAAGGCCTGGGAGGAGCGGAAGGCCTTCGCGGCCGTCGCCGACCCGTCCCGCCCGAAGTCCTATCTCCTCGAGATGTACCCCTACCCCTCGGGCCGGATCCACATGGGCCACGTCCGCAACTACTCGATCGGCGACGTCATCGCCCGGCAGAAGCGCATGGCCGGGGCCAACGTCCTCCACCCCATCGGCTGGGACGCCCTGGGCATGCCGGCCGAGAACGCGGCCATCAAGCACGGCACCCATCCCCGGACCTGGACGCTCGACAACGTCGGGCACATGCGGGCCCAGCTCAAGCGCATGGGCTTCGGCTACGACTGGGACCGCGAGGTCAACACCTGCCTCCCCGAATACTACCGCTGGAACCAGTGGATCTTCCTGCGCATGCTCGAGCGCGGCCTGGCCTTCCGCAAGGAGAGCTGGGTCAACTGGTGCCCCCAGTGCCGGACGGTCCTGGCCAACGAGCAGGTCGTCGCCGGCGGCTGCTGGCGCTGCGAGACGCCGGTCGCCCAGAAGAAGATGGAGCAGTGGTTCCTCAAGATCACCGCTTACGCCGAGGAGCTCCTCTCCGGCCACGAGGCCCTCGAGAAGTGGCCCGCCCACGTCCTCGAGATGCAGAAGAACTGGATCGGCCGGAGCGAGGGCGCGCACATCCTCTTCGGCCTCGACGGCGGGCCGGCGCCGATCGAGGTCTTCACCACCCGCCTCGACACGATCTACGGCGCCACCTTCCTGGTCGTCTCGGCCGAGCACCCGGCCGTCGCCGGCCTCATCGCCGGGCCGCGCGAGAAAGAGCTCGGGGCCTGGGTGGCCCGGACCGTGGCCGAGATGCGCCGGCGGCGCGACCTGGGCGAGGCCGGGAAGGACGGCGTCGACACCGGCCGGAAGGCGGTCAACCCCTTCACCGGCGAGAAGGTGCCCGTCTGGATCGCCAACTACGTCCTGATGGACTACGGCACGGGCGCGATCATGGGCGTCCCGGCCCACGACACCCGCGACTTCGAGTTCGCCCGGGCCTACGGCATCCCGGTCCGCACGGTCATCGCCCCGCCCGGCCGGGCCGGCGAGCGGTTCGACGGCGAGCCCGCGGAGATCTACGAGGCGGCCGGCGTCCTGGTCAACTCCGGCCCGTTCAACGGCCTCACCTCCGAGGAGGCCGTGCGGGAGATGGGCGCCCACGCCGAGCGCAAGGGCTTCGGCCGGCGGAGCGTGGTCTTCCGGCTCCGCGACTGGGGCATCTCGCGGCAGCGCTACTGGGGGACGCCCATCCCGGTCGTCTACTGCGGCCGGTGCGGCGTCGTCGGCGTCCCCGACGAGGACCTGCCGGTCGAGCTGCCGCTGGACGTCAAGCTGACCGGGGAGGAGGGCTCGCCCCTCGAGCGCCACGAGGCCTTCGTCCGGACGACCTGCCCGAAGTGCCACGGCCCGGCCCGCCGCGAGACCGACACGATGGACACCTTCGTCGACTCGTCCTGGTACTTCTTCCGCTACTGCTCGCCGCGCGAGACGGCCCTGCCCTTCCGGCCGGAGGAGGCCCGGGCCTGGCTCCCGGTCGACCTCTACATCGGCGGCGTCGAGCACGCCATCCTCCACCTCATCTACTCCCGCTTCTTCACCAAGGTCCTCCGCGACCTCGGCCTGACCGGGATCTCCGAGCCCTTCCCGCGCTACCTGGCCCAGGGCATGGTGACCAAGGACGGCTCGGCCATGTCCAAGTCCAGGGGCAACATCGTCGATCCCGACGACATCGTCGGAAGATACGGCGCCGACACGCTCCGCCTGTTCATCCTCTTCGCCTCGCCGCCGGACAAGGAGTTCGCCTGGGACGAGAAGGGCCTCGACGGCTGCCACCGCTTCCTGCTCCGGGTCTGGACGATCGTCCACGAGAACCTCGACCTCTTCGCCCCCGGCGCCGCGGCCCCCGCGGCCGCCGCCGCCGGCCCGGCCGGCCCGCTCGTCCGCAAGACGCACCAGACCATCAGCAAGGTGACCGGCGACATCGCCGTCCGCTTCCACCTGAACACGGCCGTCAGCTCGATCATGGAGCTCTACAACCTGGCCAAGAAGGAGCGCGACGACCTCCGCCGGACGGCCGAGGGCCGGGCCGGCCTGCGCCTGGCCCTCGAGTCGATGATCGGGCTCCTTTCCCCGTTCGCGCCGCACCTGGCCGAGGAGCTCTGGGAGAGGACCGGGCACGAGGGGCTGCTCACGGGGTCGCCCTGGCCGGCCTTCGATCCGGCCCTGGCCCGCGAGGACACGGCCACGGTCGTCGTCCAAGTCGACGGCAAGGTCCGCGACCGCTTCGAGGCCCCGCTCGACCTCCCCGAGGCGGAGCTCGAGGCGGCCGCCCTGGCCCGGCCCAAGGTCCTGGCGGCCCTCGGCGGGCGGGCGCCGCGCAAGGTCGTCGCCGTGAGGAACAAGCTGGTGAGCATCGCCGGCTGAGGCCCCGCGGCCCGCCCGGCGCGGACGATAAGAGGATGAGGGAAATCGCGACACGGCCGTTCGCCGCCGCGGTCGCCGCGGCCGCCCTGGCCGTCCTCGCCGTCTCCGCGGCCGCCTGCGGCTACCATCTCCGCGGCACCGGCAGCTCGCTCCCGGCCCGGGTCCGGACGGTCGCCGTCCCCGTCTTCAAGAACCGGACGACGCGGTTCGAGCTCGACGTCAAGCTGACCCGGGCCGTCGTCGGCGAGCTCGTCGCCCGCGGCAAGGTCGAGGTCGCCGCCGACCCGGCCTCGGCCGACGCCGTCCTCGAGGGCGAGATCACCGGCTTCCGGGCGGCGCCCATCGCCTTCGGCGGCGGGGCCCAGGCCGACCGCTACACCGTCACGGTGACGGCCAGGGTCGAGCTGAGGGAGCGCGGCGCGGCCGAGCCGCTCTTCGCCAACCCGGCCTTCGTCTACCAGCAGGAGTACGAGGTCCCGCGCGGGACGAGCTTCGAGGCCCTCGAGACCGAGGCCATCGACAAGATCGCCGGGAAATTCGCCCGCAGCCTGGTCGTCAGCATCCTGGAGGGGTTCTAGGATGGCCGCCGGCCTGCGCGAGGAGACGCTTCTCCCGGGCTATTTGTTCTACGGCGAGGAGGAGTACCTGGCCGAGGAGTTCCTCGGGGAGCTCCAGGCCTTCCTGGCGGCGTCCTCGGGCGGCGATGTCCGCCTGGCCCGGATGAGCCTCGACGAGACCGACTGGCCGGACATCATCGACGCGGCCCGGACGGCGCCGTTCCTGTTCGAGCCCTGGCGGGCCATCGTCGTCCGCGTCCCCGAGAGGAAACCCGCCTCCGAGCGACCGGCGGCGCGGGACGGCGGGGAGGGCCCGGCCCCGCGCCACCTCGGCCCGGCCGGCCAGAAGCTCCTGCGCGAGTATTTCGCCGACCCGCCCTCCCGGACGGTCCTCGTCGTCATCCGGGCCGGCAAGGTCCGCCGCGACGACGCCCTGGTGCGCTTCTTCGCCTCTCTCCCCAAGGCGGCCTTCTCCGCGGTCGAGATGAAGCGGCTCAAGGAAAAGGACCTGATGCGGCGGGCCGACGAGCGGGCCCGGGCCCTGGGCAAGACGCTCTCCGAGGGGGCCAAGAGGCGGTTGTTCGAGCTCGTCGGCCAGGACCTCCGCCTGACCGTGAACGAGGTCGACAAGCTGGCCGTCTTCGCCGGCGAGAAGAAGGGGATCGACGAGGAGGACGTCGACGAGGCCACGGCCGGCCAGCGGGCCTTCGAGCCCTACGCCCTCGACGACGCCCTGGTCGCCGCCGACTTCGCCGCCGGCGCGGCCGTCCTGAACGACCTCCTGGCCGAGGGCGAGAGGCCCGAGCAGATCGTCGGCCGCCTGGCCGGCTTTTTCCGCAACGTCCTCACCGCCAAGGCCTGGCTGGCCGAAAAGAGCCGGACCCGGGACGAGGTCTTCCAGGCCTTTTTCCCCTACATCTCCAAGAGCTGGAGCGATCTCTACGGGCGCAAGTTCCGCGGTTTCTTCGGCGTCGTCGAGGGGCTCGCGCCGGCCGAGCTCAACGCCCTCCTGGCCAAGCTGCGCCAGCTGGACTGGACGATCAAAAACACCAGCGCGAAGGATTGCGACTACAGGGCCCTCTTCGAGGCCTTCCTGAGGGAGCTCTGCCTGGCCAGGGAGAAGAAGGCCGTCACTCCGCCGTAGCGGAGCCGAGGAGGGCGACCCGGCGGGCGAGGCGGGACTTGTAGCGGCTGCCGGTGTTCTTCTTGATGGCCCCCTTCTTGACCGACCGGTCGATCGTCGCGTGGAGGCCGGGCAGCATCCGGAGGGCGGCCTCGCGGTCCCCGGCCTCGACGGCCTCGCGGACCTTGCGCATCCCGGTCCGGAGGGCCGACTTGACCTGGGTGTTGACCGCTTTCCGGCGCAGGCTGCGGCGGTGCTGCCGTATCGCTGACTTGTGACGGGCCATTCGTTTCTCTCCTTGTCGAAGGGCTCTATGATAGAATAGGCTGGCCTTGAAGTCAAACAGCCCCGGGGCCGGCGCCCTCCCGACCCATGGATCATGACGACCGGAAGCGCCGCCTGATCCGGTCCACCGCGGCCGTGGCCGCCCCGACGCTGGCCAGCCGCCTCCTCGGCTACGTCCGCGACCTCCTCCAGGCCTACTACCTCGGCACCGGCGACAGCGCCGACGCCTTCACCATCGCCTACACCATCCCCAACCTCTTCCGCCGCCTGACGGGAGAGGGGGCGATGACGCCGGCCTTCGTCCCGACCTTCACCGAGCTCAAGCGGGACCGGCCGCGGGAGGCCCTGTGGTCCTTCGGCGGCGCCTTTTTCTGGGACCTGGCCCTGGTCATGGCCGCCGTCACGGCCCTGGGCGCCGTCTTCGCCCCCGGCCTGGTCAAGGTCGTCGCCTACGGCTTCCGCGACGTCGCCGGCAAGTGGGGCCTGACGATCTTCATGACCCGGGTCATGTTCCCGTACCTCTTCTTCATCACCCTGGCCGCCCTGGCCTCGGGCATCCTGAACGCCTTCGGCCGCTTCTTCGTCCCGGCCTCGACGCCCATCCTGTTCAACCTGGCCGTCATCATCGCCGTGGCCGCCCGGGCCGGGTCGAGCCGGGAGCCGGCCCTGGTCTTCGCCGCCGGGGTCGTCGCCGGGGGCGTCCTCCAGCTCGCCGTCCAGGTCCCGTTCCTGTGGAAGGAGGGCATGCGCTTCACCTTTCGGCCGTCCTTCCGCGACCCGGCCGTCCGCCGGGTCGGCCGGCTCATGCTCCCGGGCGTCTTCGGGGCCAGCGTCTACCAGGTCAACTTCGCCCTGAGCCGGATGTTCGCCTCCGGCCTCGAGAAGGGCAGCGCCTCGGCCCTCTACTACGCCTCGCGGATCGAGGAGCTGTCGCTCGGCCTGTTCTCCATCGCCCTGGCCGCGGCCCTGCTCCCGGCCTTCTCCGAGCAGGCCGCCGCCCGGGCCATGGACGAGATGAAGGAGACGCTGGGCTTCTCGCTCCGGCTGACCGCGATCGTCAGCTTCCCGGCCGCGGCCGGGCTCGCGGCCCTCAACGCCCCGATCATGCGCACCCTCTTCGAGCGAGGCGCCTTCGGCGCCGCCTCGACCTCCGTCGCCGCGTCCTGCCTGGCGTTCTTCGCCGTCGGGCTGCCCTTCGTCTCCGCGGTCAAGGTCGTCGCCCCGGCCTTCTTCTCGCTCAAGGACACCCGGACGCCCGTGGCCGTCGGCGCCGCCGTCGTCCTCGTCAACGCCGGGCTGTCGCTCGCCCTCATGGGCCGGCTCCGGGTCGGCGGCCTGGCCCTGGCCCTGTCGCTCTCGCAAGTCCTCCATTTCGTCCTCCTCCTCGCCGGGCTCGAGCGCAAGGTCGGGCCGACGGGCAAGGGCCGCTGGATGGCCGGGGCGGCCAAGGCCGCCGCCGCCGCCGCGGTCATGGGCGCCGCGCTCCGGGCGGCCTGGCCCGCCCTCGGCGTCGACGCCGCGCCCTTCGCCGCCCGGGCGGCGGCCCTCCTCGGCGCGATCGCCGCGGGCATGGCCCTGTACGCCGGGCTTCTGTGGCTCGTCAGCCCCGCCGACATGAGGAGCGTCGTCCGGTTCCTGAAGAGGGCGGCGGCCAAGGAGAGTGTCCCGTGAGGATCGTCCTCCAGAGAGTGAAGGAGGCCCGCGTCGACGTCGAGGGACGGACGGCCGGGCGCATCGGCCGGGGGCTTTGCCTTCTCGTCGGCGTCGAGAAGGGCGACGGCGAGGCCGACGCCGAGGCCCTGGCCCGCAAGGCCGTCGGGCTCCGCGTCTTCCCCGACGACGAAGGCAGGATGAACCGCTCGCTCGCCGACGTCGGCGGCGAGGTCCTGGCCGTCTCCCAGTTCACGCTGGCCGGCTCCGTCCGCAAGGGCCGCCGGCCGAGCTTCGACGGGGCCGAGGAACCGGCCCGGGCGGCCGAGCTCTTCCGCTATTTCGTCGGCGTCCTCGAGGCCCTCGGCGTGACCGTCGAAACGGGCGTCTTCCAGGCGCTGATGGACGTCCACATCCTCAACGACGGCCCGGTGACCTTCGTCCTCGAGTCGCGGAGGGACGCCCCGGTCCGGAGCGAGGGGTGAGGCGGGGCGCCCGCCCTCCCCTCCGGCGGGGAGGGCGGGGGGCCGGAAATCACCCCCGGATTCCCCGGCCCCGGCCATGCCCGCGGCCCGGCGGGCCGTTTAGCATGGGGGCGGACGGGCCGTGAGGAGAGGTCCCTCCGGGTGCCGACAGCTATGCCCATGAGCCGTTTCGTCGTCCGCAGAGAGGTCGAGAGCCTGCCCCGGGCGCCCCTGCTCGGGACGTTCGACCTGACCTACCGCTGTCCCAACGACTGCCGCCACTGCTGGCTCCGCCTCGCCCCCGGCGCGGAGGAGGCGGCCGCGGAGCTCTCGACGGACGAGGTCCGGCGCATCGTCGACGAGGCCCGGGCCCTGGGCTGCCGGGAGTGGGCCGTCTCGGGCGGCGAGCCCATGCTCCGGCCCGACTTCGCCGAGATCTTCGACCACATGACGGCGCGCGCGGCCTGGTACACGCTGAACACCAACGGGACGCTGATCACGCCGCCGATCGCCCGGATGCTGCGCCGCCGGGGCACGACGCTCGTCGCCCTCTACGGGGCCACGGCCGCCGTCCACGACGCCGTCACCCGGCGGCCCGGGTCCTTCAAGGCGCTCGGCCGCGGCGTCGCCTATCTCAGGGAAGCGGGCGCCGCCTTCACCGTCCAGATCGTCCCCCTGAGGACCAACATCGGCGAGTACGAGGCCATGGTCCGCCTGGCCCTGTCCTGGAGCCCGAGCTGGAGGCTCGGCGCGACCTGGCTCTATCTCTCCGCCTCCGGCGACCCGGTCAAGAACGCCGAGATCGCCGCCGAGCGCCTCGACCCGGCCGCGATCGTGGCCCTCGACCAGGCCGGGGCCGGCGGCCCGCCGCTCATCGAGGAGGACGCCCGGACCGGCTGCCCCCCGCCCGGGCCGGACGGCCTCTACGCCGCCTGCCTGGCCGGGCGCCGCGACTTCCATGTCGATCCCTACGGCCGGATGAGCTTCTGCTCGTTCGTCAAGGACCCGGCGCTGCGCGTCGACCTCCGCGCGACGGCCTTCGCCGAAGCCTGGGAGGAACGGCTGCCGCGCCTGGCCTCGGCCGTCCCGCCGTCGCCGGCTTACCTGGACGGCTGCGGCTCCTGCGAGCTGCGGTCCGACTGCCGGTGGTGCCCGGTCTACGCCTATCTCGAGACCGGCGACCATTCGGCCCCGATCGAGCACCTCTGCGCCGTCGCCCGGGAGACGCGAAGGGCCCGCGAGGAGTGGCGGCGCGGCCACCGCCGCCGCTTCCGCGTCGCCGGCCTGGCCGTCGACGTCGAGGCCGACCGGCCCATCGACGACGCCACGTTCGCCCCCAAGTTCGAGGCCTTCCGGGCGGACGGCGACGGGCCCGCCGATATCGTCCTCCGCCATCACTTCGCCCTGCCCGACTTGGCCGGGACCGACCTCGGACGCGAGGTCCGCCGGCGCCCGCCCTGGGCCGTCCACCGCAAGGGCCGGTCGTGGATCTACCTGATGATCGGGCCCGGCGACGACCGCACGGTGCACCGGGTCATGGTCTTCGACGACGGGCACACGCGCGGCCGCGTCTTCAGCCCCTCGGACGAGCTCTTCCGCCGGGGCGGCCACGATTCGCTGGCCCTGCTCCCGTCCGACCAGATCGTCCTGGCCCGGGCCCTGCCGGCCTTCGGCGGCGTCTTCGTCCACGCCGCCGCGGTCGACTGGGACGGCCGCGGCCTCCTCTTCGCCGGGCCGTCGGAGGCGGGCAAATCGACCATCGTCAAGCTGATCGGCGAAAGGGCCAGGGTCCTCTGCGACGACCGGGTCGTCGTCCGCGCGTCGCCGGAGGGCTTCCGCGTCCACGGCACCTGGAACCACGGCGAGATCGACCGCGTCTCGCCGGGCTCGGCCCCGCTGCGGGCCGTGTTCTTCCTGCGCCAGGCGGACCTGAACCGCGCCGACAGGATCGGCGACGCCCGGGCCGTCCTCCGGGACTTCCTGCCCCGGCTCGTCCGGCCGCTCGTCTCGGCCGGCTGGTGGGAGAAGGCCTTGGCCGTGGCCGGGGCCGTCGTCCGCGAGGTCCCCTTCTACGACCTCCGCTTCGACCTGAGCGGGGCCGTCGTCGACCTCCTCGCCGGGCTGCCGGAGTCGCCGCGATGACCGGTCGGGCCGGGCCCTACGTCCGCAAGGTCCCGTCGGGACGGGACGGGCTGTGGGCCTCGTCCCGGCCCCGGCTGGCCCGGCTCGACATCGAGCTGACCGAGCGCTGCGGCAACGACTGCCTGCACTGCTCGGTCAACCGGCCGGCCGGCGACGCCGGCGCCCGGGCCCGCGAATGGACCGCCGGCGCCTGGCTGGACCTCCTGAAGCAGGCCGCGGACCTGGGCTGCCTGGTCGTCCGCTTCACCGGCGGCGAGCCGCTCCTCCGGGACGACTTCGAAGCGGTCTATCGCGGCGCCCGCGGGCTGGGGCTGCGGGTGATGCTCTTCACCAACGCGACCCTGGTGACGCCGCGCCTGGCCCGCCTTCTGCGCGACGTGCCGCCGCTCGAGGCGGTCGAGGTCTCCGCCTACGGCATGGCCGCGGAGAGCTACGAGGCGGTCACCCGGGCGCCCGGCTCCTTCGCCGCCTTCCGCCGCGGCCTCGGCCTGCTCCGGGAGCACGGCGTGCCCGTCGCGCTCAAGGGCGCCTATCTCCCGCCGACGCGCCGCGAGTTGGACGAGCTCGAGGCCTGGGCGGCCCAGGTCACGGGCTCGCCGGACCCGCCCCCGTCGGCCCTGCTCTTCGACCTGAGGTCGCGCCGCGACGGCGCGAAGAACGCCCTCATCGCCGGCCTCAGGATAAGCGGCGACGAGTTCGTCCGGGTCGCCCGGCGCCGCGGCGAGGCCGTCCTCGACGAGTGGCGCGGCTTCTGCGCCCGCTCCGGCGGGGGCGGCGGCGACCGGCTGTTCCACTGCCTGCCGGAGGGAAGGTCGGCCGCGGTCGACGCCTACGGCCGGCTCCAGCACTGCCTGCCCCTGCGCCATCCCGGCACGGTCTGCGACCTCGGCGCCGGCTCGCTCCGGGAGGCCGTGACCGGGTTCCTGCCGCGCGTCCGGGAGCTTCGCGCGACCGACCCGGCCTATCTCGAGCGCTGCGGGCGGTGCTTCCTCAGGGGCCTCTGCGAGCAGTGCCCGGCCAAGTCCTGGGCCGAGCACGGCACCCTGGACACGCCGGTCGAGTATTTTTGCGGCATCGCCCACGCCCAGGCCGTCGCCGCCGGGCTTCTCGCGCCCGGGGAGAAGGCCTGGACCGTCGCCGACGGCGCGGAACGGGCGAAACGGAGGAGAAGACCATGACCGACAGGATCGATCTCGGCAAGGCCTACCGGCCTTCCGGGGACGTCGTCGTCCGGGAGATCGAGGGCGAGATCGTCATCGTGCCCCTGACGTCGGGGATCGGCGACATCGAGGACGAGCTGTTCACGCTCAACGCGACGGCCCGGGCCGTCTGGGCCAGGCTCGACGGAACGAGGCCGCTGGCCGCCGTCGTCCGGGAGCTCCTGGACGAATACGACGCCCCGGCCGGCGCCGTCGAGGCGGACGTCGTCGGCCTCGCCCAGGAGCTCCTCGACCGGAGGATGATCGTCGCCGCCGGCTGAGCGCCATGGCCAGAACGCCCCGCCCCCGCGCCGACCAGGGCGGCGGCCTGCCGCTCGCGGCCGGGCCCCTGGCCGGGCTGATGGGGGCGGTCCTGGAGAAGGGCCGGCCCTTCCGCTTCGAGGCCCGGGGCGAGAGCATGTTCCCGGCCATCCGCGACGGCGACGTGCTCACCGTCGCCCCCTTCGCCGGCCGCGGTCCGAGGCCGGGCGACATCGTCGCCTTCGTCCATCCGGAGACAGGCGGCCTGCGCGTCCATCGGGTCGTCGAGGCCGCGGCCGGGCGCTTCGTCCTCAAGGGCGACAACGCCCTCGGCGCCGACCCGGCCGTCGGCCCCGATGCGGTCCTGGGCCTGGTCGTCGGGATCGAGCGCGGCGGCCGGCCGCGCCGGCCCGGCCCGGCCGTCCTGGCCGCCGCCGCGGCCCGGCTGTCGCGGACCTCGTGGTACACCCGCCTGGCGCGCCGGCTGCGGCGGGCGCTCCGCCGGCCGGCGCGGGGAGGCGGCGCGTGAACGGGCCGTTCGTCGCCCGCCGGCCCCTGGCCGAGTTCGGGCTCTGGGACAAGATGGCCGCCGGCCGGGCCGTCTTCAGCTTCGACCTCGAAGTGACGGCCCGCTGCAACCTCGACTGCCGCCACTGCTACATCAACCTCCCGGCCGGGGACCGGAAGGCCCGCCGGCGCGAGCTCGGCGCCGGGGAGATCGGCCGGATCGGCCGCGAGGCCGCGGACCTCGGCGCCGTCTGGTGCCTCATCACCGGCGGTGAGCCGCTGCTCCGCAAGGACTTCTTCGACATCTACCGGGCCCTCGCCGGCAAGGGCCTGGTCCTGTCGCTGTTCACCAACGCGACGCTCGTCTCCGCCGAGCACATCCGCTTCTTCAAGAAGTTCCCGCCCCGGGAGATCGAGGTGACGGTCTACGGCAACACCCGGGAGACCTACGAGCGGGTGACCCGGACGCCGGGCTCGTTCGAGGCCTTCCAGCGCGGCCTGGCCCGCCTCCTCGGCGCCGGCCTGCCCCTGCGCCTCAAGGCCATGGCCCTGCGCTCGAACAAGCACGAGCTCGCGGCCATCGGCGACTTCTGCCGCCGCCGGACCAAGGACTACTACCGCTTCGATCCCCACCTCCACCTGCGCTTCGACCGCGACGAGGCCCGCAATGCCCTCATCCGGGCCGAGCGGCTCAGCGGTCGGGAGGTGGCCCGGCTGGAGCGGAGCGACCCCGAGCGCTTCGGGGCGCTCCGGGACGCCTGCGGCGAGCTCCCGGCGCCCGGGCCGCCCGGCGGCGCCCCGGTCCCGGACTGCCGCCACATCTTCCGCTGCGGCGTCGGCCAGCGGAGCTTCGTCGTCGGCCCGGAGGGGCTCTTCCGGCCCTGCCTCTCCCTCCACCATCCCGATTTCCTGTTCGACCTCAGGAAGGGCGGCCTGGCCGAGGCCTGGAACGAGTTCCTGCCGCGGCGCCTGACCCGGACCTCCGACCGGCCCGAGTTCCTGGAGAAATGCGCCAAGTGCCCCGTCGTCAACCTCTGCCTCTGGTGCCCGGCCCACGCCTATCTCGAGACGGGCGAGCTCGATTCCCCCGTCGAGGCGTTCTGCCGGGTCGCGGAGGCCCGGGCGGAGGGCCTGAAATACGGTTGACTTTTCCGGCCGGCCGGCTTAAGATATTCTTAAGGAAGCGCTTTAGGAGGACCGAAGGCCATGAAAAAGGAATGGCGGACCCCGGAGCTCATCGTCCTCTTCAAGGGGCGTCCGGAGGAAACGCTGCTGTGCCACTGCAAGCACACGACCGCCCCTCCGGTCGCGCCCTACAACCACAAGAGCAACTGCACTTCGAACCCCCTCTGTTGCCAGGCCTGCTCCGACACCCGCTACGCCAGCTGACGCCGCTCAGATGAAGCGGACGCCGCTCGTCTTCCCGATGGCGGCCTCGGCCGCCGCCCTGACGTAGGGGTTGGGGTCCTTCTTCAGCCGGACCAGGACGCGGAGCGCTTCCTCGCCCCCGAGCTCGCCGAGGGCCCGGGCCGCGGCCCGGCGGACGTCGGCGTTGGCGTCGCCGGCGGCCCGCGCGACCTCCGGGCCGGCCGCCGCGGCCCGCTTGGCCCCGACGATCCCCAGGGCCGCGCTGCGGGCGAACCAGGGCGGCAGGCGGAGCCGACGGGCGGCGAGATCGAGCCGGAGCGACGGGCGCCGGCCGAGCTCCGCGGCCGCGAAGGCCCGGACGGCCTCGCTGGGGTCGGCCAGCGCCTCCCACATCAGCTCTTCGACCCAGGGCCGGTCGACCTTGGCGCAGGCGGCCAGGATGCGCCGCCGGGCCG
Organism: Acidobacteriota bacterium; assembly: GCA_029569255.1. Lineage (GTDB taxonomy): Bacteria > Acidobacteriota > Aminicenantia > Aminicenantales > Saccharicenantaceae > RBG-16-66-30. The sequence continues at coordinate 53,701 of JAKQUO010000014.1, read as the reverse complement.
CGCGGTCGGGGGTCCGGCCGAGCTTCAGCGCGAACGCGGCGCAGACGGGCGACAGGCCCGCGGCTTCGGGGGAACGGCGCCCTTCCATCCTCAGACCAGGTCCAGGATGTGCCCCATCTTCTCTTTCTTGGTCTTGAGGTAGCGGAGGTTGCAGGCGTTCGGCGGGACCTCGATCGCGACGCGCTCGACGATCTCCAGGCCGTAGCCGGTCAGGCCGACGAACTTCCGGGGGTTGTTGGTGATGAGGCGGAGGCGGCGGACGCCGAGGGCGACGAGGATCTGGGCGCCGATGCCGTAGTCGCGCTGGTCGGGCAGGAAGCCCAGCCTGCGGTTGGCCTCGACCGTGTCCGCGCCCTGGTCCTGGAGGGCGTAGGCCCGGATCTTGTTGACCAGGCCGATGCCCCGGCCCTCGTGGTTCAGGATGTACAGGACGACGCCCCGGCCCTCCTTCTCGATCATCTCCATCGACAGGCGGAGCTGGTCGCCGCAGTCGCAGCGGACCGAGCCGAAGGTGTCGCCGGTCAGGCACTGCGAGTGGGCCCGGACGAGGACCGGGTCGCCGCCGCCGACCTCGCCCTTGACCAGGGCGACGTGGTGGTCGCCCCGGATCGTGTCCTCGTAGACGTGGACGCGGAAACGGCCGTGCGCCGTCGGCAGGTCCGTCTCCTCGATCTTGCGGACGAAGGTCTCGTGGCGCATGCGGTGGCGGATGAGGTCGGCGATGGTCAGGATGGGGATCCCGAAGCGGCGGCCCATCTCCTCGAGCTGGGGCCGGCGGGCCATCGTGCCGTCCTCGTTCATGATCTCGCAGATGACGCCGGCGGGGATGAGCCCGGCCATGCGGGCCAGGTCCACGGCGGCCTCGGTCTGGCCGGCCCGCGACAGGACCCCGCCGGCGGCGGCCTGGAGCGGGAAGACGTGCCCGGGCCGGGCCAGGTCGTCCGGCCTCGTCGCCGGGTCGACCGCGGCCAGGACGGTCCGGGCCCGGTCGTGGGCCGAGATGCCGGTCGTGACGCCGTGCTTGGCGTCGATCGAGACGGTGAAGGCCGTCTGGAACCGGGCCGTGTTCTCGTTGACCATGAGCGGCAGCCGGAGCTCCTCCAGCCGCTCGCGGGTCAGGGGCAGGCAGATGAGGCCGCGGCCGTGGCGGGCCATGAAGTTGATGGTCTCGGGCGTGGCCTTCTCGGCCGCGACCATGAGGTCGCCCTCGTTCTCGCGGTCCTCGTCGTCGACGATGATGATCATCCGCCCGGCCCGGACGGCCTCGACGGCGGTCTCGACGGGAACGGTCGCGCTCTTTTCGTCCATGGGGCTTTCGCGGGCCTCTCTCAGCCCGTCTTCCGTACTTGGGACAGTTGATTATACACGTATTTCCCGATCATGTCACACTCGAGGTTGACATTCGACCCGGCCCGGAGGAGGCCGAGGTTGGTCGCCTCGAGCGTCAGCGGGACGAGCTCGGCCTCGAACGAGGACGGGCCGAGGGCGGCGACGGTCAGGCTGACCCCGGACACGGCGACCGAGCCCTTCGGGACGAGATAGGGGCGGAGGGCGGCCGGGAAGGCCACGGCCAGGCGCTTGCCCGGCGGCCGGGCGGAGGCCCTTAGGACCCGGCCGACGGCGTCGACGTGGCCGCTGACCAGGTGCCCGCCGAGCGGCGTTTGGAGCGTCAGGGCCGGCTCGAGGTTGAGGACGGCGCCGGGCCCGAGGGCGCCGAGGGTCGTCCGCTCGAGCGTCTCCCGCGACAGGTCGAACAGGACCCCCGCCCGCTCCTTGGCGGCGACGGTCAGGCAGACGCCGTCGACGGCCAGGCTGTCGCCGGGGGACAGATCGGCCGCGAGGGCCGGGGCCTCGACGAGAAGCGCCGTCCGGCCCCGGCGGTAGCCGCGGAAGACGCCGCGGCCCGCGATGATGCCCGTGAACATCAAAGGTATCCTTCCAGGACGATGTCTTCGCCGAGGGCGAAGGTCCGGGCCCGGCGGAGGGGCCAGGCCGAGGCGACGCTCGCGGCGCCCTCGCCGCCGAGGAGGCCGGGCGCCGCGGCGCCGCCGACGAGGCGGGGCGCGATCGTCAGGACGGCCTTGTCGGCCAGCCCCGCTTCGACGAAGGAGGTGAACAGGCGTCCGCCGCCCTCGACGAGCAGGGCGGCGACCTGGCGCCGGCCGAGCTCGGCCAGGACGAGGTCGAGCGTCCAGGCGGCCGAGCCTTCGGGCGGGAGGACGACCTCGGCCCCGCGGCCCTTGAGGGCGCGGGCATTGTCGCGGGGCGCGCCGCGGCCGGCGAAGACGAGGACGGGCCCGCCGCCGCGGGCTGCCAGCATCCGGGCCCCGGGCGGGAAGCGGAGCCGGCCGTCGAGGACGACGCGGACGGCCTTCTTCCCGGGCCAGAGCGGGTGGCGGACCGTCAGCAGCGGGTCGTCGGCGAGGAGCGTCCCCGCGCCGATCATGATCGCGTCCTGCTCGCCGCGCAGGAGGTGGACGTAGTCGCGCGTCGCCGGACCGGAGATCCAGCGCGCGTCGCCGGTCCGGCAGGCGATCTTGCCGTCGGCGGTCAGGGCCGCCTTGAGCGTGACGAAGGGGACCCGGCGGGTGATGTGCTTGATGGGCGCCTCGTTGAGGACGGCGTTCCGCTCGGCCAGGAGGCCGGTCGAGACGCGGAGGCCGGCCCGCTCGAGACGCCGGACGCCCCGGCCGTCGACGAGCGGGTTCGGGTCGAGGGCCGAAATGACGACCCGGCCGAGGCCGGCGGCCAGGACCGCGTCGGCGCAGGGCGGCGTCCGGCCCCAGTGGACGCAGGGCTCGAGGGTCAGGTAGAGCGTCGCGCCCTTGGCCCGGCGCCCGGCCCGGCCGAGGGCGACGACCTCGGCGTGCGGGCCGCCGGCCCGCTCGTGATAGCCGGTCCCGGCGACGGCGCCGCCGCGGACGACGACCGCGCCGACGAGCGGGTTGGGGCTCGTCCGGCCGCGGCCCTTCGCGGCCAGGCCGTAGGCCATCTCCATCCAGGCGCGGTCGCCGGGGCCGGTCATGAGAGCAGGGCCTCGACGAAGTCATGCGGCGAGAACTCGACGAGGTCGTCCTCGGCCTCGCCGACGCCGATGTACTTGATGGGCAGGCCGAGCTCGGCGGCGACGGCCACGGCCGCCCCGCCCTTGGCCGTGCCGTCGAGCTTGGTCAGGACGACGCCGCCGAGGCCCGAGAACCTGAGGAACTCGCGGGCCTGGAGGACGGCGTTCTGCCCGACCGTGGCGTCGAGGACGAGGAACGACTCGACCCGGGCCCCGGCGAGCTCGCGGACGGCGACGCGGCGGACCTTTTCGAGCTCGTTCATGAGGTTCGTGTTGGTGTGGACGCGGCCGGCCGTGTCGACGATGAGGACGTCGCCGCGCCGGGCCTTGAAGGCCCGGACGGCGTCGAAGACGACGGCGGCCGGGTCGGCCCCGTAGGAGCCCTTGAAGACGGGGACGCCCAGGCGCTCGCCCCACACGGCCAGCTGCTCCTGGGCGGCGGCCCGGAACGTGTCGGCCGCGGCCAGGACGACGGCCTTCCCCTCGCCCTTGAACTTCGCGGCCAGCTTGGCCGCCGAGGTCGTCTTGCCGCCGCCGTTGGCGCCGACCATGAGGATGGCCGCCGGGGCGGCGGGCCGGCCGTCGGGCCCGGGCGTGAGGAGGCGCTCGAGCTCGGCCTTGAGGGCGCGCTCGAGCTCGGCCTCGCCGGCGTCCTTGCGGGTGCCGGCCCGGAGGGCCTCGAGGACCCGGCCCGAGGCCGTGACCCCGACGTCGGCCAGGAGGAGGGCCTCCTCGAGGCCGTCGAGGATCTCGTCGCGCCGCTTGCCGGAGCGGAAGAGGCCCTCGACCCGGCGGAAGGCCTCGCGGGTCCGGGCCAGCTTCAGCCTCAGGCGTCCGATCATGGCCTTAACATTTTATTTTTCAGAGGTTTAATTGTCAATGGCCGCGGTTGAGCCGCGGTTGAGCCGGGTCCCCTTCTATGCTAGAGTGAGGGGCGCCATGAACGCCGCCGCCTGGGTCGTCAGCCCGCCGCGCCCCGAGGCGGACGCCCTGGCCGCGGCCCTGGCCATCCCGCCGGCCATCGCCCGGGTGCTCGTCAACCGCAAGGTCCTGACCCCGGACGCGGCCCGGGCCTTCCTCCACGGCGGGCTCGAGGGCCTCCACGACCCCTATCTGATGAAAGACATGGACCGGGCCGTCGAGCGCGTCGCGGCGGCGATCGAGCGGCGCGAGAAGATCCTCGTCTTCGGCGACTACGACGTCGACGGCGTCCTGTCGACGGTCATGCTGAAGAAGGCCCTGACCTCCCTGGGCGCCGACGTCGACCACTTCATCCCGGAGCGCCTGACCGAGGGCTACGGCATCAAGGCCGAGCACGTCCGCGTCCCGGTCGAGCGGGGCGCCTCGCTCGTCATCAGCGTCGACTGCGGCGTCAAGGCCGTCGAGTTCACGGCCGGGGCCCGGGAGAAGGGCATCGACGTCGTCGTCACCGACCACCACCGGCCCGGCGAGGCCCTGCCCGACGCCGTGGCCGTCCTCGACCCCGTGCGGGCCGACGCGGGCTACCCGGACCGCGGCCTGGCCGGCGTCGGCGTCGTCTTCAAGCTCATCCAGGCCCTGCTCGAGCGGGCCGGGAGGGGCGCCGGCCTGCCCCACTACATGAAGCTCGTCGCCATCGGGACCGTGGCCGACGTGGCCGAGCTCAAGGGCGAGAACCGGCTGTTCGTCAAGCACGGCCTCAAGGGCCTGCGCGAGGTCGCCAACCCCGGCCTGCGGGGCCTCATCGAGGCCTGCGGGCTCGGCCGCCGCGACATCTCCGAGGGCGACCTGGGCTTCCGCATCGGGCCGCGCATCAACGCCGCGGGCCGGATGGGCATGACCGACCTCGCCGTCCGGCTGTTCTTCTCCGAGGACGCGGCCGAGACGGCGGACCTCGTCCGGAAGCTCGACGACCTCAACTCCCGGCGCCAGAGGACCGAGGAGCGCATCTTCGCCGAGGCCTGCGAGCGGGTCGAGAGCCGCGGCCTCGACCGGAAATACAAGTGCCTCGTCCTGGGCTCGGCCGAATGGCACCGGGGCGTCATCGGCATCGTCGCCTCCAAGCTCAAGGACCGCTTCCACCGGCCCGTCATCCTGTTCGCCTACGACGACGGCAAGGCCGTCGGCTCCGGCCGGAGCGTCTCCGAAGTGCCGCTCATCGACCTCCTCGACGCCTGCCGGGGCCATTTCCGCAGCTACGGCGGGCACAGGCTGGCCGTGGGCTGCACCCTGCCCGTCGACGGCATGCCCGCCTTCCGGGCGGACCTGAACCTGCTGGCCGAGGCCCGCATCTCCGGGGACGACCTGACCCGCAAGGTCCGGATCGACGGGCCGCTCGGCTTCGCCGAGATCGACGACCGCTTCCTCGACGTCTACGCCCGGCTGGCGCCCTTCGGCGTCGGCAACCCCAAGCCCCTGTTCGTCGCCGAGGGCGTCGAGGTCGCCGGAGAGCCCCGGGTCCTGAAGGGCAAGCACGTGAAGTTCCCGGCCCGCCAGGACGGCCGGGTCCTGGACGCCCTCGGCTGGGGCAAGGCCGACTGGCGGCACGCCCTGCGCCGCGGCGGCCGGGCCGCGCTGGCCTTCTCGCTGGCCCGGGACGAGTACATGGGCGAGGTCCGGACGAGCCTGTCCGTCGAAGACCTGAGGGTTTGAGGCGATGAGCGCGCAGAGAGCGTCCGGGCCGGCGAGGTTCGCCGCCGTCGCCGCGGCGGCCGTCCTCGTCGCCGTGGCCGCGGCCGTGGCCGTCCGCCTGGCCGGGCGGCGCGGGGCTCAGCCGCCGCGGGCCCCGGTCGAGGCCCCTCCGCCCCGGGACCGCGCCGTCGACCGCAAGGAGCGCGTCCGGCACGAGGAGTACGAGGCCGGGCGATTGGTCGCGGACATCCGGGGCGACGTCTTCTTCCGGGGGCCGGACGGGCTGAACCGCCTGACGGGCTCGGTCGAGGCCGTCTATTTCGGCGGGAACGGCGAGACCGTCTCGCGGCTGACGGCCGGCGAGGTCGCCTACGCCCCCGGGTCCGACCGCTTCTCGGTCCGGGGCGGCGTCCGCGTCGAAGCGGGCGACGTCGCCCTCGAGGGAGAGGCGTTCGAATACGACAGGGCGGCCGGCCTGTTCGAGACGGCGGCGGGCGGCCGCTTCGCGTCGCGCGCCTGGAGCGGGTCCGCGCCGGAGGTCTCGTACGACGGGTCCGCCGACGAGGTCCGGCTCGGCGGCGGCTTCCATTTCGAATGGACGGCGGGCGACGGGGGCGCCAAGGCCCTGTCCGTCTCCGGCGGAACCTTGAGCTATTCCCGCCGCGAACAGCGCGGCCGGGCGGAAGGCCCGGTCGAGATGCGCGGCCGCGGCTTCCGCGGCGCCGCCGGGAGCGCCGTCTTCGCCGGGACCCCGGACGAAGCCGCCCTCGCCTCGGCGGTCCTGGAGGGCGGGGCCCTGGTCGTTCTCGCGGCGGCCGGGCCGGGCGACAGAAGGACGGGCGAGATCGGCGCGGACAGGATCGCGCTCGCTTTTTCCGGCCGGCCGTTCTCGGTCGGGTCCATCGAGGCCGCGGGGGACGTCAGGCTGTCCTCGAGGTCCTTGCCCGGGCTCGCCATGGGGCTGACGGCGTCCGTTCTGAGCCTGACGGTCGACGGAGAAGGCGGGCCGCCGGGCTGGTCGGCTTCCGGCGGGATCTCGGCGGGCTTGGGCGGCGGCGACGGGCCCGGCCGGTCGGTCGAAGGGGACCGGGCCGAATTCGACCCCGCGGCCGGGGTCGTCCGGGTCCGGGGCGGCCGCGCCGTCGCCTCGTCCGCCGAAGCCCGCGTCGAAGCCGGCGAGATCGTCGGAGGGCCCGGAGCGGACGACCTCGCCGCCTCAGGCGACGTCCGCTGCGAGCTGAGGCCGGGCCAAGGCGGCCCGGGGCCGGGGATATTCGCCGACGCGGCGAGCATTTCCGTCCGGGCGGACCGCGCCGCCTTCGGGCCGGCCGGGGCCCCCGTCCTGTTCGAGGGGAACGTCGAAGCGCGCAGCCGGACGGACTTCATCAGGGCGGCGGAGATCGAGTTCGAGGCGGCCGGAGGCGGGATGCGGGCCCGGCGCGGCGTCGTCGCCGGGCTGAGCCTGATCGAGGGCCCCGGCGGCCGGGAGCGCCGGATCGAGCTCGGCGGGCGGGAGCTGGTCTTCAGTTCCGAGACGAGGGCCCTGCTCGTGTCGCCGGAGGCGTTCCTTCGCCTGGAGGAGGCGGGCCTCGCGGCCGGGTCCGTTTCGGCCGTCCTCGCCCCGGAGGGCCGGGCCGTCGCCTCGGTCGCCGCGGCCGGCGGGGTCACCGTCACCAAGGGCGCCTACTCGGGCCGGGCGGAGGCCGCGTCCTACGACCCCCGGACGGGCCGCCTCGTCCTCACCGGGGGCCCCGTCCTGACCGACGGCAAGGGCGGCTCCGCCAGGGGGGCGCGATTGACTTTCGACCTGGCCGATGATAGAATCCTGCTCGAGAATGAGGGACCGGGTCGAACGACGACCGTCATCAAGTCGTGAGCCATGAAAGGTTCCCTGAGAGCGGTCGACCTGGAGAGGAGCTTCGGCCGCAAGAAGGCCGTCGACAGGGTCTCGATCAGGGTCGAAGAGGGGGAGATCGTCGGTCTGCTGGGGCCGAACGGCGCCGGCAAGACGACCACCTTCTCCATGATCCTGGGGCTCATTCCCCTCGACGGGGGCCGCGTCTTCCTGGGCGACGAGGACATCACCTCCTGTCCGATGTACCTGAGAGCGCGCAAGGGCCTGGTCCTGCTCCCCCAGGAACCGTCGGCCTTCCGGAAGCTGACCGTGGCCGAGAACCTGCTGGCCGTCCTGGAGACCCGGATGCCCGGGGCGGCGGCCCGGGCGGCCCGCGCCGCCGCGGCCCTCGAGGAGTTCGGGCTGGAGAAGCTGGCCGGGGCCAAGGCCCTGACCCTTTCGGGCGGCGAGCGGCGCCGCCTGGAGATCGCCCGGGCCATGGCCATGGACCCCCGTTTCGTCCTGCTCGACGAGCCGTTCACGGGGATCGATCCCCTGTCGGTCCGCGACCTCCAGGCGATCATCCGGAGGCTCAGGGAGAAGGGCGTGGGCGTCCTTTTGACCGACCACGCGGTCCGAGAAGCGCTGTCCGTCACCGACCGGGCCTACATCCTCGAGGCCGGCCGCGTCCTCGCGGAGGGGAGGCCCGGGGAGATCGTCTCCTCCGGAGAGGTCCGGAAGAGATATTTGGGCGACGGGTTCCGTCTTTAACGGCGAGGGAACGGGAGCGATGACGCTGAAGCAACGGCTCGACCAGAGGCAGGCCCAGAAGCTCATCCTGGCCCCGGCCCTCCAGCAGGCCATCAAGCTCCTGCCCCTGACCAACCTCGAGCTCATCGAGGTCATCGACCAGGAGGCGGTCCAGAACCCGATGATCGAGATCGAGGACGAGCAGCCGGAGCGCCGGGCCAGGGACAGCGAGACCCGGGCCGCCGAGGAGGCCGGGGTCCGGAACAAGGACGGCCTCCTCGAGGGCCTGAGCCTCGTATCGACCGAGCCCAAGCTGGCCGGGGAGGCCGGAGCCGACAACGTCCTGGCCGAGTTCCACGAGTACCTCGACGAGGGCTTCCGGCCCCACTTCTCCGAGACCCGGGAGGCTGCGTCGCTCGAGAACACGATCTCCCGGACGGCCACGCTCTGGGACCACCTGAACTGGCAGGCCTCGCTGGCCTTCTTCGACCCCGAGGACCGGGAGCTCGCGGAGAGGATCATCGGCGACATCGACGAGAACGGCTACCTCAGCTCGACGGTCGAGGAGCTGGCCCGCCTGAACCGGACGACGCCCGAGAAGATCGACGAGCTCAGGGACAAGATCAAGGCCTTCGACCCGGTCGGGTGCGGCAGCCGCGACCTCGGCGAGGCCCTCCTGGCCCAGATGGACCAGCTCCAGGTCCAGGACGAGGTCGTCCGGACGATCGTGGCCCGGCACCTGCCGCTCCTGGAGCGGTCGGATTACGCCCAGCTGGCCCGCCTCCTCGGGATCTCGCTCCCCGAGGTCCGGGAGCGCATCGACCTCCTGAAGACCCTCGACCCGACGCCGGGCCGGAAGTACTCCGAGGAGCGGACGACCTACGTCGTCCCCGACATCTTCGTCGTCAAGGAAGGGGACGAGTGGAAGGTCGAGCTCAACGAGGAGGGCCTGCCGCGCCTCCGCGTCAGCGGCTACTACCGCCGGCTCCTGGCCGAGGCGGCCGAGGGCCAGCCCGAGGCCTACCACTTCCTGAAGGACCGCCTGAAGAAGGCCCTCTGGTTCATGCGCAGCCTCGACCAGCGCAACCAGACCATCCACAAGGTCGCCCGCTTCATCGTCGGGCGGCAGCAGGAGTTCTTCGAGAAGGGCATCGACTACATCCGGCCGCTGACCCTGATGGAGATCGCCCAGGACATCGGCGTCCACGAGTCGACCGTCGGCCGCGTCGTGGCCAACAAGCACATGATGACGCCGCGGGGCGTCTTCCCGCTCAAGTATTTCTTCCACAAGTCGCTCCAGGGGAGCTGCGGCGAGGACGTCTCCTCGCTCAAGGTCAAGGACCGCATCCGCAGGCTCGTCGAGGCCGAGGACAAGGACCGGCCCCTGAGCGACATCGAGATCGGCGACCTCCTGGCCCGGGAAGGCCTGACGATCGCCCGGCGGACGGTCGCCAAGTACCGCAACCAGCTCCGGATCGAGCCCTCGCATATCCGCAAGCGGAAGTCGGTGTTGGAGGAGAAGACATGAACGTCCACTACACGGCGCGGCGGGCCGCGCTCACGCCGGAGGTCCGGGCCTACTGCGAGAAGCGGCTGTCGCGGCTGAAGACGCTCGCCGCCGACGTCCTCGCCGTCAACGTCGTCCTCATCGCCCAGAAGGACCGGAACAAGGCCGAGATCCACGTCCAGGCCCGGGGGGGCGGCGTGGCCGTCGCCGAGGAGACCCGGGACATGATGGAGTCGCTCGACCGCGCCTTCGACACCCTGGAGAAGAGGATCCGCAAGGAGCGGGCCAAGTGGCGGGAGAAGAGGCGCCGCGGCGGCCGGGAACGGAAGGCCCTGGCCCCGGCCGCCGAGGCCGCGCCCGAGCCGGAGAAGCGCGTCGTCCGCAGCCCCTTCTTCTCGCTCAAGCCGATGTCCCTCGAGGAGGCCATCGTCCAGCTCGACATCAGGGCCAAGGAGGTCTTCCTGTTCCGGCGCGAGGGCTCGGAAGACTGGGCCGCCGTCTACCGCCGCAAGGACGGCCACTACGGGCTGGTCGAACCCGAATGAAGCTCCACGCCCTGCTCGACGAGACGCTGGTCCTGCCGCGGCTCGAGGCCCGCGACCGGGAGGGGGCCCTGCGCGAGATGGCCGGCGCCCTGACCGCCCGCCGGGGGCGCGGCCTCGGCGGCGACCTCCTCGAAAGGCTCCTCAAGCGGGAGGACATGGGGACGACGGCCATCGGCCACGGCATCGCCGTGCCTCACTGCCGGGCCGCCGGGCTCAAGGCCCCCGTCCTTCTGCTCGGCCTGTCCCGCGAAGGGGTCTCCTTCGCGGCCGTGGACGGCAAGCTCTCCCACGTCTTCTTCCTGCTCGTTTCGCCCGAGGACAATCCCGCGGCCGGGCTCCGGCTGCTGGCCGCGATCGCGGCCCTGGCCAAGGCCTCCCGGGCGCTGACCTCGAAGCTGCTCAGGGCGCCGACGGCGGCCGACGTCCTCAAGGTCCTCCGGGCCGAGGAGGAGAGGGCCCGTGGCTGAGCGTCCGGCCGGGGGCCCGCCCGTCCCGGCCCCGCCGGACGGCCAGACGACCCTCTCGGCCGGGCTCCTCAGGATCTTCGGCCTGGGGACGCTCATCCTCGGCGACAGCGGCATCGGCAAGAGCGAGAGCTCCCTCGAGCTCATCGCCCGGGGCCACCGGTTCATCGCCGACGACGTCGTCCAGGTCCGGGCGACGCCGCGCGGCGAGCTGGTCGGGACGGCCCCGGCCCTCAGCCGCAACTTCATGGAGATCCGGGGCCTGGGCATCATCGACATCCGGGCCATCTTCGGCCCCCGGGCCATCGCCCGCGAGGCCCGGATCGACCTCGTCATCCGGCTGAAGAAATGGCGCCGCGGCTACGAGGTCGACCGCCTCGGCCTCAAGTCCGGCGACGACATGGCCCTTCTCGGACGGAGGATCCCGCAGCTGGCCATCCCGGTCGCCCCGGGCCGCAACATCGCCACCCTGATCGAGGTCGCCTGCCGGGTCCACATCCTCCGGAAGAAGGGCTACAGCGCCCCGGACGAGATCATCCGCCGGCTCGACCGGGCGCTGGCCTGAGGACGGCATGGCCAAGACGCCCCGCGACAACCGCTTCCTCGTCGTCACCGGCCTGTCGGGCTCGGGCAAGACCGTGGTCAGCCGCGCCCTCGAGGACTTCGGCTACTACTGCATCGACAACCTGCCGGCCAAGCTCATCCCCGACTTCGTCGACATGTGGCTGACGAAGAAGGTCGAGATCGACCGGGCCGCGCTGGTCATCGACATCCGCGAGCCCCGCTTCCTGGCCGACTTCCCGGCCGTCCTGGCCGAGATCCGGAAAAAGGCCCCCGTCCGGCTCATCTTCCTCGACGCCAGCGACGAGGCCCTGGCCAAGCGCTTCAACGAGACCCGCCGGCCCCACCCGCTGGCCCCGCGGAAGCCCATCCTCGCGGGCGTCCGGCTCGAGCGCCGGCGCCTCCTCGGCATCCGCCGGATGGCCGACGACGTCATCGACACCTCGGGGCTCAACATCTACCAGCTCAAGGACACGGTCGCCGAACGGGTCCTCCGCCGGAGACGGCGGCGGATCCAGGTCGTCGTGACCAGCTTCGGCTACAAGCACGGCCTCCCCCTGGAGGCCGACTTCGTCTTCGACACCCGCCTCCTGGCCAACCCCTTCTACGTCGACCGCCTGCGGACGCGGACCGGCAGGACGCCGAGCGTCCGGAAGCACGTCCTGGGGTCGCCGGGGGCGCGGGAGTTCCTGGACCGGCTCTTCGGCTTCCTGGACTTCGTCCTGCCCCGCCTGGCCCGGGAGGGCAAGACGTCGGTCGCGGCGGCCGTGGGCTGCACCGGGGGCAAGCACCGCTCGGTCGTCGTCGCCGAGGAGCTGGCGCGGCACCTCCGGGAACGGGGCCACGACGCCCGGGCCTACCACCGGGACCTTTATAAATGAGCCGGGATGTCCTACAATAGCGCCTGGGCAGGGAGAGCGAGCGCGTCATGATCGGAGGCATCATCGTCTGCCACGGCCGCATGGCCGAGGAGCTGCTGAACGCCCTGACCATCATCCTGGGCGAGGCGCCCAACATCGAGGCCATCTCGATCGGCTGGTACGACGACGTCGAGGACTCGAGGAAGAAGATCAACCAGAGCCTCAAGCGGGTCGATCAGAAGAGCGGCGTGGCCATCTTCACCGACATGTTCGGCGGCACGCCCTCCAACCTCAGCTTCAGCTTCTACAAGGAGAACCACGTCGAGGTCGTCACCGGCGTCAACCTGCCCATGCTCATCAAGTTCGTCTCCCTGCAGCGGAGCAACAACCTCAAGGACGTGGCCAAGAAAGTCGTCGACCAGGGCAAGAAGAACATCCACCTCGTCAGCGCCCTGCTGGCCTCCCGGGCCAAGTGACCCCCCCATGCTCGACAAGACCGTGACCATCCGCAACAAGCTCGGCCTGCACGCCCGGGCCGCGGTCAAGTTCGTCAACCTGGCCAATCGCTTCGGCTCTTCGGTCAGGATCGTCAAGAACGGCGACGAGATCGACGGCAAGAGCATCCTCGGCATCCTGACCCTGGCCGCGACCCAGGGGACGGCGATCCGGCTGGTCGTCGCGGGCAAGGACGAAGAGGCGGCCATGGCCGCCCTGTGCGAGCTCGTCGCCAACCGCTTCGACGAGAGGGAGTGAGCCGGCGATGGACGTGACGCGGCTTCGCGGCATCGGGGTCTCGCCGGGGATCGCCATGGGCGAGGCCCTGCTCCCGAAGCGGGTCGTCTTCACCTCGCGCAAGGAGCTCATCGACGAGGCCCAGGTCGCCGACGAGCTCAAGCGCCTCCGCCAGGCCCTCGACCGGACCCGCGAGGACCTCGTCCGGGTCAAGGACGGGGTCGCGGACAAGCTCGGCCGCGAGAGCTCCTTCATCTTCGAGGCCCACCTGCTCATCCTCGACGATCCGGCCCTCGTCGGCGGCCTCGAGGCCATCATCCGCGAGGAGCGGGCCCGGGCCGAGTGGGCCCTGTCGAAGACCAACATCCGCTACGAGCGGCTCTTCGAATCCCTGGCCGACGACTATTTCCGGCAGCGCCGCTCGGACGTCTCCGACGTCCTGACCCGCGTCTACCGGAACCTCGAGGCCCGGAGAGAGAAGGAGCGGACGCCGCGCAAGGAGCACATCCTCGTCGCCCACGAGCTCCTGCCGTCCGAGGCCGCCCTGCGGCTGAGCAAGGAGCTGACCCTGGGCGTGGCCCTGGACGTGGGCGGCCCGACCTCCCACACGGCCATCCTGGCCCGCTCGCTCGGCATCCCGGCCGTGCTCGGCCTGCGCGACGTCTCCCGGCAGGTCCGCGAGGGCGAGTTCGTCATCGTCGACGGCACGGGCGGCGAGGTCATCGTCAATCCGACGACGGCCGTCCGGCGCGAGTTCCAGGACAAGAGGGAGAGGTACGAGGTCTACGGCCGGGAGCTCCAGAAGACGGCCGCGCTCAAGGCCGTGACCCTGGACAAGGTCCGCTTCTTCCCCCAGGCCAACATCGAGCTCCCGGAGGAGATCGGGCCGGCGATCGCCATGGGGGCCGAGGGCGTGGGGCTGTTCCGCTCGGAGTTCATCTACCTCAGGCGGGAGACGCTCCCGACCGAGGAGGACCACTACGAGATCTACTCCAAGCTGGCCCGCGGCGCCCACCCCCGCCCGGTCACCATCCGGACGCTCGACATCGGCGGCGAGAAGAGCCTGCCCCAGCTCAACATCGAGAAGGAGCCCAACCCGGCCCTCGGGCTGAGGGCGGTCCGCTTCTCGCTCCGCAACAGGGACCTGTTCCGGGTCCAGCTCCGGGCCATCCTCAGGGCCAGCGAAGGGGCGAACGTCCGGGTCCTGCTGCCCATGGTCACCGAGGTGGACGAGGTCGTCGAGGTCAAGGCCGTCTTCGAGGACGTCAAGCGCGAGCTCCGCCGCGAGGGCCGGGCCTTCGACGAGGGGATCCCCCTCGGCGTCATGATCGAGGTCCCGGCCGCCGCGGCCCTGACCGACGTCCTGCTCAAGGAGGCCGACTTCGTCAGCATCGGGACGAACGACCTCATCCAGTACTTCCTGGCCGTCGACCGGTCCAACGAGTTCGTCAGCCACCTCTTCAAGCCGCTCCACCCGGCCGTGCTGCGGCTCATCCGCGGCGTCATCCAGGCGGCCCGGAAGGCCGAGAAGGACGTCGTCGTCTGCGGCGAGATGGCCGCGGACACGCTCGGGGCCATCGTGCTGCTCGGCTTCGGCCTGCGGGCCTTCAGCATGAACCCGATCTTCATCCCCCGCATCAAGAAGGCCCTCCGCGCGGTCGAGTGCAGGACCGCCGAGCGGATCGTCGAGGAGGCGATGAAGCTCCGCGGCGCCCAGGAGATCGAGGAATACGTCACCGAGGAGATCCTGCTCCGCCACCCGCAGGTCTTCCTGGCCGGCCTGCCCGCCGAAGCCCCGAAGAAATAGGCTCCATTCCCGACCCTGTTGGCCCCTCTCTCCGGCTGTGCTCGGGAATTGCCCGCCGACCGGAGCGGAATATCCGCAGCCATATTCCGGGCTTCGGACTACTTCCGGTCGTAATCGTCGGAAAGACGGACGATGTCGGTTTCCGCCGAATCGCCGATCCAGATCTCGAAGAAGCGGGCGGGTTTCGCGCCGATATTGCGGGCCCGGTGCCGCGTCCGGCGGGGGATGAAGATCTCCTCGTTCGGGGCGGCCGTCCAGACGCGCTCGCCGACCGTGACCTCGAGGCCGGGGTCGAGGGCGACCCAGAACTCGTCGCGGCGCTCGTGGAACTGGAGCGACAGGCGGCCGCCCGGCTCGACGGTGACGATCTTGACGCCGCTCGCGCCCTCGTGGGGGAAGCGGCGGAACTTGCCCCAGGGGCGGACGTCCTCGACGACGCGGGCGCGGAACGCGGTCTCGGGATCGGGTTTGTCGCTCACCGGTCAGAAGGGGATGTCGTCGTCGCCGCCGCCGCCGGCGTCGTCGAACGGGGCCGAGTCCTCGTCGCCGGCCTGGGCCGGGGCCGCTGCGCCGCGGCCCGCGCCTCGCCCATGGGCCTCGTCCAGGTCCGTCGTGTCGGTCGACGTCGCGGAGCTGCCTTCGCGGCGGCCGAGGAGGACGATGTTGATGGCCTCGACCTCGGTCGTCCGGCGCTTGTTCCCCTCCTTGTCCTGCCAGTCCCTCGTCCGGAGCTTGCCCTCGACGAGGATCTGGCGGCCCTTGTTCAGGTACTTCTCGCAGAACTCGGCCAGCTTGCCCCAGACGACGACGCGGTGCCACTCGGTCCGGTCGGACGACTCGCGCGTGTTCGGGTTGAACAGGCGCTCCTTGGTGGCGATGTTGAAGCGGGCGACCTTGCGCTCCTGCTGGGGCAGGTAGCGCATCTCGGGGTCGCCGCCCAGGTTGCCGATCAGCATGACTTTGTTGAGGCTGTTGATCTCTCTCATTTACCTTCGAGCTCCCGGATCTTGTCCTGGGCGATGCGCGCCTCTTCCTCGAGCGGGTACTTGGCGACCAGGATCTTGAGCGCGGCCAGGGCCTCGGCCTTGCGGCCGAGCTCGACGAAGCTCAGGCCCTTCTTGAGGTGGGCCGCCGCGGCCTTGTCCCCCTGGGGATAGGCCTGGATGAGCTCGTCGAAGGCGTCGATGGCCTCCTCGAACTTGCGCTGGCTGTAGCGGCACTCCCCGATCCAGTACAGGGCGTTGTCGGCCAGCGGGCTCGCAGGGAACTGCTGGCGGTACAGGCGGAAGCCGTCGACGGCCAGGTCGTAGTGGCCCTTGAGGTAGTCGTTGTAGGCGACGGAGTAGGCCTCCTGCGGCGACACGGCCGGCGCGCGGGGCGGGGCGGGCGCGGCGGTCTGGGGCTGGGCCGGGGCCTGGGGCCTCGTCTCGGCCGGCGTCTTCACGGGCGCCTGAGTGCCGGACCGGGCCTCCTCGGCCGGCTCCGCGGCCGGCGCGGGCCCGCGGGCGGCCAGCTCGGCGGACAGCCGCTGGACGTCGAGAGCCAGCTGGTCGAGCTTGCGCAGGAGGTCGCGGTACTGGGCGGGGACGGCCCGGAGGCCTTCCAGGACCTCGGCCTGGCCGGCGGCCGACTGGCGGAAGAGGTCGGCCAGGGCTTTGACCTGGTCCTGGAGGGCCCGGACCTCGGCGGCGTTCCGGTCGAGCCGGGCCCGCAGGTCGTCGACCTGCTGCTTGAGGACCTGGACGTCGTCATAGACGAGCTCGTAGGCCTTCTTGCTCTTGTCCTGCCCGGCCGCGGCCAAGGCCAGGGCGGCCAGCAGGAAGGCCCCGACGCTCGCCCGGCGCACGGCTTACTTCTCGATGACCAGGAACTGGGCCCGCCGGTTCATCTGCCAGGCCGCCTCGTCGTGGCCCGGGTTGACGGGCTGGCTCTTGCCGTAGGAGATGATCTTGATGCGGTCGGAGGCGACGCCCAGGGACAGGAGGTAGTCCTGGGCGGCCTTGGCCCGCTTCTCGCCGAGGGCCAGGTTGTACTCCTCGGTGCCGCGCTCGTCGCAGTGCCCTTCGACGAGGACCTTGACCGTGCGGAACTTCTTCATCCAGGCGGCGTTGGCGTCGAGGACGGGCCGGGCGTCGTCGCGGATGAGGGAGCGGTCGTAGTCGAAATAGACCGAGCCGAGCGGCTTCTCGCTGTTGATCTGGTCGAGCGATTTCTGGAGGAACATCTCCTCCTCGGTCAGCCGGGGCTCCCGGACGACGGGGGCCTCGACCTTCTCGACGACCGGCTGTTCCTGCTGCTGCGGGGGCGGCGGCGGGACCTCCTTGGGCTTCTTCTTGCAGGACACGGCCAGCGAGAAGACGAGGACGACGGCGAGTGCGTAGATGAGGAATCTTTTCATTGAGCCTCCTGAAGTACTCGTCCCCGGTCCCGCAAGACCGGAGGCGCGGCGAATCATTCCGTCCCCCTTATACCCTGTAAGGCTGGGCGTGTCAATACGTTCGGGGCCGATTGCGCCGATTTCCCCCCTTTCGGCTACCCGTAGGCTTCAATTGTCGAGACCCCGGGGCGAGACGACCGCCAGGTTCATGGCCAAGGGTGCCGTCGACGTGAGCTCGAGGGCGGGGGGTGCGAGGACATGTCCCGTTTTCAGGCCCCGGGACGGCGTGAAGATTCACCGCAGCGAACGGAGAGGATATCCTAGTTGGTCCAGTTGGGCAGCTTGTTCTCCCCGCGGTCGGTCAGCTTGCGCAGGTTGGCCCCGTCGTAATCGACCGAATAGACCTGGATCGAGCCCGACAGGTTCGAGGCGAAGACGAGGTGGCGGCCGTCCGGCGACCAGCTCGGCGACTCGTTGCGGACGTTGTTCTCGGTGATCTTGGAGATCTGGTTGGTCCGCAGGTTCAGGACGTAGATGTCGAAGGCGTTGTCGACCCGCGACACGAAGGCGATGCGCTCGCCCGTCGGGGCCCAGGCCGGGGCGTCGTGATAGTTGCCGCCGAAGCTGGCCTTGCGGACGTTGGAGCCCTCGGCGTCCATGATGTAGATCTGGGGATTGCCTTGGCCGAGGCGGTCGGTGGTGAAGGCGATCTCGCGGCCCGTCGGCGACCACGACGGCGCCGTCTCGACGGCCGCGTTGTAGGTCAGCCGCTTCGTCTTCTTCGTCTCCAGGTCCATGACGAAGATGTCGTGGTTCCCTTCCTCGGCCATGCTGGACGAGAAGGCCAGCTTCTTGCCGTCGGGGGAGAAGGCGGCCGAGTAGCTCGTCCCCTTCGTGGCCACGGCCGTCTCCGTGCCCTCGTAGATGTTGCGCAGGTAGAGGCCGGCGCCGGTGCCGCGGTAGGAGGTGAAGGCGATCGTCCGCTGGTCGGGCGACCAGGCCGGCATGTAGTCCTTGATCTTGTTGAAGGTGATCCGGGTCGGGTTGGCCCCGTCGTAGTCCATCATGTAGATCTCGTCGTTGCCGTCGCGGTTGGAGACGAAGCAGATCTTGGTCGTGAAGATCGGCTTCTCGCCGTGGAGCTTGAGGAGCTCGTCGGCCATCTTGTGGGCGACCAGGCGCAGGCCGTTCCTCTCGGCCTGGTAGCGCTTGCCGACGATGAAGCGCTCGCTCTTGACGTCGTAGATCTTGCCGTCGAAGACGACGCGCCCGTTCTCCTCCCGGACCTCGCCCGTGACGAGGAGGCGGGCCTGGATCGAGTCCCAGTCCTTGAAGAAGATCCGGTCCGGGTCGAGGGGCCGGATGTAGCCGTAGTACTCCTTCGGCAGGAGCTGGAAGATGCGGGTGTACCCGACGTCGTCCATCAGGACGTCGCGGATCTCCCGGGCGGCTGCCTGGGCGCCCGCCGAGGCCGGACGGACGGCGAACTCGGGCAGGGCCAGGGGGATCATGGGCATGCCCTCGCTGATCTTGAGGACGACCTCCTGCTGGGCGAAGAGCCCGGCGGCGAGGACGACGAAAAGGATGACGATCGTTCGGAGATGTTTCATTTGGCGTGCTCGAAGATGAGGGTGATCCCGAGGTACTGGCCGTTGTACTCGTTCGGGAGGGCGGCGAAGGGCGCCGCGGCGGCGATGGCCCGGCGGGCCGAGAGGTCGAAGGACTCGACGCCGCTCGAAACGTCGATCTTGACGTCGGAGATCGCGCCGTTGCGGTAGATGCGGAAATAGACCTGGGTCTGGAGGAGGCCGGCGACGCCGGGGTCGACGAGCGCCTGGAACCAGTTGGCCGTGATCTTGTCCGAGATCATCTGGAGGTAGAACTGGAAGGGGAAGGCGGCGATGCCGAAGGGGTCGCCCGCGCCGGCGCCCGCGCCGCCGCCGATCCCGCCCCCGGTCCCCCCCCCGCCGCCGCCCTCGCCCGTGCCGAAGCGCAGGCCGAAGCCGGAGCCGCTCGTGGCCGCGGCGGAGTTGACGGCCTCGGCGGCGGTCGGCGCGGCCGGCTCGGGCCTGGAGATGGCGGTCTGCTTCTCGGGCGCCTTCCTGGCCGTCTTGGGCTTGTCCACGGGATGGGTCAGCGCGGTCGACGGCTCGGGCTTGAGCTTGGAGGGCACCGTGAGGTCGCGCAGGGCCGGCTTCTTCGCCGGCGGCAGGGGCTCGGTCTTGGGGACGACGGTCCCGCCGCCGCCTCCCGGGCCGCCCCCGGTCCCCCCGCCTCCGCCCCCGCCGATGAAGTTGACGTACTGGACCAGGCCCTTGGGCCCGCGGGGCCGGGAGAAGGAGGGCGAGACGACCGCCAGGACGAACAGGGCGACGTGGAGGGCGGCCGAGACGGCCACGGCCCTCTTGAACGTCGGGGGCAGGACCGCTCGCGCCGGGCTCATTTCCTCTTGTCTTTGACGACGTCGACCGGCTCGGTGATGATGCCGAGGACCTCGACCCCGGCCTTCTTGGTGATGTCCATGATCCGGACGACGACGCCGTAGGGCAGGCTCGCGTCGGCCTGGAGGTAGAGGACCTTCTTCGGCCTGTTGGCGAAATACTCGACCAGGCGGCGCTCGAGGAGGTTGATGTTGATCGTCGCGTCGCCGATGTGGACGTACTGGTCCTTGGTCACGGTCAGGGTCAGGCCCTCCTCGGCCGGCTTGGTGTCGGTCTCGGCCTGGGGCAGGTCGATGCCGATGCCCGACTGCATCATCGGCGCGGTGACCATGAAGATGACGAGCAGGACCAGCATGACGTCGACGAGGGGCGTGACGTTGATCTCGGACAGGTGGGTGCCGGCCGCCCTTCGCCGGGACCCGGCCGAAGACAGCGGCCCCGCGCTAAGAGCCATGGAGCCTCTCGGCGATGCTCAGGAATTCGAGGGTGAAGTCCTCCATGTCGGCGATGACGTCCTTGATCCGGCCGAGGAAGTAGTTGTAGGCGATGACGGCCGGCACGGCGGCGAACAGGCCGACGGCCGTGGCGACGAGGGCCTCGGCGATGCCGGGGGCCACGACCTGGAGGCTGGCCGAGCGCATGGCCCCGATGCGGACGAAGGAGATCATGATGCCCCAGACCGTGCCGAGAAGGCCGATGAACGGCGAGACGCTGCCGGTCGTGGCCAGGAAGAACATCATCTTCTCCAGGCGCGATATCTCGGCGTTGGAGGCCTTGAGCAGGGCCCGGTTGAGGCTCTCGGTCTTCTCGCTCGTCCAGCCGTTCTCGCTCTTGGCCTTGGACTGGTAGGCCAGCTCCTTGTTGCCCGCGAGGAAGATGACGGCCAGGGGGCTGCCGCGGAGCCGCTTGGCGGCGTCGTTGACCTCGGCCAGGCTCTTGCTCCGGCGGAAGGCCTCGAGGAACCGGTCCGACTGCCGGACGGCGGACTTGAGCGTCTTCGTCTTGAAGAAGATGATGGCCCAGGAGAAGACGGAGAAGAAGACGAGCAGGAGGAGGATGAGCTGGACGACGATGTCGGCTTCGGCGACGATCTTGAAGATATTGATAGTCATGGCTGTCCGAGGCAAAAGTAGCACACGGCCCGGATTCTGTCAAAAGGGGCGGGCCGGGCTCAGAGGCCGAGCAGGCCCCGGAGGAGGCGGCGGGCGACCTTCTTGGCGTCCCGGCCGCTCTCGTTGGGCGCCCCGACGCACGACGGGCAGCCGTCGCGGCAGGGGCAGGCCTCGAGGGCCTTGAGGGCGTGCTCGAGCAGGCGGTTCCCGAGCGAGAAGAGCGACGGGCTCAAGCCGACGCCGCCGGGGAAGTTGTCGTAGATGAAGATGTTCGGCTCGAAGTCCGGGTCCATGGCCCGGGGGACCTCGTCCTGCCCCTGGATCGCGGGGCCCGGCCGGGCCGGGGCGAGACGCGGCGGCAGCGACTCGCCGGTCGTGTTGTCGCCGATCGACACCCCGACGTCGTGGACGGCGCACATCATGAAGATGGGCGAGATGTGGTGGAGGAGGTAGGCCAGGCCGAACAGGCCGTTGATCCGCTGCTCCGCCGGGAACGGGACGGACTGCATCACGGCCGGCGGAACGGTCAGCCAGTAGGCCGTGGTGTGCATCTCGTTCTGGGGCAGCTGCAGGTCGCCCGCGCCGACGTTCTCCTGGGTGTGGAACTTGATCTTCTTGAACCCGACGACCTGGGTCGCGACGTGGACCTCGCCGTGGGAGATCCGCCCGGCCCCGGCCTCGATCGCCTTCTTCTCGAAGATGTCGAGGACCGTGATCTTGGTGTAGTCGATGGCGTCGGTGTAGTAGTCGATGTCCGTTCTCTTGACGTAGGCCTTGCGCTCCTCGAAGTCGAGCTTCTCGACGAAGTACTGCTCGCCCTCGACGAGGTAGACGGCCTTGGGGTGGAGGGCGGTCAGCGCGGCCGTGAAGTCGACCTCGGCGATGACCTTGGCCTCGCCGGTGACGTCGACGACGACGAAGTTGTCCGACGAGACGCTGCGCAGGCTGACGGCGTCGGCCGGATATGCCTCGGACGTGTAGAACCACTTGCCCTTGGAGTGGTGGAGGAGCTTGTCCTCCTCGAGGAAGCTCAGGATCTCGGCGATCCCGGCCCGGCCGAACGTCTCGCCGTCCTCGAACGGCAGCTCGAAGGCGGCGCACTCGACGTGGCTGACCAGGATGGACGGGTTGTCGGGGTTGATCAGGGCCATCTCGGGCGACTTGGAGAAGAACCAGTCGGGGTTGTTGAAGATGAACTGGTCGAGCGGCGAGCTCGTGGCCACGAGGACGGCGGCCGAGAGCCCGGTCTTGCGGCCGGCCCGTCCGGCCCGCTGCCAGGTGCTGGCGATCGTGCCGGGGTAGCCGGCCAGCACGGCGACGTCGAGGGTCCCGATGTCGATGCCGAGCTCGAGGGCGTTGGTCGAGACGACGCCGAGGATCTCGCCGGTCCGCAGGCCCTTCTCGATCTCGCGCCGCTTCAGCGGCAGGTAGCCGCCCCGGTAGCCGCGGATGAGCCCTTCCTTCCGGATGCTCGTCTCGATGTCCTCCTTGAGGTAGGTCAGGAGGACCTCGGTGACGAGCCGGCTGCCGGCGAAGACGATCGTCTGGAGGCCGTTCTTGAGGAAGATCGAGGCCACCCGGCGCGACTCGTTGACGTAGGAGCGGCGGATGCCCAGGGCCGGGTTGACGACCGGCGGCGTGTAGAAGACGAAGTACTTGGCCCCGGCCGGCGCGCCGTTGTCGTCGACGAGGGCGACCGGCGCCTCGATCGTCCTCTCGGCCATCTCGACCGGGTTGGCGATGGTCGCCGTCGACAGGATGAACTGGGGGCTGGCGCCGTAGAAGGCGGCGATGCGCTTGAGCCGCCGCAGGATGTTGGCCAGGTGGCTGCCGAAGATGCCGCGGTAGCTGTGGAGCTCGTCGATGACGACGTACCTGAGGTTCTCGAACAGCTTGATCCACTTGGTGTGGTGGGGCAGGATCCCGGCGTGGAGCATGTCGGGGTTGGTCAGGACGATGTGGCCGCGGGCCCGGATGGCCTTGCGGGCGTCCTGGGGCGTGTCGCCGTCGTAAGTGAAGACCCTGATCTCCCCGGGCAGCAGGGCGTTGATGCCGTCGAGCTCGTCCAGCTGGTCCTGCGACAGGGCCTTGGTCGGGAAAAGGTAGAGGGCCCGGGCCGACGGGTCCCTGAGGACGGCGTCGAGGACGGGCAGGTTGTAGCAGAGCGTCTTGCCCGAGGCCGTCGGGGTGACGACGACGGCGTTCCGGCCCTCCTTCAGCGCCTCCCAGGCCGAGCGCTGGTGGGAGAAGAGCCGGTGGAAGCCCTTGGCCGCGAGGGCCTGCCGCAGGGCCGGGTGGACGCCGTCCGGGTAGTCCTCGAACTTCCCGTCCCGGGCGGGGATGAGCTTGACGGCGCCGATGGAGTCGTCCCTATGGGCGATTTCCTTGAGCAGCTCGAGCGACCGCAGGATCCTCTCTTCGTTGGACATGGGCGACATCATCCTAACGAAATAAAAAGATGGGGTCAAACCCAGGAGGGACCAGGCCTGCTTTTTACACTCTGCCTGGCCAAGGAGTGCAAAAAGCAGGCGCTTCTCTTCCATAATTGCGCGGGTCAATTGGCCTTGGAACTGGGGACATGTACTTCTAGTACGTGTCCCCGTTCGGGCATACGGGACACGTACCGAGGCGGTACATGTCCCGGCACGCGACCCGAGCGCCTGGCAACTAATCCCCTGGCCAGCCACAGTAAATGGAAGAGAGCCGTCTACCTTGTACCCAAAAACGGGTAAAAGGTAGACCTGACCCCCTCTTATGTTAAAATAGATAGGTTATGCTGGACGAGATCCGCGTCAAGAGGGCGGCGCAGCACAATCTGAAGCGCATCGACGTCGCCCTGCCCCGGAACAAGCTCATCGTCGTCACCGGGCCGTCCGGCTCCGGCAAGTCGTCCCTCGCCTTCGACACCCTCTTCGCCGAGGGCCAGCGCCGCTACATCGAGTGCCTCTCGACCTACGCCCGCCAGTTCATCGACCAGATGGAGAAGCCCGAGGTCGAGTCGGTCGAGGGCATCTCCCCCTCCATCTCCATCGACCAGAAGACGATCTCGGCCAACCCCCGCTCGACCGTGGGCACGACGACCGAGGTCTACGACCTCTTCCGCCTCCTCTTCGCCCGGGCCGGCACGCCCCACTGCCCGCGCTGCGGCCGGGTCGTCTCGTCCCAGACGCCCGAGGAGATCCTCCGCCGCCTGCTGGCCGACTCCCCCGGCGCCAAGGTCCGCGTCCTGGCCCCGGTCGTCAAGGGCCGCAAGGGCGAGTACCAGCGCCTGTTCGAGCGCCTGCGCAAGAAGGGCTTCCTCCGGGCCCGGGTCAACGGCATCCTCCGCGACCTCGAGGACGACATCCCGCTCGACAAGAACCGCAAGCACACGATCGAGGCCCTCGTCGACACGGTCCGGGTCGGCCCCGAGGCCGAGCGCCGCCTGGCCGAGGCCGTCTCGAAGGCCCTCGACCTGGCCGAGGGCGAGGTCCTCGTCGCCGACGAGAAGGGGAGGGAGCGCTTCTTCTCCCTGTCGCTCCTCTGTCCCGCCTGCGAGGTCTCCCTGGCCGAGCCCGAGCCGCGCGACTTCTCCTTCAACAGCCCCTACGGCGCCTGCCCCGAGTGCCACGGCCTCGGCCACCTGACGACCCGCAACGAGTGGGGCGAGATCGAGCTCACCGACGACGTCTGCCCCGCCTGCGGGGGCGCCCGCCTCAAGCCCGGGAGCCTGGCCGTCCGCGTCGGCGGCAAGACCATCCACGAGGTCGGCCAGCTCCCGATCGGCGACCTCCTGGCGTTCTGCGCCGGGCTCGAGTTCCCGCCGGCCCGGGCGCCCGTCGCCTCGAAGATCCTCAAGGAGATCGCCTCGCGCCTCGGGGTCTGCGGGGAGCTGGGCATGTCCTATCTCCATCTCAACCGCGCGACCTCGTCGCTCTCCGGCGGCGAGGCCCAGCGCGTCCGGCTGGCGGCCCAGGTCGGGGCCCGCCTCCGCGGCGTCCTCTACGTCCTCGACGAGCCGACCATCGGCCTCCACCAGCGCGACAACGGCCGCCTCATCTCGCTCCTCCGGGCCCTCCGCGACGAGGGCAACTCGATCGTCGTCGTCGAGCACGACGAGCAGACCATCCGCGCGGCCGACCACATCCTCGACCTCGGGCCCGGCGCCGGCGAGGGGGGCGGCTTCAAGGTCGCCGAGGGCCCCCTCGCCGCCGTCCTCGAGTCCCCCGACTCCCTGACCGCCCAGTACCTCCGGGGCGAGAAGGCCGTCCCGGTGCCGCCCGCGCGGCGCGCGCCGGCCGGCTGGCTCGTCATACGCAAGGCCCGCGAGCACAACCTCAAGGGGATCGACGTCCGCATCCCCCTCGGGGCCATGACCGCCGTGACCGGCGTCTCCGGCTCGGGCAAGAGCACGCTCGTCCACGACATCCTCTTCAAGGCCCTCGAGAACAGGCTCCACAACGCCCGCCAGCGCGTCGGCGCCCACGATCGCCTGGAAGGCGCCGAGGCCGTCGACAAGGTCGTCGCCGTCGACCAGAGGCCGATCGGCCGCACGCCCCGCTCCAACCCGGCGACCTACACCGGCCTCTTCGCCGCCCTGCGCGACCTCATGGCCCGCACCCCCGAGGCCCGCGCGCGCGGCTATTCCCCCGGCCGCTTCTCCTTCAATGTCCCCGGCGGGCGCTGCGAGGAGTGCCAGGGGGCCGGGGTCAAGCGCATCGAGATGCACTTCCTGCCCGACGTCTTCGTCACCTGCGACCGCTGCGAGGGCCGGCGCTACAACAAGGAGACCCTGGCCGTCGCCTACAAGGGACGGTCGATCGCCGACTTCCTGGCCATGACCGTCGACGACGCCTACGAGCTGCTCAAGGCCTTCCCCCAGCTCAAGCGCAGGCTGGCCACCCTCAAGCGCGTCGGCCTGGGCTACATCCGCCTCGGCCAGCCCGCGCCCACGCTCTCCGGCGGCGAGGCCCAGCGCATCAAGCTGACGAAGGAGCTCGGCCGCCGGGCCACGGGCCGCACCGTCTACCTCCTCGACGAGCCGACGACCGGCCTCCACTTCGACGACGTCCGCAAGCTCCTCGAGGTCCTCTCCGAGCTGGCCTCGCTCGGCAACACCGCGGTCATCATCGAGCACAACCTTGAAGTCATCAAGTATTGCGACTATATTATCGACCTGGGCCCGGAAGGGGGCGAGGCGGGGGGCCGGATCGTGGCCCAGGGCACGCCCGAGGAGGTCGCCGCCGCGCCCCGCTCCCACACCGGGGCGTACCTGAAGAAGGTCCTGGACGGCCGGCGGCCGGGGCCGGGGCGGAAGGACGGCTGAAGACATGGCCTTCAAGGATGTCCCGGGCAACACCCGGGTCAAGAGGATCCTCAAGCTCGCCCTCGAGCGCGGGCGCGTCCCCAACTCCCTCATCTTCGGCGGGCCGCCGGGCGCCGGCAAGACGGACATGGCCCTGACCCTGGCCAAGGCGCTCAACTGCCAGGCGCTCGCCGACGACTCCTGCGACGACTGCCCGTCCTGCCGGGCCGTCGACAACGGCCGCCACCCCGACGTCGTGGTCCTCGCCGCCGAGGTCCGGGACGTCAAGATCGAGCAGACCCGCTTCCTCAAGCAGATGGCCTACCTCCGGCCGATGACGGGCCGCCGCCGCGTCTTCGTCATCAGGGAGGCCGAGAGCCTCAACGACCCCTCGGCCAACTCGCTCCTCAAGGTCCTCGAGGAGCCGCCCTCGTTCTGCCATATCATCCTCGTGACGGACAGCCCCCACCGGCTCCTGCCGACCATCCGCTCCCGCTGCCGGACGCTGGCCTTCTCCGCCATCGGCCGCGAGGAGATCGAGGAGCGCCTGCTCGCCCGCGCCTTCAGCCGGGAGCAGGCCCGCCTCCTGGCCCTGCTCTCGAGAGGCGACTTCGACCGGGCCCAGGAGTTCGAGTGGGAGAAGGTTCAGGAGCTCAGGGACAACGCCTGGACCCTCTTCGAGGCCCTCGGCTCGGCCGAGCGGCCCGGCCTCTTCCTGGAGCGGTTCGGCAGCGTCCCCAAGGCCGCCGAGGAGGAGTTCGGCGAGGTCCTGGAGGTCTTCTCCTCCTTCGCCCGCGACATCCTCCTCCTCCGCCTCGGCGGCGACCCGGCGCTCCTCCTCAACCCGGACTACGAGGGCCGGCTGCGCGCCGCCGCGGCCGCCTGGGCCGCGCCGCGGGCCGTGGCCGTCGTCGAGGAGCTCGACCGGACGCTGGCCGACCTCCGCGGCAACCTCAACAAGGGCCTGCTGGCCCTGACCTTCTTCTCGAATGTCACGGAGCTCGCCCATGTCTGACCTCGTCTGCCTCCAGTCCGAGACGACCGGCCGGATGGTCCGCGCCCACGCCGGCGACCTGGCCCTGGCGGTCGGCGACCGCTGCCTCGTCGAGTCCGACCTCGGCGGCGACCTGGCCGTCGTCGTCGACCGGACCAGCGCGCACTGCCGGAACCCCAAGGCCGCGAAGCTCGCCGTCCGGGTCCTCCGCAGGGCCACGCCCGAGGACGTCCGCAAGTTCGACTGGCTGCGGGAGCGGGAGGCCTGGGCCTACGACCTCTGCCTCCAGCGGATCGCCGCCCTCGGCCTGGCCATGAAGCTCGTGGCCGTCCGCTATTTCTTCAACGAGAAGAAGGGCATCTTCTACTACACGGCCGACGGCCGGGTCGACTTCCGCCAGCTGGTCAAGGACCTGGCCAAGGAGCTGCGCATGCGCATCGAGATGCGCCAGGTCGGCGTCCGGGACGAGGCCAAGATGATCGGCGGGCTGGGCGTCTGCGGCCGCTGCCTCTGCTGCTCGAGCTTCATGACCGTCTTCGAGCCGGTGACCATCCAGAAGGCCCGCAAGCAGCAGATCGTCATCAACCCGACCAAGATCTCGGGGCAGTGCGGCCGCCTGATGTGCTGCCTGGGGTTCGAGGAGCAGACGCGCGGCCGGATGTTCTCCCAGTCGGACGAGCGTTTAATAGAGGATTAACGGCGGAATTTGGCCAGGAGGCGGCGCCAGAGGGACGGGCGCCGCGGCGGGACGTGGCCGCCGCCCTCGCCGCCCGCCTGGAGGACCCCTTCCTTCTTCAGGATCTGGACGATCTCGCTCTGCTGGTCGAGCTTGGCGAAGCAGTGGGGGCAGATGAAATAGTGCTCCTCGAAGGCCGCCTGGTCCTCGGGCTTGAGCTTGTCGAGGAGGTATTCGTCGATCAGGTGATCGAAATGGCACGTTTTCCTTGTCATGGGCGCGGCCGTTTCAGGCTCCGACATTTTAGTCGGTCGAGGACGCGCCAGAACGGACACCCCGCCCCCTATTTCCGGACGGCCTTCTGGATGAGCTTGAGGGCGTAGTTGACCCGCTCCGAGACCCGCCTGGGCGAGATGTCGAGCGCCCGGGCCACCTCCTCGCGCGACAGCTCCCTGTAATAGTAGAGGTAGAGGACGTCCCGGAACTTGGGCTTGAGGCCGTTGACGACCTGCTCGACCTGCCGGGCCCGCTCCGAGCGCTCCATCTCGTCGTGGGGGTCGGGGTAGGGGGCCGGCTCGGGGGCGTGCCTGAGGACCCGGGTCTTCATGCGGATGTAGTCGATGATGCGCCGGCTGGTGATGGTGTAGAGGAAGGTCCCGATCGAGGAGTCGCCCCGGAACTCGCCGCTCTTGATCTTGGCCACGGCCTGGGTCAGGATCTCGTTGACGACGTCCTCCCAGTCGGGGTTGGAGCTGCCGAGGGCCTTGCGGACCCGGAAGGAGATGACCGGGCGGTACGGGAGGACGGCGTCCTCGGGCGCCGCGCTCTTGTCCTCTTTGGCCATTCGCGCCATTATAGCGGCAGGGACATGG
The DNA here is from genome assembly GCA_029569255.1 of Acidobacteriota bacterium. Lineage (GTDB taxonomy): Bacteria > Acidobacteriota > Aminicenantia > Aminicenantales > Saccharicenantaceae > RBG-16-66-30. The sequence continues at coordinate 25,211 of JAKQUO010000014.1, read as the reverse complement.
GTTCCGCAAGGAGAGGGCGTCAATCCTCGGCGTCCCGCTCCGGCTCCGCGGCCTGGGCCCGGGCCCGGTCCTTGAAGAACTCCTTTCGGTCGACCAGGATCTCGCGCGGCTTGGCGCCCTCGGACGGGCCGATGAGGCCCTCGTTCTCCATCTGGTCGATGATCCGGGCCGCCCGGGCGTAGCCGAGCTTGAGCCGGCGCTGGAGGTGGGAGGCCGAGGCCTGGCCGCTGTTGAGCACGGTCTCGACGGCCTTGTCGTAGAGCTCGTCCTTCTCGCCGTCGTCGTCGCCCATGGCGTGGCCGGCCTCGCCCCGGACGACGTTGAGGATGCGCGTGTCGTAGGTCGGCGTGCCCTGGGCCTTGACGTGCTTGACCAGGCGCCGGACCTCGGGGATGGAGATGAAGGAGCAGTGGAGGCGGACGAGCCGGGGGAAGTTCGGCGGCAGGAAGAGCATGTCGCCCATGCCCAGGAGCTTGTCGGCCCCGACCGTGTCGATGATGATCCGCGAGTCGACCTTGGACGGGACGCGGAAGGCGATGCGGCAGGAGAAGTTGTTCTTGATCGTCCCGGTGATGACGTCGATCGACGGCCGCTGGGTGGCCATGACCAGGTGGATGCCGACGGCCCGGGCCAGCTGGGCCAGGCGCCCGATGAAGAACTCGACCTCCTGGGCCCCGACCATCATCAGCTCGGCCAGCTCGTCGATGATGATGACGATGTAGGGGAGGGGGGCCAGCCTCTGCTTCTCCTCGTCGGTCAGGCGGCCCTTCCGCTCGGCCAGCAGCTGCTTCATCTGGGTGTTGTACTGGTCGATGTTGCGGACCTTGACGCCCTGGAGCTTCTTGTAGCGCTCCTCCATCTTGCGGACGATGTCCATGAGGACGACGTGGGCCTTCTTGGGGTCGTTGATGACCGGGCAGAGGAGGTGCGGGACGTCCTCGTAGAGCGTGAACTCGAGCCGCTTCGGGTCGATGAGGACGATCTTGACCTCTTCCGGCGTGGCCTTGTACATCAGGCTGGCGATGAGGGCGTTGAGCGCGACGCTCTTCCCGGTCCCGGTCGAGCCGGCGATGAGCAGGTGCGGCATGACGGCGAGGTCGGTGACGGTGACGCCGCCGTGGACGTCCTTGCCCAGGGCGAAGGTCAGCTTGGAGGGCGAGCTCTGGAAGCGCTCCGACTCGATGATGTCCCGGAGCTTGATGGTCTCCCGCCTGTCGTTGGGGATCTCGACGCCGAGCGAGGACTTGCCGGGGATGCGCTGGATGCGGACCGACTCCGTCTCCAGGGCCAGGGCCAGGTCCTCGGTCAGGTTCGCGACCTGGGCGACCTTGATGCCGGGCGCGGGGAAGTACTCGTAGGTCGTGATGATCGGGCCGGGATGGTATTCGCGGACCTCGCCCTCGATGCCGAACTCCCGGAGCTTCTCCTCGATCCGGCGCTTCTTGTCGAGGAGCTCCGCCTGGTTGATCTTCTCGGCCGGCTTGCCCGGCTCGAGGAGGGAGAACGGCGGGTACTGGTAGTCGCCCTTGCGGCCGAGGTCGGGGAAGAGGAGCGGCTCCGGCTTGGGCGGGGCGACGGGCTTGGGCGGCGGCGGAGGCGGCGCCTTGGGCGGCTTGCGGGCCTCCTTTTCGAGACGGCGGCGCTCCCGTTCGCGCTCCTTCTCGGCCTCCCTCTCGGCCTTGCGGGCGGCCCGCTCGTCCTTGGGGCCGGGCCCGGCGGGCGGGGGCGGCGCCTCGTACTTCCGGCGGACCTTCTCCCGCATCCGGTCCTTGGCCTTGGCCCTCTGGCGGTCGGTGACCCGGATGCGGACCTCCTTGGCCGTCGACTCGAAGGCCCCCTTGGCGAAGCGGAGGGTCTTGGCCAGGGACCAGCGGGTCGAGAAGAGGAGGAACGCGGCCGCCGCCGCGAGGAGGACGACGAACGAGCCCAGGGTGCTGAGGTAGCGGACGAGGAACTCCAGGATGACCGTGCCGATGATCCCGCCGGCCGGGATGGAGTTGCCGCGGAAGGGGAAGGACTCGAAGATGAGGGCCAGGAGAGGGCAGGCGATGAGGAGGCCCAGGGCGATGGTGCCCAGGCGCTTCAGGAGGTGGGCCGAGGTGCCGCGGAGGACGGCCCGCACGGCGGCGTAGCCGAGGGCGAAGGGGAGGACGAAGGCGGCCAGGCCGACGAACCACAGCACGGCCTGGGCGAAATAGGCCCCGACGGTCCCGGCGAAGTTCCGGACGCCGTGCCCGTCCGCGGGCGTGGCGGCGAAGGACGGGTCCCCGGCGTCGTAGCTCGCGACGCTGATCAGGGCGAAGAGGGAGAGGAAGATGAGGGCGACGCCGGTGATCTCGACGGCCAGGGCGCTTTTCTTCGGCGCGCCCTTGCCGTTCCGGCCGTTCCTGCCGTTGGCGCCCTTCGCTTTGCGCTTTTTCACGGCGAGGATTATAGCACAAGGGAGCGGGGGGCAGGGAGCGGGGGACATGTACGCCTCGTACGTGTCCCCGCTTTTCGAAAGGCAGGCCGTCGACGCCGTCCTCGACGGGACCCTCCTAAGGGCCGACCGGAGGATGTCCGTCAATCTCCAGATCAGGCGATGTTGGGGACATGTACGCCTCGTACGTGTCCCCGGTCCGGCTTAGGCTGTCATTTCCGCGGCCATGACCGCGGTCATGCAGGCCAAGTTCGGGGCAGGCGACTAGGGCCGGAGAGCCAAGAAGAGGGCGTAAAGGACCTCCGGCGCCAATTGCTCGGCCCGGGCGTTTCGGGCCAGGCCCAAAGCGTCATAGGCCGCGGCGAGCGCGGCCGGCGTCGCCCGGCGCGACAGGTTCTTCCAGAGCATCTTGCGCCGCTCGCTGAAGGCGGCCCGGAGGAAGGCGCGATAAGGCTCGCCAGCCGCGCCCGGATGGAGCGGGGCCTCCCGGCGGCGGAGCGCCAGCAGCGCCGACCGGACCTTGGGCGGTGGCGAGAAAGAGCCCGGCGAGACGAGGAAGGCGATCTTGGCCTCGAACTCGTTCTGGAGCAGGATGCCGAGCGGGGCGTAGCTCTTCGTCCCCGGCCCGGCCGTGACCCGTTCGGCCACTTCTTTCTGAAGCAGGAAGACGCAGTCGGAGAGGAGCTCGCGCTCGTCGAGGGCCCGGAAGAGGAGCGGGGAAGAGATGGAATAGGGGATATTGCCCGCGAGCCGGAGCGACGGGGCGCCCGTGCGCTTCAGGGCCTCCCGAAGGTCGAACTCGAGGGCGTCGGCCTCGACGACCTCGACGTTGGCCGGCATCGACGCCTCGAGCTCCGGGACGAGCCGTTCGTCCTTTTCCAGGGCGATGACCCGGCCCGCCCGCTCGGCCAGGCGGCGCGTCAGGACGCCGCGTCCCGCTCCGACCTCGACGATGACGTCGCCGGGCTTCGGATCGACGGCCCCGACGATCTTGCGCAGGACGCCCTCATTTGTCAGGAAATGCTGTCCAAGGGCGTGGCGCCGCGACTTGTGCATGGAGCGCTGTCATATTAGTATTTTTAGGCGGGGCGATAAAGCCCCGAAAAGAAAGGGGACGCGTACCGGGGTACATGTCCCCTTCTTCGGGCGGCCGTTCTCGCCGGCGGCCCGACCGCGCGTTGACGGCCGTATGAGAGACCGCTATAATCCCCCCTCGATTTTCCGTCGAGGATCGGGAACGATGAAGCTCAAGAAGGTCTTTTGGTTCGCCCTGGGGATCGCGGCCGTCGTCGCCGGCCTCCTGGCCTTGAACAAGCGCCGGAAATAGCCCTTCCCGCCCGTGATTCCCCCTTTAAGGGTTTGACAAGACCACCCCGTTTGCCTAAAGTAGATGGGCGTTGGCGCCATGGCCGAGAAGAAGATCCTGGTCGTCGATTACGACTCCGCGAGTCTGGACAAGATCTCCAAGTTGTTGAATATCCACAAATACCGGGTCGCGCGGGCGTCCGACGGCCTGGCCGGCTACGAGGCCTTCCAGGCCGAGAGGCCCCACCTCGCCGTCGTCGAGGCCATGCTCCCCAAGCTCCACGGCCTCGACCTGGCCCTGAAGATCTCCAGGGAGAGCCAGGGCCGGGTCCCGGTCATCCTCGTCTCCGGCTTCTACAAGGGGCTCCAGTTCCGCCAGGAGGCGACGAACGGCCTCGGGGCGGCCGAGTTCTTCGAGAAGCCCCTCGACGCCGGGGCCTTCGTCGCCGCCGTCAAGCGCCTCCTTCGCGACGAGGACGACTTCGAGGACGACCTGCCGGACCCGAGCGCCGTCATCGAGGCCCTGCGCCGCCGCGGCCGCGGCCCCGCCGTCTCGCCCGGGGGCGGGCCCCCGCCCCAAAAAGGACATCTCCCATGACCAGTCTCTGGACGCGTTGCAACAACTGCCAGCGGATCCTCTACAAGCAGGACATCCTGGACAACCTGGCCGTCTGCCCGGCCTGCGGCTTCCACTTCCGCCTCTCGGCCGAGGAGCGGCTGCAGATGCTCTTCGACGAGGGCGCCTACGAGGTCCTCGACGCCAACATCCACTCGGTCGACGCCCTCGGCTTCGTCGACGTCAAGAAGTACGCCGACCGCATCAGGGACAACGAGCGGAAGACGGGCCTGTCGGAGGCCATCGTCACGGCCCGCGGCTCGATGGGCGGCATCCCCGTCTACATCCTGGCCATGGACTTCGGCTTTCTCGGCGGCAGCGTGGCCTCGGTCGTCGGCGAGAAGATCGCCCGGGCCTGCGAGCGGGCCCTCGAGGACCGCCGGCCGGTCGTCATCGTCTCGGTCTCCGGCGGCATGCGCATGCAGGAAGGCATGCTCTCGCTCATGCAGATGGCCAAGACGAGCGCGGCCATCGCCCGCCTCGGCGAGGCCCGGATCCCCTTCATCTCGGTCCTGGCCGACCCGACGACCGGCGGCACGACGGCCAGCTTCGCCATGCTCGGCGACATCAACGTGGCCGAGCCCCAGGCCCTCATCGGCTTCGCCGGCCCCCGCGTCATCGAGCAGACGATCAAGGAGAAGCTGCCCAAGGGCTTCCAGCGGGCCGAGTTCCTGCTCGAGCACGGCATGATCGACGACGTCGTCGAGCGGAAGGCCCTCAAGCCCTACCTCGTCCGGGCCCTCCGCCTCTTCCTCAACCGGCCGCAATGACCCGGTCCGAGTGCCGGGCCTATCTCGGCCGGCTCCAGTACTTCGGCGTCAAGCTCGGCCTCGAGAACGTCGTCACGCTGCTCCTGGCCCTGGGCAACCCCCAGAACCGCTTCCTGTCGGTCCACGTGGCCGGGACGAACGGCAAGGGCTCGGTCTCGGCCATGCTCGCGGCGATCATGCGGGAGCACGGGCTCAAGACCGGGCTCTACACCTCACCGCACCTCGTCCGGGTCGAGGAGCGCATCCGCGTCGACGGGAGGCCGATCCCTCCGCGGCGCTTCCGGGAGCGGCTCGCGGGGTTGAAGGCCGCGATCGACCGTCTCATGGCCGAGAAGAAGCTCGTCTATCACCCGACCTACTTCGAGGTCCTGACCGCCCTGGCCTTTGTCGAGTTCGCCGAGCGCCGGGTGGACGTCGCCGTCGTCGAGGTCGGGATGGGCGGGCGGTTCGACGCGACCAACGTCGTCCGGCCGCTCGTCTCGGTCATCACCACCATCGCCAAGGACCACGAACAGCACCTGGGCCGCACCCTGACGGAGATCGCCTTCGAAAAGGCGGGCATCGTCAAGCCCGGGACCCCGGCCGTCTGCGGGGTCGGGGGAGGGGCGGCCCGCCGCGAGATCCGGCGCGTGGCCCGCGAGCGCGGCGCGCCTTTGACGGAGGTCTTCGGACCGGGCCGGACGCTCGACTCAACGCGGACCCGCGGCGGCTGGCGCTTCGTTTACGCGGGAGAGAGCGGCCGCTACGCGTTCTCGCCGGGGCTCGCCGGCCGCCATCAGGGCGCCAACGCCGCGACGGCCATCGCCGCGGTCGAGGTCCTGTCGCGCTATTGGCGGCCATTCGACAGGAAGAGGACCCTCGACGCCATCCGCGAGGCCCGCTGGGAGGGCCGCCTCGAAACCGTCCGGCGGCGGCCGCTCGTCCTCCTCGACGGCGCGCACAACGTCGAAGGCGTGTCCGCCCTCGCCGCCCACATCCGGGAGGTCGTCCGGCGTCGCGTCGTCCTCGTCTTCGGGGCCATGAGGGACAAGGACCTGCGGGCCATGACCCGGATCCTCTTTTCCGTCGCCTCGACGGCCGTCCTGACCCGCGTTCCCTACAAGCGCTCGGCGTCTCCGGAAGAGCTCCTCGCCGCCGCCCCGCCCTTCGAGGGCCGCGTCCTCCTCGAGCCGGACACCCGCAAGGCCGTCACGCTCGCGTTATCGTTGAGCGAGAAGGGATCGGGGACACGTGCCAAGGGCGCATGTCCCCAAAGCCCCGCCGAGCCAGAAACCTTCAAGGCGGCCTGTTTGGCGCTACGGGAGAGCGAAACGGGGACATGTCCCTCCGGTACGTGTCCCCAGAGACAGCGTGACCTTGTCCCCGTGGTCATCGCCGGCTCGCTCTTCCTCATCGGCGAGGTCAAGCGGCTGCGGCTGTTCGGTTGAGAAGCGAGAAAAAGACGGGGACATGTGCCAAGGGCGCATGTCCCCAAAGCCTCGCCGAGCCCGAAACCTTCAAGGCGGCCGGTTTGGCGCTACGGGAGAGCGAAACGGCGTGGCCCCCCCCGCCCGGTGCCGCCGATGCCTCGGGAGCGCTTCGGAGCGGCGGGGACGGATAGGGGGGGCGGCGCCGAGGGAGGAGCCGCCCCGAGCCCCGAGGCCGGCTCGCCGCGAGCCGCCGCGTCGTTGCAATTCCGCGGAGTTCGTGTTAGAGTTCCATCTTATTTTTTACCTCGAAAAGCCGCCCGATGCTTCAAATCGACGCAACGGCCTTGGTCGTCTTCGCCGTCGTCTGGGTCCTCGTCGTCGTCCTCGGCCGCATCTTCTTCAAGCCCGTCATGCGGACCCTCGACGAGCGCGCCGCCCGCATCGCCCGCGACAAGGCCGCGGCCGCGGGCTCGGAGGAGTCCTACGAGCAGGACCTGCGGCGGCTCGAGGACGGGCTGAAGGAGGCCCGGGCGGCCGCCGACGGCATCCGCGCCGCGGCCGAGACCGAGGCCCTCAAGGAGAAAAGCCGGCTCGTCCGCGAGGTCCAGGCCGAGGGCCGGGCCGAGGTCGAGCGGGCCAAGGCCGAGCTCCAGCGCGAGACGGACGAGCTCCGGAAGGAGCTGGAGAGGCGCGTGGCCGAGATCGCCGGATCCATCGAAAGGAAGGTCCTCGACGAATGAGCGGCCACGCCTCCGCGACGCTGGACTTCCTGGGCAAGCTGGTCAACTTCCTCCTCCTCTTCGGCGGGCTGTTCCTGGTCCTGCGCAAGCCGGTCGCGGCGCTGCTGGCCAAGCGGACCGGCGCCGTCGGCGAGGCCATCCGCCGGGCCGGGGACGACCGGGCCGCCTCCGAAGCCAGGGCCGCCGAAGCGCGGGACAGGCTCGCCGGCCTCGAGGGCCGGGTCCGCGCGCTCAAGGCCGAGGCCGAGGCGGAGGGGCGCCGCGAGGCCGAGCGCATCGCCGCGGCGGCCCGGGCCGAGGCCGAACGGCTGAAGAAGCTGACCCGCCGGGAGCTCGACGACCAGGTCCGCCGGAGCGTCCAGGGGCTCAAGGCCTTCGTCGCCGCCCGGGCCACCGACCTGGCACGCGAGAGGATCCGTCGGCGGCTCACGCCCGAGACCCAGGCCGTCCTCATCGACCGGTCCATCGACAGGCTGTCCCGAATCCATGAAGAACCCGGCCCTCGTTAAGAAATACGCCCGGGCCTTCGCCCAGGCCGTCGCGGACGAGCGGGAGTTCGCCGCCGTCGGGGCCGATGTCCGGGCCTTCCTCGAGGCCTTCGAGGCCCACGCCGCGCTCCAGCGGGCGGTCGTCAGCCCCTTCGTCAACGCCCGCAAGCGCCAGGCCGTCCTCGGCGAGGTCCTGGCGCGGCTCGGCACGGGCCCGAAGGCCGGCCGGTTCCTCCGGCTCCTCCAGCGGCACAAGCGGCTGGGCCTCCTGCCGGAGATCGTCGACGCCCTCCCCGAGGCCTGGAGCGAGAGGCTCGGGGCCGTGACCTACGAGGTCGCCTCGGCCGTCCCGCTGACGGAGGCCCAGCGGGGCCGCCTGGCACGGGGCCTCGAGGCCTCGGAGCGTCGGCCGGTCCGCCTAGTCCCCCGGATCGACCCCGCCCTCCTCGGGGGCCTGGCCCTGCGCAAGGGCCACATCGTCTACGACGCGTCCGTCGAGGGGACGCTGGCCGCGCTCCGCGAACGGCTCGGGCGGGGGACACAGAGGTCGTCATGAGCATCAAAGCCGACGAGATCACCAAGATCATCCAGCAGCAGATCGAGGGCTACGCCCAGGAGGTCGACATCCGCGAGGTCGGCACGGTCACCTCGGTCGGCGACGGCATCGCCCGGGTCTACGGCCTCGACCGGGCCATGTCCAACGAGCTCCTGGAGTTCCCCAACGGCGTCTTCGGCCTGGCCCTGAACCTCGAGGAGGAGAGCGTCGGCGCGGTCCTGCTCGGCGAGAGCTACCTCGTCCGCGAGGGGGACGTCGTCAAGCGGACCCGCCGCATCATGCAGGTCCCGGCCGGCCCGGCCCTGATCGGGCGCGTCGTCAACCCGCTCGGCCAGCCCCTCGACGGCAAGGGCCCGGTCGCGACCGACACCTACATGTTCGTCGAGCGCCTGGCCCCCGGCGTCGTCGACCGCCAGCCCGTCCGCGAGCCCCTCCAGACGGGCATCAAGGCCATCGACACGATGATCCCCATCGGCCGCGGCCAGCGCGAGCTCATCATCGGCGACCGCCAGACCGGCAAGACCGCGATCGTCATCGACACCATCCTCAACCTCAAGGGCTCCGACGTCGTCTGCATCTACGTCGCCATCGGCCAGAAGGCCTCGACCATCGCCCAGATCGTCAAGACGCTCGAGGACTTCGGGGCCATGGACTACACCATCGTCGTGGCCTCGTCGGCCAGCGACCCCTCGCCCCTCCAGTACCTGGCCCCCTACGCGGGCTGCGCCATCGGGGAGCACTTCCGCGACAACAAGGGCCACGCCCTGGCCGTCTACGACGACCTGTCCAAGCACGCCGCGGCCTACCGCGAGATCTCGCTCCTGCTGCGCCGCCCCCCGGGCCGCGAGGCCTATCCGGGCGACGTCTTCTACCTCCACTCGCGGCTCCTCGAGCGGGCGGCCAAGCTCAGCGACGGGCTCGGGGGGGGCTCGCTGACCGCCCTGCCCATCATCGAGACCCAGGCCGGCGACGTCTCCGGCTACATCCCGACCAACGTCATCTCCATCACCGACGGCCAGATCTACCTCCAGCCGGAGCTGTTCAACGCCGGGGTCCGGCCGGCCATCAACGTCGGCATCTCGGTCTCGCGCGTCGGCGGCCACGCCCAGATCAAGGCCATGAAGCAGGTCGCCGGCAAGCTCAAGCTCGACCTGGCCCAGTACCGCGAGCTCGTCACCTTCGCCCAGTTCGGGACCGAGCTCGACAAGACCAGCCAGGCCCAGCTCGACCGGGGCGAACGGCTGACCGAGGTCCTCAAGCAGGGCCAGCACCGGCCGCTCCCGGTCGAGAAGCAGGTCCTCATCGTCTTCGCCGGCAACCGGGGCCATCTCGACGGCATCCCGGTCGCCGAGGTCCGCCGCTACGAGACCGGCCTCTACGAGCACTTCGAGAAGGAGCGCGCCGACATCCTGACCCGGCTCCGGGAGAAGAAGCACATCGACACGGCCCTCGACAACGACATCGCCGCGGCGGTCCGGTCCTTCACCGCCGCCTTCAAGGAGGGCCTCGGGTAGCATGGCCACGCTCATCGACCTGCGCCGGCGCATCCAGAGCGTCCGCAACAGCCAGCAGATCACGCAGGCGATGAAGACCGTCTCGACGGCCAAGTTCCGCAAGGCCCAGCGGGCGGTCCAGGAGGCCCGGCCCTTCTGGCACCTCTTCCCCGACCTCGTGGGCCGCCTGGCCTATTTCGCGGCGGCCGGGACCCACCCCCTGCTCCTCCGGCGGGACGAGAAGAGGGTCGCGGTCGTCGTCGTCACGGCCGACAAGGGCCTGGCCGGCGCCTTCAACTCGAACCTCCTCGCGGCCGCCGACGCGTTCATCGCCGGGAAGGAGGCGGGCGCGGCGGTCCGCCTGGCCCTCATCGGCAAGAAGGCCGTGACGCATTTCCGAAAGCGGGGCCGGCCGGCCGACCGCTCCTTCGGCGACCGGACCGACCGGCTGACGCGCGAGGACCTCCGCGACCTGGCCGCGTTCCTCATGCGGGAGTACGCCTTCCAGAGGACCGACGCCGTCTACGTCGTCTACAACGAGTTCAAGTCCATCCTGGCGCCGCGGATCATGGCGCCCCGGGTCCTGCCGGTCGAGCCCCGGCCGGGGACGGAGCCCTCGGCGGAGTGGCGGGCCGACTGGGAGCCGGGCCCGGCCCGGCTGGCGGCCTCGCTCCTGCCGCTCTACGTCGAGAGCCAGATCCACCACGCCTTCCACGAGTCGCAGGCCGCCGAGCAGGCCGCCCGGATGATGGCCATGGACAACGCCACCAGGAACGCCGCCGAGCTCATCGACGACCTCGTCCTCCAGCTCAACAAGATCCGCCAGGCCGGCATCACCAAGGAGCTGCTGGAGATCATGACCGCCGTCGAGGCGCTGAGCCAGAGCGCCTAGGGAGAGACCCATGGACAAGAGAGAAGCCGGGGCCGGGACGGTCGTCCAGGTCATCGGGCCGGTCATCGACATCAAGTTCGAGGGCGGCGGCCTGCCCGAAATCTACACGGCCGTCCGGGTGACGAGCGAGGGCTTCGAGGTCGAGGAGCCGATCTCGATCGTCGTCGAGGTCGAGCAGCACATCGGCGAGGACCGGGTCCGCTGCGTCTCCATGCACCCGACCGAGGGCCTGGCCCGCGGCATGAAGGCCGAGAGCCTCGGCGGGCCGATCGAGGTCCCGGTCGGCGAAGGGACGCTCGGCCGGGTCATGAACGTCATCGGCGAGCCGGTCGACAAGCTCGGCCCGATCGCGACGGACAAGCGCTACCCCATCCACCGCCTCCCGCCCCCGCTCGAGGACCAGAGCACCAAGCGGGAGATGTTCGAGACCGGCATCAAGGTCATCGACCTCATCCAGCCCTTCCTCAAGGGCGGCAAGATCGGCCTCTTCGGCGGCGCGGGCGTCGGCAAGACGGTCATCATCCAGGAGCTCATCAACAACGTCGCCCTGAAGCACGGCGGCTACTCGGTCTTCGCCGGCGTCGGCGAGCGGACGCGCGAGGGCAACGACCTCTGGCTGGAGATGAAGGAGTCGGGCGTCATCGGCAAGACCGCCCTCATCTACGGCCAGATGACCGAGCCGCCGGGGGCGCGGCTGCGGGTCGGGCTGACGGCCCTGTCGGTCGCCGAGTACTTCCGCGACGAGATGGGCCAGGACATCCTCCTCTTCATCGACAACATCTTCCGCTTCACCCAGGCCGGCTCCGAGGTCTCGGCCCTGCTCGGGCGGATGCCCTCGGCCGTCGGCTACCAGCCGAACCTGGCCACCGAGCTGGGCGAGCTCGAGGAGCGCATCACCTCGACCAAGACCGGCTCGATCACCTCGGTCCAGGCCATCTACGTCCCGGCCGACGACTTCACCGACCCGGCCCCGGCCACGACCTTCTCCCACCTCGACGCGACGACGAACCTGTCGCGGGCCCTGACGGACATCGGCATCTACCCGGCCGTCGACCCGCTGGCCTCGTTCTCCCGCATCCTCGACCCGGCCGTCGTCGGCGAGGAGCACTACCGCACGGCCCGCAAGGTCAAGGAGATCCTCCAGCGCTACCGCGACCTCCAGGACATCATCGCCATCCTGGGCATCGAGGAGCTGTCGGACGAGGACAAGGTCATCGTCGCCCGGGCCCGCAAGATCCAGCGCTTCCTGTCCCAGCCGTTCCACGTCGCCGAGGAGTTCACCGGGCGGCCGGGGCGCTACGTCCCCATCGAGGAGACGGTCCGCGGCTTCAAGGAGATCACGGAAGGCCTCCACGACGACAAGCCCGAGCAGGCCTTCTACATGATGGGCGGCATCGGGGACGTCGTCAAGCGGACCGAGGAGCTGAGGGCGGAATGAGCGACGCTCTCCCGGCCGCGATCCGCCTGCGGGTGGTGACGCCGCGGCGGCTTTTAGCCGAGGCCGACGTCGAGGCCGTCTTCCTGCCGACGCTCGAGGGCCGGATCGGCGTCTATCCGGGGCACCGGCCCCTGTTCGTGGGGCTCGGCCGGGGGACGCTCACCTACCGGGAAGCCGGGAGCGAGGAGTCGTTCCGGATCGCGGGCGGCTACGCCGATGTCCAGCCGGGCCGGGTCGTGGTCCTGACGGAGGTCGGCGAGGATGACGGCGAAGCCGGCTGACCTTCGGCGCGACGACGAGACCCTCGACTCGTTCTACCGCGGCCGCGTCCGCGTCCTCCAGAAGAAGACGGGCTACCGGTTCTCCGTCGACGCGCCGCTGCTGGCGGACTTCGTCCGGACGAGGGCGGAGGACGAGGCCCTCGACATCGGGACGGGGAGCGGCGTCATCGCCCTCCTGCTGAGCGCCAAGCCGGTGCGCAGGATCACGGCCCTCGAGGTCCAGCCGGGGCTGGCCGACCTGGCCCGGCGCAACGTCGAGCTCAACGGGCTCGGCGGGCGGATCGAGGTGGTCGAGGGCGATCTCAGGACCTACGAGCCGGGGCGGGCCTTCGACCTCGTCTTCTCCAATCCCCCCTACATCCGGCAGGCGGCGGGGCCCCTGAGCCGGTCGGGCGAGAAGTCGGCCGCCAAGCACGAGCTCCACGGGAACATCGCGGACATCATGAAGAGAACGGCCGAGTGGCTGGCCCCGGGCGGGCGGGCCTCGTTCGTCTATACTGAGGCGCGGCGCCGGGACCTCCTGGCGGCGGCGGCGGAGAGCGGGCTGGCCGTCCGGCGAACGCGGTTCGTCCACCCCCGGGCCTGCGCTCCGCCGAACCTGTTCCTGGTCGAGCTGGTCCGGGCCTCGGAAGCCGGGGAGGGGGCCGTCGCCGAAGAGCCCCCGCTCGTCCTCTTCGCCCCCGGCGGACGCTACACGCCGGAGGCCGAGGCCGTCTTCGCCGGCCCCTAAATCGGGGACACCTGAATCGGGGACATGAACGAATTCTCTTGAATTCGTATCGTGTCCCCGGAATTCACCGGATGGAATGCAGGAGAAATAGGGGAATAGGTATCATGTCCCCCATCTTCCTCCGAGCGCCCTCCCGATCTCCCCGAGGCCCACTCCGAGCGCCTTCCGGGCGATCGCGTCTAGTGCTTTTTCCGGGCCCAGGAAATGCATCGTCGTGTGGACGTGGGCCAGTGTCTTCCAGGGGGCCAGGGCCGCCGCGGGCGACGACGACTCGAGCTCGTAGAAGGGGCCGAGCGGCTTGGCCCCGGGCGAGGCCGGCCCGTCGTTGTAGCTGTTGACAGCGTCCCCGGCGAAGGGCTCCTCCTGGACCTCCCACATGGAGTTGACGTAGTCGGTCGCGCCCTCGGGCAGGGTCAGGTGGACGACGGTCAGGGCCCTGTTCGCGGCGTCGTAGCTCCCGGCGAAGGGCCTGGCCCGCCGGGGGGAGACGCCGATCTTGCTCCGGTACTTGCCGTCGCCGCTGAAGAAGAGGACCCCCTCGTTGTCCCGGACGACGAGACGGTCGGCCGGGACCTTGCCGAAGTAGGCGTCGTTCACGGCCGGGCCGAGCTCCGCCTCCGGCCCCGGCTTGAACGGGATGACGATGGTCGTCCCGGGCGAGGGGTTGAACATGCCCAGGATCCAGATCGACAGCAGGCCCGTCTCCTTGGCCCAGGCACGCGCGCCGATGTTGGTGACGCGGTTGTCGGTGGCGTAGGCGACCATCCTGACGCCCTCGGGGACGGGGAGGCCGAGGGCCGCGACGTCGGCCGCGCCGAGCAGGCGGACCTCCCGGTCGGCCTCCAGGTCGAACACGGTCCCGGAGTAGTTCGTGAGCGTCATGATCTTGCGGAAGCGGACCCGGTCCTCGGCCCGGGAGACGACCTCGAAGGCCCCCTCGTTGACGGGCGGCGGCGTCCGCCAGTGATCGAGGTCGAAGGGGTCGCCCGGCTTGAAGAAGATCGAGAACTGGCCGCCTTCGGGCCCGAGCCAGAAGCGGTCCTCGCCGCCGAACGAGTTCATGTGCGGGTCGTTCACGCCCGAGGCGATGGCCTCGCGCCCGATCCAGCCGAAGCTCAGGCCGTCCGGGCCGTCGGCGGTGCTGGTCATGACCCGGCCCTGGAGGCCGGGGCTGACCGCGACCCGGGCCGGGCCGCCCGCGCGGCTGAGGACGACAGGCTTCGAGTGGGCCTCGAGGAAGGCCAGGTCGTCCTTGAACAGGGCGCCTTCGGGCGCCTTGGCCGGCCTGGCGCAGCCCGCCGCCAGGGCGACGACGATGACGAGGCAAGCGCCGAACCCGAACCTCATGGGGACCTCCTTCGCGGGACCCCCTTATTCTAGGATGAATCGGGGGCGCAATACCACCTCTCCAATCGGCCGGAAGGCTAGTAGCCCCAGGGGTAGCGGGTCCGTTCGACGCAGAAGGAGCCGGACGCGGCGCGGGTCAGGTCGGCGAGGAATTCGAGCGGCGGGTCCTCTTCGGGCTGGTAGGGCCCGACGACGGCGATCCGGTAGAGGCCCGGGGCCAGGGCGGCGAACTCGTAGCCGAGGTCGTAGAGGCAATCGCAGCAGCAGAGAGACGCGGATTCCTTCTCCTTGATGAGGACGCGCCCGTTCGTGATGTCGATCGTTGCGGAGATCTCGCCCGGGCAGCAGTTGAACCCGGCGTTGACGTGCCTCAGCTTCAGGACGCCCCGGCCGTCGTAGTCGTAGTCGACGCACTCCAGGTCCGAACCCCGGGCCGCCGCGGCGCCCAGGCCGGCCGCGTCGGCGCTCTTGCAGCCGGTCCGGCTGACGAGACGGCCCACGGCGCCGGGGCCCGACGGGGAGGCGCAGCTCGCGGCCAGCCACACGAGGACGGCCGCCGCCGGGACGGCCCGCCGGAGCGGCGAAGGATCTCTTGCCATGGGCTCCCTTCCTCTTGTCTCCCTAATAGATAGGCCCGGGAGGGGGTCTTGTCAAGGCCGCCCCTCTCGACGGCGCCGCTATTTCCCGCGGCCGGCGCGGCTCGCGGCGAGCTTGGCCGCGAACCAGGCCCAGATCCCCTTGTTGAACGCGAGGCTCGGCGGCGCCGCCTCGAGGATGGCCAGGCAGCTCGTCCGGTCCTCGCCGGGCTTCGTCCCGAAGCGCGGCGCGGGGTCCCAGAGGGCGTAGTGCTCGGGGTGGAACTGGACGCCGAGGACGGACTTGAAGACCGTGTGCTCGACGGCCTCGACGATCCGTCCGTCGCGCGAGTGGGCCGCGGCCGCGAGGCCCCGGCCCATCTTGCCGATGGCCTGGTGGTGGGAGCTCAGCACCCGCGGGTGGTCGGCCGGCTCGAAGCCCATCTCCCTGACGAAGACGCCGCCTCGGTCGAGCTCGAGGCCGTGGAAGTTGTAGCTCGTGAGCCCGTCGCGCGGGAAGAGCGCCGGGTAGGGGTTGGCGTGCCACTGCTCGGGGCCGAGGGCGATCGTGTCCTCGACGGTCGTCTTGCCGTAGATCTCCCAGCGGACGTCCTGGACGAGCGTCCCGCCCGTGCCGATGTTCAGCGTCTGCAGGCCCAGGCAGATGCCCAGGACGGCGAAATCGGGCCGGGCGGCGAGGAGAGGCTCGTAGGCGCCGTCCTGCGACCCGCCCAGGAGCTGGAAGACCGCCGAGGACTCGAGGTAGTGGCGGAACGGGTCGGTGATCTCCGTGAGGAGGCTCGTCTTCTCCCCGTAGACCGAGGCCGGGATGTCCGGGCCGCCGAAGAAGATGACCCCGTCGGTCTTCTTCAGGATGAGCTCGAGATCGGGCCTCAGGGCGTTCTTCTCGAAGAGCGACGGCTCGGCGGCCTCGGCCGAGACGGCGTGGAAGTGGAACCAGTCGAGGCGGTTGTCCCCGACGTATCTCCGGCTTTCGGCGAAGCTGTCCGCCTGGTTGACGTGATAGACGCCGACGACGACGAGGCCGGGGAGGTCGAGGATCTTCCGCTTGCGCAGCTCGGCCAGGGCCCGGATGTTGAAGACGGCGGGATTGAAGACGGCCAGCCGGACGGCGTCGCCCTTGTCGGGGGCGCCGTCGAGCCAGCGCTCGGCCGCGGCCTCGGCGGCGGGCGCTGGGGGCGCGGGGGGCGCGGGCGATTGGCAGGCGAACGAAGCGGCCGCGGCCAGGGCCGCGACGAGGAGGGCGGACGCGAGGACAGCGGCCAGGCGGCTCTTCGGAGGGACGGCTTTTCTCAAGGCGGGACCTCCCGGGGCTGGGATCTTCGCCGCTATTATATGCGTCCGCCCGCGCCTCCGCAACCGGCGCCTGTCCGATCGCGGCGGCACGCGGCTCGATTCGCCAAGGACCGGCGCCGCCGTTGCGCCGAGCCCGGCCGGTCGGGCGTATCGGGTTGTGCGCCGCCGTTTTCGGTGCTAAGATAGCCGGGCCAGGGGAGGCCATGGCCCGATACCGCTGCCGCATCTGTTCGTTCATCTACAACGAAAAGACCGAGGGGATCTTCTTCGACGAGCTCTTCCCCGACTGGGTCTGTCCCGTCTGCGGGGCGGCCCACCCCGAGTTCGAGCCGATGGAGGAGGAGCCGCTCCCGCCGCCGCCGGCCGAGCCGGTCCGGGAGCGCAAGACCATCGAGGACCTCCGGCGGGCCTCCGACGAGCTCGAGACGCACATGGCCGACATCCACCGCATGGCCCTCGTCGGCGAGTCGGTCATCGAGCCGATGCGCACGCGCAAACCCGTGGTCTCTTGGGACGACATCCTCATCAAGGGCGCCCAGCTGGCCCGCCTGCCGCTCGACCGGGGCGCGGCCGTCGACACCGCGACCGTCATCGGGCCGAAGGCGAGGAAGCCCCTTCTCATCGGGACGCCGGTCATCGTCAGCCACATGTCGTTCGGGGCCCTCTCGCCGGAGGCCCAGACGGCCCTGGCCCTCGGCAGCGGGGCGGCGGCGACGGCCATGAGCTCGGGCGAGGGCGGCATCCTGGCCGAGGCCATGGCCCTGGCCCACAAGTTCATTTTCGAATACGTCCCCAACCGCTACAGCGCGACCGAGGAGAACCTCCGCCGGGCCGACGCCGTCGAGATCAAGATCGGCCAGTCGGCCAAGCCGGGCCTGGGCGGCCACCTGCCGGCCGGCAAGGTCACGGCCGAGATCGCCGCCTTGCGCGGCTTCCCGGAGGGGGCCGACATCGTCGGCCCGTCGCGGTTCCCGGACATCTCGACGCGACGGGACCTTCGCCGCAAGGTCGACGAGCTGCGGCGCCTGTCCCAGGGCCGCCCCGTCGGGATCAAGTTCGCGGCCGGCGACGTCGAGGCCGACCTCGAGTTCGCCCTTTCGGCCGGTCCGGACTTCATCACCATCGACGGCCGGGCCGGGTCGACGGGCGCCGCCGCCAAGCTCATCAAGGACGCGACCTCGGTCCCGACGATCTACGCCCTCGACCGGGCCCGGCGCTGGCTCGAGGGCCACGGCGTCAGGGACGTCACCCTCATCGTCACCGGCGGCCTGCGCGTCTCGTCCGATTTCGCCAAGGCCCTGGCCCTGGGCGCGGACGCCGTGGCCATCGGCACGGCCGCCCTCATGGCCATCGGCTGCCAGCAGTACCGCATCTGCGACTCGGGCCGCTGCCCCGTCGGCATCGCCACCCAGGACCCCGGCCTGCGGGCCCGGCTCGACGTCGACGAATCGGCCCGCTGGCTGGCCAACTTCCTGCGCGTCTCGACCGAGGAGCTCAAGGACTTCGCCCGGCTGACCGGGCACGACAGCGTCCACAAGCTCTCGGTGAGCGATCTCGTGACGACGAGCTCCGAGCTCTCCGCCCACACCTCCATCCCCCACGCCTGAACGGGGGACATGACGCTTCTTTCCCGATTGTCTTCGTCGCGCGGCTTCGGTGTTCGGGGGGAACGATAAGGGCTCAGGGGAATCGGGAAAGAGGTATCATCTTCCCCATGATGAAGGCGGCGATGTCCTCGACGACCGCGAGCGCGACGCTGCCGTGCTTCTGCACGTATTCGAGCGGGGCGATGCTCCCCTCGCCCTCGAAGAACAGGTGGTTGAGCTTGGGATAGAGCCGGAACTCGACGTCCGCCCGGCCGCCCAGGGCCTTTTTCCAGTTCCCGAGGTCCTCGGTCGTCACCTGGTAGTCGCGGCCGCCCTGCAGGAAGAGCATGGGCTTCGCGACCTTCCTGGCCGCCTCGGCCAGGTCGTAGCCGCGCAGGTCGAGCCAATAGGCCGGCATGGCCCCGAGGAGCCTCGTCGTCGATCCCTTGTCGGCGTCGGTGAGGGCCCTGATGCGGGCGACCTCGGCCATGATATCCTCGAGCTCTTTCCGGTCGTCGTCCGTCAGGGCGCCCCCGGCCAGGCCGTGGATGTAGCCTATTTGGTAGATGATCGAGGCCTCGATCGGCCGGGTCGGGCCGGCCAGTCCGATGAAGCCGGCGACGCCGAGCGGCGCCGCCGCGAGCGCGATCCGCGGCAGGAGGTACCCGCCGAGGCTGTGGCCGAGGATGAAGACCCGCCGCGGGTCGACCCGCTTGTCCCGTCCGAGGAGCGCCGCGGCGGCCAGGGCGTCGTCGATCGTCTCGTCCTTGACCGTCATCGCCGCCTCGAGCCCGGGGTCGGCCAGGATCTTCCCGCCGTGGACCCGGGTGCGCTTCTCGTAGCGCAGGACGGCGACGCCGCGGGTCGCCAGCCCCCAGGCCAGGTCCTTGAACGGCTTGTTCGGGCCGAGGGTCTCGTCCCGGTCGTTCGGGCCCGAGCCGTGGACGAGGACGAGCCCGGGGAAAGGCCCCGGGCCCTTCGGCGCGGTCAGCGTCCCCGGCAGGGCCCATTCGCCCGAGCCGACCGTGACTTCGGCCTCCTCGAACTTGGCCGGATCGGCGTAGGCCGGCGGCCCGTACTTGGCCGGCGGCGCCGGCGGCACGAACTGCAGGCCGGCGATCTTGCCCTCCTTGTCGAAGACGACCCTGGCGTCGAGCTTCGCCTTCTCGAACTCGCAGGCGACGAGGACGATCTCGTAGCCCTGGAGGCGGTCGCGGCGCGCCGGGCCCTGCCGCTTGAACTTCCCGACCTGGGCCGGGAGCCGCTCGGACCACATCGGCTCGAGCTTGTCCGGGCCCGAGACCTCGAGCATCGTCGCGTCGAAGTCCCGCGCCGCCGCCTCGAAGTCGCCCTTCTCGAGGGCGGAGAGCAGGGCCCGGGCCTTGGCCGTGAGCGCGTCCTCGGGCCGGGCCGGGGCCTGGGCCCGAAGGCCGGAAAACGCGAGCGTGAGCAGGCCAAAACTCACGAAGAGAACGGCCGTGTTCTTCATCATGATCATCCCTCTGTCGGTGATTATATCCCAGACGGACGGGCGTGACTATCAATGATGGGGACGGGGGTGGGGTCGGGGACACGCGCCCGCCCGGTTTGACCGGCCCGAGCCGCGCCGATAGAATAGCCCGGTGAGCCTCGATTTCCTCCTCCGCACGGCCGAGTTCAAGGCCCTGGCCGCGGCCGTCGCCTCCCCCGAGAGGCCCCTCTCGGTCCACGGAGCGATCGAGCCGGCCAAGCCCTATGTCCTGGCCTGCCTGGCCAAGACGGCCGGGCGCCCCGTCGTCTTCGTCCGCCCCGAGTCCGCCCCGCTCGCCCCGGTCGAGCAAGGCGCCCGCTTCTTCCTCTCCCGCCTCGCCCCCGGGCTCGAAGCGGCCACGCTCCCGCCCCTCTCCGAGAACCCCTACTTCGAGGTCCCCCCGGCGCTCGACGCCGTGTCCTCCCGGATGGGGCTCTTTCGCCGCCTCCTCGGCAGGCCCCCCGCCGTCATCGTCACGTCGCTCGGGGGCCTTCTCAAGCCCGTGCCGGCGCCCGCGGCGCTCGAGCGCCTCTTCGTCGGCCTCGAGGCCGGCGGCGAGGCCGACCGCGACGCCCTCCTCGAGACGCTGGCCCGCTTCGGCTACGCCAGGGAGGACCTCATCGCCTCGCCCGGCGAGTTCGCCTGGCGCGGCGGCATCGTCGACGTCTTCTCGCCGTGGGAGGCCAACCCCTTCCGCGTCGAGTTCGACGGCTCGCGCGTCGCCTCGCTCCGCGAGTTCGACATCTCCAGCCAGCGCTCCCTCAAGCGCCTCGAGCGCCTGACCGTCCCGGGGCTGCGCGAGTTCCCGGCCGCCCCGGACTTCCTGGACGCCTGGAAGGCGGAGGCGCGCCGGCGCTCCAAGGGCGCCGGCCGCGATCTCGAGGCCCGCGTCGCCGCCGTCGAGCGGGGCGAATTCGGGCCGAGCTTCTCGGCCCAGGCGCTCATCCTCTCCGACCGCTTCGTGCCGCTCGCCGACCACCTCCCCGATCCCGTCTTCGTCCTCGACGACCCCGAGGCCGTCGACTGCGAGTGGGACGCGCATCTCGACGAGCTCCGCGGCCAGTACGCCGACCTCGTCGCCGAGGGCGTCTTCGCCGTCCCGCCGGACGAGGTCTTCCCGCCGCGCCTCCTCCGGCGCGTCCGCGGCGAGGCCGTGCGCCTCGAGGAGCTCGGCGCGCCCGGGCCCGCGGCCCGCAAGCGGTTGCCGTCCTTCTCCCTCGGCTTCCAGCCCGTGCCCCGCTTCGAGAACCGCATCCCGTTCTTCCTCCAATACCTGAAGAAGCTCCAGGCGGAGAGCGACCTGGCCTCGATCCACCTCTCGAACGCGGCCACCCGCCAGCGCCTGGCGACGCTCCTCCGCGAGAGCGACATCCCCGTCCTCGAGACGGACTCCCCCTTCGCCGCGGCGCCCCGCAACGAGGTTTCGCTCCTCGTCGGCCCGCTCCCCGGCGGCTTCAGCTGCCCCCGAGAGAAGCTCCACTTCTTCGCCGAGAGGGACATCTTCACCGAAGAGAAGGTCCTCGTCAGCCGGGCCGTGCGCCGGCCCTTCTTCTCCCAGTTCCAGGACCTCCGGGCCGGCGACCACGTCGTCCACGCCGACTACGGCATCGGCGTCTTCCAGGGGTTGCGCCGGGTCGAGGTCGAGGGCCGCGGCCGCGAGGTCATCGAGCTCCGCTACCGCGACGACGACCAGCTCCTCGTCCCGGTCGAGGACCTCGACCTCGTCCAGAAGTTCGCCAAGTCCGGGCCCGAGCCGCCCCCGCTCGACAAGCTCGGCACGAACTCCTGGGAGAAGACCCGGACCCGGGCCAAGCGCGCGGTCGAGGCCGTGGCCAAGGAGCTCGTCGAGCTCTACGCCAAGCGCAAGGCCGTCAAGGGGCACGCCTTCGCCTCGGGCGGGGAGTGGGACGAGGAGTTCGGCCGGACCTTCGAGCACGAGGAGACCGACGACCAGCTCCGGTCCATCCGCGAGGTCCGGGCCGACATGGAGTCCGAGGCCACGATGGACCGCCTCCTCTGCGGCGACGTCGGCTACGGCAAGACCGAGGTGGCCATGCGGGCGGCCTTCAAGGCGGTCATGGACGGCAAGCAGGTCGCCGTCCTCTGCCCGACCACCGTGCTCGCGAGCCAGCACCTCAAGACCTTCCGGGCCCGCATGGCCCTCTTCCCGGTCCGCGTCGAGGCCCTGACCCGCCTGGAGTCGGCGCGCGAGCAGAGGGCCGTCGTCGAGGACTGCCGCAAGGGGCTCGTCGACGTCCTCATCGGGACGCACCGCCTGCTCTCGAAGGACGTCGGCTTCAAGGACCTCGGCCTGCTCGTCGTCGACGAGGAGCAGCGCTTCGGCGTCGGCCACAAGGAGAGGATCAAGCAGCTCAAGGCCACCATCGACGTCCTGACCCTGACCGCGACGCCCATTCCGCGGACGCTGAACATGTCGCTCTCGGGCCTTCGCGACATCTCGCTCATCGAGACGGCGCCGCGCGACCGCCTGGCCGTCCACACGGTCGTGACCCCGTTCAACGCCAAGCTCATCGCCGCGGCCGTCCGCCAGGAGATCGGCCGGGGCGGCCAGGCCTACGTCATCCACAACCGCATCGAGGACATCGACCGGGTCGCCGAGCTCGTCGAGAGGCTCGTTCCCCAGGCCCGGGTGGTCGCGGTCCACGGCCGGATGACCGGCGCGGCCCTGGAGAAGCGGATGCTCGACTTCATCGGACGGAAATACGACGTCCTCGTCTCGACGACCATCATCGAGAACGGCATCGACATCCCCCTCGTCAACACGCTCATCGTCGACCGGGCCGATCTCTTCGGCCTGGCCCAGCTCTACCAGCTCCGCGGCCGGGTCGGCCGGTCGTCGCGCCAGGCCTACGCCTACTTCCTCGTCCCGCCCTACCTCGAGCTCACGCCTCAGGCCCGGGAGCGGCTCAGGGCCCTCAAGGAGTTCAGCGAGCTCGGTTCGGGCTTCCGCCTGGCCGCCCGCGACCTCGAGATCCGCGGCGCGGGGAACCTGCTCGGCCACCGCCAGCACGGCGCCATGGAGGCCGTGGGCTTCGAGTACTACATGCAGCTCCTCGACCAAGCCATCCGGGGGCTCAAGGGCGAGCGGACCGAGGAGGAGAACCCCGAGATCAACCTCAAGGTCGACATCCGCGTCCCCGAGGACTACCTGCCCCAGGTCAACCTCCGCCTCAACCTCTACAAGCGCCTGGCCTCGGTCGAGGACCTCGGCGAGATCGACCGCGTCCGCGAGGAGGTCCGGGACCGCTTCGGCCCGCCGCCGGAGACGATCGAGAACCTCCTCCGCTACGGCGCCCTCAAGCACCTGGCCCGGAAGCTCCGCCTCCGCTCGATCGACCGTGCCGAGCGCCGGGTCGTGTTCCGGTTCCGGCCGGAGACGGCGGTGGACTGGTCGCGGGTGACGCCCCTGCTCAAGCGGCACTCGGGCTCGCTCACGCCCGAGGGCGTCATGTCGCTCCACTTCCGGGGGACGACGGAGCGGGCCCTTCTCGATGAAACGATCGGGGTCTTGAAGGAGTTGTCGAAGTAGGGTATAATAGGTTGATATTAAAAAAGATGGACGCGCGAATCCGATCCCTCGTCAGGCTTCGGCCGGCCTCCGCCTCAGCCAACGCCGCGGCCGCCCTGGCCGCGCTGGCCGCGCTGGCCCTCGGCGGCGCCGCCTGCCGGCGCGACGAAGGCGGCGGGCTCGCCTCGCACGCGGCTGGCCTCGTTCAGGGCAAGGTCCGCGGCCGGCCCGTCCTGCGCGTCGAGTCGCGCGAGCTCCACAACGCCGACTTCCGGGCCTACCTCGCCGCCGTGGGGGCCGGCGACAAGGGCCTGCCCGACGAGTCCCTGAGCCGGCTCTTCGACCGGTTCGTCGACGAGACGGTCCTGCTCGAGGCGGCCCGGGCGCGGGGCATCGTCCTGACCGAGGACGAGAAGAAGGAGTACCTGGCCAGGCAGGCCGTCGAGGCGACCGGCGCCGCGGACGACGGCGGCCGCGCCGGGTCCGCCCCTCCCGCGGGCGCCTTCGACCGGCTCCTCATCGAGAAATACACCTTCCTCGTCGTCCGCGACACCCGGGTCGACGCGGAGGAGGTCCACGCCTATTACGAGGACCACAAGAAGGATTTCCTGGTGAAGGGGCGCGTCCAGGTCAGCCAGATCCTGGTCGACACCGAGGAGAAGGCCGTCTCCGTCCTGCAGAGGCTCGTCCGGGCCGGCGAGGCCGAGTTCCGCAGGATCGCCGCCGGGGAGTCGATCGGCCCCGAGGCCTCGAGGGGCGGCGTCATGGGCGTCTTCCAGCAGGGCGACCTCCCGGCCGACATGGAGAAGACCGTCTTCTCGCTCGAGGAGGGCCGGACGAGCCAGGTCGTCGAGTCGTCCTACGGCTTCCACATTTTCCGGCTGGACAAGAGATACCCGCCGGCCCTCCTCGAGGAGGCCGACGCGGCGGGCGAGATCCAGCGGCGGATCATGGCCCAGAAGATGAAAGACGCCCTGGCCCGCCACCTGGCCGGGCTCAAGGACACCTTGAGCTGGAAGATCTTCCCGGAGAACCTATTCTTCGCCTATCAGAGGTTGGACGAATGAACAAGACCATCGCAGCCCTGGCGGTTCTGGCCGGCCTTCTCGGCCCGGCGGCGGCGGGCGCCCGCGGACAGGAGGTCGTCGAGGAGATCGTGGCCCTGGTCAACGACGACATCATCACCTTGTCCGAATACAAAGAGATGTTCGATCTCCGGCTGGCCGACCTCAGGGCCCAGCAGATGTCGGCCGCGGACTACGACAAGGCCTACGCCGAGCTCAAGAAGGGGCTCCTCGATTTCATGATCTCCGACCTGCTCCTGCTCCAGAAGGCCAAGGAGCTCGGCCTGAACGTCCAGGAGCAGATCAAGGGCATGGTCCAGAAGGTCGTCCAGGACAACCACTTCTCCTCCGAGGCGGACCTGCGCCGGGCCGTCGAGCAGTCGGGCATCTCCTACGAGCGCTGGCTCAAGGAATACGAGGAAGGCATGATGCGGTCGGGGGCCCTCTACACCGAGGTCGAGCGGTCGATCGTCCTCGACGACGCCGAGATCGTCCAGTACTACAAGAAGAACCCGGCCGAGTTCACGACGCCGACGGAGTACAGGATCAACGCCATCTACCTCGGCGCCGAGGCGCACCCGGGCGACGCGGCCGAGGCCGCCAAGGCCGCGGTCGACGCCAGGCTCGCGGGCGGGGCGTCCTTCGCCGACACGGCCGCCGAGCTGTCCGACCCGCCGATGAAGGAGGCCCGGGGAGACCTGGGGACGTTCAAGGCCGGCGAGCTCGACCGGACCCTCGAGGCGGCGGTCGAGAAGCTCCAGCCGGGCGAGACGAGCGCCTGGGTCGGCTCCAAGAACGGCTGGTACCTCCTTCATCTGGCCGGGAAGACGCCGAGCGCCCTCCGCCCCTTCGACGAGGCCCGGGCCCAGGTCGCCGAAAAGCTCCACAACGAAAAGATGAGCGTGAAGAGCCAGGAATACCTGAAGACGCTCCGGGAGCGGAGCTACGTCAAGATCCTCCGCCCCGACCCTCTCGAGAAATAAGAAGGGGTCAAACCTTTAATTTTTTAATGTCCCCCTCGGGGATGGTTGAAATCCCTCGCCTTGAAGGCGAAGGGAAGGGTAGTGTAATGTGATCGCATGCGACGCTACCAGGTGGGAGCGCACACGAAGCATGACCTGAAGGTACACCTGGTATGGATACCGA
>JAKQUO010000010.1 GCA_029569255.1 Acidobacteriota bacterium | reverse complement strand
TCGACCGTCCGCGCCCCCAGCGAGAAGGTATCATGGGGCGCCAGGGGCTTCTCCACCCGGAAGGGGATCGTGGCCTTCCGAAAGACGGCCATCAGTTTCACCAGGTTATCCATGGCCTTCAGCGGCAATCCCTGCGGGAGATAGAAATCCCTGGCCCGCTCGACCAGCTCCCCGTGACGGCTGTTGTACTGCAGCCGCGCATCGTCCGGGGCCGACAGGTAAACCGCGGCGCCGGAGACCTCCTGGATGCGGCCGGCAATGCCGCAGTGATCGGCGTGCATGTGGGTCAGGAAGATGCGGTCGATGTCCTTTGTCGCTTTCCCGATGGCCGCCAGGGCCTCGTCAAGCACCTTGTAGGTCTCGGGGATGTTCATGCCCGTGTCGAAGAGGGCCACCCTGCCGTCGTGCAGCAGGGCGTAGAGATGCACGTGACGGAGGCGGAAGGGCATGGGCAGGGTGATTCGGTAGAGGTCGGGCAGGATTCGGTCGATCAATTCTGCGGCTCCGGTTCGTTTCGTTGACGCGCCAGCTCGTGTCCCAGTTTCCGCGCCCGGTTCAGGATCGCCTGGGGCAGCTCCTGCCTCTGGCGCATCGCGGCCGTGCCGACAAACAGGGTTCCCGCCGTTTTCGCGCCCAGGGTCTGCGCGGCCCGTTTCAGGCTCGACAGCGACCGGGTAAACACGCGCCCGAGGGCGGCCGGCATGGCGCTCGAGGTGACGAGAACGGCCTCAAGGCTGCGGCCCTTCACCCGCAGGGCGGGCATCGGCTTTCCCCACGGCCAGTACGCGTAGCACAGGAGCCGCTCGATGAAGCGCTGCGTGACCGCCGTGACGCCGAAGAAATTCACGGGCGAGGCAAGCACGATGCCGTCGGCGGCCTCGATACGGTCGAGGATGTCGCCCATCCCGTCGCGGTGAACGCAGGCCCCCCTCTGCGGCCCCTCCTCCTGGGTGCAGGCACGGCAGTTCGTGCAGAACTCGATGCTGCGGTCGATGAGGCGGACCGTTTCCGTCTCTGCCCCCCTCTCGGCCGCGGCCTCCAGGATAGCTTCCACGGTCCGCTCGACGATGCCGTCCTGGCGGTAGCTCCCGACGACTGCGATGATCTTCCTGGCCATGGCGTCACGCACCGACCTGTTCGGGAAACGATGAACTGCGCGCCGCCATGTGTAGCACAAAAGAGCGGTTAAATAAACAGGGGGTTGCTCTGCCCGCTCTCGCCTCAGGGCTCGTATTTGCGGGGGGTCTCATCGCCCCGGAGGATGCGGAGCGCTCCTTCGGCCATGGCCTCCATCTCGTCCTCGCCCGGGAAGACAAAAACGGGCGCGATGAATTTCACCCGCCGCTCCACCCAACCGGTGAGCATCTCCGAGTGGGCAAGCCCCCCTGTCAGGACGACCCCGTCGACGTCGCCCGACAGGACGGCCGCCATGGCGCCGATGTCCTTGGCGATCTGGTAGGCCATGGCCCGGTAGATCGCCTCGGCCTTCGCGTCGCCTTCCTTCACGGCCGCCTCGACTTTTACGGCGTCGTTTGTCCCGAGGTAGGCCGCAAGCCCTCCCTGACCCACGAGCCGCTTCGACAGGTCCTTCGGGTTCACCTGGCCGGCCAGGTCGAGCAGGTCCTGCGTCGGCAGGGCTCCGGCCCGCTCCGGCGAGAAGGGCCCCTCGGTCAGGCCGTGGGTGCAGTCGATCACCTGACTGCGGCTGTGGGCGCCGATCGTGATCCCGCCGCCCAGGTGGGCGACGACAAGATTGACCTCCTCGTAGCGCCTGCCGAGCTTCGCGGCCGCCCGTCGCGCCGCGGCTTTCTGGTTCAGGGCGTGAAAGGCGCTCTTGCGCTCGATCTCGGGCAGGCCCGACACGCGCGCCAGGGGCGCAAACTCGTCGGTGCTCGGCGGGTCGATGACGACGGCGGCCATCCCGTACTGCCGCGCAAGCCCCATCGCCATGGACGGCCCCAGGGCCGAGGGGTGCCTGCCGTATCGCCCCTCCATGAGGTCCTCGCACATGGCCTCGTCGATGGCGTAGGCGCCCGCCGGCGCGGGGCGGCCCAGCCCGCCGCGGCTGATGACGAGGTCGACCCTGCTCATGTCGATCCCGTTCTTCTCGATGAACGAGCGAAGGCCGGCCTCGCGCAGGGGGAGCTGGTCCCGCAGATCCTTGCATGCCGCAAGGTCGGCGGCGCTGTAGGTGAGGGTCTCCTGCACGATCCGCTCCGCGCCGCGGTAGAAGGCGACCTTGGTGGACGTGGAGCCCACGTTGACGGCAAGGATGTGTCGCGTCTTTTCCATGGTCACAACCTCCCGCAGAGAAGGACGGCCAGTTCGATTTCCGTAACCCGGTTCTCCAACGGCACGAAGGGAAGGTTCAGCACGACGGGGCGGCTCACTCCCATGAGGGCGCAGGCCATGGGGGTCTTCCCGATGAAGACCGAGAGTTCGGCCATGAGGAGCCCCGCCTCGACATTGGGCACAAGGTAGATGTCGCCCCGTCCCGTGACGGCGCTGTGGACGCCCTTGCGGTCGGCGGCCCGGCGGCTCACGGCGCAGTCGATGTCCAGCGGCCCCTCGAGGGTGACGTCGCCGAACTGCCTGCGCTCGGCCATCTTCGAGAGGATCGCCGCGTCCATCGTGGAGGGGATGGCGGGGTTGACCTGCTCGATGGCCGAGAGCGCCGCGATCTTCGGCGAGGCGAATCCCAGCACGCCGGCAAGCCGGATGACGTTCTCCGTGATCGTCACCTTCTCGACGATCGAAGGGAAGCTGTTCACGTAGGTGTCCGTCACCATGGTCACCTGGTTGACTGCCGGCGGGTCGAAGACGGAAACGAGGCTTGCCGCCCGCTCCTTCAGGAGGCCCTTCTCCCTGTCGAGGACGGCCGCGAGGAAGCGCCCGGGATCCACGGCGCCCCGCATGAGGATATCGGCCTCGCCCTTCTTCAGCTTCTCGATTCCCAGCGCGAGTGCCCTCAGGGCGTCGGGCTCCTCGATGCATTCAATATCGGAGGCCTTCTTCCCCCGGGCCTTCGCCCACGGCGACACGGCATCGCTCGACCCGATGAGGATGGGGGCGACCATGCCTTCGGACATGGCCTCGGAGAGAGCGGTGAAGTCCATCCCGGCGGGGACCGGCGCCACGACCATTTTCTTTTTACCCTTCGTCTTTGCCTCGCTGCGGATCTGTTCGAAGTTCGTCATCATGATGCCGCACCTCCCTTGATCTGCTCGGCCACGGTGACCCCGGCCGCGATCTCGCCGAGGATGGAGTCCTGGAAGTCGGAGCGCGAGGGGATGATGACGGGCCCCCGCGAGCTCATGACCAGCGAGCGCCGGCGGACGTTCTTCAGGGCAAAATCGAGCTTCACGAGGATGTTGCCCGTGGCCAGATTGGGGACGAGCATGATGTGGGGGAAGTCCGCCTTGCCGATGTCGATGTCGCCGCGGCGGAAGGTCTTCCTCCCGGGGGAGAAGATGTCGAGAAACGACGAGGCCTCCATCACCTCGCAGGCTCCCAGCTCGCCCGAGGCGGCCGCCTTCTTCAGCGCCAGGCAGTCCTGGTACGAGGGGATGTCGCCGTTCACCTCCCGCTTGCCCGAGAGCACGCATATCTTCGGTTTCGGATATCCCAGCAGGTGGAAGAGAAAGACGGCGTTGCGCACGATCTCGGCCTTGGTCCGGTAATCGGGCGTGATGTTGACACCCGTGTCGGTGAAGCAGGTCAGGTGATCGAGGCCCTCGATGTCCCACATCGAGATGACGCTGACGACCTTGCCCTTGCCGGCCTTCGACTCCTCGCGGATGATGGCGCGGTAGATGTACGCCGTCGGGATCTGCCCCTTGCCGGCGATGTCCACCTCGCCGGAGAAGAGCATGCGGATGCCGAGATCGGCGATGGCCTGGCGGCTCTTCTCGTAGATCTTCTCCGCCCCCGTGATGTCGTAGCGCACCTGGTCCGCGAGGCGCTCCATCTTCTCGCGGTCGCCGATGA
>JAKQUO010000057.1 GCA_029569255.1 Acidobacteriota bacterium | reverse complement strand
CTCGCGCAGGGCCTTCTCGGCCTCGAGGACCTTCACCGCGGCCTCGGGGCCCGTCGTCTTGCCGTCGAACTTCAGCGCGGCGATGAGCTTCTCGTGCCCGGGGATGGAGACGCCCTCCACCTCGCGGATCCGGTCGCGCTCGGCTGCCTTGCCGGCCTCGAAGCCCTCGGCCCTGCCCTTCTCGACCCCTTCGGAGTGGCCGGCGTCGTACCCGGCGCGGCGGATCTCCTCGTGGATCTCGGGGAAGGCGGCCTTGAAGGTCTCGGCCGTGAATTCCTGTTTTTCCATGGTTACCTCCTGCTTTGTTTCGTTGCCCGGATCCAGGCGTCCTTCGCCAGCCACCGGGCGGGATCGGTTGAAAGGTCGGATATGACAGCGGCCAGGGTGGAGACACCGTCCACCAGGCCGGCTTCGATGGCCTGCCTGCCCAGGAAGAGCCGCCCGTCGGCCCAGGGGATCGTCTCCTCCCGGCCCTGCTTGACGGGCTCGAGCGAGAGCTGCGGGCGGGCCTTCGACACGTCGGCCAGGAAGACGCCGTAGATGTGGTCGAGCATCTCCTGGATCGTGCGGCGGCCCGTCTCGGTGAGGGGCTCGTACTCGCTGGCGGCGCGCTTGTAGCGCCCCGCGGTGATCTCCGTGGTCTTCACGCCGATCTTCTCCTCGTAGCGCGAGACGTCGATGTGCCGGGCCACGACCCCGATCGAGCCCACGGTGACCGTGTCTCCCGAGATGTAGGCCCGGTGCGCCTGGGCCCCGATCCAGTAGGCCGCCGAGGCCATCAGGCCGTCCGAGAAGGCCACGATGTTCTTGCCGGCCCCGCGGGCCTCGTAGATCTCGCGGGCCAGCTCCTGGGTGCCGTCCACGGCCCCGCCCGGGCTGTCGATGTAGAGGACGATCGAGTGGACCTCGGGATCCGCCAGGGCCTGGGCGAAGTCGCGGCGCAGGAGCTCCGAGGAGACGCCGCCGGAGATCTTCTGGAAGATGTTGATCCGCTTGGCGATGACGCCGTCGACGGCCAGGACCGCGACGCCGTTCTCCACCTCGTAGGGCTTCGGCTCGTTGTTCAGGGGCCGGCCCAGCTTCGCCTCGACGGCGGCCAGGTCGATCTTCTCGCCG
>JAKQUO010000020.1 GCA_029569255.1 Acidobacteriota bacterium | reverse complement strand
CGGCGGCTCCGGCGGCGAGGCCGGCGTCGGCCCGTACTTGGCCTCGATCTCGGCGTCGTTGAACCCGGCCGCCTTGAGCTCGGCGTGCTTACTCGAGAGCCAGGAGCGGATCTCGTCGTCGCTGAAACCGGCTTCTTTTAGCTGCGCGGCGTTCATTGGCCCCCCTGGGTCCGCTTCAAGAAATCATCGATCGATTCACCCGGCTTGCGCTTCGCCGGCCCTTTCGGCGCCGCCTGGGCGGCCGCCGGCGTCCCCTGGGTCCCCGGGCTCTGCGCCCCGCCATGGAGGGCCGTCATTTGATCCTGGACCTTGCTCTGGATCGTCGGCCGGTAGTGGTTCGAGAGCTTCTTCGCATAGTCCATGTACTGATCGAGGCTCCAGGGCTTGCCGGCCTTCCGGGCCTCGTCGGAGTAGTTGTCGAGGGCCTGATAGGCCAGGTAGACGCGCTCCCACTCGGCCGGAAGCGGGTTCCCGAGCGGCCCGGTGCTCACGAGTTGGCTCTTGATGTAGTCCTTCGCGGCCTTCTCGCTCTCGCGGTTGACCTCGCGGGAGCGTGTGTAGAGCGTTGACATGAGCCGCGCGCGGTCCTTCCATCCGATCCCGGAGGCCTTCGTGATATCGTCGACCGTGGCGCCGCCGCGGAGGATCTTGTCCTCGAGCTTGACGAAGGCCAT
This sequence comes from Acidobacteriota bacterium, assembly GCA_029569255.1. GTDB lineage: Bacteria > Acidobacteriota > Aminicenantia > Aminicenantales > Saccharicenantaceae > RBG-16-66-30. Next base: position 1,810 of record JAKQUO010000020.1, on the reverse strand, counting down.
CCAATCGGTTTTCTCGTCCCGGTCCTTCTCGAGCTTGTCGATCCAATGTTGCCCCTTGACCGGAGAGATCCGGCCGGCGTTGACGTCGGCGATGATCGCGCTCTTTTTGAGCTTGCCGGCGGCGGCCATCGAAACGTAGCCGGCCTCGGTCTTTTCAAAGACGGCCGCCCTGGTTTTCTCCAGGTCGGAGATCAGGTTCTCGGCTTCCCGGATCTCCGACGGGTCGAGCTCGAGCGCCCGGGCGCGATCCGGATCCAGGAGAGCGGCCCTCATTTTTTGCGGGTCGCCCTCGAATTCCTTGTGAAGGGCCGCGTAGGCGTCGAAAGACTTTTTCTCCTTGAGCTTCTGATCCAGGAGGGCCTTCATTTTGCGGTAGTCGTCGCCCTCGATCTCGTCCTTGAATTGGTTGATGAAGGCCTCGGCCTTCTTGGGATCCTGGGCGATCAGGGCCTCGCCCGTTTCGCGATAGAACCGCTTGGCGAGGGCGTATTCTTGCTCGGCCGTCCAGACGCCGGTCATGCGCAAGACCGCGAGCGTCCGGATATGCTCGTCCTCGACCTGTTTCCAGGCGTCGGCCTGGCTCGGGGCCTGGGCCGTCGGGGCCGCGGAGATCGCCCGGGAAACGAGCCTCTGCGTGTTCTTCAAGCTCGTTGCCTGTTGGTCCTCGAGGTTCTTCTGGAAGTAGATCGCCCGGTGCTGCTCGACCGCGTGGCCCTTCGCGACGCCGGCCTCGCGGATCATCATGCCCCGGAGCTCGGGATCCCGGACATTGCCGATCCGCTCGCGGATCTGCCCCTCGACGTCCTCGAGGTAATTGGTCGAGCGGAGATCGTCCAGGGACGCGGTTTTCATTCGCTCGACCGCCTGGCCGTAAGCCTCGCCGAATTCGATCTTGGCCCGGATCCCCTCGCTCACGCGCTCGGCGTCGCGGCGTTGTTCGAGCCCGTACATGGCGGTTTGATAGACGTCGCGCGCGACGTTCTCGAGCTCCCGGGATCTCCTCGTTGTCGATTGCACTAAGTCGAAGCTCATTGGCGCCCCCTAGAAGCGGTGATCCCCGCCGACGCCCCTTTCGATGTATCCATCCCGCCGCCGGTCCCGGCCGCGCCGGCGTTGGGCGCCGGCTTGCCGTAGACGTTATAGCTCGCCAGTCCCATCGTCCCCATGCCCTTGAGCCATCCGGAAACCACGGCCTCTTTGCCGGCCGACCGCATGGCCGAGGCCTCGGAGTCCATGAGCTTCGCCCGGTTCAAGTGGATCGTCCCCTGGGTCTTTTTGCGCCAGGCCTCCATCTCGGCGCCGTAGCCGATCGTCTGCCGCTCGAAAGCGAGATCCTCGGCCGTCGTGGCCAGGTACTCGAGCGGCGAGCCCGTCATGGCGACGCCCCGGGCGGCCGTCTTGGCCGCGAATTCCCCCAGGAGGGCGCGGCTCTTTTTCTCGTGCTCCTGGACCGCGATATCCCCCTTGAGCTTTTCGTGGGCCGCCTCGATCCTCGAGGCCTCGGCGAGCCCTCGCTCCTGCCGGGCGTTGGCCTCGGCGACCTTCGCCTGGTAGTTGAGGGCCTCTTTTTCCGCGTAGCCCCCGCGGACCTGGGAGAAGGCCATCATGGCGGCCGCCGTGATCGCTACTACTTCCATTTGAGCCTCCCGAGAATGAAACAGTCCTTGCCGTCCGGAGAGTAGCCCCGGAGGATCCCCTCGACCTCGAAGCCGGCCATGCGCATGAGCTTGACCGCGCGCGGGTTGTCGTCGGCGATGATCGCCTGGATCCGGCGGAGCCCGTGCCGGTCAAACCCTTCCTGGACCCGCCG
>JAKQUO010000022.1 GCA_029569255.1 Acidobacteriota bacterium | reverse complement strand
GTGACGACGGGAACGCTGACAGATGAGATGGTCCAGAAGTATATTGCGGAACAGGAAGGGGAGCCCGTTGTGGACGATAGTCGATTTGTAATCGACAATCCTGAGAAGCTACCGCCTTCCAGGCGGTAGTTGTTCACTTTTTCCTGTGTAGCCTTTGGCCGGGAAAAATTAAAAAATTAAAGGTTTGACCCCTTCCGAAAAAAAGGCCCGTCTCCGAGGACGGGCCTTTGCAGTCCCGGCGAACGCCCCGGAGAGCGGGGCGTCACGGCTCCTGGTAATCCGCGAAGAAGATCGTCAGGTAGCCGGTTGCGGTCACCCGGTGGTCGGTCAGGTCGTGGCCGAAGATCTCGATCTTGGCCCGCCTCTCGAGGACCGTGCTCGTGTTGCGCAGGCTGGCGAGCGGTTCGGCCGTCTTGGCTGCCTGGAGGACGACCACGAACGAGACGGCGGTCGTCTTGTCGACCGGGCACAGGACCGTCGAGAAGTTGCCGTCGAAGGGCAGGGGCACGTCGGTGCCCGGCGTGCCGGGGCCGGTCGGCAGCTCGTAGGTCACCCGGTAGCCCGTCAGGACGACGTCGTTGAACTGCGAGGGGCCGTGGATGGGATCGGGGTTGACCAGGCGGACCGCGATGTTGGCCGTGGCGTTGTTGGCGCGGACCAGGCCGTCGCTGTCGACGACGTCGGACTCGAGGTAGGCCGCGGCCTCGCCCTTGGCGTTCGTTCCGGTGAGGCTCTGGACGACGATCATGCTGCTCGATTCGGCGGTGCGCGAGATCGCGTTGCAGCCGGCCAGGGCGGCGACCGCGGCGGCCAGGACCAGGATCTTCGTGATCGGAATGGGCTTGTTCATGGTTCCTTCACTCCTTACTTGATGATCCTGGGCGTGATGAAGATCAGCAGCTCCCGGCTCGTCTTCGTCCGGGCGAAGTTCTTGAAGATGCTGCCCAGGATCGGGATCTGGTGGAGGAAGGGCACCCGCTCGCGGGTGACCGAGTCCTCCGTCCGGTAGATGCCGCCGATGACGGTCGTGCCGCCGTCGGGGACCATGACGGTCGTCTTGGCGCTCTGCATGGTGATCGGCGGGATGCCGTTGACGAGGTTGGCGAAGTCGGCCGCGTTGTTCTGGATCTCGATGGACATGATGATCGTGCCCTCGGCCGTGATCTGGGGCGTGGCCCGGAGCTCGAGGGCGGCGTTGACGTAGCGGGTCGTGACGGTGAAGTTGGCCACGGTCTGAACGGGGATCTGGCGGCCCTGGATGATCTCGGCCTGCTGGTTGTTCTGGGTGACGACCGACGGGCGGGAGATGATCCTGCCGTCGCCGCCCGTTTCCAGGGCCGACAGGGCGATGTCGACGCGGAAGGTGTCGAGGACGTTGGAGAAGGAGAAGCCCAGGGCCGAGTTGAAGGCCGGGGCGGGCAGGTTGACGGCGTAGCCGCCGAGCGGCCCGCCGATGCCCTTGGTGACGATGCCCTGGGGGATGAGGGCGCCGTCGACGAGGACGCTGTTGGGGAACTGGAGGTTGGTCGCGTTGCCGTAGAACTGGCTGGCCTCGCCGCGGAAGCCCCACTGGATGCCCAGGTTGCGGACGAACGTCGTCGAGGCCTCGACGACCCGGGCCTCGATCGAGACTTGAGGGGTCGGCGTGTCGACGACGCTGATGAGTTTCTCGAGGAGTTCGAGCTTGTCCCGGACCTCCGAGATGAGCAGGGTGTTGGTCCGCTCGTCGACGATGATCTCGCCGCGGTCGGAAATCTTGGTCCGGAGCAGGGTCTGGACGTCCTTGGCCTTGGAGTAGGACAACGTGACCGTCTTGACCAGGACCGGGCCGGCCAGCTCCTTGCTCTCCTTGAGCCGCCGCTGCTCCTCCTCCTCGCGGGTCAGGACCGTGACCGGAGCGATGCGGAGGACGTTGCCCTCGATCGTCTTGCCCATCTTGTTCTGCTTGAGGATGATGTCGAGGGCCTGGTCCCAGGGGACGAGCTGGAGATTGACGGTGACGGAGCCGCGGACCTCGGGATCGAACACGACGTTCAGCCCGGCGACCTCGGACAGATAGAGGATGACGTCGCGGAGGTCGGAGTCCTTGATCCTGAGGCTGAGGACCTCGCCTGAATACTTCTCCTCGTCGCCCACGATCGTCTTGGGCTTGAACTGGTCCTGGACCGGGGCGGCCTGGGCCTCCCGGGCCGGCGGCGCCGGAACGCGGGCGGGCTCGGGCGGGCGGGGCGTCTCGACAGGGGCCGGCTTGGCTTCGGCCGCGGGCGGGGCCGGAAGCGGCGCGGCGGCTGCGGGCGGGGCGGGCCGGACGACGGGCGCGGCCGCGGCGGCGGCCGGGAAGAAGGAGACGACGAGGCCGTCGCTCCCGACGTCCATGGCGTAGGGCCCCGGCTCCTTGAGGTCGAAGACCATCCGGGCGACGGGCCGCGGGCCGCCGCTCTGGAACTGGGCCACGCGGACCCGCTGGACGGTGGAGCGCGGGTCGTCGATCGGCCAGGCGTCGGATTTCGTGGCCAGGAGGGTGTCGAAGAGGTCCACGACCAGGCGGGGCGGGTTCTCCAGGGCGAACACCTGGGTGACGGCGGCGGCGGTCAGGGCGGCCCGGACGGACAGGCGGTCGGGGCCGGCGGTCGCGTCGACGCGGCTCAGCCGGATCTCGCTCTTGCCCCGGGCCTCGAGCTCGGCCTGGGTCGCGGCGTCGACGGAGTAGCCGCCCTGGCCCCTCTGGACGGCGTTCAGCTCGACGACCGTGCGGGCGGCGCCCGGGACGATCCGGGCCGGGACCCGCTCGCTCAGCCGGACGAGGAGGCGGAGCCCGTCGGCCCCGGCTCTCTCGACCTGGACGTCGCGGACGAGGCCGTCCTTCGCCGCGGACGGCGCGGCGGAGGTCGAGGCGCCGGGGAGGTCGAGGACGAGGGTCCGCGGCGAATCGGCCTGGTAATAGGCCTTGGCCACGGCCAGCGGGCCGTCGGTCTCGATGACCAGCCTGGTCGAGAGCGTCCCCGGTTGGATCTGGATCTTGCTGATGTGAACGGCGGGAACCGGCGCCGGGGCGGCCAGGGCGGCGAGCCCCAGGACACACAGGCCGGCGAGAAGGGCCGGCAGGCTTCTCTTGCTCATGTTACAGCTCCTCCGTGATTTCTTTTATGACGTCTCTCGGCCTCATCAGGGGGATCCCCCGCTCGTGGGTCTGGCGGAGGACGACCTGGGTTTCGCTGATGGACAGGACATACCCGTCGGCGAACTTATCGCCGACCTTGGCGAACATCGGGTAGCCCTGCGGCATGCCGATCAGGGCGGTGTAGACGTTCCGGTTCTTGACGATGCCGAAAAGGATGAGGTCGGCGACGAACATCTGGTTGTCGCCGAGGGCCGTTTGCTGCTTGAGGTCGCGGCCGCCCAGGAGGTCCTTGAAGGGGTCCCGGCGGCCTTCGGGGTTGTAGGTGAACCCCGTCTGGACGGCGGCCAACGGCGCGACGTCCGTCCGCGGCGGGGCCGCCGTCTCCTGGGCCGGGAGAGGGGCCAGGCCGGCGAGGGAGAGGACGATCAGAAGGCAAGCGGCTTTTCTCATCATTTTTTCCTCGCGGGTTGTTTCTTCGCCGGCGCGGGCGCGGCCGCGGGCTCGGCGAAGAAGTAGGTCTTGGCCGTCCAGTTGGCGGAAACGGTGCTCAGGTCCGTCTGGCGGCTCAGGGACTTGATGCTGAAGTTCTCGATGGTGAAGACCCGGGCGAACTTGCTCAGCTTGTCGAAGAAGACGCCGAGGTTGTGGTAGCTCCCGGAGACCTGGATGGGGATGGGCCACTCGGCGTAGAACTCCTTGCTGATCTGGCCCCCGGGGGCGAAGCGGAGGACGTCCAGCCGGGAGTCATAGGCCAGGGCCTGGATCTGCCGGAGGATGTCGGCTGTCTCTTTCTGCTGGGGGATATTGACTTCGAGGGTCTTGAGCTTGGCCGTCATGGCCGCGATGTCGGCCTCGATCTTGTCCAGCTCGCGCTTCTTCTCCTTGAGGTTCTTGACCTCCCCCTCGACCTTGATGCGCTCGGCCGTCAGGGCCTTGAGCTTGGCGCCCTCGGGCTTGAAGTAGAAGAAGTAGGCCAGGGCGAAGATGAGGACGGCGAAGACGAGATATCCGTACCAGGGCCAGTTCTTCATGGCGGCTATCCTTTCTTGGCCGCGGGCGCGGCCGCGGGCGCGGCCGTCTCGGCCGGCGGAACGGGCTCGGGCTTCTTCTCCAGCACGGCCCGGAGGGTGAATTCCAGGTACTGGTCCCTCTGGGACGTCTTCTGGGTCGAGGAGACGAGCTCGACGTTCATGATCTGGGGGCTGGCCTCGAGCCCGGAGATGTAGTCGGCGATGAGGTTGTTCGACAGGGCCCGGCCCTTGATCTGGAGGCCCTTGGCGTCATAGGTGACCTCGTTCAGCCAGACCCAGTCCGGCAGGCGCCGGCTGATCTCGTCCATGAGCCGGGGGGCCATGTCCCGCTGGGCGTTGAGGCTCTCGATGAGCGTGATCTTCCGGTCCAGGCTCTCCCGGGCGGCCCGCTGCTTCTTGAGCGCGTCCTCGACGTAGGAGAGCTGGGCCTTCTCCTGCTTGGCCGTGTCCAGGAGGCCCTGCTCGCGTCGGAGGCCTTTCTGCTGGAAGAAGTAGAACGCGCCCAGCCCGATGACGAGGGCCAGGAAGATGAGGTTGCCGACGTTCGGGCCCCTCTTCGCGGCCTCCTCGACGGCCCCGGGCGCCGCGACCGGCTCCTTGAGGTCCTTCGTTTCGGGCTTCAGGAGGTTGATGCGGATCATGGTTACTTCTCCACCTTGCGGGTTGCCAGGCCGACGGCGACGCCGAAGACCGGCGCCATGTCGGTGAAATACGCCGACTCGAACTTCTTGTCGTCGACCCGGATGTTGCGGAAGGGGTTGAGGATCTCGGCCTTGATCCGGAACTTGGTCTCGAAGGCGCCGACCATGTCCTGAACGTTGGCCAGCCCGCCGCAGAGGACGATCTGCTCGATCTTCCGCTCCCGCTTCTCGGAGGCCTCGTAGAACGAGAAGGTCTTCTCGATCTCGTCGAGGAGGTCGCGGACGTTCATCGTCAGCAGGGACGCGAACTGGTCCGGGGCGGCCGCCTTGCCCGGGATGCCCTTGAGGAGCTTCTCGGCCTCCTCGAAGGAGATGCTGAGCTCCTTGCGGATGTTCTCGGTGAAGAAGAACCCGCCCAGGGACAGGTCGCGGAAGAGCTGGGGCGTGCCGCGCTCGACGATGACGACGTTGGTGATGTTGGCGCCGATGTTGATCAGGGCGATCGTCTTCTCGGCGAACATCTCGGGGTAGCTGACCTCCAGGACGTTCTGGAGGGCGAAGACGTCGACCTCGATGCTCTGGAGGTTCTTCCGGGCCTGGTTGACCACGTTGCTGTAGTTGGCGATCTTGTCCTTCTTGGCGGCGACGAGCAGGATGTCGAGGTTCCTCTCCTCGGCCGAGCGGGCCGGCTTGAGGATGGCGTAGTCGACGTTGGTCTCCTCGTAGGGGTAGGGGATGTTGTGCTTGGCCTCCCAGATGATGGACTCGGCCAGCTCCTGCTTCTCCATGACCGGGAGGGAGATCTTCTTGATGATGACGGAGTTGCCGGAGATGGAGATGGCCACTTCCTTGGTCGAGATCTTGTTCTCGGCGAAGACGAGCCGGATCGTCTCGACGACCGCGGCCGAGTCGATGATCGTCCCCTCGACGATGGCGTCGTGGGGCAGCGGCTCGTACCCGATCTTGACGAGGTCGTAGGCCTCCTCGGAGCCCTTCTTCCGGGCCCGCAGCTCGACGGCCTTGACGGCGTAGGAGCCGATGTCCAGCCCGACCACGCTCTTTTCTCGCGAGATACCGAACATGTTTCCCTGCCTTTATGGATATTTGACGTTTCGGGACCTGCCGAGCTTGGCCCTGAGCCGGCGGGCGACGAGCGGGGGCACCAGGCCGTCCACCGAGCCGCCGAGGGCGGCGACCTCGCGGACCAGGTTCGAGCTGAGGAAGGAGTAGCGCATGCTGGGCATCATGAAGAACGTCTCGATGTCCTGGGCCAGGCTCCGGTTCATCAGGGCCATCTGGAACTCGTACTCGAAGTCGGAGACGGCCCGGAGGCCCCGGATGACGACGGGGGTCCCCTGGGCCCGGGCGAAGTCGACGAGGAGGCCGTCGAAGGCCCGGACCTCCACCTCCTTCCTCGAGGGGAAAAGACCTTGGATCATTCTTACCCGTTCTTTAGTCGTGAAAAGGGTGGCTTTTTTGGGGTTTTTGAGGACGGCGACGACGATCCGGTCGAAGACCTTGAGGCCGCGCTCGACGATGTCCACGTGCCCGTTCGTGATCGGATCGAACGACCCAGGATAGATGGCGCTCGATTCCGGCATCTGGACTCTCAGTTAGGCCCTTGTCCCGTTTCACACTCCAAATATCAAAAAAAAAGAGGCTTGTCAACGAAAATCCTCTGGACGGGAGGAGCCCCGGGGCCTTCCCGGCGGCCCCCGGATGTGTCATAATAGCGAGGACGGGAGGGGCCGATGAGCGTGTTGCAAGGCGAGGAGGGCTCGGGGAGGGGGAGGCGTTCTCCCCGGCGGCCTAACCCGATGTCACCGCGCGGGGTGAGGGCCCTGGGGCTCTTTTTCATCCTCGCGGCGGGCCTCGCCGGCGCCCAGGACGAGGCGGCCCACGCCGTTCGCCGGAAACGCATGGTCGAGACGCAGATCGCGGCCCGCGGCGTCCGCGATCCCCGGGTCCTCGGGGCCATGGCCGCCGTGCCCCGGCACCTGTTCGTCCCGGCCGGCTCCGCCGACCAGGCCTACGAGGACCATCCGCTCCCGATCGGGGAGGGCCAGACGATCTCCCAGCCGTACATCGTCGCTTTCATGACCGAGCGCCTGGCCCTCGGTCCCGGGGACAAGGTCCTCGAGGTCGGCACGGGCTCCGGCTACCAGGCCGCCGTGCTGGCCCGGATCGCCGCCGAGATCTACACCGTCGAGATCCACGACGGGCTGGCCCGCCGGGCGGCGGCGCTTCTGGAGCGGCTGGGCGTCCGCAACGTCCGGGTCCGCGCCGGCGACGGCTTCTTCGGCTGGCCCGAGGCGGCCCCGTTCGACGCCGTCATGGTCACTGCCGCCGCCCCGGAGGTCCCGCCGGCCCTGTTCGCCCAGCTCAAGGAAGGCGGACGCCTGATCCTGCCCCTCGGCGACCCGCGGGGCTTCCAAGTCCTGACGGTCGTGGCCAAGCGCGGCGGCAAGCCGGTCTCGAAAGCCGTCCTCGACGTCCGCTTCGTCCCCATGACCGGAGAGATCCAGAAGAAGAAACGGCCCTAACTGCTATCTCCGGCAATCGTCCACAGTCATGATCCTACCGGTAGCCGCGGAAGCAGGGATCGAGGGGTATCGCCTCAGCTCGCCGCGGCGAAACTTCACGCCGCACCGGTCCGGAGACGCCACAAAGGCGGCGAGGAGGGTTCCGGAGCCCGATTTGGAAAAGTTCAGCCGGGGCGCGTGGCGGACGAGGGCAGTTTGCCTGCAAACCGACAAAACGTGTCTGAGCGAGGCGTAGCGCACGCCGAGCGAGTTGTTTTGGCGCCGAGGCCGGCGCGCGGACCGGCGTCTTTGAACTTTTCCCATGAGGGCGAGGGAATCCTCCGAGCCGCCTTGCGGCTCCGGACCGGGGCGCGCGTTGCTTTTGCCAGGGGACTGTGCTACTTTTCTGGGCGATGATGATCCGCTTCGGGACCTCCGGCTGGCGCGGCGTGATGGGGGAGGTGTTCACCTTCCGCAACGTCCGCGTCGTCGTCCAGGCCATCGCCAACGTGCTCCGCCGGTCCCACGCGGACGGCCCCCTCGCCCTTGTCGTCGGCTACGACACGCGCTTCCTCTCGGACCGCTACGCCCTCGAGGCGGCCAAGCTCCTGGCCCGCAACGGCATCCGGGTCTACCTGGCCGACCGCGACGCGCCCTCCCAGGCCCTGGCCTGCCAGATCATCAAGCGGGGCTGCCAGGGCGGGATCAACTTCACGGCGTCGTTCAACCCGCCCCGCTACAACGGCCTCAAGTTCAACGTCGGGACGGGCGCCCCGGCCCTGCCCGAGGCCACCGACGCCGTCGAGGCCGAGGCCGCCCGGCTCATGCCCGACTTCTCCCCCTCGGCCGTCCGCGCCGGGGGCGAGGCCGTCACCCGCGTCGACCTCCAGGCCGACTACCTGGCCGAGCTCCAGGGCAAGGTCGATTTCGAGGTCATGCGCAAGGCCCGCCTGCGCGTCGCCGCCGACCTGCTGTACGGCACGAGCCGCGAGTATCTCGACGAGATCCTCGAGGAGAACGGCGTCGAGGTCGAGAGCCTGCACGGCTACATCGACCCCTATTTCGGGGGGGGCAGCCCGTCCTGCACGGAGAAGAACCTGTCCGAGCTCAAGGCCCGGGTCGTCCAGTCCAAGTGCCATGTCGGCCTGGCCACGGACGCCGACGGCGACCGGTTCGGCATCGTCGACGAAACGGGGGCCTTCGTCCACCCGAACATCGTCCTGGCGCTGCTGCTCGACCATCTGGTCGCCCGGAAGGGCTGGCGCGGCGGGGTGGCCCGCTCGATCACCACGACCCATCTCCTCGACCGCATCGCCCGGAAGCACGATCTGCCTCTCGTCAAGACGAAGGTCGGCTTCAAATACATCGCCGACCTCCTCCTCCGCGGCCGCGTCGTGTTCGGCGGGGAGGAGAGCGCCTCCCTGGCCGTCCGCGACCACCTGCCCGAGAAGGACGGCATGCTGGCCGGGCTCCTCGTCGCCGAGATGATCGCCTCCACGGGCCGCGGCCTCGGCTCGCTCCGCGCGGCCCTCTTCCGCGAATACGGAACGATGACCAGCGGCCAGCGCACCCTGCCCCTGACGCCGGAGCGGGCCAAGAAGCTCAAGGCCCTGGCCCAGGACCCGCCGGCGAAGCTGGGCCGGCGCAAGGTCGCGGCCGCGGAGACGATCGACGGCCTCAAGCTCGATTTCGGGGGGGACCGCTGGCTCGTCCTGCGGCTGTCCGGGACCGAGCCGCTCATCCGCTGCTACGCCGAGGCCGAGACGCCGGAGGAGGTCGAGTCCATCCTGAAGAAAGGGCTGGCCGCGGTCCGATGAGAAAGAAGGTCCTCCTCATCGGCTTCTCCGCGCTGCTCGTCATCATGGTCGTCACGGCGCTGTTCGGCAAGAAGGGCGTCATGGAGCTGCGCCGCTCCCGCCGGGTCCTGGCCCAGCAGGCCGAGACCCTCGAGGCCCTCGAGACGGAGAAGGCGAGCCTCGAGGCCGAGGTGCTCAGGCTCGAGCGCGACCCCCGGGCCGTCGAGAAGCGGGCCCGGGAGAACCTGGGCCTCGCCGCGCCCGGCGAAAAGGTCGTCGTCGTCCCCGGCCCGCCCCCGGCCAAGAAGTAGATGGCCCGGACCGCCGCACCTCGGGGACGGCCGGAGGAGCGGACCCTCCTCGAGGGCCTCAATCCCGCCCAGCGCCGGGCCGTCCGCCACGGCCGGGGCCCGCTGCTCATCATCGCCGGGGCGGGGACCGGCAAGACCAAGGTCATCACCCACCGCATCGCCCGCCTCATCGCCCTCAAGGCGGCCCGCCCGGACGAGGTCCTGGCCGTCACCTTCACCGAGAAGGCGGCCAGCGAGATGGAGGCCCGGGTCGACGTCCTCGTCCCCTACACGTCCTCGTTCGCCGAGATCAGCACCTTCAACTCGTTCGGCGAACGGGTCCTGCGCGACTACGCCCTCGACGTCGGCTACCGGCCGGACTTCCGGCTCCTCGACGACGTCGAGCAGGCCGTGTTCTTCCGCGAGAACCTCTTCCGCCTGCCGCTCGACTACTACCGGCCGCTCGGCCAGCCGACCCGGCACATCCAGGAGGTCCTCGAGGCCATCCGGCGGCTCAAGCAGGAGGACGTCCGGCCCGAGGACTACGTCCGCCACGCCGAGGGCCTCGGGGCCGCGGCGGCGACCGAGGCCGAGAGGGAGACGGCCCGCAAGCACCTCGAGGTCGCCCGGGTCTTCGCGGCCTACCAGTCGCTCCTGCGGGCCGAGGGATTCATCGACTTCGAGGACCAGGTGACGCTCGTCGTCGACCTCTTCCGGCGCCGGCCGGCCGTCCTCGAGGAGCTCCGGCGGCGCTACAAGTACATCCTCGTCGACGAGTTCCAGGACACCAACTTTGTCCAGTTCGAGCTCCTCAAGATGCTGGCCGCGGAGCACCGGAACCTGACCGTCGTCGGCGACGACGACCAGAGCATCTTCCGCTTCCGCGGCGCCTCGCTCAGCAACATCCTGTCGTTCGAGGAGGTCTATCCCGAGGCCGAGCGGATCGTCCTCGTCCGGAACTACCGCTCGACCCAGGCCATCCTCGACGCCTCCTACCGGCTCATCCGCCACAACGACCCCAACCGGCTGGAGTTCAAGGACCGGGTCGCGAAGAGGCTGAAGGCCGCGGTCCGCGGCGCCGGCAAGAGCATCCACATGCTCGCCTTCGACACGCTTTCCCACGAGGCCGACGACGTGGCCGGCCGCGTCGCCGCCCTCCACGAGGCGGGGGCGGCCTGGCGCGACATCGCCGTCCTCGTCCGCCGCAACGCCGACGCCGACCCCTACCTCCGGTCCTTCAACATGCGGGGGATCCCGTACCGCTTCTCCGGGAGCCGCGGCCTCTACCAGCAGGAGGAGATCAAGGTCCTGGTCGCCTTCATCCGGGCCGTGACCGACTTCGACAACAGCCGCGACCTCTTCTATCTCGCCCTGTCCGACGTCTACAAGGCCGACCCCTACGAGCTGACCCGGCTGGCCGGCCACGCCTCGAAGAAGAACGTCTCTCTCCACGCCGTTTTCAAGGCCGTCGCCGAAGGGCGGCCGCCCCTCGAGGTCCCGGAGAGGATGGAGGCCGTGGTCAAGCGCGTCTTCGCCGACCTCCTGGCTTTCGTCGAGATGGCCGCCGCCGCCAGCGCCGGCGCGGTCGTCTACGCCTTCCTCGAGAGGACCGGCTACCTCAAGACGATCGTCGCCCCGATGAGCCTCGAGTCCGAGGTCCGGGTAAGGAACATCCGCCTCTTCTTCGACAAGATCAAGGGCTTCTCGGACCTGGCCGGGAACGACTCCCTGCGCGCCTTCGCCCGCTACCTCGACCTCCTGGCGGAGGTCGGCGACAATCCCGCGACGTCGGAGGCCGACCTCGACGAGGACGCCGTCAACGTGCTGACGGTCCACAAGGCCAAGGGCCTCGAGTTCGGGACGGTCTTCCTCGTCGGCCTGGTCGAGGACCGTTTCCCCGGCCGGGAGCGCCGCGAGCGGGTCCCGGTGCCGGACGCCGTCCTCAAGGAGAGCCTGCCGGGGCGGGAGAACTACCTCCAGGAGGAGCGGCGGCTCTTCTACGTCGGGATGACCCGGGCCCGCCGGGGCCTCTACCTGACCTGGGCCCGGGACTACGGCCTCAAGCGCCCGAAGAGGGTCAGCCCGTTCGTCCTCGAGGCCCTGGACATCGCCCGGATGCCCGACGAGGTCCTGAGGGCCACGGTCCTCGACGAGGTCCGGCGCTACGCCCGGCCGGACGGGCGGCCGAGGACGCCGGCCGCGGTCCGCCCGGCGGGCCCGCCGGGGCTGAGCTACGTCCAGGTCGAGGACTACCTCGCCTGCCCGCTCAAGTACAGGTTCCGCCACCTCATGCGCGTGCCCGTCCTGCCGCACCACTCCCTCGTCTTCGGCCGAGTCGTCCACGCCGCGGTCGACGCCTACCTGAGGGAGAAGATGAAGGGCCGGCGGCCGGACGAGGCGTTCCTCCTCGCCGCCTACGCCGGGCGCTGGGTGAACGAGGGCTATCTCAGCCGCGAGCACGAGGAGCTGCGCCGGGCCGCCGGCGAGCGGGCCCTGCGCCTGTTCCACGCCCGGGAGGAGGCCTCGCCCGAGCGGCCGGCCTTCCTCGAGAGGCCCTTCCGCTGGCAGGAGGGCGGCCTGCGCTTCTCCGGCCGCTTCGACCGGGTCGACTTCAACGACAGCGGGGCGGTCGTCACCGATTACAAGACGACCGAGATCGACTCGCAGAAAGAGGCCGACAGGGCCGCGGCCGCGAGCCTCCAGCTCGACATCTACGCGCTGTCGTTCCTGAAGGCCGAGGGGATGCTGCCGGTCGAGTGCCGTCTCCATTTCCTCGGGGCAGACCTCGTCGGCCGGGCGGCGAAAGGAGAGCGGGAGCTGCGGCGGGCCGAGGAGAAGATCCGGGCCGTGGCCTCCGGCCTCCGGGCCGGCGACCTGGCCGCCCGGCCCGACTGGCGCACCTGCTCGGTCTGCGAATTCAAGACGATCTGCCCGTCCTCGTTCGCCTACTGAGGCGATGTCCAGAGGGGCATGACGGCCCAGATGCCGGGACGGTCCAGCAGCCGGAGGGTCTCGAGGACGCGGCCCCGGCCGGCCGCGGTCTTCAAATCGAGCCCGAGCCCGGGCCGCGAGACGAGCGACTGCCAGAAGGTGCGCTTGCGCGGCCAGACGTCCAGGCGGACCTCCTCGCCGGCGTCGATCCCGGCCTCCTTCTTGGCCAGGCCCAGGGCCATGGTCAGGCCGCCGAGCTCGTCGACGAGCCGGCGCTCCCGGGCCTGCCGTCCCGTCCAGATGCGGCCCCGGCCGACGGCGTCGACCTCGTCTCGCTCCAGGCCGCGCCCCTCGCCGGCCTTGGCCAGGAAGCGCTCGTAGGTCCAGAGGATCTCGTCCTTGAGGACCTTGCGCTCTTCGCCGGTGAAGGGCCGGAACGGCGAGAAGGCGTCCGCCCTCTCCCCGAAGACGAGCCTCTCCGCCGATACGCCGAGCTTCGCGAGCAGGCCGTCGACGCTGAACTTGCCGGCCAGGACGCCGATCGAGCCGGTCAGGGTCTGGGGCTGGGCCACGATCTTGGTCGCGCCCATGGCTATCCAGTAGCCGCCCGAACCGGCCACGTCGGACATGGACACGATGACGGGCTTCTCCTTTCGGGCCAGGTCGACCTCGCGCCAGACGACGTCCGACCCGACCGAGGAGCCGCCCGGGCTGTCGACGCGCAGGACGATGGCCTTGGCCGAGGCGTCCTGGCGGGCCGCCCTGATCCAGCGGGCCACGGTCGAGCCGCCCATCAGCGGGGCCAGGCTCTCGCCGGACACGATCGTCCCGACGGCGTAGATCACGGCGACCTTGTTCCGGCCCGTCTCGAGCCCGACGGAAGACGGGCGGACCCGGGTGTAGTCATCGAACCGGACCCGGGCCAGAGGCCGGCCGTCCTTGGCCAGGAGCCCCTCGACCTCGTCCTCGTAAAGGCAGTCGTCGACCAGCCCGGCCTCCTTGGCCCCGGCGCCCTGGAAGAATCCCCGGTCGACGAGGGCCCGGAACTCGGCCTCGGTCTTGCCCCGGGCCTTGGCCGCGGCGGCGACGTACTGGTCGAAGATGTCGCCGTAGTAGGACTCCATCTCCTCGCGGTGGGGCGGCGTGAAGCCCTTTTCCGTGAACATGTTGTAGGCCGTCTTGTATTCCTCGACGTGCTCGAACTCGGCCTTGACGCCCAGCTTGTCCAGGGCCCCCTTGAAAAAGGGGACGTAGCCGCCGAGCCCGTTGATCCCCAGCCAGCCGAGCGGATGGAGGACGATCCTGTCGCAGGCCGTGACCGCGAAATACTCGAGATCGCAGTCGGGGGCCTCCTCGATGAAGGCGACCGCCTTCTTGCCGCTGCGGCGGAAGTCCAGGATCATCTCCCTCATCTCGTTGGCCTTGGCCCAGTCGCACTGGAGCGCGCCGACGCGGAAGAGGACGGCCTGGATCCGCGCGTCGACCTTGGCCTTGCGCATGTTGGCCCAGAGATCGCGCATCGTCAGCGGCCGGCCGCCGAGAAGGACCGAGGCCAGGGAGTCCGTCGGGGCGATCTCCTCGACCGGGCCGGAGAGCCGGACCTCGAGATAGGCCCGCCCCGGGACGTCGGCCGAGCCGCCGCCGAGGCCCTCGAGGAAGACGAAGACGAGGCCGGCCGCGGCGAGGAGGAAGAAGAACAGGGCGATCAGGCCGACGTAGGCGGATCTTCTCATGGGGCCTCCTTGTGGCGGGCCCTCAATCTATACCAGAAGCGGACTTGAATTCAAACGGGGGCCTTGACGATTTCGCCGGTTTTGAGGGTAAACTTTGGGGAGAACGCGTTCGTCATACCCTGTGAGGCCCCATGAGCGAAAGGCAAGCGCGGTCCGAGAGCGAGGCGGCCGAGACCGCCGCCCTGCTCGACCGCATCCAGAGGGGGGACCGCGAGGCGTTCATGACGATCATCCGGCGCTACCAGCAGAAAGTGTTCGTCATGGCCTACTCCATCCTGCGCGACCGCGAGGACGCCCTCGACGCCGTCCAGGAGACGTTCCTCCGGCTCTATCAGAAGGCCTCGCTCTACCGGCCGGGCCGTCCCTTCCAGGGCTGGCTCCTCCAGATCGCCAAGAACGTCAGCATCGACAGCTATCGGAAACGGCGGAGGACGAAACTGGGCCATGAGACGAGCCGGCCGATCGAGGAGATCCCGGTCGCCGTCGAGGACCGGGCCGGAGACTCGGCCGCCTCCGATCTCCGGAGCGCCTTCAGCCGCTCGGTCGAAACGCTGGCCGAGCGCCAGAGGATGGTCTTCGTCATGAGGCACTACAGCGAGCTGCCGTTCAACGAGATCTCGGAGACCATGCGGATCTCGATCGGAACGGCCAAGTCGCTCCATTTCAAGGCCGTCCAGAACCTCCGCAAGAGGCTGGCGCCGGTCCTGGGGATGCAGCCATGAAACACGATGAGCTGGATTTCTTCCTGAGGGAGACGGAGGCCGTCCGGGCCGAGATCCGGGCCGCCGTCGATTCGGTCGATTGGGAGGCCCTGCCGGCGAAGATCGCCGCCCGGGCCCCGGCCGGCTCGCCGGAGACCGGCCGCGCCCCGTGGACCGCGAAGATCCGGGACGGACTCGCCCCGCTCCGGATGCGGCCGGTCTTGGCCGGGCTCCTCGGCGGCCTGGTCATCGGCGCCGCGGCCGCGTCCTTCGTCCTCAGAGCGCCGGTCCGCCGGCCGGGGGCCGGCGGCCGCTATTACGCCTCGGGGGAGTTCCTGGACCGGGCCGAGCTGGAGATGGCCCGCCGGAGCGCCGTGGATTACCTGGAGAAAAGCCAGCACATGCTCCTCGACGTCTTCGAGTCCGCCGGCGGGGACGCCGGCGTCCCCGCGTCCCTGCGCGTGGAGCGGGCCCGGGACCTCCTCCAGAAGAAAAAGTACCTCAACGCCCAGCTCGAGAGGCTCCAGATGGCCAAAGCCAAGGCCCTCTGCGACCAGATCGAGGCGCTCTTCCTCGAGCTCTCCCAATTGGACGACGGTCTCGCCGCCGACGAGCTGGGGAAGATCCGGGGTTACGCCGAGGAGCGCCAGCTCCTCCTCAAGATCAATCTGGTCAAGAAAGAGCTGCAAAGCGGGGTTTGACATGAAAAAGCACGCGCTGATCGTCTCTCTCGTCATCGTCCTCGGCTTGTCGCCGGGGGCCGCCGCCTGGGCGGCCGGGGCCCGGCAGGAGGCGGCCGACGAGTCGCTCTTCCGCGAGGCCAAGCTCCTCGTCTTCGACAAGAGCTGGCGGGCGGCGCTCGACAAGCTCGATGAGCTCATCGAGCGGTTCCCCTCGAGCCCCCTTGCCGGCCAGGCCCTCTTCTATCGCGGCGAGTGCCTCGAGGGCATCGGCGGCCGGGAGAAGGAGGCCCTGCGCGCCTACAAGAACTACATCCGGCTCGGGGACGCCAAGGCCGGCCTGGTCGAGGAGTCCGAGGGGTCGATCGTCGACCTGGCCCTCGTTCTCTATGAAAAGGGGGACGCCGCGGCCCTCAAGGACATCGAGGACCGGCTGGAGCACGGGAACAAGGTCGTCCGCTACTACGCCGCCTACAAGCTCAGCTTCGTCGCCGACAAGAGGACCGCCGCCAAGGCCGCGCCCGTGCTGTCGAAGATCGTCGAGACCGAGAAGGACCCCGAGCTCCTCGACCGGGCCCGGATCGCCCTGCTGCGGGTCGCGCCGGAAAGCCTGAAAGCGGTTGAGACGCGGCGCCGGCCCCAGGCCGCACCCCAGACCGCCCGGACGCTCCACATCCGCATCCGCGGGGCCGGGCAAAAGGAGCCGGCCTTCTCGATCAACATCCCCTTCGCCCTGGCCGACCTGGCCTTGAGCGCCCTGGACGAGGACGACAAGGCGGCCCTGCGCAAGAAGGGCTACGACGTCAACAGGATCATCACCGAGATGGCCAAGTCAAAGGAGAGCATCCTCCGGATCGTCGGCGACGACGGCGGCGTCTTCGAGATCTGGATCGACTGACGCCGACGCTCGCCCTCCCGGCCCCTTCGGCCTTGCCGGGGCCGCGGCGGCGGCCGCGCCGCGCCGCCTTCGTTGACAAGGCCCCCGGGCCTCCTTAGAATGGAGGTCCAGGAGCGCTCATTTGGGCAGAACGCTGACGGAGAAGGTCCTCGGCCGCAAGGCCGGCAAGGACGTCCGGGCGGGCGAGGTCGTCTCGGTTTCGCCGGACTACGTCCTGTCCCACGACAATTCCGCGGCCATCATCAAGGAGTTCCGGAAGCTCGGCGTCGGGAGGGTCCGGGCCCCGGAGAAGATCGTCATCGTCCTCGACCACATCGTCCCGGCGGCCGACGAGAAGTACGCCCAGAACCACAAGTCCATCCGCGAGTTCGTGGCCGAGCAGGGGATCCCGAACTTCTTCGACATCAACGCCGGCGTCTGCCACCAGGTCCTGCCCGAGCAGGGCTTCGCCCTGCCCGGCCTGGTCATCGTCGGCAGCGACTCCCACACCCCGAGCTACGGCGCGCTGGGGGCCTTCGCCGCGGGCATCGGCCGGACCGAGACGGCCTGCGTCTGGGCCACCGGCGAGATCTGGCTCCGCGTCCCGGAAACGATGCGGATCGATCTCGGCGGCCGTTTCCGGGCCGGCGTCTTCGCCAAGGACCTCAGCCTGAAGCTCATCGGCGACCGCGGCGCCGAGATGGCCAACTACAAGGCCGTCGAGTTCGCCGGGCCGGCGGCCGGCGAGCTCGACATCGGCTCGCGCCTGACCCTGGCCAACATGTCGGCCGAGATGGGGGCCAAGAACGGCTATTTCGCCCCGGACGAGAAGGCCTTCGAGTGGCTCGAGGGCCGGGCCCGCCGGCCGTTCGCGGCCGTCGCCTCCGACCCCGACGCGAGCTACGAATCGGTCCTGGCCTGCGACCTCGACACGCTCGAGCCCCAGGTCGCCTGCCCCCACACGGTGGACAACGTCAAGCCGGTCGCGGCCGTCGCCGGGAAGCCCGTCCACCAGGTCCTCATCGGCACGTGCACCAACGGCCGGCTGGAGGACCTCGAGGCCGCCGCGAGGATCCTCCGCGGCCGCAAGGTCCACCCGTCGGTCCGGGTCCTGGTCGTCCCGGCCTCGTGGCAGGTCTACCGGGAGGCCCTGGCCTCGGGCGCCCTGGCCGCCCTGGTCGAGGCCGGGTGCGTCATCCTCAACTCGGGCTGCGGGCCGTGCCTCGGGGCCCACGAAGGCCTCCTGGCCGCGGGCGAGGTCTGCGTCAGCACCTCCAACCGCAACTTCCGGGGCCGCATGGGCCACCGCGACTCCGAGATCTACCTCGTCTCCCCGGCCACGGCCGCGGCCACCGCGGCGACGGGCAAGCTGACCGACCCGAGGGAGTTCTCATGAGCCGCGGCGCCGTCTGGAAGTACGGCGACGACGTCAACACCGACGTCATCTTCCCCGGCCGCTACACCTACCAGATCATGGCCCCGGAGGAGATGGCCCGGCACGCGCTGGAGGACCTCGACCCGGCCTTCGCCAAGGGCGTCAAGCCGGGCGACGTCGTCGTGGCCGGCAAGAACTTCGGCTGCGGCTCGTCGCGCGAGCAGGCGGCCGCCTGCCTCAAGGCCGCCGGGGTCCAGGCCGTCGTGGCCAAGTCGTTCGCCCGCATCTACTTCCGCAACGCCATCAACCTGGGGCTGGCCGTCCTCCAGAGCGAGGAAGCCGCCGGCGCCCTGGACACGGGCGACGCCGTCGACCTCGACCTGGCCCGCGGCGAGATCCGCTCGGCCAAGGGGACCTTCCGCTTCCTGCCGCTTCCGGCTTCCGTCCTCGGCATCATCGAGGCCGGCGGCCTGATCGAATACACGAAGAAGAGACTCGAACGAGAACAGGAGTGACCATGGCCAAGCACAGGATCGCCGTCCTGCCCGGCGACGGCGTCGGCAAGGACGTCGTCGAAGCGACGATGATCGTCCTCGACAAGGTCGGCCTCGACGCCCGGTACGTCTACGGGGACATCGGCTGGGACTTCTGGCGCGAGGAAGGGAATCCCCTCCCGGACCGGACCCTCAAGCTGCTCCGGGAGACGGACGCCTGCCTCTTCGGCGCCATCACCTCGAAGCCCAAGGAGGACGCCGACCTCGAGCTCGACCCGTCGCTCAAGGGCAAGGGCCTGTCCTACTTCAGCCCCATCGTCCGCCTGCGCCAGGAGTTCGACCTCTACCAGAACCTGCGGCCCTGCAAGGCCTACCCGGGCAACCCCCTCAATTACAAGGAAGGCATAGACCTCGTCATCTTCCGCGAGAACACGGAGGGGATGTACGCCGGGGTCGAGTTCTTCCCCTTGCCCCAGGCCGTCCGCGACGGCCTGCTCACGAACCCCAAGATGAAGCGGTTCAAGGACGTGCCGGCGGGCGAGATCGCCGTCTCGACCCGGATCATGACCAAGGCGGCCTGCGCCCGGATCGTCAAGGCCGCCTTCGACTTCGCCCGCAAGCACGGCCGCAAGGCGGTCACCCTGATCGAGAAGCCCAACGTCCTGCGCGAGACCGGCGGCCTGATGCTCGACACGGCCCGCGAGGTCGCCAAGGGCTACCCCGACATCAAGTTCTGGGACGCCAACGTCGACGCCATCTGCATGTGGCTGCTCAAGAACCCCCACGACTACGACGTCCTCGTGGCCGAGAACCTGTTCGGCGACATCGTCTCGGACCTGGCCGCCCAGCTCGTCGGCGGGCTCGGCTTCGCCTGCAGCGGCAACATCGGCGACACCTACGCCGTCTTCGAGCCGACCCACGGCTCGGCCCCCAAGTACTCGGGGATGCACAAGGTCAACCCCATCGCCACGGTCCTGGCGGCCAAGATGATGCTCGACTGGATCGGCGAGACCGCCAAGGCGGCGGCCGTCGAGGCCGCGGTGGCCGAGGTCATCCGGGAGGGCCGGGCCCGCACCTACGACATGGGCGGCGCGTCGACGAGCCTCGACGTCGGCCGGGCCATCGCCGCCAAGCTCTAGGCCGTTCCCGTGCTGATCCTCGCGGTCGACACGACGACCCCCGGGGGGTCGGTCGCCCTGCTCGAGGACGACAGGCTCCTCGGCGAGGTCAATATCGAATCGGCCGGGACCCATTCGGCCCGGCTCCTCCGGTCGGTCGACGTCCTCGTCGGCGCCCTCGGCCGGGACGTCCGGGCGGTCGACGCCTTCGCCGTGGCCGCCGGCCCGGGCTCGTTCACCGGCATCCGCGTCGGGCTCGGCGCGGTCAAGGCCCTGGCCTTCGCCTCCGGCCGGCCCGTCGCACCCGTCTCGTCGCTCGAGGCCCTGGCGGCCAAGCTCGCCGCCGGCGGGGCCCGCCTCGCCGCGCCGCTCCTCGACGCCAAGAAAGGGGAGGTCTACGCGGCGCTCTTCGAGGCCGGGCGGTCCGGCCTCGCCGAGGTCGTCCCGCAGGGCGCCTACGCGCCGGACGCCTTCTTCGCCCGGCTGCCGGCCCGCCGGGTCATCGCCTTCGCCGGGACCGGCCTGGCGGTCTATCGGGACAAGCTCTCGCCCTATGTCCGGGACAAGGCCCGGTTCCCGCGGCGCTCGCCCTTCATCGCCGCCGAGGTCGGGCGGCTCGGCCGGGCCATGGTCTTGGCGGGGAAGGGGGTCGACGCCGCCTCGCTCGAGCCCATCTATTTCCGGAGCTCCCAGGCCGAGGAACCGTGTCGGAGCTGATCGAGGGCCAGGACCGCTACTTCATCCGCCGGATGAAGGAGGCGGACCTCGCCGCGGTCCGCGTGATCGAGACCCGGTCGTTCTCCAACCCCTGGAGCGACAACACCTTCCGCGGCGAGATCCAGAACACGGCCGTCTCGTTCCCGCTCGTCGTCCTCCGCCGGCCGGGCGACGAGGTCGTCGCCTACATCGTCTACTGGCACATCCGGGGCGACGTCCAGGTCAACAACATCGCCGTCCGCCCCGACTGCCGCGGCCTGGGGCTGGGCGAGGCCATGATGCGCTTCGCCATCGCCAAGGTCCGGGCCGCGGGCGCGGAGTTCATGACCCTGGAGGTCCGGCCCTCCAACGCCCCGGCCGTGGCGCTCTACCGGAAGCTCGGCTTCGAGGTCCTGGGGAGGCGGAAGAACTACTATTCCGGGCCCGATGAGGACGCCTTCGTCATGGGCCTCGTCCTCTCCTGACTCAGCCGCAATAACGCCCAGGGGTTTCCGTCTCTCCTCTTTCCCGGGCGTTCCCGCGAACGGGACAGGGTCAGTAATCGACGCGGACGAGGGTCAGCCCCTTGGCCGCGGCCGTCGCCCCCGCGAGCGAGCGGTCCTTGCGCCGGAAGATCTCCTCGACGTCACCGGGGCGGAGCCGGCCCCGGCCGACCTCGAGGAGCGTCCCGACGATCGTCCGGACCATGTAGCGGAGGAATCCCTGGGCCTCGATCGTGTAGACGAGCTCGCCGCCCGACCGCTTGAGCTCCGAGCGCGTGACGGTCCGGACCGGCCTCCGGTCGCGGTTGGAGGAGAAGGCCGTGAAATCGTCGGTGCGGACGAACAGGCGGGCCGCCCGGCGCATCCGGCCGACCTCGAGCGGGTAGGGCCAGTGCAGGACATAGCGCCGGTCGAGAGGGTTCGGCTGGGGCGCGAGAGCGATCCGGTAGCGGTAGGTCTTGGACCGGGCCGATCTCCGGGCGTCGAACCCGGCCGGCGCCTCCTCGAGGGAGAAGACGCGGACGTCCTCGGGCAGGACGGCGTTGAGGGCCCGCAGGAGGACCGCCTCGGAGAGCTTGAAGGCGCCCCTGAAATGGGCCACCTGGCCGACGGCGTGGACGCCGGCGTCGGTCCGGCCGGCGCCGTGGACGACGACCCTCTTTTGGGTGACCTTGCGGACGGCGTCCTCGAGGACCCCCTGGACCGTCCGGCCGTCGGGCTGGCGCTGCCAGCCCCGGAAATCGGTCCCGTCGTATCCGAGGACCAGCCGGTAGTTCTTCATCTCAGGCCGAGAGACCGTCGAGGGCCATCCGGACGGCCTCCTCGGGGGTGGCGGCGGCCTCGACGCCCCTGACCTCCCAGCTGCCGAGCCCGACGACCCTCTTGCCGTGGATCTTGCCGTAGGCGATCTCCGAGAGCGTGCCGTACTCGCCGTCGACGGCCACGACCGCGTCGGCGTTCATGATGACCAGGGCGTTGCGGGTGTAGCCGAGGCCGGTCGCGACGGCCAGGTCGACCCAGGGATTGGCGTCGGCCGGCGAAGTCCCCGGCAGGATGCCGACGACGAAGCCGCCCTCCTCCCGGGCGCCCCGGCTGGCCGCCTCCATGACCCCGCCGAGCCCGCCGCAGACGACGACGGCCCCGGCCCGGGCGAGGAGCCGGCCGACCTCGAAGGCCGCCTCGAGGGCCTGGCGGCCCGGACGGCTGCCGCCGATGACGGCGACGCGGAGCCTCCTGCGGATATTGTCCATGGACGTCCTCCCGGGGCCTCTGCTCGGGCCCATTCTACCATATCCGCCGGGCCGCCGATTCATTGACTTGACGTCCCGGGTTGTGTTAGGGAATACTGGACATCCCGGGTTGACGCGCGAAAATGCCGTTCATCGATCACGCCACGAAGAC
The DNA here is from genome assembly GCA_029569255.1 of Acidobacteriota bacterium. Lineage (GTDB taxonomy): Bacteria > Acidobacteriota > Aminicenantia > Aminicenantales > Saccharicenantaceae > RBG-16-66-30. The sequence continues at coordinate 2,728 of JAKQUO010000022.1, read as the reverse complement.
GATCGCCATCAAGGTCGTCTACTACGGGCCCGGCCTGAGCGGCAAGACGACCAACCTGCGGTACATCTACTACAAGCTCGACCCGGCCTTCAGGGGCGAGCTCGTCTGCCTCGAGACCGAGGCCGACCGGACCTATTTCTTCGACCTCCTGCCCATCCGGGCCGGCCTGATCGGCGATTTCAAGGTCCACTACCAGCTCCTGGCCACGCCGGGCCAGGTCTTCTACGAGGCCTCCCGGAAGAGCGTCCTCCGCGGCGCCGACGGCATCGTCTTCGTCGCCGACTCCCAGATCCCCCTCCTCGACGCCAACCTGGAGAGCTTCGACGGCCTCCGGCGCAACTGCCTCCAGCAGGACATCGACCTGATGAGGCTTCCGCTCGTCTTCCAGTACAACAAGCGCGACCTCAGCTATCTCATCCCGGTGGAGACCTTCAACAACCTCCTCAACCCCCGCCGGCAGCCCTGGGTCGAGGCCGTGGCCATCGACGGCGTCGGCGTCTTCGAGACCCTTCGGGAGATCTCCAAGCTGACGGTGCCGCCGGTCCGGGAGAAGCTCTTCGGCGCCCGGCCCCGGACGGAGCCGGACACCGCCGACCCGGCCGGGCCGGACTTCGACGGTCCCCCGGAGGGGGACGGAGCCAAGGCCCCGACCAACTCCACGACCCGGATCCTGCGGAAGTCCCGCCGGGAGATCGAGGCGGAGCTCGACAGGCTCTCCCGCGAGTACATCGGCAAGAGCCGAGGCTGACGCAACCGGCCGGGCCCGTTCGTCTATAGGGCGGGCCCCCATGCTGGTCAAGATCACGAGCGCCGCCCTTCACGGGATCGACGCCTATCCCGTCGAGGTCGAGGTCGACATCGCCGCCGGCTTCCCGACCTTCGTCACTGTGGGCCTGCCCGACGCGGCCGTCCGCGAGAGCAAGGAGCGCGTCCGGGCCGCCCTCAAGAACTGCGGCTATGATCTCGAGTCGAAGCGGATCACCATCAACCTGGCCCCGGCCGACCGGAAGAAGGAGGGCTCGGCCTTCGACCTGCCCATCGCGCTCGGCTTCCTGGCCTTCCTCGGGGTCGTCGCGGCGGAACGCCTCCGGGACCGCCTCTTCGTCGGCGAGCTGGCCCTCGACGGCCGGCTCAAGCCCGTCCGCGGCGTCCTGCCCGTCGCCCTGATGGCCCGGCGGGCCGGGTTCCGGGGCGTCGTCGTCCCGGCCGCCAACGCCCGGGAGGCGGCCCTCGTCCGCGGCCTCGAGGTCTTCGCCCTCGAGGACCTGGTCCGCGTCGTCAGGCTCCTGCGGGACCCCGAGGCCGTCCCGCCCTGCCGCTTCGACGAGCGCGACCTCGTCGAAGCGCCCGCCTACGCCGTGGATTTCGAGGACGTCAAGGGCCAGCTGCACGCCAAGAGGGCCCTCGAGGTGGCCGCGGCCGGGGCCCACAACGTCCTGATGGTCGGCCCGCCCGGGGCCGGGAAGACCATGCTGGCCCGGCGCCTGCCGACCATCCTGCCCGACCTCGGCTACGAGGAGATGCTCGAGGTGACGCGGGTCTACAGCGCGGCCGGGCTCCTGGCCGGGGCGGGCACGGTCAGCGCCCGGCCGTTCCGCGCCCCGCACCACACCGTGAGCGACGCCGGCCTCGTCGGCGGTGGCCTCGTCCCCAAGCCCGGCGAGGTCAGCCTGGCCCACCACGGCCTGCTCTTCCTCGACGAGCTGCCCGAGTTCCGGCGCAAGGTCCTCGAGGACCTGCGCCAGCCGGTCGAGGACGGCCGGGTGACCGTGGTCCGGTCCGGCTACGCGGTGACCTTCCCGGCCTCGTTCATGCTGGTCGCGGCCATGAACCCCTGCGCCGACGTCCGGCGCGGCCTGCTCGGCAAGGCCGCCGACTGCACCGACGGCGAGAAGGCCCGCTACTATTCGAAGATCTCCGGGCCGCTCCTCGACCGGATCGACATCCAGCTCGACGTCCCCGAGGTCAAGTTCGGCGACATCGTCTCCCGCGCCTCCGGAGAGAGCTCGGCCGCGATCCGGGCCCGGGTCGTCCGGGCCCGGGAGAGGCAGACGGCCCGCTTCGCCGGCCGGGGCGTCCATGCCAACGCCCGGATGGGCCCCAGGGAGGTCAAGGAGTTCTGCCGTCTGCCGGCCGAGGCGGAGAAGCTCCTGGAGACGGCCGTTGTCCGGCTCGGCTTCAGCGCCCGGGCCTATGACCGCGTCCTCAAGGTGGCCCGGACGATCGCCGATCTCGAGGGGAGCGGGGACATCACGGCCCCGCACGTCTCCGAGGCCGTCCAGTACCGCATGATGGACCGGCTTCGCTGATCGCGCCTCCCATAGAGCTTTCGGTCCTGCCCACCGGCCTGAAGCCGGCTTCCGCCGGAGTTCATCGCCCTTGCGCCGACAGGCTCTTCTAGCGCCGGTCTTCGTGGTTTTCGCGGATATCGACAGAGCCGCGCGGGCCGGGGGTGCAATTCCACCATGGATGGAGGGGGCAAGTTCAATGCCGGGAAGGGGAATTCAGCTCGCTCGGAAAGACCAAATTCTTATCCTTCAGCCTCTGGAGGATTCTCGTTGACTTTGCCGTGCGGCAGGGCTAGCATTTATTACGGGGAGCGATAAATTGATTGCATTCAAGAGGCATATCGGACGCTCTCATGCTTGAAGTAGTTCCTCACGATGTGGGGTTGTCGTTGACGACCGCGAAGGTAGCTGGAGACGTTCTTCCTCATCGTTACGACATC
>JAKQUO010000053.1 GCA_029569255.1 Acidobacteriota bacterium | reverse complement strand
GGTGACGACGGGAACGCTGACAGATGAGATGGTCCAGAAGTATATTGCGGAACAGGAAGGGGAGCCCGTTGTGGACGATAGTCGATTTGTAATCGACAATCCTGAGAAGCTACCGCCTTCCAGGCGGTAGTTGTTCACTTTCATTATATATATATAGTTTCACCGGATGGTGAAATAAATAATATGATGAAACAATATTCCGATGTGGCGACGGTTTCGATCGTCACAAAGCGCTTGGCATCCGTTCTGGGCCCAGTCCCGTTCGTTAAGATCCGGGAGGTCAGGGAACAGAGCCGCATTTCGGAAAGGGCTGCTGCCGACATCCCTGTTGAAGTCCGTGCGGCGGGTGCGCCGATCATGTTCCTGGTCGAGGTCAAATCCCAGGCGCAGCCTCGTCTTGTCCGGCTGGCCGCCGCTCAGCTTCAATCCTTGGTGAAGACCGTGCCGAATTCGTACGGCATCCTGATGGCCCCGTATTTCAGCCCGGCTTCGTTCGAGATCTGCCGCGAAGCCGGCATCGGTTGCGTCGATTTTTCCGGAAACGCCCGTTTGTCGTTCAAGAGCGTGTTTATCGAAAAGACCGGCATGCCGAATCTTTTTCCCGAGGAACGCCCGCTTCGGTCTCTGTTCTCGCCCAAGACCAGCCGGGGGCTGAGGGTCCTTTTCTCCGGTCCTTCCGAGACTTGGCATGTCGAAAGGATCGCGGCCCTGGCGGGAATAAGCCTGGGGCTTGCCTCTAAGATCAAGCAGATGCTTCTTGCCCAGGAGTAGATCAAAGAAAAGGGACGTGGATTCGTTCTCGCGAATCCGTCTGGACTGCTCGAGGAATGGTCGAAGAATTATTCCTACAAGAAGAACCGAGCGGCCTTTTTATACGGAGATCTGTCTGAGAGCGACTTGGAGCGCGCTCTCAAGGAAGAGGCCGAGAATACGGGCTTCCGCTACGGACTCGCGCTTTTCACGGGGGCGAGAAAGGTCGCGCCGTTCGTGCGCTTTCCGAGGTTCTTTGCTTACGTGGGCAACTCCATCGAAGGAACGGCCAACGCCCTCTCTCTCAAGAAGGTCGACAGCGGGGCCAACGTCACGTTGCTCGAGCCGTACGACGAGGGCATCCTCCTCGGGCTTCAGGATGTCAACGGGATCAAGGTCGTTTCCGACATCCAGCTGTATCTGGACCTGAAAAGCTACGGAGGCAGAGGAGAGGACGCGGCCCAGGCCGTCTACGAACAGAGGATACGGCCCCGATGGTGACGCGCAGTGAATATTGCGAGCGGGACGTCCGCGCGTGCTTCTCCGTGCTCCTCGAGGTCGTCAGGGTGCTCGGTGAATACAGGGATCGTATCGTCCTGGTCGGGGGCTGGGTCCCCCGCTGGCAGATGAAATCGGGGACACTATACCTATTTCCGAGTTTCTAGGCGATATATGCTATGATGAGTCTGTGCGGGGAGACGTTCCGCGATGTTGGGTGAATCCTTTCTGAAGCGGCTGGTCGAGAAAGCGGCCGAAAAGCTCGACGTTCAGAAGAGCGCCGGCTTCCCCTGGTCCAAGGGCATCCCGGACAGGAACTTCCCCAGGCCGATGACGGGCGGGAGCGGGTGCCTGGCGCCGGCGATATTGATCATCCTGGTCCCTCTGGTGCTTCTGGCGATCGCGCTGTTCTAGCGGGGTCGCCAGCTTCTCAGCCGCAGGACGCCTGGGGACGCCCTAGCCGATGCACTTCCTGAGCGCGCGCACGACGTAGGTGTTGAGGCTCTCCCCCTCGAGCATGGCCCTCACGGAGAGGGCTTGGTGGAGGTCGGGCCCGGCGCGGAGGACGAATTTTCCCGAGTAGGACCTGGCTGTCGGGGGAGGCAGAGGGCGGCCGTCCTTCTTGTAGGTCTCGATCCATTCGTCGACGATCTCGCAGAGCTCCCTGTAGACTTCCGCTTCGTTGTCCCCGTGGCAGCACGGGCCGATCCAGCCCGGCACGGAGCCGACGTAGCAGCGGTCCTCATCGGACCATTCGACGATCTTGAGATACCTATCGCTGGCTTTCATTCGACGCTTCCTCGATCTTTTGGCGGACGGCCTTTTCCTGATAGGGCTTGGCATCTTCGCCCGGATTCCCAGAAAATGTGATTACTGCGCCGGATTCATGGACGAAAAAACCGGCCCTTTCGAGATCTCGAATCAATTCGCGGATTTTCCCAGGCATTGTTATGATACTGAAATAGTACTATAATGTCAAGCATCTTAAGGATATCTTCAATCAGCAAAGACGCACGAGAGGGCGCGATATTCTCAACCGCGGAATTCCGCAAGAAACCAGTTGACAAACGTCGTAATCCATGAGATAATGTCAACGTGATGGGGAACCAAGGCCGACTGATCCTGTCGTTCGCGTTCTGATCTTCTTCTCGTTTCCGCCTGGGAACCGTCCGGAAGCGCCCCGGTCGGCGTCCGTCCGCCCGGCGCGCCTTGGAGCCCGAAAAGAGCAAACAAAGGAGGTTTGAATATGCCGCAAGAAACGATGTCCCGCGAAGCGAAAGCCCTGAAGGAGCTTCTCAGGAATCTGGCCCGGGACGGGGCTTATTGGCAAGCCCAGGCCGCCGCCAAGGGCCTGGTCCAGGGAGCCCAGGACGACCCGGAGGTTTGGTGCCTTTACGGCCACGTCCAGGCCCGCCTGGGCGAACACCAGGCCGCGCGCGACTGCCTGTCCAAGGCGCTCGACATCGCCGGGCCCAGGGTCGAGATCGCCCACGAGTTGTGCTGGCTCGAGAGGGCGGCCGGCAACCTCGGGGAAGCCGTCGAATGGTGCCGGCGGGGCCTCGAGCTCGAGCCGGCCAACCCGGACCTTCACCGCGAGATGGCCGATCTCCACAACCGCCGGGGGGAGCCGGAAGAGGCCATCCGCGTCCTGGAGATCTTTCTCCGCATGCCGGCGATCGGGCCCGACGGCGCGAACGCCGCGAAGGAGGACCTCGGGCGTCTCTACATGGGTCTCCGGAAGTACGACCAGGCGCTGGGCCATTTCCGCGAGGTGGCCGAAGCCGACGGCGAGAACGACGGGGTCTGGACCGACATCGGCCACTGCCTGTCGCGGAAGGGCGACGCCGCCGCGGCCCTCGAGGCCTTCGAGCGCGCGGTCCGCAGGCGGCCCGACGCGCTCAACCTCTACAACCTCGGCGACGCCTGCCTGGCCCTCGGCCGGGTCGAAGAGGCGGTCGCGCCTCTCGTCGCCGCGATCCGGAACAAGCCCGATTTCGCCATGGCCCATTACGACCTGGGGCTGGCCTATTACGAGCTGGGCCGGTTCGACGAGGCCGCCCGCGAGGCCGAGCTCGCCCTGGCCGCCGACCCCGACATGGTCACTGCGGAGATGAACCTGGGCCTCAGCGCCAACACCAACCTCGGGCTGAGCCTCATGAACCAGGAGCGCTACGAGGAAGCCATCCGCTGCTTCAAGCGGAACGAGAGGGAGTTCGCCGCGACCTTCTTCAACATGGGCCTGGCCCTCTACCGGGCCGATCGGTACAAGGAGGCGCTGGACTACTTCAAGCGGGCGACGGCCATCAAGCCCGACGACTCGGAGTTCCTCGACCTCCTCGGCCAGACCTACACCGAGCTCGGAAGATACAAGGAGGCCGAGAAGCACCTGCGCCGGTCGATCGAGCTCGGCCCGAACGAGTACTGGGGCTACTATGACCTGGGGAACCTATTTCTCAGGCTCAAGGACAAGCGAAAGGAAGCCAAGGCGCTGCTCGAGAAGGCCGTGGAGCTGGCCCCGGACTTCATGTGGTCGTATTATTGCCTCGGGTGCTGGCACGCCCTCGAGGGCACGAAGGCCAAGGCCTTCGAGTGGCTGGAGAAGGCTTTCGGGAAGGGCTTCAAGGACCGGGAGTGGATGGAGAAGGACAAGGACCTCGACGGCTTGAGGGGCGATCCGCGCTACCGGAAGATGATGGCCCGGCATTTCGAAGGCTTGGAGGCGGAGGCGGGCGGCAAGGGCGAGGGAAAGGCCGAGGGCAAGGGCACAGGCAAGGGCAAGGCCGAGAGGGCGGCTCCCCGCCGGAAGACGCGTCAATAATGCTCCTGGATCCCGCCGAAGCCGATGAGGCGGTTCGCCTTCGTCATTTTCAGGAAGTTCCGGAGCCGTTTCGCGAATTCCTGCGGCCGGTCGCGGGCGCCCTCGATGTAGCCGAGGCGGATCCGCTTGTAGGCGTCCGAGAAGGCCTCGAAGTTCGCCCAGGTCTCGCGATCGGCCTTGAGCGCGGCCAGGATGTCGCGAGGAACGGAGACGTCCAGGAGACGAGGTGAGGTCTTCATCGGCTAGCGGGCTTTGAGGAATTCGCCAGGGCTCAGGATGCGGATCCCCATGTAGCTGCCGACCCTCCGCAGGGCCTTGTCCCCGGTGACGATCACGTCGGCGTGCAAGGCGACGGCGCACTCGATGAACTTGTTGTCGGCGGGGTCGGCGGCCACGACGTCGAGCCGGGGCGTCGCCGCCGCGAAGAGCAGGTGGGTGCCGCGGGCGAAGAGGTCGAGGAGCTCGCCGAGCTCGTCTTCGCCTTCGAGCCCCAGGCGCCGCAGCACGGCCACGTACTCTTCCACGATCGGGGAGGACAGGCACAGGGTCAACTCGCCGGTCTTCCAGAGATCGATGATCCGGCGGGGATTGCCGCCGAAGAACGAGGAGACGAAGACGTTGGTGTCGACGACGGCCTTCATCGGCTGGCTTTTCGGACGTCCTCGACGGCCTTGGCGACATCCGCCGGCTTGGCGCCGCGCTCGCCGAGCTTCCGGCCGATCCTCTCCCAGAGCCCGTCGATGTACCCGGCCACGTCCCGGTCCCTTACATAGTCCTTGATGAGCTCGCGGACCATGTGGCTCGTCGTCTTGCCCTCGGCCCGGGACAGGCGCTCCAGCCGGGCCTTCAGATCGGGGTCGATGCGGATCAGAAGCTGGTCGGACATGGCCTCTCCAAGTATTGAACGTATATACGATATATAAAAACGGGCCGTTTGTCAACAAATTTATATAAACACTACTTGACACCGGCAAGATATGGCGTATAATGAGGGTGTGGGAACGGATAGGAGCCGACGATGAGCGACGACAAGCCCAAGAAATGGACCCTGAGGGAGCTGGCCGCGGAGACCGGCGTCACCGAGCGCACGGTCCGCTACTACATCTCCCGCGGCCTGGTCGATCCGCCCCTGCGGGCGGGGAGGGACGCGACCTACGGCGAGAAGCACAAGGCCCAGATCGAGACGGTCCGCGAGCTCCAGGCCAAGGGGCTGATGCTGAGCCAGATCGAGCACGCTCTGGCCGCCGGCCGCGCCGGGACGACGACCGGGGAGATCGAGCTCGGTCTGAAGCGGTCCGAGGCCCCTCCGCCCGGCCAGATGCTCTGGTTCGAGCCCGACGGGACGCTCGGGCCCGACCAGGCCGCCCTGATGACGCGTGACGCCGCCGCGCTCGCCGCTCCCAGCGCAGCTTCCGTCGCTCCCGGCCCCGCCCCGGCCCTGGCCGAGCCCGAGGTCTGGCGCTCCTACGAGATCACCCGGGACGTCCGGGTGATGCTCAGGGCCGGCGCCGGTCCCTGGCGCACCAAGGCCCTCGTCGCCGCGCTCGGCCGGTTCGCCGCCGAGGTCAAGCACATCATCTCGTCTAAGGAGGATCGAAATGAGTAACGCCGAATTGGCCCAGGCTTTCACCCCGAAGAGCGCCGCGACCGGGGAGCCCATCGAGCTGGCCATGCAGAGGCTCTGGCTCGTCGGCCGGATCACGGGCGTCGGGGCCCGGCTTCTGGTCCGGCACGTTTTCCGGTCGGGCGAGAAGAAGCCGCTCGAGGCGATCTACAGCTTCATGCTGCCGCGCGACGCCGCGCTGAGGCGCTTCCGCGTCAGCGGCAAAGGCTTCTCGGTCGCCTCCGAGCTCAAGCCCATCGAGAAGGTCCGGGAGACCTACGAGGAGGCCCTGACCGCGGGCCACACGGCGGCCATGGCGGCGCAGTACGGCGACGGCATGGTCAACCTGACCGTCGGCAACATCCGGCCCGGCGAGGAGGTCGCGGTCAACCTCGAAGTCATAGCCGGGGTCGAGACGCGCGACGACGGCATCCGCTTCCGCTTCCCCTTCACGCTGGCCCCGGCCTATCACCGCCGGGCGAAGGCGGCGGAGGTGGCGCCGGGCGTCGGCGAGATCGAGCTCCCGGCCGACGAGTTCGGCGACCTCGCCCTGCCGCAGTTCGTCTCGGACGCCTCGGCCCTCCACGAGGTCGGCTTCGACCTCGGGGTCTCGCTCGGCCGGCCCATCGCCGAGACGGCCTCGCCGTCGCACGCCGTGCGTGTCGCGGCGCGGGGGCTGGGGCGGAGCCGGGTCTCGTTGGCCACGGCCAAGGACCTGCCCGACCGCGACCTCGTCCTCGACGTCAAGGTCGCCGGGGCCCGCGAAGGCGTCCTGGCCGGCACGGGGAAGGACGGGCGGGGGCATTTCGCGGCCGTCCTGCCCTCGACCCTGTTCAAGGGCGACGCGAAGGACGAGGCCGGGGAGGAGCCCCGCCGGGTCGTCTTCCTGATCGACCGCTCGGGCTCGATGGGGGGAGCGCCCATCGATCAGGCGCGCCGGGCCGTCGCGGCGTGCCTGGGGGCGCTCGCGGCCCGGGACTCGTTCGGGATCGCCGCTTTCGACAATGAGGTCGAGGTGTTCGGCAAGGGCCTGGTCGAAGCCTCGATGGAGAACCGGGAGAAGGCCGGCAAGTTCCTGGACAAGATCGGCGCCCGTGGCGGGACGGAGCTCGCCGCCGGGGTCAGCGCGGCCGCGGAGATGCTGAAGAACGCGGGCGGCGGCGGGGACATCCTGGCCGTCACGGACGGCCAGGTGGCCGGGACGGAGACGATCCTCGGCGTGGCCCGGGCCAACGGAGCGAGGCTCCACACCCTGGGCATCGGCAGCGCCAGCCAGGACCGCTTCCTGACGCTTCTCGCCCGGGAGACCGGCGGGGTGAGCCGCTTCCTGACGCCGCGCGAGCGGGTGGACATGGGCGCGCTCGAGCTCTTCGCCTCGGTCGGTCGGCCGCTCGGGAGCGGGCTCGCGGCCCGGATCGAGGGTCTCGGCGAGGCCCGGATCGCCCCCGAGGTGCCGGGATTCGTGTTCGCGGGAACGCCGGTCGTGGTCTACGGCGACACGGCGGGGGCCGGGGAAGGGAAGCTGGTCGTCGATTGGGAGAAGGGAGGGACGAAGCGGACGCTGGAGGTCCCGCTCACGGTCGGCCCGTCGGCCGACGGCGAGACGCTGAGGCTCTTGCTGGGGGCCCGGCTCATCACCGACATGGAGAGCCGCTGCCCCGGGTTCGATCCGACAGGCTCGGGCGGCAAGCGCGAGGCCGATCGGATCAAGAGGCGCCTCGTGACGCTGAGCGAGCTCTACGGCCTGGCCAGCCGCGAGATGGGCCTGGTCGCCGTCGTCGAGAGGGCCGGGGACCGGCCGGGGGATTTGCCCGTGACCAGGGTCGTGCCGGTCGGACTGGCCCAGGACGTGGACATGGCGGCGTATTTCGGGGCGAACCAGAATCAGATGTTGAGGGCCCACGTCAGCTCCCCCACATTGATCAGCGCCCCCGCTCTGGCCCGGAAGGCTTTCTTCCGCAGGAAGGGCGAGAAAGCTCAGACGCTCACCCTGTCCGATCCCAACTTGGACTTCGAGTCGCCCGTGAGCGCCGAGAGGGCCGATGCGGACACGGCCCGGCTGATCGCCTTGGCCTCGAGCCTCGAGCCGGACGGCGGCATGCCCGGCAAGGACGAGGAGGAGCGGCTGCTGGCCACGGTCCTGGCCCTGCTCCGGTTCCTGGCCGCGGGGCACACCGCGACGAGCGGCGCGCTCCGCGTCCACGTCGGGAAGATGATCGTGTTCCTCCGGTCGGAGCTCCAGCGGGCCGAGACAGACCTCGCCTGGGGGAAGGACCGGATCCTGGTCCTCGAGGAGATCATCAAGCGGGGAGAAAGCGGGAAAGCCATTCCCGGCGACTGGGACAAGGCCGAGCCCGAGCCAGGCCTCTGGGCCGAACTCGAACAGGCGCTATAAATCGGGGACACAATACTAATTTCCGATTTATAGAATTCAGAGGCCGCTTAGTTTGGCGCTGACCAGGCGGTTGAGACTGACGCCCTCCTCGGCGGCCTTCATGGCCAGCTCGCGGTGAACTTCGGGCGGGACCCTGACGACGAATTTCCCGCTATAAGGCCGGCTCGAGATGGGCGCGGGCGGCGTTTCGTTGTTATTGCGCATGTCGATAACGGCCTCTTTGACGGCCTTTCGGATGCCCTGGAGAGCGCTCTCGGGGGACTTCGCCAGCCAGCTCAAACTTGGGAACTCGGCGCAAAGGCCGACGTGTTCCTGGTCATCATCCGACCAAGTGATCCTGTAGGTGTAACGGTCATTCACCAGGCTCATGCTGACCCTCCAATCGGGCTATCGCGGCGAGCACCTGTTTGACCCCGTTCACTATGATACCAATATTGATACTATTGTCAAGTGAGCGCTAACCGGTTCTCTTCCATTTATTGTGTGTAGTTATAGGATTATTCGTTAGAAGCTGAAGGCTCGGATCGGGACATGTACCGCCCCGGTACGTGTCCCGTTGAGTTGAATGGGGACACGTACTAAAAGTACATGTCCCCGGTTCCACGGCCATTTGACCCACACAAGATGGAAGAGAACCCGCTTAACTTTCTTCCGCACAAGATAAGACGCTTGCCGTCACGACCTGATCTCAGCATCGCAATGATCAATGCGAGCGGGAGAACCGGGCCAAATTCTCATTTACGCCTGCTTTCGGGTTAAAATATGGGCGGGAAACGGGGGACAGAGTATTGTGTCCCCGTTTTAATGTAGATGCCAGCTTGACAAACAACGGGCGGTGTTGTAATATGATAACAACAAGGGCCCTAGAGAGGATATGACAATGCCCACCAAACCACTTTTTGGCGACTTTTTTAAGGAAAAACGAATTCAGCGAGGCTTCACGCTGAGGGAATTTTGCCGAAAATTCGGATTCGACCCAGGGAACATTAGCAAACTCGAGAGAGGCCAGTTGCCTCCCCCGGAAGCTAAGCAGAAACTCGAGGAATATGCTTCGGCCCTTGGACTCATGCGCGGTTCCGATGATTGGTTCCAGTTCTTTGACCTCGCTGCGGCCTGCAAGGGGGTCATTCCACGAGAATTATTAGAGGACGAGGAACTGGTCAGAAACCTACCGGTGATCTTCCGCACATTCCGCAACAAAAAGATTTCGAAAAAGTCCGTCGAGGACCTTATCGATAAGCTCAGAAAGACCTGATTATGACCGAGCGGGAGAAGATCCGATTCTTCCCTTATGAAGAGATCCGACGGATCGCTGACGACTACAGCCATAAATACAGCTTAGGTGGCGTGATCCCCGTCGATGTCGAACGCTTGGTCGACAACATTCTCAGGATCAATATCATCCCCTTCCCGTCCCTTTATAGAAGCTTCGAAGTCAACGCCTTCATCTCTAACGATTTCAGAAAAATCTATGTCGATGAGCACCTTTATGAGAATTACGAGCCCCAGTACAGGTTCACACTGGCGCATGAACTGGGCCACATGGTCCTCCATGGGGCTTTTTATAAGCAGTTCAAGATAGAGAGCCTCGATGCCTATGTGGATTTCGTTTCAGGCCTATCCGAGGACGAATATCGGCTGATAGAGATTCAGGCGAATGACTTCGCGGGCCTCTTTCTGGTTCCGGCTTCGCCTTTAAAAACGCACTTTGTGAAGGAAGCTCACGACATCATCCGTTTCCTCTCCGCACGCTTTAGGGGATTGAGCCGGGATAAGTATATGGGACAGACTATTGAGCTCATTGCCCGAAGATTGAGCCCGATTTTCAATGTCCATTATTTGCCGATCCAAATCAGGATAGAAAGGGATAAGTTGACGGAATTGATCCCATGAAGAAGAGGTGTCAAATCGCGATGGCTAAAGATAAGAAAATCTATTCTGATTTGGCTTGCCCCCCGGGCGAGTTCTTGGCCGAAGTGCTCAGATCGAAAGGCATGACCCGGGCCGAGTTAGCCAAACGAATGGGGTGCACGGTCCGGGCGATCGATGAGATCCTTGCGGGCAGTCGGCCGCTGGCCCCAGAAACCGCGATACTTCTCGAAGGGACACTGGCCGTCCCAGCCCATATCTGGTCGGGGCTTGAAAGACGGTTTAAGATGCCTAAGGCCACAAATTACGAACGACCCGATCGTAGCAACCGGACATGAGTGTAGAATATTCGAACTCGCAGCTTTCGACCTTCGAGCAGTGCCCGCTGCAGTACAGGTTCAGCTACGTCGACGGCATCAAGCGGCGCGAGGAGGGCGTCGAGGCCTTCCTGGGCCAGCGCTTCCACGACGCCATGGAGTGGCTCTACGGCGAGATCGCCTTCCGCGTCCCGTCGCTCGAGGACGTGCTGGCCTACTACGAGAAGGACTGGGCCGACCGGTGGCACGCGGAGGTCAAGATCGTCAAGGCCGGCCGGACGGCCGACGACTACCGGCTCATGGGCCGGCGCTTCATCGAGGCCTACCACAGGCGGCACCACCCCTTCGACGAGGGGCAGGTGCTGGGCCTGGAACGCTACATCCGCTTCAAGCTCGACGACGCGGGCCGCTACAGGATGAAGGGCATCATCGACCGGCTGATGAGGGCCCCGGACGGCGCGTTCGAGATCCACGACTACAAGACCGGCTCGAAGCTGCCGGACCAGCGGGAGATCGACGCCGACCGCCAGCTGGCCCTCTATCAGATCGGGGTCGAGGAGCTCTGGCCCGAGGCGCGGGAGAGCGGCGTGCGGCTCGTCTGGCACGAGGTGGCCTTCGACGTCGAGATGCGCTCGACCCGGTCGGCCGAGGCGCTCGGGGAGCTCAAGGCGCGGGTGGCGTCGCTCATCGACCGGATCGAGGCGGAGAGGGAGTTCCCGCTCAGGGAGAGCGCCCTGTGCGGCTGGTGCCCGTACTGGGACCTCTGCCCGGCCAAGAAGCACCTGGTCAAGGTCGAGGCGCTCCCGGAGGAGAAGTGGCGGAACGAGCCCGGGGTCGTCATCGCCGACTCGTACGCCGAGAGGTGGAGGAAGAAGCGGGAGCTCGAAGCGGAGGCGAAGACGCTCGAGGCCGAGATGGAGGCCCTGCGGCAGGCGGCCATCGGCTACGCCGAGAAGGAGGGCGTCCAGGTCATAGCCGGGACGGACGCGAAGCTCCGGGTGACCTCGCGGGAGGCCGTCGCGCCGCCGAAGAAGGGGACGGAGGAGCGGGCCGCGCTCGAGGCGAAGCTGCGGCAGCTCGGCCTCTGGGACGAGGTCGCGGCGCTCGACCCGCATGCGCTCGAGGACGCCGTCCTGGCGGGGACGTGGGGCGCGGAAGCCCTGGCGGTCCTCGAGCCGTGGATCCGGACCGAGAAGCGCTGGACGCTGACGGTGAGGGAGAGCGGGGACGGCGATTAGTTATAGACACTACTTGACACGGGCGAAAATTGGCGTATAATATAAGTGTGAGAACCGATAGGAACCGACGATGAGCGACGACAAGCCCAGGGAATGGACTCTCCGGGAGCTGGCGCATGATACCGGCGTCGCCGAGCGAACGATCCGCTATTACATCTCCCGCGGCTTGGTCGATTCGCCGCTGCGGGCGGGGAGGGGCGCGGCCTACGGCGAAAAGCACAAGGCGCGGATCGAGACCGTCCGCGGTCTCCAGGCCAAGGGCCTGATGCTGAGCCAGATCGAGCACGTCCTGGCCGCGGGCGCCGGGCCGTCCGCGGAGACCGCGCTCTCGCTCAGGCAGGCCGAAGTCCCCCCGCGCGGCCAGATGCTCTGGTTCGAGATGGACGGGACGCTCGCGGAAGGCCAGCCGGGTCCGGCCGCGAGGGACTCGGCGACGCTTTCCATCACCGGCCCTGCGCCAGGCCCCGCCCCGGCCCTGCCCGAGCCGGAGGTCTGGCGGTCCTACGAGGTCACCCGGGACATCCGGGTGATGCTCAGGGCGGGCGCCGGGCCGTGGCGCGCCAAGGCCCTCGTCGCCGCGCTCGGGCGGTTCGCCGCCGAAGTCAAGAACTTCGTCTAGATGGGGGACATGATACTCTGTCCCCTTTTTTCGTGAATTTGGCTCTCTTCTATTTTCCGTGGGTGGCTATGGGATCGGTTGCCGGGTGCTCGAGGCGCGTGTCGGGACATGTACCGCCCCGGTACGTGTCCCGTATGTCTGAACGGGGACACGTACTGGAAGTACATGTCCCCGTTTGCCGGCCCATCTGACCCACACAAGGTGGAAGAGATCCCGTAATTCATTCGGAACTCGACGGACGCTCGGCCTGGCGCTGACCGGGCGGCCGACAGACGCGCCCGCGGGCCGGCTCGAGGAGTTCACGTCCCCCATTTAGTTCTTGACTCGGGCGCGCGCCCCGGTCTATAAATAACCCCGAGTCATGACCTCGAGCCGCCGCCCGGCCGTTCTTTTTCCGTTCCGTCGGATTCTTTTCTCCTTCATCGGGGCCGGCTCTCGCCGCCCGTTCGCCGCGGAAATCCATCAGGGGGACGCGAGCGGCCGTCCGCCCGCGCCCCATCGACCAGGGGAGACGCCATGAGCGACAACGACCGCGACAAAGACGACAGACCCGAGGAGACGGCCGGCGCCGAGCCGGAAGGGGCGCCCGCCCCGGGCGAGCTCTCCCGCCGCAGGTTCCTCTACATCGCCGGCGTCGTCGGCATGACGCCGATCGTCAACGGCGTCGACCCGCTCCAGATCACCAAGACCAAGGTCCAGCCCAAGCCCAAGGTCCAGGTCAAGCCCAAGGTCGCCGAAAAGACCCCCGTGCTCGCCCAGAGCCTGACCTTCTCGGTCCTGCGGCCGGACGACCTCCTGGCCCTCGAGTTCGAGTGCGTCAACCTCGAGTTGAAGGCGGGCGCGCCGCCGAAGCTCGTCCGCAGGAACGCCGCCGCTCCCGCCTACCTCATCGTCCACTTCCCGCCCCAGCACATCGCCGAGCAGGCCTTCTTCGAGACGACCCCCTCCTACAAGCCCCCGGCCGGGGCCCCGCCCGAACCGACCACCTCCGAGACCCCGTCGCCGCCGCCGGTCCTGGCCCGCATCTCCGGCCCGACCCGCCTGGCCTTCTCCGTGCCCAAGGAGGTGCAGGAGATCCCCCTGACGGTCGAATCGCTCCTGTCCTGGGAGAACCTCGAGCCGAGCCTGGTCGCCGTGGCCGTCCCGCCCCGGCTCCCCGCGGCCGCCGCCCCGGCCCGCGGCCCGGTCCAGCCGAAGGCCGCCGCGTCCGTCCCCGCCGCCCCGGCCGCGGGCCCCGTCCTCTCCGCCTACGCGGCCAAGTTCGCCCCGCCCGCCTTCGTCCCGGTGATCCTCCCGGGCGGCGCCCAGCGCCGGGACATCTTCCAGGCCCGCGCCGCCCTGGTCCCGGCCCAGCTCAACCTGGCCGTCCTCAAGATCGCCCCGCCCGCCGGCCACCAGACCGCGCTCGAGCTGCCCTACCGCCTCGTCCTCTCGCCCCACGCCTTCAACGTCTGGGCCCATTCGCTCCGGGCCGTCACCCGCGACGGCCGGACCGAGCTCTGGCACACCCGCCTGGCCGCGGCCAACCCCGACGGCACGGTCGTCGACTCCGGCAGCCCCTACATGGCCATCCGGGCCGTCTGGTCGCCCGACTGCCACCCCGACGCCCCGGCGCCCGGGCCGGGCCACTCGAACACCCCGTTTCGCATGTCGCTCGACCGTCAGGACCGCCACGAGATCGTCCACCTGACCAGCAACTTCGGCCTCAAGCTCGGCACGCAGGCCTGGCAGCCCAAGCCGGTCGAGGTCGACCGCCTGATGCTGACCTCGCTCGGCGGCTGGCTCGACTCGTCCGGCGCCTGGCTCCCCACGCCCCTCTCGGTCGAGGAATGGCGCCACCAGGCCACGCTCGGCCGCGACCACTACGTCAAGGTCGTCTACAAGGGCTTCCTGATGCCCTTCGGCCACGCCGCCTCGCTGGTCAAGATCACCGAGCGCCGGTTCCGCAAGGGCCAGGACGGCAAGCATGTCGCTTACCTCTTCCAGCGCATGTTCATCATCGTCCGCCAGCCCGAGAAGGCCTTCCCGGCGCCCTTCCAGCCCCACGACGGCCGCGAGCTGCCGTTCCGGGCCGTGCGCGTCACGACCCGGATGACCCCGCCGCTCGAGGACCCGGCCGCGAGCCCGCTCATCGCCGGCGCCCTCCAGTCGGCCTTCTGGCCCCGCGTCCAGATGAAGGACTTCCGCTTCCACTGCGTCGGCACAGACTGGTCGGGCAACCGGTCGGAGTTCACGACGCCCATGGCCTTCATCGACGGCATCTACGCCTTCGACGCCAAACGGGCCCAGCAGGCGGCGGACTCCTACAGCCAGGGATCCACGCTCGAGCGCCGCCGGCCTTCCCTCAACGGCCGGAAGGTCGCCTTCGCCGACCCCGGGAAGCCGGGCGACACCGAGCTCGAGGCCGAGTCGATCACCTTCGCCGCCCGGTTCCCGGGCGGGGGCGTGGACCCGGCCAAGTGGAGGGACGCGGACCAGCCGCTCTTCTTCCCGGTCATGGAGGAGGCCGCGGTGGCCGTCCCGGCCCTCAAGGCCATGGTCAAGCTCGGGGCGACGGCCATCCGCTATCCCCGGACCTACATCCAGAACGGGCTCGGCGGGGCCAACAAGGGCGAGGTCTTCGCCGCCTTCCCGGACGCGCCCGGGCTCGACTTCGGGGCCGGCCGGGGCGACAAGTCCGGCGGCATCGCCACGCCCAGCTTCCCGGTCGTGGGGCTGTCGCGGGCCCTGGGCCCGGTCGGCGGCTCCCTCCCCGAGGGCGCGTCCGACGCCCTGGCCGCGGCCGAGGCGGCCCTGGCCGATGTCGTCGGCGGCCGCTTCGACCCCAAGAAGTTCTTCGACGACAAGGCCAAGCTCCTCGGCGGCCTCCTGCTCAAGGACATCGTCACGGCCGTCTCCGATTTCCTCAGCCGGCCCGAAGAGGCCCTGACCATCAGGAACGAGATCAGGAACGACGCCTCGGGCGCGCCGGCCGAGGTCCGCACCCTGATGAAGTGGAAGCCCCAGCTCCACGACTTCGCGGTCTTCGTGGCCCGCCGCGACGGGGCGAAGGCCTCGCTCACGATCGACGTCGAGAACGTCGCCTTCCTCGACGGGAAGGAGCCCGAGTTCGAGCTCCGGGGCGAGCTCCGGGACTTCACCCTCGATCTCGTCAACCCCATCGTCACCCTCATCCGGATCAAGTTCTCCAAGTTCGTCTTCACCGCCCGGAAAGGCCGGAAGCCCGAGTTCGACCCGACCATCGCGGCCATCGAGTTCGCCGGGCCGCTCGACTTCGTCAAGGACCTGCTCGACAAGATCAAGCTCCCGGGCATGGGCGGGGCCGGCGGGCTGGGCCAGCCCGTCCTCGACGTGGACGCCTCGCGGGCCCGGCTCGGCTACGTCTTCAACGTCCCCAACGTCGCCTTCGGCGTCTTCAGCCTGCAGAACATCAAGTTCGAGGCCCTGGTCACGCTGCCGTTCACGGGCGACCCGCTCGTCTTCCGCTTCGCCTTCAACGAGCGCTCCAACCCGTTCCTGCTGACCGTGGCCCTGTTCGGCGGCGGCGGCTTCTTCGCCATCGAGCTCGAGCCGGGCCGCATCCGGCTCATCGAGGGCGCGCTCGAGTTCTGCGGCTCGTTCTCGCTGGACATCGGCGTCGCCAGCGGCGGCGTGACCCTGGCGGCCGGCATCTACTTCAAGTACGAGGACGACAACGTCACCGTCAGCGGCTATGTCCGCGTCGTCGGCAGCCTGGACGTCCTCGGCATCATCAGCATCTCGGCCCGCTTCGACCTGTCCCTGACCTACGAGCAGGCCTCCAACCGGGTCTGGGGCCAGGCCAAGCTGACGGTCAAGATCAAGGTCCTGTTCTTCAGCGCCTCGGTCTCGCTCAAGGTCGAGCGCTCGTTCCGGCATTCGCCGCCGCCGCTGTTCACCGATATCATGGACGAGAGCCACTGGCTCGACTACTGCGAGGCGTTCGCCTAGGCCCGATGAGCGAAAAGGAGACAAGACATGGCTAGACCGGAGATCGTCTGGGCGTTCCTGCCGAACGGGATCGAGAACGGCAAGCTGAGGTTCTCGGCGGCGGCCTCGATCCGCCTGCCCGCGGAGGCCGGGCCGAGGCCCAACCTGGGGCTGTTCCCGGAGGTCCTGGACTGGGCCGCGGCGGTCCGGGAGATGACCTTCGACGTCCAGTTCGACAAGGCCGCGCCGGTCGAGGCGAAAAGGACCAGCCCCGACCCCGACCCGGACCTGTGGCAGGCCGTCTTCCGGCCGGAATCGCCGGTCGCGCCCTTCAAGTTCGTCGACCTGAGCCGGCGGCCGATCTTCGCCTTCCCGGTCAAGCACGTCCAGTCGTTCATCGCTCAGCAGTACCTGAACGTCGCGGCCGAGTCTCCCGAGGAGCCGCCGGCCATGGAGCGCGTCTTCCGCAGCGAGGCCCTGGCCCAGGTCCGGCTCCGGCCGGTGGCCAGCCCCCGGTTCGCGGGGGCCGTGCAGCCGCGGACGACCGAGGCCGTCCTGGCCCAGAGCCTCCGGGCCGCGGTCGACCGCCAGAAGGTCAAGGCCGTGCCGGTCTCGGAGAAGCCCTCGCCGCCGCAGGATTTCTACCTGATGCGCCTCTATCACCAGCCCCGGGGCAAGGCCGTCATCGACCCCAAGCTGAAGAAGCCGGTCGTCCCGCGCCTGCCGCTCGCGCCGCCGGAGCTCGATTTCCACCAGGCGGTCTCCTCGCTCTCGAGCTACCCGGCCCTGATGCGGCTCCTGGGCCTGGCCGCCGACTTCGAGGTCGACCTGCCGGCCGGGGTCGGCAAGGGAGGGAGCCTTCTCGCCCGGGTCGCGCCGCGGGGCCGGGCCGAGGACCGGTCGCCGTGGACCAAGTGCGCCCTGAACGCGGCCAAGGGCGTCTTCGAGGCGGCCGCGCGGGCCTCCAAGCCCGACGTCGTCGACGGCTTCCTCGACCTCTCGGACGAGAGCAAGTTCGACATCGTCCAGATCGACGTCGACGGGGCGGCCCTGAAGACGGCCGAGCTGGCCGACGGGGCCGAGGACCGGGCCGTCGGGGACCTGCCCGCGCTGCGCTCCAACGGCCTGTCCGTCGTCCGGACGGGCAACGCCGTGGTCATCGCCGAGGCCCTGCGGGTCTCGGCCGACCTCGACCGGGCCCTCGCCGGCCGGCGCGAGGCCATCTTCTACGCCGAGGACCTCGTCCAGGGGTACCGCGTGGACGTCTGGGACGAGTCGAGCGGGAGCTGGCGCTCGCTCTGCAAGCGGGTCGGGACGTACAATTTCCTCCGCGCCGGGCGCGTCGAGACGCTCGAGGACGAGGGCTTCGTCTCGGAGAGCGTCACCGAGGCGGCCGACGAGTCGTCCGACGACATGTTCACCCACGAGGCCGTCTTCGGCTGGGACGGCTGGAGCCTCGTCGCCCCGCGGCCGGGGCGGACGATCGACAAGGACGACCGGGCCGCCGCCGTCCAGAGCCAAGCGGCCACGGCCTTCCGGCTGGAGACGACTTTCAAGCCCGCGCCGGGGTCGCTGCCGCGGCTGCGGTTCGGGGGCCGCTACCGGATCAGGGCCAGGGCCGTCGACCTGGCCGGAAACAGCGTCGGCCCGGAATCGGCCGACGCCGCCAAGGCCATCCCGGCCCCGCCGAAGCCGCCGCTGGCCTACGCCCGGTTCGACCCGGTCGCGCCGCCGGTCGTGGTGCCGCGGGAGGAGCCGAAGCGCGGCGAGTCGGTCGACGAGATGGTCATCCGCAGCTTCAACGACGCGGTCGCGAAGGACACGGTCGCGACGGGCGAGACGGCCGAGCGGCACGTCGTGCCGCCGAAGACCTCGGAGCTCGGGGCCGAGACGCACGGCATGTTCGACGCCGCGGGCGGCGGGGTACGGAAGGACGTCTACGGCCTGATCGCGCGGCGGGACCCGGGCCGGCTCCAGGAGGTCGAGCCGGCCGAGACGCTCGAGCTGCCGTATTTTCCCGACCCCTGGGCCAAGGGCGTCGTCGTCCGGGGCCTGCCGGGGTTCCCGGCCGACAAGCCGCTGCGGATCGAGTTAGACGGCGAGTGGCCGGACGCGCGGCCGTTCCGGATCCGGGCCGTCGAGGGCGACCGTCCGGCGGAGTGGAACGCGGCCTCGCGGGTGCTGACGGTCAGCCTGAAGAAGTCGGACCTGGTGACGCTGCGGCTGAGCTGCTGGTTCCCGGAGCCGATGCTGGCGAACGTCGGCCTCTTCCGCTGGCTCGAGAGGCCCGAGATCGTCATCCCGAAGGCCATCCTGCAGGCGCCGCAGGCGACGGGGCCGCTTCTCGTCGTCCCGCAAGGCGTCCGGACGATCGAGGCCGAGAGGGCCGAGAGGGCCGGGATGGCCGAGGCAGGCGCCGGAGCCGACGTCGGCGTCAGGACCGGGGGGATCGCCGCCAAGGTCCAGGCGGAGAAAATCCAGGCGCAGCCCGTCCGACCGGTCCAGGCGGCCCCGGCCCGCGAGCTGGGGCCGGTCTTCCAGCTGCCCCGGATCAACCTCGGCCTGATCAAGAACCTGGCCGTCAACGCCTCGCACTGGATGATGACGCCGTTCCGGACGGTCGTTCTGACCCACGCCGTCCAGCAGCCGATCGGCCGGCCGGCCGCGAAGTCGTTCGGGGTCGTCCGCGGCCTGGGCGAGACGCACGCCCGGTTCGACGCCGAGCTCGCGGTGCACGGCTCGAGCAGCCAGAAGTTCGACCTCGACGCGACCTGGAAAGAGCCGATCGACAACGTCGCCGAGAAGACCTGGCGGACGCTCGACGGCGCGGCCCACGTGCTGGAGCAGCCGCTCGGCCGCGGCCAGGCCTCGTTCCGGATGAACGACCCGGCGGCCCACCGCCAGGAGTTCGGCGACACCAAGTACCGGAGGGTCGACTACGTCGTCACGGCGACGACGCGGTTCCGGGAGCAGATGCCCGAGGGGATCGCCGGGGACCCGGAGCGGCTGGTGCGCCGAAGCGCCACGATCACGGTCGACGTGCCCAACACCGCGCCGCCGGCCGCGCCGCGGGTGCTCTATGTCGTGCCGACGTTCGGCTGGGAGCGCAAGCGCGAGAAGAACCTGTTGACCAGCCGCCGCAAGGGCGGCGGGCTGAGGGTGTACCTGGAGCGGCCCTGGTTCTCGTCGGGCGACGGCGAGCTGCTCGGCGTCATCCTGGCGCCGACGCCCGGCGTGCCGACCGAGCGGGCGGCCGAGGCGGCGGTGGCGGCGGCCCGCGTGGCCCCGCTCCCGGCCGCCGCGGCCAAGGTCCAGGCGGTCCTGCCGAAGGCGCAGGTCGATGTCCAGGCCAAGACCGCGGCCGCGCGCGTCGCGGCCGCCCCGCCGCCTGTCCCCGAGGCGCTGCGGCCCTACGTGACCATGTGGGGCCTCGACCCGCTCTGGCGGGCCGGCACGATCGCCTCGCCCGAGTATCCGCTGCCGGGCGATTTCCGGCTGGCCCGGGAGGTCCTGGGCGGGCTGTCGATCCCCGATCTGCCCGACGCGCGGTCCTTCACGGCGGTCGGCCACCGGCCGGAGTACGACGGGGAGCGCGGGCTGTGGTGCTGCGACATCGAGATCGAGCCGCGCGCGGCCTACTTCCCGTTCGTGCGGCTGGCCCTGGCCCGGTTCCAGCCCGTCTCGGTCGCCGGGGCCCACCTGTCGAAGGTCGTCACGGCCGATTTCATCCAGCTCGTTCCCGACCGGACGGTCTCGCTGGATTTCGGCAAGTCCGGCCAAGGGGACCTGGGCATCACGGTGAGCGGGCCGTCCTACATCCAGGCGGCGGCGGGAAGCGGGCCGGGAGAGGTCGAGGTCGCCTTGGAGACCCACGACCCGGGCCTGCCCGAGGAGATCGGCTGGTCGGCGGTGAAGGGCGGGTCGGTCACGCTGAAGGCGCAGCGGGCGTCCTCGGGCGAGCCGGGGCTCTTCATCTGGACCGGCAAGCTGGCCGTGCCGAAGGGCTTCCAACCGAAGAACGCCCGGGTGGCGGTGCGCGAGTACGAGACGTTCCTCGCGGACCAGACCGGCCTGGCCGCGCTGAAGGTCGCGGCCGCGGCCGCCCAGGCGCCCCAGGCGAAGGCCCGGCGGCTCGTCTTCGCCGAGACCTTCGCCTTCCCCAACGCCTGAAATCGGGGGACACCGACAGAACGGCCGCTCGATGAAGCGGCCGGGCTTGACGCCCGCCGCGGCCGGGATTATGCTCGGGCCTTGCCGACCGCAAGAACGAACAGAGAGGCGCACATGGCAACACCATCGACCGCTGTCGGCCGACGGGACGGGCGCGACGGCCGGCGTTTCCGGGCCGGCCTCGGCGCCGCTGTCGCCGTCGTCTTCGTCGCCGCCTCGGCCCTCGTTCTCGCCCGCGGCTTCGCGGCCCAGGAGCGCGGGCAGGGCGACCTCGCCAAGAAGCAGCTCGAATACACCGTCGCGAACTACGTCAAGCGCGAGTACCGGGTCCCGATGCGGGACGGGGTCAAGCTGTTCACGAGCGTCTACGTCCCGAAGGACGCCGGCCGGACATACCCGATCATGATCCAGCGCACGCCCTACTCGGTCGCGCCGTACGGGGAGGACAAGTACAAGCCGCTCCTCGGCCCCTCGGAGATGTTCGCGAGGGAGGGCTTCATCTTCGCCTACCAGGACGTCCGCGGGCGCTACATGTCCGAGGGCGAGTTCGTCGACATCCCGCCCCGCAAGGCCCGGCTCGCCGGCCCCCGGGACACCGACGAGACGACCGACACCTACGACACGATCGACTGGCTGGTCAAGAACGTCCCCGGCAACAACGGCCGCGCGGGCATCTGGGGCGGCTCGTACGGCGGCTTCTTCTCCGCCTTCGGCATGATCGACGCCCACCCGGCCCTGGTCGCGGCCTCGCCCCAGGCGCCCATCGGCGACGTCGCCAACGGCGACGACTCCTTCCACAACGGCGCCTTCTTCCTGGGCTCGAACTTCGGCTTCTACTACTTCTTCCGGCCGCGGCCGGGCGGGCCGTCGGCCCAGCTCGGGCCGGCTGTCCGGGGCCTCCGCATCAACGACGCCTACGACTTCTTCCTCCGGATGGGGCCCATCTCCAACAGCGAGACGCTGTATTTCAAGGGCGAGAACCCCTACTGGACCGCCCACCTGGACCACCCGAACTACGACGAGTTCTGGCGGTCGCGCTCGCTCGTGCCGCACATGAAGGGCATCAGGCCGGCCGTCCTTTTCGTCGGCGGCTGGTACGACGCCGAGGACCTGGCCGGGCCGCTCAAGCTGTTCTACGAGCTGGAGAAGAACGGGCCGCTCGCGCCGGACACCCTGGTCATGGGTCCCTGGCGCCACGGCGGCTGGTCGCGCGGCGACGGCGAGGCGCTCGGCAGCCTCCGGTTCGGGTCCAAGACGAGCGAGTTCTACCGCGAGCGGATCGAGTTCCCCTTCTTCATGGAGCGCCTGAAGGGGGCGGGCAAGGGGCTTGCGGGGGAGGACGGGAGCCCCGCCCCGAAGGCCTGGCTGTTCGAGACGGGCGCCGACGAGTGGCGGAGGTTCGACGCCTGGCCGCCGCGGGACGCGCGCGAGGCGAGCCTCTACCTCCTGCCCGGCGGCAGGCTGGCCTTCGAGCCGGCGGCGGTCGGGGCGGGGGGCGGGGCCGCCGGGGCGTTCGACGAATATCTCAGCGACCCGGCCCGGCCCGTCCCGGTCGTCGGCCACACGACCGGCGAGGGGATGCCGGGCGACTACATGGCCGAGGACCAGCGCTTCGCCGCCCGCCGGCCGGACGTGCTGGTCTACGCGACGGAGCCGCTCGAGCGCGACCTGGCCGTCGCCGGGCCGGTCGCGCCGCTGCTCCGCGTCTCGACGACGGGCACGGACGCCGACTTCGTGGTCAAGCTCATCGACGTCTACCCGGACGACTTCCCCGACCCGGCGCCGAACCCGGACCGCGTCCGCATGGGCGGCTACCAGCGGCTCGTCCGCGGCGAGCCCTTCCGGGGCAAGTTCCGCAACAGCCTGGAGAAGCCCGAGCCGTTCACGCCGGGCCGGGCCGAGACGATCGACTTCCGGATGCCCGACGTCTGCCACACCTTCCTCAAGGGGCACCGGATCATGGTCCACGTCCAGAGCTCCTGGTTCCCGCTCGTCGACCGCAACCCCCAGACGTTCGTGGACATCCCCAAGGCCGCCGAGGCGGATTTCCGGAAAGCGACGATCAGGGTCTATCAGGGCGGGGCGGAAGGGTCGCGCCTCCGCGTCCTGGTCAGATGATCTCGAGGATGCGGTCGAGGCGGAAGGTGCGGCACTCGCCGCGCGCGTGGCAGTAGGCCCGCAGGCCCTCGAAGCGCTTGCCGCGGTACTCCATCGTCTCCACGGCTTCCGGCCGGACGCGGCGGCGCGACTTCGTGTCGTCGGGCTTGAGGTAGACGATCTCGAGCTCGAGGCCGTCGCGGACGGCCCGGCGGAGGAGGTCCCGCTTCTCGGCCAGGGGCAGCGCCTCTTCGGCTTTTCGGTACTGGAAGCGGGTCAGGAAGCGGACGATCCGCCAGTCCATCCAGATGTGGCCGCGCTTGATGGGCGTCTTGAGGACGAGGCCCTCGAACGACGTGCAGCGCGACAGGGCGACGTAGACCTGGCCGTGGGCGAAGGCGCCCCGGCCGATGTCGATGACGACCCGGTCGAAGGTCTTGCCCTGGCTCTTGTGGATGGTCACGGCCCAGGCCAGGCGCACGGGGTACTGGGTGAACGAGCCGGCCGTCTCCGACTCGATCCGGTCGGCCTTGGCGTCGTACCGGAAGCGGAAGAGCTCCCAGGTGAAGGGCGCGAGATCGACCTCGCCGCCGTCGGGCAGCTCGACCGTGACGACGTCGTCGTCGTTCGGGACCGCGGTGATGGCCGAGACGCGGCCGATCGTGCCGTTGACGAAGCGGCCCGAACGGTCGTTCACGAGGAGCATGACCTGGGCCCCCGGCTTGAGCTCGAGCGTCTCCTCGGTCGGGAAGGAGCGGCGGTCGAACTCGCCCTCGACGAAGCCCTGGTAGCGGCGGACCCGGCCGCGCAGCGAGGCCAGCTTCTCCCGGTTGCGGGCCGCGGCCAGGTCGTTGGTGCTGGTCAGGGTGATGGTGAACGCGCCGTCGGGCGGCTCGAAGGCGGGATCGAGCCGGCTGTTGAGCCGGGCGATCTGGCCGTCGTCGATCGAGCGGTTGCGGATGGCGTTGAGCAGGGCGATGAAGGCGGCGTCGCTCTGGCGGTAGACCTTCTCCAGCTCGATCAAGTCCAGGTCGAAGCCGGGCTCGGCGAAGACGCGGGCGGAGAAGAAATAGGGCGACTCGTAGCGGGCGGCGGAGAGCCCGTCGGCGGCGGGCCCGGCGCGCGGGCCGAAGCCGCGCCGGAGCGAGGGCGGGTCGGGGGCGAACAGGCCGCGCTCCTGGCCGGTGACGACGGGCGGCAGCTGGTAGAGGTCGCCGATGAGGATCATCTGCAGGCCGCCGAACGGCGCTCCGGGGCCGGGGCCGTTGAGGCGGAGGAACTTCTCGACGCAGTCCATGAGGTCGGCCCGGACCATGGACACCTCGTCGATGACGATGGCGTCGAGGTTGCGGTAGATGGCGGCCCGGTCGGCGCCGGCGCCCCGGGCCTTGGGCAGCTTGCGGACGGCCTCGGGCGTGACGTCGGGCTTGAAGCCGAAGAACGAGTGGATGGTCTGGCCGCGGACGTTGAGGGCGGCGACGCCGGTCGGGGCCAGCACGGCGACGCGCTTGCCGGTCCGGCCGCGCCAGTACTCGAGGAGGGTCGATTTCCCCGTCCCGGCCTTGCCGGTGATGAAGACGTGGCGCGAGGTCCCCTCCATGACGTCGAGGGCCCGGCGGAAGCCCGGGTTGATCTCGATCGCCGGGGCGGCGGGCTTGGCCTTCGCCGTCCGCTTTTTCTCGCTCAAGGCGGCGTCCTCCGGGACCGACGTTGCCGATGCATGAACATGGACGCTCGGCCGCCGTCCTTCGTCTCAGGGCCGGCCGGGAAGGGGCCGGTCCCGCTCTTCGCCGGTCACTTGATCTCCTTGAGGAGCTCGGCCACGGCGGCCTCGAGCTGCGCGTCGCGGCCCTGGACGGCCTCCTCGCGGCCCAGGGAGACCAGGACGTCGGGCTCGGTCTGGTGATTGTCGAGGTAGCCCACCCCCTCGACCTTGACGCCGAGGGGGACGAAGCCCCAGCGCACGCCGCTGTCCCCCAGCATCTCCCAGCCGGCGAACGAGCACGTGCCCGGCACCGGCATGCCGACGAGCTTGCCGATCTTCATGTGCTGATAGGCGAAGGCGAAGCAGTGGCCGTCGCTGTACTGGGCCTCGCCGACGACGGCGATCGACGGCTTGGTCCAGCGGAAGTTGGGCTCGTAGCCGTTGCTCCGCCAGTCGGTCGTGTAGTCGAAGAACTTCCGGCCGCTCAGGAACATGTCCAGGTCGGCGACGAGGTCGCCGCCGCCGTTGAAGCGCGTGTCCACGACCAACCCCTCCTTGGCGGCGAACTTGCCCAGGACCTCCTCGAAGGCCGAGCGGTAGGCGCTGTCGCTCATGCCCGGGATGTGGATGTAGCCGAGCCTGCCGCCGCTCAGCTTCTCGACCTCGGCCTGGTTGCGGAGGACCCAGCGCCGGTAGAGGAGCTGGCTCTCCTCGCGCGGCGAGACCGGCTTGACGGCGACGTCGCGCCGGGCCGGCCGCGGCGCCGCCGCCGCGCCCTTGGCCGCCCCCGGCCCGGCCTTCGGGCCCGGGCCCGCGGCCGCTGACGGAGGCGCCGAGACCGTGAGCAGGACGTTCTGCCCGGCCTTGCGGTTGAGATAGCGCTCGATGTCCCGGTCGGCCGCGACCGGCTCGCCGTCTACGGCCTCGATGAGCGTGCCGGGGACGATGTCGAGGCCGGCCTTGTCGAGCGGCCCGCCGGCCACGGCCTCGACGACCCGGACCCCCGGCCCGGCGTAGGCCGGGTCGTAGAAGGCGCCGAGCGAGGCCGTCTCGTCGGCGTTCTCCGGCGCCCGGCCGTAGCGGGCCCCGCTGTGGCTGACGTTGAGCTCGCCGAGCATTTCCGAGAGCAGCTCGGCGAAGTCGTAGCCGTTGGCGATGCCGGGGAGGTGCTTCTGATAGACCGGCTTGAGGGCGTTCCAGTCGGCGCCGTGGTAGCCGGCCCGGTAGAACTGCTCGAGCGTCCGGCGCCAGACGTGCTCGAACTGGGCGGCCCGCTCGGCCGCCTGGTCGACCGTCACTTCGCCCTTGACGCCGATCGCGTCGCGCTTGCCGCTCGAGGGGTCGATCTTGGAGAGCGAGCCGTCGGCCAGCAGGAAGATCGACTTCCGGTCCTTGTCCCAGGCCAGGCGGCCGCCGTTGGCGTTGAGCGCGGCCAGCATCTTGGTCTCGCGGGTCCTGAGGTTGGTCGTCCAGAGGTTCATGCCCTTCTCGAACCGGGCCAGGTAGAAGAGCGTGTCGCCGTCCTTGTCGACCAGGGCGTCGCCGAGGGAGGAGGAGTGGATCGTCAGCCGGGCCTTGCGCAGGGCCAGGCCGCCCCAGTCGATGACCAGGGGCTTCGCCTCCTCCTTCTTGTCCTTCTCGGCCGCGTCTTTCTTGTCCTTGGGCGCTTCCGCCTTGGCCCGCTTCTCCTCGATCTCCTTGAGCAGGGCCGCCTCCTCCTTGGTCAGGCGGAAGCGGTCCCAGGCTTCGCGGGTGAAGAACAGCGCGTAGACGTCGAGCTGCGAGCCGCCGCTCTGGGCCGCGCCCTTGAGCCCGTCGCGGTCGCTGAACCAGAGCATGGCCTGGCCGCCGAGGATCCACTTGGCCCGGCGGTCCTCGAAGCCGCTCTCGGTCAGGTTGACGATCCGGCCGGAGCCGTCGGCGGCGACGAGGCCGACCTCGCCCGGGGCAGAGCCGGGGACGGCGTAGTCGAAGAGGATCCACTTGCCGTCGGGGCTCCACTGGAAGTACTGGCTGCCGTCGGCCGAGGGGGCGAGCTCTTTCGCCGTGAGCAGGACGCGGGCCTTCCCGCTGGCCAGGTCGAGGACCTTGAGGGTGGCCCGGTCCTCGACGAAGGCCAGCTCCTTGCCGTCGGGGGAATAGGCGGGCGAGGCGTTCTGGCGCTCGTTGACGACTAGCGGCGTCTCCTCGAGGACGGTCGAGGCGTAGAAATAGGGCTCCTCGGCCCGGGCCCGGCGGGTCTCGTAGACGCCCCAGCGGCCGTCGCGCTCCGAGGCGTAAAGGAGGGCGTTCCCGTCGGGGGAGAAGGACAGGCCGGCCGTGTTGCCGAGCGAGGCCAGGACCCGCTTGGTCATCCCGCCGTCGACGTTGACGGCGAAGACGCCGCCGCGGGCGACGACGGCCAGCTCCTTGCCGTTCGGCGAAACGGCGAAGTCGCGGGCCCCGCCGCTGACCGGGACGACGACCTCGTTGTTCGAGCGGGCGTCGGCGGCCAGGGAGACCGGGACGCGGCGCGGTTCGGCCCCGGCCTGCCCGCGCTGGGTGTAGATCGCCCCGTCGTAGCCGAAGCAGAGCGTGCCGTCGTCGGCCAGGGAGAGGAACCGCACCGGGTGCGTCTCGAAGGCCGTGATCCGGGTCGAGGCGCCCCCGCCCATGGCCATCAGGTGGACGTTGAAGGAGCCGCTCTCCTCGCTGAGGTAGTAGAAGCCGGTCTCGTCGGGGGTGAAGACGGGCGAGCGGTCCTCGCCGGCGAAGGCGGTGATCTTGTGGTGCCGGCCCGTTTCCGTGTCGCAGACCCAGATGTCGCGGGCGATGGCGGAGACGTGGTGCTTGCGCCAGTCGTTCTCGCCGCCCTTCTTGTCGTGGTAGATGAGGAAGCGGCCGTCGCGGCTCAGGCGGGCGTCCTCGGCCGGGACGGCCAGCGCCTGGACGGCCCGTCCGCCCTCGACGGGGACGCGGTAGAGCTCGGGCTGGGAGGCGGCGGGGAAGAGGCGGCTGGCGGCGGGGTCCTGCCGGGCGGCGCCGAAGAGGACGGCCGTGTCGCCGGGCGTGAAGGAGTAGGGGAGCTCGGCGGCCGAATGGTAGGTCAGGCGCCGGGCCGGGCCGCCGGCCGCGGGCATGACGAAGACGTCGAAGTCGCCGAAGCGGTCGCTGGCGAAGGCGATCGTGCGGCCGTCGCGGCTCCAGACCGGCATGAAGTCGTAGGCCTCGTGCGTCGTGAGCGGGACGGCGGCGCCGCCGGAGGCCGGGACGCGGTAGATGTCGCCCTTGTAGGCGAAGGCGATCGTTCGCCCGTCGGGCGAGATGGCCGGGTAGCGCAGCCACATGGGCGCGCGGTCGGCGTCGGGCGTCCGGGCGGCCGCGGGCGCCTGGGACGGGGAAGGCGGGGCCGGCGGCGTGTCCCGGAGGGCCGGGGCGGAGGCCGGGACGGGCGCGGCGGCGACGGCGCGCAGGCCGGGCGCGGTGGCGGCGGGGGCGAGGACCAGAAGCGCGAGGACGGCGCGGAGCGCGGCCCTGTCGAAACGGCCGGAGGCGCTGTTGCGGATCATGACGGCGGCTCCTTTCTTGTCGAGGGCTTCCGGACGGAAGCGGACCGGGCATTCTTCGCGAATATAGCAAAATCGGGGGCGCAATTCCATTTTCCGGATTTCCGCCGGCCATCGGGCTCCCTTGGCTCCGGGTGATCCGGGGATTCGCGCCGCGTCACTGTTTCGGCCCGTTCGGGCCGATCGGCCCGCGACGGCCCGGGACGGGCGGGCGAGGCGCCTCGGTATCATGAGGGTCAAATGGGCCGGCGAATAGGGACATGTACTTCCAGCACGTGTCCCCGTTCAGACATGCGGGACACGTACCGGGGCGGTACATGTCCCGACACGCGCCTCGAGCGCCCGGCGACAATTAAACCAGAGGCGAGCGCGACGAATGGAGAATTATTTTGAAGAGGGGGGTTGACAAACGTCTATTTTGTTATTATAATGTCTACCGAAAGAGGATGTTGAGATGACCGCCTCCCCGCGCCGCAAGTCACCGGAAACGCCGTTCGGCATCCGTCTTCGGGCCGCCCGGAAGATGGCCGGGATGAGCATGGAGGACCTGGCCGCCAGGCTCGGCGGGCGGGTCACCAAGCAGTCCATCAGCAAGTACGAGACCGGCCGGATGATGCCCTCGCAGGAGGTCCTGGAAAGCCTCGTCGAGGCGCTCAAGGCCGCCACATGGGGGGCCTCGCCGTTGCGGCTCGAGGACGCCGTGATGGAAAAGGAGCTCCCGTTCGATGCTTTCGATTCGTCGGGACATGGGTCCGGCTCGCCCCCGAAGGCCCTGCGCCGGCGGGGCCTGGTGAGCCTGCCGAAGGAGGCCGAGGCGGGGGCGTTGCCCGAACCGGCCGCGCCCGGGGACCTCCGGCCCCGTCCCGGAAGCCGCGCCTCGGCCGGGATCGAAACGCCGCGATTCTGCATAGTGACGCCACCCCGGGTCGAGCCGTGCTTCAGCCTGTCCGCCAGGCGGACCCGCGGCCTCGCGGCCTGGCGCGCGGACGCCGCCGTGAACGAGATCCGGTTCCGGGCCGGGGAGAAGCTCTCGGCCAAGACCGAGGCGGCGCTCAAGTACCGCATCGCCGGCCATCTCGAGCGCTATCTCGAGCTGGAGTCGGTCCTGGGCGCTTCCGTAGCCTTCGAGAACCCGGTGGCCGGCGCGCCCGTGCGGACACGCGCCGAGGTCGAGGCGGCGGCCGGAGAGGTCCGCCGGCGCTGGGAGCTCGGCGCGGGGCCGGTCGTCAACCTGCTCGGCCTGCTCGAGGACAGGGGGATCAAGGTCTGCGAGGCCAGGGGCATCGAGGGGTTCGAGGGCCTGTCGGGGAGATACGGCCCCAGCCCCTTCGTCGCCGTGAACGCGGAGCGCCCGGCCGACCGGGTCCGCTTCACGGCCGCCCACGAGCTGGGCCACCTGCTGTGCGGGTTCGACGGGGCGGAGAGCCCGGAAAGCGAATGCCACGCCTTCGGAGCGGCCCTGCTCCTGCCCCGGGCCGCCCTCGAGAGGACCTTCACGCCGGCGGGCCGCAAGGTGACCCTGGGCGATCTCGCCGAGATCAAGCAGACCTACGGCGTCTCGCTCCAGGCCATCATGTACCGGGCCCGGGCGCTGGAGCTCGTCGGCGACCGGCAGCTGCGGTCGTTCCGCGAGACAATCAGGGCCCGGGGCTGGGCCGTCGAGGAGCCGGTGGCCTACAGAGGGCTCGAGCGGGCGACGCGGTTCGGGCGCCTGCTCCACTACGCCGTGGCCGCCGGGATCATGGACGTGGCCCGGGCGGCGGAGGCCGCCGGGGTCCCGGCCGAAGAGCTCGAGAAGGAGATCGGAGAGATCTTTTGACGACGATAACGAAGGAAAAGGGAGGTCGATGATGGGGCGCTTCGAACCCGGTTCCACCTAGCGGGTCAGGCGCGGGAGGGGCCGGCCCGGGACAAGGACGGCCCTCCACGCGCCCGCTAGCCGTTCGGTCGGAGAATCAAGAAAGAAAGGAAAAAAGAATGGACAAGTCTGTCGAAACGTATCTTCTGGAAATGGAGCTCGGCGCGGGCCAGAGCTTCGAGAACATGACCGTCTTCGGGCTCCTGCGGGCCCGCGACGGCGGCCCCGAGTACATCACGCTCCGGGAGGCGCTCGAGAGGGGGGCCTTCACGATCACCGAGGTCAGCGAGGGCGGCTCCGTGCCCGAGCTCATGGTCGCCAACAAGGGCGACGTCGCGGTCCTCATCCTCGACGGCGAGGAGCTGCAGGGCGCCAAGCAGAACCGGATCCTCAACACGACCATCCTGGTCGCGCCCAAGTCCACGGTCAAGGTCCCGGTGAGCTGCGTCGAGCAGGGCCGGTGGAGCTACCGGGATCGGCTGTTCGTCGAATCCGGCAACATCATGCACCGCGAGATGCGCATGCTCAACGTCCAGAAGGTCAGCGAGAGCCTGAGGACCGCGCGGCAGTTCCGGTCGGACCAGGGCGAGATCTGGGGCAAGGTCGAAGAGCTCCAGGCCGAGCTGGCCGTGCCCTCGGTGACGGCGGCCATGAAAGACGTCTACGACGCCAAGGGGGCCGACCTCGACGGCTACCTCAAGAGCTTCAGCCTGGCCGAGGGCGCGAAGGGCATCCTGGCCTTCGTCGACGGCCGGCCGGCCGGACTGGACTTCGTCTCCAGCGAGGCCGCGTTCGCGACGCTGTTCCCCAAGCTCGTCAAGAGCTACGCCATGGAAGCGATGCTCGCGACGGAACGGCGCAAGAGAGGCCGCGGCAAGGGCGACGCCGGGCGGGCCCCGGCCAAGCCCGCGGCCGACGAGGCCCGGGCGTTCCTGAAGCTGGCGGCCTCGTGCCAGGAGAAGAGGTACGAGTCGATCGGCCTGGGCTGGTCCTATCGCTATCAGGGGCCAGGCGTCGTCGGGTCGGCGCTGGCCTTCAACGACAAGGTCGTCCACATGGCCTTCTTCGGCGTCGACGAGGCCGGGCAGTCGGAAGACCCGGGGACGATGGCCGGCAGCCGGGCGCGCCGCGGCTTCCGCGTCTGACAGAATAGGGGGACATGATACCCGTTCCCTATTTCGAGCCGAAGGGTCGGCCCGGGCGCAACGGCGTCCCGGCCCGGCCGACGGCCGGGGAAATCCGGGAACGGGTATCGTGTCCCCGATCTAGGCGCCGGCGTCCTTGCGCGTGAAGCCGGCGCCGAACTCGAGCGAGCCCTTGGGACAGCAGGAGTTGACGCAGACCGTGCAGGAGAAGCAGTCGGGCCGGACGGCCGCGTCCTTGAGGATCTCGGGCACGGTCGGGCAGGGCGACTTGACGGCGCAGGCGCCGCAGTCGTTGCAGGCCGGCCTCTTCAGGACGACGCGGAACAGGGCGGCGTTCTCGACGACGTTGGTCAGCAGGCCGACCGGGCAGACGAGGTAGCAGAAGGGGCGGTAGGTCACGAAGGCGAAGCCCAGGGTCAGAAGGAACGGCAGGAAGTGGAAGACGTTGTCGAGCAAGGTCGGCTGGAGGGCCATCTCGTAGCCGTGGAAGGCGTTGAGGTAGTCGTAGAGGGACAGGGCCGTGACCTGGCCGTTCGGGGCGGTCGTGTGGAGAACGGCCGTCAGGCTGAGGGCGACGAACAGCATGAAGATCCCCACCCGGACGGCCTGGGTGGCGCGGAAGTTCCACTTGCGGCGGCGGATGCGGAGCTTGTCGGCCAGCATGGCGATGAGCTCCTGGGCGGCGCCGAGCGGGCAGACCCAGCCGCAGAAGAGCTTGGGCCCGACGAGCGTCAAGGCCAGGATGACCAGGAGCATGGCGATCATGGGCGGCCGGAAGCCGTAGAGAACGGACTTCGTCACCGCGCAGACGGGGGAGGGGTGCATGGAGAAGCCGGCGAAGAGCTTGAGCCCGAGGTTGGCGGCGACGCCGTAGAGGAAGGTCGAGAGGAGCAGGATCGGCACCTTGACCGGGTTTTTCATCTTGCGCGTCAGGAGCAGGGCCATGGCCAGGAGGCCGATGACCAGCATGGTCACGAGCTTCGGCCGGGCGAGCATGTCCAGGACCCCGGCCGCGGCCATCCGGCCCTTTCCCTGACCCATGCCCATCCCTTGACCCATGCCCTGACCCATGCCCGGCTGGGCCGACAGCGCGAGGGGGTGGGCGGTCACGGCGCAGGCCGCGAGCGCGATCAGCGTTCCGATCCGTTTGAGCGTGTTCATGTCCACCTCCGGCTCAGGGTCCGTCTATTCTAGCCAAATGAAAACGAGGGCACAATATCCATGTCCCGGTCTGTCCCAATCCTTCGTCTCGGCCGGGCCCCGGAGAAATAGGGAAACAGGTATCATGTCCCCCATTTTATCGGCCGGCGACGGTCATCCCGGCGACCTTGACCGTCGGGCCGGCGACCGGGGCGTGGAACTCGAGGTCGGTCCCGACCGCCTCGATCGTCTCGAGAACGCGGCCCAGGTTGCCGGAGACCGTGACCTCGGAGACGGGGTAAGCGATCTCCCCGTCCTCGATCCACAGCCCGAAGGCGCCCCGGGAGATGTCGCCGGTCACCGGGTTCAGCCCGTGGCCGAGCGTCCGGACGAGGAGGAGCCCCTTCTTCGTCCCGGCGACGATGGCCTCGGGCGCCGTCCCGCCTTTCTCCAGGAAGAAATTGGACGGGGCGACGCCGCCGCCGTCGGCGCTCCCGGTCGACCGGAGCCCCAGCTTGCGGGCCGCGTAGTGGTCGCAGAGGTAGCTCCGCAGGACCCCCTTCTCGACGACCACGGTCCGCCGGCAGGGCTGCCCGTCCGAGTCGAAGGGGTGCGAGCCGAGCTCGCCCGGCAGGAGCGCGTCGTCCACGACCGTGACGAGCCCGTTGCCGACGCGCTCGCCCAGCCGGCCCGCGAGGAAGGAGGCCTTCTGGTAGACGGCCGTGCCCGCGACGCAGCCGAAGAGGAAGCCCATCAGCCAGGCCGTCTGGGTCGGCTCGAAGATGACCGGCACGTTCTGGGTCCGGACCTTCCGCGGCCCGAGCTGGCGGACCGTCCGCTCGACGGCCTTTCGCGCGATCGCCTCGGGCGTCTCGAGGTCCCCGAAGCGGCGCTTCGACGAGGAC
Source organism: Acidobacteriota bacterium (assembly GCA_029569255.1). Lineage (GTDB taxonomy): Bacteria > Acidobacteriota > Aminicenantia > Aminicenantales > Saccharicenantaceae > RBG-16-66-30. The sequence continues at coordinate 22,847 of JAKQUO010000053.1, read as the reverse complement.
CATGAGCCCTCGACCCGGTGGTCCGTGTCCCCGGCCTGGAGGCCGACGCCCAGCCCGCAGGTGGTCTGCTCGTACTCGCCGACGAAGCCGTTGGAGAGCACGAGGACCGAGCGGAGCTCGTTCGTGGCGAAAGTGGCCCCGTACGAGTTGGTGATGCGCTTGTCGGCGAGCGCCGCCCGCTCGGTCTCGACGGCCAGGCGGACCTTCGTCTCGGCGTCGAGCCGGGGGATCTCCGGGTCGTAGAGCCTCAGGGCCGCGGCGTCGACGCGCTCGCCGGCCGGCGGCGCCAGCCCGGCGAACTCGTCGGGGCTGCCGAGCTCGGCCCTCCTCACGGCGTTCCGGACCAGCCGCCGCAGCGTTCCCATATCCAGGTCGGACGAGCCGGCGCAGGCCGTCCGCTTGTCCTTGATGACCCGCAGCCCGGCCGACCGCTCCCCGGCCTCGACGAGCGTCTCGATCCGGCCCTTGCGGACGTCGACGTTGAACTCGTAGCCGTCGGCGACCGAGACCTCGGCCTCGTCGGCCCCGCACTTCAGGGCGTAGGCGACGAGCGCCTCGGCCAGGCCGCGAAGCGGCGGCGCGGCCCTTTTCGCCGCCCTCACGACGTCCCTCCGACGGTCATGGCCGAGACCCGGAGCGTCGGGCAGCCGTCCGTCACCGGGACGTCCTGGCCGTCCTTGCTGCAGGTCCCGGTCTGGAGGCCGAACCCGAGGTCTCCGCCGACGCGGTCGATCCGTTTCAGGATGTCGGTGTTCGTCCCGATCAGCGTCGCCTGCCGGACCGGGGCCGTGAGCCTTCCGTCCTCGATGAGGTACCCGAGGCTGATCGAGAAGGTGAACTTGCCCGAGTCCTCGACCTGGCCGCCCGACAGGCTCGCGACGTAGAGGCCCTTCCGGACCGACCGGACGATGTCCTCGGGCGCGTCCCCGCCGGCGTCGATGTAGGTGTTGGCCATGCGCGGCAGGGGCCAGTGGCTGTAGTCCTGGCGCCGGCCGTGGCCGGTGAGCTCGGCGCCGCGCATGAGCCGGGCCGAGAGACGGTCCTGGAGGAGCCCCCGGACGACGCCCTTCTCGATGAGCAGGGTCTTGCGGGGCCGCGTCCCCTCGTCGTCGATATTGTAGGAGCCCCGGAAAGCCGGGATGGTCGGGTCGTCGTAGATCGTGACCAGCGGCGAGCCGACCGCCCGCCCCATCTTGTTCCAGAAGATCGAGGTCCTCTTGCGGTTGAAGTCGGCCTCGAGCAGATGGCCGACCGCCTCGTGGATGAGGACGCCGCTGTGCCCGGGGGCGAGGACGACGGGCATCTCGCCGGCCGGGGCGTCGGCCGCGCCGAGCAGGGTGACGGCCTCCCGGGCCGCCTCCTCGCCGATCCGCCGCGGCGTCAGGACGTCGCGGAAGTACTCCAGGCCGACCCGGCCGCCGCCGCCCCAGTAGCCCGACTCGCGCCGGCCGTCCTTCTCGGCGATGGCCGCGCAGACGAGCTTGACCATGGGCCGGACGTCGCGGACGAGCAGGCCTTCGGAGTTGGCGACGCACACGGACGTCAGGGAGTCGGAGAAGCGGACCGCGACCTTGGCGACGCGCGGGTCGTGCTTCCGGGCCGCCTCGTGGGCCTCGCGGACGAGGCCGATCTTGCGCCGCAGCCCGGCCCCGCTTGCCGGCGCAGCGGCCCGGTGGACGCTCGCCCGGACCGTCCGGCGGCGGAGCGGCGGGACGGGCGGGACCGGCGCCGCCTTGCCCCGGGCGACGGCCGCCGCGGTCAACGCGGCCTTGCGGACCGCGTCGGGCGAGAGGTCGTTGGTGTAGCCGAACCCGGTCCGGTCCCCCCGCAGGACCCGGACGCCCAGCCCCAGGCCGACCGACTCGGCCGTCTCCTTGACGATGTCCTCCTCCATGTTGATGAAGTCGTAGGACCGGCGCTCCAGGAAGACCTCGGCGAACTCGCCGCCGCCCGACAGGGCGGCCTCGAGCGCGGCCCGGAGGTCGGCGGGGGCGAGGCCGAAGGGATCGTCGCTCGTCATGGCCCGGCCATGATGGCACAATAGGCCGCCCGAGGCAAACCCGTTCCAGGAAAGGGGACACGTACCCGGGGCACATGTCCCCGGGAGGCCCGGCCGCACGGCCCCCGGGGAAATTGACGGCGCCCGGGCGAAGGCTTATAATCACCCCCTGCGAAGAGCAAGGACCAGGCGGACATGGGAACGGACGACCTCGACCTCGAGCTCGCCATCGACGCGGCCATCGAGGCCGCTCTCCGCGAGGACATGCCCGGGGGCGACATCACCTCCGACAGCGTCATCCCGGCCGGGTCCCGCTCCGAGGCCTATTTCCTGGCCAAGGAGGACGGCGTCCTGGCCGGCCTGCCCGTGGCCAGCCGCGTCTTCCGCAAGGTCGACCCGTCGGTCATCTTCATCGAGCGGTTCCGCGAGGGCTCGGCCTTCCGCCAGTCCGACAAGCTGGCCCGGGTCAAGGGCCCGACGGTCGCCCTGCTCAAGGGCGAGCGGACCGCCCTGAACTTCCTCCAGCGCCTCTGCGGGGTGGCCACGGTCACGCGCCGGTTCGTCGAGGCCGTGGCCGGGACCAAGGCCCGCATCCTCGACACCCGCAAGACGACCCCGGGCCTGCGCCTCCTCGAGAAGTACGCCGTGCGCGCGGCCGGCGGGTCGAACCACCGCCTCGGCCTCTCGGACATGGTCCTCATCAAGGACAACCACCTCAGCCTCGTCGGCGGCGTTTCCGAGGCCGTCCGCCGCGCCCGGGCCGCCGTCCGCCCCGGCGTCCGCGTCGAGGTCGAGGCGGCCTCCCTGCTCCAGGTCCGCGAGGCCCTGGCCGCCGGGGCCGACATGATCATGCTCGACAACATGAGCCTCGAGACGATGCGCCAAGCCGTGAGCCTGGCCGCCGGCCGCGTCCCGCTCGAGGCCTCGGGCAACATGACCCTCGACCGCGTCCGGGCCGTGGCCGAGACGGGCGTCGATTTCATCTCCGTCGGGGCCCTGACCCACTCGGCCAAGGCCGTCGACATCAGCCTGGAATTCGTGAGCTGAGGCGCCGTGGACGGGAGCGACATCCGGGCCGACGTCCTGGTCGTCGGCTGCGGCATCGCCGGGGCGGCCGCCGCCCTCGAGGCCGCCGACGCGGGCCTGCGGACCGTCGTCATCACCAAGGAGGCCCGGCCCGAGGAGTCCAACACCCTCTACGCCCAGGGCGGCATCGTCTCCTTCGCCCCGGACGACAAGCCCGACCTCCTCAAGGAGGACATCCTCGAGGCCGGCGACCGCATCGGGGACCCCGCGGCCGTCGACATCCTGGTCGAGGAGGGGCCGCGGCTCGTCCGGGAAACGCTCATCGGCAGGCTCGAGATCCCCTTCACCCGGAGCTCTCCCGAGGCCCTCGACTACGCCCTCGAGGCCGGGCACTCGCGCCGCCGCATCCTCCACGTCGAGGACGCGACCGGCCGGACGATCGAGGACCGCTTCCTGAACGCCCTCCTGAAGCATCCCCGGGTGACGCTCCTGGCCGGGCGGACGGCCGTCGACCTGCTGACCGTGCCCCACCACTCGAAGGACCCGGTGGCCTACTACAAGGAGCCGCGGGCGATCGGCGCCTACGTCCTCGACAACGCCACGGGCGAGGTCGGCCGCGTCTTCGCCCCGTTCACCGTCCTGGCCACGGGCGGGTGCGGCGCCGTCTTCCTCCACACCTGCAACCCCCCCGGGGCGGACGGCTCCGGCTACGCCATGGCCCTGCGGGCCGGCGCCCGCATCGGCAACATGGAGTACGTCCAGTTCCACCCGACCGTGTTCAGGCGCCGGTCGGGCGACGGCTTCCTCATCTCGGAGGCGGTCCGCGGCGAAGGGGCGCGGCTCAAGACCCGCGACGGCAAGGCCTTCATGGGCAAGTACTCGCCGCGGCGCGAGCTGGCCCCCCGCGACGAGGTCGCCCGGGCCATCTACGAGGAGATGATCCAGGCCAACACGGACTACGTCCTGCTCGACCTGGCCTCCTACGCCGGGCCGGCGGCCGTCCGCAAGCGCTTCCCGACGATCTACCGGACCTGCCTCGAGGACGGCCTCGACATCACCCGCGAGCCCATCCCGGTCGTGCCGGCGGCCCACTACTGCTGCGGCGGGGTCCTGGCCGACGGCTGGGGCCGGAGCTCGCTCGCCGGCCTCTACGCCGTCGGCGAGGTCGCCTGCACGGGCGTCCACGGCGCCAACCGGCTGGCCTCGACCTCGCTCCTCGAGGGCCTCGTCTGGGGGACCCGGGCCGCGCGCGACATCGCCGGCCGGTTCGGCGACGCCCGCCCCTTCGCCACCTCCCGGATCCACCGTTGGTACCATCCGAAGAAGGAGGAGGCGGTCGACCCGGCCCTGGTCAACCAGGACTGGCTGACCATCCGCTCGACGATGTGGAACTACGCCGGCGTCATCCGGACCCGCAAGCGCCTCGAGCGGGCCAAGTCCGACCTGGAGTACCTCCGCCACCGCATCGAGAAGTTCTACCAGGCGGTCCGCATCGGCCCGGCCATCGTCGGCCTGCGCCACGGCATCCTGGTCGCCCTGATGATCACCCGGGCCGCCCTGGCCAACCCCGTCTCCCGCGGCGCCCACTTCATCAAGAGGGCTTAAGACCCGCGTACAAACCCGGGACACGTACAGGTACATGTCCCGTTGAAGACCCGGGACGGCGCCGAGGATCGCCGCGGCGAACTAAGATGATCCCCGAGGGCCCTCTGGCGGCCCCGGCCAAGATGCCTTATAATAGCCCATTGTATCCGGCCGCATGGAGATCCTGATGACCGAGAAGCCCGACGTGAAGCGCACGCTGAACCTGCCGCGCACCGATTTCGCCATGAAGGCCCAGCTGGCCCTGAGGGAGCCGGAGGTCATCGGGAAGTGGGAGGCCGACCGCCTTTACGAGAGGATCCTCGAGAAAAGGGCCGCCGGGCGGCGCCCGCCCTTCATCCTCCACGACGGGCCGCCCTACGCCAACGGCCGCATCCACATGGGCACGGCGCTCAACAAGGTCCTCAAGGACATCATCGTCAAGTCGCGCTCGATGCTCGGACACTACGCCCCCTACGTCCCCGGCTGGGACTGCCACGGCCTGCCCATCGAGATCCACGTCGACCGCGGCCTGGGGGAGCGGAAGAAGTCGATGCCGGTCGCGGCCGTCCGCGAGGAGTGCCGCAAGTACGCCGAGCGGTTCATCGGCATCCAGCGGGAGGAGTTCAAGCGCCTGGGCGTCCTCGGCGCCTGGGACACCCCCTACCTGACCATGGACCCGGCCTACGAGGCCAAGGTCCTCGAGTACCTGGCCGTCTTCTTCGAGAACGGCGATGTCTACAAGGGCAAGCGGCCGGTCCACTGGTGCGTCAGCTGCCGCACGGCCCTGGCCGAGGCCGAGATCGAGTACCGGGACAAGGCCTCGCCCTCGATCACCGTCCGCTTCCCGGTCGCCTCCGACCTGGGGGCCAAGTTCCCGGCCCTGCGGGGCCGCCGGGCCTACGTCCTGGTCTGGACGACGACCCCCTGGACGCTCCCGGCCAACCTGGCCATCGCCTTCCACCCCGAGCACGAGTACGTCGCCGCCGAGGTCGGGCCGGACGTCTACATCCTGGCCAAGCGCCTGCTCCCCCTCGTCGCCGAGGAGCTGGGCTGGCCGGCCCCCAAGACGCTGGCGGCCTTCGCCGGCCGCGAGCTCGAGGGCCTCAAAGCCCGCCACCCCTTCGCCGAGCGGGACTCGGTCTTCGTCCTCGGCGACTACGTCACGCTCGAGGACGGAACGGGCGCCGTCCACACCGCCCCCGGCCACGGCCACGACGACTACCTGACCGGCGTCGCCTACGGCCTCGACGTCTACACGCCCGTCGACGACGACGGCCGGTTCACGCCCGACGTCCCGCGCTACGCCGGCCTCCAGGTCTTCGAGGCCAACCCGCGCATCACGGCCGACATGAAGCGGGACGGGACGCTGCTCAAGGAGACGACCGTCACGCACTCCTACCCCCATTGCTGGCGCTGCAAGAGCCCGGTCATCTTCCGGGCCACCGAGCAGTGGTTCATCTCCATGGACAAGAACGGCCTGCGGGCCAGGGCGCGCCGGGCCATCGCCGGCGTCGCCTGGGTCCCCGAGTGGGGCCGGGACCGCATCGACGGCATGGTCGCCGGCCGGCCCGACTGGTGCATCTCGCGCCAGCGCTCCTGGGGCGTGCCCATCCCGGCCTTCAGGTGCAAGGGCTGCGGGGCGACGCTCGCCGGCGCCGCCGTCGCCCGCCACGTCGCCGCGATCTTCGGCCGGGAGGGCTCCGGGGCCTGGTTCGGCCGCGAGGCCGCCGACCTCGTCCCGCCCGGGGCCGCCTGCGACGCCTGCGGGGGGACGGAGTTCGAGAAAGAATACAACATCCTCGACGTCTGGTTCGAGTCCGGCGCCTCGCACAACGTCCTCGAGCGCGAGCCCGGCCACGCTTGGCCGGCCGACGTCTACATCGAGGGCCACGACCAGCACCGCGGCTGGTTCCAGAGCTCGCTCCTCATCGGCGTCGGGGCCAAGGGCGCCAGCCCCTTCCGGACCTGCGTCACCCACGGCTTCATCCTCGACGAGCAGGGGCGGGCCATGTCGAAGTCCCTGGGCAACGTCATCGAGCCCGGCGAGGTCATCGCGCGCAGCGGGGCCGAGATCGTCCGGCTCTGGGCGGCCATGCTCAACTACAAGGAGGACGCCCGCTTCGGCCCGGAGATCGAGCAGCGGCTGGTCGAGGCCTACCGCAAGGTCCGCAACACCTGGCGGTTCCTGCTCGGCAACGTCTCCGACTTCGATCCGGACCGGGACGCGGTGGCCGCGGACGAGCTCGCCGACCTCGACCGCTGGATCCTGCACCGCTTCGAGGAGGTCCGCCGGCGCGTCGTCCGGGCCTACCGCGGCTACGAGTTCCACCCGGTCGTCCACGACGTCCTCGACTTCTTCACCGTCGACCTGAGCGCCTTCTACCTCGACGTCGTCAAGGACCGGGCCTACTGCTCGGGCCGGCGTTCTCCAGAGCGCCGCTCGGCCCAGACGGCCATGTTCACGGTCCTGCGCGACTCGCTCCTCCTCATGGCCCCGGTCCTGTCGTTCACGGCCGAGGAGGCCTGGGCCCGCGTCCCGGCCTTCGCCGGCAAGGACCCGTCGGTCCACCTGGGCGAGTTCCCGGAAGGCCGGGACTGGCTCGGCCCGGAGCGGGCCGGCTTCGTCGAGGGCATGGAGAGGCTCCTGGCCGTCCGCGAGAAGGTCCTCAAGGAGCTCGAGAAGGCCCGCGAGTCCAAGCTCATCGGCACCTCGCTCGAGGCGGCGGTGACGCTCCGGGCCCCGGCCGCCGAGGCCGCCTTCCTCGAGGCGCGCAAGGCCGGCCTGGCCTCGCTCTTCATCGTCTCCCAGGTCGCGGTCGAGCCGTCGGCGGCGGACGGCGAGCTCGCGGTCGCCGTCTCGAAGGCGGCGGGGGAGAAGTGCGAGCGCTGCTGGAACTACTCGACCGACGTGGGGCGGAGCGCCGAGCACCCGACCTTCTGCGCCCGCTGCGAGAAGGCCGTCCAGGGGGACGCGTGAAGAAGAACGGCCCGTACCTCCTGCTCGCGCTCGGCCTGGTCGTCCTCGACCAGGCGGCCAAGAACCTGGTCGCCCGCACCGTCGAGCTCCACCAGTCGGTCGCGGTCGTCCCCGGCTTCTTCAGCATCACCCGCATCCACAACCGCGGGGCCATCTTCGGGACCTTCTCCCGGACGAACGACACGACCGTCTTCGTCCTGCTGACGGCCGCCTCGCTCGCCGCCCTGGCCATGGTCGTCTATTACTTCTTCAAGACCGCGGCCTCGGACAGGCTGATGAAGGTCTCCCTGACCCTGATCACGGCCGGGGCCCTGGGCAACCAGTTCGACCGGCTCGTCCGGGGCCACGTCATCGACTTCCTCGACTTCTACGTCGGCCGGGCCCACTGGCCCTCCTTCAACGTCGCCGATTCCTGCATCACCGTCGGCGCCTGCCTGATGCTCGTCACCCTGTTCAGGAGGAAACCCGCATGCACCCCATCCTCGTGAAGATCGGCCCGCTGACCGTCCACACCTACGGGTTCCTCATGGCCGTCGGGGTGGCCTGCGGGCTGTGGTTCATCTACGTCCAGGCCAAGCGGAGCGGCCTCGACGCCGTCCGGATCATGGACGCCGCGTTCTACACCATCATCGTCTCGCTCATCGGGGCCAAGCTGGTCCTCTTCCTGTCCAACGCGGGCTATTACGTCAGCTATCCCCGGGAGCTCTTCTCCCTGGCCCGCTCGGGCGGTGTCTTCCAGGGCGGCCTGGCCTTCGGCGTCGTCTTCGCCCTGTGGTATTTCCGCCGCAAGAGGATCCCGACCTGGAAGACGGCCGACCTCATCGCCCCGGCCCTGGCCCTGGGCCACGGCTTCGGCCGGATCGGCTGCTTCAGCGCCGGGTGCTGCTACGGCAGCGAGTGCGGCCTGCCCTGGGCGGTCGTGTTCAAGGACCCGTACGCGGCCCAGCTCACGGGCGTCCGCCTCGACGAGCGGATGCACCCCGTCCAGCTCTACGAGGCCGCGCTCAACTTCCTCAACTTCGGCGTCCTGTTCCTTATCCTGCGGAAGAAGAGGTTCGACGGCCAGGTCTTCGCCCTCTACATCCTGAACTACTCGGTCATCCGGTTCTTCACGGAGTACTTCCGGGGCGACCACGGCGACAACATCTACTTCATCCGCGGCCACTCGGCCCTCTCCAGCCTGTCCTATCCGCAGCTGGCCTGCGTCGTCGGGCTCATCTGCGGCATCGCCCTCCTCGTCGTCCTGAGGCGGCGCGGCCGTGCCCACGCTTGATCTCACCGTCGGGCCCGAGGCCGGGAAGGGCCAGAGGCTCGACGTCTTCCTGGCCGACCGGATCGAGGGCCTGTCGCGGGCCCAGGTCCGCAAGGCCATCGACGCGGGCGGCGCGCGCGTCGGGTCGTTCATCCGCAAGGCGGGCTACAAGCTCAAGCCCGGCGACCGCGTCCGCGTCGAATACGAGGCCCCCGAGCCGGAGCCGGGGCCGCTCGTCGCGCAGGTCATCCCCCTCAAGGTCCTGTACGCGGACGCCGACGTCGTCGTCCTCGACAAGCCGCCGCGCCTGGTCGTCCACCCGGGGCCGGGGCACCCGTCGGGGACGCTGGTGAACGCGCTCCTCTATCACTTCCCGGAGGTGGCCGCGGTCGGCCACCCGGAGCGTCCCGGGATCGTCCACCGGCTCGACCAGGACACCTCGGGCGTCATGGTCGTCGCCCGGTCGCCGCGGGCCTGGTCGTTCCTCCACCACCAGTTCAAGAACCGCGTCACCTGGAAGACCTACCTGGCGCTGGCCTGGGGGCGCGTGACGGCCGCGGAGGGCAAGCTCAGCTGGCCGCTGGGACGCCACCCCAAGGAGGGCTCGCGGATGTCCGTGCGGGCCCGGAGCCCCAAGCGGGCCGAGACCTTCTTCCAGGTCCAGCGCACGTTCAAGGACACGACCCTCCTCGAGGTCAAGCCGGTGACGGGCCGGACGCACCAGATCCGCGTCCACCTGGCCGCGGCCGGGCACCCGGTCTGCGGCGATCCCGTCTACGGGCGGAAGAGGGAGCCGCGCGAGTTCCCGCGCATCTTCCTCCACGCCCACACGCTCTCGTTCCTCCACCCGGAGTCGGAAGAGCGCCTGACCTTCGCCTCGCCCCTGCCGCCCGACCTCGAGGCGGTCATCGCCCGCGAGCTGCGCCTGAATTAGATCTCCTTGAACAGGCGAAGCTGGGGGTCGATGCGGGTGAGGTGTGCCCTGACCCCGGTCCAAAAGGCTCTCGCCGTCCGATGGATCGCATCGGCCTCACCCCTTCCGATCAAGCCCGCGGGATCGTAAATACACACGTTCCGCTTGACCCGGAGCTTCTGGATCTTCCTGATCAGATCGGAATAATCCGGGCCGAGGATCGCGCCTGCCGCTTCGAAGGTTGTTTTGTGCTGTTCGCCGTCGGTGGGGCGGAATCCGGCGGCGAGAAGGACAACGCGCCCGATCTGAAGAAGTCCGTCATAATAAAGTTTGAACGCCGCCTCATCGACCCTGCCCAGGACGACCTTGGCGGCTTCAAAATTGCGCTGGGCGGCGTCCAGGAGATCGTTCATCGCCCCCGGGTCGGGCTCTTGGCGCTTGAGCTTCCCCTCACGTTCTAGCCTGGCCAGCGAGCTTTCTGAGCTCATCTTCCTTTCCTATAAGCATGAGGGGCTTCTCGATGGCGCTTCTCACGAAGGATTCTTTTCTCGCCCTCGAGGCAAATTCCTCTTCGTTGAGAATATGATACTGGATCTCTCGCTTGACGATATCTTCGACCCCCGCGACGAGGCGATAGACGGCGTCTCCGTCCGGACGGCCGATTAAAAGAAGGTCGATATCGGAGTGGGACCGCAACCCGTCCTTGGCGTAGGACCCGAAGATGAAGGCGAAAGATAGGCCGGATATGGTGCGCAAGGCGTTGACCAGCTCGACTTCGATCCCGATGGTCTTCCTGATGATGGCCCCGAGCTCCTCTAAGAGCGGAAAGGCCGGATTGAGCCTGTAAAGGCTGAGGTTGCCTCTTTTCTTGAACGTGACAAGGTCCATGGCCCTGAGCTTGTTCAACTCCCTCTGAGCGGTTCCCGCGGAAGTCCTCACAAAACGGGCGATCTCGCTCAGGAAGAATACCTTCTCGCTGTTATAGACGAACAGGAGCATGATTTTTCGTCGAATGGCTGATTTGGTCAGTAGATTTAGCATACGCTTTTCCTTTTCTGAGTAAATAATTACTCATTATTGAGTAAGTGTCAAGGGAACTAGTAGTTGGGATGATAGAGGCATCCGAGGATGAAGAAGCGGGCCCTTAAAGCTGATCCAACCTCTTCTTTGCGTCCGCAACCTCGGCGAGCCCCGGATCGGCGTCTTTCCAGAGCTCGAGGAACTTGCGATAGTTGGAGCGGGCGAGCTTCTTCTTGCCCATCTGTTCATAGACCTGCCCGAGCCTGTAGAAGCTCCGGGCGTAGATGTCGCCGTAGGCGAGCCTCCCCGTTGTCAGTTTCGTGATGGCCTCATACTCCTGCCTGGCCCTGGCCAGGTCCCCGGAGCGGAAATAGGCGTCCGCGAGCGGGTCCATTATGTAAGCGTGCTCTGCGAGCAATGGAGCCTTCACGCTCGAGTTGGGCTGGGATCGGAGACGGTTTTTGGCCTCGGTCAGCAACCCTACGGCAGTCCCGAGTTCACCCTTGCTGAGTTTCATAACGCCTCGAATCCTCAGGGGAAGTAACAGCATCTCCTCACGGCCACTGAAGAGCGAAACGTATTTCGCGACGCATCGTTCGGCTTCCTCGTGGGACCCGCGGCTCGTAAATAGCGTCGCTCGGCCCGTCAGCCAGGAGCCATTGGCCTCCGGGTCCCGGCCGATCTCCTTGAGCCATGAGCCGTATTCCGATATCGTCCGTTCGGCGCCGTCCCCATCGGCGGCCGCCAACTGGCTTTCAATCATCTCGCGAATGAGGACATCCGCATAAATGACCTGCCTATTTTCTTGGGCGAACGCCAGGCCCTGGCCAAGGTTCTCCCGCGCGGCCCGGAACCTGCCCTGCGTCCGGAAAAGCCTGGCCAGGTCCTGATGAACGCGCAGGAGGAACAGCTCGTCCTTTTCAGAAAGCAGGCTGTTCAGTTCCTCCGCCGCGTTGTTAAAGTCCCCCGTCAACATCCGGATCAAGGCCCGCGACTTCGCGACTTCTCCACGCGGGGACTCGATGGACCTCAATGACTCCTCAAGGTCCTTTAAGGCCCCGCGGAAATCGGCTTCTGTCATGTGGACGTGAGACAGGAGCCTGAACGCCTCCCCGACGGCAGGGTTATCCGGGAAGTCTTTTATAAATCCCTTCAGAACTCTCTCCGCGTCCTCATATCGCCCGAGCAGACAGTAGGTCGAATGCAGATTGACGTAGGGGATGAAGCGTTCCAAGCGATTCCTGACGGGCACCTCATAGAGCGCCGCGGCTTTTTCGAGCTGCCCCAGGTTATTGGCCAGGATCCACCCCAAGTTCACGTTGCCAGGCACATCCTCCGGATAGAGTTCGAGGAGCCGGGAATACGCTTTAGTGGCCTCCTGGGGAGCCGCGACCGCGCGCGCTTCGATCAGGAGCTTTTCCCTGAGAGGAAGCCGGCCCTGCTGTATGGAGAGCTCAAGGGCTTTGTCGGAGTTCCGCCGGGCCTCGACCGATCTCCCCATATTGGAACAGAAGACCGCAAGCCCTCGGTAGGCCATGGCGAACGTGGGGTCGATGGCCACGGCCTTCTCCAGCGCCTCGACGGCCCTGGGGAAGTCGGTCGCCCAGCCGAGCTTCATGCCCTTGAGATAGAACCTATAGGCCTAGATCGATGACGTCGTGACACGGTCAAGATCGTCGTTGATATCGTTGGCGATCTCGACCGCGGTGAGCTCCAGGAGAGGTTTAACCTTGACTGTCAGATCGTCGACCGAAGAGAAAAGGCTGTCTATCCCCTTGCCCTGGGCTTCCGCGGTCCCGATCGTTTGGCCTGATTCCGCGTCTTGGATCTTCAGGCTGACGAGGAAGGTTTCTCCGGCCTTGGCGTAAAAACCAGATGCGACGAATCTCGAGGCCGCGCGCCGGCCGACGGCCCGGAGGTTCTCCCTCGTGTAGGACTCCTTCTCGAGAAGGCCGAGGCGAGTGAGGACGCTGAGAACGTGATCGGGCGGCACGACATAGATGTATCTCGACTGTGAGAGATCGTCCCCGATCATCGCCGGCAGGACGTTCCGGTACTGGTCGAGGTCCTTCTGGCCCGTGCGGTTGGCCAGGTTGAGGATGGCGATGGAGGGACGGTCGGAGGGATGGATAAAGGGGGCCTCTCGCGGCGCCCACGGGCGCCAGATGAGAAGGACAGCCGCCGCCGCGCCGCTGACGGCCGCGCCCGCCATGAGCGCCCGGCGCAGCCGCCTTTTCCTGTGTTCGTGCTCGCCGGCCGACCTGGCCAGCCAGGCGTCGAGCTCGTTCTTGTAGGCGAAGACGCGGGCCCGCGGCGAGCCGTCCAGCCGGTGGACGGGCAGTCCCAGCTCATGCTCATAACGTTGGCAGGTCCGGGTATCTTTCTTAAGGTAGTCGGAGATCTCTTTCCAGGAGTCGAGGATCCCGCTAGGCTCGGCCATCCGGTCCCCCTGTGGCTAATATTAGGGGGTTTCCGGCCGTGGTGTCAATCCCTATTCGGATCAGCTGACGATGCGGTACTTGAACAGGCCTCGGTCGACCAAAGCCAGGGAATACGAGGTGATCTCCCCGGGCAGAAGGCTGCCGCCGCAGTTGACTTCGAGCAGGGCATAGCGGAGGCCGTCGAACTCGACAGCCGTACCCTCGGCGAAAGGGACGGCGACGCCGACCAACATGTGTTCCTTGACGGTGATCAGGATCGTCCGGTAGCGGCACAGGGCGGTCCAGAGGGAGGCGAACAGGACCGCCTTGGAGTCGCAATCGCCGGAATCGTCGGCCAGGACCCGCAGGGGAACGGCCAACCCGGCCGTGTACCGGCCGTTCTCGGCCGCGGGCCGCGGCCGGGACGGGATCCCTTGGACGAACGACAGGACGGCCTCGAGCAGCGATCTCTTGTCCGCCCCGCAGACCTTCTTGAACTTGGCGGAGAGCGCGGCCAGCCGACCCCTGTTCTCGCGGACCAGGCGACGGTAATCGACGGCGATCCCTCCCGCGGTTCGCATCATGCCACGGGACGACAGGAACGCGTCCATCTCCTTTTCGAGCCGTTTTTCGATCGTTTTCCGACTCGACTCCCAGGCCTTCTGGGAGGTTCTGATGATCTCGTCGATCTCGGCGGCCCGGCCGGGATCCCCGGAGCCTTCGGTCCGAAGAACGAACTGGAAATCGCTCGCCACGTTCTCGCCGACTCGGACCCAGTCGCCGTCGGACTTCGAGGCGACGACCTTGCGGGCGATATCGACGGCCGAAAGCCCCCGCTCGGCTCGGATCCTCGCCTCGGCCTCCATCAGGAAGGCGCGCAGCTCGTCGCAGGTGAATCCGAGCGCCAGCTCGGAATCGGCCAGTGCCGCCTCGTCGACGGAAGCCTCGATCGTCCGGGCGACGCCCCGCGGGTCATTCCACGAATAAGAGACCCGCAGGCCTCCGGGAACACCCGTCCTCCGGACCGAGCGGCCCGCGTCCGATAGGGCCAGGGCCGGCGCGAAGCCGAGCAGCACGAACACGCACAGGATCCTGCCTCCAACGACATTCCGATCCCGGGGCCCGTACGACATGGCGCCTTGAATCCCGACAAGGAATATCGGCGCCGGATCCGCCCCGGCAAGCGACAAGGAACGCCTGTCTCGTTATGGCGGACGGCGTCGTACTTTGACGTGTCGACGGTGTTCAATCCTTTCACCGGACAGGCCAGGGCTTGAACGGAACGAGAAGAGATGAACGGACAGCGGGGGGCCTAATGACCGCCGCGCGGGCCGAGCTCCTCGCCGCCGCCGGCGAGGTCCTCGACCATCACATACTTCTGGACCGGAACGAGCCCCATCCGGTGGATCTTGTAGTGGAGGGTGTTGGGCTTGACCCCCAGCATTCGCGCGGCCGTCCGCTGATTGCCGCCGGATTCCTCGAGGACGAGGTAGATGATCTGACGTTCCATCATCTCCATCATGTCCTTGAGGCGGACGTGCTGCTGATGGCAGTAGTCCTGGATCAAGACCCGCAGCAGCTGCTCCTCGGCCGAGGCCTCGTGGGTCCCGGCGTCCGGCGCCGTTGATCGGGCCCGCCCGAACAGTTTTTTCATCATCGGAGCACCTTTTGACCGGCTCATGGCCCCTTTCATCATGTCCATGAGATAAGAGTCCCGGGCCCCGGGCGCAAGCGCCATAGTCCGTCAGGAAACGACAAAATACGACACGGGCCTGTCCTTGGGGCCGGATCAGGCTGCTCGCGTGATTTTCCCCTTGAGGAAAGGCCCGTTTTTGGGTAGAATAGCCTTTCGTTTCCGCCGAGAATCCCAGGAGGCTCGAGGATGAAAGACTACTCCGCGGACCACATCAGGAATATCGCCCTGGTCGGGCACGGCTCCTCCGGAAAGACGACCCTGGCCGCCGCCTTCCTGTTCGACACGGGCGCGACCAGCCGCCTGACCAAGGTCGACAAGGGCAACACCGTCACCGACTACGACCCCGACGAGATCGAGCGCAAGATCTCCATCAACGCCACGCCCTGCTTCTGCGAGTGGAAGGGCCACAAGATCAACCTCGTCGACACGCCGGGCTACAGCAACTTCCTCTGGGACACGCGGGCCGCCCTGCGCGCGGTCGACGGGGCCGCGGTCCTGGTCGACGCCGTGGCCGGGGTCGAGGTCGGGACGGAGAAGGTCTGGGAGATGATCGAGGAGCGGGGCCTCGTCCGGATCATCGTCATCAACAAGATGGACCGCGAGAACGCCAACTTCGGCCGGGCCCTCGCCTCGGTCCAGGAGTTCTTCGGCCGCCAGGCCGTGCCCATCCAACTGCCGATCGGCGAGGAGAAGGACTTCGCCGGCGTCGTGGACGTCATCGAGCGGAAGGCCTATCTCTTCGAGAAGGACGAGAGCGGCAAGATGAGCGAGGCGGCGGTCCCGGCGGCCCTGGCCGGCGAGGTCGAGAAGCGCCACAAAGAGCTCATGGAGATGGTCGCCGAGTCCGACGAGAAGCTCATGGAGAAGTACTTCGACAAGGGCGAGCTCTCGCCCGAGGAGTTCCGCGCCGGCCTCAAGATGAGCATCCGCCACCACCAGATCTTCCCCGTCTTCGCGGCTTCGGGCCTGGCGAACATCGGCGCCCAGACCCTCCTCGACGGCATCCTGGCCTACCTGCCCTCGCCCGTCGAGGCCGGCCCGGTCAAGGCCGCGGTCAAGGGCGAGGACAAGACCGTCCCGCCCTCGGCCGACGCCCCGTTCGGCGCCTTCGTCTTCAAGACCATCTCCGACCCGTACACGGGCCGGATCTCCCTGATGCGCGTCTTCTCCGGCCGGGTCAATCCCGACGGCACGGTCGCGAACAGCGGCCGCGACGCCGACGAGAAGCTCGGCGGCCTGTTCTTCCTCCAGGGCAAGGACCAGGTCGCGGCCGGCCAGGCCAAGGCCGGGGACATCGTGGCCACGGCCAAGCTCAAGGTCACGGCGACGGGCGACACGCTGGCGGCCAAGGGCTCGGGCATCGTCTTCCCGGCCATCAGCTTCCCCCTGCCCTCGATCTCCTTCGCCATCGAGCCCAAGACCCGGGCCGACGAGGACCGCATCTCCCAGGCCACCCACCGCATCACCGAGGAGGACCCGACCGTCCGCATCGAGCGCGACGCCAACACCTCCCAGCTCCTCATCTCCGGCAACGGCGAGCTCCACGTCCGCATCATCACCGAGCGGCTGAAGAAGCGCTACAACGTCGACGTCGACCTCAAGCCGCCCAAGATCTCCTACCTCGAGACGATCAAGGGCAAGTCCGACGTCCAGGGCCGGCACAAGAAGCAGACCGGCGGCCGGGGCCAGTTCGGCGACACCTGGATCAAGTTCGAGCCCCTGCCGCGCGGCCAGGACTTCGAGTTCGAGGACAAGATCTTCGGCGGGGCCATCCCGCGCAACTTCATCCCCTCGGTCGAGAAGGGGCTCCAGGAGGCCCGCAAGAAGGGGGTGCTCGCCGGCTACCCGACGGTCGACTTCAAGGCCATCCTCTACGACGGCTCCTACCACGACGTCGACTCGTCCGACATCGCCTTCAAGATCGCGGCCAGCAAGGCCTACAAGAAGGGCATCCGCGAGGCCAAGCCGACCCTGCTCGAGCCGGTCATGAACGTCGAGATCTACACGCCCGAGGCCTACATGGGCGACATCATGGGCAACCTCAACGGACGGCGCGGCCGGGTCCAGGGCATGGAGCAGAAGGGCTCCCTGCGCGTCCTCAAGGCCCAGGTGCCGATGTCGGAGATGCTCGACTTCGAGCCGACCCTGACCTCGATCACCGGCGGCCGCGGCTCCTTCCTGATGGAGTTCTCGCACTACGAAGAGGTGCCGGCCGTCATCCAGCAGAAGATCATCGCCGAGGCGGTCAAGGAAGGCCGGGTCAAGCCGGAAGAGGAGGACTGAGCCCGGGGACGCGTCCGGATATGAATCGGAAATAGGCATCACGTCCCCCATTTTGGTATGATACGGGGGCGATCCGCCGAACGGAGGGCCCCATGAAGCATCCCGGTCGCCCCGCTCTCGTTCCCGCCACGATCGCCTTCGTCATCGTCGCCGCGGGGCTCGCCGCCCAGGCCCCGGCCATGGGCCAAGCTCCCGCTCGGGACGCGCCCAAGCCGGCCGTCCCCAAGCCCGACCCGACGCTGACGCTCGAGATCGGCGACCCCAAGCTCAAGGACAAGACGATGGACGTCGGCGCCGGGGCCATCATGTCCGGCCGCGCGGGCGCGCCCGTCGGCTTCGAGCGCATGGTCCGGGAGATGCTCGCCGCCCGCATCGTCCACGTCGGCGAGACCCACGACGCCATGGCCATGCACGAGATCCAGTTCCGGGTCGTCCGGGCCCTCTACGAGAAGGACCGCCATTTGGCCATCGGCCTGGAGATGGTCCCCGTGACCCTCCAGGAGACGCTCAACAAGTGGACCGCCGGCATCCTGAAGAAAGACGAGCTCCTCCGCGAGCTCCGCTGGTACGTGACCTGGAACTTCAATTTCGGCTACTACGAGAAGGTCTTCGACTTCGCCCGCGAGCACCGGCTCCCGATCTACGCCCTGAACGCGCCGCGCGAGGTCGTCACCAAGATCCGCATGCGCGGCTGGGACGCGCTGACGGACACGGAGAAGGCCTTCTTCCCCGGGCCGCCCGACGTCTCCAACGCCGATCACCGGGCCCTCATCCGGGCCGTCTTCGAGTCGGAGGACATCCCCGAGGCGATGAAGGGCCCGGGTCTCGACAAGATGTTCGAGGGCCTCTACCGCGGCCAATCGGCCTGGGACGAGGTCATGGGCTGGAACGCCGTTCGGGCCGCGGAGGCGGAGGGGCGGCGGGTCGTCGTCTGCGTCGGTTCCGGGCATCTTCTCTACAACCTCGGCCTCAACCGGCGCGCCCACGAGCGGTCGAAGCTGCCGTTCAAGACCGTCGTCGCCGTCGAGGTCCCGGCCGGCGCGAAGAGCGTGACCGTCTCCCGGGCCATCGCCGACTACGTCTTCGGACTCGCCCCCGAGACGGAGAAGGCCTTCCCCGACATCGGGCTGGGCCTCAAGAAGTTCGACGACCTCGAGAACCTGGTCGTCGACCCGAAGCCGGCCGGGGGCGTCGCCGGCCGGGCCGGGTTCGAGAAGGGCGACGTCATCCTCTCGGTCGACGGCCGGGCCTACACGGACGTCAACGAGCTCCGGATGGCCCTGGCCGAGCTCGCCTGGGGCGAAGAGGCCAAGTTCAAGGTCCTGCGGGCCGGGGCCGTCAAGGACGTCCTGTTCAAGTGCGAGAAGCCCGCGGCCGAGCCCGCCGAAAAATAAAGAGCATGCAGCCCATGCGGGCGGCTGGCATAACGGGGACAGAGTATCATGTCCCCCATTTCAGGAGGCTAGAAAAATGAAAAGAGCGATCCGCGCGTCGAGCTTCGCCCTGGCGATGGCGGGGGCCTTCCTCCAAGCGGCCGCCGCGGGGCAGTCCCCGCGACAGGTCCGGCCCCCGATCAAGACGCCGGCCGAAGAGGCGAACTACCTCGCTTACACCCAGGCCGAGGCCGTCGCCTCGTTCCTGAGCGCCTTGGCGGCCCGGACGCCGGAGCTCCGGGTCTCGACCGCGGGACGCACCCTGCCCACCGGGGAATACGGGGCCCGGGACATCTTCCTGGCCGTCCTGGCCGGAAGGCCGGCCGCGGCCCCCGCGGACCTCGACCGCTCCAAGCCCACCGTCCTCTTCACCGCGGCCCAGCACGGCAACGAGCAGTCGGCCAAGGAAGCGGCCCTCTGGCTCCTCCGCGACCTGGCCGCCGGAGACCTGAAGCCGCTCCTCGCGAAGGTCAACGTCCTGATCATGCCCCAGACCAACCCCTACGGCAACTTCCGCGACGTCCGGGCGAACGAGCTCGGCCTGGACATGAACCGCGACCACGTCAAGCTCGAGGCCGAGGGGGTCCGGGCCATCCACCGCGTCTTCACGGCCTGGCGGCCCGAGGTGACGATCGACGTCCACGAGAAGGGCGACGACTACTACCGGGTCTCGATCGGCTGCGTCTCGAACGCCAACATCGCCGCCCCGCTCCAGGACTTCTCGCGCCGGGTCGTCCTGGCCGATGTCGAGCGGGCGCTCAAGGGGAAGAACATCGCCTTCTTCGAGTACCTGGTCACGGAAGAGCTCGGCGTCGACACCTCGTCCGGGGCGGCCCGCCCCGAAGAGCGCCGCGGCCCCCGCGAGGAGATGAAGCGCTACTCGACGACGGACCTCAACGACGGCCGGAACAGCCTGGGCGTCTTCGAGACGCTTTCGTTCATCCAGGAAGGCGCCTCCCGCCACGACCTCGAGACGCTCAAGGCCCGGACGGCCTGGCAGTACAGCGGCCTCCGGGCCTTCCTCGAGTCGGTGGCCGGTCACGCCCCCGAGGTCGTGAAGCTGGTGGGCGGCCTCCGGGCCCGCCTGCTCCAGAGGGCCGCGTCCCGGGCCGATAACGATCCCGTCCACCTGAGGATGGAATACGCCCGCGACCCCGCGGCGCCCGAGCTCCGCTTGAGGCGCTTCGCGAGGGGCGCCGCGGCGCCCGCCGCCGGACGCGTCCTCCGCGTGGACAAGAAGGCGGGGGAGACGGTGACGGCGGCGGACTTCGTCCCGGCCCCGCCCGGCGGCGCCGGGGTCGAGGACGAGGTCGTCAAGCACTGGTTCCCGAATGTCCGGCCGACCCTGTCCGTGACCAGGCCGCGCGGCTACATCGTCCGGGGCGGCCGCCTGGACATCGTCGAAACGCTTCTGGCCCTCGGCGTCGAGGTGGGCATGTTCGAGCGCGACGCCGTCGTCGAGGCCGAGGCCTACGAGGTCACGGCCGTCGTCCCCTCGGCCGCCGACTACGAAGCGCCGGCGACGATCGATGTCGCGGCCAGGGCCGTGAAGGCGCCGGTCAAGAAGGGCGATTTCTACGTCGGCTGCGTCCAGCCGGCCGCCAACCTCGCGCCCTGCCTGCTCGAGCCGCAGTCGGCCTACGGCCTGGTCCGCTACTGGAAGTTCAATCTCGTGCCGGAGGCCGGCGGCCTGTTCGAGGTCCTGCGCTACACAGGCAAGGATGCGCCGGCGGTCATCCCGTATCGCCCCTGGCGGCCCTAAGACGGGGACACGTACCGGGGCGGAACATGTCCCCGATCCAAGCCCCGATCCGGCCCTAAGACGGGGACACGCACCGGGGCGGAACATGTCCCCGATCCAAGCCCCGATCGAAGCCCGGCCGGGAACGTCGTTAAGATAGCTTCTTGATGAGGGCCAGGACCTCGGCCGGGGGCTTGGCGGACCGGCCGAGGAGCTCGCGGGCCTTGAGCCGGTCCTCCCTGCGGCCGAGCTTCTCCAGGACGAGCCCTCCGTAGTAGCCGTGGGGCTGGTCCTCGTCCCAGTATTCCAGCGTGTAGTCCCGGATGGCCTCGCGCAGGGCGGCGGCCTTGTCCTTCGCGCCCATCCGATCATGGCACAGGGCGATGAGGAAGTCCTGCATCCGGCCGTCGGGATGGAAGGGGGCCCCGGTGCCGAGCCTCTCCGGATAGAGCTTGGAAAGCTCGAGGGCCGCGACGGCGTCCGCCCAGGCGCCCTTGCCCATGGCCTCGAGCCCGATCCCGACGTGGGCCCGGACGTAGAGGCCGTGGATGCCGGTCGCGCCTTCGTAGGGCAGGGCCGCGACCGCGTCGAGGACGCGGGCGGCCTCGTTGGGGTCGCCGGCGGCGAGGAGGACCTCGGCCAGGTCGACCTGGAGGGGGGCCTCGGCCGGGAAGTCGGCGGCCGCCTGGCGGGCCGAGCCCAAGGCTTCGCCGGTCCGGCCCCGCCTGAGGAGGAAGCCCGTCCGGGCGTGGCGGGCCCGCCAGCTCGCGGGGTCGAGCTCGACGGCCTTGGCGAAGTCGGCCGCGGCCCGGTCCGGGTCGGTCCCTTCGAAGAAGGCCCCGCGGGCGAGCCGGAACGGCGCGTAATCGGCCCCGTCGCACATCTCCAGAAGGTCGCGGGCCTCGTCGGTGCGGCCTTTGCCCCAGAGGATGAGGGCGAGGAAGTACTTGGGCTTCCAGTCGGCCGGCCGGGCGGCGACGGCCCAGGAGTGGACCGCGATCTCTTCCTCGCGGAAGGGGAAAACGAGAAATGGCGAGGCGGCCGAGGCCCGCTCGAGGGCGGCGGCGCTTTCGGCCGGGGCCGCGTCGCGCTGGAGGTAGGCCAGCCAATAGTCGACCGCGGCGTGCTTCGGCGCGGCCTTGAGGGCCTCGATCGCCTCGCCGGTGAGGCCGATCCGGTCGTAGAAGCAGGCCATCTCGATGAAGGTCTCGTGCGGCAGCTCGTTGCGGACGAGCGAACGGCAGGCCTCGAGGTCCGCGGGCTTCCGGCCCAGGAGATAGCGCTCGAAGCGGGCCAGGTGGTCGAGGGGGTCGAGGTCGAGGAGCCAGCCGATGACGCGGGCGTGCTCGGCCGTGCGGCCGGCCAGCCGATGGGCCACGGCCAGGGCCTCGAGGGCGCCGATATTGAGGTCGTCGGCGATGAGGGCCCTGAGGGCCTCCTCCGCGGCCCGGTCGTGGTCCTTCTCGAGGAGGGCGATCTCGGCCGCCTGGACCCGGGCGACCGCTTCGAACTGGGGAGAGCGCGCCGCCCAGCCGAGGGCCTCCTTGGCGTCGACGAGGCGTCCGAGACGGCGGGCGGCGACGCCGTAGACGTAGTTGGCCTCGGGATCGTACATCGAGACGGCCAGGGCCCGGCCGGCCAGCTCGAGGCCGCGGGCCGGCTCGCCCCGCCGCGTGGCCAGCTCGGCGGCGCGGGCCAGGGCCCGGACGTGGAGGGGCTCTTCGCGGGCGGCCTCGAGGTACTTGTCGAACGCCTCGGCCAGGCGGCGCTCCCGCTCGAGCCCGCGGGCTTGGAGGAAGAGGGCCTCGGCCGAGCCGCCCGTCGGATCGTGGAAGCGGAAGGGACGGTCGAGGCCGTCCGCTTTCGGGTCGCTTCCGTAGACGAGCTTCGTTCCGAGGCGGACCTCGAACGGAGCCTCGGCGGCGGCGCCTCCGAGGTCGACGTCCTTCGTCCAGGCCTGCCCCGTCTGCAGGACGAGGCGCTCGCGGAGGACCTCTTTCCCCGCGGCCGTCACGACCAGGTCGTCGGCCACGGGCCGGAGCGGGAAGAGGCCGAGGCGCAGGGCCCCGCCCTCGCGGGCGGCGCTCAGCACGGCCTGGGGCGAGGCCTTGGCCATCGGGCCGATGCCGCGGTAGGGGAACCAAAGCTCCCGCCAGCGGTCGGCCGCGCCGGGCGCGAAATCGCCGTGGTCGGACTGGTTGAGGAGGCGGCCGGATTGGGGCTCGCTGTATTGCCCGTCCTTGTCCGTCAGGAGGTCGACCCAGATCTCGCCCGAGCGCGAGAGGTCCCAGATCCAGGCCTTTCGTCCGGGCATGTCCTCGTAGCGCGACCAGTGGCCGAACCCCGCGTCGGACTGGGCGTGCCAGCCGCCGTAGAAATCGGCGTATTCGCCGACCGTGAAGTAGCTCTTGGAGCCGGGTGTCCCGTTGTTCCTGTACCAGGAGAGGTCCCGGCCCGCGCGGTCGACCGGCCAGGGCTCGAGCGGGACGGAGTAGTCGTGGCC
>JAKQUO010000052.1 GCA_029569255.1 Acidobacteriota bacterium | reverse complement strand
CTCACGGGCTGGAAGATCGACGTGAAGAACGAGTCCATGCTGCAGAAGCAGGCCGAGGAAGGGCCGAAGATCCTCATGAAGATCCCCGACCTCGACGAGGAGACGGCGGAGATGCTCTTCAAGGAGGGCTACAAGAATGTCGCGGCCCTGTCATCGGCCGATCCCGAGGCCCTGAAGGCCCTTCCGGGGATGGATGCCGAGAAGGCGCAGGGGATCGTCGAGAGGGCCGCGCAGGTGGCGGAAACGGAAACGGGCGGCAACGCCTGATCGGCGAAAAGAGGCTCACGCCCGGGCTGAACCATACATTTCGGGGGTTTCGAGAATGTCCAAAGTGAGAGTGTACGAGCTGGCCAAGGAATTCGGGATCGAGAACAAGGAGTTCATCGCCAGGCTGAAGACCCTTGGGATCGCCGTCAAGTCCCACTCCAGCACGCTCGAGGACAGCGAGGTCGAGCGGGTCCGCCGCGAGTTTGCGACCAAGGGCGAGAAGGAGGTCGTCGAGAAGCGCGTCAAATCGACCGTCATCCGCCGCCGGGCCGTCCGCCTGCCCGCCGAGGAGGCCCTCGAAGCCGAAGAAGCCGCCGCCCCCGCCCCCGGGGCGCCGGCCGAACCGGCCGAGCAGGCCGGGAAGGAAGAAAGGGCCGACAAACCGGAGAAGGAAGAGAAGGCCGGGATGCCCGAGAAGGCTGCCGTCCCGGTAAAGACGGCCGAGACCGGGATCGAGGAGCCGCAGGCCGCCGCGGCGCCCCCCGTGAGCGAGAAGGCGCCCGCGAAGCCGGAGCAGCCGCCGAAGAAGGAGCCCGATCTCTCCCGGCAGGCGCAGATCATCCGCCGGCCCGAGCCTGTCGGGGCGAAGACGTCCCCCAGGCCCCCGGCCGCGATCACCCCGCAGACGCAGATCCGCAAACCCGCCGGGCCCGCGCCGGCGCCGCCCCGCGGACAGGCCGCCCCGTCGTCGGGCGCGGAGGCTCGCGGAGCCGCAGCGGGGGCCGACAAGAAGGGCAAGAAGGCCGTCGAGGTGGTCATGGATTCCGTGGCCGCCAAGAAGAAATCCATGATCAAGCAGGTGATCGACAAGAAGGACAAGAGAGTCCGTCTTCGCGAGATCGAGGAGGAGGAATCGCCCCGCTGGAAGGGCGAACGCAAGGCCGTCGTCAGGATGAAGAAGACGGAGATCACGACGCCCAAGGCGATCAAGCGGCGGATCCGCATCTCCGAAGCCATCCGTGTGGGCGAACTCGCCAAGCAGATGAGCGTGCGCGCCAGCGACGTCATCAACAAACTGCTCGGCCTCGGCATGATGGTCACCATCAACCAGTCCATCGACGTCGACGCGGCGACCCTCATTGCCGCCGAGTTCGGCTACCAGGTCGAGGCCGTGACCGCCGAGTACGACGAGCTGCTGCAGCGCGTCGAGACGGAGCCGCGGAACCTGAAGCCCAGGGCGCCCGTCGTCACCGTCATGGGGCACGTCGACCACGGCAAGACGTCGCTGCTCGACGCCATCCGGCAGACCAACGTCATCGAGGGC
>JAKQUO010000041.1 GCA_029569255.1 Acidobacteriota bacterium | reverse complement strand
CGGGACGGGGCGACCGGGTCCGGTCCTCATCGACCTGCCGGTCGACGTCATGACCGCGAAACTGGAGAACTATGTCTATCCCGACGAACCGAGCCTGTCCGTCCGCGGCCCGGCGACAGGCGGCCCTGACCCTTCCATGCTCGACAGGCTGGCCGAGGCTGTGGCCGGGGCCGAAAGGCCGCTCGTCCTCGCCGGGGGCGGGATCATCATATCGGGGGCCGGGGCTGAGCTTGCGGCCTTCCTCGAGAAGACCAGCATACCGGCCGCGGTGACCATGATGGGCCTCGGCTGTCTCCCTTCCCGCCATCCCCTGAACCTCGGCATGCCCGGCATGCACGGGGAGGCGGCCGCCAACTACGCCATAACCGAATGCGACCTCCTCATCGGCCTCGGCACGCGCTTCGACGACCGGGTGACGAGCGTCCCCTCGCTCTTCGCCCCGCGGGCCAAAGTGGCCCACATCGACATCGATCCGTCCGAGCTCGGCAAGATCGTCCGGGCCGACTTCCCCATCACCGGAGATGTCCGGGCGGTCCTGGCGGCGCTTATCGAACGGACCGCCCCCCGCGGGCCCAACGCCTGGAACGAACGGGTCGCGGGCTGGAGGAAAGAGCACGTCCCGGACCCCGGCCGGGGCACGGACGGTCGGATAGACCCGACCTATGTCATCGGGGCCATCGACGAGGCCGCCCTTCCCGGCACCATCATCACGACCGACGTGGGTCAGCACCAGATGTGGGCGGCCCTGGGGCTCGATCACCGCCGGCCGAGGGCCTTCATAACTTCGGGCGGCATGGGAACGATGGGTTTCGGTCTTCCCGCGGCGATGGGCGCCTGTCTGGGCCGGCCGGACAGCCCCGTCGTCTGCATCACCGGCGATGGGAGCATACAGATGAACATCCAGGAACTGGCCACCTGCGCCGTGCACCGGCTGCCGGTCAAGATCGTCGTCCTCAACAATTCCTGTCTCGGTCTCGTGAGGCAGTGGCAGGAACTGTTCTGGGACGGCAACTATTCCAAGACCTGCCTGAAGGAGAACACCGCCTGCGGAGAGGCCTGTCGAAAGGCCGAAG
>JAKQUO010000033.1 GCA_029569255.1 Acidobacteriota bacterium | reverse complement strand
CATGATGGCCGAGCTCGTCCGCGTGCGCGACGCCGTCAAGCCCGACGAGTCCCTCCTCGTCGCCGACGCGATGACGGGCCAGGCCGCCGCCGACATCGCCAAGGCCTTCGACGAGAAGGTCGGCGTCACGGGCGTCATCCTCTCCAAGTTCGACTCCGACGCCAGGGGCGGCGCCGCCCTCTCCCTCAAGTCCGTCACCGGCAAGTCCGTCAAGTTCGTCGGCGTCTCCGAGAAGCCCGAGGGCCTCGAGCCCTTCTACCCGGAGCGCGTGGCCGGCCGCATCCTGGGCATGGGCGACGTCGTCGGCCTCGTGGAGAAGGCCCAGGCCGCCTTCGACCAGACCGAGGCCCTGGAGCTCGAGAAGAAGATGGCGAACGAGTCCTTCACCCTGGAGGACTACCTGGACCAGATCGCCAAGGTGAAGAAGATGGGCTCCATGAAGGGCATGCTCGACATGATCCCCGGGCTCGCGGGCCAGATCGACGAAGACAGGATCGACGAGGCCGGCATCAAGTACGAGGAGGCCATCCTCCGCTCGATGACGAGGAAGGAGCGCGCGAACCACCTCATCATCGGCCCCAAGCGCCGGACGCGCATCGCCAAGGGCTCGGGCACCTCGGTCGCGGAGGTCAACCGCCTCCTCAAGAAGTTCGAGAAGACCCGCCTCATGATGAAGAAGATGGTGAAGAACAAGGGCCAGATGGCCCAGATGGCCCAGATGATGGGCCAGGGCCAGGGGCCCGTCGGCCGGAGGGGCTAGGCAGCCGGCCGCCCCGAAGGGGCGGTTTCCGGGACTTTACACGGGAGGGCGTCTTCTGCTAGTATCGCCCTACCATCCCGATCGGAGTTATACCATGTCGAGAAAATGCGATATTTGCGGTAAGGGCACTATCTTTGGAAATACCGTCTCCCACGCCAAGAACCGGAGCCGCCGGACCTGGTTCCCCAACCTCCTCGAGGTCAGGGCCGACATCGGCGGAACCGTCAAGACGGTCAAGATCTGCACCCGCTGCCTCAAGGCCGGCAAGGTCACCAAGGTAGTCTGATTCCCGGGG
>JAKQUO010000004.1 GCA_029569255.1 Acidobacteriota bacterium | reverse complement strand
GTTGAGGTATTGCTGTATCTCGGCTTCCGTCCCATCGACCTGGCCGCACCAGGACCAGATGATGACGTTGATAGCGGGATTCTGGGCCAGATAGGTCCTCGTCGCGGCCTCCCAGGCCGTCCGGTTGGGGTTGCCGAGGTCGTAGGCCGCTCCGAAAACGCTCTCCCGCAGGTCGAGCGCGCCGCCGGAGCCGCCCGCGTTGAAGGAATACCGCGCGCCTTTCCACGCGACCAGCCCCGCCATGCCCGTCGTGAGCTGGCTGCCGTGCGAGGTGTGGCCGTAAGCGATATGGAGCCGCTGCTTGGCCTGGTCGATCCAGGACGAGGGGATCGCGTTCCACTTAGCGCCGGTGTGATCGACGATGACGGCGTCGGAATGAGGGCCGGGACCGCCCCCGTCATCGGACGAAGCGGAGCACCCGGCCAGAAGAGCGACGCCGCCGATCAAGCCTAACATTCCAAGCATCCTGATCATTTTCCCTGTGTTCCTTTCACTTGCCCTGAAGCGTCAACCGCTATGATTATACCAAATTCCATTGGGTTTTGTCGGCCGACTTCCCGTGAAGAAAAATCTGGTGAAATTGATCAAAGAACGGGGACACGCATGGGGACACGTACGCGGGGCATGTCACCACTTTGGTACATGTCCCCGCTTTCCATTTCGCGTCCGCTGTGTTATAAAGCCCGGCGTATCATGGATACGCACCGCACACTCCTCGTCGTCAACCCGGCGGCCGGCCACGGCCGCGGCCGGAAAGTCTTCGCGCGCCTCGAGCCGCGCCTCCGCTCCTCCCTCCCCGGACTCGAGGTCCGCTTCTCCGAATACGCCGGGCACGCCGTCGAGATCGGGCGCGGGCTGGCGCGGCTCGGCTCCGCCGGCCCCGGCTACGACCGCCTCCTCTGCCTCGGCGGCGACGGCACGCCCTACGAGCTCCTGAACGGCCTCTACGCCGGAGGCCGCCCGCCGCGCCTTCCCGCCATCGGCCAGATCCCGGCCGGGACCGGCAACTCCTTCCTCCGCGACTTCGACATCACGACCCCCGACCAGGCGCTCGACGCGATCCTGGCCGGACGCCGCCGCAGGGTCGACCTGGTTGAGTTCACCTCGCGCGACGGGCCCGCCGGCGGCCCCGCCGTCCGCCGCGTCTCGCTCAACATCATCGGCGTCGGCCTCATCGCCGACATCCTCGAGCTCACCAACGCGCGGTTCAAGTTCATGGGCGCGGCCGGCTACAGCCTGGCCGTCCTCGTCCGGCTCGTCCGGGGCATGAGGAACCTGGTCACGATCGTCGCCGACGGCCGCCGCCTCGAGGCCCCGAACAGCGCCCTGGTCGTCTCCAACTCCAAGTTCACCGGCGGGAAGATGAAGATCGCCCCGGCCGCCGAGACCGCCGACGGCCAGGCCGACGTCATCCTGTTCGACGGGGTCAACCGCCGCGAGATCCTGGCCATCTTCTCCGGCGTCTTCTCCGGCCAGCACGCCGCCCACCCCAAGGTCGGCCACGTCCGGGCCGCCTCGATCTCCGTCGAGGCCGATCCGCCCCTCCGGCTCATGGCCGACGGCGAGCTCATCGGCTGGACGCCGCTCCGCCTCGAGGTCCTCCCGGCCGAGATCGAGTTCCTGGCCTAGCCCGGCGCCATGAGAAAGATCCTCGTTCGCCTGCGCTCGCTCCTCATATGGTCGGCCGCTCTGCCCGTCTTCGCCGCCGCCTGCGCCGCCATATGGCTCGGCTCCTTCGTCCTGCGGGGGCGCGGGCTCGAGCGCCTGATCAAGGGCGGTTGCCGGGCCGTGCTCCTCGCCTGCGGCGTCCGGGTCCGGGCCGCCGGCCGCGAGCGCCTCGTCCCGGGCCGGCAGTACGTGGCCATGATGAACCACGTCAACTTCTTCGACCCGCTGGTCTTCCAGATAGCCTTCCCGGCGCCCTTGCGGGGAGTCGAAGAGGAGAGCCACTTCCGCTGGCCGGTTTACGGCGGCGTGATCCGCCGCATCGGCATGTTCCCCATCAGCCGCAAGGACACGGCCCGGGCGGTCGAGACCCTGCGGCGGGCCGCGGCCTGGCTGCGGGAGCGCCCGGAGTTCTCCTTCGCCGTCATGCCGGAAGGCACGAGGACGCTCGACGGCCGTCTCGGCCCCTTCAAGCGCGGCGGCTTCCTGATGGCCGTCGAGGCCGGGCTCGACATCCTTCCCGTCGTCCAGCGAGGCGCTCGCGCGGTCGCGCGCAAGGGGAGCCTGAACATCCGGCCGGGCGAGGTCGCCTTGACGATCGGTCCGGCCGTGCCGACGGCGGGCTGCACGAAGGAGACGATCGGCGAGCTCATCGAAGCCGTCCGCCGCGTTTTCCTGGACGTGCTCGGGGAATAGAAGGCGTCTCGCCCGCCCGCAGGCCCGAGAAATGGACGAAGGAGAAGCACTCGGGGATGTGCGAGTCGTAGACGCCGTGCCTGTTCAAGGCCCAGCCGGGGTGCGGCTCGACCGTGACGCCGCAGCTCTCGACGAGCTCGAAGCGGGAGAAGTCCAGGCGCCAGACGTCGCCGTCGCGCGGCGGGATCGGCCGTTTCCCCGCCAAGGGCTTCATCCCGCGCCAGGGGAAGGCGATTTCGACCGTCCAGCCCTCGTCGATGTCGGAGGCGTCGTTGAGCGTGCCCTGGACCCGGACCGCCGTCCGCAGGCCGGGCATGTCCCAGTCCATGAAGGCCCAGCGCGCCCCGCGCGGATGCTTGCCGTAGCGCATCCCGTCCTGGAAACCGCCGAGGACGTCGACGCGCCGCGTCCGCAGGTCGAACTCGGGGACGTCGAACCGGCCGCCCTTTTTGAGCGCGTCCTGCCAGATATAGAAGACCTCGTAGACGGTGCCCCGGGCGTTGATCTCGAACTCGTAGTAGCAGTCCTCGCCGCCGATGAAGACCTCGACGTCGTTCTCGGTCCAGACGAGCGAGTCGCGCCCGGTGAGCCTGGCCTGGACGTTCGGCTCGCTCGCCCAGAAAGCGACATAGAGGCCGTCGTCGTCCCAGAGGGCCGCCACCCGCGTGTCCAAGAAACCCGGGACGCCGCTCACGAGGTCGACGAAGCGGGGCGACCTCGGCGCCTCCTTCCAAGCGGGCTTGTCCAGGCGGCCGTCGACGACCATCTTATGGGACGCCCGGTAGCACGTGTAATGGGCGAGCTCCCTCTCGTCGCATCCGTATCGGGGCCTCATCCGCGCCTCCCTATTCTCTATTTCGGTGACACGCAACTCGATTCGCTGATTCATGCCCAACAACATGACATGATGAGGCGCATTGAGTTGCGTGTCGCCGTGATCGATATATAGCCCGGATGGGGGGCGGGACACAACTCCGCGCCCGGCGGACGGCCCGCGGCCGGGTTTGATTTTTCGCGGCGGGGGGCCTATCCTGGGACCGAGGCCGGGTTGGACCGCGCGATGCCTAGGCCCACATCCAAGCCAATGCCCGTGACGAAGCGTCGGACATTTCGTTCAGCCCTCGCGGCGCGCGCTGTCTTTGCGGCGATAGCCGCCCTCCCGGCGCGCGCCGCCCTTCTCGCTCTCGCCGTCCCGCCGCTCCTCCTCGCGCCGCCCGGCCTCGACGCCGCGCCCCCGCAGCGCCTCAAGACCGCCGCTAACCCCGCCGCCGAGACAGCGCCCGTCCCCGCCGCCCCCGCCGCTCCCGACCTCTCCCTCGAAGCCCTCCTCGACCGCGCCGCCGAATACTGCCGCCGGCTCGAGAGCTCGGCCTTCGACTTCGTCTGCCGCGAGGAGATCCGCGAGACGATCGACCCCAAGCTCGACTCCTCGCCGGCGCCTCCGCCGCCCGACCCGGGAACGTCGCCCTTCCTGGGCCCGACCCTGACCTTCAGCCGGGCGAGGAAGGTCAAGCGCTCCTACGTCTACGACTACCAGTGCGTCCGGGCCGGCCGGGCCATCCGCGAGGTCCGGACCCAGCTCGAGGAGAACGGCAGGAAGAAGGTCGTGCCCGACGCCGGCCTGGCGACGTCGATCGTCGTCTTCAGCAACTGCTTGATGGGCCCGGTCGGCCTCTTCGCCGAGCGCGTCCGCGCGGACTACGATTTCACCGTCGCCGGCGAGGACGAGATCGGCCCGGCCCGGGTCCTGGTCGTCGACGCCAAGCCCCGCCCCGGCGCCCCGCCCGCCCGCGGCCTCTACGGCAAAGCCTGGATCGACGTGAAGACCGGCGACATCCTCAGGATCGAGTGGAGCGAGAGCCGGGTCGGCCACTACGACGTCTTCGAGGAGCGAGGCAGGAAGTTCGGGCGAACGCCCCGCCTGGTCATGCGCTCGGAGTTCAGCGCCGAGAAGAACGGCATCCGCTTCCCCAGCCGCATGTCGTTCGAGGAGACGTATCTCGACGGCCGGGGCCGGGCCTTCGTCCGGTCGCGGACCGAGGTCGTCTACAGGGACTTCAAGTTCTTCAGCGTCGAGGTCGAAGTCCGGGACTGAAATCAGCGCGTCGCCGGAACGATGTCTTTCCTTCGCGACTGGGGCGCGACCGCGAGCCTGACCAGCCTCCCGCCGCGGACCCTCCCCGCGACGACCGTCTTGCCCGGAGCGTGCAGCTTGAAATCGGCGTCCCAGCCGTCAGGCCAGGCCGGGAGAACGCGCAGTTTCTCGCCGTCGGCCTGAAGCAGCATGACCTGGAGCGTCTTCATCAGCACGCCGCCGTGGTCCTGGTCGGGCGTCCAGTCGTAGTTCGGGCCCCAGAAGGCCGGGAAGCGGTGGCGCGCGTCCCATTTCGAGGCCCGCTCGACCAGGCCCCGGCGGGCGTCCTCGGCCAAGCCCAGCAGGGCCATGAAGATGTCGTCCTGGCGCCAGCCGAAGTGGCCCCGGTCCTCGCGCCGCTCCAGGGCCCGGATGGCCAGCTCGATCGCGGGCTGGCCGAGCCCGAAGAGCCGGAACGGGTAGACGGCGTAGAGCTCGGGGTTCTCGACGTTGCGCTTGTCGGCGAAGCGGGCCGCCGGGGCGAGCATGCGGGCGCCGTCGACCTCGCGCGTCGGGACGGGCGGCAGCTTCGCTTCGAGCCGGGCCAGGAGGTCCCTTGTCTCCGCCGGGACGGACGAGGCCGGCAACGCCCCCGCCTCCCTCACGAGATAGCGGAGCCCGGCCACCTCGGGCATGGCGTCGGCCGCGTCCCACCAGGTCTCGAGGGCCTGGGCCGGGGCCAGGTCGAGCTTGCCGTCCGGCCCGACGCGGTAGTGCTCGTCGAAAAAGCGCAGGACCGCGTCCGTGAACGGCAGGGCCGTGTCCCGCAGAAAGGCCTCGTCCCGCGCGTAGGCGCAGGCCTCGAGCATCATGGCCGCCATCTCCAGGCCGGCGACCCATTCGTACCTGTGATAGGGGTTGGCCTGGTAAGGCTCGGCCATTTCGGCGAGGGGCTTGTCGCCCCAGGTCTCGGTGAAGACCGGTCCCCAGAAGTAGACGCACTCCGGGAAGTAGGCCCCGCCGTGGCCGAAGTAATGCCTGGTCCGGTAGAGCGCCAGCGGCAGGAGGCCGGAGTACATGCCGAAGAACGGCCGCATCAGGTCGATGTCCCCGGCCGCCGGCATGGACATGTAGGGCAGGCGCGTGTTCTGCCACCAGTAGCCCTGGCCCCAGCGGCGGTAATCGGCGAAGCCCTCGGCCCCGTCCTCGTCCACGGTGAAGATCGAGCCGTTGAACTTGATGGGCTGGGCGCCGCGCCCGCCGCAGGCGTTGACGAACCGCTGCAGGACGTAGCCGCGCGTCACGACGTCGCCCTCGGCCTCGATGCCGAGCGGCGTCCGCACGGTGGCGCCGGGGTCGCCGCGGACGTAGATCCAGCTCCGGTCCCAGAACTCGCGCCAATGGGCCCGGTGGGCGGCCCGGGCCTCGTCCGGCGCGACGGCGTTCGTGGCCCGGGCCTGCGCGTCGAGGGCGGCCAGCCAGCCCTCGAGCGTTTCGGGCTGGCGGGTCAGGACATGGACGGAAAGGCGGCGGACCTCTCCACTTTTGGAAACGAGGGACTTCGGGTCCCGCTTGACGAACCCCTCCCCTTCCATGGCCGCCCCGAAGACGCGGTCCCGGAGCGGGTCGGCGATCCCGGCCCCCTCGAGCCCCTGCATGGCGATGTTCCTGGCGAAGGACGGCGTCTCGGGATTGGCGTGGTACCAGACGACGCGGCCCCCCGGATCGTCGACGACGACGTCGGCGCCGACCACGGCCGGGCCGAAGATCCCGGGATAGTAATTCAGGCCGCTGACGAGCGGGTCTTCGAGGACCTCGGGCGCGACGCGCCACGGTTCGATGGAGGCGGTCAGGACCGTCCCCTCGGGGACGCGGGCCTCGACGCGCGCGACGGGGAGGGCGGCGTCGACCCAGACCCGGAGCTCAACGGCCTCCCGGCCCTCGCCCGCGGCGACCTCGACGGCCGCCTCCCTCAGGTTGAGCCGCTGGCGGAACCTGCGGCCGGCCACCGCGAACGGGTTCGGCTCGATGGCCAGCCGGACCTTGCCGACCTTGAGGAGCCGGCCCGTCTCGTCCCAGGAGTCCGTCTTGCCGATGTAGAAGCACAGGGAGCCGGTCGCCCCTTCGGTCCAGACGTTGAGGCCGATGTCGCCGTTCCCGGCCGGCATCGAGTCCTTCGAGCCCCGCCCGGCGCTCGCCCAGACGACATCGTGCTTGCCGAGCGCGGCCAGGTTGTCGAACCTCTTGGCGCAACCGGGAGCGACAAGGAGCGTTCCCATGACGGCCAGAAAGACCCCCCGCCTGGCCCTGCGGGACCGGTGTGCGATCATGCGCGCCTCCAATAATGAAGGCGCCGGGATCGCGCGCCGCGCCTCGGTCCGGAGACGGCGAACGATGCGCCGCCCCGGCGCCTTCGTGATCACGATCGAGCGCCTCGAGTCGCGCTTCGCCCTTTCAGGAGCCGGTCGACCCGGTAGCCGGCGGCCAGGAAGAACTGCAGGTCGAAGGCGTTGTCTTCGAGGTCGATGGGCGTCGTTCCGGTGAGCCGGAAGAACTCCTTCTCGGTCTCCTTGGCCCGGCCCCGCGGCCGCGGCCCGTCGCGCTCGGGATCATAGGCCTTGAAGAAGGCTTCGCGGGCCTCGCGCGCGCCCGGGGGCAGGTCGTCCGGGCTGACGAACGGCTCTCCCGCGGCGTCGAGGCGGATCCATCCCTCCTCGAGGGCCCGCACGAGCGGATAAAGATGCGGATCGCCCGGCCCGCCGGCGAAATACTGGAACGGGACGCCGCCGTCGATGTAGGTGTAGTAGATGTCCCAGAGCGGGTCCTTCGAGCCGATCCAGCCCGTCCCGAACTTGGCCGCGAGATCGACCGGCTCCGAATAGCCGACGAGCGTCAGGTCGGCCGGGTCGAGCGTCCGGTCGCTGTAGTAGAACGGGACGTAGCTCTCGGCCAGGGCCCGGACCGTCGGGTATTCGGCCGGGCGGCCGACCAGCCCGGGATAGCGCGACTGGGCGTTGGCGCCGTAGAGGCCCGTGGCCGGGTCGCGGCAGACGACGAGGTTGTGGTCGGCGTCCTGGCTGGCCTCGAGCATGACCAGCCGCGGCTCGCGGCCGTGGAGGTGGTTCACGGCGTAGGCGAACATCGCCCCCTCGAAGCAGTGGGCCGCGCCCGTCCGCAGGACGAGCCGCGGCGGCGCCGCCGTCTCCTCCTGGTCGACCGAGGCGTGGTCGTCGTTGTAGTAGAGCTCCGTGTCCAGGAACTCCTGGACCCTGGCCGGCGTCGCGAGGGCGGCGAAGACCTCGATCTCCTCGTCATCGAACCGGAGGCCGAGGGCGCCGCACCGGGCCGCGAACGCCTCCCGGGCGGCCGCGCTCACGGCGCCTCGGAACCGTCGGGCGAAGTCCCGGAGCCGCGCCTCGGGCGGAACACGCGGGATGCCTCCGGGAGGGATCGGCTTGCTCATGGGGATCCGATGCCGGGTCTTGTATAGCACAGGACTCCTCGCCGCATCAATCCGGGGACGGCCGGGCGTTCGAACGGGGACACATCCCGTTTGTGTCCCCCGGCCTGAAATGCTATCCTACGGCGCCGAACATGCCCGAACACGGATCGTCCGTCCAGCCCTCGCCGGGGCCCGTCCCCGCGGCGCCCGCTCCCGCGCCGGCGGCGCCGCCGCCCCAACCCCTCACCGCCGGCCGGATCGCCCGCTTCTGGCTGCCGCTCGAGGCCACCTGGCTGATGATGGCCGCCGAAGGCCCGTTCGTGGCCGCCGTCATCGCCCGCCTGGCCTCGCCCAAGGAGAACCTGGCCGCCTTCGCCGTGGCCACGGCCCTGGCCTGGATGGTCGAGTCGCCGGTCATCATGATGCTCTCGGCCTCGAACGTCCTCGTCCGGGACGGCCTCGCCTACCGCAAGCTGAGGCGGTTCTCGAACGCCCTCAACGCCGCCGTGACCGCGGTCATGGCCCTGCTCCTCATCCCGCCCGTCTTCGACGCCGTCGCCCGCGGCGTCATGGGCCTCGGGCCCGACATCGCCCGCCTGGCCGGACGGTCGATGATCTTCCTCCTCTTCTGGCCTGGGGCCATCGGCTTCCGCCGCTTCTACCAGGGCATCCTCATCAGCCACGGCCGGCCCCAAGCCGTGACCTGGGGGACGGTCGTCCGGCTCTCGACCATGGCGGGGACCGGCCTCCTCCTGGCCCTGGCCTTCCGCCTGCCCGGCGCGAGCGTCGGCGCGGGCGCCCTCGGGGCCGGCGTCATCGCCGAAGGCGCGGCCAGCTGGCTCATGGCCCGGCCGACGCTGCGGCGCCTCCGCCGCGACGACCCGGCCGCGTGCGCCTTCGGCGCCTCTCTCACCGCCGGCCGGGTCGTCCGCTTCTACTCCCCCCTGGCCCTGACCTCCTTCCTGCTGTTCTTCATCAACCCGCTGACGACCTTCTTCCTGGCCCGCGGCCGCATGCCCGTCGAGTCGCTGGCCGTGCTTCCGGTCGTCGTCGGCCTGGCCTTCGTCTTCCGCACGGCCGGCATCGCCATGCAGGAGGTCGTCATCGCCCTGGCCGGTGACGGCCTGGAGAACCGCCGCCCCCTCCGCCGTTTCGCTCTCCGGGTCGGGGCCGCTTCCTCCGCCGGCCTGGCCGCCGTCGTCTTCTCGCCGCTCGCGGGCTTCTGGTACGGCCGGGTCTCGGGCCTGTCCCCGGAACTGACCGCGTTCTCGGTCGTCCCGGGCATGCTCCTCGTCCTCGTCCCCTTTCTCGAGGCCGTCCTGTCCTATGAGCGCAGCCTTCTCGTCAGGGCTCACCGGACGGCGCCGATCAGCGTCGCGGTGGCGGTCCAGCTGGGCGTGACCGCCCTGGGTTTCAGCATCGCGGCCCTGGTCCTGAAGACCGTCGGCGCCCTCTCGATCGGGCCCGCCCTGACCGCCGGATACGCCGCCGGCGCGGCCGTTCTCGCCCTCGGCCACAGGGACGCCCCCCCGGCTCCCTTGGATCGTCCCCGCGGAACCGTCGCCTGACGGGTCTTACGATCCCTTTTTCCTAAGGGGGGCCCTCGCGGCCTCCGCGGCCGGCCCGACAAGCCGCGGAAAAACGGCCGCGTTCGCGTCGGCCGGACCCCTCGTCCGACTAAACGGGAGAACCCCCCGGTCCGGGGTCCGAAAGGAGCCGAACATGCGCGCAAACCGCTTGGCCCTCGTCCTGACCGTGACCGTCCTTCTGGCCGGAGCGCCCGCCCTGATGGCCCAAGGCGGCCGTTTCGAGTTCAGCGGCCACTACGGCCGCTGGTCGCTCAACCCCCTCGGCGGCGCGGCCGAGAAGCTCATCGGCGACGCCATCGAGACCGAGCTCCGGGACCGCATTCTGGAGACGATCCGGGAGGACCACCCCGACCTGACGCTGACGGCCTACGAGCAGGCCGTCGTCTTCGATTCGAGCGGCGACGACTTCAGGGCCGGCTTCCGCTGGTATCCCAAGGGCCACCGCGGCTCGTTCAGCCTGGGCGTCTCGGTCGGGAAGAGCACCTTCAAGGTCATGCCCACGGCCGCGGCGAACATGGCCCTCCAGGATACGGGAACGCTGGAAACGGCGGCGTTCGCGGGCGCCGCGAGCGCCAGCGCCGTCGTCAAGGCGACGTCCTTCCTCCTGACCTTCCGCTGGGACATCGCCCCCCGGGCCGTCGTCCACCCCTACATCACGTTCGGCGGCGGCATCTCGACGTCGAAGGCCTTGGACGACTCGATCGTGGCCTACTCCTACAGCGGCCAGCTCTCCGGCGCCTCCATCCCGGCCGAGACGGTCGAGGGTTCGGAGGCGAAGACCCTGCGCGAGCTCCGCGACGAGGCCCTGGCCGACCCCGACAACGACTTCCCGATCCCGAACTTCCTCCCCTTCCTCCAGCTCAACCTCGGCCTCAAGGCGCGGCTGACGAAGAGCGTCCATCTTTGCGTCGACGCCGGGATTTTCAACGGACTCATGGCCAGCGCCGGGATCGCCCTGCGGATCTGACCGCCCGGCGCGGGGTCGCGGGCGGACGGCCGGCCATCGCCGGCCCGCTCAGCGGCGGGAGCGGCAACCCGGCCCGGCGGACGCCGGGTCCCTGGGCCGGGCCGAAAAAAAAGGCGTACGCCCCTTCCCCGGGCCGTACGCCCGAAAATCCGACTCGAACGGGACAGCCCCGCTGAGGGGACGGTCCCTGCTCACGACCGGGGACACGTGCCTGAGGCACATGCCCCCAAGGCGATCAGTAGCGGCCGCGGCCGCCGCCGAACCCGCCTCTGCCGCCGCCGCCGCCGCCCTGCGGACGGGGCTGGGCCTCGTTGACCTTGAGGTTCCGGCCCTTGAGGTCCTTGCCGTTGAGGCTCTCGATGGCCTTGATGGCCTCGTCCTTGTTCGGCATCTCGACGAAGCCGAAGCCGCGAGACTGGCCGCTCATCTTGTCGGTGATGACGGCGGCTTTCTCGACGGTG
Source organism: Acidobacteriota bacterium (assembly GCA_029569255.1). Classification (GTDB taxonomy): domain Bacteria; phylum Acidobacteriota; class Aminicenantia; order Aminicenantales; family Saccharicenantaceae; genus RBG-16-66-30. Next base: position 81,991 of record JAKQUO010000004.1, on the reverse strand, counting down.
CCGTAGGCCTGGAAGGCCGCGCGGAGGTCCTCTTCCGTCACGGAGAAGGACAGGTTGCCGCAGTAGATGTTCATGCTCGACTCCTGCCAAAAAATTCGATCGCAATAAAGGAGAGGAGCATGACGGCTGTTCGGGCCTCGATCTCCGTGCCTTTATCCGACCCGCGCCCCCGGATAAGGGGGAATTACGGCAGATATGCTAGCACAAATTAAAACCGGATGCAAAACGAAGATCCGGCCGCCGCGCCCGCCCCCCCCCTGGCGCGATCGGGGCGAATGTGATTAAATAGTCCGCGTTCTCGAAGATGCTTCGCCGCAGGAGAAGGCCATGAGGAGAGTCGTCGTCATCGGGGGCGGGGTCACCGGCGTCCTGTCCGCCTGGGAGCTCGCCCGGGCCGGCCACGAGGTCACCTTGGTCGAGGCCCGCGCGCTCGGCAGCGGCGCGAGCTCGCGCTCGGCCGCGGGCATCCGGGCCCAGTTCGGGCTGGCCGCGACGGTCAGCGGGCAGGTCTACAGCGAGCGGTTCTACGAGGGCTGGACCGAGCGGCTCCCGTCGAGCCAGCCCTGCTTCACGCAGAACGGCTACCTCTTCCTCAAGAGCTACGCCGACGACCTAGACGCCGTCCGCGCGCTCGTCCGGATGCAGCGCCAGGCCGGGCTGGCCGAGGTCGAGTTCCTCGACCGGGCGGCCGTCGACGAGCGCTGGCCCTTCCTCGACACGACCGGCGTCACCGCCGCGACCTGGTGCCCCCGGGACGGCTTCCTCTTTCCCGCCGTCATCTACCAGGACGGCGCCGAGGCGGCGCGCGCGCTCGGCGCGACGATCGTCCAGAACGACGCCGTCGTCGGGGCCGAGCGCGACGGCGGCCTGGCCCGGGCCGTCGCGCTCGCCTCCGGCCGCAGGATCGAGGCCGACGTGTTCGTCAACGCCGCCGGGTTCATGGCCAACACGGTCTCCAAGATGTTCGGCGGCCGGGACCTGCCGATCACGGTCGAGCGCCGCTACGTCTATTTCCTGACCGGGCTCAAGGCCGCGAGCGACTGGGGCCTCGGTCCCGAGGACTTCCCCCGCCTGCCCATGATCGTCACCCCGTGCGGCGCCTACGCCCGGCCCGAGAACGCCCAGCTGCTGATGGGCTGGCTCCAGTTCCCCAAGCCCGTCGCGGCCACGCTCGACAACCAGGACGAGGTCGAGCCCGGCTTCGGCATCGGCGCGACCGACTACGGGGCGGCCGTCCGCAAGGAGGTCACCCAGGTGCTGCCGGCCGCCCAGGACATGGGCCGGCTGGCCTCGGTCACGACCGGCTTCTACGACGTGACCCCGGACCACAATCCCCTCTTCGGCTACGACGGCGCGGTCGGGAACCTCGTCCACGCCGCCGGCTTCAGCGGGCACGGGCTCATGCACGCGCCCTTCTCCGCCCTCATCGTGGCCGAGCTCGTCGCGCGCGGCGCCGACGTCCCGGCACTGGAGCTGCCGTTCGGGCTCGGCCCGGTCGACCTCGGCATCTACGCCCTCGACCGGTCCTACGACCTCCGCGAGGGCCTGGTCATCTGAGGGCGCCATGGCCATCCCGGGACTGACGATCATCGGCGAGTCCATCAACGACTCCGTGCCCTCGACGAAGAAGCTCTTCGACGCGAACGACACGGCCGGGCTGCTCGATCTGGCCCGGAGCCAGGACGAGAAGGGCGCGGCCTGGATCGACGTCAACGTCGGCCTCCGCCCGCCCGCGTTCATGGCCGACCTCGTCCGCCGCATCCAGTCGGTCACGGCCAAGCCCCTGTCGATCGACACCCCCGACCCGGTCCTCGCCGAGGCGGCGCTCCGGGCCTACGACCTCGGGCGGGCCGGGGGCCGCCGGCCCATCCTCAACTCGGTCTCCCCGCTCCGGCTGGACATGTTCGACCTCTACCCGATCCAGCCGTTCATGCCCATCCTCATGTGCTCCGAGCGCCGCGAGCCGGGCGAGAGCCGCGGCCGGGTCAACCGGACGGCCGAGGAGACGCGCGAGACGGCCCGGGGGCTCCTCGCCGAGGCCAAGCGGCGCATCCCCGATTTCGCCAACTGCCGGGCCATCGTCGACCCGGGCATCGCCCCGATCGGCGGGGACCTCGAAGGGCAGTTCAAGCGGGTCCTCGAGTCCCTGGCCCTCATCCGCGCCGACCCGTTCTTCGCCGGCGTCCACATATCGGTCGGCCTGAGCAACTTCACGGTCATGCTCCCGTCGAAGACCAAGGGCGGGGAGCCGGTCAAGGGGCCGCTCGAGAGCGCCTTCCTGACCCTGGCCATGCCGCTCGGCCTGGACATGATCATCGGCTCGACCGCGCGCAAGTACGAGGTCCTCCCGGCCGGACACCCCGCCCTGGCCTGCCTCGAGGACATCCTCCGGCTCGAGGGCGTGGACACCCTGATGCGGCTGAGGAGATTCTATGGCTGACCGGGCCCTCCACGTCGAGCTCCAGACGCCCAAGCGCTCGTCCGAGGACATCGACAACGACCTCCTGACCTTCGCCGGCAAGTACCGCAAGGTCCTCGAGGCGGGCTGGACCGTCTGCGTCACCGACAACCCCATGGGCCTTCTGAGCTACGGGGCCATGGAGACGATCGAGCTCCTGGGCCTGCCCGTCGAGCCCGACCGGCTCATGGTCCACATCAACACCTTCCACCCCCGGAAAGAGCTCGACGACATCCTGGGCGCGTTCAAGGCCGCGGGAGGCCGTCACCTGCTGGTCGTCTCCGGCGACGGCAGCCAGAGGCTCCACCGGCTCGAGCCGGACGAGATCGGCATCGCCTGCGCGGCCGTGACCTCGGTCGAGCTGCTCCGCTACATCGACCGCGAGCACCCCGGCCATTTCCGCTGCGGCGTCGCCTTCAATCCCTACGAGCCCCAGGACGCCGAGCTGGAGAAGATGAAGCGCAAGGTCGACGCCGGCGCCCGGTTCATCATCACCCAGCCGGTCATCGGCCGCGACGACCGGCTCGAGGGCCTCAGGCCGTTCGGCCTGCCGGTCACGCTCGACGCCTGGATGTCGAAGAAGCTCCACCTCCTGTCGGAGTGCGTCGGCCACGAGATCCCCGAGGGCGCGCCCTACGACCCGATGGAGAACCTCCGGGAGCTGCGGCGCAACTACCCCGACTACGGCCTCTACCTGGCCATCCTGGGCTTCAAGACCCAGTACCCGCTGCTCCCCGGCCTCCTGGCGGAGGACGCCGGCGGGCGCCCGGCGGGCCGCCCTTGACGGCGGCGGGCCCGGCGCTTATCATCGGGGCGTGACGGGAACGAAAGGCGGGCCGGGCGCCGGGCCGGCCGTCAACAAGATCTTCGTCGTGTCCGACGGCACCGGCCGCACCGCCTCGATCGCCCTGGCCGCGGCGCTCGTCCAGTTCCGGGACGCCCGGGTCGACATCGTCGTCCGCCCCAACATCCGCACGAAGGCCGAGGTGGGCGAGGTCGTCGGGGAGGCCGCGGAGGCCGGCGGCTTCATCGTCCACACGATCGTCACGGACGCCGTCCGCGAGGCCCTGGTCAGGGCCGGCCGGGAGCGCAACGTGGAGGCGATCGATCTCATGGGGCCGCTGATCGCCCGGCTGGCCGAGACCCTGGCGGCCTCGCCGTCGGAGAAGCCCGGCCTGTTCTCCCAGCTGAACAAGTCCTATTTCCGGCGCATCGAGACCATGGACTTCGCCTTCCGCCACGACGACGGCCAGCGCGTCGAGGACCTCCGCAAGGCCCAGCTTGTCCTCCTCGGCGTCTCCCGGACCTTCAAGACCCCCTTGAGCATCTACCTGGCCTTCAAGGGCTGGTTCGTCGCCAACGTCCCGATCGCGCTCCACCAGAAGCCGCCGGCCATCCTGTCCCGGCTCCCGGCCGGGAACGTGTTCTGTCTCGACACGAACGCCCGCCAGCTGGCGGAGCTCCGCCGGGGGCGGGCCGAGGCGATGAAAGGCGCCCTCGAGGAATACGCCGACCCGGAGCACGTCCGGATCGAGCTGATGCACGCGCGGCAGTTCTACAGCCGCCACCCCCGCTGGGCCGTCATCAACGTGACCCAGAGGCCCATCGAGGAGATCGCCTCGGAGATCCTGGCCCTCCGGGGGGCGTCGGGGAAGAAGACGGGAGAGGGGGTCTTGACATGATGCATCGAGGCCTGCCGATCGCCGGCCGGCGCCGCTAGGGAGGCGCCGCGGCCTATTGGAACTCGATGATGAGCCGCGGCCGCTTGGCCGGGTCGTCGTGCCGCTCGAGGCTCTGGAACCGCGTCGTCTGCGACGAGGTCCTCCCGGGATAGGCGTGGTCCCAGGGCTCGAGCTGGAGCCCGTAATCGAGCCAGCTCCCCGAGGCCCAGTTCCGGACGATCGCCGTGACGTCGAAGTCCAGGGTCGCCCCGGCGCTCGAGGGCGCGTCCACGGTCGACGCCCCGGCCGTCTGGACGAGCAGCGTCTTCCAGGCGTTCCAGGACAGCGTGAAGGGGTTCCAGGGAGAGGCCAGGGCGCTCACCCGGATCCGCGGCGCGACGGCCAGGTCCGGCCTCGGGGCGTGCACGTTGAGCCGGAGGGTGGCCCGGGAGATGGTCCGCCCGGCGATCTGCGACTGCACGCCGAAGGAGAGGACCGCGGCGGCCTCGGTGTGCTCGTATCCGGCGCCGCTCTGGATGTAGTCGAAGCCCACGTCCAGGGGGCCGTCGGCATAGACGGTGTTGGCCCACATGGCGTCGCTCGAGGAGTACCGGACGGTGTTGTCCGAGGCCGCGACGGCGGTCAAGCTCCCCTCGGCCAGGACCGTGAACGTCACATCGACGATTTGAGGGCTGTTCGACGCCGCCGGCGACGCGACCGCGACGCGGCTCGAGTAGACGCCGGCCGCCAGGGGGTGGCCTTGGGCGTCGTACATGGAGACTTGGACCGTGAGCGTCGTCGGCGCGATGGACCCGCCGAGCGCCGCCGTGAGCCAGGCCGGCTTGCCGTCGGGGTAGCTCCGGACGAGCCCGCTCAGGGTCCCGCCGTCGGCGTTCGTGACCCGGACGGCCTCGGCCGCCGGGGCCGCCTCCCCCCGCGTCGCCGTGAAGGACAGTCTGGCCGGCGCGAGGGCGATGAGCGGCGTATCCTTTTCCGTGAAGACGGCGGTGACGCCGCGGTCTGCGGTCATGGTCACCGTGGCCGGGTTGGCCGTCCCCGAAATGGCGCCGTCCCAGCGGGAGAAGTCGTAGCCCGCCGCGGGCGCCGCGGTCAGGGTCACGACCGTCCCCGGAGCGTACTGGGGCAGGTCCGGCGACCGCGAAACGCTCCCGCCGCCCGGCGGCGAGAGGCTCACGGTCAGGGTGTAATGCGCCGTCGGGGTGAAGACGGCGACGACGCTCTTCGGCCCGTCCATCGTGACCACGGCCGGATTGGCCGTTCCGGCGAGGTCCCCTTCCCAGCGTGTGAACACGTAGCCCGCCGCGGGGGCCGCGGTCAGGGTCACGTCCGTCCCCGGAGCGTATTCGTCCTGCCGGGGCGAGCGCGCGACGGTCCCTCCGGTCGCCGGGGAGACGGCCGTGGTCAACGCGTGCATCGGCGTCGTCGAGGTGAAGACGGCGCTGACGCTCCGGTTCGCGTCCATCGTCACCGCGGCCGGGTTGGCCGTTCCGACGACGTCCCCGGCCCAGCGGGTGAACACGTAGCCCGGCGCGGGGGCCGCGGTCAGGGTGACGACCGTCCCGGCCGCGTACTGGGCCTGGTCCGGCGACTTCGTCACGGCGCCGCCGTTCGAGGGCGAGGCGGCGACGGTCAGCGTGTAGGAGGCCGCGGGAGGCGGAGGAGTCGTCGGCGAGGTCTTGCAGGCCGCGGCGGCCAGAAGAGAGACGACGACACCCAGAGCCGCGGCCGATCTCGTCATGGGGGCCTCCCGCACCGTCTGGCTTCACGATAGCACCGGCCCCCGGCCCTGTCAACGGGGACCGGATTCAAGGCCGCCCGGAGGGTTGGGTGGCCAGGGGATTCGTCGCCAGGTGCTTGGGGCACGTGCCGGGACATGCGCCGCCCCGGCACGTGTTCCGGATTTTGGACGAACCCGCGCAAAACGGAAGAGAACCGAGCAGGTCAGTTGGCCTGCTGGTGGAGGAGGTTCGGCTTGAGGTAGCCGCCGGGCGCTCCGGGGACGAGGCCCGGGCCGGCCTCGGGAACGTCGGCCTGGTCGCGGTAGCAGGCCTGATAGGCCGCCAAGGCCAGCCTGGCCCGGCCCTGGATGCCGCACTTGGAGTGGATCCGCTTGACGTGGGTCCGGACCGTCAGGGGCGAGATGAAGAGGGTTTCGGCGATCTCCTGGTTCGTCAGGCCCAGGCCCAGCAGGCGGAAGACCTTGAACTCGCCCTGGGTGAGGGTGTGGATGTGGGCCATGGCTTCCTCGCGGCGGACGGTCTCGTCGGCCCGGTGCTTGTTGACCCTGGCGATGTCGTTCTTGTCCCAGTGCGTCCGCCACAGCAGGTCGTTGACCTTGTTCTTGACGACGGTGGAGACGAACGACCGCGGCGGCGCCCAGCCCTCGCCGAGCTTCCGCAAGGTCATGAAGACGGCGAAATGGATCTCGCCGACGAGGTCCTCGGTGGGCGCCATGGCGCCGAGGGCCTTCTGGACCGACGACCGGATCATGCCGCCGTAGTCCCTGACGATCCGCTCCATGAGGGAATTGTGTTTCATCAGGATCGGGTTCATGGCCTTCTCCATGGTCGGCGTTTCAGGCGTTCCGTGAGACAAGTTATCAGCCGGAGATGAAATCGGCGTGAACAATAGATTAATTTCAGATTAAAATATCAATTGAATAATTCATAATATATTCATAATATGTTCATCTTCTCTGGTGTATGCTGACGGCGACTCGGCACCGCACCCGGGAGAGAACGAGATGAAAGTCCTTGTCGTCGAAGATTCCAGGCGCTTGGCCGGCATCATCAAGAGAGGCCTCCTCGAAGAGGGCTACACCGTCGACAGCGCCTACGACGGCGAGGAGGCCCAGTTCATGGCCGAGACGGCGCCGTTCGACCTGATCATCCTGGACATCATGCTGCCCAAGAAGGACGGCCTGGCCGTCTGCCGCGACCTCCGGGCCAAGGGCATCAACGTCCCCATCCTCATGCTCACGGCCAAGGACAGCGTCGAGGACAAGGTCACCGGCCTCGACGCGGGCGCCGACGATTACGTCGTCAAGCCCTTCGCCTTCGCCGAGCTCCTGGCCCGGTTGCGGGCCCTCCTCCGCCGTGATATCCTTCCCCGGGTCCAGAAGTACGAGGTCGGGGACCTGACCCTGGACCCGCTCAGCCGGGAGGTCTGGCGGGACGGCCGGCGGGTCGACTTGACCTCCAAGGAATACGCCATCCTCGAGTATTTCATGCGCCGCCCGAACACGGTCGTCACCCGGACGATGCTCGGCGAGAACGTCTGGGACTACGAGTTCGACGGCCTGTCGAACATCATCGACGTCTACGTCCGCCGCCTGCGCAAGAAGATCGACCGCGACGGCGAGGCCAGCCTCATCCAGACCGTGAGAGGGGCGGGCTACCGGCTGCGCGTCCCATGAACTTCCTCAGGAGCATCAAGTTCCGGCTGACGCTGTGGTTCCTGGCGGCCATCCTGCTCATGCTGGCCGTCTTCGGGACGTTCTCCTACTACCTGCTGAAGCGGAGCCTCGTCCGGAACCTGAACGACTCGCTCCGGGACCGCTTCATCGAGCTCGCGAGCTCGACCCGGTTCGACGGCGAGCGCTTCTTCTTCAACGCCACCGTCGGCGAGCTGGTCATGTTCTACGACGCCGACGGCGCCCTGAAGCAGACGCTGGGCCCGGCCATCCAGGCCGACCTCGGCCGGATCATCGAGCTGGCCCTGGTCGGCGACAAGGCCTTCCAGACGGTCAAGCGGGCCGGGGGCTCGGCCATGCGCCTCCTGGCGGGGCCCTACAACGCCGGGGGGGGCGGGGACCGGCCGCAGAAGCGCTTCGCCCTGGTCATCGGACGCTCGACCAACGACATCGTCAGCGTCCTGGCCATCTTCCGGATGGTCAGCCTGAACTCGTCCTTCCTCGTCCTCCTCCTGGCCGGCGCCGGCGGCATCTTCCTGGCCGGCCGGACCCTCAAGCCGGTCGACCAGATCGCCGAGACGGCCCGGGGCATCGGCGAGAGCGACCTGAGCCGGCGCATCGACGTCCTGACCGACGACGAGCTCGGCCGGCTGGCCGCGACCCTCAACGGGATGATCGGCCGGCTCGAGGAGGCCTTCAAGAAGGAGCGCCAGTTCGTGGCCGACGCCTCCCACGAGCTCCGCACCCCGCTGGCCATCATCCAGGCCGAGTCCTCGCTGGCCCTGGAGAAGACCCGGACCCAGGACGAATACCGGCGCTCGCTCGAGCTGGTCTCCCAGGAGATCGATTTCATGTCCGAGGTCGTCGGCAAGATGCTGCTTCTCGCCCGGAGCGACTCCGGCGCGGAGACGCTCGACTTCGAGGACATCAAGCTCAAGCCCCTCCTCATGGAGCTGGCCCAGGACGTCGACCTGCTCGTCCAGGACAAGGGCTTGAAGCTCGAGCTCGGCCCCATGGAAGAGCTCAAGGTCCGGGGCGACCGGGTCAAGCTGAAGCAGCTCTTCCTCAACGTCCTGGACAACGCCGTCCGCTACACGCCGCCGGGAGGGACCATCACGGCCGCGCTCGGCCGCCGGGACGGCCGGGCCGTCGCCTCCATCGCCGATACCGGCATCGGCATCCCGGCCGAGCACCTGCCCTTCGTCTTCGACCGGTTCTACCGCGCCGACAAGGCCCGGACCGCCTCCGACGGGGGCACCGGGCTGGGCCTGTCCATCGCCCTGTCGGTGGCCAAGATGCACGGCGGCGCGATCGAGGTCGAGAGCGAGCCGGGCAAGGGCACGACCGTCCGCGTCGCCCTGCCGCTCGCCGCGACGCGCCAGTTCTGAGCCGCCAGGCCCGCGAACGGCGCGGGCTCAGTCCCGGACCTTGAAGGCCCGCGCGGCGACGGCGCCGAGGACGGCCGCCAGGGCCGAGAGGATGCCCAGGTTGAGGAGGATGTCCCCGGCCCCCCCCTGGAAGAAGCGGAGCTTGTGCAGGGCGTCCATGGCCCAGTAGGCGGGCGAGGCCATGGCCGCCGTGCGCACGCCCGGCGGGACGATCTCGCTCGGCCACCAGCAGCCTCCCAGCCCGGCGAAGATGTTGGCCAGGAGCACGGCCAGGCCGATGATCAGGTCCTCCTTCCGGCAGAGGGAGCCGATGAAGACGCTGAGCGCGGCCATGGCCAGGGAGAAGACGGCGATGACGAGGAGCGCGAGGGGGGCGCTCCCCAGGTCGAGCTTGAAGAGGATCCGGCCGACGACGAAGAGGATGATGGCCTGGACGAGGCCCATGCCCCAGCGGCCCAGGAGCTTGGCCTGGAAGAGCTCGCCCTTGGAGAGGGGCGAGAAGAGCATCCGCGCCAGGACCCCCTTCTTGCGGTCCTCCATGACGGTGACGCCGCCGTAGATGATGACCATCATCATGATGAACTGGACGGTCGTCCCGGGGATGGAGTGGTCGAAGCCGCTCGGCACGGCGGTCACGGTGTTCTCCGGGAACCGGCTCTCGACCCGGACGATGTCGCGGAACCCGGCGTGGCCGTCGAGGAACTTCGAGAGGTCGCCGTCTCCGTAGAGGACGATCTCGCCGAGGACCCGGGCGATGGCCTGGTAGAGGCGGGTCTCGACGCGGGCCGCCGCCTTGGCCGAGGCGTTCTCGCGCTTCTTGAAGGCCAAGGCCTGCGCCCGGCGGGCCTCGATCCTGGCCGAGAAGTCGGGAGGCAGGACGATCAGCCGGTTGTACTCGGCCGGCTCGGCCCCGACGACCTTGAGCTCGACCGTCGGCGACTTGATCTTGTCCAGGAAATAGGCCGCCCAGCGCCCCTCGTCGAGGTTGACCACGGTCAGCTCGGCGACGGCCGGAGCCCCGCCGGAGGACTTGAAGACCAGCCCGAAGAGGACGATGAAGAGCATCGGGAAGACGAGCGACCAGAAGAAGAAGGCCTTGTCGCCGACCATGAGCCGCAGGTCGTTCCCGGCCACGTGGAGGACGCGCTTGACCGTTCTCATGGTCACACCGAGGTCCGGCGGCGCAGGGCCGGCACGGCCAGGGCGGTCAGGACGAGGCCGCTCCCGGCGAGGACGAGGAGGGACAGGGCCGGGAACTTCCCGTCGCGGACGAGGGCCGCGCCGTCGATGAACCAGCGGTTGGGCGTCGCGAGCCCGACGGCCAGGAAGGCCTTGGGCATGGCCTCGGGGTTCATCATCGACCCGCCGAACAGGCTGAAAGCCAGGATGATCGGCGCGGCGAAGGCGCCGGCCTGGTTGCGGTTTCGGACGAGGGCGTGGAACAGGCCGAAGAAGGCGGCCGTCCAGAAGGAGGCGGCGGCGGCGAGGGCCAGGAAATAGCCGAACGTCCCCCAGCGGGCCCGGAAGAGGAGCGTCCCCACGGCGACCATGACCAGGAGCACGGCGACGCCCATGACCCAGCCGCCGGCGAGCCGGGCGCCGACGAGCTCCAGCGGCCGTAGCGGCGTCGTCATCATGCGCCGGAGCTTGCCGTCCTGGCGCTCGGAGACGATGTCCCGCATGAGCGTCTGGACGATGAACAGCAGGAACATGACGGCCATGCCCGGGAGCATCATGGAGAAGATGTCCGTCCGGGTGACCTGGGCCTTGGCCCCGGCGGCCCGCGTCTCCTCCTCCTTCAGCCCGAGGAGCAGGGGGTTGAGGACCTTCTCCGCGGCCGCCATCTTCTTCTGGGCCCGGCCCAGCTCCGGGCCGAGCTTGTCCCAGGGGAAGCTCTCGATGGGCCGGTCGATCATGGCCCGGATGCCCCGGGCCTCTTCCGCGAACGCCTGGACGGCCCCGGAGAGCATGACCGCCAGGGTGCTCACGAACTCCTCGACGACGTCGGGCAGGAACTGCTCGGCCGGGTTCTTGACCACGGTCAGGGCCGTCGTCCTGGCCTCGAGCAGGTCGAGGGTGAACCGCTCCGGGACGACGAGCATGGCCGAGGCCTTGCCCTTCTTCATCCGCCTGCGGCCCTCGGCCTCGTCGGCGACCGTGACCTGGAACATCTTCTTCATCCGGTCGACGTCGAAGCTGCCGAGCAGGAGCTTCGAGGCCAGCCCCTTGTCGCGGTCGACGAGGACGAGCGGGATCGGCGGGAGCTCCTTCCCCTCCGTGCGGGGGGCGAAGATGATGCCGATGAGGGCGGTCATGACCATGGGGATGGCCATGAAGACGAGGATGGCCGCCGGCGACTTGAGGTGCCGGCGGACGTCGGTCGCGAGGACGAGGAGGAGCCGCCGCACGGCCGCCCCTCAGTCCCTCAGGCTCCGGCCGGTGAGCTTCAGGAAGACCGTTTCCAGGTTGGGCGTCTTGATCTTCATGTCGGTGACGGCGAGCTGGCGCCGGAACAGCCGGTCCATGATCCGCGGGACCTCGGCCGTGTCGGCCACGGCCAGCGAGGCCAGCCCGTCGGCCGCCGAGAGGAGCTCGACCCGCGCCCCGGCCAGGTCCCGGACGGCCTCGGAGAAGGCGGCCGCGGCGAACTCGCCGGCGATCTCGACGACGTCGCGCTCGCCGACGATGCGGACGAGCTCCTCGAGCGTCCCCTGGGCCAGGACGCGGCCGCGGTCCATGATGGCGATGCGCGAGCAGGTCGTCTCGACCTCGGCCAGCTGGTGGGTGGTGAAGACGACCGCCGTGCCGGCCGCGCCGACGCTCCGGATGATGTCGAGGATGCTGACCTTGGCCTGGACGTCGATGCCGACCGTCGGCTCGTCGAGGAGCAGCAGGTCGGGCCGGTGGAGAAGGCCGATGGCGGTGTTGAGGCGGCGCTTCATGCCGCCGGAGAAGTTCTTGACCGGCTCCCTGGCCCGGGCGGAGAGCTCGACGAGCTCGAGGAGCTCGGCGGCCCGCTTCTTCAGTTCGGCCCGCGGGACGTCGTAGAGGCCGCCCCAGAAGAGCAGGTTGTCCATGGCGCTGAGCTCGTCGTAGAAGGCCATGTCCTGGGGCACGACGCCGAGCCGGTTCTTGAGCGAGCGGTCGGCGAAGAGGTCCCGGCCCAGGAAGCTGGCGGTCCCGGTGAAATCGCCGAGCGTCCCGGACAGGATGGAGATGAGCGTCGTCTTGCCGGCGCCGTTCGGGCCGAGCAGGCCCAGCACCTCCCCCTTTTTCAAGTCCAGGGAGAAGCGGTCGAGGGCCAGGACGTCGCCGTAGGACTTGGTCAGGTTCTTGATCTCGAGCATGGGGAGCCCACCCTTTCCGCGCATCTTACCATGGACTACGCCCGCCGTCCCGGAAAGGTTGCCCCCGGGAAGTCCCTCTCTCCGGTCGAGTCGACATCCCTCGCCGCCTCGAGAGGGCACCCCGGAGACCGCCGAACCTACTTTTTTGCGGCCGGCTGGGGCGTGAGCTTGTTGTATTCGACCAGGAGCTTGAGCCACCAGTCGGGGAACTTCAGCGGGCCCCGCTTGCGGGCGGCCTTGTCGAAGACCCACATGTGGTTGTACTTGACCAGCAGGTCGTCGCCGAGCTGCCACCAGGCGGCCAGGACATGGTCGACGTTGGCGAGGCTGTACTCGGTCAGGAACTTCCTGGCCAGGGCCGGGTCCTTCTTGTGGAGGTCCAGGGCGGCCCTGTCGATGGTCTCCGTCCTCTCGATGGCCGGGTCCTCGTAGGCCTTCTGCGCGGCCCGGACGTCCTCGATGGCCAGGTTGTAGGCGACCTGGGCGTGGAAGTCGACGTAGTCGAAGGCCCAGCGGGCCGAATCCCGGTCGAAGCGCCAGTGGTCGCCGGTCTCGAACGAGCGCGGGATGCGGTCCATGGCCGCGGCGTAGAGCGGCATGAAGCAGGAGGTGTCCTGGGCCCCCCAGGCCAGCCAGACGATGCCGCCGACCGGGTCGGGCAGCCCGCCCCGGCTCTGGGTGACCGTGACGTACTCGGCCCGGTTGACGCCGATGACACGGGGGGTGTTGTAGCGCTTCCCTTCGAGCTCGAAGCCGTAGGGCAGGTAGTTCGGGTTCTGGAACGGGCCGCCCTGGATGCCCCGGGCCGGCCAGTAAGGCGTGCCCTCGGTCTTGTCGCGGGTCAGCCACATGACGTCGCGGACCGAGAGCTTCTTCTCCGGCTTGACCGAGAAGGGGAAGTCCTCGTTCAGGGTCTCCGGGCCGAACTTCTTCGAGGGCGCGACGAGGTCCATGAACCGCCACAGCCGGACGCGCGAGCCGTCGGTGTTGGCCGCGCTGGCGTCGGTCGGGTTGTAGGCCTTTTTCCAGTTGAAGGGCTTGCCGGCCTTGGGATCGAAGACCTTCATGTCGATGGCCAGCTGCATGACGTTGGGCGAGGCCATGAAATAGTCGGGCTTATTGAGGTCGATCTCGCCGATGCGCGACTCGTTGGGGCAGACCGAGACGTGGTCGTCCGGGACGCGCTGGGCCGCCCAGACGGCGCCGGGCTTGCCGCTCTCGGGCGTCCACAGCGGTCCGACCGGCATGATCTCGAAGACCCAGACCTCGTTCGGGTCGGCCACGGCCAGCATCTCGCCCGTGTCGGTGTGCCCGTAGCCGTGCTTCTCGCCGAGCTGGCCCATGATCCTGACGGCCTCGCGGGCCGTCCCGGCCCGCTCCATGGCGATGAGCGTCAGCATGGTGATGTCGAACTTGGCCGACGGCGTCGGGTTCTCCATCTTGGGCCGGCAGCCGACGGTCGACTCGCCGATGGCCACCTGGGCGTCGTTCATGTAGCCGAAGCTGCCGTGGATGTAGGCCCGCGTGTGCGGGACCTCGGGGATCTCCAGGACGACCGTCCGCTTGACCTCCTCCCACTTCAGCCCCTGGTCGGGCGGCCAGTTGCCGAACTGGCTGATGTGGTGGATCTTGCGGCTGTCGCCGGGCTTGTGGTCGGCGGCGGGGACGAAGCGCCAGGTCCAGTCGCACTCGCTGCAGTCGCAGGTGTGCGTGGTCATGACCGAGCCGTCGGTCGAGGCGGCCTTGCCGACCATGATGACGGTGCAGCCTTCCGGCTCCCCGGCCGGGCCGCAGGTCGGGCAGGGCCGGTCCTGGGCGGGCGCGACCGCGGGGCCCGCGGTCAGGATCGCCAGGAGGAGAAAGAGCAGGGCTCCGGGCAGGACGAAGCGGATCGGTTTCACGGGCACCTCCTCGTCGGTCTTTTACGGGACGAGGATATTCCGGGGGGGCTCCTCTGTCAACCGGGGCGCCGGGGCGCCGGCCGGGGCCCGCCGCTCCGGGCTCAGCGCCAGAGGTCGTTGAGCCGGCCGCCCGTCTTCTCCGAGTCGAGCCCGTAGCCGCCGAAGACCCAGCGCCTGTCCTGGGCGTCGATCCAGGAAACGTGGAGATATCGGGCCCCGGGGGTATTCGCCGTCGAGGCCGCGCCTTTCGTCCCGTAGCTCCCGCCCTGGCCATGGAGGTTCGAGCCCCCGAGCCAGACCCATTCGAGGGTCCTGGGGACAAACTTCCAGACATCGTTGAGCCAGCCATCGACGCCGGCCGAATCGATGCCGTAGCCGCCGAACAGCCAGACGGCCCCCGTGGAGTCCACCAGGCGCGCGGCCCCGTAGCGGGCCCCGGGATAGGCCGCCGTGGAGGGCGTTCCCTGCGTGCCGTAGGACCCTGCGGCGTTGGCCGAGCTGTTGCCGGACATCCATGCCCATTCCGAGGTCGACGGATCGAACCTCCAGACATCGTTGAGCCGGCCTTCGGTCGTCGAGGCCCCGAGGCCGTTGCCGCCGAAGATCCAGATCAGGCCGCCCGAGTCGGCCCAGCCCAGGGCCATGGACCGCGCCCCGGGCACGTTGCCCGCGGCGGCCGTCCCCTTGGTGCCGTACGTGGCCGGCCCCTCGACCGCGTCGCTGCCCGAGACCCAGGTCCACTGGCCGGACACCGGATCGAACGTCCAGAGGTCGTTCAGCCGGCCCTTGGCGCCGGCGCCGTCGTAACCGAAGCCGCCGAAGAGCCAGAAACGGCCGTCCGCGCCGGTCCAGGAGGCGGACCCGACGCGCGCCCCGGGGAGGTTGGCTGGGTCGGCGACGCCCTGCGCGCCGTAAACGCCGGCTTGGTAGCGGACCGGGCCGCCGGAGACCCAGGCCCAGGCGCCGGCCGCGGGATCGAAGGTCCAGAGGTCGTTCATTTGGCCGATCGCTCCCGTCGCGTCGTAACCGAGCCCGCCGAAGAGCCACAGGCTCCCGCCGGCGCCGACCCATGAAGCGGCGCCGCTGCGGGCCCCGGGGACGTTGGCCGGGTCGGCGACGCCCTGGGCCCCGTAGCGACCGGCCTGGTCCCGGACCGCGCTGCCGGAGACCCAGGTCCAGGTCGAAGCCGCCGCATCGTAAGCCCAAAGGTCGTTCAGCCGCCCGGGATAGCCTGTCGAATCGCAACCGTAGCCGCCGAACAGCCAGAACGTCCCGCCGGCGCCGGTCCAGGCCTCGGCGTCCTCGCGCGCCCCGGGGATGTTCGTCGTGGCCGGGGTGCCCTTCGTACCGTAGGCGCCGGCCTGATCGACCTTGTCGTTGCCGGCCACCCAGGTCCATTCGTAGGTCGGCGCCGGCGGACCGTCGTCGCTCTTCTTTTCGCAGGCGGCCAACCCCGCCGCGATGAGAACGGACAATGTGATGAGCTTGACCGCGTTCTTCATAGGACCTCGTTCAGGACCAAGCATAGGCCTCGGGGCGGTCCCCCGCCGGAGACAGCTATGATAGGCCCGCCCGGGACACGTGTCAAACCCGGCCCTCCTCCGGCCCTGCCCGGCGCGGCTTCACCCGGACCCGGACCCGTCGTTTGACGGCCTCGCGGGCGGTGTGCTATATCCAAGGCAGGGCGCCCCGGGGGCCCGAGTCTCCGACCCGCAGAGAGGTGACCCATGCGTCGTTTCCCGATCGTCCTCCTGTTCTCCCTGGCGCTCGCGGCCGTCTGCCCGGCGGCGCCCTCGGCCCAGGCGCCGGCCCCGACGCCCGGGAAGACCCATCCCCTGACCGTCCACGACTTGCTGGCCATGGACCGGATCTCGGACTCCCAGGTCTCGCCGGACGGCAGGTGGATCGCCTTCAACGTCCGCGAGACGGACCTCGCGGGGAACCGCGGCCGCACGGACATCTGGCTCGTCGGGACGGACGGGCAGGGGCTCCGCCGCCTGACCGGCCATCCCGCGGCCGATCTCAACGGCCGCTGGACGCCCTGCGGAAAGTGGATCTATTTTCTCTCGACGCGGTCCGGCTCGTCGCAGGTTTGGCGCATCAAGGTCGACGGCGGAGAGGCCGAGCAGGTCACCCGCCTGCCGCTCGACGTCGGCAACCTCGTCCTGGCCGAAGGGATGCTGGCCTTCACCATGGAGGTCTTCCCCGGGACGACCCCCGGGGAGACGGCGGCCCGGCTCGAGGCGACCGAGAAGGGCCCGGCCACGGGCCGCCTTTACGAAAGGCTCTTCGTCCGCCACTGGGACGCCTGGGCCGACGGGCGCCGCTCCCACCTCTTCGCCATGCCCATGCATGGCGGCGGCGAGGCCCGGGACCTGATGCCGGGGATGGACGCCGACACGCCGAGCAAGCCCTTCGGCGGGCCGGAGGAGATCGCCTTCACGCCCGGCGGCGAGGGCCTCGTCTTCACCGCCCGGGACGTCGGGCGCGAAGAGGCCTGGTCGACCGACTTCGACCTCTATTACGTCCCCGTCGACGGCTCGGCCGCTCCCCGCTGTCTCACGGAAGCGAACCCGGCCTGGGACACGACGCCGGCCTTCTCGCCGGACGGCAAGACCCTGGCCTACCTGGCCATGTCCCGGCCCCGCTACGAGGCCGACCGTTTCCGCATCGTTCTCCGGCCCTGGCCGGACGGGCCGGCCCGGGTCCTGACCGAGGCCTGGGACCGGTCGGTGGCCGCGTTCCGCTGGAGCGCCGACGGGACGAAGCTCCTCGCCTCCGCTCCCAACTTCGGCCAGACCTCGCTCTTCGCCGTCGACGCGGCGACCGGGAAGGCGGACGTTCTCGTCGACAAGGGCACCGTGGCCGGCTTCGGGCCGGCGGGGGACGGAGTCGTCTTCGAACGGAACGACCTGAAGTCGCCGGCCGAGATCTATTTCATCGCCCCCGGCGCCGCCGAGAAGGCGGTCACCTCGATCAACGCGGCCAAGCTCGCGGCGGTCCGCCTGGGCGAGCCCGAGCAGTTCAGCTTCAAGGGCTGGAACAACGAGACCGTCCACGGCTACATCGTCAAGCCGGTCGACTTCGACGCGTCCGGGAAATACCCGGTCGCCTTCCTCATCCACGGCGGCCCCCAGGGCTCGTTCGGCAACAACTTCCACTACCGCTGGAACCCCCAGGTCTACGCCGGGGCCGGCTACGCCGCGGTCATGGTCGATTTCCACGGCTCGACCGGCTACGGACAGGCCTTCTGCGATTCCATCCGCGGCGACTGGGGCGGCAAGCCGCTCGAGGACCTCAAGAAGGGGCTGGCGGCGGCCCTGGCCAAATATCCCTGGATGGACGGGACGAAGGTCGGCGCCCTGGGCGCCTCTTACGGCGGCTACATGATCAACTGGATCGCCGGCAACTGGCCCGACCGGTTCAAGTGCCTGGTCGCCCACGACGGCAACATCGACGAGCGGGCCGCCTATTTCGAGACGGAGGAGCTGTGGTTCCCCGAATGGGACCACATGGGGACGCCCTGGGACTCTCCCCAGAACTACGAGAAGCACAATCCGGCCAACTTCGTCAAGAACTGGAAGACGCCCATGTTCGTCATCCACGGCGGGCAGGATTTCCGGGTCGTGGAGACGCAGGGCCTCGGATCGTTCAACGTCCTGCAGAGGCGCGGCATCCCCAGCCAGCTCCTCTACTTCCCGGACGAGAACCACTGGGTCCTCAAGCCGGCCAACTCCATCCTCTGGCACGAGAAGGTCCTCGCTTGGCTCGACCGCTGGCTGAAGAAGTAGGGGGAGGCCGGACCCGCGAGGGTCGCGGCCGGGGGCCTGGGCCCAAGGGGACTTCCGGGTCCCGGAGCGATCCCGACACAACGGCTGGACCCCCCAAGCCCCCGTTCCGCCCGGCCGTCCTTGACATCGGCCGGCGCCGGGCCTAGACTCGGCGGCGAGCGACGGACGAGGCTTCGAGCCGAACGGCCGAGGGATCCGGCCGGACGGGAACTTGGATATCGCGGGAAAGGAGATCAGGGACGCATGCTGACGATCTTCAAATGGCTGGCCATGGCCGGGGTCTTCGCGCTCGCTCTCCCGGCCCTCGCGGCGGAGCCCTACTTCGGGACCTTCCTGTTCAAGTACGCCGGGGGCACGACCTACCGGGTCACCGTGAAGGACGGGACGCATCTGCATTGGGAGTGCGTCGAGGGGGCCGCGAAAGGCTCCTCCGGCGACGAGACCGTGACCCGGTTCAAGGTGGCCGAGAACATCTACTTCGTCACCTGGGTCGAGAAAACGGGGATCGTCGTCTCCGAAGTCGTCGATCTCGGGTCGATGAAGGTCTACGCGACGATCGTCGAAGGCCGGGAGCGGTACGTCCTGGAAGGCGACATCGTCCGCGTCCAGCCCCCCGGCGCGGCGCCCGGGACCTGACTTCCGGGGCCCCGCCGCGCCGTCGGCGTTCAGGCCGGGCGGACGACGGGCGTCCCGGCGCGGGGCCCGGGTCCGGGCCCGCGGCCGCCCGCCCGGCCTTCGAGAGGAGAGGGAACATGACCAGAAAGACCGGATGGATCGGCGGTCTCTTCATGACGGCGCCGGCCCTGCTCATCTTCGGCGCCGGGATCATCGGGACGAAGCCCGAAAAGGCGCCCATTCCCGAATATATCGGTTCGCAGGCCTGCCTCGGCTGCCATGCCGAGACATACAGCCGCTGGAAGGCGTCCAACCACGCCTCCTCGGTCGTCCCCATCATCAACTCCAGCGACCTGCCTCAGGACATCTCCACGGCCCCCGCCAAGCTGCAGGGAGAGCTCCGGAAGGCCGCTTACATGCTGGGGCGCAGCCTGTTCACGGCCCGCGATCCCGAGACCCAGCATTACCTCACCCTGGGGGTCAGGTACGACGCCCGGGCCAAGGCCTACGTTCCCGGGCCTTCTTACGACTGGTCCGTCCAATGCGCGGGCTGCCACGTGACCAACATGGACACGCCGAATCTCACCTGGGGCGAGCCGGACGTCGGCTGCGAGGCCTGCCACGGGCCCGGGCGCGACCACGTCCTGGGCAAGGGGGACGCGGCCAGGATCGTTCGCAGCAAGGCGGCCGATATCTGCGGCCAGTGCCACGGCAGCAACGACCGCGCCGTCGGCGGGCGCTTGATGGCCGACGGGACATACTGGATGGTCGGTTTCAGGCCCGGGATGAAGCTCACGGAGGTCGAAGGCCTGCGGCTGACGCCCGTCGACCCGGCCAAGATCCCTCCCGACGTCAAGGCCAACCACTTGGGCAGCTACAACCTGTGGCTGGCCTCGGGGCACGCCCGGGCGCTGGAAACCATCCGGAAGAGCCGTTCGGCCGACGATCCCGAGTGCTACGCCTGCCATGCCGCCGAGGGTTTCGCGGCCAAACGGCAGGGGCGGAAGGTCGACATCGGCGGGAAAGGCTCGTTCCATGCGTTGACTTGCGTCGCGTGTCATGATCCGCACAGCAGCCCCGATCACCGCCAGCTGGTCGCCGGCGCCGACAAGCTCTGCGTTATCTGCCACTTCCAGCAGGCGCCTCTGGCCGGGGACGGCGCCGTTGGCATTGAGAAGACCGTCGTGGGCCATTCCGACGTCGGCTGCGTGAGCTGTCACATGACCGAGGCCAACCACCTGATGAAAGTCATCCGCCCCGACGACCCGGGGCTGACCGAGGGCCGCCAGGACACCTGCTCGACCTGCCACAAGGACTCCGGCCGGGAGGCCCTGGGGGTCAAGCTGCGGGAGATCCAGTCGTCCTACACGGCCAAGATGGAGCCCCTGCAAGCCGACCTGAAGGCCCTCGGCGACGCGCTCAAGGACAAACCCGGCCTCCTGACGGCCGGGCTCAAGTCGAAATACGAGGCGGTCCGGAAGAACCTGGGACTGCTCTCGGGCGACGGTTCCCGCGGCGCCCACAACTTCGAGTACGCCGCGAAGATCCTGGACCGCGCCCGCGCCGACCTCGACGAGATCAAAGCCGCCGTTTCCCGGTCGAGGTGAGGACCGGACGAGCCTCCGCGGCCGGCCGGGCCGCAGACTCCGCGTGACAGGAGGGCAGAGATGAAGACGCGTCGCTTGACGGCATTTTTCCTGGCCTTGATCGCCGCCCTGGCCTTTTCGGGCGGGATGTCGGCAGCCGCGCCGCCGGACCAAGCCCCGCCGCAAGAGATCAGGACCTTCGAAGAGCTCGAGGCGGCCATCGCCAAGGCCGAGGCCGCCGGCGTCCGCCTGCCCCGGGACAAGGAGGCGGCGCTCTCCCTGGCCCGTTTATACCTGAAGTCCGGCGCCGTCGGGAAGGCGGAGGAGACCCTCCGGGCCGTCCTGCGCGCCGAGCCCGCGAACGAGACCGCTCTCACGCTTCTCGGGCGTCTTTTCCGGAACACCTTCAGGTTCGACGAGGCCTCGGCCCTCATGGCCGGGATGAGGAAGTTAGGGGTCGCGTCCGACGCTCTCTCCGCGCTGGAGGCCGACCTGGCCATGGACCGGATGGATTTCGACAAGGCCGCGAAGATCTTCTCCGGCCTCGTCTCGCGGTCTCCCGGGAACCCGGCGGGATACGCCGGCTTGGCCGAGGTCGCCTACTGGGAGAGCCGGTTCGACGAAGCCATGAAGCACGCCGACCGGTGCCTGGCCGTGGACCCGGCCTTCTCCCGGGCCCACTTCATCAAATCGCTCATCCACCGGATCCGTCAGGAGAACGACCTCTGGGCGGCCGCCGGGCGCAAGGCCGTGGAGGCCGACCCCTTCGACGCCGACGCCCGGGCCAACCTCTCCAATATCCTGATGCGGGGGGAAAAGAAGATGGAGGAAGGGTACGCCGAGGCCACCCTCGCCCTCAGGATCGACCCCTGGAACTACCTGGCCCACAATTACATCGGGAACGGCTGGACGCCCAGGGACTACAAGGAGCTCGAGATCGAGGGCCGGGCCAAAACCCTTCTCGACGAGGCCGACGCCCTCCTTCTCGCCCGCGACTTCGGCCCCGCCCTGGCCAAATTCGACCAGGCCCTCCCCCTCCTCGAGGGCCCGGCGGCGATCCCGGCCCTGCTCGGCCAAGGGACCGTCGCCTACCATCGACAGGACTATGACGGGGCCATCGCCCGGTTTCGGGAGATCCTGCGGCTCGATCCCGACTACGGGCTGGCCCACTACGGCTTCGCCCAGTCCCTTCTCCGGAAAAAGGACCGCGTCAACGTCCGTTTCGCGGAGATCGAGAAGGCCTTCGCGGCCAAGGACGCGCCCGAGCCGCCGTTCCTCCGCGACGTGTTCATCAACTACCAGGACCTCGATCCCGATCTCCGGAAGATCATCCGCATGTCCGTCAAGCCCCTCCGGGCCCTCCTCAAGACGGACAAGGACAAGGGCGGCACGTTCTATCTCACGCCCTTCCACAAGAAGCAATCCGAGGCGCCGGGGATGGCCGGCCTCAAGGGACAGCGGACCTTCGACCTCCGGCTCTGGGACGACGTCAAGGGCCTCGGCGGCCGGCGGGCCCTCAGCGGAGAGGACTGGGAACGGGACGTCAAGTTCCTCCGTTTCAACGTCGTCGCCCACGAATTCGCCCACCAGATCCACCGCATGCTCCCGGACGGAATCCAGGCCGAGATCGACCGGCTCTACGCCAAGGCCAAGGCCGAGCGGCTGACCCTGGATTTCTACTCCGACACCAACGTCATGGAGTACTTCGCCGTCGGGGTGGAGGCCTACGTTTCCGAGGACAAGCTGGCCGACCAGAAGATCGCCTACGGCCACACCCGGCGGGAACTGCTGGAGCGCGACCCCGACCTCTACAAGCTGATCGAGCGCCTGGACTCGATGGACGGGATCTGAGGGGAGCGGCCGGCTCCCCTCAGTGTTTCGCCTCCAGCAGCTTCCGGAAGGCCTCGTCGTCGGTCTTGAAGTCGCGGGCCGCCTGGCCCACGCGCGTGATCCGGACGCTCCGGATGGCCTCGCCCTTCTTCAGCGTCTTCAGGAGATCGAGCCCGGCGATGACCCGGCCGATCGCGGTCGACGTCCTGTCGAGCCCGGCCTGCTTCCCGAGCGTGAGATGGAACGAGTTCGGGCCGGAGAGGCCGAGGACGCCGGCGGCGTCGTGCTTGATCGCGGCGTTCGGCCCGAGCGGCAGGCTGGGGACGGCCACGGACTTCTGGACGTCGGAGACGATCGTCCCGGCGACGACGCCGCCCCGCACGTCGATCGCGCCGATGGGCGGGATCGCCGGGCGCTGGCCGGGGCCCATGGGCCCGCCCGGCCGCATCCCCGGTCCGGGCCCGGGCCCGAAGCCGCCGGGGCCTCGCTGGCCGCCCTTGCCCTCCACGATGCGGACGAAGTTGGCGGTCTGGAGGGGCGCGTTGACGAAATCGAGGCTGGCCATGATGCGGACCGGCGACTCGGCCGAGCCGATGGCGAACTCGGCGTACAGGCCGTCGGCCAGGTAAACGCCCTGTCTCGGCAGGGGCTTGGCCAGGTTGGCCGCGCCGTAGGCGATGACGGCCGTCGCCAGGGCCGAGTGCTTCTGGTGCTCCGTGTACGGCACCAGCTCCGTGTACAGGTCGTCCAGGGTGTGCCAGGCGTGGTTGTAGTTGTAGTCCGAGTCCGTCATGACGCGGAGGGTCGGCACGGCCAACACCTCGAACGACGTCGAGTCCGTGCCGCCCGGGCTCGTGGCGTGGGCCCGGGGCAGGCCGCGCTCGAGCTTGAAGGGCCATTTCGGGTTGAGCGAAACGAGCGGGGCGGTGACGGCCTTGAAATCGGCGTACCACGTCTCCGGCACGGACGCCCCGGTGACGGCGCTGGGACTGCCATCCCGGTTGATCATGAACACGATCTTGTCGGCGATGCCGGGCCGGTTCTTGAGCCAGGCCTGCGAGCCGATGAGCCCCTGCTCCTCGGCCGCGAAGAGGATCACGACGATCGAGCGCTTGGGCCGGCCGCCGGCCTCCGCGATGAGCCGCATGGCCTCGGCCATCGGGGCGAAGCCGGAGCCGTCGTCGACCGCGCCGGTCGCGCCGCTGAAGCAGTCGAAATGCCCGCCCAGAACGATGTATTCGTCGGGGAACTCGGTCCCCCGCAGGGTGGCCACGACGCTGTGGTACTTGACCGGGCCCATCTTGAACCAGTTGCGGATATCGAACTCGAGCTCGACCGGCTCGCCTTTTTCGGCCAGGGCCTTGATCTCGGCGTACTGGCCCTCGGCCAGCTTGATGTCGGGCAGGACGGGGAGCGTCTCCCAGGAGGCGACGTAGCCGTCGAGGATCCGGAACGGGTCCGTCTTGGACGATTGGATGGTCCCCAGGGCCCCGGCCTCGACCAGCGCGGCCGTGACCTTCGGGATGAGCTGTGAGTCGGAGTACTCGGGCGTGCCCTTGCGGCCGTCGCGGGCGAAGCCCGAGTTCTCGCCGGCGATGAGGACCCAGGCGCCCTTGAAGGCGCCGGGGTTGGCCTTGATCTCGGCGACGGCCTCCTCGACCGCCGCCTTCTTCTTCTCTGTCTGCTCGGGCGTGGCGTTCCGTCCCGGGATGGAGAACGGATCGGCCTTCAGGACGGCGACCGGCCCCCGCTCCCGGCCCTTGGTGCCGGCCGTGAAGCTGGGCGTGCCGAAATGGAGAGGCTTTTCCGCCGGCTTGGTCATCTTGCCGAACCAGGGGCCGCGGTTGAAGCCGACAGGCACCTCCCCGGCCGGGTCGAGCTCGACCTCGAGTCCCCACTGGCGGAACTGCCAGGCGGCCCACTCGACAGCGTCGTTGTAGGCGTTGGAGCCCGTCTCCCGGGCGCCGAAGCGGTTGCTGGCGTAGTCGTTCCAGCGCATGACCTGATTATCGGTCGTCCCCAGCTCGATGATCTTCTGGACGACGGGATCGACGGCCGGCGCGGCTGGCTTCCTCTGCGGGCTGGCCGCGACGGACAGCAGAAGGGCCAGGGCGACGACGGCGACAAGGGCGCGATTCCTCATGACAAAACCTCCCGCGTGACGTTGAAGGATGGATGATAGTCCCGCCCGGGAGGGAGTGTCAAGAAAAACAGGCGCCGGCCGTTCCCCCGGTCGCGGCGCGCCGGCCAAGCGGGTCGACGCCTTCCGGGATACGGGGGCGGGCCTGATGGCCGTCGTTGGGAGGGCGGGTTCGACGGCCTCAGCGCTTGATCGTCCGGTGCTTGAGGCGGCGGGGCTGGTCGGCAGCGGCGCCCTTGCGCCGCTTCAGGTCCTCGTGGTACTCGGAGAAGTTTCCGAAGATCCAGTGGGTCGAGCCGTCCTCCTCGAAGGCCAGGATGTGCGTCGCGACGCGGTCGAGGAACCAGCGGTCGTGGCTGACGACGACGGCGCAGCCGGCGAACCCCTCCAGCGCGTCCTCCAGGGCCCGCAGGGTGTTGACGTCGAGGTCGTTGGTCGGCTCGTCGAGGAGGAGGACGTTGCCGGCCGCGGCCACCGCCTTGGCCAGGTGGACGCGGTTGCGCTCCCCGCCCGAGAGCGTCCCGCACTTTTTCTGCTGGTCGGCGCCGCCGAAGCCGAACGCGGCGCAGTAGGCCCGGGTGTTCATCTCCCGGCCGCCGATCCGGATGAGCTCCTCCCCGCCCGAGATCTCCTCCCAGACCGTTCTGCCGGGGTCGAGCGTCCGCGACTGGTCGGCGTAGGCGATCTTGACCGTCTCGCCGATGCGGACGCGGCCGGCGTCGGGCGCTTCCTGCCCGGTGATCATCCGCAGCAGCGTCGTCTTGCCGGCCCCGTTGGGCCCGATGACGCCGACGATCGAGCCCGGCGGGAGGCTGAAGGTCAATCCGTCCATGAGCGCCCGGTCGCCGTAGGCCTTGGAAACGCCCTCGACCTCGATGACGACGTCGCCGAGCCGCGGCCCCGGCGGGATGGGCAGCTCCTGGTCCTCGCGGTATTTCTCGAAGTCCTGGCCGAGCAGCCTCTCGTAGGCCGTGACGCGGGCCTTGCCCTTGGCCTGGCGGGCCTTGGGCGACATGCGGACCCATTCGAGCTCGCGGGCGAGCGTCCGCTGGCGGCGCGACTCGGCCTTCTCCTCGACGGCCAGCCGGGCCTGTTTCTGCTCCAGCCACGACGAGTAGTTGCCTTTCCAGGGGATGCCCTCGCCGCGGTCGAGCTCTAGGATCCAGCCGGCCACGTTGTCGAGGAAATAGCGGTCGTGGGTCACGGCGATGACCGTGCCCTTGTACTCCTGGAGGTGCCGTTCGAGCCAGGCCACGGACTCGGCGTCGAGGTGGTTGGTCGGCTCGTCGAGGAGCAGGATGTCGGGCTCCCGGAGCAGGAGCCGGGTCAGGGCGACGCGGCGGCGCTCGCCGCCCGAGAGGACCTCCACGGGCGTTTCCGGCGGCGGGCAGCGCAGGGCGTCCATGGCCACCTCGAGGTGGTGGTCGAGGTTCCAGGCGTCGTGCTTGTCGATCTCCTCCTGGAGCCGGGCCTGCTCGGCCAGCAGCGCGTCCATGTCGGCCTCGGGGGCGCCCATCCCGTCGCAGACGGCGTCGTAGCGGGCCAGGATGTCGACGATGGGCTGGACGCCCTCGCGGACGATCTCGATGACCGTCTTGCCCGGGTCGAGCCGGGGGTCCTGCTCGAGGAGCCCGACCGTGTAGCCCTTGCTCACGGCGAGCTCGCCGCTGAAGCCCGTGTCGGCCCCGGCGATGATCCGGAGCAGGGTCGACTTGCCCGAGCCGTTGAGGCCGAGCACCCCGATCTTGGCCCCGTAGTAGAAGCCGAGCGAGATGTCCTTGAGGACCTGGCGGTTGGGCGGGAAGACCCGGCCCACCCGCGACATGGAGAAGATGACCTGGGTGTCGGAAGGCATGGGTGGATTGTAGCGGAAACAGGCGCTCCCGGGTAGCCCCGCGCGGCGCCCGGCCGGTCCGGGGCAGCCGCCCCGGGGCCTCTCGAAAACAGGACATATTCGCGTCGCTTCGGCCTTCGAAATCGGGGCTTGTCTTCGCGGGACCGTCCCTGCTATCATAACTCCGTGAATATCAAAGACATCCTGGCCAAGATCGGCGCCACGGAGGCCCCGCTGGCCGAGCTGCACGCCCTCGGGGGCAAGGGCGCGTCATGAGCGCGACCGGCCGGACGAGGAAGCCGATGTCCGCCGTCGAAACGCTTCTCCTCCGCGACCGCTTGGGCCACGGGAGACACCTGAAGACGGCCCGGCGAGACCCGGAGAAGCGCCGGCTCCTCCTGGACCTGGCCCTCAAGAGGATCGAGAAGGCCGAACGCGGCGACTACACGCTCGTCGGGCCCCGCCGGCGCCGGGTGATCTTCAGGCCCGGCTGAGCCCCGCGCGGCGCCCGCCGACTCGAGGCGCACAAGCATCGCCTCCTTGTCGGTCCAGGTGTAGACGCTCGTCCCGAACGGGGCGACGAATCCCCTTCCGAATCCATCATTGCCGTGGAGCGGCAGTCAAGCCGGGGCCGATATCAACGGGAGGGCTCGCCCGGCCGTAAAAGCAAATTCCTATGATTACCGGGATTCCGGGCTTGGCCTCCTTCATCCGTAGGACACGGCACGGCTCAGCCGGGCGAGCATTGAGCTCGCCCCAGCGCTGTGGTATACTGGATGAGCGCGGATCCAGGGGGCATCCCATGAGACACAAACCCGTCATTTTGGCGGTGATCTTCGTCTTGTCGGCCAGCGCGGACATCCTCATCGCCCAGAAGCCGGGACGGCAGCTCGTCGCCAAGGCGGCGGATTTCGTCGAGATCGTCAACGACGCGAAGCCGGTCGGCCCGGTGCTGGAAATCAAGTTCGTTCAGGACCTGAGTCTCCGCGAGTCCGACTGGACGCCGTTCGCGCTTCGGGTCAATGACCGGGGCGAGATCCACGTTTTCACCGGAAAGACCAACACGCTTGTCCGGTTCGACGCTTCGGGAAAGGAAACGCTCCGCAAGGACTTTCGACCCGGACAGGGGCCCGGGGAGTTCGGGTTCTTCGACCCCGAGTTCGCCTCGGACGGGCGGCTCCTCGTTCTCGACGGCCGCCAAAGGAGGCTGACCGTCTTCGACGGGGATTTCAAGCTCCTGAACGTTTCCAAGGTCGCTCTTTGGGGCGACGATTTCCGCCTGGATCGCGCCGGGAACATCTATCTCATCGTCACGGAGTTCCTGGCCAACACTCGCGACCGGCAGCTGCTCACCCTGACGAAAGGCTCGCCGCAAGGAAAGCCCCTCTTGAAGATCCACGAGTACGAATGGGGTCTGACGCGGGACAGCCGGGGCGTCTATCACGGGGACGCCTATCGCCGCCAGGTCAAGTTCCAGATCGACGATCGAGGGAACCTCTGGTACGCCTCGACTGACCGCTACGAGATCCACGTCGTTTCGCCCGAAGGACAGCTCATCCGGACAATCGCCAAGAGAGGCGATCCGAGGAAGGTCACGGAAGAAGAGATCGGCGTCTTCAAGGCCAATGACGCGAAATTCAAGACGTTCACGGACATCCCCGAGCGGATGCCCCCCATCGCCGACATCTTTCTTCTCGATCCCGACTACGTTCTCGTGGTGACGTTCGAAAGCCTGCCCGGCGAGGGAACCCTCGTCGGGGACGTCTTTGACCGGGAGGGCCGCTTCCGGGGCCGAACGCGCTTGCCGAAATACGACGGCTGGGACTTCCTGATGGCGCCGAGCAAACCGCGGGCCCTGGCCCGCAACGGATCCTTCTATACGATCGAGACGCCTGAGGACGGGAACGACATCTTCGTCCGCCGCTATAAGATCGTCGCCGGCAAAGGCTCCTAGAGCGCCCGGCGGCGCGACAGAAGTCATTGGAGGCCGGCCATGCTAAATAAATCTATAAGAAACGCGCAAATTCATCTGTCACCTGAAGCTGACGTTCGTCGCGGAGAAGCCGCCGCAGGCTCATGTCTTCGAACAGACGGCCCTGACGGCGGGCGAAGAGAGCGGGGAGTACGAGCAGCTGACGATGGGGAGGCGGAGGAGGGATGCGGTTTCGGATTCTTGACAACTGCCGGCGACAGACCTATCCTCAATCCGTGATGGGAAGGGTTGATTCCGTTTACCTCAGGCGAGAGGGCTCGCCCGGCCGGAAAAGCAAATTCCCATGATTATCCTCGAACTGGCCTCGGCGGGCCTCTCAAACCTGGATGCCATCCGGTCGGCCACCACCGTGGCCGCGGACTGCTTGAGGATCTCCTCCGCCAAAGGAAGGCTTGAACCGGGCATGGACGCGGACATGGTCGCCTATGCGGAGAATCCCCTCGATAACCTTTCGATCCTGCGCGAGCCCTTGCTCGTTATCAACGCCGGGAAGGTCTTTCTGCGCCAGCATGCGATCGGTCCGGCCTATATATTGAGCTCGTCCTCGCATGGCCAGGGCCCCAGGATTCGTGAATCCGATCAATAGGATCGCGTTATTCATTCGAATCAGCAGGTCGGAGGTTAGATTTGTCTCGCCGGCTCCAATGATTCCCGGACTCAAGATATTGCCTTCCCGCTTGTTCAGCCCTCTGGACGCTGAAGCAGACCAATTAACGGCGAAATAATAATTGACATCTAGCCGTCTAGATGTTATTTATAATACCATGATTCCCCGTCCTTATTGGCTGAAGCGGATCCGGGAGGCTTGGCAGAAGCGCCCGATCGTCTGGCTGGCAGGCGTCCGCCGCGTCGGGAAGACGACTTTGGCGAAGATGCTGTCCGATACCATCTATCTTAACTGCGACTTGCCCTCGGACGCCCGGCGCCTCGAGGATTCCGAGCTGTTCTTCCGGGCCCAGCCCCGAACGGCCGTCATCGTCCTCGACGAGGTCCACAAGCTGGCCGATCCGAGCCGCGTCCTAAAGATCGCCGCCGATGGCTTCAGCGGCCTGCGCATACTCGCGACCGGCTCGTCCACCTTGGCGGCGACGCGTAAGTTCAGGGACGCGCTGACCGGCCGGAAGCAAGTCCTCCAATTGACGCCCGTCCTCTGGACCGAATGCGAGGACGATTTCGGCGTCGCCGACCTCGACCGCCGGCTTCATCATGGCGGCCTCCCCGAGTTCTTGCTCAGCCCCGGCAAGGATGAAACGCTATTCTCGGAATGGCTGGAGAGCTTCTACGCCCGGGATATCCAGGAGTTGTTCGCCGTCCGGGAGCGCACGGGTTTCCTCAACCTCTTTCGACTCATGCTCAGGACGAGCGGCGGGCTGGCAGACTACACGACGCTGGCAAAGGAATGCGACATCAGCCGCCAGACGGTCAAGGCCTATCTCGAGGCCATGAGCGTCGCCTGCGCCCTTTCGATCATCCCGCCCTATCACGGCGGCGGGCCGAGGGAGCTCTTGAAGCGGCCCAAGGTCTATGGGTTCGATACGGGGTTCGTCACCTACGCCCGGGGCTGGCAAGACATCCGCGACGACGATCGCGGACTGCTCTGGGAGCATCTGATCCTGGACACCCTTCGGGCCGCGACAAGCGGGGAGGGGCTGTTCTATTGGCGCGACAAGTCCGGCCGCGAGGTGGATTTTGTCCTCCGGCGCGGAAGGGACGTCGACGCGTTCGAATGCAAGATCAATCCCGACCGCTTCGATCCGGCCTCTTTGGCCGTCTTCCGCGCGGCCTATCCTCGCGGTCGGAACACCCTCGTCTGTCCGGGGATCCGGAAGGCTTACGAGCGGCGCTTCGGGGCGATCACGGTCCGCGTGGCCGGTGCGCGCGACCTCTTGACTTAGACCCGTTCGATCGGAAGTTCAATCCCTCTCGCATATTCCACGCCATATCATAGGCCCCAAAAGCGGTCATGCCCAGGAACCTTCCCGCCTGAGCCGGAAACGGCAGCTTGACGGTGACCAGGTCGATATGGTCGACCTTCGGTGCGGGGAGTCCTTCGAGCGCGGCTGTCGGCGACTGCGGCTGTGTCATGCGAGCCTCTCTGCCCGTCCCCTCCCCTTCCGAATCCATCATTGCCGCGGGGCGGCTTTCAAGCCGGGGCCGGTACGGAGCGGATCACTCCCCGTACATCTCGGTAATGAGACTCCGGAGCGCGGCCGCCTCTGCTTCCGAAAGAGAGCCGATCCGTGCCCCTAGCCGGGACTTGCCGAGTGTCCTGATCTGGTCGACCGCGACCTCGGCGGCGCGGCCGGCGCAGCGGACCGGGACCCGGCTTCGCCAGCCCGGGTGGAGCCGGCTGGTGAGCGGACAGACCGTGACGGTCTCCAGCCGTTCGTTCAGCGCGTCCAGGCTGACGACGACGACAGGCCTTCTCTTGGCCATCTCCGCTCCTCGGGCGGGGTCAAGGTCCGCCCATCGTATCTCGTAGCGCTTGACGGGTTCGCCGCGGGCCGAGGGCTTATGTCCGTATGGGACCCGTTTCTCGCCGACCCTCGCTTTTTTGCCCGGCGCCCAGGGGACCGAGCCCAATCCATCCCCGGCCAGGGCATCCCATTCGCTCCAGTCTTCGTCGGAGGCGGCCATCTCGCGGGCCGTGTCCTCCCAGGAAAGCTTCGCCGGAACGCCGACCGCGGGCCGGAGGAGGATCCCCTCCGGCCTTTCCTCCATGATCAGGGCGGACCCGACCGCGTAGCGTTTGAGCGATCGGGCGGGCAGCCGCACCCCGCGGGAGTTTCCGA
The DNA here is from genome assembly GCA_029569255.1 of Acidobacteriota bacterium. Lineage (GTDB taxonomy): Bacteria > Acidobacteriota > Aminicenantia > Aminicenantales > Saccharicenantaceae > RBG-16-66-30. Next base: position 51,222 of record JAKQUO010000004.1, on the reverse strand, counting down.
TCCTGGCGACCTTGAGCTCTTTCGTGTTCATTATGTAATTACTGTAATTACTATTCTCCGAAAAGTCAAGGGTTCCGGCGGACCCGCGGGCAAAAACCAGGAGGTGAAGCCGGCCTAATGCGGGCCTTTCCCCTTCGCTGTTACCGCCGCTTACCTTGTTGCAGGAAGGAGGAGAAAGGAGGAGGTCGTGGCCGGCATCGACTCGATCGTCCTCGTCGCCGACGCTGGCGGCGCGCGATCAGGACCGGCGCTCGAGAAAGTCCTTCAGGACGACGGCGCCGTTTCGGAGCTCGTCCTTGGCCGCGTAAACGAAGGTGACCGGGCCCTTGCCGATCCGGGCCCGGAGCCGTTCGACCTCGCCGCGGTTCGCCTTCAGCTCGGCCGCGTAGCGGCGGCGGAACTCCGGCCACTTGGCCGGGTCGTGGCCGTACCACTTGCGGAGCTCCGGCGTCGGCGCGACCTCCTTGAACCATTCGTCGACGGCCGCCTTCTCCTTGGTCAGGCCGCGCGGCCACAGCCGCTCGACCAGGATGCGGAGCCCGTCGGCCTTCGCGGCCGGCTCATAAGCGCGCTTGAGCTTGATCGTCATCCCCTTCGCTCCTTTCCCGCCGGCCCGCCCGGCGACCGGCCCGGGGGATCTCCGGCGCGTGACGCGGTCATATCATAGACGCGCCGTCGGGCCGTGGTCAAGGACCGGCGCCGGCTATCTCAGCAGGATCAGCGAATAGGTGTCGGCCACGAGGATGGTCTCGCCCAGCAGGCACAGGCCCTGGGCCTCGCCGGGCGTGTCGTAGGACGCGACGAGCTTGGGTGAAGCCGGAGCGGAGATATCGAACTTCTTGACGCCGGCCAGGCCGTCGGCGACATAGGCGAACTCGCCGTCCAGGGCGACGGCGCCGGCGAAATCGTCCACGCCCGCCGTCCCCAGGACCTTCGGCGCTTCGGGCCGGGCGATATCGACGACGATGAGGCCCTCGGGGCCGGAGGCCACGAAGGCGAGCGATCCGCGGACGGCCAGCCCGGTCGGCTCCCCGGCCAGCTTGAAGGCGGCGATCTCGGCCGGCGCCTCGGGCTTCCTGACGTCGATCGCGTGGAGGCCGGTGTCGCTGTTGGCCAGGTAGGCGATGTCGCCCGAGACGGCCAGCCCGTAGGTGAAGCCGGGCATCCTGACCGAGCCGGCGATCTTCGGCAGGGCCGGGTCGGTGAAGTCGAGCGTGTAGAAGCCGAAGTTGTCGGCCGTGAGATAGCCCGCGCCGCCCCGGACGACGAGTGCGCGCGGGATGCCTTCCTTGAAGGTCAAGGCCTTCCCCGGCCGGGGCTTGGCCGGGTCGGTGACGTCGAAGACCCGGACGGACCAGCGGTCGGTGACGTAGACGCGGTCCCCCGCCGCGGTGATGCCCTGAACGCCGCGGAACGCGCTCGTGACGCCGGCGGGCGCCGGCCGGGCGGGGTCGGAAACATCGACGGCCATGACCCCCGAGAGCTCCCCGACCGCGTAGGCGTAGCGGCCTCGCCCGCAGACAGCCACGACGGTGCTGGGCGTCGGCAGGCTGGCCGTGACCTTGGGTTCGGCCGCATCGGCGATGTCGACGAAGAATATCCCGGAGAAGCAATCGACGACGACGGCCCTGTCGCCCTCGAGGACGACCCGCCAGCCTTCGTTGTACATGGTGTACTTGTTGGTCGAGAGGAGGGCCGGAGCGCCGGGTGCGGAGATGTCGAAGATCTGGTAGCCGCCGTCGTAGAGGCAGCCGACCCCCAGGCGCCGGCCGCTCACCGAGACGCTTCGGGCGTAGCCGGAAGTGACGAGGGAGGCGGCGAGCTTCGGGGCGGCCGGCTCTGTCGCGTCGACGACCTTGAGGCCTCCCGTGCCGTCGGCGACATAGGCCCAGGCGCCGGCCAGGGCGACGCTCTCGGCCGTGCCGTCGGTATCGAGGGCCCCGACCGGCCTGGGCCCGGACGGCTCGGAGACGTCGACGACAGCCAGCCCGGCGCCGCCGTCGGCGACGAAGAGGGTCCGGCCGTCGAGAGCGAGCCCGTTCGCCTGGCCCGGGGAATCCCAGGCGCCGACGGTCTTCGGCGCCGACGGCTGGCTGAAGTCCACGGCCACGACGCCGCCCGTTCCGGCGGCCACGAAGGCGACGGCGCCGCCGACCGCGACGTCGCGGGCCGGGCCCGGCGTCGCGACGAGGCCCTTCAGGACCGGGGCTTTGGGATCGGCGACGTCGATAACGGCCAGGCCCCGCTCCCCGGCCGCGACCAAGGCCAAGTCCCCGGCCAGGGCCACGGCGAACCCGCCGCCGAGATGCAGGTCCGCGATGGGCTTGGGGCGTCCCGGGTCGGCCAGGTCGAGCACCTTCAGCCCGTCGAGGAAGGCGCAATAGGCGAAACCGCCGCGGACCTCGATGTCATGGGCCTTGGTCCAGAGCGCCGAGCCGAGAAAGGCCAGGCGCCCGGCCTCCTCTCCCCCGCCCGTCGGGTCGGCCGCGGCGGCCGCCGCGACGAGCCCCAGAGCCAGAAGGAACCGCGGGACGGCCTTCGTCGTGGACATGCGCGCCCTCCTTTTCATGGACGGCCGGGCTAGATCAGGACATCGTCAAGCCAGCCCAGCTTGACCAGCTCGATCTTGTCCGGGTCGGCCGTGCCGATGCCGTACCTGGTGTCGGCGATCTGGATGTGCTTGGGGACGGGCGGGACCTCCTGGTCCGGGCCCAGCTCGATCCGGCGCTTGGCCATGATGAGCCTCAGGCCCGTCGCGTCGACCGCCACCGGGTCCGTGCCGACGATGAGGCCCTTGTAGTTCCAGACGTAGCGCCGGCTGAAGTTGTGCGGGCCGCGGCCGTGGAACTGCGGGGTCAGGGCGCAGAGGACGTTCAGCCTCGTCTTGCCCTTGACCTGCGGCAGAAGGAAGTTCGACCCGAGCGAGGCGCAGCTGTCGGGGTGGTGGGCCTCCTGGGACTCGGCGAACATGATGTAGTTCTTGATGCAGCCGGACATGCCGGCCAGGTAGTGCGTCCGGACGGGCCGGACGTTGATCAGGGCCGTCGCCTTGACGAACAGCGGGTTGGTCCGGACGGTGTGGTCGTCCAGGCCGATGGCCGTCTCGGCCACCCCCGCGTCCATGACCCGGCGCTTGAGGGCCTGCTCGACCGGGGCGGGGGTCGGCAGGAAGGACCAGACGTTGGTCTTGATGCCTACGAAGTCTTCGGGCTTGACCAGCCGCTTGAAGGCGTCGACCGGGTCGGACGCGTCGAGGAGCTTCGTGACGGCCTCGTCGAGCATCCGCTGGATGACCGGCCTGTTGAAGGCCGAGCTCGCGTCCAGGGCGTCCGGATGGCGGACGAGGACGACGCGCGTCTTCCCGGCGGGGACCGCGGCGGCTTGGCCGAGCGCGGCGGCGGCCGAGGCGCCGAGAACGGCCCCGGCCGTGCCCCGGATGAAATCGCGGCGGGTCATGGATGAGCGCATGGTCACCTCACTTGGCCGGGCGGAGGGCGGCGTCCGCGAGCCGCCCGGCGTATTCCTTCGACGGCGCCTCGAACACGGCCGCCAGGACGTTCTCCCGCGTCCGGACGGCCGCCCAGCCTTTTTTCCCCGCGGCGGCCGTCCCGTCGTCCCCCGCCCCGGGCAGGAGCGACCGCCGGGCCGAGGCCTCGGCGGACCGGGCCCGTTCGGCCGAGGGATAGCGGACGACGAGAAGACGGGCGCGGCCGTCGCCGCCGAGGGCGTACTCGGCCAAAGCGCAGGAGGTCGCGGCGTCGAGGCCGAAGACGTTCTCAGGAGAGACGAAATAGCGGTTGCTGAGGTGGACGTGGTCGTGGAAGTAGGACGTCCGGTCCGCTATCAGGCCCTCGGCCGGGAGGGCGGCGACCATGGCCGGCGGGTCGCCGTCCGGCCCGAGGAGCGGCGCGACGGCCCTCCCCAGCTCGAGGACGGCCGCCTCGGCCTTGTCCTCGTCGCCCGCGACGGTGATCGAGACGAAGTGGCGGCCGCGCCAGAACCGGAGCAGTCCCGGGCCGTACTCCGAGCCCTGGCCGATCTCTACTTCCGGGTCCTGGCGGTCGAGGGAGAACATGCCGAAGGCCTCGGCCGGCGAGCCCAGGTCGTAGATGTCGAGCACGATCTCGTCCGCCGCGTCGTCGGCGTACCTGCGGACGAAGACCCCGCGGAAATCGAAGGCCAGGTAGACCTCCGCTCCGCCGTCCATGTAGTCGTAAAGGGTCTTGCGGTCGTAGACCGCGTCCTGGCCGGACGCCTTCCAGCCGAGGACCTGCCCGGGGAGCCGGGATCCGATGTCCGTCATGGGGCCTCCGCGGACGAGAAGTTGTGAGGGAGTGGGAGCCCTGCCGCTCGGGGGCTGCGCGGCGACTTCGCCCGGAGCGGCGGAGCTGGCCGCGGCGGCCAGGCCGCCGGGGAAAAAGAGCCGGGCCGCTATAACCATGATCCCGCAGATCGCGCTGCCGGCCTTCAGGAAACGCCGTCGGACCGTCGCGTCGTCGGAGGGCATCGGGCGTCGGCGTTCGCTCATGGGGAGCCTCACCAGTCCTCGGATTATAAAACAATCCGCCCGAAAAGAGAAAACCGCCGCCGGCCCGGCCTTCTCCCGGCCGGGAAAAGTGGTATCATGGCTCCTTTGAAGGAACGCCGAATTGGACGCCATACGCGTGGAAGGCCTGGTCAAGACGTTCGACGGCTTCACCGCCGTCGACCGCGTCTCGTTCGCCGTCGCCGAGGGCGAGCTGTTCGGGCTTCTCGGCCCGAACGGGGCCGGCAAGACGACGACGATCAACATGCTCGCGACCCTCCTCCGGCCGACCGCGGGCTCCGCCGTCGTGGCCGGCTTCGACGTCGCCCGCGACCGCGACGCCGTGCGCAAGAGCATCGGCATCGTCTTCCAGGAGCCGGCCCTCGACGGCCGCCTGACCGGCCGCGAGAACCTCGAGTTCCACACCATGATGTACGGCCTCGGCAAGGCCGAGCGCCGGCGCCGCATCGACGAGGTCCTGGCCCTGGTCGAGCTCACCGACAAGGCCGGCGTGCTGGTCGACAAGTACTCGGGCGGCATGAAGCGGCGCCTGGAGATCGCCCGGGGCCTGACCCACCGGCCCGAGGTCCTGTTCCTCGACGAGCCCACCCTCGGCCTCGACGCCCAGACGCGCCGCCACATCTGGGACTACGTCCGGAAGCTGAACAAGGAGTCGGGGGTGACGATCATCCTGACCACCCATTACATGGAGGAGGCCGACTTCCTCTGCGACCGCGTGGCCATCATGGACCACGGCGCCTTCGCGGCCCTCGACACGCCGGCCCGGCTCAAGGACGCCCTGGGCGGCGACGTCGTCTCGCTCGAGCTCGAGGGCGACGCGGCGGCCTTCCTCGAGGCCCTCGGCCGCGAGGCCTGGATCAAGCGGTCCAAGCTCCGCGAGGACGTCCTGTCCCTGACCATGGAGAGGGGCGAGAGGCGCATCCCCGACCTCGTCGTGATGGCCGGGCGGCACGGCGTCGCGGTCAGCTGCGTCAACCTGCGCAAGCCCAGCCTCGAGGACGTCTTCCTCCACTTCACCGGCCGGACCATCCGCGAGCGGGAGGCCACGGCCGGCGAGCGTAACCGGGCCCGGGTCATGCACCATCAACGGAGGAGGGCGTGAGGATCCACGGCACGGCCGTCTACGTCCTGTGGCGGCGGGAGATGATCCGCTACGTCCGGGCCAAGTCCCGGCTCTTCGGCTCGCTGGCCATGCCCGTCTTCTTCCTGATCTTCCTCGGCCTCGGCTTCCGGAGGATGCCCGTGCCGGGGATGGACGGCGGGGCCGGCTACATCGGCTTCCTGGCCCCCGGCATCATCGGCATGACGCTGCTGTTCTCCTCGTCCATGCAGGGCATGTCCGTCCTGTGGGACAGGGAGTTCGGCTTCCTCAAGGAGATCATGGTCGCCCCGGTCAGCCGGGTGTCGCTCGTCCTCGGCCGCATCGCCGGCGGCGCGACCACGTCCATGCTCCAGGGGTTGCTCATCTTCGGGGCCTCGCTCGTCATGGGCTTCCGCTTCCGCGGCCCCGCGGCGCTGGCGGCCGGGCTCGTGTTCATGCTGCTCATCTCGTTCACCTTCATCGGCCTGGGCCTCGTCTTCGCCTCCCGGATGAAGGACATGCAGGGCTTCGGCATCGTCATGAACTTCGTCGTCTTCCCCTTCTTCTTCCTGTCCGGCGCCCTGACCCCGCTCGAGAACTTCCCCTGGATCATCCGGGCCCTGTCCTACGCCGACCCGCTGACCTACGGCGTCGACGGCCTGCGCGGGGCGCTGACCGGGACCTCGGCGCTGCCCGTCGTCGTCGACCTGGCCGCGATGGCCGGGTTCTCCGCCCTGATGCTCTTCCTGGGCGCCTACTTCTTCGAGACGAGCGAGGGCGTCTAGGCCCGCCGGGCCGGCCCCTACATGCCGCGGACGGCCTTGACCTTCTTGTAGCCGGCGGGGATGTCGTAGGTCCCGGCCGGGGAGCTCTTGTCCGAGCACTCGAGGAGCTCGGTCGTCGAGGCGACCTCGGCGCCCATCATCGTGGTCGTGGCCGTCTGGTAGACGACGACGCCCTTGACCTTCCTCATCTCCTGGAGGACCTTGTCGAAGCCGGGCTGGGCGGCCATCATGGCGTTGGCCATCGCGAAGGCCAGGCCGTAGTCGATCTTGAGGTCCTCGGTGGCCCAGGCCTCCGATTTCATCTCGCCGGCCATCATGGTCATGTCGATGAGGTACTTCCGGCACGCCCAGTTCCCGATCGTCTTGGTCTCGCCGGTCTCGGTGACCTTGGCCGACATGCCGCCCATGACGCCCTTCATCATGTTTTTCATGAAGCCGGGCATCTTCTTCATGGCCTCGGCCTCTTCCGAGTCCTTGGGCTCCCGGGCCGCGGCGGCCTCCTCGAACATCTTGTCGAAGTCGAGGGGGGTCTCCGAGTATTGCCTCTTGTTGTGGTCGAGCGCGTAGATGAGCTTCTTGTCGGCCAGGAAGATCGTCGAGGTGTTGTCGCCTTCGTTGTCCGTCCTGGCCTTGCCCTCGGCGAGCCAGAAAACCATGACGGAGTCCTTCTCCGGCTGGGCCTTGCCCATGATCTTGAAGGCGTCCGTGTGGGTCCTCTGCTTCATGTAGACGTCGGCCCGTGCCGGCGCCGCGGCGAAGGCCAGGGCGACGACCGCCGCCAGGCCCAAGGCGATAACGGCCCGTTTTCTTGACATGTGGTCCTCCTGAATAATGACGTTGGATGCGGACGCCTCTTGAGTTTCTTATAGCGCCCCGGCCCGGCCGATGTCAAGCCGGCGCGGCTTCAGAAGAGAAGCCGGGCGACGAGGCCGCCGCGGCCGACGGCCCAGCCCGCCCAACCCCTCTTGGCGAAGGACAGGGCGTGGAAACCCGCCGGGCCGGCGACCGGGGACCAGGTCCGGCCCAGGTCGAGCGAGATGTCCGAACCCGACGGGCCGACCGCGACCGCGACCGGCGGCTTCGAGCCCGGGACGAAGGCCACGGCCTCCCGGAAACCGCCGGGCCGCTTGTCCCCGACGGCCCTCCAGGTCCGGCCGCCGTCGGCGGTGACCGCCGCGTTGCCGGCGGACGCGTCCTCGGCCCTGTAGTCGCCGCCGACCGTGACGCCCGTCCGCCCATCGAGGAACGCGATCCCGAAGCCGCCCGCCGACGGGAGGCCCTCCAGGAGCGCCGAGGGGACGGCTTCCCAGCGGGCGCCGCGGTCCTCCGAACGCCAGACGCGGGAGACGGCGCCCCCTGTCGTGAGCCAGATCCGGCCCCGGCCGAGAACGGCCAGGCTCGTCCCCGATGCGGCGAAGGCCGACTCCCCTTCCGCCGCCGACGGCCGCGACCCCGCCGGCAAGGGCGCCCAGGTCTCCCCGCCGTCCGCCGTGGCGACGAGGAAGAAGCGGCCGTCCATCGGGTCGCCGACGGCCAGCCCGTTCCGCTCGTCGAAGAAGGCCATGCCGTCGAGGAATATCCCCGGCGAGTCGTCGAAGAAGGTCCGCGCCCAGGTCTTTCCGCCGTCCTTGGTCCGGAAGACCTTGGCCGGCCGGGCGATGGCCATGACCACGGCGTCGTCCGGGCCGAAGGCTTCGATGTCGCGGAAGTCGGCGGCTTCCTCGCCCGCGACGGGGACCGCGCTCCACGTCTCTCCCCCGTCGACCGTCCTGAGGACCGTGCCGTTCGCGCCGCTGGCCCAGGCCGTCCGGTCGTCGACGGCCGAAACGCCGCGCAGGCTCGCGTCCGTGCCGCTCGACTGGACGGTCCAGACCGGGGCCGGGGGCGCGGGCGCCGGCTGTCGCCGGCAGGCGATGGGCGCGATGATCAGGGAACCCGCCGCCGCGGCCAGGCAAAGAGCTTCGAAGAGCGGACGCCGTCGCGAGGTGAACATGCTCCCTTCTTTCGCGGCCCATGATACCGGCCGCGCCCGGCGGGCGTCAAGAAACGGCCCGCCCCGCTTGTCCCAGCCGGGCGGAAGGGATCACCTCCGCGCCGCGCCGGCGATGAAGGCGGCCAGGTCGCGGCCGGCCTTGGCCAGGTCGGCTTTCCGGACGTACATCATGTGCCCGCATTCATAGAAAGCGAACTCGATGCGGTCCGTGAATTCCCCTTCGGGATCGAGGTGGGCGAATGTGTAGACCGCCCCGAAGTAATCGCAGGCGCCGTCGTAATATCCCTCCAGGACCAGCACCCGGAGGTGGGGGTTCTTCCCCATGGCCGCCCGGAGCATCTCCCCGACGCCGGAAACGGGGCGGGCGCCGGGCATCCCCGAGGGCGACCCCGCGGGCCGGGTCATGCTTTTCCAGGGGGACACGCTGCCGAAGACGTGATAGACCTCGTCCGTGTCGAAGCCGAGCTCCTGCTTGAGATACCGGTTGGCCATGATCGTGTAAGGCCCCAGCCAGGCGTCCATGGCCGGGTCCTTTTCGGGGGATTCGCCCGCGGCTTCCTTGTCGACGCCCTTGTAACGGCTGTCCAGCCGCCCGACGGTCCGGTTCTCGCTTCGGAGGAGCTCTTTCTGGAAGCGGGTCCGGGAGACGCGGAGGTTGACCGCCCGGACGAAGGCCTCCGAAAGGCCGGTGAAACGGGCCGTGTTCCGGAGGGCGGAGGCCCGCTCCTCGGCCGTCATCCGGTTCCCCTTGACCAGGGCGTTCAGGTATTCTCCCTGGGCGAAGGCCTCGCTGAGGTCCAGGACCTCGCGGAGGGGCTTGGCCTGGAGGTCCGCCGGGAGTTTCCCGTGATACCAGGCCGTGGCCGTGTAATGGGGAAGGATGGTCATGTAGGAAAGCTCCTCGCCCTGCAGGACGTCCAGGGTCGTGGTCGAGACGAGGATCGTCCCGTCGAGATAGATCCCCTGGTCCGCCAGGTAACCGGTCAATCCGGCCGCCCGCGTGGTCCCGTAGCTTTCCCCGATGACGTATTTGGGCGAGTTCCAGCGTCCGTTCCGGTGAAGATACATCCGGACGAATTCGCCGATGGACTGGATGTCCTCGATCACCCCGTGGTATTTGTGCGCGTCCTCGCCCGGCATCATCCGGCTGTATCCGGTCCCCACCGGGTCGATGTAGACGATGTCCGCCGCGTCGAGGATCGTGTGCTCGTTGTCGGCCAGGCGGAACGGGGGCTTGGGGATCCAGCCCTCCTCTTCGAAGACGACGATCCGGGGCCCGGTGAAGCCCAGGTGCATCCAGAGCGACGCGGAGCCCGGGCCGCCGTTGAAGGAGAACAGGATCGGCCGCGCCTCGCGGTCCTTCACGCCGTCCTTGGCATAGGCGATATAGAAGATGTGGGCCATGAGCTTGCCGTTCTCGCGGATCGGCATCATCCCGCAGGCCGCGGTGTAGCTCAGCGGCTTCCCGCCGATCGTGATCGTATGCCGGGTGACGACGGGGCTCTCGGCGATGACCCCGGGGGGGCCCGACGGGACCGGGGCCGTTTCCACCGGTTTGACGGGCGGCTTGGACGCCGGAGGCCCCTGGGGGCCGGCCGCGGCCGACAGGGACATCGACAGAACGAGGAGCAGGCAAACGGCGCAAGGCTTCATGACGCTCGACCTCCTTGACCTTCCCGGTCCTCCTCCATCGGGCCTTATCATAACGGATGCGGACCTGGAAATCCACGCCGGGGACCCGGGAGGGACGCTTGCCTTTGACGGCCGCTCCGTGAATAATGGTCTGTTCTCAAGACGCCCGCAAGGAGACTCCGTTGCCGCACGCGTTCGGCGCCCTCTCGCTCGTCCCGCCGGTCGTCGCGATCGGCCTGGCCCTCTGGAAAAAACAGCTCGTTCCCGCGCTCTTCCTCGGGGTATGGCTGGGGGAGATCGTCCTCTCGGGCGGCCGCGTCCTCCCCGCGTTCTTCAAATCCGTCGACGACGCCCTCCGGGTCGGTTCCGCCAAGGGCAACATCGAGATCATCGTGTTCTGCCTGCTCGTCGGGGCGCTCCTGGCCCTCATCCGGGAATCCAACGGCTTTCAGGGCTTCATCTCCTGGGTCGAGCGGACGCGGCTCCTGCGGTCCAAGCGCGGCGTTTACCCGCTGACGTTCCTCATCGGCGTCTCCATATTCATCGAAAGCTACTCGAGCATCCTGGTCAACGGGTTCCTGATGAGGCCCATTTACGACCGGCTCGGGATCTCGCGGGAGCGCCTGGCCTACTTCCTCCACACGGTCAGCATCAACTTCGTGGCCATCGTCCTCGTCAACAGCTGGGGGGCCTATTACATGAGCCTGCTGGCGACCCAGAACGTCGAGTCGCCGATGCGCCTGCTCGTCAGAGCCCTGCCGTACAACTTCTACTGCCTGGCCAGCCTGGCCCTTGTCGGCGTCGTCATGGCCACGGGGCTGTCCATCGGCCCGATGCGGCGAGCCGACGAGGCGGCCGCGGCCGGGGCCCCGCCGGCCGACGCGCCGGGCGACGAGGCCGCCGGTCTCGGCGGCGCCCGGACGGGCGTCGCGCCGGGCCCGCTGTTCATGGCCGCGCCGGTGGCCGTCCTGCTGGCCGGGGTCTTCGCCGCCCTTTACGTCACCGGAGGCGGGGACATCCTCAAGGGCGACGGGGCGTCCTCGGTGCTGTACGCGGCCGTCGTCGCGATCCCGGTCGCCGGCGCGCTGGTCCTGGCGAAGCGGGCCATGAGCTTCAAGGGCGTTCTCGACGTCCTGTTCAAGGGGATGGGAGAGCTCCTGCCGGTCGCCGCGCTCCTGGTCTTCGCCCTGACGCTCGGGGACGTCAGCCGACAGCTGGGTACCGGGCTGTTCGTGGCCGGCGTCGCCAAGCAGGGGCTGCCGGCCTTTCTTCTGCCCGCTCTCCTTTTCGGCCTGGGTTGCGTCATCTCGTTCGCCACAGGCACGTCCTACGGCACGTTCGCCATCCTCGTCCCCATCGCCTTGCCGATGGCCGCCGCCATGGGCGTCGAGCCGGCCCTCGTCTTCGCCGCCTGCATCAGCGGCGGCGTCTTCGGCGACAACTGCTCCCCCCTGTCCGATACGAGCATCGTCACGGGCATGGCCGCCCGCGTTCCGGTCGTGAGCCACATCCGGACCCAGATCCCGTACGCCCTCATCGCCGCCTCGGCCGCCCTGGCCCTTTTCGCGGCCGCCGGGTTCGTCGCCACGGCCCTGTGACCGGGGGGGAAGGGTTCCCGGGCCGGGCCGGAAGGCCGGGGCCAAGCGTTCCGCGACGCGAACAGGTCCATCCCCGCGGCTCCGGTTGAAAAACATGTTTATATACAATAATATATAACCCTGGCGGCGGGCCCGCCCGGCCGCGGGCATTTCTCCAAGGAGGGCCGAATGAGGACGAGAGCGAGCGTCGCCTTGGCGCTGGCGGCCGCCGTCGCCCTGTCCGGGGCCTCGGCGCGCGGCGCCGCGGCGCAAACCAAGCGCATCCTTCCCCAGGCCGAGTCCGCCGTCTTCCGCTGCGGGCTCCTCATCGACCCCGCCTCCGGCCGAACCGTCCGGGACGCCGTCATCATCGTCGCGGGCGGCAAGATCCTCTGGACTGGGCCGGCCCGGGAGGCGCGGCTTCCCGACGGGTTCCGGACGGTGGATTTCGGGACGAAGACCGTCATCCCGGGGCTCATCGATTCCCATGGGCATCTGTTCGGCGGACTGGTCACGCGCCACACGACCTGCGACCTTCTGGGCCCCCTTTACCTCGCCGCGGGGGTGACCACGGTGCGAAGCCCCGGATCCATGGAGCCCGAAGGGGACATGGGGTTCCGCAACCGGGTCGATTCCGGCCGTTATCTCGGGCCGCGCGTTTTCCATTCCGGGCCTTACATCGAGGGCGACCCGGTGACGGTCGCCTGGATGAATCCCGTCCGCACCCCCGAGGAGGTCCGCCTCAAGATCGAGAGCTGGATCCGGGCCGGGGCGACCTCGGTCAAGGTCTATGCGAACCTGAAGGGGGACCTTCTCCGGACGGCCATCGAGTTCGGCCACCTCCACGGGGTCAAGGTCATCGGGCACCTGGGGGCGGCGACCTGGCGGGAAGCCATCCTCATGGGCATCGACGAGATCTTCCACGGCATCCTCGAGCTGCCGGAGGTCACTCCGGCCGGGGCCTCGGTCAAGGACCGCAACCGCTGGCTGGCCTCGGTCGATCTCGACCGGCCCGAGATCAAGGACCTCCTGCGGCTGGCCGCGGAGTCCGGCGTCATCCTGACCCCGACGGCCGTCATCGCCGAACCGCTCGACCCCGTCCGCCATCACCTGGAGGAGGAGAGGCGGTTCCTGACCGCCGAAGCCTGGGCCAAGCTCGAAGAGCGGCGGGCCGAGTCCTCTTCCGCCGACGGCCCCGGGGTCATGGCCAAGGTCCGCCGGTTCATCCGGATGGCCTATGACGCGGGGTGCCTCCTCAGCACCGGCACCGACCAGGTCGGGTTCGCGCTCCTGCCCGGCTTCGCCCTTTGGAGGGAGATGGAGGTCTTCGCCGAGGCCGGCCTGCCGCCCATGGACGTTCTCCGGGCCGCGACGGTCAACGGCGCCCGGGCCATCGGGCGAAGCGACCTCCTGGGCGCCCTCGAGGCCGGGAAGCTGGCGGATTTCGTCGTCCTCGACGGCGATCCCCTGGAGGACATCCGTCGGATAAGGGCCGTCCACCGCGTCGTCAAGGGCGGGGTCCTGTTCGAGCCCGAGAGCGTCCTCGCGCCGGTCCTGGGCCGGCTGGATTGAAAAGAGCCGGGGCTCGGGCGGAGGGGCCTTGAAAAACGGCCGGCGCGTCGGATAGAATGACCGGCAAGCGGCGAGGGACGATATGATCAAGTGGTTCATCGACAAGAAGAGCCGGATGCCGCTCTTTCTGCAGATCAAGGACCTGACCAAGTACTTCATCTCGACCGGGGCCATCCGCGACGGGGACCGCCTCCCGGGGGTCGTCGAGCTGGCCGACGAACTGAAGATCAACTTCGAGACCGTCCGCAAGGCGTACAAGGAGCTCGAGAGGGAACAGCTCGTCGCCATGCGTCCGGGCCGGGGCACCGTGGCCACGCTTCACAAGGACGCCCTCGGCAAGCTCAAGGGCCCGTCCCAGGGCAAGCCGGAGGCGCCGCTTCGCCCCGAGGCCCTCATCCAGCGGGACGTCGTCGGTCTTCTCCAGGAAGGGAGGACCGTCGAAGAGATCCGGGCCCTCGTCGAGTCCATCCTCTCCGGCGTGGCCATCGACCGGTCCCGGAAGTACGTCATCTTCACCGAATGCAACCTGCCCCAGATCCGGGAGATCTCGCAGACGCTCGCCCAGGCCGCCGGCATCCGGGTCAAGCCGGTCCTGGTCTCGGACCTCCGGGAGGAGCTCGTGGCGGCGGCGGGGGAGGCGGAGCTCCTGGGCATCGTCACGACGGGCTTCCATGTCAACGAGGTCGCGGACATCGTCGGGGACCTCGCCATAGAGGTCAACACGCTCATCACCAACATGTCGCCGGACACGCTCGCGAAGATCAGCTCTTACGACAAGTCCTCCCGGTTCGGCTTCATCAGCCGCGACCAGGAGTCCGTGCCTCTCTACCGGGAGCTCCTGCGGTCCGTGTTCGGACGCAAGATCAATATCCGGACCTCGGTCTATTCGGATACGGAGAAGGCCCGGGCCGTCCTCGAAGCGTCGGATGTGCTCCTGGCGACGCCGCCGGTCTTCGAGGACGTCAAGAAGCTCGCCGCCGGCCGCATCCCCGTCTTCTGCACGTTCGACAGGGTCGATCCCCAGTCCCTCAAGCTCGTCAAGGCCGCGCTCCTGAAGAAGCTGAGCTGCCCCTGACGACGGCGCCGCTCCGCCGGCCTCCGCTCAAGCCTCCTGGCCGTCGAAGAGATTGACGAGGCCGCCCGTGTGCCAGAAGAGAACGCGCTGGGACGGCTTGAACACGCCCTTGCGGACGTAATCGAACAGGGCGGCCGAGGCCTTGGCCGTGTAGACCGGGTCGAGGAGGATGCCCTCCGTTTCCGCCCACAGACGGCACGCCTCACGGGACCCTTCCGTCGGGACCCCGTAAGCCTCGCCCGCGTAGGCGTCGTCGACCGTCAGCCCGTCCTCGAACCCCGGCTCGTCCAAGCCGAGGGCCGCCAGCATGGGCGTCATCGCCCGCGCGACGGAGCCCTTGATCTCGGCCGCCGGATTGTCGGGGCTGACGCCGACGACGAGCGTCCGGTCGAAGCCGAAGAGCCTCTTGCCGACCTCGAGGCCGGCCTGCGTCCCCCCGGACGACGAGGAGACGACGATCGCGTCGAAGCCCCCGGCCGGGCAGGCGGACGTTCGGACCAGTTCCTCCACGGCGGCGACGAGGCCGAAGGAGCCGACGGCGTCGGACGCGCCGAGCGGGACGACGTAGACGCGCTCGCCGCGGCGCTCGAGCTCGGCGGCGAGTTCACGGGCCCGGGGCTCGCGCTCCGCCCGGCCGGCGACGAAGTGGACCTCGGTTCCGATGAGCCGGTCGAGAAGGAAGTTCCCCCGCGGCGACGGCTGGTCCTCCCCGTTCAGGACGAGGGCGCACCCCAGACCGAGCCGCCGGGCGACCATGGCCGTGATCCGGGCGTGGTTGGAGCGGGTGCCGCCCGTCGTCAGGACCGTCGTCGCCCCCCGGGCCCGGGCGTCGGCCATGACGAACTCGAGCTTGCGCAGCTTGTTCCCGCCGCAGAGGAAAGGCTGGACGTCGTCACGCTTGATATAGATCTCGGGACTGCCGGGCAGGGCCGCCCGGAGGCGCTCGCACCGCTCGACGGGGGTCGCGGGCGAGACGAGGGGGACGCGCGGCAGGGCCTTGAAAGAGGCCAGGGCCTTGGCGTCCCTCGGCCCTCTTCCTGTCGGTCTGTGCGACATGGTCATAGGCTTTCAGGAAGGGCGCCCGCGGCCGAAACCGCGGGCGCCCGTGAAATCGAATGCCGTCGGAGAGCTCAGAAGCTCGTGCCCACGCCGAGGCGCACCGTCCTCGGGGGCAGGATGGACGTGATCTGCCCGTAGGTGGCGGTGCCCAGGGTGGCGCCGATCCCGAGGGCCGTGTTGGCGTTCGTCAGGTTGAAGACCTCGACGAAGGCCTTGGGCTGGAAGCGCCCGGCCCGGAACGTCTTTTCCAGCCTGACGTCGAGCAGGTGCTGGAAAGGCGTTCGCTGGCTGCCCGGGATTTCGCCATAAAAGCTCGTCAGCCCCTGGTTGAGATTGACCCGGAAGGACCGGCCGTACGGCGCGCCGGACTGGCCGATGTAGTTCACGCCCAGGACGAAGCCGAGAGGGGCGAAGTAGACGCCGCTGAACTTGAGCTCGCAGGGCTTGTCCAGGTCCAGCCGGCCCCTGGTGTTGACGTACATGTTCGGATTGGTCCAGTCGAGGCTCGTCGTCGTCATGCCGCCGCTCACCAAGGTCCCCAGGGACACGAGGCCCACCGCCCGGCTGTAGGTGAAAGAGGACAGGAACTGGAAGTGGGCGGAGAGGCTCTTCTCCAGGACGAATTGGATGGCCTTGTAGGCCCGGTCGGCCTGGGGGGGGTTCGTGTAATGATAGCGGTTCAGCGGCGCGCCGGCCCTCCGGTTGAAGACGGTCAGAGTCCCCCCGGCGATGGGATTGTCGACCACCCGGGGGTCGTACCAATCGGCGGTCCGGGCCAGGTCGATCAACCCGATGAAGTCCTCGCTCGTCTTGTAGATGCCGTTGACCTTGAGGGCCAGGTTCTTGAGCAGGGAGATCTCGAAGCCCAGAAGGAAGGAGTCCGAGTAGGGCCGCCGGAGGTCCGGATCGACCGTGACCGTGGTCGGGCTGACGCGGCTCAGGAGGTAAGGCGTCCCGTTCCAGTTGAACCACGTTTCCCTGGTCCGGGCGTTCGGGTTCGACAGCCCCAGGGCCATGCTGTTGATGTAGTAGCGGCCGTAGTGGGCCTTGAGGGCCATCTGACGCCCGCGCGTGGAGATGTCGTAGACGAGGCCGAGGCGGGGCTCGAGGTTCGTGAACCGGAATTCGGTGAAGTCCTCGGGGACCATGTACTGCTTGGGGATGACGTTCCGGACGGCGTTGAGCCGGACGCCGGCGTTCACCGTCAGGCGGGACAAGAGCTTCCAGGTGTCCTGGGCATAGCCGGCCAGGGCATAGAAGACGTCGTTCTTCTTCACGTGGGCCGGGTCTTCGACGAGCCACATGTAGAGCGCGCCGTTGTTGAGGTAGATGGAGGAGCGGCCCTGGTCGTCGAGCAGGTTCGTCCCGTCGTAGCCGGCCGCCCCTCGCTCGTAGTCGAAGCCGACCTTGAGGTCGTGGCTGCCGAGGAACCGGTCGACCCAGTGCGTCAGGCTGCCTTGGCCCTGATTGCGGTGCCGCGTCTGGGTGTTGCGGAAGCCGGCGCTCCCGGTCATCATGCCCGTCGTCATCTCGTAATACTGGGGGCCGTCGCCGTTCGAGTTGTAGCTCGTGGACCGGTCGACGTGGGCGGCCCGGACCTCGAGAAGCGTGTTCGAGCCGAGCTGGGAGTTCCACTGGAGGTTGAAGGTCGAGGTCCACTGGAGGGAGTTCAGGGTGGACTCGGGGGTCCGGAACTGGCTGGCGTACATGTGGTTCTGCCTGTCCCGGCTGTAGTTGTAGACGAGGGACAGGCGGTTCTTGGGGTTGAGCTGGGCTGTGAGCTTCCCGAAGCCGAAAGCCTGGCGGCGCTGGATCTCGTCGGGGAACCCGACCGTTTCGGAGTCGGTCGGCAGGAGGTTCCCGCTGACGAAGAACCAGACCCGGCCCGGCTTGATGGGCCCGCCGAAGTTGAACGAGGTCTCCCACTCGTTCTTGACGGCGTCGGTCGGCGCCCCCAGGCCCGTGCCCTCGTGGTTGTCCGAGCGCAGGGCCTTGTTGCGGAAGAAGATGTTGACCAGGCCCGAGAAGCGGTCGCCGCCGGACTTGGTGATGACGTTGATGACGGCGCCTGAGGCGTTCCCGTACTGGGCGTCGTGGCCCGTCCCCTCGATCTGGGCCTCCTCGATGATGTCGTAGTTCCAGAAGCTCATCTGGGTCCCGGCGCCCGGGTCGGTCAGGTACGTCCCGTCGACGCTGTAGTAGTTCTCGCGGGAGCCGCTGCCGAATGCGGACCGGCTGTCCCCGACGACGACCGTGCCGGGGGCCATCTGCAGGATGGAGTCCATGTTCCTGGCCGATGGGAGCTTGGCCAGCATCTCCGTCGTGAAGTTCGACGAGAGGCGGTTGCTTTCGATGTCGATGAGGGGCTTCACGGCGACGACCTGGATGTCGGCCTGAAGCGAGACCATGGCGAGCTTGACGTCGACCGTCGAAGTCAACCCGAGGCGGACGCGGATATCCTCCTGTTCGTAGGTCTGGAAGGACGGGAGCTCGGCTTTGAGGGCGTAGACGCCGGGGTCGAGATTGATGAAGCGGTAGAGCCCGCGGTCGTTGGTCGTCTCGGCCCTCGTGCCTTGGATCATGGCCGGGCTGGTGATCGTGACAACGACCCCGGGCAGGGGCTCACCCTGGTCGTCCAGGACCCGACCCGTCAGGACGCCCGTCCTGACCTGCGCGGCGGCCGTCGCGGCCGCCAGGAGCAGGACGAGAAGGACGGCGGAGAAGCGGTTTCTGAGCATGTCGGAAGCCTCCTTATATATTCATCTATAATAATGGTTATTTAAATAAAGTCGCTTGTCAAGCCCTTTTTGAGCGCTGCCCGGCGGCCGCCCCGCCGGCCCCGGGACCGGCTATTTGTCCGCGCCCGCGGGCTTGGGCCGCATCCCCGTCGGGTTGGGCCGGGCCCGGGACGTCGTCCCGAAAAAGACGAGACCGTCGTAGTCCCGCTCGAGCCGGGTCTGACCGAAGTTGACATCGGGAGCCTTCGCGGAATATCCCGAACCGACGAAGCGCAGGGGCATTTCCGCCGCCAGCCAACGCGAAACGGTCGGATCGCCGGCCGCGCCCCGGATATCGACGAAATAGTTCGGGATCCCCGGGCGGGCCAGGAACCAGTCGATGCTCCCCTCGGGCGCCGGGCCGACCGTGAATTCAGCCAGGATGCACCCCTCGCTCGCCCAGCGGGGCGATCCGACATCGCAAGCCTGGAAGGAGCCCCGGTCGAAGGAGAAGCCGATGGCGTAATAGGCCTCCCCGAAGAAGCGCGCGAGATAGGCGCCCATGGCCGGGGAGCCGTAGAGGTCGCCCTTGGAGACATGGGCGTTGTGGGCCCAGACGACCATCTTCGTCCCGGGCGCGAGGGCCTGCGACAGCTGCCAGATGTTGTCGGCCATGTAGAAGTCGCGGGAGAGCCGGGCGGCCGCTTCGGGCCCGGCGGGGGTGACGGCGTAGCTGTTGAAGAATTGGCCGGCGACCCGGATGTGCTGGAGGACCTCCTCGTACTCGGCCGCCGAGCTGCCGCGGACGTAGGGCGTCCGATGGAAGGCCATATGGGCGAGGAGGTCCCTGTAGGGACCCTCGACTCTCTTCAGCTCCTCGGCGGGCTTTTTCCTCAGGGCCTGGACGCTCTTCATGTCGAGCAGGGGCTCGAGGGCCGCACGGGCCGGCTCGACCGCGTCAGGATCCACGCGCCCGAGGTAGTCCGAAACGACCGCCAAGACGCGGCCGAGGTGCTGGATGTCGTAGCCCAGGAAGCGGACCTTGCGGCCCGCGGGCGCCGTGCGGTTGTACTCCCGCATCCAGGCGATCATCTCCGAGACCTCGTTCGTGTCCCAGGTCCAGAAGCCCTGGCTGGCCAGGGCCGCGGCCGGATCGCCCGGCCCGCCGAGGACATAGGCGTCGATGTTCCAGCAGGCGGGGTAGCTGGCCTCGATGGCGAAGGCCGTGAAGCCGAGCTCGCGGACGAGGAATTCGAGCATCCGGTGCTTGAACTGGAAGAACTCCCGCGTCCCGTGCGTCGCCTCGCCCAGGCCGACGACGCGGACGTCCCGGAGAAGGGCCCCGAGCGGCCGGAGGTCGTCGAAGCCCGCGCCGGCCCGGACGCTCGTCAGCGGGACGGCCCGCTGGCCGAGCCAGGCCGCGACGGCGCCGACCTGCGCCGGGTCCCATTTCGGGGCCGCTGGCCCCTTCGACCCGGTCTGGGAGGACGCCGCGGCCGGGACGGCCGCCAGAACGGCGGACAGGACGGTCGCCAGGGTCCGGTTCGTTCTCATCATGGGCCTCCTCACGGGACGAAAGACCGCTCATTCCTTTAATATATTATTATATGTAATAATATATCACAACGGTCAACGAGAACGCCGGGCTTCTCCCGGGTGCCGGAAGATCCGCCTGCGCCAATGCCCCCCGGGGAAAAACCAGGGAGGCGGACCGCGTCCCTGCCGCCCGGGGATGCGCAAGGAGGAGCCGCCGCGCGGCCGCGGGGAGATCCTTCGTGAGATCGAGGCGCGTGCCGGAACATGGGCCGCCACGGTACGCGCCCCGCAAGTTCGAACGGAGACAATGACTGATTGACCCTGGAATACAAGAAACCCCTGTTCCAGGCGCCGCTGAAAAAGAAGTAGAGCCGGACGGAATCACGGAGGTCCGCCATGGGCTCCGCGGGTGAGCGCCAATGGGCGACCACGGCGAGCCCCGGGCCATCGGCCTCGATGAATACGTGAAGAGGCGGGGCCGGACTGTTCCGTCCGGGCTCAGTTCCGGGCCGAGAGCTCGCCGAGATAGGTCCGTCCGCCGCGGAAATTGTCCCGGAAGTAGCGGCTCTCGAGCGAATCGCGCCTGACGGTCTTCCCCGCGCCGGGAGCGTGGATGAACTCGCCGCCGCCGGCGTAAACGCCCACGTGGGTCCGCTCGCGGCCGGGCGTGGAAGAGAAGAAGACGAGGTCGCCTTTCGCCAAGAGGTCCCGGCGCACGGGCGAGCCGGCCCGGTACTGGTCGGCCACGGACCGAGGCAGGTCGAGGCCGTTCAGGCGGTAGACGGCCCGGACGAGGCCGCTGCAGTCGAAGCCGCCGCGGGCCGTCGTCCCGCCCCAGGCGTAGCCCGAGCCGACGAAGCTCTCGGCCGCGGCCACGAGCCCGTCGCGGAGGCCCGGGCCGAGCGCCGGCCGTGCGTGAACCGCGGCGGCGCGCTCGCCGGGCGCGACGACGAAATAGCTCTCGATCCGACCCTCCGCGACGAGCCGTCGGGCCGCCCGGTCGGCGGCGGCCTTGGAAGGGAAGTCCCCGAAACGGACCTTGAAGAGCCCCGCGCCGGCCGGGAAATAGAAGGCATCCAGGTTCAGAGAGGTCAAAGAAGCGGCTAATTTTCGGGCGTTGGCCTCGACCGCGAAGGCGCCGGCTTGGACGGAGTAGCCCAGCCGGGCCGCGGCCGCGGAGACCGGGGAGGACGCCTCGGCGGGAGGCTCCTCGACAACCCCCGAGGGAGCTTTCGCGGGGGCGGCCGCTTTCGTGGCGGGGCGGCCGGGAGGATCGAGGGCGGGGACGGTTTGAACGCCGGCCCGGCAGCCCGCGAGGCCGATGAGGACGAGGGCCAGAAGGCCGGCGCAACTTCTTACCCGGCACGTCTCCATGTCCATTTCCTTCACATATTTTGTCGGACCACGTGACCAATAATGGAACCTTTCTGGGGCCTGAAACCCGAACCCTATTGACAGCGGCGGCTTCCTTGCCTTACAAACCGCTTGTGATCATGCCAGCGCTCGAAAGGCCCGCCGCCGCGGCCGTGTCCCTCGTCCTCCTCTTCGCCCTCGCCGGCTGCGCCACGGCCGAGAAGCGCTACCAGAAGGGCCAGAAGCTCGAAGGCCAGGGCCGGCTCGAGGAGGCGGCCCGGCGCTACATAACGGTCCTGGCCAAGGAGCCGGGCCGGGAGGACGCGCGCCGGCGCCTGGCCGAGGTCGGCGCCAAGGTCGTCGACGATTACCTGAACGAGGCCCGCGCGAACGGGGCCGACGGCCATTTCGAGAACGCCGTCGCGGCCATCCTGCGCATCGACGGGCTGAGGGCCAGGACCGAGCAGGTCGGCGTCCCGGTCCCCGTGCCCTCCGACTACGCGGACTTCCGCCTGGACATGGTCGACGCCGCCGTCGGGTCCCTGTTCCGCCAGGGCGAGGACCTGGAGAGGGCGGGCCGCTGGCCCGACGCCCTGCGGGTATACGAGCGCACGCTCCCCTACCCCCTGGACCCCGGGCAGCGGCTCCGCGTCGACGACGCCCGGGCCCGCGTCTTCCTCCGGTGGGCCGGGCAGGACATGGAAACGGGGGCCTTCCGGGCGGCCTACCAGCACGCCCAGAGCGCCCTCGACATCCACGGCCCCGACAGCCCGGCCGGGGCCGAGGGCCGGGCCCTCCAGAAGGCCGCGCTGGACGCCGGGACGAGGACCGTCGCCGTCCTGCCCTTCTGGGCCGAGCCCCGGGCCGCGGACGCCGCGCCGCGCGGGCTGGAGGGCCGCCTCTACGACGCGCTTCTCTACGAGCACATGGACGAGCCGCCTCTCTTCGTCGGGCCGATCGACCGCGGCGCCATCCACCGGGAGATGACCCGCCTGCGCGTCCGGAGCGGCGCGATCCAGCTCCAGACGGCGGCCGCGGTCGGCCAGGCGCTGCGGGCCGACTTCGTCGTCCTCGGCTGGCTCGAATCCTATGTCGAGGATGATGGCGCCGCCGAAGAGACCCTGCGCAAGGCCCCGCTTCGCCGGGACCGGGCTAAATTCGACGCCTACACGGAAAAGAAATTCACGGTCACGCTGACCGGCGAGGCGGTCTGCCAGCTCGTCGATCGCGTCGCGCGCAAGGTCGTCGAGGAGCAGACGGTCGAGGCCGCCGTCTCGGCGACGTTCCGGCGGGCCTATTACGAGGGGGACTACACGGCGCTCGACCTCGGCCGGGACGAACGGGCCCTCTTCGACAAGGAGGCCTGGCTCAAGGCCGAGGAAGACCTCCAGGCGAAGCTCGCCGACCGGCTGGCCGCGAAGATCGCCGCCCTCGTCTTCGACCGCGTCCTGCGCTTCGTCCGCTGAGCGCGGCTCAGGCCCCGGTCTCCTCGAACATCCCCGTCGTCCTGTTCTTGCGGACCCTGTCCCAGGGCAGGGCCCGGCCGTTCATGGCCACGTAGACGCCGGGCGGCATGACCTGGACGAAGGCCAGGGCCGCCCCGAGGTTGAAGAGCCCGTCGGACGAGCCGAACTTGTAGGGCACCATGGCCCCGGTCAGGACGACGGTCTTGTCCCTTATCTCCGGCCCGAGCAGGCGCGCCGTGACCTCCATCCGGTCGGTGCCGTGGGTGATGAGGATCCGCCCGCAAGGGCACTCCCGGCAGTGCTCGAGGACGGCCGCCCGGTCGGCGTCGGACATGTCGAGCGAATCGACCATCATCAGGGTCCGGACCTCGACCTCGAGCCCCGACCGCCCCAGCCGGAGCATCTCGGGGACATGGGTGTCCTTGAAGAAGAGGTTGCCGGTGAGCTCGTCGTACTCCTTGTCGAACGTCCCGCCCGTGACCAGGATGCGGATGATGTCCATGGGTCCTCTCCCTCCGTCACCGGCGAGAATATGCCAGCCCTGTAAACGAGTCAAGGTCGACGTCGGAGCGATTAGACAATAACAACTTGACATAATATTATGTCAAGTGTTAAAATATCCTTTGGGAGGCGGGCCATGACCATACATGAGGACGTGCTGGCGGCGGCCCGCCGTATCTGCCTGGAACGAGGGGAGAAGACCTTCCGCGTGGCGGATATCGTCCGCGCCCTCCCCCACTTGAATCCGAGCTCCGTCCGCACCCACATCGTCAGCCGCTGCTGCGTCAACGCGCCCAAGAACCATCCGCACAAATGGGACTACTTCCGGCGCACGGGGCGGGGCGAGTACGTCATCCTGCCTCCGTACAACGTCGAGTGGAAGGCGCCGCGCAAGGTCGCTGAGAGCCCCGCCGCCTATGCCGCTTCAGGACCGCCCCGCGATACGATCCATGTCGTGGTCCTCAGGTCGGCCGGCTTCTACGTCGCCGAGGGCCTGGAGCTCGCCGTGGTCACCCAAGGGCGCTCACTCGACGAGCTAATGATAAATCTCCGCGAGGCCGTCCGGCTCCATCTCGAAGGCGAGGACCCGGGCCTGTTCAACCTTACAGCATCGCCCCGGATCGCGGTGACCTACGAAGAGAGCCTCGCCGGCGATGCCGAAGCTTAGGCGCCTGTCGGCCCGGCAGGTCCTGAAGATCCTAGGGGCCTTCGGCTTCTCGGTCGTCTCGACGCGGGGCAGTCATGCCAAGCTGAAGCGCGAGATCGAAGGGCATCCCCCGCAGATCCTGACCGTCCCTCTTCATCGGGAGCTCGCCCCCGGAACCGTCCAAGCCATCTACCGTCAGGCCTTGCGTTTCATCTCCCAGGAGGAGCTCCGCCCCCACTTCTACGGGACCGATTGAACGCCCGCTTCACGCCAAATTCGCCGGGAATCGGCTGGCGAGACGCTTCGCGGGCGTCGAGATGTTCCTCGCCTGAATCATTCACGAATCGAGACGGCCCTCGGATGCGAGGCCCGAGGGGTGAAGCTGTCCTCTTCGGTGCTGCGAACCCCCGAGAACGAAGCGGATGGGGCCGGAGCGGTTCGCCCGGAGGGTGAAAACGCCCGATAAAAGAGAGGGAGAGAAGAAACAGGGCGTTTTTATGAATGATTCAGGCTAGCCCTTATGACGTCCGGATGACGCGGATGCCGTAGACCGCGGCCGTTTCGCGCGCCTCCCGCCCTTGCCTCGCCCTTGCCTCGCCCTTGCCTTGACACCGGGCCGGCGGCGGGGCTACCATCGGGTCATCCGGAAGCGTTTCCCCGAGGTTTCCCATGGACATCCGAAAAACGAGGCCCGCGTTGTCCACGGCCGGGCCGCGGGAAGGCCGGGACAAGGTCGACGTCATCGTCGAGATCCCCAAGGGAAGCCGGAACAAGTACGAGTACGACCCGGAGAGGAGGGCCTTCAAGCTCGACCGGATGCTGTTCTCCTCGATGCACTACCCGAGCGACTACGGCTTCATCAAGGACACGCTGGCCGAGGACGGCGACCCGCTCGACGCCCTCGTCCTGGTGAGCGAGCCGACCTTCCCGGGCTGCCTGATCGAGGCCAAGCCGGTCGGGCTGTTCAAGATGCGCGACGAGAAAGGCGTCGACCACAAGATCCTGTGCGTCCCGGTCGGCGACCCGCTCTGGAACCGCATCGGCCGCCTGGCCGACGTCCCGCCGCACCTCCTGATTGAGATCAACCATTTCTTCGACGTCTACAAGGAGCTCGAGCGCAAGAAGACCGCGGTCGAGGGCTGGGAGGACGCCGAGGCGGCCCGGCGGGTCATCCGGGCCGCCCGGGACCGCTGCGCCGCCGCGGCCAAGGCCCCTCGCTGACCGGCCCTTTTTCCGGTTGAACTCGCGGCCGGATGATCGCCTACCTGGCCTTGCTGATTTCCTGGGGGCTCTACCAGGGCCGCGCTGAGCATGAGGTTCATGGCCATCCGGGACGCCAAGCAGGCCAAGCGGGACCGCAGTGCTCATCATGGGGGCCATCGCGGCCCTCCTGGCCGCGGTCCTCGTGCCGTCGAAGAAAGCCGCCGGCTGAGCCCGCCGCTCTAGCGCCGCCCCGGGGCGGCCGGCTTCATCGGGTACTCCTTGGGAGGCTCGGCGCCGAGGAGGTGGCGGACGAAGTAGTCCCAGCGCCGGCGGACCATGTAGGGCTCGTTCCCGAAGCCGTGGCCGCGGTTGGGGAAGAGGATGAGGTCGAAGTCCTTGTTGGCCTTGATGAGCTCGTCCACGACGAGGAGCGTCAGGTAGGGCGGGACGTTGCCGTCCATGGTGCCGTGGGCCAGGAGGAGCTTGCCCTTGAGGTCCCCGGCGTGGGTCTGGTTGGCCTGGTCGTCGTAGTTCGTCGTCCCGTCCGCGTTCCGGACGAGCAGGCCCTGCCACTTCTCGCCCCAGTCGTCCTCGTAGCCGCGGTTGTCGTGGTTGCCGGCCTGGGAGACGCCCACCTTGAAGAAGTCCGGGAAGCGGAACATGGCCCCGCAGGCCGCGAAGCCGCCGCCGGAGTGGCCGTAGATCCCGGCCCGGTCGATGTCGATCCAGGGATACCGCCCGGCCAGCTCCTTCATCGCCGCGACCTGGTCCGGGAGCGTGTTGTCGCCCATGTCGCCGTAGTAGGTCTCGTGGAAGCTCTTGGACCGGTTGGGCGTGCCCATGCCGTCGATCTGGACGACGACGAAGCCCAGCTCGGCCAGGGCCTGGGCGTCGCCGTGGGCCGGCGAGAAGCTCCGGCCCCTGACGCTGCCCGACTGCGGGCCGGGGTAGATGTTGTTGACGATGGGGTACTTGCGGGCCGGGTCGAAGCCCGTCGGCCGGAAGAGGAGCCCGTGGACGTCGGTCGAGCCGTCCCGTCCCTCGGCCGAGAAGGCGAGCGGCGGCCGCCAGCCCGCGGCGAGGAGCGGCGAGATGTCGGCCCGCTCGAGCCCGGCCAGAAGCTTCCCGGCCGCGTCGCGCACGACCGCGACCGGCGGGACGTCGGGCTTGGAGAAGCTGTCGACGAAGAAGCGGCCCGAGGGCGAGAACGTGACCGCGTGGTCGGCGTCCTCCGGGGTCAGGAGCGCCGGGCCCCGCCCGTCGAACCCGACCCTGTAGAGGCGGCGGAAATAGGGGTCGCGCCCCTTCTCCCGCCCCAGCCCGGTGTAATAGACGGCCCGGGCCTTCTCGTCGACCCGCTCGACCCTGGAGACGAGGCCCTCGCCGGAGGTGACCCGGTTCTTCAGGGCGCCCGTGGCCATGTCGTAGAGGTACAGGTGACCCCAATCGTCGCGCTCCGAGAACCACAGGAGCTCGTTCGTCCCGGCCAGGAAGCGCCAGTTGCCGCCGGACTCGAAGAACGTCGGCGCCCTTTCCTCGAGGACGACGCGCACGTCGCCCGTCTCCGGGTCGGCCTCGCGGACGATCTCGTGCCTGTGGTCGCGGGAGGTCGAGACGAAGACGAGCCGGGCGCCGTCGGGGCTCCACTGCAGGTCCGCGACCTCGCCGCCGCGGTCCTTGATGTCGTCGCCCGTCGTCGAGCGGTGCTGGTCGGGCGGCATCTTCAGGCGGACGACCCGGGGGCCGTCGAGATGGACGACCACGCGCTGGATGGTGGTCACGACCTCGTCGCCCGGCAGCGGGTATTTCCAGGCCTGGAGCACGGGGTGCCCGACGCGCGTCTCGACCAGGTACATCTCGCCGACGCCGCGCTGGTCCAGCTGGAAGGTGGCGATCTTCCTCGAGTCCGGCGACCAGGTCAGGACCGGCCGGTCGCTCCGGCTCCAGCCGGCGTTGTCGGTGGCGTAGCCGAAGTCCTTGGCGCCGTCGGTCGTGAGCGCCGTCTCCTTCCTGGTCGCGACCTCGCGGACCCAGAGGTTGTCGCCGCGGATGAAGGCCGCCCAGCGCCCGTCCGGCGAGAGCGCCTCGGGAGCGCCGCCGAAGCCGGGCCGGCCCCCGGCGGAACCCGGCGGCCCCGCGGCCGCGGGCGCCGCGGCGCCCTCGACCTCGCGGCAGGTCCGGGCCTTGAGGTCGTATTCCCAGGTCTTCCCCTCGGCCCCGAAGCGGACGGCGCGGCCGGACGCGGCGAACTCGAACGCGCTGAACGGGAGGCGGGCCCCTTCGAAGGCCTTCCCCGTCGCCCGCGAGAGGGCGGCGGCCAGGGCGGCGTGGTCGAAGGCCGGGGCGCGCTTCCCGCGGGCCGGGTCGACCAGGACGAACTCGGACGCGCCCTCGGCCAGCGTGTTCCGGTACCAGAAACGTTCGTCCGGGAGCCACACCGGCCGGACGTCGGCCTTCAGGACAAGCCCGGCGACGCCCGCGGCCAGGAACTTCTCGGCCCGGGCGTAATCGGCCTCGGTCAGGGCCTTGGGCGCCTGCGCCCCGCTCCGGCCCCGGGCCGCGGCGAAGGCGACGGCCCCGGCGGCGGCAAGGACCGTCAATCCGACGAGGACTCGTTTGCGAAGACCGTTCGGGGCGAGCGGCATGTCGACCTCCTGGCGAAGGAACTCCGAGCGCGTAATGTATCCCCGCCCGGCGGGCGCGTCAACCCGGGGGGCGGTTCTTTTCAGCCGGCGGGGAAGCGAAGCGGCATCCCGGCTATTCCCGATAATAGCCGATGGAGAACCAGCTGACCCAGTGGCGCAGCGAGAAGGGCGCCGTGAGCCCCATGCCCGTCTTCGTGAGCGGCAGCGCGCCTTCGCTGTAGCTGTCGGAATAGCGGAAGAGCGATCCGCTCACCTTCCTGTTCTCAGCCAGGGCCAGGATTTTCTGGACCGCCAGCAGGCCGAAGGGGACGGAGTATTTCCCGCACCAGTAGGTGTTGCGGTAGTCGAGGAAGGTCCGGCCCCAGAGCTCCTTGGTCAGGCCCTCGACCTTGCCCTGGTCCATGACGCCCGTCAGGTAATCGCGGATCAGCCGCTGGTCGAGCGCCCGGGCCGCGCGCCAAGCGGCCTCGCCCTCGCCGAACGGCGAGTTGTCGAAATCCTGGCCGTAGTGGTTGCCGTCCGCGGAGATGAGGAAAAAAATGTCCCGGCCGGCGACCAGCCCCCTGGCCTTCATCTCGGCGGCGATGACCTCGGCGACCCGGGCCGCGATCTCCTCCATCTTCTCGAAAGGCATGCCCGTGACCATGACCGGCGTGATCTCGACGCCCGGATTGAAGTATTGAAGCCAGGGCACCTGGGCCTCGATGGAGTGCTCGAGCGCGTGGGCCTTGTCGCTGACCCGGTAGTCGCTCCTGTCCAGGCCCTTTTTCAAGGCCTCGCGCAGCCCGGAGGCGGCCACCGGCCCCGTCAGCCCGGGCCAGGCCTTGAATTCGTCGAAGATGAGGACGCCGTGCGGGTCGCCGATCTCCCGGCGCACGGTGCCGTGCGTGACGCCGAAGACGACGACCTCCTTGGCCCGCAGGATCTCGAATAGGGGATAGTCGACGCGGCCGGCCAGGAGGTAGTCGTCGTGGGGCGCGACGGCCGCCACCAGGCCCTCGGGCTCGAAGTGATCCTTCTCCCGGTCCCGGAGATAGTCGACGAGCCGCCGCATGCCCGCCGGGTCCCAGCAGAACCCGACGTCGTCGCGGACCGGGCGCGCCTCCTGGGCGGCCAGGGCCGAAAAGACCAGGAGCGCGGCCGCGAACACGGCTGAAGCTTTCATGGTCGTCCTCCGCCGCTGTGAGGATAGACGGCCCTCGGGCCGAAGTCAAGGCGCCGGGACCGCGGGCCGGACGCTCAGAAACCCAGGCTGAGGCTGACCGTGTTCGGGCCGACGGCCACACGCGGCCGGCCGCTCGAGCCTTTCTTGTGGAGGACGGGGACCAGATAGCCGATGGCGAAGCCCACGGCGGCCCCGGCGATCGCGTCGCTCGGGAAATGGACCCCGGCCTTGACCCGGGCGAAGCCCGTATAGGCCGCGAGGGACAGGCTCGACGCCCAGACGAGCGTCGACCAGGCCGAGGGCCCGTGGATGTCGGTGAACACCTTGGAGAGGAAGGCCGCCGCGGCGAAGGCCGCCGCGGCGTGCCCCGAGAAGAAGGACGCCTTGGGGTCGTCCAGGGCCTCCAGCCGCTCCTCCGGGGTGAGGCCCGTGTTGTAGAGATAGGGGCGCTTTCTCGCCACCGCCGTTTTTGTCAGGTAGGTGACCCCGCCCATGACCGCGTAGGCCTCCGCGAACATCACGCTCACGGTCAGGGCCCTGGACCACTCGGCCCGCAGGAGAGCCGGGGCCGCGGAGACGAGGAGGGACGAGATGACCGTGACGTCCCGGGCGACGTCGCTCCGGCCGGCCCACGCGCTCGACCAGTTGCGCGTCGCCGGGCGGTCGAAGGCGTTGACGTCGTTCCTGTCGAGGGCCAGGACCTCTTCGAGCGTGATCTTCCCCTGGCCGGCGTGGAGCAAGGCCCCCAGGCCGGCGAGCCCGGCGCCGCCGCCCCCGAGCCAGAAGTCGCTCTTCTTGAGCTCGTAGGGGAAGGGGCGGTCCCCGGCCCAGAGGCCGTTCGCCGCCAGGACCGTCGCCAGGACGGCGAAGGCGGCTCCGCGACGGCATCGGGTCATCGTCGGCCTCCGGCTCTTCCCTTCTCGAGGCGAGGATATCCGTCCCCCCCGCCCGGTGTCAAGGGCCCGGGTCCCGCCTCCGGGCGAGAGCTCTCCGGCCGAACGACGGATTGACTCGACGCCCCCTCCGGGTCTATGCTGGCGGCAGGCCTTATATCCGCAGAGGAGAGGTGGACCATGTCCGATTTTCGTCCCGATCGAAGCTCCTTGCGCGCCGCCGCCGGGCCGCTTCTCTTTCTGGCCGTTCTGGCCGCCTGCGGGATCAAGATGATCCCGACCAAGGACGCCTGGTTCACCCAGCACTACCCGATCATGCAGGATTTCGAGCGGGACCTCTACCGGGCGCTCGCCGCTCCGGCCAAGGCCGAGTTCCAGCGGCTCTTCTGGGCCGCCCGCGACCCCCGGTCACTCGAGGTCTTCCGGGAGAGGATGTCGTACGTCCTCAGCGCCTTCAAGCGGGAGAACTCCCGGCAGCCCTGGAACACCGACCGGGGCCGGGTCTATCTCCTCAACGGGCCGCCGGCCGCGATCGACATCGACCAGAACACGGACTGGGGCATGCGGCTCGGCCAGGCGCAGACGGGCGGCGTCAGCCGCAGCAACGAGGACGTCCAGGCCAACCGGGCCGAGGTCTGGACGTACTCCTTCCGCAAGCAGTACGTCAAGTACGCCTTCGCCTTCGTCGCTCCCAACGAGTGGAGGATGGCCCCGGCCTTCGAGGGCAGCCGGTTCGTCGGCGAGCTCGAGGAGCAGAGCAGAACCCTGACCTTCGGCATCCTCGACGAAGCGGGGTACCGGCACGAGCTCGAGGCGCTGGCGAAAAAGTAGCGGGAAAAAGAAAGCCCGCCCCGGCCGGAGCCGGGGCGGGCGTACACGCGCTCGAGTTAGTTCAGCTCAGAACGAGAACTTGAATCCCAGGCGGGCTTGGAACGGGGCGAAGAAGGAGTTGGCGTAGCCGAACGTGCCGTCCAACCTGGCGGTGGCGGGAGGGGTCCACCGCCCGGCCGCGATCACGTCCTCGCCGGGCGTGATGTTGTCCCGGTAGACGTTGGCGCCGATGCCGGTGACCGTGTCGATGTTGAACACGTTGGCCAGGTTGATGTTGATCTGGAGGTTGTAGCGGGAGCCGAGGCGGAGGTTGTACTCCGCGTAGGCGTCGGCATAGTACAGGAAGGGGGTCCGGCCGAGGTCGCCGCGGTTGTAGGGGTAGTAGCCCGGGCCGTCGACGTTCCAGGCGGTGGTCAGCACCGTGCCGCTCATGGCCTGCATGACCGCGCCGACCGTCAGGCCCATCGGGAAGACGTAGCTGCCGTAGAGCTTGAGGACGATGGGCCGGTCGGTCATCAGGGGGCCGTCGATCGGCTTGAGGTCGAGGTCCTGCTGGAAGTGCCAGAGGTCGAACGAGCGCTCGCCGTTGGGGTCGTTGCGGCCGAATTCGTCGGAGCTGGCCAGGCCGGAGTAGTTGCCCGTCAGCGAGCTCCAGGTGAAGGCGGCGCCCATGAGCCAGTTGTTCGACAGCCGCTTGTCGAGGCTGAGGTTCACGCCCCAGTATTCGCGCTTGGCCTTGGGCATGTCGGGCGCGTTCGCCGGCATCATATGGGCCGCTCTGGCCGCCGCGTACTTGGCGTTGATGAAGGGCGAGCCGATCCAGCTGTAGTAGTACTCCTCGCCGACTCCGGGCACGAAGACGCCCATGTCGTCGACGGCGTAGAGGACCGACTTGTTGACCAGGCGGATGGAGGCCGAAACGTCCTCGGTCAGCTTCTTCTCCGCGCCGAGGGCGATCTCACGCTGGGTGAAGGGCTTGATGTCGGGGTCGACCAGGTCGAAGGAGGGGGCCCGGAAGTCGAGGACTTCGAGGAGCGTCCCGGGGAAGCTGCCGCCGACGCCGATCGTGTCGAACTGGTAGGTGTCGAGCGTGTAGTAGGCGCTCTTCCACTTCAGCCCGCCGAAGGCGTTGGCCGCGACGCTGAGCTTCATGACGTCCTGGTAGATGGCGTAGGAGCCGTAGACCTTGAGGGACGAATCGCCGAAGACGTCGTAGACGAAGCCCAGCCGCGGGGAGATCTTCTTCTTGAACGGGAAGTCGATGCCCTTGAGGCCGGCGTAGAGCGGGTCGTTGCTGTAGCTGGGGATGTACTCGGACTCGGTCCGGACGCCGAGGTTGAAGGTCAGCTTGCGGGCGATCGTCCAGGTGTCCTGGAGGTAGAAGGCCCACTGGTTGCTGAAGGCGTCGTAGACCGAGCCGTAGGGGCCGGCGTCGGCGTTGCCGCGGACGCCGTACCAGCCGTAGCGGCCGGTGGGATAATCCTCTCCGTACATCCTGAACGTCGGATTGACCGTGCCGTCCATCCAGGCCAGGTAGACGATGGGCGCCTGGCCGCCGTTGTCGACGTCCTCGCCCTGGCGGATGAACTGGCCGCCGAGCTTGAAGGCGTGCTCGCCCCCGAGTGTGGCGAAGTAGGTCAGGTCGAGGTTGACGCTGTACTTCTGCCGGATGGTCTTCGCGATGCCCATGACGTTGGCGCGGGGGAAGTTCTGCCAGCTGGCGGGGTGCTGGTAGGCGGCGGGCACGTCGAGCAGGCCGACGTTGCCGGAGTCCGCGTAGTTGAAGGGCTGTTCCATCATGAACCCGTAATAGGGGGTGGTGGTCGCGGCGGGCACCTGGTGGTTCTGGTTCGTCCGGAAGAAGCCGCCGCGGGCGCTGACCATGAAGGTGGGGGAGACGATCCAGTCGGCCGTGGCGCTGGCGCTGAAGTTCGGGTAGTTGAAATCGTAGATGTCGTAGTCCAGCGTCGTGCTGCCGCTCCAGGACGAGGGAATGCCCGTGGCGCAGCCGCGGACGGTAGTCATGTTGTTGATGGCGCTGGCGCTCACCCGCAGGTTCTTGAACGGCTGGGCCGAGAGCTTGGCCTGGCCGTTGAGGGCGAGCTGCTTCGAGTGGACGTCCCTCGACGGGGTGGTGAGGCCCTGCATGCTGTAGTCCAGGGTCCGGGTGTACTGGTTATAATTGGGCATGGCCGACAGGAAGAACCAGATGCGGTCCTTGATGACGTAGCCGCCCAGGCTGAACCCGCCCTCGAGGTTGTACCACTTCTGCTTGCCGAAGTACTTGTCCCAGGCGTGGTAGAGGACCGACTGGTTCCAGGAGGTGTCGAACTTGTTGTAGACGAGGATGTCCCGCCGCCGGGCCGTCAGGCCCTCGTCGGTGTAGTAGGCCAGGATGTCGCCGTGGAACTCGTTGCCGCCCGACCGGGTCAGGACGTTGACGACGCCGCCGAGGGAGCCGCCGAACTCGGCGTTGTAGCCGGACGACTTGAAGTTGACCTCTTCGACGAAGTCGTAGTTGACGCTCTGGGCGGAGACGCCGTTGATCAGGTTGGTCGTGCTGACGCCGTCGACGTACCACATGTTCTCGGCGCCGGACGCCCCGTCGACCGACGTGCCGGCGAGGTAGTCCTCTCTCTGGACGCCGGGCACGGTGACCAGCAGCGAGTCGAAGTTCCGGCCCTTGGGCAGCAGGCTGAAGACCTGCCGGTTCATGGCCGCGCCGCGGGTCGTGCTCTTGACGTCGATGAGCGGCGACTGGCCGATGACGGTGACCTGCTCGGAGATCGCGGCCGGGTTCAGCTTCACGTCGAGCGTGAGAGTCTGCTCGGCCCCGACGACGACGTCCTTGCGGACGAGGGGCTGGAACCCGGACAGGTTGAACTCGATCTCATAGCTTCCGGGGGGAAGAGCGACCAGGCGGTAGCCGCCCTGGGCGTTGGTCACGGTCGCGGCCGAGCCGACCAGGCGCGGGCCCTTGGCCGTGATCGAGACGCCGGGGAGCGGAGAGCCCTGGTCGTCGTTGACGGTGCCGAAGACCTGGCCCGTCGCCCTCTGGGCCGACAGCGTGCTCGTCAGGAGCAGCGCGCTGATGGCCAGCAGAAGAATGGGTTTGAGTTGCCTCATCAAATGACTCCTTTCCGTTCTCGGAATGACCCTTTTCGTGCCGCCCGGCGCCGCCGGGCAGCGACTTTCCTTCCCTGAATTATTTGGCATTACTCCATTGAACCTCCATATTAGGCCAATTCACACAGTTAATCATAGCAAAATATGTGCCAATGAGGCAATTGTTTTCTTGAAAAAAGCACGCCTTTTTCGCCTGATAATCGGGCTTTTTCCGCGTTCTTGGGAGCGCCTCCCGCCGCGGCTTGCGGCCAAAAATCCATTGTATTGGAGGTTCGCTACGGAACATTGGATTACCCTCGCTCCCCCCCTCCCGTCGAATCCACCCTCTTGCCATCCTCCGGACGCGCAGCGCGGACGGGCGTGATCGAGGCCGGCGGGGCCGGAGGGAGAGTCCCGCCCCCCCGCCGCGGCCGGTTTTGTGCTAGAATGGGAGGGCCATGAAACGCATCGCCGTCGTTCTCTTCGGGTTGCTCGCGGTCGCCGCGTCTCTCTTCGCCGGCCCGGACCCGGCCCTGGCCCAGGCCAAGAAGACTGCGGCCAAGGACCTGCCGCCGCAGTACCGCCGCTGGCTCGAGGAGGAGGTCGTCTACATCATCACGCCGAAGGAGCGCGAGGTCTTTCTCCAGCTCGAGAACGACCGCGACCGCGAGGTCTTCATCAAGGCCTTCTGGCGGCAGCGCGACCCGACCCCGGACACGGACACGAACGAGTTCAGGGACGAGCACTACCGCCGCATCACCTACGCCAACACCTGGTTCGGCCGCGACGCGCCCGGCCCCGGCTGGCGGACGGACATGGGCCGCATCTACATCATCCTCGGCGAGCCCAAGACGATCGACCGCTTCGAGAACCTGACCCAGGTCTATCCGACGGTCATCTGGTTCTATTCCGGCCTCGAGTTCCAGCGGCTGCCGTCGAGCTTCAACGTCGTCTTCTTCAAGCCCGAGGGCCAGCGCTCCTACGTCCTCTACAGCCCGATGAGGGACGGGCCGCAGAAGCTCCTCATCCACTACATGGGCGACATGACCGACTACATGAGCGCCTATCAGCAGATGATGGACGTCGAGCCGGCCATCGCCGGCGTCTCGCTGTCCCTCATCCCGGGGGAGATGGCTTTCTCGACCCGGCCGTCCATGTCCTCGGACATCCTGATCGGCAACTACATCCCCGCGGCGGCCAGCGAGAAGGTCAAGGACGATTACGCCGAGAAGCTCCTCCGATACAAGGACATCGTCGAGGTCGAGTACACGGCCAACTACATCGACAGCGACGCCATGCTCCGCGTCTACCGCGACGCGTCCGGCAATGCGTTCGTCCATTTCCTCGTCGAGCCCAGCCGCCTGTCCGTCGAGCCGGCCGGCGGCGGCTATCGCGCCGGCCTCGAGGCCGACGTCTCCGTGACCGACGCCGCGGGCGGCCTCGTCTACCAGTACAACCGCTCCGTGCCCGTCGACATGACCGGAGACCAACTGGCCGCCGTCCGCGGCAAGCTGTTCAGCTACCAGGACCTGTTCCCGCTCGTCCCCGGGTCCTACCGGATCAGCATCCTCCTCAAGAACCGCGTCTCCCGCGAGTTCACGTCCTTCGAGACGAGCGTCCTCGTCCCGCCGGCCGGGGCGTTCACGCTCTTCGCGCCGTGCCTGGCCAACCGGGCCGACAAGGCCTCCCGCTTCCAGGGCCAGAGCAAGCCGTTCCTGTTCGGCGGCCTGCAGCTGACGCCCTCGCCCCGCAACGACTTCCTGCCCGGCGACACGCTCGGCGCCTTCTTCCAGCTCGCGAACGCCCCGGCCGACGTCCTCGACGGCGGCGTCGTCGAGTACCGGATCCTCAAGGACGAGCCCCAGGGCACGGAAACCGTCCGCGTCCTCTCCCGGCCCCTCTCCGAGTACCCGGACCGGACGAACGTCTTCGAGGAGTTCCCGCTGGCCGGCTTCCCGGCCGCCAACTACATCCTCCGGGTCTCCGTCCGGGACGCCTCCCGGGCCGAGCGCGTCGCCGCCGAGGAGCGCTTTCTGGTGACGCCGCTGCCGGCGCTCATGCGGCCCTGGGTGCTCTCCGTCCCGCGGCCGTCGAACGACCCCGAGTATCTCCACATCGCCGGCACCCAGTACATGAACAAGAAGGACTGGGACAAGGCCCGGCCCCTGCTCGCCGCGGCCGTCCGGCGCGACCCGGGCTCGGCCCCCTTCGCCCTCGACTACGTCCGGCTGCTCCTCGAGCTCCAGGATTACGCCGGGGCCAAGGCCGCGGCCCAGACGTTCCTCGGAGACGAGCGGAAGTGGGACTTCCTCGAGCCGGTCGGCCGGGCCGCGCAGGCCCTGGGCGAATACGAGCCGGCCATCGCCTTCTACAAGGACTATCTGGCCCATTTCGGGGCCAATCTCAACGTCCTCAACGCGGTCGGCGAGTGTTATCTCCGGCTCGGGAACGCCGCCGAGGCCTTGAACGCCTGGGAACGCTCGCTCAAGATCGAGCCGAACCAGCCGAAGCTCAAGGAACGGGTCCGCGAGCTGCAGACCAAGAAATGACCGCTTGAGCGCCCGCCGGCCCCGGGAACGTGCTATAATGTCCTCTCCCGAGGTCACGGGGCCTCGCCCGTCTAAGGAGCTCCTTCCTTCCCGGACCAGCGTTCTCCCCGGGGGGCGGGGCCGTCGGGCATCTGGCATGAGAATTGCATTTTCCGTTCGTGGAGGTCACGAATGAAGACCAAGGCTTTCCGTTCCCTGTCGCTCGCCATCGCGGCGCTCTTCCTGGCCGCCGGCTTCGCCGCAGCCCAGGCGGGGCGCGGCACGGCCCGCCTCACCGGGGTCGTCACCGACCAATCGGGCGCCCCCCTCGAAGGCGTCAAGGTCAACCTGGCTTTCTCCCAGAGCGGGGCCAAGCACGAGGCCAAGACCAACAAGAAAGGCGAGTGGTCGTTCATGGGCCTGGGCACGGGAGGCTGGGAGCTGACGATCCTCAAGGACGGCTTCGAGCCCTTCTCCCAGCACGTCCAGGTGTCCCAGCTCAACCGCAACCCCAAGATCGAGACCAAGCTGCGCAAGGCCGCCTCGGGCGGCGGGATCATCCAGGACGAGGCCACGTTCGGCCTCCTCGAGCAGGGGAACCGGTTCTTCACGGACGGCAGGTACGACGAGGCCATCATCGAATACGAGTCCTTCCTGGAAAAGAACCCCCTGGCCTACCAGGTCCAGCTCAACATCGCCGACGCCTATCGGATGAAGGGGGACTACGCCAAGGCCGAGGAGTTCTACGGCAAGGTCCTCGAGAAGGCCGCCGGCGATCAGGCCATGGGCAAGCAGCTCACCGGCAAGGCCCAGGCCGGGATCGGCGACATCTTCCTTCGCCAGAACAAGCTCGCCGAGGCCCAGGAGTACTTCAAGAAGTCGATCGAGAGCGCTCCCGACGACGAGGTCCTGGCCTACAACGTCGGCGAGATCTACTTCTCCAACCAGGCCCTCGACGAGGCCCAGAGATACTTCGAGCTGGCCTCGAAGATCAAGCCGGAATGGCCCGCCCCCTATCTCAAGCTCGGCTACGTCTTCCTCAACAAGGCCGACAACCCGGCGGCCATCGCCGTCTTCGAGAAGTTCCTGGCGCTCGAGCCGGAAGGCGAGCGGGCGGCCCTGGTCAAGAACATCCTGGCCGCCATCAAGAAGTAGCGCCGGAGAAGATCTTCTCCAGCTCGGCGGCGCTGAGCTGGTTCCGGGCCGAGATCCTGCGGTCGTCGCCCTCGATCCGGGTCCGGACGCATTCCCCGGCCAGGAGGCAGGCGCCGGCCCTGCCGCTGCGGTGGCCGCGGCACACGCGCAGGACGTCGGGGGAGATCTCGTCGATCAGCACGATGCGGCCGTCGCCGCCCTTCAACCGTCCGAGCTCGACCTTGCCGTCGAGCACGTGCAGCCCGCGCTTGGCGAACTCGCCGGCGATCACGGCGGCGATCCTCTTGACGAACCGCTTGACGCGGGCGATCTCGGCGCCGGTCATCACGCCGGCCCCCTCCAGCGCCTCGAAGGTGATGAGCTTGTCGGTCTTGCCCTTGGTCCAGGCCTCGACGACCCGGGGGAGATCGGCGCAGGGGCGGACGAAGGGGTAGCGGCGCCAGAAGCTGCCCATGGCGCTGTCGCGCCAGGTCCACTCGACATTCAGCAGCGGCGCCGCGCCGGCGAACTCGGGGCCCTGGGCGGCCAGGCCGATCGGCGCGGCCGGCTCGACCACCATGACGTTGTCGGCCACGGTGGCGAGGTAATGGGTCGGCACCCTCATCTTCGCCAGCAGCTTGAAGAAATGGGTGGCGAAACGGCAGGCGATGGCGCCCTTGCCGGCGATCTCGCCCACGACGGTGTCGCAGCCGGGGTCGAACACCGGCCGCCCCTCCCGGTCGAGATAGCCCGTGGCGCGGTCGGTGAAGACGAAGGCGTATTTCCCCTTGTGCTCCCCGCCGGGAATGCGGTAGATGTCCTTCGATTTCCCGGCGCTCACGAAGTTGTCCCGTTTCAGCACGCGGTCCAGGTCCATTCGTCACCTCGCTGGAAATCGGGGCCATTGTTCCAGTTTAGGCCCGGAAATGCAAGTCCTTGAAAAGGCCCCGCGAGAACAGGTAATATACCCGCGACCCGGCCAATGGACCCGGGGGGACCGAGGCCGTCCAAGCCGGTCAAATCAACAAGGAGAACGATCATGACCCACGACGAGCTCGTCCGTGACCTGGTCGCGAGATCGCGAGCGGCCCTGAAGGTGTTGGAGGGATACAGCCAGGAACAAGTCGACGCCCTGGTCAAGGCCATGTGCCTGGCCGTGCGGGCGAACGCCGAGGCGCTGGCCAAGGAGGCGGTCGAGGAGACCAGGCTCGGGCGTTATGAGGACAAGGTCATCAAGAACGCCGGCACCCCCGACGCCCTCTGGCACAGCCTCAAAGACAAGAAGTCGGTGGGCATCATCCGGCGCGAGCCGGAGCGCAAGCTGGTCTACGTGGCCAAGCCGAAGGGCGTGATCGCCTCCGTGGCCCCGACCACCAACCCCAACATCACCGCCCTGAGCAACTCCGTCTTCGCCGTCAAGGGCCGGAACACCATCATCGTCGCCCCCCACCCGCGGGCCAAGAAGACCACCGTCCACACCGTGGATATCATGAGCGCCGCCATCAAGAAGCTGGGAGCTCCGGACCACGTTCTCCAGGCCATCGCCGAACCGTCCGTCGAGCTGACCCAGGCGCTGATGAGGGCCGGCGACATCGTCGTGGCCACCGGCGGCATGGGCATGGTCCAGGCCGCCTATTCGAGCGGAAAGCCGGCCATGGGCGTGGGCGTCGGCAACGTCCAGAGCCTGATCGACCGCGACGCCGATTTCGACGCCGCCGCGGCGGACATCATCCTCGGCCGCTCCTTCGACAACGGCATCATCTGCGCCGCCAACCAGTCGGTGATCATGCCCGCCGACCGCAAGGACCGGGTCGTCGAGGCGTTCCGGGCCCGGGGCGCTTTCTATTCCGAAGACCCGGCGACCGTCGACCGGTTCCGTTCCACCTATTTCGTCGACGGCAAGCCCAACCCCAAGGTCGTCGGGCAGTCGGCCCTGTTCTTCGCCGAGGCGGCCGGGGTCGAGGTCCCGGAGAACACCAAAGTCATCATGCTGAAAGGCCGGGCGGCGGGCCGCGAGGAACCGCTGTGCGGCGAGAAGGCCCTGCCGCTGCTGGTCGCGCTGACCTACGGCACGTTCGAGGAAGGCGTGGAGATGGTCAAGGCCAACCTGCTCTATCAAGGCGCCGGCCACACCGCCACGATCCATTCCCGCGACGAGCGGCACATCGAATACTTCGCCCTGGCCCTGCCGGTCAGCCGGATCATCGTCAACCAGACCGGCATCGCCGCGGCCGGCACCAATTTCCGCATCGGCTTCAACCCCACCACCTCTCTGGGCTGCGGCTCCTGGGGCAACAACAGCATCTCGGAGAACCTCACCTACGAGCACTTCATCAACATCTCCAGGATCGGGTACCTGCTGGACGAGTCCCAGGTCCCCGACATGGACAGGATCTACGACTGAGCCGGCCCCGTCCGCCGGGCAAGGAGAGCGAACCATGGTCTTCAAGAACTTCGAGGAACTCATCGGCAAGGTGAAGAACGTCTCCCGGGTGAAGCGGGTGGGCGTCGTGGCCGCGCAGGACGGGCCCTCCCTGGAAGCGGTGCTGCGGGCGATGGGCGACGGCCTGCTCGAGCCGGCGCTCATCGGCGACAAGGCCCGGATCACGGACATCCTGGCCAAGCTCGGGGCCGGCCTCCCCGAGTCCGCTATCGTGGACGAGCCCGACCCTCTCCGGGCCGCGGCCGAGGCGGTCCGGCTGGTCCGCGAGGGCCGGGCCGACTTCCTGATGAAGGGCAAGATCGAGACGGGCGACCTGCTCAAGGCGGTGGTCAACAAGGAGACCGGCCTCGGCACCGGCCGGGTCATGTCGCACATGGCCATCCAGACCGTGCCGCGCTACCACAAGATGCTGGTGACCACCGACGGCGGCATGCTGCCCTACCCCACCCTGGAGCAGAAGAAGGACATCATCGTGAACGCCGTCAACGCCCTGCGGGCCATGGGCTACGACCGGCCCAAGGTCGGCGTGCTGGCGGCGGTGGAGAAGGTCAATCCCAAGATGCCCGAGACGGTCGAGGCGGCGGCGCTGAAAGAGAT
This sequence comes from Acidobacteriota bacterium, assembly GCA_029569255.1. GTDB lineage: Bacteria > Acidobacteriota > Aminicenantia > Aminicenantales > Saccharicenantaceae > RBG-16-66-30. The sequence continues at coordinate 11,139 of JAKQUO010000004.1, read as the reverse complement.
GAACGCGAAGGGCGAGATCACGGGCTGCGTCGTCGAAGGCCCCATCTCGATGGACATCGCCGTGGTCAAGGAGCGGGCCGAGGTCAAGGGGTTCGTCAGCGAGGTCGCCGGCGACGCCGACATCCTGGTGGTGCCCGACATCCACGCCGGCAACATCCTGGGCAAGTGCCTGGTCGAATTGGCCGGCGCCAAGATGGCCGGGCTGATCCTGGGCGCCCGGGCGCCGATCGTGGTCACCTCGCGCGGCTCCTCCGCGGAGGAGAAGTATCTCTCGCTGGTCCTGGCGGCCGCGGCGGCCGGGTGACGGGAGGGCGCCGTGAAGCACCGCATTCTGGTCATCAACCCCGGGTCCACCTCGACCAAGATCGCCGTCTACGAGGACGAGACGCCGCTCTTCACGAAGAGCGTCGAGCACGGCCAGCGGGACCTGGAGAAGTTCGCCGAGATCTTCGACCAGTACGAGATGAGGAAGGAGGTCCTGGTCAAGGCGCTGGAGAGCGAGAACGTCCCGCTCCGGTCGCTGACCGCCGTCGTCGCCCGCGGCGGGCTCCTGCCCCCGGTGCAGGCGGGCGCCTACAGGGTCAACGACGACATGGTCTTCCAGCTGAAATACCGCCCCCAGAACGAGCACGCCTCCAACCTGGGGGCGCCGATCGCCTACGCCATCGCCCAGGAGATCGGCGTCGATTCCTACGTCTACGACCCGGTCACGGTCGACGAGCTGGAACCGATCGCCCGCATCACCGGCCTCCCCGAGATGGAGCGCAAGGGCATGGGGCACAACCTGAACATGCGCGCCTCGGCCATCAGGCACGCCCGCGACGTCGGGAGGCCCTACCAGGAGCTGACCCTGATCGTGGCCCACCTCGGCGGCGGCATCACCCTGTCGCTGCACAAGAACGGCCGCATGATCGACATGATCTCCGACGACGAGGGCCCCTTTTCGCCGGAGCGGGCCGGCGGCCTGCCCGTCTTCCAGGTCATCAAGATGGCCACCTCGCCCGGGTACGACTACAAGAAGATGATGAAGAAGGTCAAGACCCAGGGCGGCCTGAAAGGGCTCTGCGGCCTGACCGACGCCCGCGAGATCCAGAAGAGGATCGCCGAAGGCGACGCGAAGCTGGCCCTGATCTACGAGGCCATGGCCCACAACATCGCCAAGAACATCGGCAAGCTGGCGGTGGTCGTGGGCGGCAAGGTGGACGCCATCATCCTGACCGGCGGCATCGCCAATTCCAAGATGGTCACCGACTGGATCGCCGAGCGGGTGGGCTTCATCGCCCCCGTGGCGCTGATCCCCGGCGAGAACGAAATGCAGGCCCTGGCGGAGGGCTGCCTGCGGGTCCTGCGCGGCGAGGAAAAAGCCCGCGAGTTCGTGAAGTCCGCATGAGCCGCGACCGGGCCGGCGCTTCGCCCGCCGGCCGTTCTTCGTCCATCCGGCATCTCATGTCCCGCTTTCAAGGAGTACGCGCATGGCCATGCTGCTGTTGAAGACCCTGCTGGCGGTCATCCCGATCGTCCTGATCTACGTCCTGCTGGTCTACGGCAAGACCCCGACCCACTGGAGCGGCCTGTGGGGCTGGCTGGCCACGCTGGCCATCGCCCTGCTCTTCTTCCGCACGCCGCTGTCGGTCGGGCTGAGGGCCAGCGTCCACGGCATCCTGCAGTCCTTCCCCATCTCGGTGATGATCCTGTTCTCGCTGCTGCAGGTCACGGTCATGGAACGGGCCGGGGCCATCGCCCGCATCGCCGTGTTCCTGAAGACGCTGGCGCCGCACAAGAGAGAGGCCCAGATCATGATGCTCAACCTGAGCGCCGGCACCACGCTGGTGTCGGTCGGGGCCACGCCGGTGTCGGTCTTGCCGCCCATCCTGCGCGGCCTGGGCTACGACATCCGCAGCAGCATCGCCCTGCCGGCTCTCGGCTTCGACGCCCTGTGCACCTACGCCATGATGGCCGCCCCGCTGGTCATCTACTGCGACCTCACCGGCGTCAACCTGGTCGAGGCGGCCAAGATCTTCTCCTCCTATCTGCCGGTCGTCTCCACCCTGATCTGCTTCGCCATGTTCTGGTTCGTCGGCGGCTGGAAAATGGTCCGGAGAGGGGCCTTCCTGGCCCTGATGGTCGGCCTCAGCGTCGGCGGCACGGCCTACGCCATCGCCCACGTCCCGGCCTTCCATTCGGCCATCCTGCTGACCGGGGTCATCGCCGGCGTCTTCTCGATCCTGGTCATGCTGGCCTACCTCAAGCTGACCGGAAACGTCATCATCGACCGCTCGGTCCTGACCGAGGAGGACCTGGCCGTCGAAAAGAGCATGTCGCTCCCGGCCGCCCTTTCGCCCTGGCTCATCCTGATCGGCTGCCTGCTGCTGGTGAACTTCGTGCCGGCCGTCGACCGGCTCCTGAAGACCGAGCTGGCCCTGCCGGTCACCGTGGTGCCCGGCAAGCCGGTGGCCATCCGGCCGGTCTGGAACGCCTATTTCTGGGTGCTCGCCAGCACCGCGCTCTCGCTCCCCTTCCTCGGGCTCTCCGGCCCGCGGCTCAAGGACAGCCTGCGCAAGTGGGGCCAGCGCTCCCTCAAGCCCTTCTTCTCGGGCGCCGTCTTCTTCATGCTCGGGGCCCTGATGAATTTCAGCGGCTTCCGGGCCGCCGCCGACGGCACGTGGAGCCTGCTCGACCGCGGCAGCAACATGGTCTCGGTGCTGGCCGACATCACGACCAAGGCGTTCGGCCGGTTCTACTCGCTGATCGCGGCTCCGCTCGGCATGTTCGGCGGCTTCATCACCTCGTCCGAGGCCTCGGCCCTGGCCATGTTCGCCAAGTACAACATCGAGACGGCCAAGTCGCTCGGCCTCGACTTCCTGGTGGTCACCGCGGCCACCGGCATCGCCGCCGGCCTGGCCAGCGTGATCTCGCCGGTCAAGCTGCAGAACGCGGCCGCCGTCATCGACCGCATCGGCGAGGAGAACAAGGTCATCAAGGACGCCTTCAAGATCTCCCTTGTGCTGGTGGCCGCCGTCGCCGTCATGTGCTTCTTCATGAGCCGCTAGGGCCGCCGCGGGAGGGCCCCCGACTGCCGGGGACTGCCCTGGTCGGGCAACCACTCCGCCGCCGCCCTTGCCCCGTTTCTCCGCCCCGTGTTGCCCTTTCGCCGTCCAATACCCGATGCGACCCATCAAGCCATCGAGGACCGGACTGCCGAAGGATCACGATGCCCATTTTGCGCGGGGCCCGAAGCGGACCATGACCCGGCCTTGGTCGGGGATAGGGGACGTCACCCGGGCGATGGGCTCCGGGCAGCCCATCCGTTCGAGCTCGGCGCCGTCGCCCCCGAGGATCCCATGCCGAGGCGGGGGACACGTGCCGATTTCGAGAGAGATCGGAACGTGCGCGTCAATCGGGGACACGTTCCGGGGACACGCCCCCCGGGCGAGCGGTCCCGGCCGTCCGACTCCTTCAGCTCCGCGCGGATAAGGTCGATGTCGGCGCGCTCGATGTACTCGGTGATGTTGACGTACTTCGCGTGAAACCCGTAGCCGCCGTTCCGCATCTCGGCCAGCGCCTGCTCCTTGGTCCAGCCCTGGAAGACTATCCTGTACATCGCGACCACGACCCCGGTGCGGTCGCTCCCATGCTGGCAGTGGACGACCATCGGCTTCCGCGCGGCCGCGATGGCCCGCAGCGCCCTGACGATCTCCGCATCCGTGAACGCCTTGGCCTGGATCTGAACGTCGTACTCCTCAAGGTCCAGCCCATCGAGCAGTGCCTTGTCCGCGTGGTGTTCGCGCAGGTTCAGCACGCTCTTGATCCCGAGATCCCTCAGGTACTCGAATGCCGCCGCGTCAGGCTGCTCGCTCCTGTATAGCGCGTCATCGACCTTCCAGAGGTTCTTCAGGTACGGGCTCTCGACCTTGACCGCCCAGCTCTCCGGCCGACGGTCCTGGGCCAACTCGCGGGCGGAGAAGGCGGGCGGCAGCGCCAGCAGACAGGCGCCCGCGACAAGCAGGGCCCTCTTCATGGCTTGAGCCTCCACGCCATGGGATAGGAATCTCCCTTTCCGCTTTTCCTCCCCATCAGCAGGAACTTGCCGATGCGGAAGACCAGGTTGACCGCCACCTCGGCCGCCATGCCGTAGACGATGAGGTCCAGGCGGTTCAGCGCTCCCATGACCGTGATGTACATGATGACCACGGCGCGGGCCTCGCCGCTGTCGCCGTTTTCCGCGCCGGTGTAGCTGTTCGAGATGTAGTACAGGATCACCTGCAGCAGATAAAGGGCGATGATGAACAGGCCCAGGATCAGCCTGTCCTTGTTCCCGGCGCCGGCGCGGAAATAACCGATGACGACGCCGAGAAGCACGCAGAAATCGGCGATGCGGTCCAGGAAGAGGTCCAGGTAGGAACCGAAGCGGCTGCAGGCGTTGCGCGAGCGGGCCAGCATGCCGTCGGCGCAGTCGAGGATCAGGGAGAGCTGGCAGAAGACCGCGGCCAGCAATGAGGAGATGGGGCGACCCCGGGCGAACAGGACGGCGGAAGCGAGGGAGACGAGCAGTGCGAACACGGTGAGCTGGTTGGGGGTGACGGCGGTCGGATAGACCAAGCGCACCAGGAGCGATGCCAGAGGCCGGCTGATCCAGGTCTCGAAGTTCAGGTAGTGCGCCCAGAAGTTCGTGCGGCCCTTCTTCAGCTGAGACTGGTAAAACGAATCGCTCTTTTTCATGTTGTCGGGGCTCGCCCCCGTCAAGCCGTCATTATATCGCCGCCGGAGGCAACCAGTCAAAAGCGACGGCCGGCGTCCTGGCCGGTTCAGCCCATGATCTCCGCCAGGATGCCGCGAACGGCGTCTTCGTCAAGCTCGACGAGGTTGTTGTCCATGCGCCCCTTGGTGAATGAGGCCCGCGCCAGGTCGCCGGCGTCCCGGGGCCGGGCGCCGTAGGCGGACAGGGTGAAGGGGACGCGGGTGGCGGCGAAGCGCCGCAGACGCTCCAGCATGGCTGCGGGGTCCTCCCCGTCCAGGCTCCGGCGCAGCCGCCCGGCCTTGGCCGCCATGTGCGGGGCGTTGATGCGCCAAAGCGCCGGCAGGGTCATGGCGCAGGCGATGCCGTGGGGAACGCCCAGGCGCAGCGTCAGCGGGTAGGAGATGGAGTGGGCTGCGGCGGTGCGGGTGGCGGCGAAGGCCAGCCCGGCGAACATCGAGGCGCGGAGCAGGCCGGCGCGGACCTCCAGGGGGACAGGTTCATCCAGCCGCTCCAGGTCGGCGGCGATGCCCCTGACCGCGGCCATGGCCATCTCGTCGGAGACCGGGTTGGCGCCGCGGTTCCACAGCGCCTCCAGCGCGTGCGCCAGGGCGTCCAGCGTGGAGGAGAGCGAGGCCGGCAGGGGCAGGCCCGCAGTCAACGGCGGGCAGTAGGCGGCGATGTCGGGGACGTTCGCCGGGTGGGACAGCGAGAGCTTGCGGCCGCCGCCGACGTCCCAAACGGTGCTCCAGGCCGTCAACTCGGCCCCGGTGCCGTGGGTGGTGGGCGCGGCGACCAGCAAAGGCCGCTCGCGGCCGGGCCCGGGCACCGCCCGCAGCAGCGCCTCGACGCTCGGACAGCGGCAGGCCAGGGCCAGGCGCACAATTTTGGCCGTGTCCAGCACCGAGCCGCCGCCCACGGCCACGATCCAGCGCGGCCTCAGCGGCAGCGCCGCGTCGACGGCTCGCTGCACCTGCTCAAGGGTGGGATTGGCCTCCACCCGGTCGTAGGCCGGCGTGCCGGCGGGGAGGGCGGCGGCGTCGGCGGCGGGCAGGCCGGGGTAGTGGATCAGCAGCCCCGGCCCGGGCGGAAGCAGCGAGCGCAGCAACGCCGGCCATTCGTCCCCCCAGTGGATGGCCGCGTCGCAGGCGTAGCGCCACACGGCTCAACCCAGGAAGGACATCAGGTCGTCGCGCATGCGCTCGGGTGGCTGCTCGGGCCGTGGCAGACCGGCCGGGGTGCCGCAGGGCACGCGCACGTGCACGAACAGCGGCTTGGGACGGTCGGCGAGCGTCCCCAGCAAGGCGCGGAAGGAGTGCGGGTCGGCGACGGATTCCTGGGACGGGTAGCCGCAGGTGCGGGCCAGGGCGCAGAAGTCGATCCCCGCCGCCGGCGTGGGCTGGCCGCCGGTCGATTCGTAGGCCTGGTTGTCGAACAGCAGGTGCACGAGGTTCGCGGGCCGGCGGCGGCCTATGGTGGCCAGCGAGCCGAGCTTCATCAGCAGCGCCCCGTCACCGTCCAGGACGAAAACGGTGCGGCCGGGATGGCTGTCGGCCAGGCCCAGCCCCAGGGCGGGCAGGCACCCCATCGAGCCCATCATGTAGAAGCGCCCGGGATGTTCGGTGTACTGCTGCAGTTCGCGGCCCGAAAAGCCGGTGGCGCCCAGCAGAACGTCGCCCGGGGCGGCGGCCGCGGTCAGCAGGCGGATGTAGTCCAGCCGCGGAGCCGGTCCCGCGCCGCCGGAACCGCCGGCGGCGGCGGGCGCGCCGGCGGCGGCGAAGTAGCCCCGGCGCACGATGAGGGCGAAGGGCGCCGACTGCGCGGCGCAGTACGCCCGCGCCTCCTGCAGCGCCCTCTCCAGGACGTCGACGCCCGTCTCGAGGACAAGGTGCGGCACCTGGAGCTGCTCGAGCAGGCCGGTGAGCCGCTCGCCCATCACCCGGTGCTGCGGGGCGTCCTTGCGGCCCGGCTCGCCGCGCCAGGAAACCAGCAGCAGCGCCGGCAGCCGGTAGAGCAGCTGCAGCGAGGTGAGGGGGTTCACCGCATTGCCCAGGCCGTCGTTCTGCATGTAGACGACCGGCGTTCTGCCGGCCAGGGCGAACCCCCCGGCCAGGCCCATGGCCTCGCCCTCGGAGGTGCAGACGTAATGCCGGTCGGCGGGCAGGGTGCCGAGGTGGTCGATCAGCGGGGTGAAGACGGAGCAGGGGACGCCCATGAAGGGGCCGAAGGCCGCCTGCTGCAGGGAGCGAACGAAGCCGGCGGCGTCCACGGGCTCACTCCCCGCCCGGGATCAGGCGCAGGATGTCGCGTATCGGCAGGGACTCCGACTCGCTTTCGAGGGCGCGGCCGTGGCGCAGGATAGACTCGGCGGTGCGGATCATGGCCGGGTAGGCGCTGCGCAGCAGCTGGTTGGCGTAGATGACGATGCGCACGCCGGCGGCGGCGAGCTCCTCCTCGCTGACCTGGCTGTAGGTGGAGGGAACGGCCACCAGCGGCACCCGGAGCGGGAAGCGCCGGTACTCGCGGCAGAACCGCAGCACCTCGCCGGGGTCTTTGCTCTTGCTGTGGATCATGATGCCGTCGGCGCCGGCGGCGATGTAGGCCTCGGCGCGGCGCAGGGCGTCCTCCATGCCGGCGCCGAGGATCAGGCTCTCGATGCGGGCGATGACCATGAAGTCGTCGGTGAACTGCGCCTGCTTGCCGAAGCGGATCTTGTGGCAGAAGCCGGCGATGGAATCCTGCCGCTGGCAGTCCTTCTTCTCCACCAGCGAGTTCTCCTTCAGCCCGATCTTGTCCTCGATGATGACCGCCGAGATGCCCATGCGCTCCAAGGTCTTGACCATGATGGCGAAATGCTCGGCCAGCCCTCCCGAGTCGCCGTCGAAGATGATCGGCTTGGTGGTGATCTCCAGGATGTTGTTCAGCGTGGCCAGGCGCGAGGTGAGGTCCACGCTCCCGTTGTCGGGGCGGCCCTTGGCGGTGGAGTCGGTGAGGCTGCTCAGCCATTGGGCGTCGAATTCACGCGCCTCGTTGCCGGCCGTCACCCGCGTCTTCTCCACGATAAGGCCGGTCAGGCCGTTGTGCGCCTCCATGACGCGGAGCAGGCGCTTGACTTCCAACAGCCGGCGCAGCATCTTCAGGCGGATGCCCGGGGTGGTGCCGGTCTCCTTGAGCGCGTTGTTCAGCCGGGAAGAAGAGATGCCCTCGGTGTAGCGCGGCTCGATCAGGCGGCCGCCCCACTCCCGCAGTACGGCGATCACCCGCTGGCGAACCTCGCGCTGCACGCCGGTGCGCCAGTCGTCGCCGTGGACCACGAAATCGGGCTTCAGGCGCCGGAGGTTCGGGACGTAGTCCAGGGTCTCCTGCAGGACGACCTGCGAAACGTCTTTGATGCTCTCCACGACCTGCTTGCGCTGCTCGAGCGACATGAAGGGCAGGCGCTTGTAACTGGCGATGGCGCCGTCGGTGAGCAGGCCGACGATCACCCGCCCATACTTGCGGGCCTCGCGGATGATGTTCAGATGGCCGGGATGGATCAGGTCGGCGCTCATGCCGACGTACACGGTCTTGGCGGTCCGGGATGACTTGCGTGCGCCCGCGGGGGCCCGGCGCGCCCCGGGTTTCGTTTTTTTGCTTTCCATCAACCCTAATTGTGACACAATCCAAGGAAATAGAGAACCCCCCGGGCGTTGGGCGCGGGCGCGCCGCGGCCGCTGACATGGATCCGGTCGTGGAGAAGACATGCCGCGCATCCGAGCCGGCCCCCCCGTAGAAATCCCCCCGAAAATAAAAAAGGGCGGAGACCCCGTCCGGGGCATCCGCCCTTGTGCGTTCGAATAAGATCAGCTAACCGGGGACGTCAAATCGGGGACACGTACAAAGAGCACATGTCCCCGGAATGTCCCCAGGCGATCAGTACCGGCCGCGGCCGCCGCCGAAGCCGCCCCTGCCACCGCCGCCGCCGCCCGTGCGGGGCCGGTCGGTCCGGGGCCGGGCCTCGTTGACCGTCAGCGGACGGCCCTTGAGGTCCTTGCCGTTCAGTCCGGAAATGGCCTTGTCGGCCTCGTCCTTGTTCGGCATCTCGACGAAGCCGAAGCCGCGGCTCTCGCCGCTGAACTTGTCCTTGATGATCGACGCGCTCTGGACCTCGCCGAACGCCGCGAAAGCGTCGCGAAGGTCCTGCTCGGTCGCCGTGCGGGAAATGTTCCCCACGTAGATGTTCATCCATCTCTCCTTTGATAAACCCTTGCCCTGGGCGCGAACCCTCTTATTCGGATTCCGTGGTTCCCCTTGGCCCTTGAACGGGGCCGCGCCCGACCTGCCGAATAAAAGGAGAGGAGTATGACCGACCGATTGTCGGGGGGCCCGTGCCCCTCTGGCCTTTATTCGATGTTAAAAAAAACCCGGCAACGACCTACTCTCCCACACAGCTGCCCATGCAGTACCATCGGCACGAGCGGGCTTAACTTCCGTGTTCGGAATGGGAACGGGTGTGGCCCCGCCGTTAAAGTCACCGGGATTTCAATCATGACGAAAACCTAGCGTCTGAAAACGGGGACACGTACGAAGCGTACATGTCCCCGTCTTTTTTTGTCTTGATAAACTTTATGGTCAAGCCTCACGGTCTATTAGTACTGGTCAGCTGAGCGCGTCACCGCGCTTACACCTCCAGCCTATCGACCTGGTCGTCTACCAGGGACCTTTAGCCCTTGCGGGAGGGAGATCTTATCTCGGGGCGCGCTTCCCGCTTATATGCTTTCAGCGGTTATCGCAACCGAACGTAGCTACCCGGCGCTGCGCCTGGCGGCACAACCGGTACACTAGAGGTTCGTCCATCCAGGTCCTTTCGTACTATGGACAGCCCCCCTCAAATCTCCTGCGCCTGCCGTGGATAGAGACCGAACTGTCTCGCGACGTTCTAAACCCAGCTCACGTACCCCTTTAACCGGCGAACAGCCGGACCCTTGGGACCCGCTTCAGCCCCAGGATGGGATGAGCCGACATCGAGGTGCCAAACAGTCTCGTCGATGTGAGCTCTTGGAGACTATTAGCCTGTTATCCCCGGCGTACCTTTTATCCGTTGAGCGATGGCCCTTCCATACGGGACCACCGGATCACTAAGCCCTGCTTTCGCACCTGCTCGACCCGTCGGTCTCACAGTCAAGCTCCCTTATGCCTTTGCACTCTGCGGTTGATTTCCAAACAACCTGAGGGAACCTTAGGGCGCCTCCGTTACATTTTAGGAGGCGACCGCCCCAGTCAAACTACCCACCTAACACTGTTCCCCTCCCCGCTAAGGGGAGTAGGTTAGAACTTCAGAACATGAAGAGTGGTATCTCACTGATGGCTCCACCACACCCGGAGGTGCGGCTTCATAGCCTCCCACCTATTCTGCGCATCATGTTCCAAAATCCAATGCTAGGCTGCAGTTAAGGTGCCGGGGTCTTTCCGTCCAGCGGCAGGTAACCGGCGTCTTCACCGGTACCACAGTTTCGCCGTGCCCCTCTCTAAGACAGCGCTCATGTCGTTACGCCTTTCGTGCGGGTCGGAACTTACCCGACAAGGAATTTCGCTCAGTTCTGTTACTTTGATGACCTGGTATCAAACCAGGCGGGCTGCCATTTCTGACAGCCTCCGCATGTTGCCATGCGGCTCGGACTGTATCTTCACTGCATCTTAGTGTCTGGCATACAGTCTCTGAGGACTCCGAAACATTTGCTTCGGCCTTTCCTGCTGATTGCCTGCACCCGTCGCATTTTTACTCGTTAGGAGTAGCGTGGGTTCTTCACCCCTTTTGAAGGGGACAGGGTTTCCAGCATATAGCCAGATTTTACTAAGGCTAGCTATTCTAACCTTAGGACCGTTCTTAACGTTGTATCTGTTAGAGATACTGCTCAGTGTTTATACCGAGCGCCCTCCATCGCTGAAGGGAACGGACTATATCATCTCTCCTCTTTCTCTGGGAGAGCCTGACGTATAGTCTCTGAGGATTCTTTACTGAAAAGGTGATTTTTAATTTCCGCCTCGCTGTGTTTTCTCTTGCCGCCGTCATTCATCTCTTTTCTAATTTCCAGGATCTCGAGAATACCTTCTTTATCCAGATGACGGTTTTCCTGCATCATTCTAGCAATCTTCTTGAACTTGGAAAAATCTCTCTTCTTTTTTGCTGATAGGAACCCGAACCTATCGAAAAACGGGATGACATTTTCAACTATAGCCCTGAAATTATTCACCTCATAATACCAAACTCCATCTGGTCTGCTTCTTAACGTTCCGCATTTAAGATGTTTCTTGAAGAGGGCAAGGATAACCTCGTCCTTTTGAGAAATATTGAAGCAGAGAGAAACTTTCCAGGGAATTGCATAGTCATCTCTTGGTCTGAAGGAAACATTGAAGCTTCCTTC
>JAKQUO010000003.1 GCA_029569255.1 Acidobacteriota bacterium | reverse complement strand
AGCGCTGCGGCGTCTGCGCGAAAGTCTGTCCCGTGGAGGCCATCTCCTGGCGGAAAAAAGAGCCGGCCGTTCTGAACCGCGACAAGTGCATCCGCTGCAAGGCCTGCATCCGGGCCTGCAAATTCAAGGCGATCCACTAGAGGCAGTCCATGATCACCCTGACAGTCAACGGCATCGAAGTCACCGTCCCCCGGGGAAGCACCATCCTGCAGGCCGCCGAGAAAGCCGGTGTCTTCGTCCCGACGCTCTGCCACGACAGGCGAATCACTCCCTACGGGGCCTGCCGCCTCTGCGTCGTCGAGGAACGACGGAAGCCCGGAAGCCTCATCCCGTCGTGCTTCACCCCCGCCCGGGACAGGATGGAGATCCTCACGGAGACCCCCGCCGTGCTCGACGCCGTGCGCACCCAGCTCCAGCTCATCCTCGTGAACCATCCGCTGGAATGCCCCATCTGCGACAAGGCGGGCGAGTGCACCCTCCAGGACCTGGTCATCCGTTACAACGTCACCGAGGCCCCTTTCGGTACGGAGGCCTTCGCGCGCTACCTGGACCGCCGCTCGCCGCTCATCGAGCGGGACATGACCCGCTGCGTCCTGTGCGGCCGCTGCGTCCGGATCTGCGGCGAGCTGCAGGGCCGCGAGGAGCTGGAGTTTCAGCACCGGGGCCACAAGATGGTCGTGGGGACCGACGGGGGGCGGGCCCTCGATTGCGACTTTTGCGGGCTCTGCGTCTCCACGTGCCCCGTGGGCGCGCTCAACGACAAGCTCTTCAAGGACGGGACCCGCGTCTGGAAGCTGCGCAGGGAGCCTTCCGTCTGCACCCACTGCGGGCTTGCCTGCCGGGCGGACTTTCACCTCGATGAGGGGCGGCTGCGGCGCGTGACGCCGGCCGCCCCGGCGGGCAACGGGAAGGGGATCCTCTGCGCGAGGGGGCAGTTCGGATGGCGGGCCTTCCGGAGCGCCTCCCGCATCGGGGCGCCCCGGATCCGGCGGGACGGGGCCCTGCACGAGACCGGCTGGGACGAGGCCATCGGACATGCCGCGAAGGCGCTCGACGCCGTCCGGCGCTCGCACGGCGCACCGTCGGTCGCCCTGCTCACGGCGGACCACCTCACCACGGAGGAGGCCGCGGCCTGGGGCGCCTTCTGGCGCGACACCTTCGGCGGCGGCCCGATCGGCTCGATCCAGGCGGGCGGGTACCGCCAAATCCTCGAAACCCTGATCGGCGTCCGGGGCGCGCGGGTTGCGGGGGGGACGCCCCGGGATCTGGACGAGGCAGAGGCACTTGTCGTGCTGGGCGGCGGCTCCGCCGAGCTGCACCCCGTGCTCAAGCCTCTCGTCAACGGCTGGATGAGAAAAGGGGGCAGGGACCTCGCCGTCGTCTCGTCCTGGCCGGATTCCCTGACGCGGCGGGCAACGCTGCCCCTCACCGTCGCCCCCGGCCTGGTGGAGGACTTCTGCGGCGAGCTCCTGGCCGCGCTCGGGTCGGAGAGAACCGGCTCGCCGACCGACCTGGCGAGGTACGGCATCGATTCCTGCGCCCTGGCCCGTCTCGTCGGCCTTCTCGAGGAAAACCGCGGGGTCCTGGTGCTCGTCGCGCCTGAACCCTGGGGCGACAACCGGCAGAAGGCCCGCCTGGCGGCGTATCTGCAGGATCGGGTCCGGGCCGTCGTGCCCCTGGGCGGGCAGGTCAACAGCGCCGGCGCCGTTCTCGGCTCGGGCCTCGTCTCCGACGGCGGGGCCGGAAACGGGATATCGCTTATCGAGGCGATCGAGGCCGGACGGATCCGGGCCCTGTACCTCCTGGGCGAGGATCCCCTCGAGGGCCTGCCGGATCCGCAGCGCGTGCGCCGCGCCCTGGAGCGGCTCGATTGCATTGTCTGCCAGAGCCCCTTCGGGACGGCCGTCACGGACCTCGCGCACGCGGTCCTTCCCGCGGCTCTCCTGCACGAAAAGCGGGGCTCGATCCTGTCGCTGCTGGGGGAGAATCGCAGCCTGCGCCCCGTGCTGCCGCCCTTCGGGCAGTCCCGGCCGGACGGAGAGATCCTCCCGGACCTGGCCGCGGCGCTGGGCGCCGGATCGCGCGCGCCTTCGGCCCCTCCGATGCCGGAGCCGACGGTCCCCCGGACTGCCGCCGTGCCGGAGGCCGGCGCGCCGGCGATGCCTTTCCGCCTCGAAGCGGTGCCGTCGCTGTTCGGCGACGGGATCCTGTCGAGGCAGAGTCCCGACCTGGAGGAACTGCGCCGGGGGCTCCGGGTCGTCATGAGCGGCGAGGACTTCGAGCGCCTGGGGCTTGCGGAGCGCGAAACCGTGGAGGTCCGGACCCCGGCCGGCTCCGCCCGCGCCGAGGCGGAGCGGGACGCGGGGCTGCTGCAGGGCCTGCTCCTTCTGCGCCACGCGGCGGGAAGACCTGCCGGGCTTTCTCTCATCCGGCAGGGGACCGGCTGCATCCCGGCGGACATTGTGAGGATCGGGACATGACGACGACGGATATTCTGTGGGGCGTGCTGCGGATCGTCCTCATCTTTTCGGCCGTCATGGGCCTCGTGGCCTACATGACCCTCATGGAGAGGCGTTTCCTGGGCTTTTTCCAGCTCCGGCTG
>JAKQUO010000001.1 GCA_029569255.1 Acidobacteriota bacterium | reverse complement strand
CCTCGAGCACCTCAAGGAAGGCAGCCCGCCGCTGCTGGCCTTCCAGTGGGAAATCATCTCCGACGGCCGCACCTTCGAGCGCCCCGTCAACTATGCCCTGGTCCGGATCATCCCGCCGCGGGACGATCCGGACCAGGGCATAGTTGACGGGGCGCTCGAAGGTGCGGCCGTCGGAGATGATTTCCCACTGGAAGGCCAGCAGCGGCGGGCTGCCTTCCTTGAGGTGCTCGAGGTAGATGTTGCCGCGCTCGCGCAGAATGTCCCAGAAGAGCACCGAGCGCTGGGCGGCGTCCGTCAGGTAGGACGCCCACGCCTGCCAGGGGTTCTCCGGGACGACCGCGACGGCGGTCTCCGGGTCCATCGCCGCCTTCTGCAGGTGGTCCAGGAAATTCTTCTGGGCCTCGAGGGCCCGCGCTGCGTACAACCGCCCGAGTTTCCCCATCAGGCCGATCAGGTCAGCGGTCCGATTCTGCCGGTCTTCCATGATTTGCCCCCTGAACAGCGGCCGGGCCCGCGAGAACAAGGCGTCCACCGACCGGCCGCCCATGAGGTCGGGACGCGTCTTCGCCCGGGCCACGAAACGTCCTTCACGCCCCGCCTCCTGAATGGACGCCGGGGCCATTGAAACACAAAAAAGGCCCGCTTTCAAAAAAATTCTAAAAGGGGGCCCCGCGGCATTCACGGGACCCCCTTGAGGTTCGGGAAAGCGTGGGCTCGAGATCACTTCACGGTGAAGTCATCCCTGCGGTTCTTGGACCAGCAATCCTCGCTGGACTCCCTGCAGATAGGCTTCTCTTCGCCGTAGCTCACCGTGCCCACCCGGTCCTTGGCGATGCCGAGGTCCATCAGGTACTTCGCCGCCGCGTCGGCACGACGCTGGCCCAGGGCCATGTTGTACTCGTTGGTGCCGCGCTCGTCGCAGTTGCCCTCGACGACCACCTTTTTCTCCGGGTTCCTCTGCAGCCACTCGGCGTTTCGCTTCAACGCCTCGCGCCCCTCGGGCTTGATCACGTACTTGTCGAAGTCGAAGTAGATCGCCTCGAGCTTCTCCGGGACCGCGGGGGCCGGGACCGCCGGCGGAACGACGACGGGCTTCTCCGCGGCGGCAGCCGGGGGAGGAGGAGGCCCGAGAAACACGCGTTCAACAAAGGCGGCCATGCCGGCGGCCGTGCTCACGTCCTTCGCATTCACCAGCACCCCGCACTCGCCGGCCTTGACCACCTGGCTCAGGAGTTCCGTGCCGGCCGGGTCGGCGCCGATCTGAACGGCGTAGATGCAGATGTTCTCCTTCATCGCCGCCTTCATC
>JAKQUO010000039.1 GCA_029569255.1 Acidobacteriota bacterium | reverse complement strand
TGGGGGCTGCAGAGGATGAGGAGCTTGGTCCTCGAGTCGAGCTTCCGCTCCAGGTCCTCGAAGTCCATGACGTAGCGCCCGCCCTCCAGCTTGAGGCTGTTCTCCACGAGCTGGCGGCCGTTCGAGAGGACGGCGGAGGAGAAGGGATAGTAGACGGGCGTCTGGACGACCACCTTGTCCCCCGGCTGGGTGTAGGCGAGGACGGCGATGTTCAGGGCCGGCACCACGCCCGGCGAGAAGCAGATCCAGTCCCGCTGGATCTCCCAGCCGTTGCGCCGCCGCATCCAGGCGATAAGCGAGTCGTAGTAGCCGTCGGTCCTCACCGGGTAGCCGTAGATCGGATGCTCGGCCCGGCGCCTGATCGCCTCCACGACCTCGGGGGGCGAGGGGAAGTCCATGTCGGCCACCCAGAGGGGGAGGACCTCCTCGTCGGGACTCGACCGCACGCAGCCGCCCCATTTGAGGGAACCGCTCGGAACCCGGTCAAGAAGGGTGTCGAAATCGTAGGCCATCTGGCTGCTCCTTGGGAGGGCTTCGTCCGGCGCATGGCTTGGAGGAAACCAGCGTATTAGTCCTGGTATCCAGGCTGGGAACGCCAAGGCAGCGCGGCGGGGATCCGAGCGAGTATAGGAAACGGCTTGCCGCCCGGCAAGCCGCCCGGCAAGCCGCCCCCCTGCCGCCGGGGATTCGTTTATAACGCCCAGGAGATATGGACACGTTTTGGGTAAACCGCTAAACTCTCGGCATTGCGCGAAAAGCGCGCATCACGCCTTTAGGCGCGAAAAGTGTATTTGGAGGGATGACCATGAAGAAAATTCTTCTCGCTCTTCTCGTCGCCGCCGTGCTCTTCGCCGGCTGCTCGGGCAACGCGTCCAGCGGCAAGGCCAAGATCGGCGTCACGATCTACAAGTTCGACGACACCTTCATGTCCGGCGTCCGCCGGGCCATCGAGGCCAACGCCGCCGACAAGGCCGAGCTCTCCATCGTGGACAGCCAGAACCAGCAGCCCACCCAGAACGACCAGGTCGACACCTTCCTCACCCAGAAGGTGAAGGCCCTCGCCATCAACCCCGTCGACCGCACCGCCGCCGGCGTCATCGTCGACAAGGCCAAGGCCAAGAACGTGCCCGTGGTCTTCTTCAACCGCGAGCCCCTCGCCGAGGACATGGCGAAGTCCGACAAGGTCTTCTACGTCGGCGCCAAGGCCGAGCAGTCCGGCACCATGCAGGGCGAGATCCTCGCCGAGTACTGGAAGGCCAACCCCGCCGCCGACAAGAACAAGGACGGCAAGATCCAGTACATCATGCTGACCGGCGAGCCCGGCCACCAGGACGCCCTCCTCCGCACCGAGTTCTCCATCAAGGCCGTCGAGGCCGCCGGCATCGTCGTCGACAAGCTCGCCGAGGACACCGCCATGTGGAACCGCGTCAACGGCCAGGAGAAGATGGCCGCCTTCCTCGCCAAGTTCGGCGACAAGGTCGAGGCCGTGCTCTGCAACAACGACGACATGGCCCTCGGCGCCATCGAGGCCCTCAAGGCCGCCGGCTACTTCGACGGCAAGAAGTACATGCCCGTCGTCTCCGTCGACGCCACCGCCCCCGCCCTCGACGCCCTCGAGGCCGGCACCCTCCTCGGCACCGTCCTGAACGACGCCGACAACCAGGGCAAGGCCACCTTCGACCTCGCCTACGCGCTCGCCAAGGGCGAGGACGTCGCCAAGGCCGGCTGGGAGATCACCGACGGCAAGTACGTCTGGGTCCCCTACCAGAAGGTCACGAAGGACAACTACAAGAACTTCAAGAAGTAAGGCGCCTTCCCGGACGGGCCGACGGGCCGCCCCTCGCGGGGCGTCCGGGGCCCGCCGGGAGCCCCGCGCCCCCTGTCCGCCCGCCCCGCGCGGGAAGGGAGGGGAGCGCGGATCCGCGGCCCGGGACCGGGCCGCGCGGAACGCGGGGACGCGCGCCTCTAGAAAGGGCGGGCGCCCCGCTTTTCGTTTCGGAAGACCATTACCGGAGGCGCCGCATATGGGCGAACGCGAATTCGTGCTCGAGATGCAGGGCATCTCGAAAAGCTTCCCCGGCGTCAGGGCCCTCGACGACGTGACGCTGAAGGTCAGGCCCGGCAGCGTCCTCGCCCTCATGGGCGAGAACGGGGCCGGCAAGTCGACGC
>JAKQUO010000036.1 GCA_029569255.1 Acidobacteriota bacterium | reverse complement strand
GTCCACCCCCTTGACGAGGTGCGGGCGTCGAGGCGGCCCGCAAGAGCATGATCCGCGTGCCCCTGGCCGACTCGACGCCCTTGGCGATGGCCTGGGGCACTTCCCGGGCCTTGCCCTTGCCGATGCCGACCCGGCCCCGCTCGTCGCCGACGGCGACCAGGGCCGAGAAGCTCAGGTTCTTGCCGCCCTTGACGACCTTGGTGACCCGGCGGATGGAGATGACCTGGTCCTTGAGCTCCACGCCCTCCTCATCGACGATCCCGGCTCTCCGGCTGTGTCTGCGTTCGTCCACGTGTCTCTCTCCTTTGTCGGCCGTCCGCTCAGAACTGGATGCCTTCCTTGCGGACCGCGTCCGCCAGGGCCTTGATGTTGCCGTGGTAGGGGCGGGTGCCGCGGTCGAAGACGACCTTGTCGATCTTGGCCGCCTTGAGCCGCTTCCCCAGGACCTCGCCGAGGCGGCCGCAGGCGCCCTTGTTCTTGGCGCCCTTGGACCCGGCCCGGAAGTCCTTCTCCAGGGTCGACGCGGTCAGGAGGACGGTCCCGGACCGGTCGTCGACGACCTGGGTGTAGACGTAGGCGTTGCTCTTGAACACGTGGAGCCGGGGCCGTTCGGGGGTCCCGCGGACGCGTTCGCGGATCCGCTTCCGGAGACGGCTGTCCCGGGCCGCTTTGACGGTCGTCTTGTCTTTAAGCACCGGTCACCCCCGCCTTCCGTTCTTTCTTGATGAGCCGCTCGCCGACGTAGCGGACCCCCTTCTGCTTGTAGGGGTCCGGCAGGCGGAGGCTCTTGATGTCGTCGGCCACCTGGCCCACCTTCTGGCGGTCGATGCCGCGGACGGTGAGCAGGGTGGGCTTCTCGGCCACGACCTCGACCCCGGCGGGCACGGCGTAGACGACCGGCCGGGAGTAGCCCAGGCTGATCTCGAGCTTGCCCTTCTCGACCTTGGCCTTGTACCCGACCCCGACGATCTCGAGGCTCTTCACGTAGCCCTCGGTCACGCCGCGGACGGCGTTCTGGGCCAGGGCCCGGCCGAGGCCGTGGTCGGTCCGCGAGGTCTTGGAATCGTCGGCCCGTCTGAAGACGAGCTCCGGCCCCTCCCGGGCGGCCGTGATGCCGGGCCTCAGGGGCGACTCGAGCTTGCCCTTCGGGCCCTCGAACTCGATCCGGCCCGGATGGATCGTGACGGTCACGCCCGCCGGTATCGCGATGGGCTTTTTCCCGACTCTCGACATGGTGCGCTCTCCCTCGGCCTCACCAGACGCCGCAGAGGACCTCGCCGCCCGTCCCCCGCTCTTCGCAGGCCCGGCCGGTCATGACGCCGCGGGACGTCGAGACGATGACCAGCCCCAGGCCGTCGAGGACCTTGGGCACCGAGTCCTTCGTGCAGTAGACGCGGCAGCCGGGCTTGCTGATCCGCTTGAGGCCGCTGATGACGTTCCGGTTCTCCTCCGTGTACTTGAGCGTCACGTTGAGGACGCCCTGCTTCTTGTCGTCGATGACCTTGAAGTTCCGGATGTACCCCTCCTCCTTGAGGAGCCGGACCACCTCGACGCCGAGGCGGGACGCGGGGATGTTGACCTCCCGCTTCTTGGCCTTCACGCCGTTGCGGATCCGGGTGAGCAGATCTGATAGCGAATCCATTTCCGTTCCTTTCTCCCCTGGTCACCAGGACGACTTCGTCACCCCGGGGATCTCGCCCCTCAGGGCCAGCTCGCGGAAGCAGAGGCGGCAGAGGTCGAACTTCCGGTAGTAGGCCCGGGAGCGGCCGCACAGCCGGCAGCGGCGGCGGACCCGGATGGCGTATTTCGGCTGGCGGACCATTTTGGCCATGCGCGCGGTGGTTGCCATGAGGACCTCGCTTCTCAGTTCTCCCGGAAGGGCATGCCCAGCCTCTTGAGGAGGGCCAGGGCGTCCCTGTCGTTCCGGGCCGACGTGACGATGGTGATGTTCATGCCCCGGGGCCGCTCGACCTTGGTGTAGTCGATCTCGGGGAAGACGAGCTGATCGCGCATCCCCAGGGTGTAGTTGCCCCGCCCGTCGAAGGCCGTCGGCGGGACGCCGCGGAAGTCTCGGACCCGCGGCAGGACGATGTTGACCAGCCGGTCGAAGAACTCGTACATCCTCCGGTTCCGGAGGGTGACGTAGCAGGCGATGGGCTGGCCCTTCCTCAGCTTGAAGGCCGAGATGGACTTCTTGGCCCGGCCGACGCAGGGCCATTGGCCGGTGATCTGGGCCAGCTCGGCCTTGGCCGTGTCCAGGAGCTTGATGTTCTGGATGGCGTCGCCGGCCCCGACGTTGACGATGATCTTGACCAGGCGGGGCACGGCCATGACGTTCGCGATGCCGAGCTCCTTGCCGAGCTCGGGAACGACGTCCTTGCGGTACTTCTCGTACAGGCGGCTCATGGGCGGCTCCTCACTTCTGCCGTTCGATCGTCGTCTCGCAGCGGTGGCAGAGCCGGACCTTGCTGCCGTCCTCGAGCCGCCTCGTCCGGCTCCGGACCCCCTGTCCGCACTCGGCGCAGAAGAGCATCACGTTCGCGACGGCGATCGGGGCCTCCTTCTCCATGACCCCGCCCTGGACGTTCCGGCTGCGGTCGGCCTTGACGAAGTGCTTGACGAAGTTGACCCGCTCGACGATGACCCGGTTGGTCTCGGGGAAGAGCTTGAGGACCTTGCCCGTCTTCCCCTTGTCCTTGCCGCGGATGACGACGACGGGGTCGTTCTTCTTGAGCTGGATCTTGACCTTGGCCATCACAGGACCTCCGGGGCGAGGGAGATGATCTTCATGAACTTCCGCTCGCGCAGCTCCCGCCCGACCGGGCCGAAGACGCGCGTGCCCACGGGCTCCCCCGCCTTGTCGATGATGACCGCGGCGTTGTCCTCGAACCGGATGTAGGAGCCGTCCCTGCGGCGGAGCTCCTTGCGGGTCCGGACGACGACGGCCCGGATGACCTTGCCCTTCGGGATCTTGCTCTCGGGGTCGGCTTCCTTGACCGTCGCGGAGATGATGTCGCCGATCCGGGCCGTCCGGCCGACGGCGCCGCCGAGCGGCGTGATCGCCTGGATCCGGCGGGCGCCGGAGTTGTCGGCCACCCTGAGCATGGTGCGCATCTGGATCATCGGGGCTCTCCCGTCCCGGTCCCGGCCTCACCGCCGGGCCCTTCGGGGGCCGGCGCGGCCGGCGCCGCGGCGGCCGGGGCCGTTTCCAGCGGGTCGGCCGCGAGCGGCGAGGCCGTCAGCTCGGGCGTCAGGCCGACGACGGCCAGGACGCGCCAGCGCTTGGTCCTGCTGACCGGCCGGGTCTCGACGATGCGAACGATGTCGCCGACCTTGCAGGTCTCGTTCTCATCGTGGACGAGGAAGGCCTGCTTCCGCCGGAGGGTCTTGCGGTAGAGGGGGTGGCGGACCTGACGCTCGACCTCGACGGTGACCGTCTTGCGCATCTTCTTGGCGACGACCGTCCCGACCTTGGTCGTCTTCCGGGCTTGTCCTTGGGTGTCCATGGGCTACTCCGTGGCCTGAGGCCGGCGGTTCAGGAGCGTCTTGACGCGGGCGATGTCCCGGCGGACGTTCTTGACCTTCATGGGGCTGTCCAGCTGGCCGAGGGACTTCTGGAAGCGGAGCTTGAACAGCTGGTCGACGAGCTCGGCCTGCTTGTGCCGGAGCTCCTCGGGCGACATGTCGTTGAGGTCCTTGATCTTCATCGGAACTCCCTCTCTCCCCGGGAGATGAAGCGGGTCTTGACGGGCAGCTTGTGGGCGGCCAGGCGCATGGCCTCCTGGGCCTCGGCCCGGTCGATGCCCTCGATCTCGAACAGGATCTTGCCCGGGCGGACGACGTCGACCCAGGCCTCGGGGTCGCCCTTGCCCTTGCCCATGCGGACCTCGGTCGGCTTCTTGGTGATCGACTTCCAGGGGAAGGTCCGGATCCAGAGCTTGCCCTTGCGCTTCATGTGCCGGGTGATGGTGATGCGGCCGGCCTCGATCTGCCGGGAGGACAGCCAGCCGGGCTCGAGGGCCTGGAGGCCGTACTCGCCGAAGGTCAGCGTGCCGCCGCGCAGGGCCTTGCCCCGCATGCGGCCGCGCTGCTGCTTGCGGTACTTGACTTTCGCGGGCATCAGCATGGTCAGATCTCCTCGACCTCGGCCACCTGGGAGGTCATCTTGGCCTTCTCGACGTCGGCCCGGTAGACCCAGACCTTGATGCCGATCTGCCCGTAGGTCGTGAAGGCCTCGGTGAAGGCGAAGTCGATGTCGGCCTTGAGCGTCTGGAGCGGCAGCTGGCCCTTGAGGTACCACTCGGAGCGGGCGATCTCGACGCCGCCGAGCCGGCCGGCGCACATGACCTTGATGCCCTTGGCCCCCATCTTGAGGGCGAACTCGACGGCCTTGCGCATGGCCCGGCGGTAGGCGATGCGCTTCTCCAGCTGGACGGCGATGCTCTCGCCGACGAGCAGGGCGTTGAGCTCGGGCTTGTCGACCTCGCGGATGTCGACGTAGACGTCGCGCTTGGCGATGGCCTCGAGAAAGGCCTTGAGGCCCCCGATCTCCTTGCCGCCGCGGCCGATGACGATGCCGGGGCGGGCGGTGTGGATGATGACCCGGATCTTCGGGCCGACCCGCTCGACGTCGACGCCGGCGATGCCGGCGTGGGAGTACTTCTCCTTGATGGCCCTCTTCATCTTGAGGTCCTCATGGATGAGCCGGGCGTAGTCGGGGCCCTTGGCGAACCAGCGGGACGTCCACGGCTTGTTGAACCCGAGCCGGAACCCGTACGGATGCGTTTTCTGTCCCACGTCATTTCCCCTTTTCGGCGAGATAGATATGGACATGGCTCGTCCGCTTCTGGATGCGGTAGGCCCGTCCCTGGGGCGCCGGCCGGATCCGCTTGGCGGCGGGCCCGCCGTTGATCAGGATCCGCGAGACGACGAGCGTGTCGACGTCGATGTTCGGCGAGGCCTGCTGGGCGTTGGCGATGGCCGAGCGGAGGACCTTCTCCAGGACGGCGCTGATCTTCTTCCGCTCGCCGAAGCGCAGGATGGTCAGGGCCTCGCCGACGTAGCGGCCGCGGACGAGGTCGGCCACGAGGCGGCCCTTCCGGGGGCTCATCCGGACGTAGCGGGCGACGGCGTGGGAGAGATGTTCCGGGGCGCTCATGTCTTCGACCTCTCCACCTTGAGCTGCTTGGCCGTCTTGGAGGTGTGGCCCTTGAAGTGGCGCGTCGGCGAGAACTCGCCGAGCTTGTGCCCGACCATGTTCTCGGTGACGAAGACCGGGATGAACTTCCGGCCGTTGTGGACCCCGATGGTCAGGCCGACCATCTCGGGGATGATCGTCGAGCGCCGGGACCAGGTCTTGACGACCTGGCGCTTGCCCGCGGGCGTCCCCAGGGCTTGGACCTTCTCCAGGAGGTGGGCATCGATGAACGGGCCCTTCTTGAGTGATCTGCTCATGGTTACTTGCTCCTGCGCCGGACGATGAAGGCCTGGGTCCGCTTGTTCTGGCGCGTCTTGTAGCCCTTGGTCGGGATGCCGGTCGGGCTGACCGGGTGGCGGCCGCCCTTGGCCTTGCCCTCGCCGCCGCCGTGCGGATGGTCGACGGGGTTCATGGCCGTGCCGCGGACGTGGGGCCGGACGCCCTTCCAGCGCTTCCGCCCGGCCTTGCCCGCGCTGATGTTGGCGTGGTCGAGGTTGCCGATCTGGCCGATCGTGGCCCGGCAGTCCAGGTGGACCTTGCGGATCTCGGACGACGGCAGCCGGACCTGGGCGTAGTCCCCTTCCTTGGCCAGGATCTGGGCGCCCGTCCCGGCCGACTTGGCCACCTGGCCGCCCTTGTCCTTGCGCAGCTCGATGTTGTGGATGACCGTGCCGAGGGGGATGAAGCGGAGGGGCATGGCGTTGCCCGGCAGGATGTCGGCCTGGCGGTCGGACGAGACGATCTCCTGCCCGACCCGGAGCCCGGCCGGGGCGATGATGTAGCGGCGCTCGCCGTCCCGGTACCTGACCAGGGAGATGAACGAGGACCGGTTGGGGTCGTACTCGACGGTCTCGACCTGGCCCGGGATGTCGATCTTGTCCCGCTTGAAGTCGATGACCCGGTAGAGCGTCTTGTGCCCGCCGCCGCGGTTGCGCATGGACAGGCGGCCGCGGCTGTCGCGCCCGCCCGACTTGGGCAGGGACACGAGGAGGGGTTTGTAGGGGGCGTCGCCGCTCAGCTCGTCGTACCGGTTGCCGGTCCGGTGGCGCAGGCCGGGGGTCATTGGTCGGTAGGTCTTGATGCCCATGTCACGCCGCCTCGAAGTATTCGATGGGTTTCTCGCCGTCGCGGAGCCGGACGAAGGCCTTCTTCCAGTCCTTCGCCTTGCCCGAGCTCCGCCCGACGCGGCGGACCTTGCCGGTCTTCGTCTGGGTCCGGACCTCGGCGACCCGGGTCTTGAACAGCTGCTCGACGGCCCGCTTGATCTCGATCTTGTTGGCGCTCCGGGCGACCTCGAAGCAGATGACCCCGCTCGTCGCCTTGAGCTGGGTCGTCTTCTCCGTGATGACCGGGCGGAGGATGATCTTGTGGGGGTCTTTGATCACTTGAGTCTCTCCAGGACGGCCTCGAAGGCCCGCCGGGTGAAGACGAGCGACTTGTGGGCGAGGACGTCGTAGACGTTGAGGCCGGCCACGTCGACGGCCTTGACCCGGGGGATGTTCCGGACGGCCCGGAACAGGTGAGCGTTCCCCGGGAGGTCGACGAGCAGGGCCGAGTCGAGCTTGAGGGCCTTGAGGAGGGCCGCGGCCTCCTTCGTCTTGGGCGCCTGGAGGTCGAGCCCGGTGGTCACGAGGAGGTCCCCGGCGGCGTGCTTCCGGGCCAGGGCCGAGCGGAGCGCGCCCCGCTTGGCCTTCTTCGGCAGCGCGGTGGAGTAGTCGCGCGGCTGCGGCCCGAAGACCGTGCCGCCCTTCCTCCAGAGAGGCGAGCGGGTGCTGCCGACGCGGGCCCGGCCCGTGCCCTTCTGCCGCCACGGCTTCTTGCCGCCGCCGCGGACGGCCGCGCGGGTCTTGGCCGCCGCCGTCCCCTGGCGCTGGTTGGCCCGGAAGCCGACGACGGCTTCGTAGACGAGATGGTCGCGGGCGGCCCCGCCGAAGAGGCCGTCGGGCAAGTCCATCTGGTCGGCGCTCCGGCCGTCCCTATCGATGATGTCGAGCTTGGCCATGGGTCCCTCTCCTCCGCTCACTTCGCCTTCGCCGCCGCGAACGAGCTCTTCTTGATGAGGACGTAGCCGCCCTTGGCGCCGGGCACGGCGCCCTTGACGACGAGGAGGTGGCGCTCCTTGTCCGTGGCCACGACCTCGAGGTTGCGGACCGTGACCCGGCCGTGGCCCAGGTGGCCGGCCATGCGCATGCCCTTGATGACCCGGGAGGGATAGGACGAGGCGCCGATCGAGCCCGGGGCCCGGTGGAACATGGAGCCGTGGGCCGCGTCGCCGCCGGCGAAATGGTGCCGCTTCATGACGCCGGCGAAGCCCTTGCCCTTCGACGTCCCGACGACGCGGACGGTCTCGCCGACCTCGAAGATGTCGACCAAGACCTGGTCCCCTTCCTTGACCGCGGCCGGGTCGGTGCAGCCGACCTCCTGGAGCCGCTTGACCACGGGGACGCCCGCCTTCCTGAAATGCCCCGCCTGGGCCTTGGGGGCCTTGCGGACGGCCCGGGCCTCGACGAGCCCCAGCTGGACGGCCGCGTAGCCGTCCCTCTCGGCGGTCTTCTTCTGGATGACGGTGCAGGGGCCGGCCTGGAGGACCGTGACGGGGACGACGTTGCCGGCGTCGTCGAACTGCTGGCTCATGCCGATCTTGATGCCGATCAATCCCTCGACCATGGTCATTCTCCGGCCCCGTAGGCCTGGATCTCGACGTCGATCCCGGCCGGCAGGTCGAGCTTCTGGAGCTCCTCGATCGTCTCGTTGCTGTATTCGCTGATGTCGATGAGCCGCTTGTGGATCCGCATCTCGAAGTGCTCGCGCGACTTCTTGTCGACGTGCGGGGAGCGGAGGACGCAGAACTTGTGGATCCTCGTCGGCAGCGGGATCGGGCCGGCGACGCTGGCGCCGGAGCGCTTGGCCTTGATGACGATGTCCTTGACGGACTGGTCCAGCAGGCGGTGGTCAAAGGACTGCAGGCGGATTCTGATCTTTTCCATGAGTCGTTCCTCTGTCTTCCGGATTCCTCCCCCGGACCCCCGGGCCCGGCGGACCCGCGGCGGCCGCGACTACCCGATGATCTCTGTGACCGTTCCGGCGCCGACCGTCTTGCCGCCCTCGCGGATGGCGAAGCGCAGGGCCTTCTCCATGGCGACGTCCGCGATCAGCTCGATCTCCAGGTTGACCGAGTCGCCGGGCATGACCATCTCGACGTTGTCGGGCAGCTTGACCGAGCCGGTGACGTCGGTCGTCCGGAAGTAGAACTGGGGCCGGTAGCCTTTGAAGAACGGCGTGTGCCGCCCGCCCTCGTCCTTGGTCAGGGCGACGATCGTGGCCCGGAACTTCCGGTGCGGGGTGATCGACCCCGGCTTGGCCAGGACCTGGCCGCGCTCGACCTCGTCCTTGCCGACGCCGCGGAGCAGGGCCCCGATGTTGTCGCCGGCCTGGGCCTGGTCGAGGAGCTTGCGGAACATCTCGACGCCCGTGACGACCGTCTTGCGCGTCTCGCGCAGCCCGACGATCTCGCACTCGTCGCCGACCTTGACGACGCCGCGCTCGACCCGGCCCGTGACGACCGTGCCGCGCCCGGTGATCGAGAAGACGTCCTCGATGGCCATCTGGAAGGGCTTGTCGACCTCGCGGACGGGCTCGGGGATGAACTCGTCCATGGCCTGGACCAGCTCCCAGATGCACTTGGCGCCCTCGCCCTGGGCGTCCTCGGCGGCCTTGGTGGCCGAGCCGCGGATGACCGGCGTCTTGTCCCCGGGGAACTCGTACTTCGTCAGGAGCTCCCGGACCTCGAGCTCGACCAGGTCGAGGATCTCGGGGTCGTCGACGAGATCGCACTTGTTCATGAACACGACGATGGCCGGCACGTTGACCTGGCGGGCGAGCAGGATGTGCTCGCGCGTCTGGGGCATGGGGCCGTCGGCCGCGGACACGACCAGGATCGCGCCGTCCATCTGGGCCGCGCCGGAGATCATGTTCTTGATGTAGTCGGCGTGCCCGGGGCAGTCGATGTGGGCGTAGTGCCGCTTCTCGGACTCGTACTCGACGTGGCTCAGGGCGACCGTCAGGATCTTGGTCGCGTCCCGGCGGAACATCTTGGCGTCCGCCTTGGCGACGTCGTCGTAGCTCTGCGCCTTGGCCAGTCCCTTGGTCGCCAGGACCTTGGTCATGGCGGCCGTCAGGGTCGTCTTGCCGTGGTCGATGTGACCGATCGTGCCGACGTTGACGTGGGGCTTCGTCCTCGCGAACTTCTCTTTCGCCATCGCTCACCTCCTGTATGGCTTCTCCGTTCTCCTAACCTCGATCAGGCGCCGCCCCGGAAGGGCGCGCGGCCCTCGACACGGGCGACGATATCGTCCTGGACGCCCGCGGGCGTCCGTTCGTACCTGGCGAACTCCATGGAGAAGACGCCCCGGCCCTGGGTCAGCGTCCGGAGCGCCGTCGCGTAGCCGAACATCTCGGCCAGCGGGGCGTGCCCCGAGACGACCCGGGAGCCGCCGCGCATCTCCATGCCCTCGACCTTCCCCCGCCGCGCGTTGAGGTCCCCGACGATGTCCCCGAGATAGGCGTCCGGGGCGATGATCTCGAGCCTCATCAGGGGCTCGAGAAGGACCGGCTGGGCCTTCCGGGCCGCCTCGCGGAAGGCCAGCGTGGCGGCGATCTTGTAGGCGAGCGGGGACGCGTCGGCGTCGTCGGTCGAGCCGCCGACGAGGACGGCCCGGAGGTCGGTGACCGGGAAACCGGCCACGACCCCGGCCTCGAGGCCCTCCCGGACCCCGTTCTCGATGTCCCCGAGGAACTCCCGGGGGACGACGTCCGCGCGGACCGCGTCGGAGAACTCGAAGCCCCGGCCGCGCTCGAGGGGCTCGAGGCGGAGGACGCAGTGGCCGTAGAGGCCCTTGCCCCCCGCCTGGCGGACGTACTTGCCCTCGCCCTCGCCCGCCGCCTGGATGGTCTCCTTGTAGGCGACCTGGGGCTTGCCCAGGTTGGCCCGGACGCCGAACTCACGGTCGATGCGGTCCATGACGATCTCCAGATGGAGCTCTCCCATGCCCCGGAGCAGGGTCTGCCCGGTCATGGGGTCCTGGCCGACCTTGAGGGTCGGGTCCTCGCGGACGAGCTTGGCCAGGACCGCGGCGAGCTTGGAGTGGTCGGCTTTCGTCTTGGGCTCGATCGTGGCCGCGATGACCGGCTCGGGGAAGCGGATGGACTCGAGGACGATGGGCTGGCTCTTGAGGCAGAGCGTGTCCCCCGTCGAGAGGGCCTTGGTCGAGCCCATGGCCGCGATGTCCCCCGCCCCGACCTCCTTGATCTCCTTGCGCTTGTTGGCGTGCATCTCGAGGAGGCGGGAGAGCTTCTCCTCCTCGCCCTTGGTCGAGTTGAAGACCGCCTGGCCGGCCTTGGCCTTGCCGGAGTAGACCCGGAAGTAGGCCAGGTTGCCGAGGAAGGGGTCGCTGGCCGTCTTGAAGACGAGGGCCGCGAAGGGCGCCTCGTCCGAGGCCGGCCGGGTCTCGGCCGCGCCGGTCCTCGGGTGGTGCCCGGCGACGGGGGGGATGTCGAGCGGCGACGGCAGGTAGTCGACGACGGCGTCGAGCAGCGGGTGGACGCCCTTGTTCCGGAACGCGGCCCCGTAGAGCACGGGGACGGCGTCCCCGGCCAGGGTGGCCCGCCGGACGGCCCGCCGCAGCTCCGGCGCGGAGACCTCGACCCCGTCGAGGTACTTCTGCATCAGGCCGTCGTCGAATTCGCTCAGCATCTCCACGATGTCCTGCCGTTTCCTCTCCACGTCCTCGCGGTCCTCGTCCGCGACCTCGCGGACGACGAACCCCGTCCCCAGGATCTCGCGACCCCAGTCGTAGACCTTGCGGTCGATGAGATCGACGATACCGCGGAATCCGTCTTCCCGGCCCAGGGGAATCTGGATCGGCAGAGGCTTGGCCGCCACCCGCGTCCTCAGCTGGAGGACCGCCCGTTCCGGGTCCGCCCCGATCCGGTCCATCTTGTTGATGAACACGATCCGCGGCACCCGGTACTTGTCGGCCTGGCGCCACACTGTCTCGGACTGCGGTTCGACGCCGCCAACTCCACACAGTATGGCAATCGCGCCGTCGAGCACCCTCAGGGAGCGTTCGACCTCCGCGGTAAAATCCACGTGACCGGGCGTATCGATGATATTGATACGGTGGTCACGCCAAGCGCACGTCGTCGCGGCCGAGGACACGGTGATCCCGCGCTCCTGCTCCTGGACCATCCAGTCCATCACGGCCGTCCCGTCGTCCACCTCGCCCATCTTGTAGGTCATACCCGTGAAATACAGGATCCGCTCCGTCGTGGTCGTCTTGCCGGCGTCGATATGGGCCATGATGCCGATGTTCCGGACGCTCTCGATCGGGTATGACCGCATATCCTCGTCTCTCCATATCGACCCGCAACGCGCTCACCGCGATTTCGACGGAGATCACCATTTATAATGCGCGAAGGCCCGGTTGGCCTCCGCCATCTTGTGCGTGTCCTCGCGCTTCTTGATCGCCCCGCCGCGGTTGGCGACGGCGTCCAGGATCTCGGCCGAGAGCTTCTCCTGCATGCTCTTGCCGCCGCGCTCCCTGGCGTACTTGACCAGCCAGCGGAACCCCAGCGAGTAGGACCGCCCCGGCGTGACCTCGATGGGGACCTGGTAGTTGGCGCCTCCGACCCGGCGCGACTTCGTCTCGAGGAAGGGCCGGACGTTCTCCAGGGCCTTCTCCAGGACCTTGAGGGGGTCCTCCTTGGTCTTGGCCTTGAGGAGGTCCATCGTCCCGTAGACGACCCGCTCGGCCGTGGTCTTCTTCCCCTCGCGGAGGAAGAGGGTGATGAACCGGGCGACGACCGTGCTCCCGTAGAGGGGGTCGGCCGGCGCCTTGCGCTTCTTGATGGTTCCGCGTCTCGGCATGGGGTGCTCCCGGATCAGGCCGCGATCCGCTTCTCCTTCGGCCTCTTCGCCCCGTACCGGGACCGCGCCTTGAAGCGGTTCTGGACCCCTTCGGCGTCGAGCGTGCCGCGGATGATGTGATAACGGACGCCGGGCAGGTCCTTGACCCGGCCTCCCCGGATCATGACGATCGAGTGCTCCTGGAGGTTGTGGCCGACGCCGGGGATGTACCCCGTGACCTCGATGTTGTTCGTCAGGCGGACCCGGGCGACCTTGCGCATGGCCGAATTCGGCTTCTTCGGGGTCGTCGTGAAGACCCGGGTGCAGACCCCCCTCTTCTGGGGGCAGGCGTCGAGGGCCGGCGACTTGGACTTGTACCTCTTGGGCGTCCGGCCTTTTCTAACGAGCTGATTGACGGTCGGCAATGACAGATACTCCTCTACACAGATTTCCGCATGTCGGTTTTATTCATCCCCAGGGGGATAGCCCGAGACGAACCAAGCGATACTAACAAAATCCGGCCCCTCTGTCAAGGCATTGGCCCTTTCCGGCTCCCCCGGGGCGCCTCAGGCGTCCGGGAGGAGCTCCTCTTCCCTTTCGGGGAGGAGCGGCGGCATCTCCTCCTTGAGCTCGACGTTGCGGTAGTACTTGTAGCCCGTGCCGGCCGGGATGAGCCGGCCCATGATGATGTTCTCCTTGAGGCGGCGCAGGTAGTCGACCTTGCCGTACAGGCTGGCCTCGGTCAGGACCCTGGTCGTCTCCTGGAAGGAGGCGGCCGAGATGAAGCTGTCCGTGCTCAAGGCGCTCTTGGTGATCCCCAGGAGGAGGGGCCGGGCCTTGGCCGGCTTGCCCTTCTTCGCCATGACCTTCTCGTTCTCCGCCTGGAAGATGAACTTGTCGACCTGCTCGTCGACCAGGAACTCGGTGTCCCCGACCTCCTCGACCTTGACCCAGCGGAGCATCATCCGGATGATCGTCTCGATGTGCTTGTCGTTGATGGCCACGCCCTGGAGCCGGTAGACGGCCTGGACCTCCTTGAGGAGGTACTCGGCCAGCTCCTTCTCGCCGAGGACGCGGAGGATGTCGTGGGGGTTGACCGTCCCGGCCATGAGGGCGTCGCCGGCCCGGATGCGCTCTCCGTCGGAGACGCTGAGGTGGGCGCCCTTGGGGATGAGGTACTCCTTCTCCCCGCCCCGCTCGTTGCGGACCGTGATCTTGCGGGAGCCGCGGATGAGGCCGCCGATCTGGACCGTGCCGTCGATCTCGGAGATGACGGCCGGGAACTTGGGCCGCCGGGCCTCGAACAGCTCCTCGGCCCGGGGCAGGCCGCCCGTGATGTCCTTGGTCCGGGCCGTCTCGCGCGGGATCTTGGCCAGGACGTCGCCGGCGAAGACCGTCTCCTCGTCCTTGATCTCCAGGTTGGCCCCCGAGGGCAGGAAGTACTTGCGCAGGATGACGGGCCGGCCCTTGTCGTCGGTCCGCTCGGGGTCGAGGACCTCGATCTGGGGCTGGAGCTTCTCGTCCTTCGGGTCGATGATGACCTGGGTGATCAGGCCGGTGAACTCGTCCTGGACCTCCTCCATGCTGACGCCGAGGACGACGTCGTGGAAGCGGACCGTGCCCGTCTCCTCCGTCAGGATGTAGGCGTTGAAGGGGTCCCACTCGGCGAAGGCCTGGCGGCCCCTGATCTCCCCGCCCTCCGGGACGAGGACCCGGGCCCCGTAGGGCACCTGGTAGTGCTCGACCTCGCGGCCGCGGTGATCGAGGACGGCGATGTTGGCGTTCCGGTTGACGACGATGAGGGTGCCCTCCTTGTTCTGGACGGCCTTGAGGTTGTTGAACTTGAGGACGCCGTCGTTCTTGGCCTCGAGGACATGCCTCTCGGCGCCGCCCATGGCGATGCCGCCGACGTGGAACGTCCGCATCGTCAGCTGGGTGCCGGGCTCGCCGATCGACTGGGCGGCGACGATGCCGACGGCCTCGCCGAGCTCGACCATCCTGCCGGAGGCCGGCGAACGGCCGTAGCAGAGCTGGCAGACGCCGCGCCGGGACTCGCAGGCCAGGACGGAGCGGATCTTGACCTGCTCGATGCCCAGGCTCTGGAGCTCCTCGGCGGCCTTCTCGTCGATCTCGGCGTTCATGTCGACGATCGTCTCGCCGGTGTCGGGGTGGACGATGCGCTCCAGGGCGACCCGGCCGATGATCCGGTCGAGGAAGGGCTCGATCATCTCGCCGTTCTCGACGATGGCCTTGACGTTGACGCCCTTGAGCGTGCCGCAGTCCTCCTCGTCGACGACGACCTCCTGGCAGACGTCCACGAGCTTGCGGGTCAGGTAGCCGGAGTTGGCCGTCTTGAGGGCCGTGTCGGCCAGGCCCTTGCGGGCGCCGTGGGTCGAGATGAAGTACTGGAGGACGTTCAGGCCCTCCCGGAGGTTGGCCGTGATGGGCGTCTCCAGGATCTCGCCCGAGGGCTTGGACATCAGGCCGCGCATGCCGGCCAGCTGGCGGATCTGCTGCTTGTTGCCGCGCGAGCCGGAGTCGGACATGACGAAGAGCGGGTTGAGCTCCTTGCCTTCGAGCGAGATCTTCTTCATCTCGTCGATCATGGCGCCCGAGACCCGGTCGGTCACGGTGCCCCAGATCTCGACGACCCGGTTGAAGCGCTCGCCCGAGGAGATGATGCCGTCCTGGTACAGCTTCTCGATGGCCTGGACGTCCTTCTCGGCCTTCTCGACGAGGACCTTCTTCTCGGCGGGGACGACGAAGTCGTCGATGCCCAGGGAGAAGCCGGCCCGGGTGGCGTAGGTGAAGCCGAGCTCCTTCATGGCGTCGAGGATCTTGACCGTGGGCTGGAGGCCGACCTTGAGGTAGGTGTAGAAGACCAGGTTCTCCACGCCCTTCTTGCGGAAGACGCCGTTGACGTAGGGGAAGCCCTCGGGCAGGACGCTGTTGAAGATGAGCCGGCCGGGGGTCGTGTCGACGAGCTCGTTCTTGAACTCCTGGACCGGGCAGGTCATGACGCCCTGGTCGTCGTAGTAGGTGGCCAGGTTCATGAACGGCCCGCTGAAGCGGAGCTTGACGAGGCTCTGGAGGGCGACCTCGCCGGCCTCCAGGGCCAGCAGGGCCTCGTCGGGGGAGCCGAAGATCCGGCCCTCGCCCTTGAGCCCCCTCTTGTCGAGGGTCAGGTAGTAGCAGCCGAGGACCATGTCCTGGCTGGGGATGGTCAGGGGCCGGCCGTGGGCCGGCGAGAGGATGTTGTTCGTCGACAGCATCAGGGTCTGGGCCTCGATCTGGGCCTCGACCGAGAGCGGGATGTGGACGGCCATCTGGTCTCCGTCGAAGTCGGCGTTGAAGGCCGCGCAGACGAGCGGGTGGATCTGGATGGCCTTGCCCTCGACGAGCTGGGGCTCGAAGGCCTGGATGCCGAGGCGGTGCAGGGTGGGCGCGCGGTTGAGGAAGATCGGGTGCTCGCGGACGACCTCCTCGAGGTAGTCCCAGACCTCGGGCCGCTCCTGCTCGTGCCACTCCCGGGCGACCTTGACGCTCGGGACGAGGCCCTCCTTCTCGAGCTTGTTGAAGACGAACGGCTTGAACAGCTCCAGGGCCATCTTCTTGGGCAGGCCGCACTGGTTGAGCTTGAGCTCGGGGCCGACGACGATGACCGACCGGCCCGAGTAGTCGACGCGCTTGCCGAGGAGGTTCTGGCGGAACCGCCCCTGCTTGCCGCGCAGGGCCTCGCTCAGGGACTTCAGGGGCCGGCGGTTGGCGCCGAGGTGGACCCGGCCGCGCTTGCCGTTGTCGAATAGGGCGTCGACGGCCTCCTGGAGCATCCGCTTCTCGTTGCGGATGATGAGCTCGGGGGCCTTGAGCTCGATCAGCTTCTTGAGCCGGTTGTTGCGGTTGATGACCCGGCGGTAGAGGTCGTTGAGGTCGGAGGTGGCGAAGCGGCCGCCGTCGAGGCGGACGAGGGGCCGGAGGTCGGGCGGGATGACCGGGACGACGTCGAGGATCATCCACTCCGGCCGGTTGCCGGACCGCTTCAGGGCCTTGAAGACCCGCAGGCGCTTGGCGTAGCGGAGACGGCGCTGCTGCGAGGTCTCCTTCTTCATGAGCTTGCGCAGCCGGTCCGACTCCTTCTGGATGTTGATCTTCTCCAGCAGGACCTTGATGGCCTCGGCGCCGATCGAGGCCTCGAACTTGTCGCCGTACTTCTCCTGGGCGTCTTTGAACTCCTCCTCGTTGAGGAGCTGCCTCTCCTTGAGCGGCGTGTCGGCCGGGTCGAGGACTATGTAGGACTCGAAGTAGAGGACCTTCTCCAGGTCCTTGATCGACAGGTCGAGGACGAGCCCGATGCGGCTCGGCGGGCTCTTGAAGAACCAGATGTGGGCGACCGGCGAGGCCAGATGGATGTGGCCCATGCGCTCGCGGCGGACCTTGGACTTGGTCACCTCGACGCCGCAGCGCTCGCAGATGATGCCCCGGTACTTCATCCTCTTGTACTTGCCGCAGAGGCACTCGTAGTCGTTGATGGGCCCGAAGATCTTGGCGCAGAACAGGCCGTCCTTCTCGGGCTTGAAGGTCCGGTAGTTGATCGTCTCGGGCTTGGTCACCTCGCCCCAGGACCAGCTCTTGATCTTGTCCGGCGAGGCGATGCTGATGCGGACCCGGTCGAACTCGAGCCGCGGCCGCGGCGCCGCGGCGAGGGGCGGTCGGATGTCCATTAGACCTCTCCTTTGCCCGGCTGGGGCACGGCGATGCCCCAGGGCAGGACGTCGTCCTTGTCGCCCTTCTCGAGCTCCACGTTCAGGCACAGGCTCTGGAGCTCGCGGATGAGGACGTTGACCGATTCGGGCAGCCCGGGCGTGAAGTCGAGGTCGCCCTTGACGATGGCCTCGTAGATCTTGGCCCGCCCCTCGACGTCGTCGGACTTGACGGTCAGCAGCTCCTGGAGGCAGTAGGCCGCGCCGTAGGCCTCGAGGGCCCAGACCTCCATCTCGCCGAAGCGCTGGCCGCCGAACTGGGCCTTGCCGCCGAGCGGCTGCTGGGTGATGAGGGAGTACGGCCCCGTCGAGCGGGCGTGGATCTTGTCGTCGACGAGATGGTAGAGCTTCATCATGTAGATGA
Organism: Acidobacteriota bacterium; assembly: GCA_029569255.1. Lineage (GTDB taxonomy): Bacteria > Acidobacteriota > Aminicenantia > Aminicenantales > Saccharicenantaceae > RBG-16-66-30. Next base: position 58,993 of record JAKQUO010000036.1, on the reverse strand, counting down.
AGCCGACGGTGACCTCCTGGTCGAGGAGGGTCCCGGCCATGCCGTCGTACAGGGGGGTCTTGCCGCTCTCGGGCAGGCCGGCCTTCTTCAGGAGGTCCTTGATCTCCCGTTCGCTGGCCCCGTCGAAGACGGGGGTCGACATCCACAGGCCGAGCCGCCGGGCCGCCCAGCCGGCGTGGGTCTCGAGGATCTGGCCGACGTTCATGCGGGACGGCACGCCGAGGGGGTTGAGGACGATCTCGACGGGCGTGCCGTCGGGCAGCCGGGGCATGTCCTCCTCGGGCACGATCTTGGCCACGATGCCCTTGTTGCCTTGACGGCCGGAGACCTTGTCGCCGACCGAGAGCTTGCGCTTCATGGCGATGAAGACCTTGATCGACTGGATGACGCCGGGAGCCAGCTCGTCGCCCTTCTTGAGGTTGTCGACCTTCTCCTTGTAGACGGCCCGGAGGGCCTCGATCTGGCGCTTGACCTTCCGGTCCAGGTCCTTGACGCCGCGGTCGCGGTCCTCGTCGTCGTTGAGCTTGAGCTTCATGGCGTCGTCGGGATCGAGGCCGCCGAGGACCTTCTCGGTCAGCTTGGTCCCCTTCTCGACCGTCTCGCCGCCGATCTTCTGGGCCTTCTCGACGACCGAGCCTTTGAGGAGGGCCCGGGCCTTCTCCCACATCTCGGCCTCCAGGATGGCGATCTCGTCGTCGAGGTTGCGCTTGAGCCGGGCGATCTCGACCTTCTCGATGGCCTTGGCCCGGGGGCCCTTCTCGATGCCGCGGCGGGAGAAGATGCGGACGTCGATGATCGTGCCCTCGACGCCCGGCGAGCAGTAGAGCGAGGCGTCCTTGACGTCCAGGGCCTTCTCCCCGAAGATGGCCTTGAGGAGCTTCTCCTCGGGCGACAGCTGGGTCTCCCCCTTCGGGGCGACCTTGCCGACGAGGATGTCGCCCGATTTGACGTGGGCGCCGATGCGGACGATGCCGTTCTCATCGAGGTTGCGGAGGAGGTTCTCGGGGACGTTGGGGATGTCGCGGGTGATCTCCTCGGGCCCGAGCTTGGTGTCGCGGGCCTCGATCGTCTCCTCGACGATGTGGAGCGAGGTGAAGACGTCCTCCTTGATGAGCTTCTCGCTGACGATGATGGCGTCCTCGTAGTTGTAGCCGCGCCAGGGCATGAAGGCGCAGAGGACGTTGCGGCCGAGGGCCAGCTCGCCGCCGTCGGTGCAGGACGAGTCGGCCAGGACCTGGCCGCGGGCGACCTTGTCGCCCCGGCGGACGACGGGCCTGTGGTTGGTCGAGGTGTTCTGGTTGGTCCGCAGGAACTTGGTCAGGGCGTAGAGGTCGGTCCCGAGGTCGTAGCCGCGGCCGGTCTCCTTGCCGTCGACCCGGACGATGATGCGCTCGGCGTCGACGAATTCGACGGTGCCGCCGCGCCGGCAGACGACCACGTCCTTCGATCCGGCCGCGACGAGGTCCTCGATGCCCGTGCCGATGAGCGGGGCCTCGGGCCGCAGGAGCGGCACGGCCTGGCGCTGCATGTTCGAGCCCATCAGGGCCCGGTTGGCGTCGTCGTGCTCGAGGAACGGGATGAGGGCCGCGGACAGGGAGACGAGCTGCTTGGGCGAGACGTCGATGTAGTGGATCTGCTCGCGGGGGATGTTCTTGAAGTTGCCCCGCTCGCGGGCGCTGACGAGCTCGTCGACGAAGCGGCCGCGCTCGTCGACGCGGGCGTTGGCCTGGGCGATGTTGTGCTTCTCCTCCTCCCAGGCGGTCAGATAGAAGCAGTGGGGCTCGACGGCCGGCAGCTGGCGGGCCTTGGCCTCGCGCAGCCGCTCGACGGCCCGGGCCATCTCGTCCTTCTTGACGATGTCGCCGATCTTGTAGTCGCTCGTGCCGGGGTGGAGGACCCGGACGTAGTCGACGATGCGGCCCTTCTCGACCTTGCGGTAGGGGGTCTCGACGAAGCCGTACTCGTTGACCCGGGCGAAGCAGCTGAGCGAGGAGATGAGGCCGATGTTCGGGCCTTCCGGCGTCTCGACCGGGCAGATCCGGCCGTAATGGGAGTTCTGGATGTCGCGGACCTCGAAGCCGGCCCGCTCGCGGCTGAGCCCGCCGGGGCCGAGGGCCGAGAGCCGGCGCTTGTGGGTGATCTCGGCCAGGCTGTTGATCTGGTCCATGAACTGGGAGAGCTGCGAGCTGCCGAAGAACTCCTTGAGGGCGGCGATGACCGGCTTGGAGTTGATGAGGTCCTGGGGCATGGCCGCGGCCAGGTCGGCCGTGATGGTCATCTTCTCCTTGATCGTCCGCTCCATCCGGGTCAGGCCGATGCGGAAGGCGTTCTCGACCAGCTCGCCGACGGAACGGACCCGGCGGTTGCCGAGGTGGTCGATGTCGTCGACCGTGCCTTCGCCGAAGCGGAGGTTGAGCAGGTACTTGATGACCTCGACGTAGTCCTGCGGCCCCAGGGTCTTCTCGTCGAGGGGCGTCTCGAGGCCGAGCTTGATGTTGAACTTGAGCCGGCCGATGCGGGAGAAGTTGTATTTCTGGGGGTTGAAGAACAGGCTCTGGAAGAGGTTGTGGGCGCTCTCCTGGGTGTGGGGCTCGCCCGGCCGGAGCTTGCGGTAGATCTCGCCCAGGGCCGAGGGCTGGTCCTTGCGCGTGTCCTTCTTGAGGGTCGTGCTGACGATGAGCTCGGCCCCCCGGTCCTCCTCAGGGTAGAAGACCTCGAACGGCTCGCCGCGGCCGGCGAGGAGGTCGAGGTGGACGTCCTCGAGGGGCTCGTTGGTCCGGACCTTGCCCTTGACGCCGGTGAGGGAATAGGCGCCGAGGAGCTCCTTCTTGGCCAAGGGGACGCGGGCGACGCCGGCCTCCCGGAGGGCGGCCAGGACCTCGGCGGTGATCTTCTTCTTGGCCGGGGCCAGGACCTTGCGGCCCTTGGCGTCGGCGACCTCTTCGGACGGCGTCCGGCCGACCAGGGCCTCCCCCACCTCGCCGTAGAGCTTGCCGTCCTCGGGGACGACCCGGAGGACCCGGTGGAAGAGCCTGAGGATGTCCTCGTCGGCGCCGTAGCCGAGGGCCCGGAGGAAGACGGTGGCCAGGAACTTCTTCTTGCGGTCGAGGCGGACCCAGATGAGGTTCTTGGGGTCGTGCTCGAACTCGACCCAGGCGCCGCGGTACGGGATGATCTTGGCGATGAAGAAGCCCTTGGTCTCGGCCGGACGGAAGAACACGCCCGGCGAGCGCTGGAGCTGGCTGACGACGACCCGCTCGATGCCGTTGAAGATGAAGGTCCCCTTCTCGGTCATGAGCGGGATGTCGCCGAAATAGACGTCCTGCTGCTTGATGTGCCGGAGCCGCTTGGTCTTGGTCGCGGCGTCCTTCTCCCAGCTGACCAGCTGGACCTTGAGCTTGAGCGGGATGGAGTAGGTGTAGCCCTTCTGGATGCACTCCATGGGGCTGTACTTGATCTTGAGGCCGACCCGGTCGCCGCAGTGCTCGCAAAGGGGGACCTCGATCTTCCGGGCCGCGCCGCAGAAGGGGCAGACCTCCTTCTCCGAGAGCTCCATGTCGGGCGGCAGCAGGGTCTGGCAGGCGGCGCACTTGGCCCGGGAGTTCTCGACCCCCTTGAGCCGGCCGCACTTGCATTCCCAGGTCCCGATCGAGTAGCTGAGGAACCCGAGCTCGGTCGTCTCCTTGAAATCGGAGATGGGGAAGACGTCCTTCAGCGCGGCCTGGAGCCCGGTGTCCTTCCGCTCCTCGGGCAGGAGCTCCATCTGGAGGAACTCCCGGTAGGACTGGGTCTGGATGTCGAGGAGGTCGGGCATCGGGTAGACCGCCTTGATCTTCGAGAAATCGACCCGTTCACGGTTCTGTCTTCTCAGATCGTTAGCCATGGGGCCTCACTCTCGCGCAAAGATCGAGCGCCCTCGGTTCCGCAGCCGGACGCACAGCCGCTCTGCCAACCGGTTCACTTACTGGAGCTCGACGACGGCCCCGACCTCGGCGAACTTGGCCTTGAGGGCCTCGGCCTCTTCCTTGGCGACGCCTTCCTTGATCGGCTTGGGGGCCCCGTCGACGAGGTCCTTGGCTTCCTTGAGCCCGAGGCTGGTCACCTCGCGCACGACCTTGATGACGTTGATCTTCTTGTCCCCGACGGACTTGAGGATGACGTTGAACTCGGTCTTCTCCTCGGCCTTGGCGGCCTCGGCGGCGGGGGCGGCCCCGGCCACCATGACGGGCGCGGCCGCGGCGGCGCTGACGCCGTAGCGCGTCTCGAACTCCTTGATGTAGTCCGAGATCTCCAGCATGGTCAGGGTGTCGAGGTGGGCGAAGAACTGTTCCTTGGTCAGTTTGTCCATGTCACGCGTCTCCTTAATAAATGGGTTTCAAACGTCTTTCGTCTTCTTGAGCTCGCCGAGCAGGGCCCCGAAGTCGCCGAGCGGGGCCCGGAGCGTCCCGAGGAGCCGCCGGAGCGGGTGGGCCATCATCCCGGCCAACCGGCCGAGGAGCTCTTCGCGGGACGGCAGCCGGCTGACCTCGTCGAAACGGCCGCCGGGCATCGGCCGGCCCTCGACCTGGCCGCCCTTGACGGCCAGGACCTTGCCCTGGTTGGAGAAGTCCCGGAGGATCCGGGCCAGCGCGATCGGTTCCTTCGCGGCGAAGGCGACGGCCGTCGGCTTCTGGAAGTACGGCCGGAGGGCCTCGGGGCACCTGTCCCCGAGGGCCCGCAGGGCCAGCCGGTTCTTGATGACCTTGTAGGCGTAGCCGTTCTTGCGCATGAGCTTGCGCAGCTCGACCGCCTGGGCCACGGTCATGCGCTTGTAATCGACGAGATAATAGGTGTCGTTCGAGGCGAACAGGCGCTCGAGCGACTCGATGATCGGGGTCTTGTCGGCCTTTTTCACGGCGCGCTCTCCTTCAGCCCTCGAGGACGTCCTCGGCGATGCGGAACGACGGGCCCATCGTCGACGACACGAACATCGAGCGGACGTACTTGCCCTTGGCGGCCGGGGGCTTGGCGTGGACGATGGCCTGGAGGAAGGTCCTCATGTTCTCGACCAGCTTGGCCTCCGGGAAGGAGACCTTGCCGACGGTCGAGTGGACGATGCTCGTCTTGTCGACGCGGAACTCGACCTTGCCGGCCTTGGTCTCCTCGACGGCCTTGCGGATGTCGAAGGTGACGGTGCCAGCCTTCGGGTTGGGCATGAGGCCCTTGGTCCCGAGGATGCGGCCGAGCTTGCCGACGCCGCGCATGACGTCGGGCGTGGCGATGACGATGTCGAAGTCGATCCAGCCGCCGGCGATCTTCTCGATGATCTCGTCGCCGCCGAAGTAGTCGGCCCCGGCCTCCTCGGCCTCCTTGATCTTCTCTCCGGCCGCGATGACGCAGATCCTCTTCGTCTTGCCCGTGCCGTGGGGCAGGACGACGGTGCCGCGGACCATCTGGTCGGAGTGCTTGGGGTTGACGCCCAGGCGGATGTCCATGTCGACCGACTCGTCGAACTTGGCGAAGCGGGCCCGCTTGAGGAGGGCGGCGGCCTCCTCGAGGGTGTAGGCGCGGGGCTCGGTCCCCCGGACCTCCCGGGCCTTGAGGGTGTTCTTGCCGTGCTTACTCACTGACGATCTCCAATCCCATGTTCTTGGCCGTCCCGGCGACGATCTTCTTGGCCGCCTCGACGTCGTAGGCGTTGAGGTCGGGGAGCTTGGTCCGGGCGATGTCCTCGATCTGCTTCAGGGTGACCTTGCCGACCTTGTCCTTGTTGGGGGCCCCGGAGCCCTTGGCGATCCCGGCCGCCTTCTTCAGGAGGTAGGAGGCCGGCGGCGTCTTGACGACGAAGTTGAAGGACTTGTCCTTGAAGACGGTGATGAGGACGGGGACGACCGTGCCCTCGTCCAGCTTCTTGGTCCGGTCGTTGAACTCCCGGACGAAGCCCATGATGTTGACCCCGTGCTGGCCCAGGGCCGGGCCGACGGGCGGGGCGGGGCTGGCCTGGGCGGCGACGATCTCCAGCTTGATCTTGGCGATGACTTCCTTGGACATCCTATCCTCCTAGCCTCCGTAACCTGGATTATTCACGAGCCGAGGAGGCTGCAGATGCAAGGCGTCAAAGGGTGAAGCTGTACTCGGAGTACTGCGAACCCTTTGCAACGAAGCAGATGCGGCCTGATCGGTTCGCCCGCAGGGTGAAAACGCAGGTCTTGGCTCTTCTTGTCTTATGGAGAAATACGGCGTTTTCATGAATAGTCCAGATTAAAGCTTTTCGACCTGCAGGAACTCCAGCTCGACCGGGGTCGACCGGCCGAAGATCGTGACCAGGACCTTGAGCGTGCTCCGCTCGGCGTTGACCTCCTCGACGATCCCGTTGAAGTTGAAGAAGGGCCCGTCGATGATGCGGACGGCCTCGCCCTTCTCGAACGAGTGCTTGGGCTTGGGCTTCTCCGACGTCGTCTCCATGTGCTCGACGATCTGGCCGACCTCCTTCTTGCTGAGCGGGGTCGGCGTCCGGCCCGAGCCGACGAAGCCGGTGACCTTGGGGACGTTGCGGATCATGAGCCAGTTCTCGTCGTTCATCTCCATCTCGACGAGGATGTAGCCGGGGTAGGAGCGCTTCGTGGAGACGACCTTCTTGCCGCCCCGGATCTCGATGACGTCCTCGGTAGGGATGATGATCTGCCCGACCTCCCCCTCGAGGTGCAGCTCGAGCGCCTTCTGCTTGATCGTCTCGGCCACGAACTTCTCGAAGCCGGAGTAGGTGTGAACGACGAACCAGTTCTTTGCCATCGATCGTGCCCTCGCGCTCAGCCGAAGAGGTTCTTGACCTGTGAGAGGACCCAGGAGAAGATGATGTCCATGAAGAACAGGTAGAAGCCGAAGAAGATCGTGGCGGCGATGACGACGATGGTCGTGCTGACGACCTCGTTCTTGGACGGCCACGTGACCTTCTTCAGCTCCGCCCGGACGTCCTTGAGGAAGGCCCCGAGCCGCTTGTACCAGCGGATCTTGTCGCTCATGGCTCGCTCGCTTTCCGTCGGGGCTCGGGGGAACAGTGGCAGGTGAGGCAGGGCTCGAACCCGCAACCTGCGGTTTTGGAGACCGCTGCTCTACCAATTGAGCTACTCACCTGTCGTCCTCTCCGGCCCTTACTTGGTTTCCTTGTGGGTCGTATGCTTCCGGCAGAAGGGGCAGAACTTCCGCGTCTCGAGTTTGGCGGTCTGCGTCTTCTTGTTCCGCGTCGTGCTGTAGTTGCGCCGCTTGCACTCGCCGCATTGGAGCGTGATGATCTCTCGCATGTCCAACCTTCCCGGCCCCGCGGGGCCTGCCAAGGATCGGAAAAAAAGCCCAAGACCAGAATTGAACTGGTGACCCCGTCCTTACCAAGGACGTGCTCTGCCAACTGAGCTACTTGGGCCCGTCGACCTCGAACGAGAGCGGGAAACGGGACTCGAACCCGCGACGTTCAGCTTGGAAGGCTGACGCTCTACCAACTGAGCTATTCCCGCCTCCCCCGGCCTCTTCATCACGACGCCGGGTTCCTTCGTCAGAGAAAAACCGAGACCGGCCTTCCGGCCCTTCGGGCGGGCCGGCCCGGCCGCGCCGGCTCCGTTCCCCGGGCTTCGGCGCGCTCCGTGGTCCGCCTTCGCCCTCGGAGCCCCGCATCCGCCGCCGTCCCGGCTCGCGCGGAAGCCGGACAAAGTGGGCAGGGAAGGATTCGAACCTCCGAAGCGTTTCCGCAACGGGTTTACAGCCCGTCCCATTTGGCCACTCTGGAACCTGCCCGTATCTCGATGCATCGCCATCGCCCTCGTCGCCGCTCCTGAGCCAGCGAAGGGATTCGAACCCCTGACCCGCTGATTACAAATCAGCCGCTCTGCCTGCTGAGCTACGCTGGCCTGCCCTCCGCCGCGTCCGCCGAACACAACCGCTCAACGTGGGAATGCCGGAAAAGGAAGAAGAAAATGGAAGACGTCCTCCGCTCGAGCTCGAATGTGTTCTTTTTTTCAGAGATTTAATCTGAAATATATAGAACGACCAACGGCTATCCTAGAGGAAACCGGCGGGCTTGTCAAGGGCTTCTTCGCTTCTTTTTTCGAGGCCCCCGGAGGCCCCGGCCGCGCCCCGGCGCCTCGCCCGGGCGCCTCCCCGTCGCCCCCGGGAGGGTGACGGGGCCGGGAGACCCCGCCCCCGCCTTTTTTTCGAGGGGCGTTTCTGGTATCATCGGCGCTATCCCCGTTAAGGTTGGGACGCCATGATCGAGCGCTACACCCGCCCCGAGATGGGCGCGATCTGGGCCGAGGAGAACAAGTACCGCGCCTGGCTCGCCGTCGAGCTGGCCGTCTGCGAGGCCTGGGCCAAGCTGGGCAAGATTCCCCCGGCCTCGCTCCGGACGATCAAGGCCAAGGCCGCCTTCTCGATCTCGTCGATCCGGCCGATCGAGAAGGTCGTCAAGCACGACATCGTCGCCTTCCTGACCTCGGTCGCCGAGAAGGTCGGGCCCGAGTCGCGCCACATCCACCTCGGCCTGACCTCCTACGACGTCGTCGACACGGCCCTGTCGCTCCTCATAAAGGAGTCGCTCGGGCGCGTCCTCGCCGGCCTTCGGGCCTTCCGGGCCGTCCTCAAGCGGCAGGCCCTGAAGCACCGCGGGACCGCCTGCATCGGCCGCACCCACGGCGTCCACGCCGAGCCGGTCACCTTCGGCTTCAAGCTCCTGGTCTGGTACGAGGAGGCCGGCCGCCACGTCGCCCGGCTCGAGAACGCCCTGCGGACGATCTCCGTCGGCCGCATCTCCGGATCGGTCGGGACCTACGCCCACCTCGACCCCCGGGTCGAGGCCCTGGCCCTCCGGTCGCTCAAGCTCCGGCCGGCCGAGGTCTCGACCCAGGTCCTCCAGCGGGACCGCCACGCCGAGGTCCTCTCGGCCCTGGCCCTGCTGGCCACGTCGATCGAGAAGTTCGCCGTCGAGGTCCGCCACCTCCAGCGGACAGAGGTCCTCGAGCTCGAGGAGCCGTTCACCGCCGGGCAGAAGGGCTCCTCGTCGATGCCCCACAAAAGGAACCCCGTCCGCTGCGAACGGATCTCCGGCCTGGCCCGCCTCGTCCGGGCCAACGCCCAGGTCGGACTGGAGAACATGGTCCTCTGGCACGAGCGCGACATCTCCCACTCCTCGGCCGAGCGGGTCGTCTTCCCCGACGCCTTCATCGCCGTCGATTTCCTCCTGGCCGATTTCACCGACGTCGTCCGCCGCTGGGTCGTCCGCGCCGGCCGGATGGCGGCCAACATCGGCGCGACCCGGGGCCTGATCTTCTCCCAGGGCGTCCTGCTGGCCCTGACCCGCGGCGGCCTGACCCGCGAGGAGGCCTACCGCGTCGTCCAGCGGAACGCGCTCAAGGCCTGGGACGAGGGGCTGGATTTCCGGGCCCTCGTCGAGTCCGACCCCGACGTCGTCCGCGTCCTCGGGCCGAAGGACATCGACCGCTGCTTCTCCCTCGCCCCCTATCTCGCGAAGATCGACCGCATCTTCGAAAGGGTCTTCCGCCATGAGAGCTAGGATCATCGTCGTCCGCCGGGGCGAAGTCTTCGAGCTCGATATGGCCGGGACGACCGGGGACGAGGCCTGAGGAGGGCGACCATGGACGAGGTCCTTTTCCGCAGCCCGCGCAAAAGGGGCCGCGTCGCCGTCTTCCTGTCCGGCCGCGGCTCGAACTTCCTGGCCCTCCGCGAGGCCGTCGACCGGGGGACGATCGACGCCGAGATCGCCCTCGTCCTCAGCAACAAGGCCGACGCGCCGGGGCTCCTCAAGGCCCGCGAGTCCGGCCTCGACGCCGTCTTCCTCGACCCCAAGGCCTTCGCCGCCCGCGAGGACTACGACCGGGCCGTCCTGGCCGAGGTCGAGCGGCGGCGGGTCGACCTGGTCTGCCTGGCCGGCTACATGAAGGTGCTGACCCCGGCCCTCTGCGAGGCCCTCAGGCACCGGGCCGTCAACATCCACCCGGCCCTCCTGCCCTCCTTCCCGGGCCTGCACGTCCAGCGGAAGGCCATCGACTGGGGCGTCCGCGTCTCGGGCTGCACGGTCCACTTCGTCGCGGCCGAGGTCGACGCGGGCCCGATCATCCTCCAGGCCGCCGTCCCCGTCCTCCAGGACGACACTGAGGAAACCCTGGCCGCGCGCATCCTGGCCGAGGAGCACAGGATCTACCCGGAAGCGGTCCGCCTCTATTTCCAGGGCCGGATCGAGGTCCGGGGCCGGCGCGTCTTCATCCTCGGGCCCGGCGCATGAGACGCCTCGCCGCGGCCGCGGCCCTCGTCCTCGTCTTCGCCGCGACCTGGTTCGCCCTGGACCGGTCCGAGCGCCGTCCCCGCTGGGCCGTCGTCGAGGCGCCCGCCGCGGCCGCCGTCGGGGGCGCCTTCGAGGTCCGGGTCCGGCTCGGCCGGTCGGTCGGGCCGACGATGGTCGATTGCACGCTCCACCGGGCCAACGCCGAGCGCCGGGGCTGGGGCTTTCTCGCCTCCTCCGGCCCGGCCCGGCCCGCGGCCGGCGGGGGCGCCTACACGTTCGAGTTCACCGTGCCGGCGAAAGCGGACACGGCCTTCGTCTTCGCCCTCGTCTACCTGAGCCCGACGGGCGAGTGGCCCGATGCGACCCGGGCCGTGGCCACGGCCTTCGTCCCCGTCGGGACGGAGAGCGGGCCCCTCCGGAGGCTCGCCCTCCATCACTACCCGACCGCGGCCCAGGCCGCGGCCCGGCGGGGGCCGGCGGGCGCGGCGCCGCGGCGGCCGGCCTCCCGGCCTTCGCCCTGGGCCCATTCCGTCCTCGCGGCCCTTCTCCTCGCCGCGTCCTTCTGGGCCCTCCGGGCGGCCCGGAACGCCCGTGACAGCGCCCGGGGGCCGAAGTCGGAAAAGCGCCTCTGGCTCGCGCTCGCGGCCGTTCTGGCCGCGAGCGCCGTGGTCGAGGTCTCGGGCCTCGCCGGCGAGTTGGCCTCCGCCGGCCGCCAGCTGGCCGGACGGGCCCGCCTCTACGAGCATCGCAGGCCTTTCCAAAAGACGATCATGGCCGCGGCGGCGGCGGGGTCGCTGGGGCTCTTCTTCCTCTTCTTAAGGGCGGCGCGCCGGCCCGCGGCGCGCCGGGGCCTGTTGTGGGCGGGGATCGGCGTCGCCGACTACCTCGTGGTCTCGTTCGCCGGGGTCCTGTCGTTCCACGCCGTCGACGCCTTCCGGGAGCTGGCCTGGCACGGCCTCGCCCCCTTCGACGTCCTCCGCGGCGCCGGGGCCGCCGTGGCCCTGGCCGCGGCCTGGCTCAGCGCCGGGCGCGCCGACTCTTCCGCCGCTACTTGAAGAGGGCCGGCGGGACCATCCGCGGCGTCCGGCCGAAGACGCGGCGATAGGCCTCCGGGAAGACGTCCTTTCCCCCGAGGAGGAGCCCCGCGAGGGGCAGGGCCTTCCGGGCCAGCCGGGTCATCTCGCCGACGACCCGCCGGATCTCCCACTGGGCCGAGGCGTCCTCGCGCAGCCGGGAGACGTGGTAGAGCTCGCGGACATTGAGCTTGAGGAGGGCCCGCCGCCGGTGGGCGTTGGTCAGGACGTAATCCGCGGCCGGGCCGACGGCCTTCTCCAGGACGGCGTGGACCTCGCCGGTCCGCTCGACGACCTCGGAGAACTCCTTCTCCGCGCCGATCTCCAGGACCGACGGCGGGACCGTCGCGCCGAGCCCGGGATCGTACCTCTGCCAGGTCAGGGTGGCCATGCGGTGCCGCTTGAGCTGGGCGAAGCACGAGGCCGAGACGACGAGGTCGTAGACGAGGTCGGCGTGCTCGAATTCCCGGAGGGGGAAGTCGTAGAACTGCAGCCGGGCGAAGGCCCGCTTGAAGAGGTCTTTCCGGGCGGCCGGGCCGGCCGCGGCGGCCCGGGCCAGGCACTCCGCGTAGGGGCCCCGGCCGGTCGCGTGGAGGAGGGCGGCCAGGACGCGCGTGTCTCCGTCGGGAGGCGCGCCGGCCAGGACCACCTCCTTTACCGGACCGCGCTTGCCGCCGCCCGCCGCAGGCGCCGGCCAGGCCGCGGCCGCGGCGGCGATGTCGTCGTAGGTCTCGGCGTCGAAGGGGCTGGCCTCGGTGAACAGGATGATGGACGGCGCGACCGCCTTGGCCAGCTCGTGGAGCCGGCGGTTGAGCTCCCGGACCTCCTCGAGGCCCTTGGCCGCGAACCGGCGGATGACGAGCTCGAGGCTCCGGGCGTTCAGCGTCAGGCCGAGCTGGCCTTCCGTGGCCAGGCTGACGATGTAGCGGGCGTCCTCCTTGGCCCAGCCGTCGAGGACGGCGTGGTTGCGGGGGTCGGCCGCCAGGTCCCGGTGCTTGGCGAAGACGTGGGGCTTGAGGCGGGCATAGAGCCGGTGATACAGGGCGTTCTGGGCCTCGACCGTCCCGACGAACAGGTCCCGGAGCCCGGCCCGGCGGACCTCGGCGGGCACGACGAAGTCGTCGCCGAGGGTGATGTAGCGCTGGGACTTCTCGGTGAAGGAGAGGAGCCGGAAGCGCTCCAGCTCCTCGATGGCCAGGCGGCTCAGGCCGATGACGTCGAAGTTGAAGACGGCGTGCTCGGCGACCGAGTGGTGGCCCATCTTGAAGATGATGGCCTCGTTGGAGCGCCGGGCCCGCTCGACCTCGGCCCGCGCGGCGGCCCGGAGCTCGTCGACCGGGCGGGGGTCGCGGGAGATGCGGGCGTAGGCGGCCGAGAGCGTCTCCGGGGTGACATCGTTTCGCGGCGGCGCGCTCTTCTTCAGCTCCTCGAGGACGGCGCTGTCGACGTTGTAGCCGGCGAGCAGAACACGCATGGCGCCACTACCTTAGAGTCCCCTCCGGGAATTGTCAATCCGGCCCTCCTCCCCGGCCTCGCCCGGGGCGGTCAGCCTTTCATGACCGCGATCGGGGCGAGCTTGGCGACCAGCCGCCCCAGCCCGACCTCGTCCGAAACGCGGACGACCTCGTCGACGTCCTTGTAGGCCTCGGCGGCCTCCTCGGCGACGCCCTTCCAGCTCGTCGACTTGAGCTCGATGCCGCGCCCGGCCAGATCGTCCCGGATCCTCTCGCCCCGGAAGCGGCGGAGCGCCTCGTGGCGCGACATGACCCGGCCGGCGCCGTGGGCCGTCGACCCGAAGCTCAGCGCCCCGGCCTCCGCCGTGCCCGCGAGCAGGAACGAGGCCGTGCCCATGCTGCCGGGGATGAGGACCGGCTGGCCGACGGACCGGTAGGGCGCCGGCACCTCGGGCCGCCCCGGCCCGAAGCTCCGCGTCGCGCCCTTGCGGTGGACGACGAGGCGCCGCGACCGGCCGCCGTCCTCGTGCTCCTCGACCTTGGCCACGTTGTGGCAGACGTCGTAGACCTGGTCCATGCCCTCGTCCCCGCCGAGGACGCGGGCGAAGACCCGGCGGACCCAGTGGGCGATCATCTGGCGGTTGGCGAAGGCGTAGTTGACCGCGGCCGCCATCGACCGGTAGTAGCGCTGGCCCTCGTCCGACTTGAACGGGGCGTTGACGAGCTCCCGGTCGACGAGGCCGGCGACGCCGAAGGCGTTCTCCAGGGCCTCGATGGAGTCCGTGGCCACCTGGTGTCCCAGGCCTCGGCTGCCGCAGTGGATCATGACCAGGACCTGGCCGACGGCCTGGACGCCGAAGGCCCGGGCCGTCGCCTCGTCGTGGATCTCCAGGACCTTCTGGATCTCGAGGAAATGATTGCCGGACCCGAGCGTCCCGAGCTGGGGGAGGCCCCGCTCCAGGGCGCGGTCGGAGAGCCCGTCGACCGCCGCCTCGGCCATCCGCCCCCCTTCCTCGGTCCGTTCCAGGTCCTCGGCCCGGCCGTAACCGTTCTCGACCGCCCACTCGGCTCCCCGGAGGAGGATGTCCTCGAGGACAGCCCGGCTGAGCTTGGTGACGCCCGCCTTCCCCACCCCGGCCGGCACCTCCCTGAAGATGGCCGCCAGCAACTCCTTCCGCCTGGGCGCGATGTCGGCCTCGACATAATCGGTCCGCAACAGCCGGACGCCGCAGTTGATGTCGTAGCCGACGCCGCCCGGCGAGATGATGCCCTCGTCGATGTCGAAGGCGGCGACGCCGCCGATGGGGAAACCGTAGCCCTGGTGCCCGTCGGGCATGACGTAGGAGGCCCGGACTATGCCCGGCAGGCAGGCCACGTTCCGGGCCTGGACGAGGGTCTTGTCGCGCCGGAACCCGTCGAGGAGCCGTTCCGACGCGTAGACGACGGCCGGGACGCGCATCCCGTCCCCCTTCGGGATCTCCCAGGCGTTGTCGCCGATCTTCCTCAGGTCCACGGCCTCTCTCACATGTCGACGACGACCTGCACGGTGAAGCCGTCGCCCTCCTCGATCTTCAGGTCGGAGTAGGTCACCGCCTTGACGTCGCCGTGAAGGCGGTGGGCGTCGGCGAGCGTCTCGCCCTCGAGCCGGGCTTCCAGGTCGAAGCCCCCGCCCCGCGGCCGGAGGCGCAGCCCCCGGACCCGGCCGAGGAGGAAGCCCTTCGTCTCGAAGAGGTAGATGACCTCGGTCAGGAACTTGACCAGGAGCTGTTCCCGGTCGATGCCGGCGACCCGGACGGTGCGGCGGACGCGGGGGCCGAGCGCCTCCCAATCCCACATCAGGGAGGCCAAGGCCAGGGCGGCGTTCCCGAAGGCCTCCTCGAGCGTCCGGCCGAAGGCCTGGAACTTGCCGTCGGCCGTGTGAGGCAGGGTCCGGTATCGTTCCATGACGGGAGGCGTCCCTCCTCCCCCATCCTACCTCAACCGGGGCGGGTTGTCAGCCCCGCCCTCACTCCCCGCCCTCACTCGACATCGGCGACGGCTACGTTGAGGACCCGGCGGCTGGCCTTCTCCTGGACGAAGAAGACGACCTTGAGCCCGCGGCGCGGCAGCTGGTGGCGGCGGACCTCCCACTTGAAGCCGGGGACCCGGGTGTAGGACGTCTCGAAGGCGGAGAGGTAGGCGTCGGTCGCCTTTTCCGAAGCGGCCAGGTCGAAGGCGGCCGACCGGTCCCCCTTGGGATCGACCTCGAGGAGGTCCCGGACGACCATCCTGTGAAAGACGACGCCGTTGCCGCCCTTGTGCTCCTGGACGTCCTGGACGAGGACGAGGTTGTAGGCGGCGTCGGGCGCGGCCTGGCCCGGATCGAAGGTCGCGCGGACCTTGTCGCCGGCGAGGGAGGCCTTGACCGCCGGCCGGAGCGCCGGGTCGGACGGGAGCAGCGCCTCGATGGCCGACCGGTACTCGGAGAACTTCCCTTCGGCCATGCCTCGGCTGCCGCCGCCGGTGGCGTTGCGGACGCCGTCGATGAAGACCGTCGGCGTGCTGTTGACCCCGTAGTAGGCCTGGCGCGCCTCGCTCGCCGGGTTCATCATCGGATCGGGCCGGGGGATGGGCAGATGGTAGACGAGCACGACCGCGTACTTGGCCGGGAAGACCTCGCCCAGGCCGTCGAAGGCGAGGTCGGCCGCGACGCAGGGCGGGCACTCCGAGCCGGTGAAGAGCTCGGCCAGCACGGCCTTGCCCTTCCAGCCGGCCGGCGCCTTGAACGGCTCGGGGTGGAACGGCAGGGCTTTGAGCTTGGCCGCCAGCTCGGCCTCGAAGCCGTCGGTCCGGCCGCGGGCCTTCGCGTACAGGGCCCTGGCCCTGACCTCGGCGTCCTTGACATCGTCGGCGGCCGCCGAGAGGTAGGCCTCGTAGGCCTCCCGGACGCGGCCGGCCGCCTCCCGCAGGCCGCCCAGCAGAAGCAGGTAGTCGCCGGTCGCGGGACCGCCGGCCCGGCGGTAGGCGTCGAGCGAGGCCTCGGCCCGGCCGGCGTCGCCGGCGTTCAGAGAGGCCCGGGCCAGCGCGAGCTCCATGGAGTTCTTGATCTGGGCCTTCGCGTAGTCGCGCTGGTCGGCCGGGACGCCCTCGTAGCCGGCCGGATCGGCCGCCGCGGCGGCGGCCAGGTCCCTGTAGGCCGCGACGGCCTCGAGGACCCGGGCCTTGTCGAAGGCCGCGAGGCGGGGGTGCGTCAAGAGCCGGTCGGCCATGAGGACGACGAGCCCGGGGTTCCGGAGGCGGGCCGGGCCCCGGTCCAGGGCCTCTTTCTGGAGGGCGAGGACGGCGTCGAGGGTCGCCGCCAGCTCCATCTTGGCGATGAGGATGTAGGTCTCGATGACCTCCATGTACTGGCTGTCGGGGAAGGCGAGCTTGATGCGCTCGAGCTCCTCGAGCCGGGCCGCGGCATCGGCGGTGTTGAGCGCGGCGGCGAGCTGTTTGTATTCGGGGGGCGGGGCCGGGCGGGCCTGGGCCGCGGCGGCGGCCGGCCGGGCGGCGGCCAGGGCCAGGAGCAAAGCGAGGGCTGCGATTCCGGACCGTCTGATGTTCATCTGTCCTCCTCGGGATAAAGCATTATAGCGGATGCCTCGCGAGTTCGGAAAAAGCCGGCGGCTCCTAAGGCGCGGCGCCGGGCCGGAAACGCCCGGCCAGGGCCGCGCCGCAGCGGGGGCAACGGCCGTTCTCGAGGACGTCGGCGACGACCGCGAAGCCGCGCCGCCGGATGAGCGCCAGCCCGCATGAGGCGCAAAGGGTGTCCCCGGCGCCGCCGGCGAGGTTGCCGACGTAGATGTGCCGGAGGCCTTCCCGCCGGCCCGCTTCCGCGGCGGCCTCGAGCGTCCGGGCCGGCGTCGTCGGCGTGCCGGCGTATTCGTAGTCCGGGTGGAAGCGGCTGACGTGCCACGGGATGTCCGGGTCGACCGAGGCGATGAAGCGGGCGATCGAGGCCAGCTCGTCGGGGCCGTCGTTCAGGCCCGGCACGACCAGCGTCGTCACCTCGACCCAGATCCCGAGCCGGCGCATCCGCCGGACCGTCTCGAGCACCGGCTCGAGCCGGGCGCCGCAGACCTTCCTGTAGGTCTCGTCGCGGAAGGCCTTGAGGTCGACGTTGGCGGCGTCGAGCCACGGGGCGACGGTCTCCAGGGCCTCGGCGGTCATGTAGCCGTTGGTGACGAAATTGTTGAGCAGCCCGGCCTCGCGGGCCAGCCGGGCCGTGTCGTAGGCGTACTCGAAGAAGACCGTCGGCTCGGTGTAGGTGTAGGAGACGCTCCGGCAGCCGGCCGCGACGGCCGCCTTGACGACGTCGGCGGGCGGGAACGGCTCGCCCCGCAGCCCGCCGTCGGCGAGCCGGGGGGCCTGGGAGATCTCCCAGTTCTGGCAGAAGCCGCAGCGGAAGTTGCAGCCCGCCGTGGCGATGGACAGCGCCTTCGAGCCGGGCCAGAAATGGTAGAGCGGCTTCTTCTCGATGGGGTCGACGTTGGCGGCGACGGTCTCGCCGTAGACGCGGGTCAGGAGCCGGCCGTCCCGGTTCTCGCGGACGGCGCAGACGCCGGCCCGGCCCGGCTTGACGACGCAGCGGTGGGCGCAGAGGCGGCAGGCGACCTCCCCGGCCTCGCCCGCCGGGTTCCACAGCATCGCCTCGCGGGTCATCGCGGCCCGAGCTCCGGGAAGAGCGTCGCCGCCGACGGGCAGAGCCGCCGGAGGAAGCACTCCGGGCACTTCGGCTTCCGGGCCTGGCAGAGGGCCCGGCCGTGCTCGACGAGCAGGACGTTGAAATCGAGCCAGTCCGCGCGCGGGACCAGGGCCATGAGGTCGCGCTCGACCTTGACCGGGTCCTCGTGCCGGCTCAGGCCGAGGCGCCGCGACAGGCGTCCGGCGTGGGTGTCGACGGCGATCCCCTCGGCCTTGCCGTAGCCCGCCGCCAGGACGATGTTGGCGGTCTTCCGGGCGACGCCGGGCAAGGTCAGGAGCTCGGCCATCGTGTCGGGGACGGCCCCGCCGTAGGCCTCCTCGATCCGCTTGGCGGCGCCGATGATGGCCTTGGCCTTGTTGCGGAAGAAGCCCGTCGAGCGGATCTCCCCCTCGAGCTCGGACCGGTCGGCCCGGGCGAAGGCGGCCGCGGTCGGGTACTTCCGGAACAGCGCCGGCGTGACCTGGTTGACCCGTTCGTCCGTGCACTGGGCGGCCAGGATGGTGGCCACCAGGATCTCCAGCGGGTTGGTGTGATCCAAGGTCGTCCGGGCCCGGGGATAGCGCTTCCGCAGCAGCCGGATGATCGGCTTGACGCGCCGCCGCGCCGGGTCCATGCGGGCTCCCCCCCGGCTCCCGTTCAGGGGCCGACGTGAAAGAGGTCCTCCCCGATGTGGAAGTCCTCGACGCTGTAGTAATCGGGGAACCGGGCGACGAGGTCCAGCTCGGCCTTGATCATGGCCTGGTGGCTCCGTTCGACCCGGCCGAGGTAGGCCAGGACGCGGCGCCCGGCCTCGTCCTCGACCCGCCCGGCGGCCTCGTTGTAATAGGCCTCGGCGGCCTCCTCGGCCTTGAGGGCGGCGCCGAACAGCTCCGGGACGCTCGGCTCCGCGGGGAGCGCGACGCCGATCGGCGGCATCAGCGAGGAGGCCGGCGCGTCGAGGGGCCGGCCGGGATACCTCTGCCCGAGGAGTTTCTCGATGATCTTCCGGTGGTGCTCCTCCTCCAGGGCCAGGAACTTGAGCTTCTGGACGAGCAGGGCGTTCTTGACCTTCGCCTGGAGCCGGGTGTAGAACGCCGCGGAGTCGATCTCCGACCGGACGGCGACGCTCAGGATCTGCCAGGGGGCCAGGGTCTTGTCGATGGGCATGTCAGCCTCCTTCGGGGACTTGCTCAGAACGTGACGAACTTGTCCTTCGGGGCGCCGCAGACGGGGCACTTGTCGGGCGCGTCGCCCTCCATGGTGAAGCCGCACACCGGGCAAACGTGGATGGGCCTGGCCTCGATGTCCTTCCCGGCGGCGACGGCCGTGAGGGCGGCCTTGTAGATCCCGGCGTGGACCTTCTCGGCGGCCAGGGCGGCCTTGAGGAACATGCCGGCCGTCTTCTCGCCCTGGGCCTCGGCCACCAGGACATAGGCGGGGTACATCTCCTCGATCTCGAACGTCTCGCCGCCGACGGCGGCCTCGAGGTTGTCCCGGGTCGCGCCGACGGCCCCGAGCGCCTTGAGGTAGTTCGTGGCGTGGACCTGCTCGGCGTACGCGTTGGCCTTGAAGGCCCGGGCGACGTTGGGCAGCTTCTCGGCGGCGGCCTTCTCGGCGAAGGCGGCGTACTTGACGTGGGCCTGGCTCTCGCCGGCCAGGGCCGTCTTGACGTTCTCTTCGGTCATCTTCTTCATGAGACGGTCTCCTTCTCGGGATTTCAGGCGATCTCGAGCATGGCCCGGATGGCGCCCCGGGCCCGGTCGGCGACGGCGGGCGGGACGGTGACGCGGTGCGTGTCGGTCTCGAGGGCCCGCTGGACCTTCTCGAGCGTGGTCATCTTCATGTGGACGCAGACGGCGGTGTCCCGGGCGGGATGGAAGGCCACGGCCGGGTTCTCCTTGGAGAGCCGGTGGATGATGCCCTTCTCGGTCCCGATGACGACCTCGCGGCAGGGCGTCGTCCGGGCCTCCTGGACCATCTTCCCGGTCGAGAGCGTCCGGTCGGCCAGGTCGATGACGTCCAGGGGGCACTCGGGGTGGACCCAGACCTCGGCCCCCGGGTGGCGGAGGCGGGCCGCCTCGATGTCCCGGGGCGTGAAGCGGTGGTGGACGTAGCAGTAGCCGTCCCAGGCGTGGATCGTCCGGCCCGTCTCCCGGGCGACGTAGGCGGCCAGGTTCTTGTCGGGGACGAAGAGCAGCTCCCCGGCGCCGAGCGAGTTGACGACCCCGACGGCGTTGGACGACGTGCAGCAGATGTCGCTCTCGGCCTTGACCTCGGCGCTGGTGTTGACGTAGCAGACGACCGGGAGCCCGGGGAAGCGCTCCTTCCAGGCCCGGAGCTCGCGGCCGTTGATCATGTCGGCCATCGGGCAGCCCGCCCCGGCCTCGGGCAGGAGCACGGTCTTTCCCGGCGACAGGATGGCGGCCGTCTCGGCCATGAAGTGGACGCCGCAGAAGACGATGACCTCGGCCTCGAGGCCGGCCGCCTTGCGGCTGAGCTCGAGGGAGTCGCCGACGAAGTCGGCCGCGTCCTGGACCTCGGGGACCTGGTAGTTGTGGGCCAGGATGACCGCGTTCCGGCGGCGCTTGAGCTCGCCGATCCTGGCCAGGACGTCCGCTGCCGCCATGCCCCGGACCTCAGGCCGCCTTCCGGAGCGGCGCGCCGCAGTGGACGCACGCGGCGTCGCCCTTCTTGGTGACCCCGCCGCAGGCGGGGCACTCCTCGAAGGCGATATGGCAGCCCCGGCAGACGGTCTTGTCGCCTTCGTCGAGCGCGGCGTCGCAGTAGGGGCAGGAGCAGGCCTCGCCCTCGTGATCGTGCGCGCGGCCGGCCGCGGGCGGCGCGGGCGGCGCCGCCCGCCCGGCCCGCCTGTCCTCGAAGTTCTTGATGGCCTCGTGGAGCGCGTCGGCCCCGAGGTTGGAGCAGTGCATCTTGTTCTTGGGCAGGCCGCCGAGCTCCCGGGCGACGCTGTCGTTGGTGATGGCCATGGCCTCGGCCAGGGTCTTGCCCTTGGCCATCTCGCTGACCATGCTCGAGACGGCGATGGCCGCGCCGCAGCCGAAGGTCTGGAACTTGACGTCGGCCAGCCGGTCGCCGTCGACCCGGATATAGAAGGTCATCATGTCGCCGCAGACGGGGTTGCCCACCTGGCCGACGCCGTCGGCGTCGGCCATGACGCCGACGTTGCGGGGGTTGGCGAAATGGTCCATGACCTTGTCGGTGTACATCACGTCCCTCCCTTCTTCAGGTGCTCCGTCCAGAGCGGAGACATCCGCCGCAGCCGGTCGACGATGGGCGGGAATATCTCGAGCAGGCGGTCGATCGCCTCCCGGCCCGTCCCGTCGACGAGGCTGAAGACGAGCGAGCCCTGGGCCGTGGCGTGGTCGAGGCCCATGGCCAGCAGGACATGGGAGGCCCTGAGCGACTTGGACGTGCAGGCCGAGCCGCTCGAGGCGGCGACCCCCTGCATGTCCAGGCTGAGGAGCATGGCCTCGCCCTCGACGAACTCGACGCAGAAGCTGGCCAGGTGGGGCAGGCGGCCGGTCCGGGACCGGGAGCCGGTGACGAGGACGTGCCCGACGCGCCGGGGCAGCTCGTCGAGGAGCCGGTCGCGAAGCGGCTCCAGGGCGGCCCGCCGCGTCTCCATGTCCCGCGCCGCCAGCCGGGCGGCCCGGCCCAGGCCGACGATGGCCGGGACGTTCTCCGTCCCGCCCCGCCGCCCGCCCTCCTGGACGCCGCCGTCGACGAGCGGCAGGATGCGGACGCCCTTGCGGACGTAGAGCGCCGCGCCGCCCTTCGGGCCGTAGAACTGGTCTCCGGCCAGGCTCAGGGCGTCGACGCCGAGGGCCTCGACGCTCAGGGCGACGCTCCCGGCCGCGGCCACGGCGTCGGTGTGGACGAGGACGCCCTTCGGCCTGCAGAGCGCGGCGATCTCGGCGATCGGCTCGACCGTCCCGACCTCGCTGTTGGCCGTCATCACCGAGACGAGGGCCGTGGCCGGGGTCAGGGCCTTGGCCACGTCGTCCGGGTCGACCCGGCCCTCGCCGTCGACAGGGACGACGGTCGAGGTGAATCCCTGCCTTTCCAAGGCCTTGACGGAATTGAGGACGGAGGGGTGCTCGACGGCGGAGACGACGATGTGCCGTCCCCGCGCCTGGCGGCCGAGGGCCAGGCCCTTGAGGGCGAAGTTGTTGGCCTCGGTCCCGCTGGCCGTGAAGGTGATCTCGGCCGGCCCGGCCCCGATGAGGGCGGCCACGTCGGCCCGGGCCTCCTCGACGGCCTCCAGGGCCCGGCGACCGGCCGCGTGGAGGCTTTGAGGGTTGCCGTAGGCCTCGCCGAGGAAGGGGGCCATGGCCTCGCGGACCTCGGGGAGCAGCGGCGTCGCCGCGACGCGATCGAGATAGACGGACATCGTGTTCCCCCCGGGACCCGGACCGGCGGTCAGACGGCCTCGACCGACACGACCTCCGGGACCTCTTTCCTCAGGACGCGCTCAATGCCCATCTTCAGGGTCAGCTGGGACATCGGGCAGCCGCCGCAGGCGCCCTTGAGGCGGACCTTGACGACGCCGTCGGCGCCGACGTCCACGAGCTCGACGTCCCCGCCGTCGGCCCGCAGGGCGGGACGGACCTTGTTCAACGCCTGTTCGACCTTCTCTCTCATGATCTCTCCTCGCTATCGGCGGGCGAACGCCCCTATCTTACGCCGCTCCGCGCGGCAACACAAGCTCATGACGGCTCCCGGTCCCAATCGAGGAGCCGCCTCTCCCCCCGGAGGGCGCGGACCCCCGTGACGTCCTGGCTGACCTCGAGCGTCCCCCGGTAGGCCCCGGTCCTGTCGCGCAGGGCGAAGTAGCGGATGTGGACGAGGCGGCCGCGGAGATCGATCCAGAACTCGGCCTCGTCGCGCTCCCCGGCCTTGAAGGCCCGGAGGATGCGCTCGACCGTGTCGACGCTTTTCGGCGGGTGGCAGTTCTGGACCTTCCGGCCGATGACGCCGGGCGTGCGGGGGAAGATCCGCTCGGGTGTGGCCGAGTAGTAGACGACCGTGTCGGCCTCGTCGACGAAGGAGATGTCCAGCGGCAGGCGCGTCAGCATGAGGTCGACCTGCTCGGCCGTCAGGGCCCCGGCGTCGAGGGCGATGCGCGCTCCTCCCGGCCCCGCGGCCGGGGAGGCCTCCACCTGGCCCGGACCGGCCGGCGGCCAGGCCGGGGCCGGGGCGATCCAGGCGTATCCGATCTCCTCCTCCCCTTTCTTCACCCGGAGCCAGTCGGCATCGTCGAACAGCTCGAGCGTCATCGGGAAGAGGATCTTCTCCTCCTTGGTGACCATGTCCCGCATCTCCTGGAGGGCCCACAGGCCGGTCCGGGCGGCCAGTTCGGCGTCGCCGGTCTCGAGCGCCCGCCGGGCCTCCTTGAGGTGGGCCCGGATGTCGTCGTGGACCGCCCACATGACCTTCGAGGGGCCGCTCACGCCCTTCTCCTCGAGGCGGGGGAAGAGCTGGTTCTCCTTCTTCAGGAAATGCCGGTCGATCTCGGTGAGCGAGGCGAAGAGCCCGCCCAGGCGGGCCCGGTCGGCCGGCCCGATCCCGGGTCCGGGCCCGTCCTTCAGGCGGGCCAGGACCGCCTGCGCCTCCGCCAGGACCTTCTCCAGGGCCCGGTTCTCCTCCATCAGCGTGTGGAGGGGATGGCCGGGCGCGGCCTCGGGGGCGGCGTGGGCGGCCAGGGACTCCTCGAAGACCCGGACGTGGACATCGCAGAGCCTGCGGACCTCTTCCTCCGGCAGGCCCTCGGCGATGAGCTCCTGCTCCATGGCCCCGATCTCCGCGCCCGA
Organism: Acidobacteriota bacterium; assembly: GCA_029569255.1. Taxonomy (GTDB): domain Bacteria; phylum Acidobacteriota; class Aminicenantia; order Aminicenantales; family Saccharicenantaceae; genus RBG-16-66-30. The sequence goes on along the minus strand of JAKQUO010000036.1, from coordinate 35,663 downwards.
GACGTCGCGGACGAGCTCCCCGAAGCGCTTCTTCAGGTCTTCGACGTCGCCGCCGCGGTGGAGGTCGCGGATGATGTCCTTGAGGACCTCTTTCTTCGCCGCCCGGTCCGTGAAGGCGGGGGCCGCCGCGCCGGCCGGGGCCCCTCCCCGCTCGACGGTCTCTCCGGTCACCCGGAGGACCTCCCCGGCGATGGCCGCGACGAGCGCGTCGAGGGCGACGTCGCCCAGGGCGGCGACCTGGTCGAGCGTCGCCAGCCGGCCCACGGTCTTCCGGAGCAGAGGATTCCGCAGCTTCTCGAACTTCGGGGACCAGCCGGCCAGGAACTCCAGCAGGAAGGGGTAGCCCTTCAAGAGCGCGTCGAGCTTCGTTCGGGCGTCGAGGACCATGGCCGTTCCTTCTCCTCGCGGGCATTATACAATAAATACTACAAAATTGGTAGTGTTTTTGCGGATTTTTTTTCGGGGCGCCTCCCCGGAGAGGGACCGCCGGCTCTCAGACGACGACGCGGGGGATGAGCGGGTTGATGCGGGCCAGCACCTCGTAGCCGATCGTCCCGGCCAGGGCGGCCAGGTCCTCGGCCGCGATCCGCTCGCGGCCGTCGGCGCCGAGCAGGGTGACCTCGTCCTCGAGCCGGACGCCGGGGATGTCGGTGACGTCGGCCATGACGAAGTCCATGGCCACGCGCCCGCGCACGGGGGCCCGGCGGCCCTTGATGAGGACGTGGGCGGCGTTGGAGAGGCGGCGGTCGTAGCCGTCGGAGTAGCCGACGGGGACGACGGCCAGGGTCGTCGGCCGGGTCGTCCGGTAGGTGCAGCCATAGCCGACGAAGGCCCCGGCCGGGGCCTTCTTGACCTGGGCCACGCGGGCCCGCCAGGCGAGGACCGGCCGGAGCGACGGCGGCTCCCTCTTCTCCAGCGAGGCCGAGAGGTAGGTCTCCTTCGACGGCCACAGCCCGTAGAGCCCGATGCCGACCCGGGCCAGGTTGAAGTCCGGCTCCGGGAACAGGATGGTCGAGGCCGTGCAGGACATGTGCTTGATCGGGACGCTCAGGCCGCCGGCCTCGAGGTCGCGGCAGGCCGTCCGGTAGCAGTCGAGCTGGAGCCGGGGGTAATCGTGCCGGGTCGTGTCCTCGATGTTGGCGAAGTGCGACGACAGGCCCTCGACGACGAGCCCCGGCGACTTGCGGGCCTCGCGGACGAAGGCGGCCAGGTCCCTGGGGACGATCCCCTGCCGCCACGTCCCGGTCTCGACCTTGACGTGGAGGCGGACCGTCCGGCGCGTCCGCCGGGCCAGGGAGGCCAGGGCCTTGACCGTCTCGCGGTTGTAGACGGTCAGCCGCAGGTCCCGCTCGACCGCCTCCTCCAGGTCGGCCAGCGGGACGTAGCCGAGGACGAGGACCGGGACGCCGACCCCGGCCTCGCGGAGCGCCGCGCCCTCGGCGGCGGAGTTGACGCCCAGCCAGTCGACGCCCTCGGCCGCGGCGATCCGGCCCGTCTCGACGAGGCCGTGGCCGTAGGCGTTGGCCTTGACGACGCCGAGGAACAGCCGCTTGCGGCCGATGAGCCGCCGGAACTCGCGGATGTTGTGGACGAGGGCCGCGCGGTCGATCTCGACGCGCCCGGCGCCGCCTCGTCCCATCCTCCTCCCCCCTTTCTAGTCCGACGCGGCGCGGAGCCGGGCCAGGTCGACGAGGCCGCCGATCTCCGCGTCGATGAGCAGCGTGTCCTCGCGCGCCACGCCCGTCGAGACGACGCCGACGCGCGTCTCCACGAGGCCCTCGAGGACCCGGACGTACTCGACGAAGGCCGGCGGCAGGGCGTCGAAATCGGCCGCCCCGCCGAGGGCGCCGTCCGGCCAGCCGCGGAGGACCCGGTACTCGGGGACGGCCTTCTCCAGGACCCAGGACTCGACGGGGAAGCTCCCGAGCTTCTCCCCCTTGTACCTGTAGCCGGTGCAGACCGGGACCTCCTCGAGCCCGGCCAGGACGTCGGGCTTGGTCAGGGCGATCCGGTCGACGCCGTTCGTCCGGCAGGCGTAGCGGACGGCCACCGCGTCGAACCAGCCGCACCGCCGCGGCCGGCCGGTCGAGGCCCCGAACTCGTCGCCGCGGGCCGCGATCCGCCGGCCGGTCTCGTCGCGGAGCTCGGTCGGGAACGGGCCGGCCCCGACCCGGGTCGTGTAGGCCTTGGTGATGCCGAGGACGCCGTGGATCGTCCGGGGCCCGACGCCGAGCCCTGTCGCCGCCCCCCCGGCCGTCGGGTTCGAGGAGGTGACGAAGGGATAGGTGCCGTGGTCGACGTCGAGGAGAGCGCCCTGGGCGCCCTCGAACAGGACCCTGTCGCCGCGGGCCATCCGCTCGTGGAGGAGCTCGGGGACGTCGCGGAGGTAGGGCACGAGCTTCGCGGCCCAGCCCGCGTATTCCTCCAGGACGGCGGCGGCGTCGAGCGGCGGCAGGCCCGAGGCCCGCAGGACCGGGTTCTTGGCCGCCAGGTTGTCCTCGATCTTCTCCCGGAGGACGCCGAGGTCGGCCAGGTCGCCGGCCCGGACGCCCAGGCGGGCCGCCTTGTCCTCGTAGGCCGGGCCGATGCCCCGGCAGGTCGTCCCGATCCTCTTCTCCCCGCGGCGCTCCTCCGACAGGCGTTCGACGATCGGATGCCAGGGCATGATCAGGTGGGCGCCCCGGCTGACGGCCAGGCGGTCCGGCCCGGCCTCGACGCCCCGGGCCTCGAGGTCCGCCACCTCCCTGAAAAAGGCCGGCGGCGCGAGGACCAGCCCGTTGCCGATGACGCAGAGCGTCCCCGCGCGCAGGATGCCCGACGGGATGAGGTGCAGAACGACCTTGTTCCCCCCGACGTAGACCGTGTGCCCGGCGTTGTGCCCGCCCTGGTAGCGGGCGACGACGTCGAAGGCCGGGGTCAGGAGGTCGACGATCTTGCCTTTGCCCTCGTCGCCCCACTGGGTCCCGAGGACGAGCAGATTGGCCATGGCCTCCCCTCGCCGGCTCAGAAGCTCAGGCCGACCTGGGCCTGGAACTGGTTGTTCTTCAGCGCGACGGCCTCCTTCTCCGTGTTCCAATCGTATTCGAGCTTGACGAACAGCGCCGAGCCGGGGGTCCAGCGCACGCCCGCGGCCCAGCGGCGCCGGTCGAGGGAGAGGCCGCCGCCGTGATAGCCGTCGGAGCGGGTCGCCTTTTGGAAGCTCCCGAAGGGCTGGATGTTCCGGAAATTCATGGACGCCCACAGGGCGAACCCTTCCGTCTCGCCCCGCTCGAACGGCTGGGGGTTCTCCAGCACGGACCTGGTGTATTCGCCGTGGAACTCCCACTGCGGCGTCACCCAGGAGAGGTCCGCCCCCTCGAGGGTCAGGTCGCGCATGTTGAGGTCGTCGTACTTGCCGGTGTAATAGGACACGCCGGCCTGGAGGCCCTGGCCGAGGACGAGCCCGACCCGTCCGCCCTTGGCCTTGTCGGTGTTGTTGTCGGCGAACTGCTGGGCCGCGCCGGACGGGCCCGCCTCGGCCAAGCCGTTGCCGATGTAGGCCGCGTAGGTGAGGACGCCGACCTCGCCCTCGACAAGCAGGCCCAGGTCGCGCCAGTAGGCGGGATAGAGGCCCTCCAGGTTGAGCGGCGTCCGGATGAGGAACGTGTCCTGCGGCCGGCTGGACCGGTTCCAGGTCCCGAAGGGGACGAGGAAGAGGCCGGCCCGGACCGTGACGGCCTTGGACGGCAGGAACCCGGCCCAGGCCTGGAGGACGCCGAAGGTGGAAGCGCCCTGCGCCTGGGCCTCGATGGCGAAGCCGAACTTCTCCTGGACCCGGCCGGCGACGAGGAACCCGGCCAGGAGGTTCTCGAGGCTGCCCCGCGGAAAGCCGCTGTCGGCCTGCCCTTTGATGTATTCGTAAGAGAGGTAGCCGCCGTACTTGACCTGCGCCGGGGAGGGCAGGGCCAGGGCGGCGAGCAGGGCGGCGGCGACCGGAACGGCGGCGAGCCCGGGGCGTGTCTTGCTCATGGGACCTCACCGAAGTCGAAATTCTCCTCGAGGAGCTCCTCTTTGCGCCTTTCGACGTCCTTCTTCAGGGCCGTGAGCCGGCCGATCTCGGCGGCGCCTTTGGCCGTGCCCATCCAGATCGCCCCGACCAGGCGGCCCTCCCGGAGGACGATCTTCTTGTAGAGCCCGGCCGCCGCGTCGGAGCGGACGAGCGATTCGAGGCCGGGCCCGGCCGCGTGGACCTCGCCGACCGAGGTCACGTGCAGGCCGGCGACTTTGAGCGTGTTGGAGGGCACGGTGCCGCCGTAGGGCTTGTCCAGGCCGAGCATGTTGTGGGCCGCGGCCCGGGCCTGCTCGAACGCGGCCGGGATGATGCCGTAGATCCGGCCGGCGTGCTCGGCGACGTCGCCGGCGGCGTAGACGCCGGGCGCCGAGGTCCGCAGCCGGTCGTCGACGATGACGCCGCGGCCGACCCCGAGCCCGGCCTGGCGGGCCAGCGCGGTCTCGGGCGCGATCCCGGCGGCGACGATGACGGCCTCCGCGGCGAGCGTCGCGCCGGACCCGAACCGCAGGCCCCGGGCCTGGCCGTCGCCGAGGACCTCCTCGGTCTTCTCGCCGAGGCGGACCGCGACGCCGCTCCGCTCCATCTGGGCCTTGAGGATGGCCGCGGCGGCGCCGTCGAGCTGGCGGGGCAGGAGCCGGTCGAAGATCTCGACGACCTCGACCTCGGCCCCGCGCTGGCGGACGGCCCGGGCGATCTCCAGGCCGAGCAGGCCGCCGCCGAGGACGACCGCGCGGCGCCCCTCGCCGAGACGGGCCAGGAGCTCGTCGGCGTCGTCGAGCGTCCTCAGGACGAAGACGCCCTTCTTGTCGATGCCCGGGACGGGCGGCCGGGAGGCCCGGGCGCCCGTGGCGAGGAGCAGGACGTCGTAGGGCGCCGCCCCGCCGCCGGCCGTCTCGACCGTTCTCCGGCCGGGGACGATGCGGACGGCCGGCGCGCCCAGGCGCGCCTCGATCCCCTGCCTGGCCGCCCAGCCCTCGGGAAAGGCGAAGACCTTCTCGCGGGGGACGCGGCCGGCCAGGTACTCGATCAGGTTCGGCCGCGGATAATAAGGATGGCGCTCCTCTCCCAGGATCGCGATGCGGAGGTCGGGCCGGAGCTCGCGCAGGGTCCTGGCGGCGATGGTGCCGGCCAGCCCGCCGCCGACGATGACCGCGTTCACGACAGGACCGGGCGCCCGCGGGGGCTATCCCTCGACCTTGACGAAGAGGTCCTTGGGGACGCCGCACTCGGGGCAGACCCAGGTGTCGGGCAGGTCGTCGAAGCTCGTTCCGGGAGGGATGCCGTTGTCGGGGTCCCCAGCGGCGGGATCGTAGATATAGCCGCAGGCCGTGCATTCGTACTTGTCCATGGCGCTCCTTTCGGTTCTCCCTCGGGAGGAGTCGTCCGTATCCGGCCCCGGCGGCCGAACGGAAGCGGCGCTCGGGCGTCGCGACGTCGTCCTTTCCGGAAGCCGCGGGTTCGGGGACGCGATCATTATAATGGAATGTCCCGGCGAGTCAATCGCGCCGGGGCCTACATCCCGGCCAGGCGGACGAGCTTGTCCTTGACCAGGGAGTTGCGCCGGACCGGCTTGTCGTTCTTGATGGCGATCCAGAGGGCCTTGTACGAGCCGACGACGATCGCCAGCTTCTTGGCCCGGGTCAGGGCCGTGTAGAAGAGGTTGCGCTGCAGCATGATGAAGTGCTGGGTCAGGAGCGGCATGACGACGGCCTGGTATTCGCTGCCCTGGGCCTTGTGGACGGACACGGCGTAGGCCAGGGCGATGTCGTTGAGCTCGTCCTTCTCGTAGGCCACGGTCCGGCCGTCGAAGTCGACGAAGAGGCGGTAACGGGCCCGGTCGGCATGGACGACGACGCCGATGTCGCCGTTGAAGACATCCTTGTCGTAGTCGTTGCGGAGCTGCATGACCTTGTCCCGGGGCTTGAGGACGCGGGCCCCAGCCTGGAGCCCCTCGCCGCCCGGATTGAGCCGCTCCTGGAGCGCCGCGTTGAGGCTGTCGACGCCGACGACGCCCTTGTACATCGGGCTGATGACCTGGATCTGCGGCGACAGCGGGCTCAGCCCGAGCTTGCGGGGCACGCTCCACGAGCACATCTTGAGGATCGTCTGGAAGGCCTTGCCGCCGTCGTCCTGGCGGACGAAATAGAAATCCGCGTCCTTGTCGCCCGGGGGCGGCTTGAGCAGGGACCGGCCCTGGTTGATGCGGTGGGCGTTCTCGACGATGAGGCTCTCCTTGGCCTGGCGGAAGATCTCCTCGAGCCGGACGACCCCGACCGTGCCCGAGGCGATGATGTCGTTGAGCAGGGTCCCCGGCCCGACCGACGGCAGCTGGTCCTTGTCGCCGACGAGGACCAGGCGCATGGCCGGAGGCACGGCCTTGAGGAGATGGAACATCAGCGGCAGGTCGACCATCGAGAACTCGTCGACGACCAGCGCTTCCCCGCCGAGGGGATGGGCCTCGTCGCGCTTGAACGTCCCCTTCTTCGGCTGGAACTCGAGGACGCGGTGGATCGTCCGGGCGTCCTCGCCGGTCGTCTCGGCCAGGCGCTTGGCCGCCCGGCCGGTCGGCGCGGCCAGCAGGACCTCCCTTCCCCACCTGCGGAAGATCTCGACGACGGCCCGGATGATGGTCGTCTTGCCCGTGCCCGGCCCGCCGGTGATGACCAGGATCTTGCGCTCGAACGACTCCCGGATGGCCTGCCGCTGGAGCGGCGAGAAAGCGATCCCCTGGGCGGCCTCGGCGGCGGCGATGGCCTGGCCGAGGTCGAAGTCCGGCGGCCGGCAGGGAAAGCCGGCCAGCCGGTGGATCGAGCGGGCGACCTCCTCCTGGGCCTGGTGGAAGAAGGGCAGGTAGAGGGCCCGGCCCCGGCCGTCGGGCAGGTCCTCGGTCACGATCCGTTTGGACTTGATGAGGGCGGCCAGGGCCGCCTCGACCTTGTCCGCGCCGACCTCGAGGTCGGCGACGCACCGCTCCCCCGCGTCCCCGGCCAGGGTGAAGACGTGGCCCTGCTCGTTGTCCTTCTCCAGGATATAGAGGATGTAGGCCTTGACCCGCTCGAGCGAGGCCGGGTCCAGGCCGAGCTTGAGGGCGATCTGGTCGGCGGTCTTGAACCCGACGCCCCAGATATCCAGGCTCAGCTGGTAGGGATCGGTCTTGAGGACGGTGAAGGAGCGGTCCCCGTACTGCTTGTGGATCTTGGTGGCCAGACTGGTCGAGACGTTGTGCTCCTGGAGGAACATGATCAGGTCGCGGATGTCCTGGTGTTCGGCCCAGGAGCGCCGGATCTCCCCGAGCTTGACCGCCCCGACCCCCTCGACCTCTCGGAGCCGCTCGGGGTCGCCGGTCAGGACGTCGATCGTCCCGGCCCCGAACTTGGCCGTGATGCGCTTGGCCAGGACCGGGCCGATGCCCCGGACGAGGCCCGAGGCCAGGAACTTCTCGATCCCGCCGACGGAGGCCGGCAGGGCCAGGGTGAAGCGGTCGACCTTGAACTGCCGCCCGAAACGGGGGTTGACGTCCCAGCCGCCCTTGACGCTCAGCACTTCGCCCGGGGTGAGCGGCGGGAAGCAGCCGACGATGGTCATCTCCTCGCCGCCCTCGGGGAGGAACTTGGCCACGGTGTAGCCGTTCTCGGGATTGTAGAAGACGATCTCGTCGAGGACGCCCACGACGGACTCCTCGCCGGTGACGAGCTTGGCCGCCTTCTTCACGATGCCCCCATGTTAGGCGTTTCCTCCAAGGCCCGTCAACCCGGCCTCGGATCCATCCAACCGGCACGGGGGCACGTGCCTGAGGTACATGTCCCCATTCGTCTCGGAGCATCGCCGGAAAAAAGAGGGCCGGCGAAAAGGGTTCCGGAGACGCGCGGAGGGCGGCGAGAGGAGCCCCAAGCCCGATTTGGAAAAGCTCAGACGGAGCGCGTGCCGGACGGGGGGAGTTCGCCCGCAAACCGCCAAAACGCGTTTGAGCGAGGCTTAGCGTAAGCCGGGCGAGTTGTTTTGGCGCCGAGCCCGGCGAACGGAGAGGGCGTGAATAATCAGCCCGGCGAGCGGAGAGGACGCCCCGAGGCTAATTGATGATGCGGAGCATGCGGCCCCAGCGGGCCTTGGGGATGAAGCTGACGAACTTCTTGAGCCGGTCGCGGAACCCGGTCTTCTGCCACGAGTCGCGTTCGGCCTTGTAGGAGAAGTAGATGATCCAGGGCCGGCCCTTGATCGAGGCGACCGGCACGAAGCCCCAGTAGCGGCTGTCGAGGCTGTTGTCGCGGTTGTCGCCCATGGCGAAGATGTGCCCCGGCGGCACGGTCACCGGACCGAAGTTGTCGCGGATGGCGTCGTCGTAGCTGTAGACGTCGCTCTTGCCCCGGACGCCGCTGTCGATGTGGACCTTGTAGGGCTCGTCGAGGGGCCTGTCGTCGATGTAGACCTGCTTCTCCCGGATCTCGACCTTCTCCCCTTCCAGGCCGATGACCCGCTTGACGAAGTCCTTGGTCAGGTCCTTGGGGTACTTGAAGACGACGATGTCGCCCCGCTCGATCGGCTTGCGGGCCAGGAGCGTCCCCTCGAGCGGCAGGAGGGGCCGGTTGTAGGCGATCTTGTTGACCAGGAGGAAATCGCCGACGAGCAGGGTCGGCTCCATGGAGCCGGTCGGGATCTGGAAGGCCTGGACGACGAAGGTCATGACGAAGAAGACGAAGACGGCCGTCTCGGCGATGAGCTCGAAGTACTCCCGGAACAGGCTCTTGTCCCGCTTCTTCTTGTTTCCCTTGTCGGTCTCGGCCATGGCGCGTTAGCCGCCAATATAACGGAAAACGCGGGGCCCTTCAAGTGCGTTGCTTCGCGTGTTGCTTCGCGCCGCGTCGTTCGCGGGATTCTCCGGGGCCTGACCGGGGCGTTCCCCGGGACACGGTCACGCTTGGGGAGAACCGGGTCATGTCCCGGATTTCCCCCGTCCCGTCCCTCGAAGCGCGGGTCTCGGCCCCGAATCCCGGTGTCAAGGCCCAGCCGGCCGGCCCAGCGCCTTGACACCCCGTCGCAATCACGATTTACTAGACCCGTGAACGTGACCCTGTTCGGGTATCCCAAAACCGGCAAGACGACGCTCTTCGACCTGCTGACCGGGGCCCGCGCCGGGGCCCGGGCCTACGGCGACGGGCGCCGCGAGCCGGACGTCCGGACCGTCCCCCTGCCCGATCCCCGCCTCGACCGGATCGCGGCGGCCCATCCCGACAAGAAGAAGGTCGCGGCGGCCATGGACGTCGCGGACCTGGCCGGCATCTCGCTCGGCGAGGTCAAGACGAGCCTCCTGCTCGGCCACCTTCGGCAGGCCGACGGCCTCGTCCATGTCGTCCGCGGCTTCGCCGCCCCCGGCGTCCCGCCCGCCCGGGGCCGGGTCGACCCGGCCGCCGACATCCGGAGCATGGAGGAGGAGCTCGTCCTGGCCGACCTCGTCCTCGTCGAGGGCCGCCTGGAGCGCCTCGACCGGGACCTCGGGAAGATGAAGGACCCGGAGAGAGAGAAGGAGCGCGAGGTCCTGCTGAGGCTCCGCCCGGCCCTCGAGTCCGGCCGCGGCCTCCGCGACGCCGCCCTCGCCCCGGCCGAGGAGAGGCTCGTCCGCAGCTTCGCCTTCCTGACCCTCAAGCCCCTCCTCCACTTCGTCAACATCGACGAGAAGGACCTGGCCCGCGTCAGGGAGCCGGAGGCCCTCTTGCCGGGCCTCGGCGAGGGCCGCCGCCTCCTGGCCTTCTGCGGCCGGATCGAGGCCGACCTGGCCGAGCTCGAGCCGGCCGACCGGGCCGCGTTCACGGCCGAATACGGCCTCCCGGGGCCGAGCGGGCCGCTCTTCGCCGCCGGGGCCGCCGCCTTCCTCGACCGCGTCTCGTTCTTCACCGTCGGCAAGGACGAGGTCCGGGCCTGGACCGTCCGCCGGGGCGCCACGGCGCTCGAGGCCGCCGGCGCGATCCACACCGACATCGCCAAGGGCTTCATCCGGGCCGAGGTCGTCGCCGCCGAGGAGCTCCTCCGCCACGGGACGCTCCCCCGGGCCAAGGAGGCCGGGGCCATCCGGCTCGAGGGCAAGGACTACGCCGTCCGCGACGGCGACGTCGTCCACTTCCGGTTCGCCGCATGAGCCCGACGTTCGCCGTGACCGCCCGCGACCCGCTCTCGGCGGCCAGGGCCGGCCGGCTCGAGACGCCCCACGGCGCCGTCGAGACCCCGGCCTTCATGCCCGTGGCCAGCCAGGGGACGGTCAAGGCCCTGACCCACTCCCAGGTCGAAAGCCTCGGGGCCGAGATCATCCTCCTCAACTCCTACCACCTCTCCCTGCGGCCGGGCCTCGACGGCATCGAGGCCCTGGGCGGTCTCCACCGCTTCATCTCCTGGCCCAAGCCCATCCTGACCGACAGCGGCGGCTTCCAGATCTACAGCCTCTCGCCGCTCGTCCGCGTCGGCGACGAGGGGGTCCGCTTCGCCTCCCACCTCGACGGCCGCCGGGTCCTGCTCCGGCCCGAGGACGCCGTCGACATCCAGCTCCGGATGGGCGCGGACATCCTCATGTGCCTGGACCATTTCCCGGCCTATCCCTACACCGACGAAGCGCTCCGGGAGTCCGTCCGCCTGACCGGCCTGTGGGCCCGCCGGTCCAAGGCCCGCTTCGACGAGAGCGAGACCCGCCAGCAGCTCTGGGGCATCTCCCAGGGCGGCGTCCACGCCGGCCAGAGGACGCGGTCGATCGAGGGCCTCCTCGAGCAGGGCTTCGACGGCTACGCCTACGGCGGCCTCGGCATCGGGGAGCCCAAGACGCGGCTCTTCGAGACGCTCGAGCTCGGCCACGCGCTCCTGCCGGCCGACCGGCCCCGCTACCTCATGGGCATGGGCTACGTCGAGGACGTCGTCGAGGCCGTGTCCCGCGGCGTCGACCTCTTCGACTGCGTCCTGCCGACCCGCAACGCCCGCAACGGCACCCTGTTCACGAGCCGGGGGCGGCTGGCCATCAGGAACGCCAAGTACGCCCGGGACGAGCGGCCCCTCGACGAGGCCTGCGGCTGCCCGACCTGCCGCCGCTTCAGCCGGGCCTACCTCCGCCACCTCCACGAGCGCGACGAGATCACCGCGGCCGTGCTCGGCACCGTCCACAACCTTTATTACTACCTTGACATCTTCCGGAAAATACGCCATTCTATCCAATCCAACTCCTTCAATACGTTGAAGAAGAGCTTGGCCTCGAACGCCTCTTAAAAGGAAGAAACGACATGATCCTCGGAGCCGTCGCGGATTTGGCCCGCCAGGCCGGCGGAGGGCAGATGGCCCGGCCCAACATGCTGGGCGCCCTGCTCCCCTTCGTCGCCGTCTTCGCCATCTTCTATCTCCTCATCATCATGCCCCAGAGGAAGAAGCAGAAGAAGCACATGGAAATGGTCAACCAGCTCAAGCCCGGCGACCGCGTCATCACCACGGCCGGCATCTTCGGCACGGTCATGGGCGTCCAGAAGGACCTCATCGAGCTCAAGATCGCCTCGAACACGAACATCAAGGTCACCAAGAGCGCCGTCGGGGTCATCCGCGGCGCCACCGACAGGCTCGAGGGCGAGTGAGGCCCCGACGAGGGGGACGCCCGCTCCACTCCGGCCGTCCCTCGCGGGAGTGAAGGACCCATGAAAAAGAACCTGCAATGGAGGGTCGTCCTGACGCTGGCCGTCGTCGGCGGGGCGATCGCCCTCGCCTACCCCTTCAACGACACCAAGATCCGGCGCGGCCTCGACCTCAAGGGCGGCATCCACCTCGTCCTCCAGGTCGTCACCGACGACTCCATCAACATCGAGACGGACCACGTGATCGCCCGGCTCGAGGAGCTGCTGAAGAAGAACGGCATCGCCTTCCAGAAGGTCGCCAAGGAAGGGCTCGGCCGCATCGGCATCCAGGGCGCCCTGGCCGACGACGAGGCCAAGACCCGCGACCTTCTCGACGAGTACGCCCGGGACTGGGACTACAGCTTCGGCGCCGACCGGGCCGCGCTGACCCTGAAGCCCCTGGTGGCCCAGTTCCTGCGCGACCAGTCCGTCAGCCAGGCCAAGGAGACGATCGACAACCGGATCAACACCTTCGGCGTCGCCGAGCCGCTCATCCAGCGCCAGGGCGCCGACAAGATCGTCGTCGAGCTGCCCGGCGTCGACGACCCCGAGCGGGTCAAGGAGCTGATCAAGGTCACGGCCGTCCTGGAGTGGAAGCTGGTCAAGTCCGGCCCCGCCCCCGACGAGGCGACCCTGCTCCAGGCGACGGGCGGCCAGGTCCCCGACGACGCCGAGGTCCTCAAGGGCGACGCCAAGCGGGGCCAGGGCGGCTACTATCTCGTCAGCAAGGTCGCCGTCGTCACCGGCAAGGACCTGCGCACGGTCCGGCAGGTGACCGACGAGTGGGGCAAGCCGGCCGTGTCCTTCTCCCTCAACCCCGACGGCGGGGCCCGCTTCGAGCAGGTCACCGGCGCCAACATCGGCAAGCAGATCGCCATCATCCTCGACGACAAGATCCAGTCCGCGCCGGTCGTCGAGGACCGGATCTCCCGGACCCAGGGCGGGGTCATCCGCGGCCGCTTCACCCCCGAGGAGGCCAACGACCTGGTCATCGTCCTCAAGGCCGGCGCCCTTCCGGCCGGCATCCGGTACCTGGAGGAGCGGACGATCGGCCCGGCCCTCGGCGCCGATTCCATCCGCCAAGGGCTCATCGCCGGGTTTGTGGCCATCCTCGCCGTCATGACCTTCATGGTCGTCTTCTACAAGCTCAGCGGCATCAACGCCGTCGTCGCCCTCATCCTCAACGTCGTCATCCTCTTCGGCGCCCTGGCCTACTTCAAGGCCGCCCTGACCCTGCCCGGCATCGCCGGCATTATCCTGTCCATCGGCATGGCCGTCGACGCCAACGTCCTCATCTTCGAGCGCATGAAGGAGGAGCTGGCGGTCGGCAAGGGCGTCATGAGCGCCATCTCCCAGGGCTTCTCCCGGGCCTTCACGGCCATCTTCGACTCCAACCTGACGACGATCATCTCGGCCGTGTTCCTCTTCCAGTTCGGGACGGGGCCCATCCGCGGCTACGCGGTGACCCTGACCATCAGCCTCGTCGCCAACCTGTTCACGGCCGTCTTCGTCTCCCATCTTCTCTTCGATCTGACGGTCCCCAAGACCGCCAAGACCCTGAGTATCTGACCATGCAGCTCTTCAAGACCCCCAACATCCGGTTCCTGAGATACAAGTACGTCGCCCTGGCCATCACGGTGGCCATCGTCCTCGCCGGCGCCCTGAACGTGACGGCCTTCAAGGGCCTCAAGCTCGGCGTCGACTTCGGCGAGGGCACGCTCCTGCGGATCATGACCAAGGCCCCCTCGACCGAGGGCGAGGTCCGCGACCTCCTCCAGACCGTCGGCCTGGGCAAGAGCACGGTCCAGAAGACGGGCGACACGGGCCGCGAGTTCATGATCCGGGCCGTCGAGTCCGTCAGCACGAAGGCGGACGAGCAGGACCAGCTCGAGGCCCACGGGAAGCTGGCCGACAAGATCATCTCCGCCCTCCGCGGCGAGGACGGCCGGGCCGAGCGGGCCCGCGGCCTCGTCGACCTCAACCTCATCGACGAGACGGCCCTCACCGGCCTCCTCGAGAGCGCCTTCCCCGGCTCGGGCCCGGACGCCGCCCGGCGCGTCGTCGGCTACCGGAACATGAACGGCATCGTCCGTGACTACGGCGACATCGCCGGGCTCGGGCTCAAGCCCGAGGCCCTGGCGCTCCTCAAGGAGAGGACCTACCTCGGCGGCCTGACGGTCCTGAGCCGGGAGACGGTCGGCCCCCAGGTCGGGGCCGACCTCCGGCGCAAGGCCGTGCAGGCGACGATCTGGTCGCTCATCGGCATGCTCGTCTACATCGCCTTGAGGTTCAAGCTCGAGTACGGCGTCGCGGCCATCTTCACCCTGGCCCAGGATGTCCTGATCACCTCGAGCGTCTATTCGTTCACGAACCGCGAGATCAACCTGCCCATCATCGCCGGCATCCTGACCATCGTCGGCTTCTCCATCAACGACACGATCGTCATCTTCGACCGGGTCCGGGAGAACCAGAAGCTCCTGCGCGGCAAGCCCCTCGAAGAGATCATGAACCTCAGCATCAACCAGTGCCTGGGCCGGACGCTCATCACCTCGGGGACCGTCTTCCTGACGGTCGGGGCCCTGTTCCTCTTCGGCGGCGAGGTCATCAACGACTTCGCCTTCCTCATGCTCGTGGGCACGATCGAGGGCATCTATTCGACCGTCTACCTGTCCTGCCCGGTGGTCCTTTTCTGGCAGAAATGGTTCAAGCCCAAGAAAGGCGGGAGGCGATAAATTCCCCTTGTCAAAAGTTTTTTTTTCCTCTATACTGCGTTCTGTGTGGTTGTGTAATATCCCGAGCATGAGGTAATCATCATGGCGGAAGTGAAAAAGCCGGTCACCGCATCGGCGCCACCGTCTGTCTTCAAGGACTCGTTCTTCACGGCCGAGAAAGGGACGACCCGGAAAGCCATCGTCTTCCCCATCGCGCTGATCCTACACGTCGCCTTCATCATCACGGCCATCGTCCTCCCGCTCCTGTCGACGGGCGAGCTTCCGACGGTCGAGGTCTACAGCGCCTTCCTCGCGCCGCCGCCTCCTCCTCCGCCGCCTCCGCCTCCGCCGGCCAAGCGCAAGGCCACGACGGCCAGCGCCCGCATCAAGCGGGTCCAGGCGACCCAGCAGGTCGACCCGGGCCGTCTCGTGGCGCCTGTCGAGATCCCCGAGCAGATCGCCGAGGAGCAGCTCTCCGACATCGGGGTCGAGGGCGGCGTCGAGGGCGGCGTCGAGGGCGGCGTCGTCGGCGGCGTCCTGGGGGGCGTCGTGGGCGGGGTCCTGGGCGGCGTCGTGGGCGAGGTCGAGGCGCCGGTGCGGGCCATCGGCGACGTCAAGCCGCCCAAGCTCGTCCGCTCGGTCGATCCCGTCTATCCGGAGATCGCCCGCCAGGCCCGGGTCGAGGGCGTGGTCATCATCGAGGCGACGACGGACGTCTACGGGCGGGTCCAGGGGATCAAGGTCCTGCGGTCGATCCCGCTTCTCGACCAGGCGGCCATCGACGCCGTCCGCCAGTGGGTCTACGAGCCCATGATCATCAACGGCCGTCCCCGGCCCGTCGTCTTCACGGTCACCGTACGCTTCCAGCTGAAATAACCAAACCAGAAAATGGCTTTGGATATCTTACAGGAGGTTTAACCCATGCAATTCGGTCTTCTCGAAATGTGGCAGGCCATGGGAGCCGTGGCCAAGACCGTCGCGATCATCCTGATCGGGCTGTCCGTCATCACCATCTACATGTTCATCGAGCGCCTGCTCGTCTTCTCCCGGGCGAAGAAGAAGTCCCGCGAAGTGGCCCCCAAGCTCGCGGACCTGCTGAAGAGCGGCAACCTCAAGGACGCCTTGGTCCTGTCGTCCAAGAAGGACTATAAGGGCAGCCACCTGGCCCGCGTCACGGCCGGCGGCATCCAGGCGATCGTCGAGGGCAAAGAGGCCAAGCTCAGCATGGAAGAGCAGCTCGAGACCGCGGCGCGCGGCGGCGAGCGGGCCAAGACCCTCTTCAATCAGGAGCTCCGGCGCGGCCTGAGCATCTTGGCCACCATCGCCACGTCCTCCCCCTTCATCGGGCTGTTCGGGACGATCTTCGGCATCATCAACGCCTTCCGCGGCATGCAGCTGACCGGCTCGGGCGGCATCGGCGCCGTCGCCGGCGGCATCGCCGAGGCGCTGGTCACCACGGCCGTCGGCATCGGCGTCGCGGTCCTGGCCCTGTGGGTCTTCAACACGCTGAACTCGAGGATCGAAGTCTACGACGCGGAGATGGACAACACCAATTCCCAGGTCGTCGACTTCTTCCTGAAGGCCGGCGGGTCCCACTAAGGGCCCCGTGCGCCGGCCCCGCCGGGGGGCCGGCCTGAGAGAGAGGCATATCATGGGATTCTCAGTTTCGACAAACGGCAAGGAGACCGTCCGGTCCGAACCGAATGTCGTCCCTCTCTGTGACGTCCTGCTCGTCCTTCTCATCATCTTCATGATCGTCACGCCCCTCATCCAGAAGGGCGTCGACGTCAAGCTGCCGAACGCCCAGTTCACCAGCAATATGCCGGAGAACCCGGACGTCGTGCTGGCCGTGAAGAAGGACGCGCGCGACCCCAAGGGTTTCCTCCTTTATGTCAACCAGAACAAGGTGACGATGGAGGCCTTGCAGAACGCGCTCGAAGAGGAGTTCCTGACCGTGGCCGAGAAGAAGCTCTACCTCAAGGCGGACCAAGACCTCGAATACGGCAACATCGTGGACCTCATCGACATCATCCGCGGAGCGGGCATCGAGATCGTCGGCATCATCACGGAGAAGAAGACCGAAAAGGGCGACTGAGCGCGCGGCTCGATCTCCCGTCGACCTTCGCGTCCGAACGTCAACGGCACGGGGGATGGAAGCGAGCGATCGCTTCCATCCCCCTTTTTTTATGGGGGACATGATACCTGTTTCCCATTTTCTCGGACGCGCTCTTTGCCGGGCATGACCGCAAAATGGGAAATAGGTATCATGTCCCCCATTTGTTGATCTCGGCGATGAGCGCGTCGGCCATGCGGGCGGCGGGCACCTTCCTCAGGACTTTCCCCTTCTTGAAGATGACCCCGCTCCCCCGGCCGCAGGCCAGGCCGATGTCGGCCTCCTTGGCCTCGCCCGGGCCGTTGACCGGGCAGCCCATGACCGCCACCGTCAGCGGCGCGCGGAGCCCCAGGACCGCCTTCTCGACCTCGGCCGCCACGCGGAACAGCCCGACCTCGCACCGGCCGCAGGTCGGGCACGAGACGAACGTCGCCCCGCGCTCCCGCAGCCCCATGGCCTGGAGGACCTGCCAGGCGACGAAGACCTCCCGCTCGGCCGGGGCGGTCAGTGAGACGCGGACCGTGTCGGCCAGGCCCTCGGCCAGGAGCAGCCCGAGGCCGGCCGACGACTTGACGCTTCCCGCGAGCAGCCGCCCGGCCTCAGTGATCCCGGCGTGGAAGGGGTAATCGACCTTCGCGGCCAGCAGCCGGAAGGCCTCGAGCGTCCGCGGCACGTCCGAGGCCTTGAGCGAGATCTTGATCAGCCGGAAATCGAGCTCCTCGAGGAGGCGGACGTGGCGGAGGGCGCTCTCGACCATGGCCGCCGCCGTCGCCCCGCCGGCCTTGGCCAGGAGGTCCTTCTCCAAGGAGCCCGAATTGACGCCGACGCGGATGGGCACCCGGGCCGCGGCCGCGGCCCGGACGACCTCGCGGACCTTGGCGGCGCCGCCGATGTTGCCCGGGTTGAGCCGCAGCCCGTCCATCCCGGCGTCGACCGCGGCCAGGGCCAGGCGGTGGTCGAAGTGGATGTCGGCGATGAGCGGCACCGGGGACCGGCGCCGGACCTCCGCCAGCGCCGCGGCCGCGGCCCGGTCGGGCACGGCCAGCCGGACGATCTCCGCCCCGGCCCGGGCCAGGCGGCGGACCTGGGCCACCGTGGCCCGCGCGTCGCGGGTGTCGGTCTTGGTCATGGCCTGGACGACGACGGGCGCGCCGCCGCCGACGGCCACGCCGCCCACCGAGAGCGGGCGCGTCTCGCGGCGAGGGAACATCCTGTCCTCCTCAGCCGCCTAGAACGGCCAGAGGCCGGCCCAGCCGTTCGGCAGCTTCCTGACGATGTCGTTGAGGATGACGAAGGCCATCAGGGCCACCATCATGGCCCATCCCACGTAGGTGTAGGCGATCCGGAACTTCGGGCTGACGTCCCGGCGGAAGAGCGCCTCCAGGGCCAGGATGACGATCTGGGGCCCGTCGACGATGGGGATGGGGAAGATCAGGTTGATGACGCCGAGCTGGAGGCTCAGGAAGGCGATCCAGGTCAGCAGCGAGACCCAGCCCTCGCGCAGGAACGCGTAGGAGGCGTCGGCGATGGCCAGCGGGCCGCCGAGCTGGCTCGTCGGGGTCTCTCCGGTGAACAGCCCCTTGATGATCCGGACGATGAGCAGGGCGTTGTACGAGTTCTCCCGCAGGCTGTTGCCGATGGCGGCGGCGAAGCCGTACTTCTTGATCACCGACTCGGCCTCCTGCTGGATGCCGATGCGCCCGATGTCCCCCTCGCGGCGGGGCGTCACGGGCAGGTCCAGGGTCCTTCCGCCGCGGTCGACCGTGAAAACGAGCTCCCGGTCCGGATGGGCCCGGACGACCTCGAGGAACTGGCTGAAGTAGACGGGCCGGCCGTCGATCGCACGGACGACGTCTCCCGGCTCGAGCCCGGCCCGCTCGGCCGGCGTGTGCGGCTGGACCATCCGGACCTGGGTGAAGACGCGCGGGTTGAACCCGGCGTACCCGGCGTCGGTCCGCTTGTCGGAGCCGGTCGCGAGGGCGGCCGTCAGACGCTCCCCGCCCCGGACGACTTCGATCGCGATTTCGCGGTCGGGCGCGAGGCCGACGGCGACCAGGACGTCCTTCCAGGTCTTGACCTCGCGGCCCGAGACCCGGACGATGAGGTCGTCGGCCCTCAGGCCGGCCCGCTCGGCCGGCGAGGCGGCGTCGATCCAGCCGATGACCGGGGGGTCGTCGACGTACTTGACGGCCCTGGCGCCGATGCCGCTGACGATCGCCATCAGGACCACGGCCAAGGCCAGGTTCATGGCCGAGCCCATGACCATGATCAGGAAGCGCTGGCCGCGGGTCTTGGCCATCATGTCGCCGGGCGGGACGGGCCGGTCTTTCTCGAACGCCCCCTCCCCTTCCATCTGGACATAGCAGATGACCGGCAGCAGGCAGACCCTGTAGTCCGTCCCGGCCCCCGCCGCGTCCGCTTTCCCGATCGAGAAGCGGCGGTTCCGGACGCCGAAAAGCCGCGGGCCGATGCCGAACGAGAAGGCCTTCACCCCCACGCCGAACCTCTTGGCCATGAAGAAGTGCCCGAATTCGTGGACGAACGTGACGATGAAGAAGACGATGGCGAAGGAGACGATCGTGCCGATGATGTTGCCCATGGTCTACCTCCGCGGAAGGGCGCGGCGGGCCTCCCGCCGGGCCTCCGCGTCGATGTCGCGGATCGCCTCGATCGAGTCGGCCGGCCGGGGCCGGTGCGGCTCCACGACCGCGGCGACGACGGCGTGGAGGCCGGGGAAGGCGATGCGGCCCTCGAGGAAGGCGGCCACGGCCACCTCGTTGGCGGCGTTGAGGGCCACGGGAAGGCTCCCGCCCTCCCGGAGGGCCCGCCGGGCCAGGGGGAAGAGCGGATAGCGGCGCTCGTCGACCGGCCGGAACTCGAGCTTCCGCAGGGCGCCGAGGTCGAGGCGAGCGAGCCCCGAGTCGCGCCGCTCCGGCCAGGTCAGGGCGTACTGGATGGGCAGGCGCATGTCGGCCGGGCCGAGCTGGGCCAGGAGCGAGCCGTCGGCCGTCTCGACCAGGGCGTGGACGGCGCACTGGGGATGGACCAGGACCTCGAGCTCCGAGGGCTCGAGGTCGAAGAGCCAGCGGGCCTCGATGAGCTCCAGGCCCTTGTTCATCATGGTCGCGGAATCCACGGTCACCTTCCGGCCCATGACCCAGCGGGGGTGGCGCAGGGCCTCGGCCGCGGTCTTGCGGCGGAGCTCGGCCAGCGGGGTCTTCAGGAAGGGCCCGCCGGACGCGGTCAGGATGACCCGCCGCAGGTGCCGCCGCTCGATCCCGGCCAGGCACTGGAAGACGCCGCTGTGCTCGCTGTCGACCGGGATGATGCGGGCCCCGGAGCGCGCCGCCTCGCGGCGGAGGAGGGCCCCGCCGACGACCAGGGACTCCTTGTTGGCCAGGGCCACGCGCCGGCCGGCCTTGACCGCCTCGAGGGTCGGGGCGAAGCCGCTCATCCCGGTGATGGCCGCGACGACGGTGTCGGCGCCCTCCGTCCGGGCCACCTCGGCGGCCCCTTCGGGCCCCCAGGCGACACTGGCGCCGGAGCGGCGGGCCAGGCCGCGGATGCGCTCGGCGTCGCGGCGGGCGCCGACCGAGACCAGCCGGGGCCGATACTTCTCGATCTGCCCCGCCAGCGCCTCGAGATTGGACCCGGCGGCCAGGGCGGCCACCCGGAAGGCGCCGCCCATCCGGTCGACGACGTCGAGCGCGCTCCGGCCGATGGAGCCGGTCGAGCCGAGGATGGCGATGGCGCGCGACATCGGGCCCGCCGGTCATCTCCAGAGATAGGCGACGACGAAGTAGAAGAGCGGCCCGGCCAGGATGAGGCTGTCGATGCGGTCGAGGAAGCCGCCGTGCCCCGGCAGGGCGTTGGAGGAGTCCTTGGCCCCGGCGGCGCGCTTGAACAGGGACTCGAGGGGGTCGCTTATCTGGGCCGCCGAGTGGACCGCCGCGGCGGTGAGCAGGGCCGCGGCCAGGGAGACGTCCAGGCCGAGGACCCAGCGGGCCAGGGCCGCCCCGCCCAGGGCGAAAAGGAACCCCCCGGCGCTCCCCTCCCAGCTCTTGTTCGGGCTGGCCGTCGGCGTCATCTTGTGCCGGCCGAACGGCTTGCCGATGAAGAAGGCGCCCGTGTCGCCGAGGAAGACCACGGCGAACAGGAAATACAGGGGGAACGGTCCGAACTCGAGGCGGACGCGGTAGAGGAAGTCCAGGGTGAAGGCCAGGTAGAGGGGCCCGAACACCGTGAAGGCGAAGGCGGCCGGGAAGCCGTCGAGCTTGTCCGCGGAATCGACGGAGACGAGGAAGGCGACGCCGGCGGCGAGGAGAGCCGCGAACAGGGCCGCCTCGAGGGGGATGGCCTCGAAGGCGAACGGCAGGCCGACGAGCAGGGCCAGGAGGACGCCCAGGGCCTTGCGGGGATGGAGGCCGTTGCGTCCGGCCAGGGCGTAGAGCTCGAGGAGCGCGGCGACGATGACGGCCTGGCTGAGGAGGAAAAAGACCCAGAGGGGGGCGTACTGGATGATGAGGAAGAGGACGCCGAGCAGGACGGCGGCCGTCAGCGTGCGCCTGACGAGGTTCATGCGGGGTCAGCTCCTTGGGCGGGGGCGCCCCCCGGCCGGCCGGACGTCGCCGAAGCGGCGTTCCCGCTTCTGGAACTCGATCACGGCCTCGAGGAGGTGCCGGCGCCGGAAGTCCGGCCAGAGCACCGGGGTGACGTAGATCTCGGCGTAGGCGAGCTGCCAGAGGAGGAAATTCGAGACGCGCATCTCGCCGCTCGTCCGGACGAGGAGGTCGGGGTCGGGCAGGCCGGCGGTCGAGAGGCGGGCGGCGAAGGCGGCCTCGTCGAGCTTCTTCGGCGGGACGCGGCCGTCCTCGAGCAGGCTCCGGGCGGCGTCCACGATCTCGTCCCGGCCGCCGTAGTTGAGGGCGACGACGACCGTCATCCGCTGGTTCGCCCGGGTCAGGGCCTCGACCCGCTCGATCTCCCGGAGAACAACGGCGGGGATGCCCTGGCGCCGGCCGATGACCCTGAGGCGGAGGCCGTTCCGGACCAGGAGACCGTCCTCCTTGGCCAGCTTCTCCCGGAGGAGCCGCCAGAGGCGCCCGACCTCCGCGGCCGGCCGCTTCCAGTTCTCGCTGGAGAAGGCGAACAGGGTCAGGGTGCCGATGCCCAGGCGGGCCGCGGCCTCGACGGCCTCGTGAACGGAGGCGGCGCCGGCCTTGTGGCCCTCGACGCGGGGGAGGCCGCGGGCGGCGGCCCAGCGGCCGTTGCCGTCCATGATGACGGCGACGTGGCCCGGCAGGCGGCCGAGGTCCACCTGGAGGAGAAGCCGCCCCTCCTCCGTCCCGGGAGGGAAGAATTCCTCGAGGTGCTTCTCCATCGGCCCCCCATTATAGCACAAGGTGGACCGGCCCGGCCCTTTCTGGTAAAGTGATGAACCTGGAGAGAACGCCCATGTGTCTCGCCGTGCCCGCCAAGATCGTCCGGCTCGAGGCCGGCGGCCAGGGGGCGGCGAGCTACATGGGGAGCGAGGTCCGGGCCAATTTCAGCCTCGTCCCGCAGGCCCGGCCGGGCGACTGGGTCATCATCCACGCCGGCTTCGCCATCTCGGTCGTGGACGCCAAGGAGGCCCGGGCGACCCTGCGCCTGTTCAAGGAGATGGCCGCCGCCGAACGCCGATGAAGGAGCTCAGGGACCCGGCCGCGCTCCGCGGGCTCCTCGAGGACATCCGCGCGAGGGCCGGGCGCCTCCGACGGACGCCGCGCCTGATGGAGGTCTGCGGCACCCACACGATGGCCCTGTTCAGGAGCGGCCTGACGCCCCTGCTGGCCGAGGCCGGGGTCGAGATGGTCTCGGGGCCGGGCTGCCCGGTCTGCATCACCCCCAACGCCGTCCACGAGGCGGCCATCGCCGCGGTCACGGGGGCCGAGGGGCTGACGCTGGCCGCGTTCGGCGACATGACCCGGGTGCCGACCCGGCGCGGGTCGCTCCAGACGGCCGTCCCGGCCCGCGGGTCGCGGCTGCGGATCGTCTATTCCCCCGAGGAGGCGCTGGACGAGGCCCGGCGCGAGCCCGGGCGAGAGGTCGTCTTCTTCGGCGCCGGCTTCGAGACGACCATCCCGGCCGTCGCCTACACCGTCAAGAGGGCGGCGGCCGAGGGCCTGAGGAACTTCTCCGTCCTGCCGGCCCTGTGGCTCGTCCCGCCGGCGCTCAAGGCCGTCCTCGACGCCCGCGAGGTCGCCGTCGACGGCTTCATCTACCCGGGGCACGTCAGCGCGGTCATCGGGGCCGGGCCGTACGAGTTCGCGGCCCGGGACTACGGCGTGCCGGGGGCCATCGCCGGCTTCGAGCCCGGCGACATCCTGCTCGCCGTGCGCTCGGTCCTGGGCCAGATGGCCGCGGGGAAGCCCGAGGTCGCGCTCGAGTACGGGCGGGCCGTTGCGAGGGAAGGAAACGCCGCGGCCCGGGCGCTCATGGACGAGGTCCTGGAGCCCTACGACGCCGTCTGGCGGGGGCTGGGCAAGATCCCGCGGAGCGGCCTGCGCTTCCGGCCGGAGTACGCCGGCTTCGACGCCGGGCGGCGGTACGCGGCGGCGGGAGGCGCGGAGGCCGCAGCGGACATGAAAGGGTGCCGCTGCGGCGACGTCCTCCGGGGCGCCATCCGCCCCGAGAGCTGCCGGCTCTTCGGCAAGGCCTGCCGGCCGGACGCGCCGGCCGGGCCGTGCATGGTCTCCTACGAGGGCGCCTGCCTCATCCATTTCAAGTACGGGCCCGCGGGGAGGGGCCGGACATGACCAAGGTCAGCCTGGAGCTGGGGAGCGGCGGGCGGCTGATGCGCGAGTTCCTGGCCGGGAAGATCGTCCCGGCCTTCCGCGATCCCCTGCTGGGCGAGCTGTCCGACGCGGCGCACCTGCCGGGCGGGATCGCCTTCACGACCGACAGCTACGTCGTCGACCCGCTCGTCTTCCCGGGCGGCGACATCGGCGCCCTGGCCGTCAACGGCACCGTCAACGACCTCGTCGTGGCCGGGGCCGAGCCGCGGTTCCTGTCGCTCGCCTTCATCCTCGAGGAGGGGCTGGAGACGGCGACGCTCGACCGGGTCATCGGCTCGGTCAGGAACGCGGCCAGGCGGGCCGGGGTCCGGGTCGTCACGGGGGACACCAAGGTCGTGCGGCGCGGCCAGGGCGACAAGATCTACATCAACACGGCCGGGGTCGGGCGGACGGTCGCCAGGCCCCGCCTCGACCGGGTCAGGAAGGGCGACAAGCTCATCCTGACCGGGACGCTCGGCGACCACAGCCTGGCCGTCATGCTGGCCCGCGGCGAGTTCGGCCTGCGCTCGAGCGTCCGGAGCGACTGCGCGCCGCTCCTCTTCCTTCTGCCGCTCTGGCGGGCCGGGGCGCGCTGGATGCGCGACGTCACCCGGGGCGGGCTGGCCACGGTCCTTTCGGAGCTGGCCGAGCGGCTCCCCTGCCCCGTGCTCATCGAGGAGGACAAGGTCCCGCTGTCGCGTCCGGTGCGGGCCGCGAGCGACCTGCTGGGGATCGACCCGCTCTACATGGCCTGCGAGGGGAAGGCGGTCATCGTCGCGCCGGCGGCCAAGGCGGCGGCGCTCCTGGCCCGCGTCCGCCGGCACCCGCTCGGGCGGCGGGCGGCGGTCATCGGCGAGGTCCAGGGCCGCGTCGGCCGCCCCGGCGAGCTCCTGCTCCGCACCTCGGCCGGCGGCCTGCGCCTCCTCGAGCCCCTGACCTCGGAGCTCCTCCCCCGCATCTGCTAAGAATCAAGACGGGGTCAAACCTTTAATTTTTTAATTTTTTCCGCTCCGGACGGACCAGCCGACCCGAAAATTAAAAAATTAAAGGTTTGACCCCGTCTTTAAGCCTTGACGACGTTCCTGCGGCGGCGCTTGACGGCGTTTCGCGTGTCGATGACGAGCGGCGCGTTCCGGACGATCATGTCGTAGTCGTAGGCCGAGTGGTCGGTCGAGATGACCACGGCGTCGCTCCTGCGGAGCCGGGCCGGCGTCAGCGCGACCGAGTCCATCTCCAGCCCGGGGTACTCGCGGTGGCCGGCGACCCTGGGGACGTACGGGTCGTTGTAGGAGACCTGGGCCCCCTTCTCCCTGAGCAAGGTGATGATCTTGAGCGAGGGCGACTCGCGCGAGTCGTCGATGTCCTTCTTGTAGGCCAGGCCGAGGACGAGGACCTTGGCGCCCTTGATGGGCTTGCCCCGCTCGTTGAGGGCCTCGATCGTCTTCTGCCGGACGTAGTAGGGCATGAACCGGTTGATCTCGCCGGCCAGCTCGATGAACTTCGTCTGGTAGTCGACCTCCTTGGCCTTCCAGGTCAGGTAGAACGGGTCGATCGGGATGCAGTGCCCGCCCAGGCCCGGCCCGGGGTAGAAGGGCATGAAGCCGAAGGGCTTGGACGAGGCCGCCCGGATGACCTCCCAGACGTCGATGCCCATGCGGTCGAAGATCATCTTCAGCTCGTTGACCAGGGCTATGTTGACCGAGCGGAAGATGTTCTCCAGCAGCTTGGTCGACTCCGCGGCCCGGGTCGACGTCACGGGCACGGTCTTGACGACGATCCGGTCGTAAAGGGCCTTGGCCACCCGCAGGCAGTCGGGCGTCAGCCCGCCGACGACCTTGGGCGTCGTGGCCGTCGAGAAGTCCTTGTTGCCCGGGTCCTCGCGCTCCGGCGAGTAGGCCAGGAAGAAGTCCCGCCCGGCCTTCAATCCGCCGGCCTCGAGGATGGGCCGCATCTCGCCGTCGGTCGTGCCCGGGTAGGTCGTGCTCTCGAGGACGACCAGCTGGCCCCTGCGGACGCGCTCGGCGACGCTGATCGTCGAGTTGATGACGTAGGACAGGTCCGGGGAGCCGTGGCCGTCGAGCGGCGTCGGGACGCAGATGAGGATGGCGTCGACGTCGCTGAGGCCGCGGAAATCGGCCGAGGCCTCGAACAGCTTCCGCCCCAGGAAGTCCTTGAGCTCGGCCGCGGAGATGTGGCGGATGTAGCTCTTGCCCCGGTTGAGCATGTCGACCTTCTTGGGGTCGATGTCGAAGCCCCTGACCCGGAAGCCCTTCTGGAGGAAGGTCTTGACCAGCGGGAGCCCGACGTAGCCGAGTCCGATGACCCCGACCACGGCCTGTTTCCTCTCGATCCTCTCGAGCAGCTTCGAAGCGACAGCGTTCATGCGGTTCAGCTCCTTCTCTTGTACCAGTCGATGGTCGCCCGCAGTCCCTCCCGGAAGGACAGGCCGGGCTCGAACCCGGTCAGGCGCCGGGCCTTGGAGATGTCGGCGGTCGAATGGAGGATGTCGCCCGGCCGCGGCGGGGCGTAGCGGGCCTCGACCCCGGCGCCCAGGGCCTCGTTGATGGCCGCGAGCAGGCCGTTGACCGTCGTCCCGACGCCGCAGGCGACGTTGAAGGCCTCGCCGGCCGCGCCCGCCGACTCGGCGGCCAGCAGGTTGGCCCGGACGACGTCGTCGACGTGGATGAAGTCCCGCGACTGCTCCCCGTCGCCGAAGATCGTCGGCCGCTCGCCCCGCAGGACCTTGGTGACGAAGAGCGGGATGACGGCCGAGTACTCCGAGGCCGGGTCCTGGCGCGGCCCGAAGACGTTGAAATAACGCAATGAAACCGTGTTCAGGCCGTGGAGGGCGTGGAAGGTCTGGGCGTACTTCTCGCCGATGAGCTTGTTCGCGCCGTAAGGCGAGACGGGACGGCCCTCCCGGCCCTCGACCTTGGGCATCGCCGGGTCGTCGCCGTAAACGGCCGAGGACGAGGCCAGGACGAAGCTCCGGACCCCGGCGGCCTGGGCCGCGACGAGCAGGTTGAGCGTCCCGGTGACATTGACGGCGTTGGCCAGGAGAGGGTCCTCGACCGAGCGGGTGACCGAGGCCAGGGCGGCCTCGTGAAAGACCGCGGCGACGCCCTCGACGGCCCGGCGGCAGGTCTCGAAGTCGCGGATATCGCCCTCGACGAACTCGATCGTCCCGGCGAACCCGGCCAGGTTCTCCAGCTTCCCGGTCGAGAGGTCGTCCAGGACGCGGACCTCGTCGCCCCGCCCGGCCAGGGCCTCGGCGATGTGCGAGCCGATGAAGCCCGCCCCTCCCGTCACCAGGTATCGCGCCATCCTATCGGTTCCTTAAGGGCTTGATTATATTGAAATTCTCAAGTCTTTCAAGCAATCAGGAGAAAAGAGAGCGCCCAGGCGACCGGGCGGCGCTGGCGCTAGGACCGGCGCTGGCCCTGGCGCCGGGGTCAGGCCCGCAGGCGATGATCCCCGCCGCCCTTCAAGCGAGCCCGAGCTCCCCCAGGCGCCGCAGGACCTTCTCGGCGCTCTCCTCGACCGTCTCCTTGTCGGTCTCGAGCACGATCTCGGCGTTGAGCGGCTCCTCGTACGGGTCGGAGACGCCGGTGAACTCCTTGATCTCGCCGCGGAGGGCCTTCTGGTACATGCCCTTGACGTCCCTCCCGATGCAGACCTCGACGGGGCACTTGGCATAGACCTCGACGAAGTTGACGCACTCCCGGCGGGCCCGGTCGCGCATCTCCCGGTAAGGCGAGATGAAAGAGGTCAGCACGGCGACGCCGTTCCGCGACAGGAGCTTGGCCACGAACGTGACCCGGCGGATGTTCTCGTCCCGGTCCTTCTTCGAGAAGCCCAGGTCGCGGGTCAGGTCCTTGCGGACGGCGTCCCCGTCGAGCCGCTCGACGCGGCGCCCTTTCTCCCGGAGGATCTCGGCGACCCTGTCGCCGACGGCGGATTTCCCCGAGCACGGCAGCCCGGTGAACCAGAGCGTGAAGCCTTCGGGATCTTCGCACATGCGGGTTCCTGTCCTTTCTTATTCGTTGAACGGGTCCTTGAACGCCATGATGACCCTGGCCACCTCCGGCCGCATGAGCTCGGCCGGCGGGCACTCCCCCCTGACCAGGAGGTCGCGGATCCCCGTGCCGCTGAACGGGACGTGGTCCGACGCCGGGTGGGGGCAGATCTTCTCGTTGACGACCGAGCCGCACTTCCTGCAGTGCATGAAGGAGCGGAAGAACATCGGCGTGATGCCCAGGTCGGGGAAGTCCTCGAAGATGTCCTGGGCGGCGAAGGGCGGGTAGTAGCTCCCCACCCCGGCGTGGTCGCGGCCGATGATGATGTGGGTGCAGCCGAAGTTCTTGCGGATGATGGCGTGGTGGATGGCCTCCTTGGGCCCGGCGTAGCGCATCTCCATCTGGAGGATGGCCATGGCCGTCCGCTCCTTCCGGTAGTAGAGGCGGATGGCCTCTTCGTAGGAGGCCAGGATGACCTCGTCCTTGAAATCGCCCTTCTTCTTCCGCCCGATGACCGGGTTGATGAACAGGCCGTCGACGAAGGTCAGGGCGGCCTTCTGGACGTATTCGTGGCCGATGTGGGGGGTGTTGCGCGTCTGGAACCCGACGACCGTCCGCCAGCCCTTGGCCCCGAACAGGACCCGGGTCTCCTTGGGCGCGAGCTTCCAGCGGTCGAAGGGGGTCGGGGTCGTCTGGATGAGATCGACCGGGCCGGCCAGGAGGACGTCTTTCATGGCCAGGACCTTGGCGACGCCGGGGTGGGCCGGGTCGCGCGTGCCGAAGACCTTCTCGGCCGTGTCGCCCTTGTCGAAGCCGAATTTCTCCCGGAGGTGGAGGATGGCCAGGGGGCGGCCGTCCCCGGCGGCCAGCACGACCTCGTCACCCGCCTTCAGGCCGTCGGCCGTCGGCTTGTCCGCGTCGAGGACGATGGGGATGGTCCAGGCGACGTCCGAGGCCAGGCGGCTGGCGTTGACCACCCCGTTGAAGTCGGCCTCGCCCAGGAAGCCTTCCAGGGGGCTGTAGACGCCGGTGGCGATGTTCTCGATATCCGAGACGAGCTCGGCGTCAACGGCGATCCTCGGCAGGCGGGCGGCCCGGGCCAGGGCCTCCTCCCCGGCCTTCCCCTCGAGGACCCTGTCGACCAGCTTGCCGCCGTGGGGTTGGATCATGTGGGACTCTCTCCTTCTCGGGCAGATGGCGAACGGCGGGCGACAGCCGGGGGTCAGTCGATGTATCCCAGGGCCTTCAGGCGCTCCTTGACCTTCTCTTCGTCGTCCTTGCTGAAGGCTTCGGCCGCCGGCTCGGCCTTGGACAGGCTGTCCCGGAGGACCTTGGCCGCGTAGCTCGCGACGGAACGGAACTCCGTCCCCTTGATATGCTCCTCGATCTTCCTGAAGAGCGAGGCCGGTATGGCGACGTTCGTATGCTCTTTGTCCATGCCCGATATATATCCCATCCGGCCCCGTTTTTCAACCCCGGAGAAGCGTTCCGGCCTCGGCTTGACAAGCCCGCCGGGGCGTGATTAAATTGCGCTGGTAAATGACCGATAACGAGCGCCCCCCGTCTCCCCTCCCCTAGGACAGATGGAAAAGATCCCCCAGCCCCTGTTGGATGAATCCACCCTGTCCGGCGTCCTGGACAAGAACCTCAAGAAGCTCTCCGCCCGCCTGGGCGTCAGCCTGGCCCTGCGGGGCGACCAGCTCCTCCTCGACGGCGACCCCGAGCGGATCGCCTTCGCCAAGCACTACTTCGAGACCCTCCGGGAGCTCCGGGAGAAGGGCCACCGGCTCCGCGAGGAGGACATCCTCATCGCCCTGGACATGCTCGAGGAGGGCGCCGCCCCCTCCGCCGACGGCTACGCCCCCGCCGAGCCCCTGAACCTGTCCCGCAAGTCCGTCTCCCCCAAGAGCCTCAACCAGCAGGCCTACCTCCAGGCCATCAAGGCCCGCGACCTCGTCTTCGGCATCGGCCCGGCCGGGACCGGCAAGACCTACCTGGCCATGGCCATGGCCCTGGCCTTCCTCCAGAACAAGGCCGTCAACCGCATCATCCTGACCCGCCCGGCCGTCGAGGCCGGCGAGAAGCTCGGCTTCCTGCCCGGCGACCTCATCCAGAAGATCAACCCCTACCTCCGGCCCCTCTACGACGCCCTCTTCGACCTGACCCAATACGAGCAGGCCAACCGCCTCATCGAGCGCGGCGTCATCGAGATCGCCCCCCTGGCCTTCATGCGCGGCCGGACCCTGAACAGCGCCTTCATCATCCTCGACGAGGCCCAGAACACGACCCGGGAGCAGATGAAGATGATCCTGACCCGGGCCGGCTTCGACTCCAAGCTGGTCATCACCGCCGACATCACCCAGATCGACCTGCCCCAGCCCCGCAAGTCCGGCGTCCTGCACGCCATGAAGATCCTGGCCCCCCTCCCCGAGATCGCCTTCATCCGCTTCAACGACCGGGACGTCGTCCGCCACCCCCTGGTCCAGAAGATCATCAAGGCCTACCAGAAGGCCGAGGCCAAGGACGACCGGTAAGCCATGCCCGACTCCTTCTCCGACAAGATCAGGCTCTTCAAGCGGGCCGAGATCCTGCCCGGGCGGCCCGCCGCCGAGCCCCCCGAGGAGGACCGCGACCGGCCCCGCGTTCACAGGCTCGTCCAGGGCCCATGGCTCGTCCTGGCCGTCACGGCCGTCATCATGGCCGCCGGCCTGACCCGCCTGCCCCCGAAAAGCCTGTCCGCGCTGGCCGCGGGCGCCGTCGCCCCGGCCGACGTCGTCGCCCCCTTACCTCATCGTCGAGGACGCGGAAGCGACGGCCCTCAAGAAGGACGAGGCCTCCGGCGCGGTCCTGCCCGTCTACACCTTCGACGCCAACACCTTCGCCAATACCGAGGACAAGGTCCGGGGCCTCTTCGCCGCGGGCCGCGAATGGGCCGCCCGCTTCCCCGAGAACAACCGGGCCGCGGAGCTCCGCTCGGTCATCCTCGACAGGTTCGGCATCGACCTCGAACAGGCCGACGTCGCGAGCCTGGCCCGGGCCAAGTTCCCGGAAGAGCTCGAGGAGGCCCTGGTCACCCTCCTGGCCAAGACCTTCAGCCGCGGCATCATCCTCTCGAAGACGCTCTTCATCCACGGCGAGGCCGAGCGCGGCCTGACCCTGCTCGACCTCCGCGGCGTCGAGCGCACGGTCCGCGTCGGGGACCTCCTCGACCTGGCCGAGAGCGAGAGACGCTTCGCCGCCGACCTGGACAAGGTCGAGATCGGCGCCCGCGACAAGGCCCTGCTCTCCGCCCTCGGCCAGATCTTCCTGGCCGCCAACGTCACCTACAACAAGTTCGAGACCGAGCGGCGGCGGGCCCGGGCCCGCGACGCCGTCGGCACGGTCGTGTTCACGGTCAAGAAGGACCGGGTCATCGTCCGCAAGGGCGACGAGGTCACCCCGGAGGCCCTCAAGGTCCTGGACCAGTACAACCAGCGGATCGCCCGGCGGTCGCGCTGGCCGCTGGCCTTCGCCGGCACGCTCCTCCTCTTCCTCGCCCTCCTCGGGTCGCTCTGGCGCTATCTCCGCGAGGCGTTCCGCCCCGCCCAGGCCGGCCGGCAGTACCGCATGACCGCGGCGGCCCTGATCGGCAGCCTCCTCCTCTACAAGGCCTTCCTCTTCCTGGCCGCGACGGTCAGCGGGGCCCTGACCGTCCCCTCCCTGGCCCGCGTCGAGACCTACTATTACGCCTTCCCGTTCCAGGCCGGGGCCCTCATCTTCGCCATCCTCGTCCCCGACCTGATGACCCTGATCTACGTCGTCCTCAACAGCCTGACGGCCGGGATCCTCCTCGGCGGGGACTTCGCCCTGACCGTCTTCGCGTTCATCGGCGGGCTGGCCGCGATCTACGGCGTCAGGCTCTACCGGCGCCGCTACCGGGCCGCCACCCTGCGGGCCGGCTTCCTCATCCTGCCCGCCGTCAACGCCTTCGTCATCCTGGTCTTCGGCCTCATCGGCCGCCGGGGCGACTTCGGCTTCTTCACCGCCGAGGTCACGATGGGGCTCATCGGAGGCGCGGCCAGCGCCGTCCTGGCCTTCGTCCTCATCCCCCTCGTCGAGTCGGCCTTCGGGTTCGTCACCCCCTCCAAGCTCCTCGAGCTGACCAACTCGGACCTGCCGATCTTCCGCCAGCTCTCCGAGGAGGCCCCCGGCTCCTACCACCACTCGCTCGTCGTGGCCACGCTGGCCGAGCGGGCGGCCGACGAGCTCGGCCTCGACACCCAGCTGGCCAAGGCGGGGGCCCTCTACCACGACATCGGCAAGACCAAGATGCCGGAGTACTTCATCGAGAACCGGGCCGGCGAGTTCGACCTCCACAAGGACCTGGCCCCGTCGATGAGCACGCTGGTCATCAAGAACCACGTCAAGGAGGGCGTCGAGCTCGCCCGCAAACTCAAGCTGCCCCGGCCGCTTCGGGAGATCATCGAGCAGCACCACGGCACCTCGCTCGTCCGCTACTTCTACGCCAAGGCCAAGCAGGCCTACGCCCCCGAGGACCAGACGCTGGGCGAGGAGGCCTTCCGCTACCCCGGCCCGCCGCCCCAGACGAAGGAGGCCGGCCTGGTCATGCTGGCCGACTCCGTCGAGGCCGCCTCGCGCAGCCTCAGGTCGCCGACCAAGGACAACATCAAGCGGGTCATCACCGACATCATCAACGCCACCCTCCAGGACGGCCAGCTCGACGCCTGCGACTTCTCCCTGCGGGAGCTGCGCACGGTCGCCGCGGCCTTCCTGACCGTCCTCTACGCCATCTACCACCCCCGGGTCGAATACCCGGGCTTCGGCTTCAACGAGCCCCCGGGCGGCCGGAAAGCCCCGCCGCCGAACGGAGGGGCGGGCGGCTCCGCCAAGAACGGTGCGGCCGGGAACGGCGCCGCCCCGAAAAGGAACAATGGTCACGATCATCGACCGCCAGACAAGACGCCCGGTCAGGGCTAGGGCGTTCGAGCGCCTCCTCGGCGGCCTCGCCCGGGACCACCGGCTGCGCGATTTCGAGGTCACCCTGTCGTTCGTCGGCGAGCGGGCCATCCGGACCCTCAACCGGAAATGGAGGAAGAAGGACCGGCCGACCGACGTCCTGAGCTTCCCCCTGGGCGACAAGACCCCCGACGGCAGGCTCTACCTGGGCGACATCGTCATCGCCGTCCCCGTCGCCGAGCGCCAGGCCCGGGCCCAGGGACACCCGCTCGAGCGCGAGCTCCGCCTCCTGGCCATCCACGGCTTCTTCCATCTCCTCGGCTACGGCCATTCCGCCGCCATGGAGGCGGCGGAGCGCAAGGCCCGCGGGCGCTATCTCCCATGACCACGGGCGCCGTCGTCTGGACCGGGCTGGGGCTGGCCCTGCTGGCCGCCTTCCTGCTGTCGCTCTTCCACGTCCTCCTCGGGTCCTACTCGAAGATCTCGCTCAGCCGCGTCCTGGAGACGCGCGACAAGGGCGAGCGCGCCCGCATCCTGGGCGGCTTCGAGGAGACCCGCTTGGCCGTCGAGTTCCTGCGGGCCGTCATCATCCTGGCCCTGGTCGTCTACGGCTTCACGGTCTTCCAGGACGCGGTCGCCCGGCCCATCTGGCTCTTCCTCGCCGCGCTCGCCGTCTACGCCCTCCTGCTCGATCTCGCGCCTCGGCTCCTCGTCGTCGCGGCCAAGCCGGTCCTCCTGCGGATGTTCCTGCCGGCCTTCCCTCTCGTCCGCGTCGTCGCCACTCCCCTGCTCCTCCTCTCGCGCCGCCTCCTCGAGCGCGAGGAGCAGCGCGAGGAGAAGGAGGAGGGCCGCGAGACCTCGGAGGAGGAGATCGAGACCTTCATCGACGAGGCGACCGAGGAAGGCATCATCGACAAGGGCGAGGACGAGCTGTTGCGGAGCGTGGTCGAGTTCGGAGACACGGTCGTCCGGGAGGTCATGACCCCCCGCGCGGCCATGGCCTGCATCCGCAAGGACGCCACCATCGACAACCTCAAGGACCTCATCATCCGGGACAAGTACTCGCGGATCCCGGTCTACAAGGACCGCCTCGACAACGTGGAAGGCGTCGTCATGGCCAAGGACATCCTCGAGTACGCCGACGAGAAGCACAAGGGCCAGCCCATCGAGCCGCTCATCCGCCCCGTCGCCTTCGTCCCCGAGACGATGCCCGTGGCCGACCTCCTGCGCGAGTTCCAGAAGGGCAAGCAGAAGATGGCCATCGTCGTCGACGAGCACGGCGGCGTCTCGGGCCTCGTGACCATGGAGGACGTCGTCGAGGAGATCGTCGGCGAGATCCAGGACGAGTACGACACCGAGGAGGCCGAGATCCACGAGAACGGCCCCCTCGACTTCACCGTCTCGGGGGCGACGGAGGTCGAGGAGCTCGAGGAGCTCTTCGACGTCGAGCTGGCCGAGGACGACTTCATCACCGTCGGGGGCCTGGTCACCCGCCACCTGGGGCGGCTGCCGCACAAGGGCGAGACGCTCGAGGTCAAGGGCCTGGCCCTGGAGGTCCTCGACGTCGACCAGAAGAAGGTCAAGAAGGTCCGCATCCACAGGGCCTGAGGCCGCGGGCGCGGGCCAGGCCGAGAGGAAAGCATGCCGAAAGACGACCGAACGAAAGCCGCCGGACCGCCCGCGAACGGCGCGGCGAAGAAGGGGGGGGCCGGGCCGCCGGCCAAGACGCGCACCCCGGCCCGGAAAAAGGCGGCGCCCAAGCCCGTATTCCGGACGGGCTACGTCGCCCTCGTCGGCCGGCCCAACACGGGGAAATCGACCCTCCTCAACGCGCTCATCGGCCGGAAGGTGGCCATCGTCTCCGACAAGCCCCAGACGACCCGGATCAGCATCCTCGGCGTCAAGACGACGGAGCGGGGCCAGATCGTCTTCGTCGACAATCCCGGCATTCACAAGCCTCTCCACACCCTGAACAAGAGGATGATGAATTTCGTCTATTCGGCGCTGGAGACCGCCGACGCCGTCTGCCTGCTCATCGACGCGACCGAGAAGTTCGGCCGCGGCGACGAATACGTCCTCGAGATCCTCCGCCGGGTCAAGACGCCCGTCTTCCTGCTCATCAACAAGGTCGATGCCGTCCGCAAGGACAGGGTCCTGCCCGTCATCGACCGGTACAAGGACCTCTTCCCCTTCCGGGAGATCGTGCCCATCTCGGCCCTGAGGGGCGTCAACCTCGACCTCCTGGAGAAGCTCCTGTACGAGGCCCTGCCCGAGTCGCCCGGGCTCTACACCGAGGAGGAGATCACGGGCCAGTCGGAGCGCTTCCTCTTCGCCGAGATCGTCCGGGAGAAGATCCTCAAGTACGTCACCGAGGAGCTGCCCTTCGTCACCGCCGTCTACATCGAGGCCGTCGAGAAGAAGGAGCGGCTGACCTACATCCGGGCCTCGATCTTCGTCGAGAAGGACAACCACCGCAAGATCGTCATCGGCCGGAGCGGCTCGCGCATCAAGCAGGTCGGCATCGAGGCCCGCCAGGAGATCGCCGAGCACATCGGCCACAAGGTCTATTTGGACCTCCAGGTCCGGGTCCGCGAGGGCTGGCGCGACTCCGAGGACGTCCTCGACCTCATCGAAGGCCAAAAGGGCTGAGCTCGGGGACGGCAAATCGGGGACATGTACCGTTTCGGTACGTGTCCCTGTTCTTGGATTTCTTCCCACCGCCTCGGTACGTGTCCCTGTTCTTGCTCGGTACGTGTCCCTGTTCTTGCTCCGGCAAATCGGGGACATGACCCATTTCTCTTGAAATGGGATCGTGTCCCCGATTTGTGCGGCATTTCCCGCTCATTTGACTAGATATTCCCCCCATGCGATAATCTAGCGCCGGCCGGACGGTGAGTGTAGCTCAACGGTTAGAGCATCGGACTGTGGATCCGAAGGTTGGGGGTTCGATTCCCCTCACTCACCCCATCTGGTTTCTTCGTTTTCTCCTGATATTTTTGTTAGTGGGCTTCGTTTCTTTTTTGGCGCCTTTGGCCTGAATTTTGCGAGATTAACCTAAATGGTTCTCTTCCATGTTGTGTGGGTCAGATGGGCCGGCAAATGGGGACATGTACTCCCAGTACGTGTCCCCATTCAGGCATTCAGGCATACGGGACACGTACCGGAGCGGTACATGTCCCGATACGCGCCTCAAGCACCTGGCAACAGAGCCCATAGCCACCCACAGAAAGGGGATAGGGGCATGACATCGTCTCCTCGGAGAGAGGAGGTGGTACCGCATGATCTCCGCGGTCATGCAATATTAAACCCCGCAGCTCCCACACCCCACCCCACCCCCCCACCCCCCCCCCCCCCCCCCCCCCCCCCCCCCCCC
>JAKQUO010000018.1 GCA_029569255.1 Acidobacteriota bacterium | reverse complement strand
TCTCGTTCTTTCTCGGGAAGGGAGAGCCGGCCTTGGCGCTCCTTTTCCGCGCCCCGGCCGCGGACCTCGGCCCGAAGGCGCGCCTGGAGCTCGAGCGTTTCCGGAGCTACATCGACGACTACCTCCGCCTCGAGGAGGCGACGGGCCGCCGGCTGGCCCTCGCCCCCCTCTATTCCGGCCGTCTCTCGGCCGAGCGCATGGCCGCCGAGGAGCGGCGCCGCATCGGCCTCGGCGATGAGCCCATCCGCGACATCTTCGCCCTCCTCGAGCGCAACGGCCTCAGGATCCTCCGCCAGCCCCTGCCCTCGGATGTCGGGATCTCCGGGGCGTTCGTCTATGTCGAGGCCAAAGACGCGGCCTTCGCCCTGATCAATTCGGCCCAAACGCCCTGCCGGCAGACATTCACCGCGGCGCACGAATACTGCCATTTCCTCAAGGACAGGCTCGAGTCCCCGCCCATAGACGGCCTGGAGATCTTCGGGAACGGCCCCGGATCGAAGGCCAAACCGGGCGGTTCGCGGCTCGATAATAGAGACCGGTTCGCCCAGGAGTTCGCGGCCCATTTCCTGATGCCGCCGGACAAGGTCCGGGAGGTCGCGGAGAAGGAAGGGAGCTCGGCCAAGCTGTCCTACGAGAGCGTCCTGCTCCTCAAACGGTACTTCGGGGTGAGCGCCCTGGCCATGGTGCGGACGCTGGCCGGCCTCGGTTTGTTGACGAAGGCCCGGGCGGCCGACTACGCCCGGATCGACCCCGCGCCCAGGGAGCGCGAGGTCTTCGGCACGACCGACGAGGAGTACGGCCCCGGCTCGGGGCTCGATCGAGGCGGGGCCATCGTCTCCGACCGCTACAGGATCATGGAAAAGGAGGTTTCGAAGGGCTGATGGGACAGCCGCACAATGAGTAGCGGGGAGAAGGAGCGACCATGAAGCAAAGCAAGATCAGTGCGCTCGGCATCGATCTGGGGACCACGAACTCGGCTGCGGCCATGATCGCCTGGGACCCCGCCTCGGGCGCCCCGCCCG
>JAKQUO010000016.1 GCA_029569255.1 Acidobacteriota bacterium | reverse complement strand
TGTTGAGGGGGTCCTTGGCGCTGGAGAAGGGAGGCGCGTAGGCGTGCTCGATGAGGGCCAGGTCCCGGACGTTCCCGCCCCGCCGGACGGTCTCCGCGAGGAGGTCGATCCGCTTGTCGACGCCGTCGTAGCCCACGACCTGAGCGCCGTAGAGGCGGCCGCTCTCCGGGTCGAAGACCGTCTTGATCGTCAGGGGCAGGGCGCCGGGATAGTAGCTCGCGTGGCTGCCGCCGTGGGTGACGAGGGAGGCGCAGGGCGTCCCCGCCTTCTTCAGGGCCTTCTCCGCGAGGCCCGTGGAGGCCGCGGTGATGTCGAAGACCCGGGCGATGGAGGTGCCGATGGAGCCCTGCCACTTCCGGCTGCCGGGGCTCGCGATGTTGCCCGCGACGACGCGGGCCTGCTTGTTGGCGGGCCCGGCCAGGGGGATGGAGAGGACGGCTCCGGAGACCGGGCTCGGGAAGGCGACCGCGTCGCCCAGGGCGAAGATGTCGGGATCGCTCGTGGCCAGGCTCTCGTCGACCAGGATGGCGCCGTTGGGCGCCAGGGCCAGCCCCGCCTCCTTGGCGAGCCCCGTCTCAGGCCGCACGCCGATGGAGAGGACGACCAGGTCCGCGTCGAGCTCCGCCCCCGAGGCGAGCTTGAGGACGACGCGGCTGCCGCGCTTTTCGAAGGTCTTCACCCCGTCGCCCAGGTAGAGCTCGACGTTCTTGGACTTGAGGTGCTGGTGGACCAGGGCCGCCATCTCGAAGTCGACGACGTTCATCACCTGGTCCAGGGCCTCCACGATGGTGACGAAGGCGCCGCGCTTGTGCAGGTTCTCCGCCATCTCCAGGCCTATGAAGCCGCCGCCGACCACGACGACCCGCTCCGGCCGGCGCTCGTCCAGGTGCTTCTTGATCCGGTCGATGTCGGGGACGGAGCGGAGGCTGTAGATGCCGGGAAGGTCGATGCCCGGGATGGGCGGCTTGATCGGCTCGGCGCCGGGAGAGAGGACGAGCTTGTCGTAGCCGAGGGTCGACACCGCGCCCGTACGGAGGTCCCGGAGGCCCACGG
>JAKQUO010000045.1 GCA_029569255.1 Acidobacteriota bacterium | reverse complement strand
C
The DNA here is from genome assembly GCA_029569255.1 of Acidobacteriota bacterium. Lineage (GTDB taxonomy): Bacteria > Acidobacteriota > Aminicenantia > Aminicenantales > Saccharicenantaceae > RBG-16-66-30. The sequence goes on along the minus strand of JAKQUO010000045.1, from coordinate 125,972 downwards.
TCCGGCACCGCGGCGCAGTCGCAGACGACGAGGGGCTTGTCCTTGTGCGGGCTCAGGCCGTGGATGGCCCGGGCCACGACCTCCTTGCCCGTCCCGGTCTCGCCGGTGATGAGGGCGCAGGAGAAGTACTTGGCGATGTTCTCGATGAGCCCGAAGAGCTCGAGCATGGTCGGGTTGCGGCTGATCAGGCCCTCGAAGGCGTACTTCCGCCCCAGCTTCTTCTCGAGGTGCAGGGTCTCCCGGCGCAGCTCGCTCTTGCGCGAGAGGCGGCGGAGGATGTCCCGGAGGATGTCCCGCTTGAAGGGCTTGGGGACGTAGTCGGTCGCCCCGGCGCGGACGACGTCGAGCGCGGCCTCGCGGTCGAGGGGCGGCCCGCCGACGAGGACGTCGACGAGCGGGTCGGCCTTCTTGATCTTCTTCAGGGCCAGCAGGCCCTCGGCCAGGGAATCGCCCGGGTCGACCAGGACGACGCGGATGCCGTTGTCGCGGACGATATCGACGTAGTCGTCCTCGAGCTGGGCGAAGAAAACGCTGACGTCGACGCCCACGGGCGACCTCTTGACCGAGTCGTAGAGGGAGAAGTCGTCCGAGATGAAGAGAAGGTTGTTCTGTGTGTCCATCGCTCCCCGCCCCTGTCTTGCGGCGGCGGGGCTATCTTAGCACGGTCCAATATCCGGACACAATAAGAAAGTCCCGTCCCGACTCTATTTCCCCGGGCTCCCGGGCCGCTTGCGCACGAGCGTCAGGCGGACGCGGTCGCGGACCTCTTCCTCGATGCGGACGACCTCGAACGAGGCCCGTTCCAGGTACTTGACGTGGGCCCGGAGATAGGCCAGCCCCTGGGCGCACAGGGCCTCGAGCCAGTCGCCGGCGGCCGTCTCGTCCATGAGCTCGGGCGTCTGCTCGCTGAAGGTGGCCTGGGCCCGCGGCGTCAGACGGCTCTCGGCGGGCCCCCGGCGCTTGGCGTAGATGTTGACCCCGTCGGCGACTTCGAGGGCGTTCATGTGCGGCGCCCAGCGGGCGGCCCAGCGCTCGTAGCGGTCGTAGAACAGGCGGTTCGAGGCGGCGGCCCGGGCGTCCGCGTTGAGCTCCTCGGCGATGAGGCTCATCAGGGCGCGGCCGGCCTCGACGTGCTCGGGATAGAGCGGCAGGCGGAGGGACCGGAAATAGGCGAACCAGCCCCGGGGGACCCAGTAGTCCCGGAACAGGTACGGCGTGTAATTCGAGAACGGCTGGACCCACTCGTGCGAGGGGTAGCCGTGGAGGTTGAGGAAGATGTCGGGAAGCCAGCGGTCGTAGAGGCGCGTCCGGACGGCCGCCTCGGGGAGGAGGGGCTTCGAGCCCGTCTGGTAGCCCATGTCCACGCCCAGCGCGCCGTAGCGGCCGGCGTGGAGGCTGTGGAACGGCTCGTTCTTCCGCATCTCGTCGGCGAGCGCGGCGCCGTCCGGGTTCTCCATCGGCTGGAAGACGAAGCTGACCTTGTCGAGCGCGGCCCCCGCCTCGGGGTCCCGGGCCAGGAGCTCGGCGAAGCGGAGGAGGTAGTTGGTCGACGAGACCTCGTTGGCGTGCTGGCGGGCCACGGCCTGCAGCGTCGGCTTGACCGTGATCAGCCGCGGCAGGGAGACGTAGGCGCCGAAGGGCCTGTGGATCTCGAGGACGGGGACGTCGCGGCCCTCGTAGGACCGGCCGCCGACATAGGCCCGGACGCCCTTCAGGGCCGAGAGGCGGCGGACGATGGCCGCGGCCATGTCCGGCGAGATGATGTCCCGGGTCGTCACGAGGGCCTCGCCCGGCCGCGGCGGCGGGGGAGGCGCGGCCGCGGCGGCGGGCGCGGCCACCGGGAGCCGCTCCTCTTTCTCGCGCGTCCCGAAGCGCAGGCGCAGGGTGACCGCGTCGAGCCGCGGCGCCCGGACCGGGTCCGGGACCAGGCCGGCCTCGGCCAGCCCGCGCCAGGCGGCGAGCAGATCGACGGCCGCGAGGAAATCGGCCTCCTTCTCCCACTCCGACTCGATGACGACGTCGGCGACGCGGCCGGCCCGGCCGTCGTAGAGCAGCTCGGCGACCCGGGCCGCCTTGGGCTTGAGAGCGGGGAGGGAGAAGGTCCGCGAGACCTCCTCGCGCCCCTTTTCCTTCCACCGGACGACCGCCTGCGGGGCCGCGGCCGGCCAGTCCTCGAGCACGGCCCGGACCTTGGCCGGCCCGCCCTCGAGCGACGGGTGAAGGGAGGGCAGGACGTTGCCGGGGGCCGAGGAACGGGAGGCGTCGGCCGGCGCGTCCTTGTCTTCGGGGTCGAAACGGGTGATCCCCCGGAGGAGGTCCAGGGTATCGAAATAGATCTCGTCGTGCGCGGCCTCGAGCGAGGAGACGATCTCCTCGTCGATCCCGGTCCGGAAGTCCGGCTCGCTGGCCCGGAGATCGACGAGAAGGCGCTTGAAATACGGCTGCTTGGAAAAGGTCGGCTGGCCGCCGGTCTTCCGGCGGACGTGGCCGACGACGTCCCCGAGGACGTCCCGCTGATAGAAGGCCCAGAACTTCTCCAGGTCGGTCTCGAGGGCCTGGTCGCAGACGACGGTGCCGCCGGCGGCGGCGCGGAGCCAGCCCGTCGTGGCCGTGGCCGTCCCCCATTCGGGCAGGACCGCGGAGAGGGGGATCACGCGCGTCCTCGGCGAGAAGCTGTCCTTGAAGATCACCGCGCCCCCGGCGCCGGCGGCCTCGACCTCGTAGGTGGCGCCGCCCGGCGCCGCGGCCTCGAACTCGATGTTCTCAAGGGGGATGCCGAGGCGGCGGGCCAGGACCTCGTCCACCGGATAGAGCTCCTGGAGCCAGCGGGCGGGCTCGCTGTAGGTCCGTTTCGGCCGGGCCAGGTCCTCGCGCTCTTCGGCGAAGCGGACGGTCAGGCGGACCGCCCCTTTGCCCTCGAGGGCCGGAAGGACCCGTTCGACGAGCCAGAAGTAGCCCGGCTTGTAGGCGGAGAGGACCTCGACTTCCGCGGCCGGGAACCCGGCCCGGTCGAGGAGACGGCGGAGGTCCTCGCGGACCTTGGCCCTGACGGCCGGCGATTCGCTGACGCCCAGGCTGACCTCGACGCGGCCGCCCCTGCCCGCGGCGTCGACGAGGGCGCTGAGACGGCTCTCGAGGAGCGCCCGGGCGTCGTCGACCTCCCAGGTGAAGGCCTTCTCCTTCTCGAAGACCGTCCGGCCCGTCTTCATCGACAGGACCTTGACCTCGACCGGCGCGCCCCCGGCCGCGGCCGCCAGGACCGTCCGGACGGCGTCGCCGAAGGCGGCGTTCTCGCCGGGCAGGACGATCTCGGCCTCGACCGACTCGATCTCCCGCCCTTCGATCTCGGCCGCGGCCTTCTCCGCGGCGTTGCGAACGAAGGCCTCGGCCCCGCCCTTGCCGCCGGAGAGGAGCGTGTCGATGTCCTCGGCCAGGCCGGCGAGCTCCGGCCGGCCCGGCCCGAACTCGGCGAAGTGGGGGAACGTCCGGGCCATGTAGGACATCGTCGCTTCGAGGCCGGCCGGGTCGCCGCCCTGGACGACGACGGCCGTCGAGCCCCCGAAGGCCTTGGGCACGGTCTTGACGACGCCGAAGCCCGGGGCGAGGGCCGGGAGCTTCAGCAAGCCGGTCCGGACGAGGTCGGCCGTCAGGGCGTTGGCCCCGACGAGGACGGGAGCGGCCAGGGCCCGGCGGCTTTCGACCTCGCCGTCGAGCCGGACGACGGGGAAGGACGCGCCGGCCGCGCCCAGGACGAACCGGCTCGCCAGCTCCGGGAGCGTCGCCGGCGCGAGGCCCTTCGGGACGACGATGGTCCCGTCGAGGCCGTCGGGCAGTCCGTCGCCGTCCCTATCGGCGTAGACGGCCTTGGCCGAGTACAGGGCGAGGAGGTCGAACTCCTTGGCCGCCGCGGCCGCGCCCGGGCGCTCCTTGAACCCGGGCGTCAGGAGCCGCTTCGTCGCCCCGGTCCGGGACAGGACGACCGCGGAGCGGGCCTCGCCGCGGCGCAGCTCGAAGGTCAGCGCGGCGCAGGCGGGGTAGGAGAGGAGGGCCGTCCGGCGGCCCCGGCGCTGGTCGGCGGACAGGGCGGTCAAGGCCGCCTCGGCGGCCGCCCGGCCGGCCTCGTCCGCGAAGTGGGCCTCGACGGTCAGGCCCTTGATCTGGCCTTCGTCGAAGGACAGGGCCTCGAGGCCGTCGGAGACGGGGACCGCGGCCGGGAATTCGTAGAGGGCCTCGCGGACGACGGTCCTCCGGGGTTTGGCGCCGGCTTCGGCCAGGAACGCCCCGAGGTCGTTCTCGAGGTTCTCGTAGGTGGCCCCGGTCTCGCGGCCCCAGACCTCCCAGAAGTAAGGCCAGCGCAGGAAGAAGGCCCGCCCGGTCTTGAGGAGGGCCTCGTCGGAGCCGCCGACGCAGACGACCGAGGTCCGGCCGGAGCGCTCGGCCAGGAAGACGAGGCCTTGGTTCGGGCCGAGGGCGGCGGGCTCGCGGCGGCGCTCCTTCAGCGCCTCGCGCGCCCCGGCCAGCCGGCCGCCGACGAGGACTTGAAGGGCCGGGGCGGGTCCCGCCGCGAGCTCCGATTCGCGGCGGACCAGGCCGAAGTCGACGACCAGGCTCTCGAAGTTGACCCGGGCGGCGATGTCGGCGGCCAGGGCCAGCTCGACGGCGGTGGGACGGTCGGGCACGACGACGGCCAGGGCGGGTGTTTCCGGGAAGCCGTCGCCGTCGAGGTCGAGGACGGCCCGTCCGGGAGCGAAGAGCTTGGCCAGGCCGTCGAGCCCGGCCAGCCCGGCCGGGGCGAACGCGAGGGCCGCGAGGGCGGCGAGAAAGGCTTTTTTCATGGCGGCGTCTCCAGCGGGTTCTCGCCCGGATTCTACCACACTCGGCCCTTGCCGGGGCCTTTTTCCCCGGACCCCGGCCACAACTTCTGGGGGTGTCCGGCGGGACCGGTAGCACCCCTAGTTTTTTCACTTGACAAGCCCGGACCCATCCGCTAGCATGGGACCGTCCAAGAGCAAGCGGGTCCCAAATGAAGTCCGATAAATTCAAGTACCTGTTTATCATGTTCGTCGCCCTCTTCTTTTTCGGGGGCATCCCGGTCGAGTTCGGGACCGAAGGCGCCTTCTTCCACGGCTACATGATCCCCAAGCCCGTCATCAGGGTCGGGCTGGGCACGAACCTCAAGGACATCCACATCCGCGCGTCGGCGGGCATGAAGATCTACGAGGTCGACACCGGCTATCGCCTCATCGCCGAAGACGCCGACGAGGTCCGGGTCAAGGGCGGCGGCGAGAAGCTGACCGAGAAGTTCGACATCCTCCTGGCCCACGCCAAAGAGCGCGAGGAGGCCGACCAGCTGGCGGCCGGGTTCGCCGCCAAGGTCGGCGGCGCCGTCTCCGTCGTCGAGGACAACGACGCCGAGACGGCCGGGATCTACGAGGTCCGGCTGGGCGGTTTCCTGACCCGGGGCGAGGCCCTGGCCAAGGTCGCCGAGCTCAACAAGGCCGGCCTGAAGGACGTCTGGATCGACCGCGAGGAGGTCGTGGCCGAGCCCTCGCGGCCCATCTGGATGGTCCTCGGCAACAAGCTCGAATCGCTCAGCCGGGAGTCCGAGCTCTTCTTCATCCCGGCCAACCCCCAGAGCCGCCTGTCCCTCAACGGCCGCGGCTACCGGGGCTTCCTGACCTTGGCCGGGACGCCCATGGGCATCGTCGTCGTCAACCATCTCAACCTCGAGGACTACCTGAAGAGCGTCGTCCCCGGCGAGCTCTCGCCCGGCCAGTTCGGGGCCCTGGAGGCCCTCAAGGCCCAGGCGGTGGCCGCCCGGACCTACGCCCTCAAGAACCTGGGCGCGTACCGGAGCCTCGGCTTCGACCTGGTCAGCACGCCCCGCTCCCAGCTCTACCTGGGCCTGGACGCCGAGCAGCCGCTGAGCACGCGGGCGGTCGAGGAGACCAGGGGCGTCGTCGTGCGCTACAAGGGCGAGCTGATCAACGCCCTCTACACCAGCACCTGCGGCGGCCGGACCGAGGACGCCGAGCGCGTGTTTTCCGGTCGTCCCGTCCCGTACCTCAAGGGCGTGGACTGCAGCTACGACAAGCAGCCGGAGTGGCTGCTCGAGGCCAAGACCCCGCTCGCGCCGATCTACATCGACGGGCGGAACGCCCACGTCGATGTCGCCCTGCTGATCGGGCTGGGCATCGTGCCCATGGGCGCGACGCCCCTCGATTTCCGGGCCGAGGCCTCCTTCGACGAGGCGGTCGAGTGGGTCCGGGACACCCGCCGGGTCCTGGGCATCAAGGAGCCGGGGTTCGCGCCCGGGCCGGCGTCGCTGAGCTTCGTCAGCCTGGCCCGCCTGCTCGTCGACGCCTTCGCCTGGAAGGACAGGATCGATCAGCTGCTGCTCCCGGGCGAGGTCGATTTCCTGCTCAAGGACCTGCCCGAGGTCCCAGGCAAGGAGCGCGGGCCGCTGGCCCTGTGCTTCCAATCCGGGCTCTTCCCGGCGTCCGCGAGGGCCGGCGAGGTCTTCCGGCCCGTGACCCGGGCCGAGCTGGCCATGGCCCTGGCCCGCGTCGTCAAGGACTACAAGGACTTCTTCCGGACCGGCACCTTCCTGGCGGCCGGGAAGGGGACGATCGAGGTCGGGCGGGACGACGAACGCAAGGCGCTCCACCTGGCCAACCACGTCCGCCTGCTCCGGACGATCGGCGGCGAGACGACCTTCGCCATCCGGCTCACCCTCCTCGGCGGCGAGAGCGTCCGCTGGCTCGAGCGGGACGGCCAGGTCGCCTACCTCGAGGTCCTCTTCCCGACGGACTCGAACACCCTCGATCGGTCCTCGCGGTACAACCGCTGGCAGGTCACCAAGACGCGCCAGGAGTTGGAGGCCCGCCTCGCCCAGAACTACCCGATCGGCCGGCTGATCGACGTCAGCGTCAAGGGCCGGGGCGGTTCGGGCCGGGCCACGGAGGTCCTGGTCACCGGGACCGAGCGGAACGCGACCGTCCGCGGCTTCCAGATCCGGGCGGCCCTGGGGCTGCGCGACACGCGCTTCGTCATCGACCGGGTCTACGGCGAGGACGGGAGCGTCGACCAGTTCATCTTCTCGGGCCGCGGCTGGGGGCACGGCGTCGGGCTCTGCCAGGTCGGCGCCTACGGCATGGCCGTGGCCGGGGCCAAGTACCCGGACATCCTCAAGAAGTATTACACCGGCGTCAAGGTCGAGAAGATCTACTGACGCGGCCCGTTCCCCCTTATTCGGATCGAGGGCGAAGCTCCCTCTCCGTACCGTCCGAAGGGGCGAAGCTCGTCGCGCCGGCGGAGGGAGACTCCGCTCGGCTTGGGTCGGGCCCGCGAACCCGGCGGCGCGTCAGGCCGGTACGGATGGATCCGTCTCACCGATGGACCCGTCCCGGTGGGCGGATCGACGGTTTTCGGGAACGACTGTGCTAATATGTGCGGGTTGTCCGAGGCGGCCGGCCGTGGACCGGCGGGGCCTCGGGAAAGGAAGATCGAGATGAAGACGACGAAGGCGCTCAACGCGGCCAAGACCGAGGCCCGGGAATACCAGACCGGCGCGTCCGGCATCTTCTTCACGGTGAAGGAGGTCCTTTACGAAGGGCGGTCGAAGTTCCAGCGCATCGAGATCATCCGGAACAAGGACTACGGCCGGGTCCTGCTCCTGGACGGGCTCGTCCAGACGACCGAGCGCGACGAATTCTACTACCACGAGATGCTCGTCCATCCGGCCATGGCCGCGCACCCGAAACCGGCGAAGGTCCTCATCGTCGGCGGCGGCGACGGCGGCGCGCTGCGGGAGGTCCTCAAGCACCCGGTCGAGAAAGCCTGGCTGGTCGAGATCGACGGCCAGGTCATCGAGGCCTGCCGCGAGCACTTCCCCTGGCTCAAGGCGACCCTCCGGGACCCCCGGGCCGAGCTCGTCGTCGAGGACGGCAACGTCTTCGTCGAAAAGGTCCGCGGGAAGTTCGACGTCATCCTGGTCGACTCGTCCGATCCGGTCGGGCCGTCGACCGTCCTCCACCGGGAGGCCTTCTACCGCAGGCTCAAGGCCAAGCTCGCGCCCGGCGGGATCATCGCCTCGCAGGCCGGGTCGCTCGAGCTCCACCTGGGGTCGCACGCCCGCAAGCGGGCCTTCCTGAGGAGGATCTTCCGGCACGCGGCCCTCTACCTCGGGCCGGTGCCGACCTATCCCGTGGGCACGTGGTGCTACGACTTCCTGTCGGACAGGGTCGATCCCGGCAAGGTCAAGACGCTTTACCTTCCGGACGGGCTGAAGTACTTCAATCCCGAGGTCTTCCGGGGCTCGTTCGCCCTGCCGAACTTCCTGGCCGAGAGGCTGAAGAAAGGGAAATAGGGGAGCGGGGCCGGGGCGCTCAGGCGCCGAGGGTGCCGGCGGCGTGGCGCCTGCGCAGGGCGTCTAGCATATCCTTCGTCATCGCGGCGAGGTCGTAGGCCGGCTTCCAGTCCCACTCCGCTCGGGCGGCGCTGTCGTCGATCGTGGCGGGCCAGCTGTCGGCGATGGCCTGGCGGAAATCCGGCTCGTAGCGGACCTCGAACGAGGGGATGTGCTTACGGATCTCGGCCGCGAGCTCGCCGGCCGAGAAGCTCATGGCCGTGACGTTGAAGCTCGAATGGTGCTTCAGCCGGGAGAAGTCCGCGTCCATGAGGTCGAGCGTGCACTTGAGGCAGTCGGGCATGTACATCATGGGCAGGCGAGTCGCCTCGCGCAGGAAGCAGGTGTAGCGGCCGGCCTTGACGGCCTCGTAGAAGATGGCCACGGCATAGTCGGTTGTGCCGCCGCCGGGCAGGGTCTGGTGGCTGATGATGCCGGGGTAGCGGCAGCCGCGGACGTCGAGGCCGTATTTCAGGACGTAGTAGTCGCAGAGGAGCTCGCCGGCGACCTTGGTCACGCCGTAGATCGTGGTCGGGGCGAGGACCGTGTCCTGCGGGGTCATCTCGCGGGGCGTGGTCGGGCCGAAGACGGCGATGGAGCTGGGGGAGAAGATGCGGTGGAGGCCGCGCCCGCGGCCGATCTCGAGGACGTTGTGGAGCCCGCCCATGTTGACGGCCCAGGCCTTCTGGGGGTCCTTCTCGCCGGTCGCGGAGAGCAGGGCGGCCAGATGATAGACGGTGTCGGCGCCGAACTTGACGACGAGGGCGTCGAGGGCGGCCCTGTCGGTGACGTCGACGGGCTCGAAGGGGCCGGCCTCGGCCAGGGCGGCCGGCGGCCGGACGACGTCGGTGGCGAGGACGTTCGAAGCGCCGTATTTGGCGCGCAGGGTCTGGGCCAGCTCGGAGCCGATCTGCCCGGCCGCGCCCGTCATCAGGATCCGTTTCGTCTCTCCGGCCATGGGGTCGTCTCCGCTCGGGAAATGGCGAGAAGAAGGTATCTTATAGCACAGCGCCCCTCGCCAGGCAACCGGATGGGGTCAAACCTTTAATTCTTCAATTTTTTGGTTCTCTTCCACGTTGTGTGGGTCATAAGGGCCGGCAAATAGGGGCATGTACTCTCAGTACGTGTCCCCATTCAGGCCTGCGGGACACGTACCGGGGCGGTACATGTCCCGACACGCGCCTCGAGCACCTGGCAACTGATCCCATAGCCACCCACAGAAAATGGAAGAGAACCAATTATTTCAGGCAGGCGCGGCGCTCGGGGCCTCGAAAATTAAAAAATTAAAGGTTTGACCCCTTCTTCTTCTTCAATTAGAGTTATAGGGCCAAATGGCCAACGATCGACATCGTCGCCCCCAGGAGGCCCCCTCATGACCATCTCTCTGACAGGGACCAATCTCGACATCGAGACCGTCGTCAAGGTCGCCCGCGAGGGCGCTCCCGTGTCGCTCGACCCCGAGGCCCGCAAGCGCATCGAGAAGTGCCGGGCCCTGCTCGAGGACAAGATCCAGAAGAAAGAGATCATGTACGGCGTCAACACCGGCATCGGCGAGCTGGCCAACGTCGTCCTGACCCAGGAGCAGGTCGAGCAGTACCAGCGCTACCTCATCTACAGCCACGCCGCCGGGTACGGCGAGCCCATGCCCGAGGAGGTCGTCCGGGCGGCCATCCTCGGCCGGATCAGCTGCCACTGCCACGGCCACTCGGGGCTGCGCCCCGTCATCACGGAGACCATGGTCGAGCTCCTCAACAAGGGGGTCACGCCGGTCATGTGCCAGAAGGGCTCGGTCGGCGCCTGCGGCGACCTCTCGCCGATGGCCCAGATGGCCCTCGTGCCCATGGGCGAGGGCGAGGCCTTCTACAAGGGCGAGCGCCTGCCCGGGGCCGAGGCCCTCGAGCGGGCCGGGATCAAGCCGGTCGTCCTCCACGCCCGCGACGGCCTGGCCATGATCAACGGCTCGAACGTCATCGCCGGCATGGCCGCCCTGGCTGTCCACGACGTCCACCGCTGGCTCAAGATGTCCGAGGTCGCCGCGGCCCTGACCCTCGAGGTCCTCAATGCCAACATGAAGGCCTACGACGAGCGGCTGCACAAGACCCGCGGCTATCCCGGCGCCCTGGAGTCGGCGGCCAACGTCCGTCGCCTCACCGAGGGGAGCGAGCTCCTGGACCGGCCCGGCAAGAAGGTCCAGGACGCCTACAGCCTCCGCAGCACCCCCCAGGTCGTCGGGGCCGCCCGCGACGCTCTCAAGTGGGCCCGCTACATGGTCGAGATCGAGCTCAACGGCGCCGCCGACAACCCGGTCTTCTTCCCCGACGAGCAGCTGGTCCTCACCGGGGCCAACTTCCAGGGCGTGCCCCTGGCCTTCGCCCTGGAGCTGCTGGGCACGGCCGTGACCACCGTCGCCGTCCTCTCGGAGCGCCGCCACAACCGGCTCATGAACCCGCACCTCAGCGCCGGACTGCCGGCCTTCCTGACCAAGGGCGCGGGCATGTTCTCCGGCCTGATGCTGTCCCAGTACACGGCCGGGGCCCTCGTCTGCGAGAACCGGATCCTGTCCCACCCGGCGGCGACCGGCTCCATCCCGGCCGCGGCCGACCAGGAGGACTTCGTCAGCATGGGCATGACCACGGCCCTCAAGACCCGCCAGATCCTCGACAACGCCCAGGCCGTCCTGGGGATCGAGCTCATGGCCGGGGCCCAGGCCGCCGATTTCCGCAGGCCCCTCGAGCTCGGCCGGGGGACCCGGGCCGCCTACGGCGTCATCCGCAAGCACGTCGCCCGGCTCGAGGCGGACCGGCCCCTCTTCGACGACATCAACGCGCTCAAGGACGCCGTCGCCTCCGGCGAGATCCTCTCCGCCGTCGAGGCCGCGGTCGGGCCGCTCGCGTGACGCCGTGGGCATGCGCATCGCCCTGGTCACCGGCGCCGCCCGGGGCATGGGCCGGGCCATCGCCCTGCGCCTGGCCGAGGACGCCTCCGGCGTGGCCGTCCACTACCTCAGCCGCCGCGAGGAGGCCCAGGAGCTGGCCGCGGCCATCCGCGCCAAGGGCAAGCTCGCGGCCGTCTTCCGGGCCGACCTGACCAAGAAGGCCCAGGCCGCGGGCCTGGTCAAGAAGGTCGAGGAGCGGTTCGGCCGCCTGGACGTCCTGGTCAACAACGTCGGCCTGTTCGTGGTCAAGGCCTGGGACCAGCTCGAAGTCGCCGACTGGGAGCGGGCCTTCCGGGGCAACCTCCTGGGGTCCTATTTCTGCCTCAAGGCCGCTCTGCCGGGCATGCGCAAGCGGAAGTGGGGCCGGATCGTCAACATCGGCTACAGCCGGGCCGAGCGCCTCGGCTCGTTCCCGACGATCGTTCCCTACGCCGTGGCCAAGACGGGCCTGCTGACCCTGACCCGGACGGCCGCCGCGGCCGAGGTCGGCAACGGCATCACGGTCAACATGGTCTCGCCCGGCCTGATGCGGGGCGGCGCCCTGCCCGCGTCCGGGAAGCTCGCGGAAGCCCAGATCGGGACGTTCGAGGACGTGGCCGAGGCCGCCGCCTATTGCGCCTCCGACCGGGCGGCCGCCATGACGGGGGCCAACCTCATCGTCGCCGGCACCTGGAAGATGTAGGCCGGGCCGGAACCGGCCCCGAAAGGGAACGTATTTCACAGGGAAGGAGGAACCCCATGGTCCTTTATCTTTGGATCGCCGCCGTCGTCGTCTTCGTCTTCATCCTGGGCATCCGCATCGTCCGGCCGACGCACCGCGGGCTCATCGAGCGGCTGGGCCGGTACCACCGCTTCGCCATGCCCGGCTTCAACTGGGTCATCCCGGTCGTCGAGCAGCTGCGCCAGGTCAACATCACCGAGATGATGGTCGACGCCGCGCCGCAGGAGATCATCACCAACGACAACCTCAACGCCCGGGTCGACGCCCAGGTCTACTTCCGGGTCAAGGAGGACGAGGCCAGCGTCAAGGCCTCCCAGTACAACGTCAACAAGTTCCAGTGGCAGATCGTCAACCTGGCCCGGACGACCCTGCGCAACATCATCGGCACCCTGACCCTGAAGTCGGCCAACAGCGAACGGGGCAAGATCAACGACGAGCTGCTCAAGACCCTGTCGAGCGAGACGGCCCGCTGGGGCATCGACATCGTCCGGACCGAGCTCAAGGAGATCGACCCGCCCAAGGACGTCCAGGAGACGATGAACAAGGTGGTCAAGGCGGAGAACGAGAAGATCGCGGCCATCGACTTCGCCACCGCCCGCGAGACCTCCGCCGACGGCGACCGCCGGGCCGAGATCAAGCGGGCCGAGGGCGTCCGCCAGGCCAAGATCCTCGAGGCCCAGGGCGAGGCCGAGGCCATCCGCCTGGTCAACGAGGCGGCCGAGAGATATTTCGTCGGCAACGCCCAGGTCCTGCGCCGCCTCCAGGCCCTGGAGACGGCCCTGGCCGCCAACGCCAAGATCATCGTCCCGTCCGACAAGGACCTGGTCAACGTCATCGGCGAGATGGCCGGGATCGTCCCGCTCAAGAGGGCCTGACCCCCTCGCGCCCGGCGCGGCCCGTTCCCGCGGCGGCCGCCGGACGCTAGTCGTTGCCGGCGAGCGGGAGCCGGACCTGGCGCGGCTTCCCCTCGCGCTCGACCGTCAGGGTGACCGTGTCGCCGATCCTGTAGCCGTCGAGGGCGGCGAAGAGGTCGTCGTAGGACTTGATTGTCATCTGGTCGATGCCGGTGACGACGTCGCGGACGAGGAGCCGGCCGAAGCTGTCCCGGTAGAGGCCGCGGAGGCCCTGGTCGTAGGCCCGGCTGCCCCGCTCGACCTCCATGACGACCGCCCCCTCGACCTTGGACCGGCGGGCGACCTCGTCGCGCACGAAGGTCACGCCGCCGATGTCGGGCCGGATGACCTTGCCGTACTGGATGATCTGGGGGACGACCTTGCGGATGGTGTCCACGGGCACGGCGAAGCCGACGCCGCTCGACGCGCCCGACGGGCTGGCGATCATCGTGTTCATGCCGATGAGCTCGCCGGACGAGTCGAGCAGCGGCCCTCCGGAATTGCCCGGGTTGATCGAGGCGTCGGTCTGGATCATGTCGCGGATGGAGACGCCGCCGGCGCCGGGCATGGTCCGGCCGAGGGCGCTGACGATGCCCTTGGTGACCGTGTGGTCGAAGCCGAACGGGTTGCCGACGGCCACGACCTTCTGGCCGACCTGGAGGCCGCGCGAGGTCCCGATCGCCACGGGGGCCAGGCCGGCGACGGTCTCGGAAAGCCTGAGGACGGCGATGTCCTTGGTCGGGTCGCGGCCGATGAGCCTGGCCTCGACCTGCCGCTGGTCGGGCAGGCTGACCATGAACTTGACGCCCTCGGCGACGACGTGGAAGTTGGTGACGATGTGGCCCCGGTCGTCCCAGACGAAGCCCGAGCCGCTGCCCTGGGGCACGAGCTCGTCGGAGGTGAAGAAGAAGTCCCGGAGGTACTGCAGGTTGGTGATGAAGACGACGGAGTTCTGGGTCTTGCGGACGACATCGATGGTGTTCCGTTCGTCTTCGATCAGACGCGCGCCGGCGGGGGCCTGGGCCGGCGCTTGGGGGAGGGCCGCATCCGGGGGAGGAGCGGGAAAGCGCGCCGCGACGGCCTCGGCCGGGGCCGAGTCGGGCCGCTCGCCGTGGTCCTCCGGGTCCGCCGGCTGGCCCGGCGCCCGTCCCGGATTCGCGGCGACGGCCGCGGCACCCCCCTCCGCCGGCCCGGCCTGTTCGCGCGAGCGCGTGTCGGCGCAGGCGAGAAGGGTCAGGCTCAGGGCGATGACGGCGCAGAAGACGGTCCGGCTGCTGGTCGCTCTCATGTCTCTTCCTCCCGGGCGTCCATTATAGCACTCACTCCTCGCCCCGGAGGAGCTTCGAAGGCAGGGTCGCGAGGCGCCAGCGGCCGCGGCCGGGAACATGACGGCTCCGCTCATGTCGGGACCCTCCTCGGATGCGTTCTGCCCCCGGAATATAGCGCCCGGCCCCGGCCCTGTCAACGGGAGGAGGCGGCGGGAGGAGGCGGCGGGGCGCGCGGCCGGTTTGGCCGGCGGGCCTCAAAAGTGGTATAGTTTTCATCCCGGCCCCGCGGCCGGAAGATATCCCGAGGGTGCCATGAAGATCGAACTCACCAAGCAACAGCTGGCCGTCCTGGTCAAGCTGGCCTACCTCGGCAACCGCATGGCCAACGACTGGCGGACCGACGACGTCATCGAGGAGTACGACGAGGTCGAGAGCCTCGTCCTCGAGGCGGCCCTGAAGCACGGGCTGGGCGATTACGTCGATTTCGACGAGGAGACGAAGAAGGCCATCCCCTCGGGGGAGCTCGAGGAGAAGATGGCCGAGGCCGTCGATTTCTACGCCGACAACTCCTTCTGGGACCAGCTCATCTACCGCATGGCCGACCGCGACTACGCCCGCAAGTTCGGCCAGGAGGCCCTCGACGCGCTCTACGCCGAAGAGCACGGCACGGAACGGCTGCGGCCCTTCGTCGACAAGTACGAGAAGGAGTTCTACGACAACGGCCTCGACCGGGTCGAGATCCGACGCGACCACTGAGCCGAGCCGCCGCATGACGCCCATCGCGTTGATATCAAAACAATTGCTGCCTTGACACCGGGGCGATATTCGGTTACTTTACAGGGCCCACGGTTAAAATCCCAAGGAGGCTCCATGACCGCCCACAAGATCTACTGGACCGAGACCGACGAGGCGCCCTACCTGGCGACCTTTTCCCTGCTGCCGATCGTCCAAGGCTTCACCCGGGGGACCGGCGTCGAGGTCGAGCTGTGCGACATCTCGCTCGCCGGCCGGCTCCTGGCCAATTTCCCCGACTACCTGACCGAGGCCCAGCGCGTGCCGGACAACCTGGCCTTCCTCGGCGGGCTGGCCCTCAAGCCCGAGGCCAACATCATCAAGCTGCCGAACATCAGCGCCTCGCTGCCGCAGCTGCTGGAGACCATCGAGGAGCTCCAGTCCCAGGGCTACAAGGTCCCCGACTACCCCGAGAACCCCAAGACCGAGGCCGAAAGGGAGATCAAGGACTGCTACGCCAAGGTCCTGGGCAGCGCCGTCAACCCGGTCCTGCGCCAGGGCAATTCCGACCGGCGCGCTCCGCTCTCCGTCAAGAGATACGCCCAGAAGAACCCCAACAAGATGCTGCCCCTCGGGGCCTGGAAGCCCGGCAACAAGGCCCACGTCGCCCACATGACCGGCGGCGACTTCTACGGCAACGAAAAGTCGGTGACCGCCGCTAACGCCTTCGGCTACCGGATCGAGATCCAGTCCAAGGACGGCGCGGTCAAGGTCCTCAAGGACAAGCTCAGCGCCCCCGCCGGCGAGATCCTGAGCGGAACGTTCATGAGCAAGAAGGCCCTGCGCGCCTTCTACGCCGAGCAGATCGAGGACGCCAAGGCCAAGGGCCTGCTCCTGTCGCTCCACCTCAAGGCCACGATGATGAAGGTCTCCGACCCCATCCTCTTCGGACACGCCGTGTCGGTCTTTTACGAAGAGGCCCTGACCAAGCACGCCGCCGCACTCAAGGAGTGCGGCTTCAATCCCAACAACGGCATCGGCGACCTGTACGCCAAGATCAAGTCCCTGCCCGAGGCCAAGCAGAGGGAGATCGAGGCCGACATCCAGGCGGTCTACGCCGAGCGGCCCCCGCTGGCTATGGTCGACTCCGACAAGGGCATCACCAACCTCCACGTCCCGAGCGACATCATCGTCGACGCCTCCATGCCCGTCGTCGTCCGCGAATCCGGGCAGATGTGGGGCCCCGACGGCAAGCTCCACGAGAC
Source organism: Acidobacteriota bacterium (assembly GCA_029569255.1). Classification (GTDB taxonomy): domain Bacteria; phylum Acidobacteriota; class Aminicenantia; order Aminicenantales; family Saccharicenantaceae; genus RBG-16-66-30. The sequence continues at coordinate 109,751 of JAKQUO010000045.1, read as the reverse complement.
CAAGGCCATGATCCCCGACCGCTGCTACTCGACGATCTACAAGACGATCATCGAGGACTGCCAGAAGAACGGCGCCTTCGACCGGGCCACCATGGGCAGCGTCCCCAACGTCGGGCTGATGGCCCAGCAGGCCGAGGAGTACGGCTCCCACCCGACGACCTTCGAGGCCCCCTGCGACGGGACCGTCCGGGTGGTCACGGCCGACGGCCGCGTCCTCATGGAGCACGCCGTCGAGGCCGGCGACGTCTGGCGGCTGTCGCGGGTCAAGGACGTCCCCGTCCGGGACTGGGTCAAGCTGGCCGTCACGCGGGCCAAGGCCACCGGCGCCCCGGCCGTGTTCTGGCTCGACCGGGCCCGGGCCCACGACGCCCAGGTCATCGCCAAGGTCGAGCGCTACCTCGAGGACCACGACACGGCGGGGCTGACGATCGAGATCATGGCCCCGGTCAAGGCCATGAAATACTCGCTCGAGCGCATCCGCAAGGGCCGGGACACCATCTCGGTCACGGGCAACGTCCTCCGCGACTACCTCACGGACCTCTTCCCGATCCTCGAGATCGGCACGAGCGCCTATATGCTGTCCATCGTGCCCCTGCTCGCGGGCGGCGGCCTGTTCGAGACGGGCGCCGGCGGCTCGGCCCCCAAGCACGTCCAGCAGTTCGAGAAGGAGGGCTACCTGCGCTGGGACTCGCTCGGCGAGTTCTCGGCCTTCGCCGCCTCGCTCGAGCACCTGGCCGGGGCGTTCAAGAACGCCAAGGCCAAGGTCCTGGCCGAGGCCCTCGACGCGGCCATCGGCAAGTTCCTCGACAACGCCAAGTCCCCGGCCCGCAAGGTCGGGCAGATCGACAACCGGGGCAGCCACTTCTACCTGGCCCTCTACTGGGCCGAGGCCCTGGCCGCCCAAGACAAGGACCAGGAGCTCCGGGCGAAGTTCGCCCCGGTCGCCAAGGCCCTCGGCGAGAAGGCGCCCGAGATCGACGCCTGCCTCATCTCGTTCCAGGGCAAGCCCGTCGACATGGGCGGCTACTACCACCCGGACAAGAAGAAGCTCGGGGCGGCCATGCGGCCGTGCGCGGCGCTCAACGCCGTCATCGACGCGCTGTGAGTCGCGGCGGCCCCGCGCCGGCGCCGCGGCCGGCGCCGCCTTGACACCCTCCGGGGCGCGGCCTATCATCCGGGACGCCCGCTCCCCGGCCGGGGCCCCGGCCCGGCCCGGACCGGCGGGCAAGGGTGACAGATGCCGGCCAAGCCGCCGCGAACGATCGATTATTGGAGCCGCCCGGCCGTCGAGCTCCTGGCCGAGCTGGGCGCGACGCCGGGCGGCCTGACCGCGGCCGAGGCCGGGTCCCGGCTGGAGACCGCCGGTCCGAACGCCCTCAAGGTCCGTAAGCGGGCCACCGCCGCGGGGCTCTTCCTGCGCCAATTCGCATCCCCGCTCGTCCTGATCCTCCTCTTCGGGACGCTGGTCTCCGCCCTGGCCCGGGATTATTCCGACGCCCTGATCATCCTGGCCATCGTGGTGGGCAGCGCGGCCATCACGTTCGCCCAGGAATATTCGGCGTCGAAAGCCGTCGAGAGGCTCCGGGCCCGCCTGGCCCGCAAGGTCACGGCGCTCCGCGACGGGCGGCCCGCGGCCGTGCCCTCCGAGGACCTGGTGCCCGGCGACATCCTGCTGCTGTCGGCCGGCAGCCTCGTCCCGGCCGACGGCCGGGTGCTCGAGGCCAAGGACTTCTTCGTCAGCCAGGCCGCCCTGACGGGCGAGACGTTCCCGGTCGAGAAGACGCCGGGGACGGCCGCGCCGGGTGCGGGCCTGGCGGCCCGGACCAACTCGGTTTTCGCCGGCACCAACGTCCGCAGCGGCACGGCCCGCGTCCTGGTCGCCGTCACCGGGGCGGACACGGCCTTCGGGCTGATCGCCGGCCGGATCGCCCGCCGGCCGCCCGAAACGGAGTTCGAGCGCGGCATCCGGCGCTTCGGCCTGATGCTGTCCGAGGTCATGGTGGCCCTCATCCTGGTCGTCTTCGGCATGAACGTCGTCTCGGTCAAGCCGCCGCTCGATTCCCTCCTGTTCGCCATCGCCCTGGCCGTAGGCATCTCGCCGGAGCTCCTGCCGGCCATCATCACCGTCAATCTCTCCAAGGGGGCCCGGGCCATGGCCCGAAGCGGGGTCATCGTCCGCCGCCTGAACGCCATCGAGAACCTCGGCAGCATGGACACCCTGTGCACGGACAAGACGGGCACCCTGACGGTCGGCACGGTCGAGCTCGACGCCGCCCTCGACGCCGACGGCCTGCCGTCGGAAGAGGTCCTGGATTGGGCCGCCCTCAACGCCGGTCTCCAGACGGGCCTGCCCAATCCGCTCGACCAGGCCGTCGCCGCGGCCCGGCCGCTCGGGCCCGGCGGGCCCGAGAAGCTGGACGAGGTGCCGTACGATTTCGTGCGCAAGCGCCTGAGCGTCGTCGTCCGGGAGGCCGGGGGAGGGCCCCTGCTCGTCGCCAAGGGGGCCCTGGAACCGCTGCTCGACGTCTGTTCGACCGTCCGGACAGGCGACCGGGCCGCGCCGCTCGACGCGGTCCGCAGGGACGGGATCCTGTCCTTATTCGAACGCTGGAGCGGGGAGGGCTTCCGGGTCCTGGGCGTCGCCGTCAGGCCCGTGCCCGCCCAGGCCGCCTACGGCCGCGGGGACGAGCGGGACCTGACCTTCGCCGGCTTCCTGCGCTTCACCGATCCGCCCAAGCCGGGCGTGCTCGGGACGATCGGCGACCTGGCCGGCCTCGGCGTTGAGCTGAAGATCGTCACCGGGGACAACCGCGGCGTCGCCGAAAGCGTCGCCCGCCGGGTCGGGCTCGAGGTCCGCGGCGTCCTGACCGGGGCCGACCTGGCGGTCATGCGCGAGGAGGCCCTGGTCCACGCCGCCCGGGGCACGACCCTGTTCGCCGAGATGGACCCCAACGACAAGGGGCGCGTCATCCGGGCCCTGCAGAGGGCCGGCCGCGTCGTCGGCTACCTGGGCGACGGCATCAACGACGCCCCGGCCCTGCACGACGCCGACGTCGGCATCTCCGTCGAAGGGGCCGTCGACGTGGCCCGCGAGGCGGCCGACATCGTCCTGCTCGAGCCTGGCCTGGACGTCGTCCGGCGCGGCGTCGAGGAGGGGCGCGTCACCTTCGCCAATTCCCTCAAGTACATCTTCACGACCACCAGCGCCAACTTCGGCAACATGCTGAGCATGGCCGCGGCCTCGGTGGCCCTGCCCTTCCTGCCGCTTCTGGCCAAGCAGGTCCTGTTGAACAACTTCATGTCCGACATCCCGGCCATCGCCATCGCCGGCGACAACGTCGATCCGGAATGGGTGCGGCGGCCGCGGCGGTGGGACATCCGCTTCATCCGCCGCTTCATGGTCGTCTTCGGCCTGACCAGCACGGCCTTCGACGCCCTGACCTTCGGCGCGCTCCTCTTCCTGTTCCGGTTCGCGCCGGACGCCTTCCGGACCGGCTGGTTCGTCGAGTCCGTGTTGACGGAGCTCCTGGTCGCCCTCGTCGTCCGCACCCGCCGGCCCTTCTATAAGAGCCGGCCCGGCCGCTGGCTGCTCGTCTCGACCGGCCTGGTCGCGGCCGTCACGTTCGCCCTGCCGTATCTGCCCGTCAACGCCTGGCTCGGTTTCGTCCCCCTGCCGGCCCCGGCCATGGCCGGGCTGGCCGGGATCACCGCCCTGTACATCCTGACGGCCGAAGCGGTCAAGCGGGCCTTCTACGCCCGCGGGACCGCCGGCGGCCAGGAGCGCATCTCCTGAGGCCCCCTTAGCGGAAATCCCTCCGTCTCGACGGGATCCAGGCCCGGACAGCGGCAGGTCGGCAGGTGAGGTCGCCGATGGAGCTCGATCGGAAAGGCGAGAGGCCGGAGACCTCGGCAGCCAGGGCGGTGACGGCTCAAAGCAGGCTGAAGGACACCGCGGCGACGCCGAAGATCCGCATGAACTTCTCGTAGGCGGGGACCGGGGCCGAGCCGCTGACGATATAGATCTTGTCCCCGTGCCGGGAAAATGTCATCCGGACCTTGTAGTCCGCCGGGGCCTTGAGCAGCGTGTCGAAGACCGCCCTGCCGGAAAAGGCGCCTGTCTGGTGGCGGAGGACCTCCAGGCCGGCGCTCTCGAGGTAGGCGCGGGCCCACTTCCTCGAGCGCCGGGCCCTGGGGCACGCGGACATAGGCGACCTCGATCCGCGCGCCGTCCTCCACGGCGTCCCTGGCTTCGCGTCCGATGGAAAAAAGGGTGGACGCGCTGCCGAAGTTGTCGCGTAGAAACGGCATCATAGCGTCGAGGACTTCAGAGTCCAGTGGCGTAGTCGCTGCGTGGTCGAGGTAGACGATATCAGGCATTGTTCTCTCTCCTGCACGGACATCCGGGACCGCACAATAATTCTGTTATCCAGAATCCTCAATGCCAAGCGCCCGCGATGTCGCGCCGGACTTGAGTCGCCTGCCACGGCCGGCCCGTAATGCAATTGACACTACGGCACGATGACATTACACTCATGCTGTCCAGCACAAAGTCTTGGCAGGTAAGGAGGACATCCAGAATGAATCGCAGGCGGACTTGTTTGCCCATTGTCACGCTAGGACTTCTTGTGTCCATGTCCACGTTCCCAGCACAGGTCGTGCGACCGGGAGCAAGAGCCCTGCCCGGGCTGACAGCGGCTGTGCCTCTCGTGGAGCTGCAGACGCTTTGCAAAGCTGACGGCAAGATGTTCGCAGCCGGCAGAGGCCAGATCGCCGTACTGAACGAGGACGGTTCGGTTGGTGAGAAGTACGGCACGCCGATACAGTCAATAGCAGGTCTGGCAGCCTACAGGCCTGGGCTGCTCCTGATCGGAGACAGCGCCAACCGCAGCATCTTTACATTCAACCTCTCCACGAAGCAGTCGGAGAAGCTGTTGAACCTTGCGGAAGTGAACGCACGAGGCTTCATCCCGGGCAATCTGCTCGCCACTGGAGAACTGGCAAGCGTTGCTTCCGACGGTCAGAAAATCTTCGTGGGGATCAGGGCGGGCTTATCCAGCTCGCTGTTCGCCATTGACCCGAAAACCAAGCGCGTGCTGGCCCACGGCTGGGCTCCGGGCGATGACCCGAGCGCGCTGGCGTTCTCACAGGGCCGGCTGTTCGTGCTCGACGGCAAGGGCCAGCAGGTTCGCAGCCTGGCTCCGGACCTCAAACCCGTCCGCAACTGGCTCAATATCCCGGTCCAGAACCCCAGAGGGTTGATTATCGAGGAAGACAAAGTCAGAGTCATCAGAGGATCCAGCAACCAGCTGGGGCTGATCAACACCGACATCCCTCAACTGATCAGGGCATCGGTGGTGCCGGTCAGAGAGTGGAAGAGACGAGTTCCCGACGCGGAGGTGCATTTACCGGCCCGCAAATATGCGGTGCTGATCTGCGGAGACGTGGCCGAGAGCGGCGCAGCATACACCTGTTTCTGGAACGACACCTACTGGATGTATAAGACTCTGCTGGCCAGGGGGTTCACCAAATCCAGCATTTACGTTCTCTACGGCGACGGCAACGACTGGAACTGCGCGAACCCGTTCTACAAGCCGCCCGCTGGCGAAAAAGTGACGGACTTTCCCGCCACCATCGGCTGGGTGAACAAGGTCCTGGACGGGCTCAAGAACGGCGATTCCGCCAACGGAATCACCAAGATGACCAGCGAGGACACGCTGTTCCTGTGGACGTTCGACCACGGAGCCGGCGGGAATACAGCGTATCTGTGTCTGATGGACGAGTGGTATAAGGACTCCGACTTCGCGGCCAAGCTTGATCAGATACCGTGCGCGAAAAGGCTTGTGTTCATGCAGCAGTGCCGCAGCGGCGGATTCATAGACGACCTTGCGAACGACAAGACGTTCATATCCACGGCCTGCAAGGCGTGGCAATACGCGTATGTGGGCGATGAGTACGAGATGTATGCTGGGGTGAAGTACACCCATGGTGAGTACAACTACCACATCATCAGCGCGTTGAGCGGTTCCACTCCGACGGGCGCCGCGATAAACGCGGACGCCAACGGCAATGGGAAGGTTTCCGTGCTGGAAATGCATTTGTGGGAGGCGGCACACGAGAACTCCGTCGAGACGCCTCAGCTGCACAACCCGGGAACGCTCGGAATGACCTCTCATCCGGCGGACTGACCGCAGGCGACGCATCGGTTTGTGATCTGCCGACGAGGCAGGGGCAGCTACACCCCTGCCTCGTTTCTGCCATAATAAGCCCCGGGGCCTGACGCCACACGAATCGTAAGCCCCTTGTCAAACCGCCGCCGCTCACACGGTGGACGTACGCGGGCGAGTCTGGTCGCGCAGTGCGAACCTGCTTTTTGCAAGACCACGCGGAGCTGCCTCAGCGGGAATCCCTCCGTCTCGACGGGATCCAGGCCCGGACAGCGGCAGGTCGGCAGGAGAGGTCGCCGATAGAGCTCGATCGGAAAGGCGAGAGGCCGGAGACCTCGGCAGCCAAGGCGGTGACGGCTCAAAGCAGGCTGAAGGACACCGCGGCGACGCCGAAGATCCGCATGAACTTCTCGTAGGCTGGGACCGGGGCCGAGCCGCTGACAATATAGATCTTGTCCCCATGCCGGGAAAATGTCATCCGGACCTTGTAGTCCCCCGGGGCCTTGAGCAGCGTGTCGAAGACCGCCCTGCCGGAAAAGGCGCCTGTCTGGTAGCGGAGGACCTCCAGGCCGGCGCTCTCGAGGTAGGCGCGGGCCCATTCCTCGAGCGCCGGGTCCTGGGGCACGCGGACATAGGCGACCTCGATCCGCGCGCCGTCCTCCGGCGCTTGGAGCAGGGCGAGCGGGACGAGGTTCTCGTCGTCGCGCTCGGCCGTCTCGCGCGAAACGGTGATCGGGACTTCCTGCCACGATTTCGGGACAAGAATGAGGAACCCGAGCTCCGAGCGGCCGAGCGGCTCGTCGTATTCGATCCTGATGAAATCCCGGCCGAGCTCTTCGCGGGTGAAAATGTCGTAGGTGGGCATGTCGGGGAACGACTCCTGGGCCGCCGCCGGCCCGGACGAACCCGGCGTTCCGCAGGCCACGGCCGCGAAAAAGAGCACGCCCGCCAGGGCCTTGGCCGTCGTGAGGAGCATCTCGGCGATCATGTCAACCTCCTTTTTGAGATAGGCTCATTAGACGACGGACCATCGCGGTCGTCAAGAGAGAAGGCCGGCCCGCGGCCCATCCGCCGGAGGGCGTGTGCGAAAGCGGGCGCGGGCCCGGCTTTCGAACCGGGATCAAATGAGCTTCTTGACTCCCGGGACCCGCGTCGGCTGCCGGGCCGGCCCGCACGATCCGGCCAGGGTCAGGGTCGCGACGAAGAGGAACTCGACTTCCAGCGCGGCCGAAGCGCCGCTGGAATAGGCGGAGCAGCCAGATCGAGGATTCGGTCGCGACGCAGCCTTAGGCCAGGCCGGCCCGGAGGCGTCGGCGGAAGCCGCGAGGAATAGATAGCGGCTCAAAAAATGCCTTGACAGCGGCTTGGGCCGGAGATACCTTTTTGGCCGGGATGGGAAGGGTCGAGCGAGAATCCTCGAGCCGGGGCTCCTCGGCGAACACGCGAAGGAGATCCCTATCCAACTCCCGTGACGAGACGGCGGCAGGAGGACCGATGATCCATCCGACTCATGTCCGCTCGATGTCAAGAGGCGGCGTCCTTTCGGTCGCCCGCTTCTCCGCGTCGCTGAGGGCGGCCGCGGCCGTCGCCTGCTGCCTGTTCCTCGGCCAGTTCCTCTGGACGCCCCTCGAGGCGTCGCCCAAACCCCGGCAGATCAGGCCGGCCGGAACAGCCGTGACGCCCGTCCAGGCGAAAGCGGCGTCTCTCCGCCGCGAGTTCAGCTTCTCCGGGGCCGACAAGCTTGTCATGGAGCTCGAGGTCTCCGGCTCCGGCAAGGTCCGGGCCCAGGCCGTCTGGACGGGCACCGCGGCCAGCTTGGCCCTCATCCTCAACGGCCCGGGCATGACCCAGGCCTATGCCCGGCGCGACGGGCCGAGCCCCCTGAGCCTCGAGTTCGACCTCACGGAGGAGCTCGCCGCCAGGGGGAGCGGCTGGAAGGTGTCGGTGGTCGGCTTCAAAGAGGGCGCGGCCGCCCGCGGGACGCTGACGGTCGAGCTGCCGCCGGGCTCCTCCGTCCCGCCCGTCGCCCAAACCCAGGCCCCGGCGGCCCAGGCTCAAACGCCTCCGGCCGCCGCCCAGGCGCGGGCGGCGGGAGAAAAAGCCCAGGCGGGGACAGGCGGCGCCGTGTCGGGCCGGGCCGTCGCCCGTCCCGAGGCCAAGGCCGCCACCCGGGACGCGAGACCTATCCGCACGGGCCTGAAAGGGGCCGCGGCCTTGAAGAAGGCCGAGACCGCCGTGGTCGAAGAGGACGTCGCCCCGCTCCGCGAATTCATGGAGCAGCGGATCGCCGAGATCTGCCGGTCGAACGAGCTCGGCGGGTTGTTCGTGCCGATCTTCTTCAAATACCTCGAGGAGGTCGCGGCCGACTCCGGCCTGCTCAAGCAGTACTACCGCGCGAGCGCACACAAGAAGGGGCAGACCCAGAGTGACTTCGATCTCCACGTCAGCCGGGCCGTCAAGGCCTACCGGGAGATCTCGCCGGACTTCAAGGCGCGCCACTTCACGCCCGGCTACGCCCAGATGGGCCGGGGGACGCGTCTCGATCTCAAACGCCTGGGCGCGGACGTCGTCCAGAAGGTCCGCCCGGGGCTGGGCCCCGAGGTCAAGCGGATCGTCCAGGGCTCCTTCTCCGGCCGTTTCCTCGTGCCGCCCGACAAGGTCGCCTTGGCCAACGTCCCGCTGGCCCGCCGCGGCGCTCCGGACGCGGTCAAGGCCCAGGCCCGGACGGCGGCCCAGCCGGCCCGCCTCGCCTCCGTCGACCGCCTCGTCGGCCTCGGAACGGCCCTCCGCTCCGAAAGCCGCCTGGGCGAGCTCCGCGACACGCTCCGCCTGGCCGGGGCCGACCTCCCCGAGAGGGCCGCGCCGAGCGCGCTCGTCCGGACGTTCTTTCCCGGCCCCGCGGCGCTCGGCGGACTCGCCTCGATGGACGGCAAGACGTCCGCCGTCGATTACTACCGGTACAAGATCACCCTGGACTGGTTCCACTGCCTCAATAAGAACGAGATTTCCGACGACGAGCCCTATTTCGACCTGATCACGACGCTCCCCCAGTTCGACGCCTCCGACACGGCCTTCTTCAAGTATCTCAAGGACGGCTGCCTCAACTGGACCTCGAGCTACACGACCCGGACCTACGGCGGGGTCGGCCGGGGCGACGAGCGCGGCCTCAAGGGCGAGGACCGGACCGTCTTCGACTATCTGACCTTCAACTCCCCGGCCGCGTTCACCGTCCAGCTCTGGGAGGAGGACAACAGCAAGGGCTCCGTCGCCGACGGCCTCCAGCAGGCCGCCATGGACATCATGCGCCGCATGCAGAGCGACATCAAAGCGGCCATCATGAGCCAGTTCCAGGCCTACATCACCGACGCCGTCCTCGGCCTCGGCGGCGGGATCGATTCGTCGGGCGCCCTCCGGCTCCTCGAGGGGATCTTCTCCGGCGGAATGAGCCTGGCCGACTTCCAGTCGATGCTCTTCAACCTGTTCTCCGGACGGGCCTTCGACGCCTCCTGGTATCTCCTCTATTTCCTCTTCACGGGAGGGGACTTCCTGCAGACCCTGGCCCTGATCGGCGGCGGTTCGACCGTCATGGGGGCGGTCTTTCTCGGCTTGGCCATCTTCGGGCCGGCCGTGGCCAATATGTTCGAGGGCTTCTTCTCGGGCGACATCGGCAAGGGGCTCTGGAACCTGTTCAAGATCGTCACGGTCATCCCGGTCCTCATCGACTTCTTCAAGACCATCTTCACGGACCTGGCCTCCTTCTTCAGGGCTGTCATGGCCTGGCTCGACCCGGACGATTTCCTCGGCGAGAGGACGATCGTCATCGAGAGGACATCGTCCGACTGGCAGAACGACGCCCGGGACGGGGAATGGAACTGGGGGAACATGGTCGGCATGAAGGCGGACGAGGCCGAGGCTTTCGTCAAGCGCCGCGGCTTCGGCCCGACCCGGGACAACTCGTCGTTCCTCAGGGGGAACGTCTTTGGCGTCCCCGTGATCAACTTCAAGAAAGAGGTCACGAGGCCCGTCTGGGATTGGGCCCGGCGCGCTTCCGGGAACCGGACCGAGACCTACGTCGCTTCCGAATACAACGTCATGTACGAAGTCAAGCGGGAGGCGGCCGGCGGCCGGACGACCTACGGCTACTGGTTCCCCTCGACGCCGGCCCTGAGCTCGAAGGTCATCGCCTACAAGGGCAAGTCCTCGCCGGGCGCCTGGTGGACCAACATCATCAGGGTGACGGTCATGAGCGTGACGACGGATACGGCGCCCTGGGCCGTCCTCGTCAACGAGAGGACCGGCCAGTCCTTCTACAGCCTGTCCGGGCCCTCTTTCGAGCTCGAAGCCACCCCGGGCGCCGACTACACCCTCTATCTCTTCAAGCTCGCCGAGGGCGAAACGGCCGGCTATGTCTCGATCTACGAAGGCCCCGCGATCGACGTCAAATGCCCGCCCGGGGGGTCCGGGGTCAAGAGCCCGTCCGAAGGGGCGAGCGGGGGGAGTCCGCCCGGCTCGGGCCGCCGGCAGCAGCAGAGATGAGCGCCCGGGGGGACCCCTGCCGGTCTCGGGCCGATTTCGTCTCCGGCGACGTCCCGTATTTCGGCGGGCCGGCGCGCGGGGCGGGCGAAACGGAGTTCTCGATTTAGCCCGGACCGGCGTCGGCGCCGATCTTCTTCTTCGGCGTTTTCCCTCTTGACAAACGCCCTCCGCGGCCCTATTCTGTAAAGGGTGAACAAAATGGTGAACAGATTGAGGCGGGAATTGACCCCGCGGCAGGCCGAGGTCCTCGAGGCCGTCGAGGCCTTCATCCTCGGCCGCGGCTACGGCCCGACCATCCGCCAGCTGGGCGCGGCCCTCGGCCTGCCCAACCCCTCGGCCGTCCTCAAGCACCTCCAGAGCCTGGAGCGCAAGGGCTACATCAGCCGGGCCGAGGGCGGGCTCCGGGTGGCCGCCCTGCCCGGCCCGGCCGACAGCCGGGTCCGGGTGCCGGTGGCCGGCCTCGTCCCGGCCGGCGGGCCGCGCGAATCGTTCGACGCGACGGGCGAGGCCATGGACGTCCCGTCCTGGATGGTCGGCCGCCGCCGGGGCAACGTCTTCTGCATCCGGGTCGACGGCAAGAGCATGATCGACGCCTACATCGACGACGGCGACCACGTCCTGCTCGAGCGGACCGGCCTGGCCAACTCGGGCGATATGGTCGTGGCCATGCTCGAGGACGGCTCGGTCACGCTCAAGCGGCTGCGGCGGGACAACGGCCGGGTCTTCCTCGTCCCGGAGAACCCGGCCTATCAGCCGATCGAGGCCCCGTCGGCCAGGATCCTGGGGCGGGTCATCGGCGTCATGCGCAAGTACTGAACGGGGGATCCCATGCCCCGGCGCTACGTCGTCCACGTCGACATCGACGCCTTCTTCGCCGCGGTCGAGGTCCTGCTCGACCCCTCGCTCGCGGGGAAACCGGTCATCGTCGGCGGCCTGCCCCACGAGCGCGGCGTGGCCTCGACCTGCTCCTACGAGGCCCGCGAGTTCGGCGTCCGCTCCGGGATGCCCCTGCGCGAGTGCCACCGGCTCTGCCCCCGGGGCGTCTTCGTCCGCGGCAACTACCACGTCTACGAGGCCTTCTCCGAGCGCTTCTTCCGGGTCCTGCGCGACGCGACGCCCGACGTCGAGGAGGCCTCCCTCGACGAGGCCTACCTCGAGTTCACCCGCTGCGGCCGCATCTATCCCTCGTTCACCGAGGCGGCCCGCGAGCTCAAGCGGCGGGTCGAGCGCGAGATCGGGGTCACGGTCTCGGTCGGGGCCGCGCCGAACAAGGTCCTGGCCAAGCTGGCCACGGGCCGGGCCAAGCCGGCCGGCTTCTTCGAGATCCGCGAGGGCGAGGAGGCGGCCTGCCTCCGCGACCTCGGCGTCGAGGCCCTGCCCGGCGTCGGGCCCAAGGCCCAGGCCGTCCTGCGGCTGATGAACATCCACAGGATCGGCCAGCTCTGGGGCCTGCCGCGGGCGACCCTGCGCGCGCTCTTCGGCTCGGGCGGCGACGACATCTACCTCCAGTCGCGCGGCCTCGACAGCCGGCCGCTCGTCTCGCGGACCCTGCCCAAGTCGGTCTCGCGCGAAACGACCTTCCTCGAGGACCTCTGGGACCGCCGCCTGCTGCTGGCCCACCTGGCCTACCTCTGCGACCGGCTGACCCTGGCCCTGCGGGAGGACCGGCTCTACGCCCACGTCATCGAGGTCAAGGCCCGCTACGCCGATTTCAAGACCGAGATCAAGCGCCGCCTGGTCCTGTCGCCGCTCCAGGACATGGCCGGGATCTACAAGGTCGCCGAGGAGCTCTTCCTCGACCTCGTGGCCGGCTCGCGGCTGGCCCTGCGCCTGGTCGGGGTCAAGGCCGCGGACCTGGTCCGGGTCCGGCCCCCGGCCCTCTTCGAGCCCTACTCGGAGCGGCCGGAGCGGCTCGGCGGGGCCATCGACAAGGTCCGGGACAAGTACGGCTTCGGCGCCGTCCTGACGGCCCGGGAGAGGATGCTCGACGCCGTCTACGCCGCCGACCCGCGGCGGGGCTACGTCCTCAAGACGGCCTCGCTGACGAAGTGAGGGGAGGGACGGGAGCGCCGTGTTCGTCCCCCTGCGCCTGCACTCGGTCTACAGCCGCGGGAGAGGGAGCGTCACGCTCGGGGAGGCGGCGGCCTTCGCGGCGCGCCGGGGGCTGCCGGCCGCGGCCCTGGCCGATATCGGCAACATCTACGGCTGGGGCAAGTGGAAGCGCCTCGCGCCGGCCGGCGGCTTCAGGCCCCTTTTCGGCTGCGAGCTCGAGCTGGGCGGCCGGCGGTTCGTCTTCCTGGTCAAGACGCGCGAGGGCTACTCGAACCTCGTGGAGGTCCTCAACCGCCGCGAGGTCCGCGACGCCGCGGGCCTCGTCGTGATCTACGTGCCGGACGGGCGGGGGGCCGGCGAGGGCCCGTCCCCCAAGCCGGGAGACGAGAAAGGGGACACATACAAGCACGTGTCCCCTCGGCCGAACGAGGCCGAGATGCTGGCCGACCTGCGGGAGAAGGCCGGGCCGGGCGACCTCTACATCGGGGCGGACTTCGCGAACTTCGGCCGGATCGTTGAAAACGGGGACACGTACCGGAGGTACATGTCCCCCGGCTCTTTCGTCTGGGCCAACCCGGTGAAATACCTGTCCAGCCCGGAGCGGATGGTCCTCCTCCACGCCATCGAGAAGAAGGTCCCCTATCCGCCCGAGCGCGACCGGCTCCTCGGCCGGATGAAGCTCTTCGGCCCGGGCCAGGAGGCCTTGGCCCTGGGCCGCTTCGGCGACGCGGCCAAGGCCGCCCTGGGCCGGACCTTCGACGTCGCCGGGAAATGCGGCTTCGTCTTCGAGGACGTCGTCCCCGGCCTGCCGGCCGACCTCTTCCCCCGCGGCCTCCGCGAGGTCGTCATGGAGCGGCTCGCGGCCGCCAAGGACCTGACCTGGAAGGAGCGCCAGCGGGCCCGCCGCGAGCTGGCCGCGATCGACGAGTCCGGCTTCGGCCCCTACTTCCTCGTCGTCCACGACATCGTCGGGTTCGCCCGCCGCCGCGGCATCCTCCACAACCTGCGCGGCTCGGGGGCGTCGTCCTTCCTGGCCTGGCTCCTGGGCCTGTCCCACGTCAACCCGATCGAGTTCGACCTCTACTTCGAGCGCTTCCTCAACCGCGGCCGGCCCGACCCGCCCGACATCGACCTCGACTTCGACTCCCGGCGCCGCGACGAGGTCCTGGCCTACGTCCTCGAGCGCTACGGCGCGGGCAAGACCGGCGCGGCCTACGTTTGCTCGCTCAAGGACTTCGGGGCCCGCTCGGCCCTCTACGAGACGCTCCGGGCCTTCGGCGCCCCGCCCGACGAGGCCCGGGGCCTCTCCAAGCGGGCGCCGTGTTTCGCCGAGCCGTCCTCGCTGCGCCTGGCCGCCCCGGCGCCGGGCCGCCTCGAGGCCTGGAAGCTCGCCGCCGAGCTCCAGGACGTCTTCCACGAGGTCTCCCTCCACGTCGGCGGCGTCATCCTGACCCCGGGGCCGGTCGAGCGCCGGCTGCCCCTCGAGACCTCGGCCAAGGGCCTGCGCATGACCCACTTCGACAAGGACGCGGTCGAGGACCTGCGCCTCGTCAAGCTCGACCTCCTCTCGGTCCGGGGCCTGGCGGCCATCTCGGAGACGAAAGAGAAGCTCAAGCTGCGGGAGCTCCCGCCGGGCGATGCGGCGACCTACGCGGCCCTGCGGTCGGCCCGGACGGTCGGCTGCTTCCAGGTCGAGAGCCCGGCCATGATGAACCTGCTGCGGCGGATGAAGCCGAGGGACATCCACGAGGTCACCCAGGCCCTGGCCCTGGTCCGCCCGGGCCCGACCGAGAGCGGCATGAAGGAGGCGCTCCTGCGGCGGCGAAAAACCGGGGACACGTGCCAAGGGGACATGTCCCCGGAACGTCCCTCGCCCGGCGGGGACGCCTTCCTGGCCCGCATCCTGCCCGAGACCGGCGGCATCCTCCTCTACGAGGAGCAGGTCATGCAGATCGCCGAGCGGGCGGCCGGCCTGCCCCCGGAGGAAGGCGACCTCCTGCGGCGGAGCCTGAAAAAGGGCCGGGCCGTCGACCCGGCGCTCCGGGCCAAGTTCGTCCGCGAGACCGGCGAGCGCGGCTACGCGGCGCCGGAGATCGAGCGGCTCTGGGAGACCATGGAGAAGTTCTCCTCCTACTCCTTCAACAAGGCCCACAGCGCCTCCTACGCCGCCATGGCCTACCAGGCCGTCTACCTCAAGGTCCACCACCCGGCGGCGTATTTCGCGGCCGTGCTCAACGCCGGCGGCGGCTACTACGATCTGCCCGAGTACGTCGCCGAGGCCAAGCGCTGCGGCCTGCGCCTGCTCGGGCCGGACGCCAACCGCAGCGCCGCCGGGTTCGAGGTCGAGCCCCGGGCGGGCGGCGGGGCGGCGATCCGCGTCGGCCTCGGCGCGATCAAGGGCCTGGGCGCGAGGACGGTCGAGCGCCTCCTCGACGAGCGGCGGGCCGGCGGCGAGTACCTCTCGGTCGAGGACGTCCTGGCCCGGACGAAGCCCGGCCGGGCCGAGCTCCTGACCCTCATCAAGGCCGGCGTCTTCGACTCCCTCGAGCCGCGGCGGACGCGCCAGGTCCTGCGCTACTTCCGGGGGCTCGAGGACATGGACGAGGTGGCCGACATCTCCCCCGGCGAGAAACGGCGCCTGCTCTTCGAGGCCCTCGGCTTCCTGCCGGAGGGGGACGACCTCGAGCTCTACGCGGGGAAAAGGCCGCCGCTCAGGATCAAGGACCTCAAGGGCTGCGCCGGGGCCATGGTCGAGCTCGTCGTCCGGGTCGTCGACGCCCGCCGGCGGGCGGCAGGCGCCGCGAAGTATTTTTACGTGTTCGAGGACGAGACGGGGCTCTTGGAAGGCGTCGGGGAGAGCCGCTGCGCCGCCTACGGGACGCCGCCCGTCTGTTTCCTCCGGGGCGAGGTCCGCCTCGATGGGGAGGGCGTCCCCAAGATCACGCGGTGCGCTTTCCTCAGTTCGTTCTGACGGAGGCGCGTTCCCGAAGGGCCGCGTGGAGAGGCGCCGGAGGCGCTGGCCGGCCTTCGCGAGGTCATCGCGTCTCCTCCATGATGTCCTGGTAGGTGATGACCCCGGCCAGGACGCCGGCCGCGTCGACGACGGGGACCATCAGGAACTTGTACTTGCCGAGGACGTCCGCCGCCGACTCGATGCCGTCGTCGGCCCGGACGGTGACGAGGCGCGGGTTCATGAGGCTCCGGACCGGCGTCTCGGGGCCGGCGAGGAGCAGGTGGCGCAGGGTGATGACCCCGCGCGGGCGGCCCTCGGGGTCGATGACGAAGATGTAGGCGGACGATTCGAGGGGGTGGGCCGTGTCCCGGAAGGCGCGGACGGCGTCGCCGATCGTCCGGTCCTCCCGCACGGCCAGGAAGTCCTTGGTCATGATCCGTCCGGCCGTCCCCTCCTTGTAGGTCAGGAGCTCCTCGAGGACCTCGCGGCGCGGCCGCCGCATTCTCCGGAAGAGCTCGGCCTTCCTGTCCTCGGAGAGCTCGGCCAGCAGCTCCGTCGCCTCGTCGGGCTCCATCTCCTCGAGCAGGCCGGAGGCCTTGTCGAGCGGCGCGGCCTCGAGGAGGGACCGCTGCAGCCGCGGGTCGACCTCCTGGAGCGTGTCGGCCGCCTTCCCGAGGTCGAGGGCCTCGAAGACGCGCTCCTGGTTTTTCCTCGAGGACCTCGACCGGGAAAACCAGGAGCGCGTCTTCGAGGATGTCGGCCAGCTCCGACGGGTGGAGGTCGTGGAGGCCCCGGGCCCCGACGCTGAGCTTCAGGTCCGCGCGGCCGAGGTCGGCGCCGAGGGGCTGGACGTGTTTCCAGGACACCAGGACCTCGGGGAACTCGTACTCGAAGAACCACCGGGTCAGCCCTTCGACGGGGCGGAGCAGGCCGAGCCGCCGGAGGATGCCGCGCTTGCCGATGTCGACGTGGACGAGCCTCAGGTCGCCGTCGTGGACGAGGAGGTGGACGTCGTTCACGCGCTCGATCTTCGCCCCGGACATGTCCAGGACCTGCTTGTCCAGGAGCTCCTCGCGGAGCAGCATCTCCTCGGCCGGGACCTCGGGCGGAGCGGGCCGCGGCTCGGCGCCCGGCCTCATCACGACCGTGTCGCCGGCGAACGCGGCCACGCCGGGCCAGGGAAAGGCCAGCGCGCCCCCCCGCCGCGCCCGCACGCGCGCCGTCACGACCTTGGGGAAGGCCTCGCCGAGCCGGACCTTGAGGTCGACGAGCTTCCCGAGCCGTCGGCCGTCCGCCGCGGCGACCCGTCGGCCGAGGAGCTCCGAGAGGTAGACGAAGACGCGCTCCGCCGCCGCGGGCGGGGAGTCGGGGCGCGGGCCGGGGCCGGTCATCGGGCTCACCTCCGGCCGACGGCCCCGATGAGCTGCGTGAGAAGGAGGGCCGCCGTCAGGCCCAGGAGGACCGCCGCGCTCGTCCAGCCGATGGCGTTCTGGACGGGCTTGTTGACGTGCGAGCCCATGATCTTCCTGTCGTTGACCAGGCGGATCATCGAGACGAGGACGATCGGCAGCATCACGGCGTTGAGGACCTGGGACCAGATGGTGATGCCGATGAGAGGCGCGCCCGGGATGAGGATGATCAGGACGGCCAGGCCCATGATCGACCCGAACAGGGTGTAGAACTGCGGGGCCTCGCGGATCTTCTTGTTGATGCCGGCCTCGAAGCCGAAGGCCTCGCAGACGTAGAAGGCGGTGGCCAGCGGCAGGATGGCGGCCGAGAAGACCGAGGCGATGAACAGCCCGAAGGCGAAGAGCTCGGCCGCCAGGGGCCCGGCCAGCGGCTGAAGGGCCATGGCCGCGTCCTTGGCCTCATGGATGACGATGCCCTTGACGTGGAGCGTGGCGGCGCAGGCGACCATGATGAAGAAGGCGACGACGACCGTGGCCACGCAGCCGATGACGACGTCCCAGACGGCGTACCTGTACTTCTCGATCTTGATGCCCTTCTCGATGACGGCCGACTGCATGTAGAACTGCATCCAGGGTGCGATGGTCGTCCCCACGATGCCCAGGACCATGCTCAGGTACCTGACGTCGAATCGCATCCGCGGCCGGACCAAAGCCGTCCCGACCTGGGCCCAGTCGGGCCGGGCCAGGACGGCCGAGACGACGTAGGACAGCAGGCAGAAGCTGAAGAACAGGAAGATCCGCTCGGCCGTGCGGTAGTTGCCCTTCGAGACCAGGAGCCAGACGCCGACCGCGACGACGGGGACGGAGATGTACTTGCTGACGCCGAGGGCCGTCATGCTCCCGGCGACGCCGGCGAACTCGGTGGCCGTGTTGCCGATGTCGGCGACGACCAGGCCCAGGAAGATGACGAACGTGACCTTGAGGCCGAAGTTCTCCCGGATGAGGTCGGCCAGCCCCTTGCCGGTGACAACGCCCATGCGGGCGTTCATCTCCTGGACGACGAGAAGGAGGATGAAGGACGGGATCAGGGTCCAGAGGAGATGATAGCCGTAGGAGGCCCCGGCCACCGAGTAGGTCGTGATGCCGCCGGCGTCGTTGTCGACGCTGCCGGTGACGATGCCGGGGCCCAGGACGGCCAGGAACAGGAGAAAGCTCCGGACCGTCCGGTTGGACTTGAGTCTCTCGACCAGCGTCATCGTCGCCGCCTCGGTCCCCGCGGCCCTCAAGGGGGCCGGCTCCCCGGCTTGTCCCCGGGCCCGCTTCTAGCACAGGCGCGCCGGCCTGTCAAGGTCCGACGGGTCCGTCCGTCGGGTCGGCCGGCCCCTTCACTTCTTGGGATAGGGCGGCGGCTTGGGCACGTCGACGGGGTCCTTGGCGATGAGCTCCTGGAGGTGCTTGACGGCGGCCTCGAGCTGGGCGTCGCGGCCGTCGAAGGTCGCGCGCGGCAGGTTGTCGACGACGATGTCCGGCTCGACGCCGCGGCCCTCGATGAGCCACTCGCCCTCGGGCCCGTAGACGCCCGTTTCCGCGGCCGAGGCGATGCCGCGGTCGACGAGGACATTGGACTGGCTCAGCCAGATCTCGCCGCCCCATGTCCGCGTCCCGATGACCCGGCCCAGGCCGAGCCGCCGGAAGCCCTCGGCGAAGGCCTCGCCGTCCGAGGCCGTCCGTTCGTTGCAGAGGACGACCATGTGGCCGCGGAAGGCGTGCTGCATGTTCCAGGTCGGCTTGCCCACCCGGCTCTGCCAGTAGAACCAGGCCCGCCGCAGGAGCTTCTCCAGGATCCAGGAGTCGATGTTGCCGCCGCGGTTGTGGCGGACGTCGATGACGAGGCCCTGGCGGTCGAAGACCGGGTAGAAGTTCTTGACCCACTCGGTGTAGTTCGCCCCGCCCATGGCCCGGAGGTGGACGTAGCCGATGGCGCCTTTCCCCGCCTTCTCGACCTCGAGCCGGCGGGTGTACTCCCATTCGGAGTAGCGCAGGTCGGACTCGGCGCCCGGGGTGATGGGCACGACGATCTCCTTGCGGGCCGGCCCGCCCGCAGCCGGCTTGACCTCGAGCAGGACCTGCTGGCCGGCCGTGTTGCGCAGGAGGAGCGACGGGTCGGGGACGCTCAGCGCCGGGACGCCGTTGATGGCGACGATCGTGTCGCCTTCCCGGATGGCCGACATCGGCCGGCCGAGCGGCGAGAGGTTGTCCGGGTACTCGGGGTCGGCCCGGTAGATGTGGGCGATGCGGTAGCCGCCCTTGGCCTCGTCGCGGGCCAGGCGCGCCCCGAGCGAGCCGGGCGAGACGTTGTCCGGAGGCTGCCGCAGGTCGCCGCCGCGGACGAAGGTGTGCAGGGCCGAGAGCTCGCCGACGAGATGGGCCAGCAGGTCGTTGAGCTCGGCCCGGTCGCTGACCCTCTCGACGAAGGGCCGGTGGCGCTCGAGGAGGCCCTCGTAGTCGACGTTGTGGAGGTTGCGGTCGTAGAAGTAGTCGCGCTCCATGCGCCAGGCGTCGAGGAACATCTGCCGCCACTCCTCGCGCGGGTCGACGGAGAAGGCCCACTTCGAGAGGTCGATGCGGCGCTCGGCCAGGGTTTGGCTCGTCGGCTGGGCCGTGCCGGCGTCGATGACGTAGAGGTCGCCGCCCTTGCGGACGAAGAGCTTCTTGCCGTCGGCCGTGAGCTCGAACTGGCGGACGTCCTCCATGAGCGTCCTGGCCTGGACGCCGCGGTTCTTGATCTCGGCGGCCTGGAGCTTGGGCTGGCCGGAGGCGCTGGAGCCCTGGTCGATGAAAAAGAGGGCCTTGTCGCCCACGGCCAGGCCGCTGTAGACGCCCGGCGGCAACGGCACCTCGAAGACGCGGCCGGCGAGCCCGTCCAGGGCGATCTCGACCTTGACGCCGGGCGCCGGCTTGGACGCGTCCCTGGCGGCGCCGTCTTTGGCCGCCGCGGCCTTGGGCTCCGGGGCCTTGTCGTCGCCGGCCTCCTTCTTCTCGCCCTGCAGCTCCGTCGCCGGGGCGAAGGGGAAGGGGTCCTTGCCGCCGAGGGCCGCGGCGTAGACCTTGGCCGTCTTGTCGAAATAGGGCTCGGGCTGCCGGGCCCCCCAGGGCGAGCCCACGACGCTCTGGAAATACCGGTCCGAAAGGAAGTAGAGCCATTTGCCGTCCGGGCTCCAGGCCGGCCCGTAGGAGTCGACCCGGTCGTTGGTCAGCTCGGCGCGCCGGCCGGTCGCGGCCTCGTGGAGGACGATCCGGCTGAACCCGTTCGGGGCGCCCTCGACGTAGGCCAGCCAGCGGCTGTCGGGGGACCAGGCCAGGTCCGAGAACATCCCGACCTCGGACACGGCGATCCGGGCCGGGGTTCTTTTCCCGACCTCGAGGAGCCAGAGCTGGTAGTCCTTGTCGGCGAAGGCGAGCCACTTGCCGTCGGGCGAGGGCAGGCCGTCGAAGCGGATGACCTTGGCCCCGTCCGTCAGCCGCTCGGCGGGGCCGAGGCCGTCGGCCGGATAGCGGTGGAACTCCCATTCGCCGGTCTCGTCGGTGAGGACCATGAGGCTCTTGCCGTCGCCCAGGAACCGGGCCGCCCGGGCCCGGACGCCCTCCCGGCGGGTGACGCGGACCCAGCGGCCGTCGCCGGCGGGCGCGACGAAGACGTGGCCCCGCGAGACGAAGACGGCGCGGTCGCCGTTCGGGGAGACGTGGCCCGATGTCAGCCAGTCGAGCGGACGGTTCACCCAGCGCTCGCGCATCTGGTCGAAATCGGAGGGCAGGGTGACGGCCAGGGCCGTGTCGGTCCCGGCGGCGATGTCGTAGACGCGGAGGTCGGCCACCAGCTGGTAGGCGATCCGGCCGGCGTCGAGGCTCGGGGAGCTGGCGTCGAAGCCCTTGTGGGAGGTGTGCCGCTTGAGGTCGCCGCCCCGAAGGTCCATGGACCAGATGTTCATGGAGCCGTCGCGGTCGCTCAGGAAATAGACCCTGTCCTTCCAGACCATCGGGTTCTTGCTCGTCCCGGCGTAGTCGGCGGTCAGGGGAGCGGCCTCGGGAGCGCCGAGAGTGTAGGACCAGAGGTTCTGGGCCGTGCCGCCCTGGTACCGTTTCGTGTAGCTGCCCTGGAAGGGGAGACGGGTGAAGTAGAGGGTCCGGCCGGACGGGTCGAAGGAGCCGTCGGCGGCCTGGCTCAGGGGCAGGAGCGTCTCGGCGTTCGTCGCCGGGTCGAGGACGACGAGCTGGGTGTTGGGCAGGCCCGAGTATTTCTGGGTGGCGTAGAGGACCCGGCCGTCAGGCGTCCAGCCGACGACCGCGGCCGCCTGCCCGGCGAAGGTGCGGCGCGCGGGCAGCCCGCCGGCCAGCGGCATGGCGTAGACCTCGGTCGGGCCCTCGTACTGGGCCGAGAAGGCCAGGGTCCGGCCGTCGGGGGAGACGGCCGGGGCGGACTCGACGCCCGAGTGCGAGGTCAGGCGCCGGGCCGCGCCGCCGCGGACGTCGACCGTCCACAGGTCGCCTTCGGAAACGAAGACGACGGTGTCGCCGTGGATGGCCGGGAAGCGGTAATAGCCGGTGCGTCCGGCCGGCTCGGCGGCGCGGGCCAGGCCGAGACAGCAGGCGAGGACGGTCAGGACGGCGAGAGCTCTTTTCATGGCGGGGTCCTTTCCCGGTGGATTTCGCAAGGCACGATTTTAAACCATAACTTCGGGGGGAGGGCAAGGATTTTTTGCCCGGGGGCGTCCGCGTTCCGGCCCCCATCGTCTTCGCGCTCGGGGATTCGCGGTACCGAAGAGCACAGCTTCACCCCTCGGGCCTCGTATCCGGTTCGCCTCGATTCGTGAATGACCCGGGCTGAATCGAGCGTAAATATATGCATATAAATGAAATATATATTGGCTCCTCGACGTTTCAAGTGGGCAGGAGTCCCAGATGACCGGCGATCAGATAGATCATCAGTTTGAAGTTTTGTACGGACCGATAGCCGCGGGCGCGCGTCGGGACATGTACCGCCCCGGTACGTGTCCCGTAGGCCTGAATGCCTGAACGGGGACTCGTACCGGGAGGGCATGTCCCCATCTGCCGGCCCTTCCAACCCACGCAACGTGGAAGAAATTTTTTTTAATATGTTGACTATTTCTAACAATATGTTAGAATAATATCACTATGTTAGAATTAATCAACATCGAGTTCGATTCGGAGGAGAGATGAAAAAGACGATCGTCATTTTCGCGGTCGGCGCGCTCGTGCTGGCGGGCTTGGCGGCCTGGATGCTCGAGGGCCGGGTCGCCGGCGACGGCTGGGAGATCGCGACCACGGGCCTTGCGTTCGTTCTCGTCGGTTTCGCCGCCGCACTCGGCCTGACGCGGCTCCGTCACCGTCGCCATGGAGAACCGGCGGAGGACGAGCTCTCGAAGAGGATCATGACCCGGGCCACGTCCCTGGCCTACTACGTCTCCCTTTACATGTGGCTCTTCGTCATGTCCATCGGGGACAAGGTCGCCCTTCCGGCCCGCAGCCTGGTCGGCACCGGCATCGCCGGCATGGCCGTCGTGTTCCTGTTCTGCTGGCTCGGCGTCCGGTTCTTCGGGACCAAGAATGTCTAACCGGATCAGAGAGCTGAGGGCCGGGGCCGGCCTGTCGCAGCAGGAGCTGGCCCTGCGCGTCGGCGTCCGCCGCGAGACCATCGTCTTCCTGGAGAAGGGCAAGTACAATCCGTCGCTCCGGCTGGCCCACGACATCGCCAAGGTCTTCGGCCTGCCGATCGAAGAGGTCTTTCGCTTCGACGACGGCGCCGGTCGGTAGGCGCATGGCCGGGCGGCCTCGGCGCAGTCCCGGAGATGCCGCGGGGGCGCCCCGGAGAAGCGGCCGCAGCGGGACAGGACGCGGCCGCCGTCGCCGCCGACTCCCTCGAACGCCTCCCTCGCCTCGGCCCGGATGGCGTCCGGCGGGCCCGCTGTCGGGACGTCGAACGGGAGAACCGCGCTCCGGACCCGGAGCCGGGGTCGCGGGCCGCGGCTCGGCGGCCGGCGGCGGAAACGGCCCGCGGGCTTGTCCCGGCCGGGCGACTGTGCCATAATGCGCCGAGGGAGGGACCGATGGGAAACACACGGACGATCTGGGAGGGGGACATCGCGCCGGACTTCACGCTCAAGGACCACCACAACCGGGATTTCAAGCTCTCGGACTTCGCCGGGCGGCGGGTCCTGCTGTCGTTCCACCCGCTGGCCTGGACCCCGGTCTGCGCCGAGCAGATGAAGGCCCTGGAGAGCCGCAAGCCGGAGTTCGACCGCCTCAACACCGTCGCCGTCGGCATCAGCGTCGACTCGTTCCCGAGCAAGCACGCCTGGGCCAGGGAGCTGGGGATCAAGGAGACGCGATTGCTGTGCGATTTCTGGCCCCACGGCGCCGTGGCCCACGCCCTGGGCCTCTTCCGCGAGGAGGACGGCTTCTCGGACCGGGCCGTCATCGTCGTCGACGAGGGCGGCCGCGTCGTCCTCATCAAGGAGTACGACATCCCCCAGCTGCCGGACTGCGACGAGATCATCGCCTTCCTTAAAAAATAAGGGCGGCCGCCGCGCGCCTCAGATGAGGACCTCCCGCGGGATCCCCCTCAGGTTGAAGCGCGAGGCCATGCTCCGGCAGTAGGCGCCGGCGCCGAGGACGGCCAGCACGTCGCCGCTCGCGGGCAGGGGCATGAGCCGCTCCCGGCCGAAGACGTCGCCGGTCTCGCAGATGTTCCCGGCCACGGTGACCCGGGCCTTCGCGGCGGCGTCGACGCGGCCGGCGTTGACGATGACGTGGTGGGCGGAGGGATAGATGGCCGGCCGGGGCACGGTGTTGAACGTCCCGCCGTCGACGCAGGCGAAGATGTTGCCGTAGCTCTCCTTGATGTACTCGACGCCGAGGAGCAGGACGCCGGCGTCGCCGACCAGGTACTTGCCGGGCTCGAGGGCCAGGGCCTTGACGCCGAGGCCGGCCCCGGCCACGGCCCGGGAGAGGTAGGCGATGTGGTCCTCGACCGGGAAGACCGACCGGGTCCTCAGGTAGCGCGGCCCGAAGCCGCCGCCGAAGTCCAGGAACTCGAGCCGGAACCCGGCCCGCTCGAGCTCGCGGGCCTTGCGGACCATGCGGTCGACCGCGGCCCGGACCATGGGCGCGTCCTCCCTGACCCAGCCCGAGCCGAGGTGCTGATGGAGGCCGACCGGGCGGAAGCCCAGCTTGCGGGCCCGGGCGAAGACGCCGAGGACCTTCTTCCCCTCGACGCCGAACTTGATGGGCGTGCCGTCGGAGGAGCGCTTCCCGGCGGTGATGACCCGAGCGTTGATGCCCCGCCCGATGCCCGGGTTCCAGCGCACGGAGACGCGGACCGTCCGGGCCGGGAACTCGCGCTTGACCTCGCTCATGAGGTCGAGCTGTTCGGCGGCGTCGATGTTGACCGTCAGCCCGGCGACGGCGAAGACCGACCGCAGGTCGGCCCGGCTGACGCTCGTCCCGGTGAAGAGGATGCGCTCGGCGGGGAAGCCGGCCTGGAGCGCCGTCTCGACCTCGCCCGGCGAGACGGCGTCGATCCAGGCGCCGCGGCGCCGGAGAAGGCGCAGGATGCCCCGATGGGGGTTGGCCTTCATGGCGTAGCAGATCCTGGCCTCGAGAGGGGAGTGGCGGGCCATGGCGTCCTCGAGGCGGCCGTAGCGCTCGAGGATGCGGCCCTTGCCGTAGACGTAGAGCGGCGTCCCGTGGCGCTCGGCCAGGCCGACGGCGTCGCGGCCGGCGATGAAGAGCCTGTTCTCCCGGACGGCCAGGAAATCCGTCTCCCACCAGTTCATGAGGTCCCTCCCCTGTCGCCCGGCCCGCCCGTCCGGCCCTCGTCGAAGAGCCCCCTCCGCCCGGCCTCGACGGCCCGGACGATGTCCCGCAGGACCGGGTATTTCTCGAGCAACGGCTCGGGGACGTCCACCTTCTCTCCCGTGAGCATGTTCCGGAGCTGGAGGGCGTTGGCCATGGCCTGCCCCCGGTAGTGGTTGTTGGCGACGATGTAGACCTTGCCGCTCGCCCGGCCGAGCTGCTCGATCCGGGAGACCCAGTCGCCGAGCTCGTCCCGGGCGTAAAGGTAATCGTAGCGGTCGTCGCGCCCGGCCCCCTCGCGGAACCAGTTCTTAGAGTTGCGGCCGTGGAGGCGGACGTAGGCGAAGTCGGGCGTCGTGCTGACCGCGGACGGCCCGATCGACTCGCCGATCACGGGCTGGTCGATGTTGCAGAAGGCCGCCCCGCGCTCCTCTAGCAGGCCGTAGAAGGACGGCTCGTCCCAGCCGGCGTGGCGGACCTCGACGGCCAGAGGGTAGCCGGCGAGCGTCTCGAGGAGGCGCCGCAGGTAGTCCCGGTTCCCGGGCGTGTTCCGGAAGGACCAGGGGAACTGGACGAGCAGGGCGGCCAGCCGCCCCCCGAGACGGACGAGGTCGGCCGCCCGGCGGACGTCGTCGACGTCCTTCCGGCCGAAGCCCTCCCGGGCGTGGGTGAAGGCCTGGTAGAGCTTCAGCGAAAGAAGGAATCCCGGCCGGCCCTCGAGCCTCTTGAGCCAGGACCGGACCATGGCCGGCGGGGCCGGACGGTAGAAGGTGCTGTTGACCTCGACGATGTCGATGAAGGCGGGTAGGTAGGACAGGGCGTGGAAGCCGCGGGGCTTCGCGGCCGGATAGACGACGCCTTCCCAGTCCTCGTAGCTCCAGCCCGCCGTGCCCACGAAATACTCGGCCATGCTCCGGATATTCTACGCCTCGCGCGCCTGAATCACAATTCGCAATCCGGATCCCGCCGGCCGTGGAGGGACCTCGGGGATCGACTCCGTTCGCTGCGGCAATTCTTCACGCCGCCACGGTCCGGAGCCCGCTCTTAGGTCTCCGTCCCGACGTCGGCTAAATTGCCGCTTTATGCTCACTCCGCGATTCCCCTCGGGCCCTTTTCCGCGGCCTTGTACTCGTTGGGAATGGACTTCTTAGTCGGGGAACGCTGTGGTATCGTAGGAAGCGGAGGACGGAGATGGGCGAAACGAAGGTCGATTTCGCGGCCAGGGTCCGGGAGGCCTTCGGTCGGATCAAGGCGGACATCGAGCGGACGCCGTTCGAATACTCCGAATCGTGGAGCCGGGAGCTCGGAGCCGAGGTCTTCGTCAAGTGGGAGTGCGACCAGACGACCGGCTCGTTCAAGCTCCGCGGCGCCCTCAACAAGCTCCGGACGCTCTCGGAGGAGGACAAGCGCCGGGGTGTCGTCTCGGCCTCGACCGGCAATCACGGCCTGGCCATCAGCCGCGCCTCGCGGCTCGAGGGCGTCGACCTCAAGCTCTTCCTGCCCGAGACCGTCGCTCCGGTCAAGAAGGAGCGGATCGAGGCCCTGGGCGTCGACGTCGAGGTCCGGGGCGCGAGCTGCGACAGGTCCGAGGCCCTGGCCCGCGAATTCGCCGCCCGGACTGGCCGCGTCTTCGTCTCGCCCTACAACGACTGGGACATCGTCTTCGGGGCCGGGACGCTCGGCCTCGAGCTGGCCGAAGAGCCCGCCCGGTTCGACGACGTCCTCGTCCCCGTCGGCGGGGGAGGGCTCATCGCCGGGACCGCCGGTGTCCTCAAGGCCCTTCGCCCCGGCGTCCGGATTATAGGCGTCGAGCCCGAGACGTCCGCCTTCATGGCCGCCTCCCTCGCCGCCGGGCGGCTCGTCGACATCGACGAGCGCGAGACGATCGCCGACGCCGTGGCCGGCGGCATCGAGCCCGGCGCCATCACCTTCCCGCTCTGCCGCGACCTCGTCGACGCGATCGAGGTCGTCCCCGAGGGCCTGATCGCCCGGGGCCTGGCCCGCGTCGAGGCCGCCCACGGCCGGATGGTCGAAGGCGCCGGGGCGCTCCCGTTCGCCGCCCTGCTCCGGGACCCCGGGAAGCGGGCCGGCCGGACGGTCGTCGCCGTCGTCAGCGGCGGCAACATCTCCCCCGAGCGGTTCCGGGCCCTCGTGGGCTGACTCAGGAGAGATCGAAGGCCCACACGCCCGGGCCGGCCGGCACGGCCGCGCGCATGGCCTTGCCGACGCGGAAGATCGCCAGGCCGCAGGCTTCCTTGAGCGGCCGCCCCTCGGCCAGGTAGCAGAGGACGGCCGAGGCGAGAAAGCAGCCCGTGCCGCGGACGTTCCGGGCGAGCCGCGGGTGGGAGAAGGCGAAGAACCCCGTCCCGTCGAAGAGGATGTCGGTCGCCGGCCCCTCGAGGTGGCCGCCCTTGACCAGGCACGGGATGCCCGAGCGGAGGTGGATCTTCTCCGCGGCCAGCTTCATCTCGGCGACGGTGCGGACGGTTCTTCGGGTCAAGGCCCCGGCCTCGTCGAGGTTCGGGGTGATGAGCTCGGCCCGGCCCTCGAGCTCGTCGAGGAGCCGGGCCCAGGCGGCCCGTTCGAGGAGCGCCGCGCCGGAGCTCGAGCGCAGGACGGGATCGACGACGCGCGGCAGGCCGGCCCGGCGCTCGAGGATCCGGGCCGTCGCCCGGAGATTGGCCGCGGTCGCCAGCATGCCGACCTTGAGGCCGCCGATCTCGAGGCCGTCGGCCAGCCGCTCGAACTGCCCCGACACGGCCCGGGCCGTCGCGGGGAAGACGGCCCGGACCCCGGACGGCCCTTGCGCGGTCAGGGCGGTCAGGACGGCGAAGCCCCGGTGGCCCAGCCGCTCGAAGACGCGGAGGTCCAAGAGCGCCCCGGCCCCGGCCGAGGGGTCCCAGCCGGCGATGGAGACCAGGTTCTTCGACATGGGCGCGGCCGCCTCCTCCGAGCGGGACGATTCTATCACGGAACGGGGGGCGGGCGCAGTTGACAATCCTTCCGGCCCTGGGGTATTGACTGGAGGAAGGAGGGCGCGGCGGCCATGGGCCGGGAGACCGTTCGGGTGCGCGTTTTCGTCGCCGGCCGGGTCCAGGGCGTGGCCTACCGCTTCTTCGCCGTGGGATGCGCCGCCCGCCTTGGAGTGACCGGGTGGGTCCGGAACCTCCCCGACGGGCGGGTCGAGGCCCTGGCCGAGGGGACGGGGGACGATGTCGAAGCGTTCCTCGAGCGGCTCGAAGAGGGCCCGCGCCTGGCCCGGATCGATTCCTTCGATGTCCGGCGCGAGCCCGCGACGGGGGAGTTCAGGGATTTCCGGATCGTGTTCCTGTCCGACTGACCCGGTCGGTCACTGGTCGAGGGGCGGCCGGCTACCACTCGACGATCATGGCCGCCCAGGTCAGCCCGCCGCCGAAGGCGAGGAGCATGACCAGGTCGCCCTTCTTGATCCGGCCCTCCTCGTAGGCCTCGCGCAGGGCCAGCAGGACGGACGCCGACGAGGTGTTCCCCCGGCGGTCGACGTTGACGTAGAACCTCTCGGGCGGGATGCCCAGCTTCTTGGCCGGGAAGTCGAAGATGCGGGCGTTGGCCTGGTGGCAGACGAACAGGCCGATGTCGCTCACGCCGATCCGGCGCCCGCCGTCCGTGAACCGGTTGGCCTTGGCGACGGTCCGCTCGATGAGCTCGGGGATGATCTTGAGGACGAACTTCTGGATCTCGTGCCCTTTCATCATGGCGTTGGGCCGGACCGGCGCCTCGTGGTGGCGCATGTCCTTGCCGACGCTGTAGGTGGTGTCCGCCCTCCAGGGGTCCGTGCCGACCTCGGTGCAGATGATCCCGGCCGGTCCCTCGGCCCGCTTCAGGACCACCGCCCCCGCCGCGTCGCCCCAGAGGTCCGAGTTGGTGTCGGAGAAATCGACCATCCGGCTGAAGACCTCGGCGCTCACGGCCAGGCCGTAGGGGGAGGCCGTCTCCTCGAACAGGAGGTGCTTGCGGACGAGGTCGATCGCGTAGAGCCCGCTCGTGCAGGCGGCCAGGACGTCGAAGGCCGGGATGCGCAGGGCGGCCCGGGCGACCCGCTCGTCCCACTCGCCCGCGTCGACCTTCTTCTTGATGGCCTTGTACAGGGTGAAACAGGCCGTCGAGGGGAAATAAGCCTCCGGGGTCGAGCTGCCGACGGCCAGGATGCCGACGTCCTCCCAGCCGATGCCGGCCTCGCGGAGGGCCCGCTCGGCGGCGACCAGGGCCAGGTCCGACGTGTTCACGTCGTCGGTGACCCAGCGGCGCTCCCGGATGCCGACGAGGTCGGTGATCTTCTCCGAGGTCAGCTCCCCGGGCTCCCAGGGGCGGTCCGAGCCCGGCTTGATGGCCCTGTTCGCCAGGAGCAGGCCGACGATCTCGTCGTTGGTCACGATCCGGCCCGGGACGTCCGAGCCGGGCAGGCACTTGCCGGTGCCGGCGATGATCACGCGCATGTCCGTGCACCCTCCTCCGCGTTTCGGTCGGGTGATGATACGATCGGATAATGATGAGAGCGTTCCCCATTATCGTGGGTCGGCCCCGCAAAGTCAAATGGCCGGATTGACCCGCCGGCGGCTTCGTGCTAGCTTTGGCCCAGCGGATGAAAGGACGGAGCCATGAGACTCGACGCGCTCTACAGGAAGGCCGTGGCCGTCGGCATCGCCAGGGACCCCCGGGGCCCCGACGAGGTCCGCCGCCTCCTCGAGGAAGAGAGGGCCCTCTCGGAGAAGCTCGGGGACGGCGAGCGCGAGGGCTGGGACCCGGACCGGCTCTTCAATCCCTACGCCGACACCCGCCTCCTCGCCGGGGACCCCGCGGCCGAGGTCCGCAGGGTCGCCGTGGGCATCGACATCGACGTGGCCGAGGTCCTGCTCGCCCACACCCTCAACCGTGACCGGGCCGCCGGGATCGACGCCGTCGTCGCCCATCACCCCCAGGGCGTCGCCCTGGCCCGGCTGGCCGACGTCATGCGCGTCCAGTCCGACATGCTGGCCGCCTTCGGGGTGGCCATCTCGGTCGCCGAGCAGCTCCTGGACGCGCGGATCTCCGAGGTCGAGCGGCGCGTCCTGCCCGGCAATCACGGCCGGACCGTCGACGCGGCCCGCCTGCTCGGCCTGCCCCTCGTGTGCGTCCACACGCCGGCCGACAACTGCGTCAGCTCCCACCTCGCGGCCCTGTTCGACAGGGAGAGGCCCGCCCGGCTCAAGGACCTGGTCGATCTCCTCCGGACCATCCCGGAATACCGGGCGGCCGTGCGGCGCATGGCCGGGCCGAAGATCGTCAGCGGCTCGGAGAACGGCCGCTGCGGCCGGATCGCCATCGAGATGACGGGCGGGACCGAGGGCGCCAAGACGGTCTACGACTCCTACGCCGCCTCGGGCGTGAGCACCATCGTCGGCATGCACATCAGCGAGGAGGCCCTCGAGAACGCCAAGAAGGCCCGCCTCAACGTCGTCCTGGCCGGGCACATCTCGAGCGACACGCTGGGCCTGAACCTGCTCTTCGACGAGGTCGAGAAGGAGGCGCCGCTCGAGTTCGTCGGGGTCTCGGGGTTCGCCCGGACGAGGGCGGCGGAGCGCTGAGCCGGAGGGGGCGGGCCCGGATGAGGCACGGGCCGAGTTTATGAATGGTCCAGGCTAGAGGCCCCGGTAGTGGCCCTGGGACGCCAGGGTCCGGACCCAGCGGGCGAAGGAGCGGGCGTCGGCGAGGTCGCTCTCGTCGGGGTGGGTCGCCGCCGACGCGGCCATGTCGGCCCAGGCCTCGTGCTCGGGCGACTGCATGAGGACCTCGAGGGCCTTCATCGAGACCTTGCCCCGGCAGGAGAACGTCCCGATGAGCCGGGCCCTGGCCACCAGGATCGAGGCGTATTCCAGGGCCTCCCGCGAGAGGGAGCTGCCGGTGACCGAACCGTGCGTCGAGAACAGGGCGATCGTCTTCCCTTCGGGGACCGTCTTGAGGAAGCTCTCGACCGGGTAGGGGACGCTGTGGGTCTGGACGGGGAAGCCGACGAAGAGCAGGCCGTACGGCCGGAGGTCGCCCGCCTCGGCCATCGTCGCGAGCGTCCTGTCGCCGGAGAGGGCCCCGTAGATGGCCTCGGCGACGAGCTTGGTGTTCCCCGTCCGGCTGAAGTAGGCGACGAGCGTCTTGGACATTACGGCTATTCTGCCAGAATCCGGGCCAAAAAGCCAACGCTTACGGACCGGCCGGAAGCTCGATCGTGACCGTGGTCCCCCGGCCCGGCTCGCTGACCACCCGGATGGAGCCGCCGTGCTCCTCGACGATCTTCTTGGCGATGGGCAGGCCGAGCCCGGTGCCGCTCTCCTTGGTCGAGAAGTAGAGATCGAAGATCCGCTCGACCGTTTCCCGGCCCATGCCCGGCCCGCTGTCGCGGACGGAGACCGTCAGGACGTCGCCCCGCCGGCCGATCGCGACATCGAGCTCGCCGCGGGCCCCGATGGCCTCGACGGCGTTAGCCACGACGTTGCGCAGGGCCGTCTTCAGCTTGGCCTCGTCGCCGCGGACACGGAAGGCCTGTCCCTCGGCGACGACGCGGAAGCGGATGCGCTCGTCGAGGATGCGCCGGTAGGGCTCGAGCGTCGCCTCGAGCAGGGCCCGGAGGTCGAGGGCGTCCTTGCGGATGGACGTGTCCCGGGCGATCTCCATGAACTCCGTGGCGATGCGGCGCAGGTTCTCGACCTCGCCGATGATGTAGGACATGGACTCCTTGAGGGCCTGGTCGAGGTCGCCCCGCTTGTCCTCGCAGACCTTGAGGACGTGCTCCGCCGAGAGCTGGATGGGCGTGAGCGGGTTCTTGATCTCGTGGGCGACCTTGCGGGCCATCTCGGCCCAGGCCACCTTCTTGCTCATCTCGGCCAGCTCCCGCTCGTGGGCCTTGAGGTTGCGGATCATCGCGTTGAAGCCGTCGATGAGGGTCATCATCTCGTCGCGGGAGCGGTGCTCGATGGTCACCTCGAGGTTGCCCAGGCCGACCTCCCGGGTCCCGGCCAGGAGCTTGCGGACCGGGACGATGATCATGCTCCGGATGCCGCGGGAGAAGAGGACGACGAGGACGAGGAAGAAGGCGGCCAGGAGGGCCAGGAACTCGACGATCTCCCGGGTCGCCCGGACGAGCTGCTCGCGCTCGAAGGGAAAGGGCAGGGAGATGAACAGGGTCGTGTTCTCGAACTCGCAGGGGACGGTCAGGGTCTGGAAGGAGTATCCGCCCAGGCGGGTCCGTTGGACGAAGAAGGGCCTGCGGCCGGCGGTCAGGGCCCGGTAGGCCTCGCCGTCCAGGACATCGGGCAGGAGGCCGCTCGAGAAGAACTCGCCGCGGCTCGAGGCCAGGTAGACGGCGTCGTCGTAGAGGATGACGTCGTTCGACAGGGTCGACGAGATCCAGAGGGCCAGGTCCTCGGAAGGGGCGAGGTAGGGCGAGTACTCGACGCCCTGGATGATGAGGAAGGCCTCCAGCAGGCCCCGGGCGTAGCTGGCGTGGACGGCCGAGTCCTCGACGAACCGCTCCGCGAAGAGGCTGGCGAAGAGGTTCCGCGTGAAGACCGTGTACAGGAGCAGGGGGACGAGGACGAGGGCCAGGAAAGCCGCGTAGACGCGGTTGGAGAACGACCGGAGGGGATTGCGGACGGCGGCCCGGCCGGAGGAGAAGCCGGCGACGGCGGCGGCGATCAGGGCCGCGGCCAGCCCGAGGAAGAACACCCGCAGGAAATCGACGGCCTGGGTCTTGAGGCTCTTGCGCGGGGCGTACAGGCTGTAACAGCGGTCGCCGGCCCGGAAGAGATAGGCGTCGCAGACCGCGCCGCGCTCGAGGAAGGCCGACCAGAAGGGGTCCGGAGAGGCCCGGAGGCGGTCAAGGTCGCCCGCCGGCAACGCCGCGGTCAGCTTGCCGGGATTGAAGAGGAGGCGGCCGTCGAGCCCGTAGATGGCGCAGCCGAAGTCGATCTGGCCGAGCGACGGGAGCGAGTCGGTCCGCAGGACCTCGAAATAGGGGTTGGCGGAATAGAGGAACGGCAGCATCTCCGGGTCCAGGGAGACGTAGAGGAGGAGCCGGCCGAGGTTCACGCCGTCCTCGATATAATCCTTGTATCCGACCAGGTAGTCCTTCTCCTTGCCGATGAAGGCCAGCGCGTAGGGCACGATCGTCCAGTCCCCGGCGGGGTCGAGCTCGGGCGGGCCGCCCAGGACCTTGGGGACGTTGAGGGCGAAGCGGCTGAGGGTGTTGCCCTCGGCGTCGCGGAGCTCCAGGCTCGAATACCAGTTCGACTTGGCCGCCGGACTTCTCTCCCAGAGCGCGTGGGCGAACGATTCGGGGTCCCGGGGGTCTTTCAGGAAGGCGACGATCTGGGCCTCGCTCCGGTCCAGGCCGGGCAGGGACTCCTCAATGAGGAAATGGCCCCAGGCCTCTTGGGTCAGGATGGTGTGGGCGACCGTGGTCTCGAGAACGGCGCGGGTCCTGAGGACGCTCAGGTCGTCGACCGAGCGGACCAGCCACAGGGCGGAGAGGACCAGACCGGCGAACCAAACCTCGCGCCGCCGGGCCAGGCCGGGGACGACGCCGATGGCGAAGACCCAGGCGATCAAGGCCACGCTGAGGGGGGCGAACAGGAAGGAGGGGTTCTTGCCGGCGAGGACGGCCGCGGACGCGGCCAGGGCCCCGGCCAGCCCGGAGAGGAGGTCGCGGCGCGGGTCGCGGAAGGTCAGCCGGAAGACGACCGACAGAGCGACGAGAACGGCGGCGAGGGCCAGCATCAGCCCGAGCTGCAGGGCCAGGCGCGAGACGTCGAAGTCCCAGCGGAGGAGCGAGAGATTGGAATTGAAGACGACCTTGCGGACGACCTCGAAGACGGCCAGGACGGCCGCCCCGGCGAGGCCCCCGGCGGCGACGCCCGCGAGGACCCGCCCGAGCGTGGAGAGCCGGGCCGCCTCCCCCCGCCGCGGCCCGCGGACGGAGACGGCCAGAGAGACGGCCAGGCCGAGCAGGGTCAGCGCGGTCAGGAAGATGTCGGCCGGCGACTGGGTCAGCCCCCTCCAGGAGACGAACCCGGCCGCGTCCGGCCGGAACAGGCGGAAGGCCTGGATCCGCTCGAGCTGGCCGAGCGAAAGGGCCGCGATCCTGAGGGCGACGAGGAGCGCCGCTCCGGCCAGGAAGGAGAAGGGGTCCAGGCCCCGCCGGAAGCCGGGCGAGGACCAGAGGAAGGCCAGGGCCGCCAGGCCCGAGACGAGGAGCGCCGCGAGCAGGACGAGGCGGAGGTCCTCCCGGGCGACCGTGAGCCGCGAGGTCAGCGAGGGCGAGGCCAGGGTCACGGTGGCGACGATGCGGCCGGTCTCGTTGCGGAGGGGGAAGAAGAGGGTCTGGACCTCGTTCTTCTGCCGCGGCTGGCCGGCGAACTGGTCGTCGTGGCGGGCGAAGAACGTCTCGAAGCCGTCGACGTCCTCGCGGAAGTCCCAGTAGTCGATGTCGAACCCCGACCGCAGGACCGGCTTCAGGGCGTGGAACTCGCGGATGTACATGGACCGGACCCGGGGGATGAAGGCCAGGCGGGAGAAGTGGGCCAAGAAGCGGCCGCCGTCGCCAAGCGGCTGGAGGGCCACGGCGTAGACGGTCGCCTTGCTGACGACCAGGGCCGCCCCGCCGAACGCCTTCAGCCGGGCCATGTCCCCGGCGTCGATCTGGTCGGCCAGGCTGAGGACGTCGCCGTACCAGGCCTCGACGGCGCCGTCGCCGGAGCTCAGGGCGACGCCGTCCTTCTCGGGGTCGATCCCGGAGGCGCGGAAGAGCGGGAAGAAGGCCTCGGCGGGCAGGTCTTTCCCGGCGTAGAACGATTTCCGGGCCTCGAGGGCCGCCAGCCAGGCCGAAAACCCCTGGCGCGCCCTCTGGGCTTGCCGCCGGAGCGCGGCCTGGCTCTTGGCGTCGTAGTCCCGCGAGAGGAAGCCGGGCAGAGTGACCGAGAGCGCTCCGGCGAGGAGGGCCGCGGCGACCGCGGCGCCGCTCGCGGCGAGGAGGGTCGAGCGGCTCCAGAGGCGGCCCCGGGCCATCAGAGCCTCTCCGCCCGGACCTCGACGATGCGGAAAGACGCCGCCGGGTCCCCGGAACCGGGGGCGGGGGCGAGGAAGAAATAGACCCGGAAGGGATACTGGTCGCCCGAGCGCTCGTTGCGGAAGGACCAGCGGGCCTTGAGGATCGCCCCCGGCCGGCCGGGGAGGGACGAGAGCCGGGGGTCCGCCGTGAACTCGGTCGTCCGGAAGACCGCGAAGATCCGGCTGAAGACGAGGAAGGCCTGGTCGGGGGAAAGCTGATCGGCCAGGGCCAGCGGCTCGGGGAGCGAAACGGGGATGGTCCCCTCGGTCGCCAGGAGCTCCCGGAGGGCCGGAGGCGAGTTCCGGAGGAAGGCCGCCTCGACCCGGGAGGCGATGGGCGGGGGGAGCGTCAGGAGAACGGTCAGCGAGAACAGATGGAGGTTGACCACTTTGGCGTCACCATCTTAGCACGCCCCTTCCGGGCCGACAAGGGATGACGCCCCGCCGCGGGGCCCCGGAAGCGGCCTATTCGGCCTTCTTGGGCTCGGTTTCCTGCTCGAGCTTCTTGGTCCTCTTGGCGTCCTTGATGCTGCTGATGCCGGCGATGAGGCCGATGAGGCCGCCGAAGAACAAAATGGGCGGGATGAAGCCCAGGACGATGTCGAAGAAGGCGGAGCGGAACGTGGCCGAAACGATCACGAGCGCCAGGCCGCCGGCCATGGCGACGATGCCGCCGACAACGGCGATGAACTTACCCATGTTCGGACCTCCCAGAGGATGTTGTTCCGCGGCGGATTATAGCAAAGCCCGCTCCCCCGGGTCAATCGTGAGCCGCTTCAGGCTCGCTCCGCCCCCTCCCCCCGGAGCCGCGGAATGGCAATCCGGGGGCGGTTTCGTTAGAATGACGGCATCATGCCCCTCCGCGGAGTCATCTTCGACCTCGACGGGACGGTCGTCGAGAACGACTACGACTGGCCCGGCATCCGGGACGAGCTCGGGACCGGAGGGGCCTCGATCCTCCACTACCTCGAGTCCCTCGAGGAGCCCGAGCGGGCGGCCAAGTGGGCCATCCTCGAATCCCACGAGGCCCGCCAGACCGGGGCCTCGGTCCTGCGCCGGGGGGTCCGGGAGCTGCTGGCCTTCCTCCAGGACCGCCGCGTCGCCGCCGCGCTGGTGACCAACAACTCCCGCAGGAACACGGAGTTCCTCCTGGCCAAGTTCCGGCTCGACTTCGATTGCGTCGTCACCCGGGAGAGCGGCCTGTGGAAGCCGTCCGGCGCGCCCTTCCTCGAGGTCCTGCGGACGTTCGGCCTCGCGCCGGAGGCCTGTGCCGTGGTCGGCGACACGCGCTTCGACATCCTGGCCGCCCTCGACGCCGGGATCGGGGCCATTTTCCTCCTCTCTTGCGAGCCGGAGAGGTTCGCCGGCCTGCCCGTCGAGGTCTGCCCCGACCTGGAGGCTCTCCGGGGGCGCCTCGAATCCCTCCTGGCGGCCTGATCCGCCTTGATTTCCCTCGGGCGATTGGTCACAATGGACGGGACTTTCGCCCGGAGGGAACGCGATGGCCCCGCATGAGCTGCTCCTGATCCCCGGCCCGAGCCCGGTCGTCCCGCGCGTCCTCGACGCCTTGGCCAAGCCCACGGTCTCACACGTCGGGCCGGACATGGTCCATGACCTCGAGGAAGCCTGCGAGAACCTGAAGAAGATCGTTTTCAGCGAGGGAGGCCAGCCCTTCATCGTGGCCGGGGCCGGGACGCTCTCGATGGAGATGGCCGTCGTCAACACGGCCGGCCCGTCCGACCGCGTCCTGGTCCTGTCCCAGGGCTATTTCGGCGACCGCATGGCCCAGGTCTGCCGGGCCTTCGGGTACGACCACGACGTCCTCTCGAGCGAGTGGGGCCGGGCCGTCACCCCGAGCGAGCTCCAAGCCCGCCTCGAGGCCGGAAGCTACGACATCGTCGCCTGCACCCACGTCGACACCTCGACCGGCGCCTGCGCCCCGGTCGAGGACTACGGCCGGGTCCTCGCGAAGACCGGCGCGCTCTTCGTCGTCGACGGCGTCTGCGCCACCGGCGGCATCGCCGAGCGGATGGACGCCTGGGGCATCGACGTCGTCCTGACCGCGGCCCAGAAGTGCCTGGGCGCCCCGCCCGGCCTGGCCCTCCTCGTCCTGTCCGAGACGGCCATGGAAAAGCGCCGCCGCCTGCCGGCCATCCCGGCCTATTACGCCGACCTCCTGCGCTGGCTGCCGGTCATGCGCGACCCGTCGAAGTATTTCTCGACGCCCTGCGTCAACGAGATGCGGGCCTTCGCCGAGGCGACGCGGATCGTCCTCGAGGAAGGGCTGGAGGCGCGGTTCCGACGGCACGCCCTCCACGCCGCGGCCCTCCGGGCCGGGCTCGGGGCCCTCGGCTTCAGGCTCTTCACCGACCCGGGCTTCCTGGCCTCGACCCTGTCGGTCGTGCGCTATCCCGAGGGCGTCGACGACCGGGCCTTCCGGGCCCGCCTCGCGGAGAACGGCGTCGTCGTCGCCGGCGGGCTGGCCTCGACCGCCGGACAGGTCTTCCGCGTGGGCCACATGGGCAACCTGGCCCCGGCCGACGTCCGCTTCGCCGTCGAGGCCGTGGAACGGACGCTCGCCGGCCTCGGGCGGCCGGTCGAGCCGGGCGCGGCGGGAAAGGCCGTCGACGGCGTCCTCGGAGCCTGAAGGAGGGAACGGACCGATGTCCGCCGAAGCCGTCGTCCATTTCGCGCCCGCCGAGGGCCGCGAGCCGGCCGGATCGCTTTCCGAGAAGGCCCGAAAGGCCTATCTGGCGACCGGCTTCAACGACCGCCTCGCAGAGGGCGACTTCACGGCCCTCAAGATCCACTTCGGCGAGGCCGGCAACACCGGCCACATCAAGCCGGCCTGGCTCGGCGGCCTCGTCCGGGAGGTCCGCGGGAAGACCTCGCGCGCCTTCCTGACCGATTCGAACACCCTCTACGTCGGCCGCCGCTCGAACTCGATCGACCACCTCCGCCTGGCCTGGTCGCACGGCTTCACCCCCGAGGCGACGGGCCTGCCGATCATCATCGCCGACGGCCTCATCGGCCGGGACAAGCGGGAGCCGCGGAGCGCCCAGGCCCGGACCTCCTCCTCGAAGATCGCCAGCGCCATCCTCGACGCCGACGCCATGATCGTCCTGAGCCACGTCACGGGCCACGTCCAGACGGGGATCGGCGCGGCCATCAAGAACGTCGGCATGGGCTGCGCCTCGCGGGCCGGCAAGCTCGAACAGCACTCCGTCGCCCATCCCCGGGTCGACGCCAAGCGGTGCCTCGACTGCGGCGCCTGCATGCCCTTCTGCCCGGAGGACGCGATCGTCCAGGCCGAGGGCCACGTCGTCATCGATCCGGCCAAGTGCGTCGGCTGCGGCGAGTGCCTGGTCGCCTGCAAGCACGGGGCCATCAAGATGAGGTGGGACCAGGACTCGCTGCGCCTCCAGGAGATGATGGCCGAGTACGCCAAGCGCGTCCTCGATCACTTCAAGGGCCGGGCCGTCTTCGTCAGCTTCCTCATCCAGGTGACCAAGGACTGCGACTGCATGGCCAAGAGCCAGAAGCCGATCGCGCCCGACATCGGCGTCCTGGCCTCCCTCGACCCGGTGGCGATCGACCAGGCCGCGGCCGACCTGCTCGTCGCGGCGGGCGGGGGGCGGGACCCCCTCCGCGCCGGCTACGACATCGACTGGTCGGGACAGCTCGCCCACGGCCAGAGGATCGGGCTGGGGACGCGCTCCTACCGGCTGGCCGAGACCGCCTGACGCGCCGTCCGCCGCCGGGCGCGGCGGCCGCTCAAGGCTGCCGGCGCAGGGCGGGTATGAGGACGGCCAGCGCCGTGGCCGCGCCGAACATCGCCCCGGCCCCCATGAGGACGGCCGCCGCCGGCCCCAGGCGCTCGGCGGCGAACCCGACGGCGAGGGCGCCGAGCGGCATCAGCCCGAAGAAGACGAACGTGTAGACGCCCATGATCCGGCCCCGGAGGCCGTCGGGAGAGTGCGTCTGGACCAGGGCGTTGGACAGGTTCATGACGAGGATGGAGGCCAGGCCGGCCCCGAAGATGAGGACGAGCGACAGGGGCGTCCGGCGGGACAGGGCGAAGGCGGCGACCATGACCGGCAGGAGGAAGCTGCCCAAGGTCAGGAGCCGGCCCCGGAACCGGAAGCGTCCGAGGGAGGCGATGAGCAAGGCCGCGGCGAGGGCCCCCAGGCCTCGGGCCGACTGGAGGAAGCCGTTGGTCCGGGCGTCGCCGTGGAGGACCTTGACGGCCCAGGCGGGGAAGATGGTGACGAAAGAGACGCCGAAGAGGCTGACGGTCCCGATGAGGCCGATGATCGTCCGGATGAGGGGATGGGCGGCGACATAGCGGAGCCCTTCCCCGAGGTCGGCCAGCGCGGACGCCCGGCCGGGCCTCGGCGCGCGGGTCTCCAGGCGCATCCGCTTCAGCGCGGCGATGACGGCGACGAAGGAGAGCCCGTTGACGGTGAAGCACCAGGCCGGGCCGGCGAAGGCGTAGATCAGCCCCCCGGCCATCGGCCCGACGGCCATGGCCGTATTGAACATGGCCGAGTTCAGGGCGATGGCGTTGGTCATGTCCTCGAAGGGGACCATCTCCAGGACGAACGACTGGCGGGCCGGGGCCTCGAAGGCGTTGGCCGTTCCGAGGATGAAGGCCAGGACCAGGACGTGCCAGGGCCGGATCCAATGGAGGAAGGTCAGGCCGGCGGTGACGAAGGACAGGGTCATCATGACCGACTGGGTGCCCAGCAGGACCGTCCGGCGGGGCACGCGGTCGGCGATGACGCCGGCGTAGAGCATGAACAGCCAGGTCGGCACGCCCGCGACGAACCCGACGAGCCCCAGGTAGGCCGGCGACCCGGTCAGGTCGAAGACAAGGAAGCCGAAGGCCGTGGACTCCATCCATGTCCCGAACAGGGAGACGATCTGGCCCCAGAACCAGAGCCGGTAGTTGGGGTGCCTCAGCGCGGCGAAGGCCTGCCTCCAGCTCATGCGCCGGCGCAGCCCGGACAGCCGGTCGAGGAGGCCGGGGCGCCCGGCCAGAGGGGGGAGGAGGACGGGGTCCTGGCTCACGGGTCTCTGCGGCGCGCCTAGAGGATCTCTTCGTCCGCGGCCCGCCAGGCCGGATCGACGATGCACAGGAACGACAGGCGGCCCGGTCCGGTGTTCCCGATGGACTGGAGCGCGCCGGGCGGGATGTAGACCGCGTCGCCCGCGGCGACCGGCGCCTCTTCGTCCCCGACGCGCATGCGCCCGGTCCCCTCGAGGACGTAATAGACCTCGGCGCCGGCCAGCCGGTGGGGCAGGGTCCAGGCGCCGGGCTCGACCGCGGCGTGGGCCAGGCTGTAGCCGATGTCGAGCGGCTCCTTGGCCGGGTGGAGGAGCTCCCTGAGGAACGACGCGTCGCCGGCCCGGAAACCCGCGCTGCCCTCGAGCGACTTGATGATCATGGACCGAATCATGGAAGAATCGGGGAGGTGGGATTTGAACCCACGACCCCAGCGTCCCGAACGCTGTGCGCTAGCCAGGCTGCGCTACTCCCCGACGTGAGCGGCCTATTATACACGCTTCCCCGGAGGAAAAAAAGGGCCTTCCTCCGCCTCCCGCCTCCGTCCTTGACGGGACAAGGGAGCTGTTGTAAAAAAAGGGCTCCGAACGACCCGGTTAAGGAGACCGACATGCGCCTTCGCGTTCTGTTCTTCGTGATCGTGACGCTGGCAATGGCGGCCGGAGCGCCCGCGGCCCAGGACGCTCCGCCGGCCAAGCCCGCGGACGTCGGCGGCGTCTGGGAGATGACCGTGCAGACGCCCCAGGGCGACATGGCCGCCGACGCGACCTTCGTCCAGGAGAGCGACAAGTTCAAGTTCAACATGCCCGGCCCCATGGGCATGGAGATGGCCGGCGAGGGCCGGATCAAGGGCGACGAGCTCGAGTGGGCCGTCGTCATCAGCGGCGGCATGGGCGAATTCACCCTGACCTTCAAGGCCAAGGTCGTGGGCGAGACGATGACCGGCGAGGCCCAGGCCGGCGACTTCGGCGTTCTGCCCTTCACGGCGAAAAAGAAGAACTAGGCCGCGCTACCCTCTCCCCTCGGCCCGCCGCCGCAGGTAGGCCTTGATCCCTTCCATCGACAGGAAGACGAACGCGCCGAACCCGATCATGAGAGCGAAGTCCCGGGGCCGCGGCGGCAGGACGCCGAATCCGGCCCGCAGGGACGGGATGGTCAGGAGCCCCGCCGTAAGCGCGACCTGCGAGGCCACGGCGACGATCAGCCACTTGTGCGGCGGCTGCTCGAAGAAGCTGTACTTGAGCGACCGCGAGTTCAGCGCGATCACCAGCTCGACGAAGAGGAAGAGGTAGAAGAGCTCCGTCCGGGCGTGGACGATGTCCTTGAGGCCGTGGATGAAGACGAAGAGCAGCAGCGGGCTCCACAGGACGACGGCGATGGCCAGGAAGAGCAGGACGTCCCGGGTGAAGACCCGCTCCTTCGGGTCCCGGGGCGGCCGGCGCATGATGTCCGGGTCGGGCGGGGCCACCCCCAGGGCCAGGGCCGGCAGGCCGTCGGTCACCAGGTTGATGTAGAGGATGGCCGCGGGCAGGAGCGGCAGATAGCCCGGCCCCAGGGCCAGCACGGCGCCGCCGATGACGATGACCTCGGTGATGTTGCAGCGGAGCAGGTAGGTCAGGTACTTCTTGATGTTGTCGTAGATCCAGCGGCCGCGCTCGACGGCCTTGACGATGGTGGCGAAATTGTCGTCGTTGAGGACCATGTCGGCGGCTTCCTTGGCCACGTCCGTGCCGCTGATGCCCATGGCCACCCCGATGTCGGCCTGCTTCAGGGCCGGCGCGTCGTTGACGCCGTCGCCGGTCATGGCCACGACCTCGCCCCGCGCCTTCCAGGCCCGGACGATCTTGATCTTGTCGCTCGGGGACACGCGGGCGTAGACGGTCGTCCGGTCGACGACCGCGGCCAAGTCCTCGTCGCTCAGGGCGTCGAGGTCCTCGCCGGTCAGGGCCGAATCGCCGTCGCGGAAGATGCCGATCTCGCGGGCCACGGCCAGGGCCGTGAGCTTGTGGTCGCCGGTGATCATGATCGGCTTGATCCGGACGTCGCGGCAGACCTGGATGGCCGCCTTGACCTCTTCCCGCGGCGGGTCGATCATGCCCATGAGGCCGAGGAAGACCATGTCCCGCTCCACCGTCTCCTCGGGAGCGGCGGCGCCCTCGCCGATCTCCCGGACGGCGAAGCCGAGGACGCGGAGGGCGCCCGCGGCCATCTCGGCGTTGGCCGCGAGGAGGCGGTCCCGCTCCCCGGAGGTGAGAGCGGCCGTCCCGCCGCCGGCGCGGACCCGGTCGCAGGCGGCCAGGACGAGCTCGGGCGCCCCCTTGAGGAAGGCCAGGACGCGGCCGTCCCGCATGCGGTGGATCGTGGTCATCCGCTTCCGCTCGGACGAGAAGGGGATCTCCTCGATCCTCGGGCTCTGGAGCCGCAGCTCGGTCGGGTTGAGGCCCAGCTTGGACGCGGCGACGACCAGGGCGCCCTCGGTCGGGTCTCCCCGGACCGCCCAGCGCCCCTCGACCTCCTCGAGGCGGGCGTCGTTGCAGAAGACGCCGGCCTGGAGCAGGAGCTCGAGGTCGGCCCGGGCGGCCGGGTCCCCCGGGGGCAGGCCCTTGAACTCGCCGGACGGGGCGTAGCCGACCCCGGTCACGTCGAAGGCCCGGCCGGGGACGAGGACCCGGCGGACCGTCATCTCGCCCTTGGTCAGCGTCCCGGTCTTGTCCGAGCAGATCACGGTCGTCGAGCCCAGGGTCTCGACGGCCGGCATCCTCCGGATGAGCGCGTTGTTCTTGGCCATCTGGTGCATGCCGACGGCCAGGGCCCCGGTGACGATGGCCGCCAGGGCCTCGGGCACGGCGGCCACGGCCAGCGCGACCGCGAACATGACCATGTTGACGACGAAGGGGAGGTTGATCGTGCCGGTCAGGGACTCCCGGACGACGCTGACGAGCATGATGAGGAGGCAGATCGCGAGCGAGCCGAGGCCCAGCCACTTGCCGATCTCCGCGGTCCGCTTCTCGAGGGGCGTCGGCTCGGCCTTGATGGCCGCGACCCCCTCGGCGATCCGGCCGAATTCCGTCCGGGACCCGGTCGCGGTCACGACCGCCTTGCCGCGGCCGTAGGCGACGACCGTCCCCGTGTGGATCATGTTGGTCCGGTCGGCGACGCGGACCTCCGGCCCGATCCGGGCGACGCCCTTGGTGACCGGCAGGGACTCGCCCGTGAGGGCCGACTCGTCGCACTTGAGCGAGGCGTTCTCGACGAGCCGGGCGTCGGCCGGGACCTTGAACCCGGCCTCGAGGAGGAGGATGTCTCCGGGCACGACCTCCCGCGACGGGACGTCTCGCTCGCGGCCTTCCCGGATGAGGCGCACGGTCGGGGCCAGCATCTTCTTCAGGGCCTCGAGGGCCTTCTCCGCCCGGTACTCCTGGACGAAGCCGAGCAGGGCGCAGAAGACGACGATGACGAAGATGAGGGCCGCGTCGAAGACCTCCCCGACGGCCGCCGACAGGGCCGTGGCGACGAGAAGGATGACGATCAGGATGTTCTTGAACTGGCCGAGGAAGATCGACCAGGGCGAGGTCGTCTCCTCCTTCCGGAGCTCGTTCGGGCCGTACCGGTCCAACCGGCGGGCGGCCTCTTCCCCGGACAGGCCTTCGCGGGCGTCGCTGCCAAGCTCCTTGAGGGCCTCTTCGGCCTCGAGCGCGTGCCAGGTCGGGTCGGGCATG
Organism: Acidobacteriota bacterium; assembly: GCA_029569255.1. Taxonomy (GTDB): domain Bacteria; phylum Acidobacteriota; class Aminicenantia; order Aminicenantales; family Saccharicenantaceae; genus RBG-16-66-30. The sequence continues at coordinate 65,868 of JAKQUO010000045.1, read as the reverse complement.
GGATGATCCTCATGGACGGATGAAATGAAATGAGGCCATCTTATCAGAACGGCGGGCCTTTGGGAATCAATCCGGCCGCTCGCGCCGTCCTTGCCCTGATCCGCGGCCTGCATTACAATCCCCCCGCGGGGGCGGCCGTCGCCGCGCCTGGCCGAGGAGGTCGGACATGAAGAGAACCGCGTGGAGCCGGAGGGAGTTCGTGCGCGCGTGCGGCGCGTTCGGGGCCGCGGCCGTGGCCTTCGACCCCAGGAGCCTGCCGCGCGTCGAGGCGGCCGGGCAGTCGGTCGCCAGGATGACCCCCGAGGAGGTGGCCCGGGAGGAGTTCTACTGGCGCGAGATCCAGCTCGCCTTCAAGCTCGACCGCGAGCTCATCAACCTCAACAACGGCTTCACCTGCCCGATGCCCCGGGTGGCCCTGGAGTCGGTCTTCCGCTACATGGAGATGATCAACATGCTGCCCGTCCACTACCAGGGCATGGTGGCCGGCAACAGCGAGACCCTCCGTCGGCGCATGGCCAACGAGTTCGGCTGCGATGCCGAGGAGATGGCCCTGACCCGCGGCGCCAGCGAGGCCCTCCAGATCGTCCAGAACGGCATCGACCTCGAGGCCGGCGACGAGGTCGTCACGACCGAGCAGGACTACCCGCGGATGCTGACGACCTGGGACCAGCGGATGCGGCGCGACGGGATCAAGGTCACCCGCCTGCAGTTCCCGGTGCCGGCGACCCAGGACCACCTCTACAGCATGTTCGAGAAGGCCGTCACGCCGAAGACGAAGGTCTTCCACTTCACCCACATCACCAACCTCACGGCCCAGCTCTTCCCGGTCAAGCGCCTCGCGCGGCTGGCCCGGTCGAAAGGCATCGTGACCATCGTCGACGGCGCCCACGCCCTGGGCCACTTCCCGTTCAAGCTGCGCGACCTCGAGTGCGACGCCTACGGCGTCAGCCTGCACAAGTGGCTCCTGGCGCCGCTCGGCAACGGCTGTCTCTACGTGCGCAGGGACATGATCCCGCGCTTCTGGCCCCTCCAGGCCGCCCCGGAGCAGCAGGACGGCGACATCCGCAAGTTCGAGTCGATCGGGACGCACCCCTGGGCCATCCGGGCGGCCCTGGGCGAGTCGCTGGCCTTCCACCAGGCCATCGGGGCCGAGCGGAAGGCGGCCCGGTTGCGCTACCTGAACATGCGCTGGGTCGAGGCCCTCAAGTCCAACCCGCGGATCAAGGTCCTGACGGAGACGAAGGAGCCGGCCGAGGCCTGGGGCGTCATGGCCGTCACCATCGAGGGCGTCGACGTCCGGGAGCTGGCCGGGTGGCTGCGGAGGAACTACCGGATCGTCGTCGTCCCGCTCGTCGGCGGGGCGCCGCCGAACTCGGTCTTCGACTACCAGGCCCTGCGGGTGTCGCCGAACGTCTACACGACCCTCGAGGAGATCGACACCTTCATCGAGGCCATGACCGTGGCCGCGAAGGAAGGCGTTTCCGACGAGCCGGACCCGGTCCCGGCCTACCCGGCCGATGTGACCGTATGAAGGAGGGAGAGATGGGCAAGCGGGTGTTGGCCGTGGCCGCCGGGGGGCTCCTCGCCGCGGGCGCCGCGCTGGCCGCGGCCCAGGCGGAATTCAAGGTGCCGTTCGCCTTCCGGGCGGCCGGCAAGAACCTCGCCGCCGGCGATTACACCGCGGCCGCAACGGCCGACGGCGGCCTCGTCCTCAAGCAGGCCGCGACCGGGCGGGAGATCGCGCTCGCGGTCCTCGAGCGGATCAAGCCCGGGACGCCGGCCGCCGAGCCGCGGCTCGTCCTCGACGAGGTCGGGGACTTCGCGCCCTCCTACACCGAGTACATCACCGTCTACGTCCTCTCCGAGGTCTGGTTCCCCGGCGAGGACGGCTACCGCGTCCACGTGACCAAGGGGGCCCACAAGACCAAGGTCGTGACGGGGGCCGCCGCCAAGTAGCCGCCGGGCCGCCGCCGCGGCCGGTCTGCTATAATGGTCGATCCCGGCAGGACAGGCGCCGTTCCATGATCGTCGTCGACAACCTCTCCAAGAGCTACGGCAAGCAGGCCCTCTTCGACTCGATCGCCTTCAAGGTCAACCGCCGCGAACGGGTCGGCGTCGTCGGCCGCAACGGCCACGGCAAGACGACCCTGTTCCGGATGATCGTCGGCGAGGAGGAGCCCGACGCGGGCACGATCACCAGGCCCCGCAAATACCGCGTCGGCTACGTCGAGCAGCGGGTGCGATTCACCGAGCCGACCGTCCTGGCCGAGGGATGCAAGGCCCTGCCCCACGACGCCGAAAGCGAGGCCTGGCGGGTCGAAAAGGTCCTGTCGGGGCTCGGCTTCGACGCGGCCGACCTGGAGAAGAGGCCGTCCGAGCTCTCGGGCGGTTACCAGGTCCGCCTCAACCTGGCCAAGGCCCTGGTCGGCGACTACCAGATGCTCCTCCTCGACGAGCCCAGCAACTACCTCGACATCACCTCGATCCGCTGGCTGGAGCGGTTCCTGACGGCCTGGACGGGCGAGCTCATGCTCATCACCCACGACCGCAGCTTCATGGACAGCGTCGTCACCCACGTCTTGGGCATCCACCGGCGCAAGGTCCGCAAGGTCGAAGGGGACACGGGCAAGTACTACGAGCAGATCGCCGCCGAGGAGGAGATCTACGAGAAGACGCGCGTCAACGACGAGCGCAAGATGAAGGAGATGGAGCTGTTCATCACCCGGTTCCGGGCCAAGGCCCGTCTGGGCGGCCTCGTCCAGTCCCGGGTCAAGTCGCTGGAGAAGATGGAGAAGCGGGAGAAGCTCGAGGAGATCAAGAACCTGGAGTTCGCTTTCGCCGAGAAGGCGGGCCACCACAAGTACGCCCTGGACGTCCGCGACCTGTCCTTCGCCTACGCGCCCGGCCGGCCGCTCATTCGGCGGTTCACCATCAGCATCGGGGCCAAGGACCGGGTCTTCGTCATCGGCCGGAACGGCCGGGGCAAGACGACGCTCCTCCGCCTCCTGGCCGGCGACCTCGAGCCGCTGACGGGCCGGATCGACATGCCGCAGTCGGTCGCCCCGGGCTATTTCGAGCAGACCCACATCTCGACCCTGGCCGAGGGCAACACCGTCCTCGACGAGATCGCCTCGGCCGACCCGGAGGGCGACCCCAAGCGGGCCCGGTTCATCGCCGGCGGCATGATGTTCGAGGGCGACGACGCCCTCAAACGGATCAAGGTCCTGTCGGGCGGGGAGAAGAGCCGCGTCCTCCTGGGCCGGCTCATCGCCGCGCCGCTCAACCTCCTCCTTCTCGACGAGCCGACCAACCACCTCGACATCGAGTCGAACGACGCCCTGCTCGAGGCCATCGACGCCTTCGACGGGGCCGTGGTCATGGTCACCCACAACGAGATGTTCCTCCACGCCCTGGCCGACCGGCTGGTCGTCTTCGACAACGACGACATCGTCGTTTACGAGGGCGGCTACCAGAGGTTCTTGGACAAGGTCGGCTGGCGGGACGAGCTCATGCAGGGCCCGGTCCCCGCCGGGCCGCCGCCGTCCGCGCCGGGGGAGGAGCGGCCGAAATGGACGCCCAAGGAGCTGCGGCGGCTGCGCTCCGAGATCGTCGCCGAGCGGTCCCGGGCCCTGCGGCCGCTCGAGGCGCGCCTGGCCGGGATCGAGAAGAGCGTCGAAGCGCACGAAGCGTCCCTGCGCGAGCTCAACGCCGCCCTGGTCAAGGCCTCCGAGGGGCGGCAGGGGGCCAGGGTCGTCGAGGTCTCCAAGGCCATGCATGCGGCGAAGAAGGCGATCGACGCCCTGCTCGACGAGCTGGAGAAGACCACGGCCGAATACGAGGCCCGGAAGGCCGGCTTCGACGCCCGCATGCGCGACCTCGACGAAGAGGGGTCGACCCTTTAAAAGTTCGATTTTCTTCTCGGCCCGTCCCCGGTCTGAAGAGAAAATCAAACTTTTAAAGGTTTGACCCCGTCTTGAACCGGACGCTTCGGCCGCCGGTTTGGGGTATAATGGGAGGCGGCCTCCGAAGGGAGAAAAGGCATGGACGACCTCGATCTCGACCGGGAACCGACCGAGGAGCCCCGAAAGGTCCGGGGGCTGGCCGTCGCGCTCCTCGCCCTCCTCGCGGCCGCCGGGGCCGCCTATTACTTCGTTTTCATGAAGAAGGCGGCGCCCGCGGCGGAACCGGCGCCGGCCGCCGCGGCCGCGGCGCCGGCCGCGGAGGAACCGCCGCCCGGCGGCCCGGCCCTCGAGCCGCTGGCCTTCCCGGCCGTCGGTCTGGACGAGAGCGACGCGGCCGTCCGCGAGTTCGCGGCGGCCCTGTCGGCGGACCCCGACTTCGCCAAGTGGCTGCTCACGAAGGACCTCGTCCGCAAGTTCGTCGTCGCGGTCGACAACGTGGCCAACGGGCTCAGCCCGAGGCCGCACGTCGATTTCTTCGCCCCCCAGGGCGCCTTCCGCGCCACCCGCTCGAGGTCCGGGACGGCGATCGATCCCGCCTCCTACGCCCGCTACGAGCCGCTCGTCCGGGCCGCCGGGTCCCTGGACGCGGCCGCGGCCGCCCGCCTTTACCGGGCCGTCAAGCCGCTCATCCGGGAGGCCTACGACGAGCTCGGCTATCCCGGCGTCGATTTCGACGACACGCTCGTCCGGGCCATGGCCGAGCTCCTCGGGACGCCGGTCGTCGAAGGCCCTGTCGGGCTGGAACAGAAGGTCCTGAGCTACGCCATGACCGACCCGGCGCTCGAGGGCCTGAGCGCGGCCCAGAAGCAGCTCCTGCGCATGGGCCCGCGCGGCGTCACGGCCGTGCAGGGGAAGATCCGGGAGGTCGCCGCCGCCCTGGGCATCGCCGCCTCGCGGCTGCCCCGGCCCAAGGCCTCCACGCCGGGCCTGCCCTAGGAGGAAGGCCGAGCCCCCCGGCCGTCGGCCGTCACTTCCAGCGGAAGGGCTTGTCCCTTCGGAAATCCGGGACGAGGTGTTCGTCCGGCCGGAAGGGCTCCGGCTGGAGGAACAGGTGGCCGAAACCGAGAGCCAGGGCCTCGTCGGCCGCCCGGCGGTATTCTTCGGGGGAGACAGGCCTCCGGACCTCCTCCGGGGCCTTGAAACAGGGGTGGTACTGGCTCATCAGGCTCAGCCCGATGTGCGGCGAGAGGGCCTCCTTCATCCAGCCCAGCAGGGCGAGGGTGTCCTCGACCGCGCCGGGCAGGACGAGGTGCCGCACGACCAGGCCGCGGCGGGCCGTTCCGTCCGGGCCGAGGTCGAGGACCGGCCGCTGGAGGGACATCTCCCGGACCGCCTCGGAGGCCTTCTCGAAATAATCGGCCGCGCCCGAGTAGCGCCCGGAGAGGGCGGGGGCGTGATACTTCAGGTCGGGGAGGTAGACGTCGACGATGCCCTCGAGGGCCCGGACGACCTCGAGGCTGTCGTAGCCGTTGGAGTTCCAGACGAGAGGGACCGCGAGCCCCCCGTCCAGGGCCAGCCGCAGGGCCCGCAGGACGGGCAGGACGACGTGGGTCGGCGAGACCAGGTTGATGTTGTGGGCGCCCTTCGCCTGGAGGTCGAGCATCATGCCGGCCAGGGCCTCGTCGCTCGCCGCCTCGCCCTCGAGGAGCCAGCTCAGCTGGTAGTTCTGGCAGAACAGGCACTTGAGGTTGCAGCCGGTGAAGAAGACCGTCCCCGACCCTCTCCGTCCGCTGATGACCGGCTCCTCGCCGAAGTGGAGCAGGGCGTGCGAGACCGAAGCCGTCCGGCCCGTCCGGCAGACGCCCGCGGCGGCCCGGGTCCGGTCGACCCGGCAGTCGCGGGGGCAGAGCGCGCAGCTCGTCTCGAGAGGGGAGAGGCGGGCCAGGGCCTTCTCGACGAGCCCGATCTTGCGGCCGTTCCGCGTCACGGCCCTATCTTACCACAGGGCGTCCGGGGGAGCCGGGCGCCGCCACCCCTCCCGCGCAATTGATTCCGGCCCATGTCCTCTGTATAGTAGGGGGCCATGGACCTCCTCGGGAAGATCGCCGACATCGTCCTGCATCTCGACCGCTACCTGAGCGCCGTCATCCAGCAGTGCGGCGCCTGGACCTACGGCGTCCTGTTCGCCGTCATCTTCGTCGAGACGGGATTCGTGGTCATGCCGTTCCTGCCCGGCGATTCGCTGCTCTTCGCGGCCGGGACCTTCGCCGCGCTCGAGGCCCTGGACATCCGCGTCCTGCTCCTCCTCCTCTCGGCGGCGGCCATCATCGGCGACACCGTCAACTACTGGATCGGCCATCGCCTCGGCCCGAAGGTCTTCAGCAAGGAGGACGCCCGCTTCTTCAAGAGGGAATACCTCGACCGCACCCACGCCTTCTACGAGAGGCACGGCGGCAAGACCATCGTCATCGCCCGGTTCGTGCCCATCGTCCGCTCGTTCGCGCCGCTCGTCGCCGGGGTGGGCCGGATGTCCTACGGACGCTTCCTGACCTTCAACGTCGCCGGCGGGATCGCCTGGGTCGCGCTGCTCACGGGAGCGGGCTTCTTCTTCGGCAACATCCCCCTGATCAAGAACAACTATTCCCTGGCCATCGTCGCCATCGTCGCCGTCTCGACGGCGCCGATGGCGGTCGAATGCGTCCGCCGCCGCCGGAGGCGCTAATCCGAGGCGGCGAGGGCGCGGGCGAGCCGGCGCAGACCCGCCGCGCGCAGCGCGCGGGGGGCGGTCATGTCGGTGTGCAGGGGCGTCAGCGAGATGTAGCCGGCATGGGCGGCCACGACGTCCGTCCCCGCGTCGCCGACCCGGCGCGGCGTCCCCGTCCCGATCCAGTAGTACGACGAGTGGCGCGGGTCGAGCTTCTCGATGATCTCCGGGTCGTAGAACTTCCAGCCCAGGCGCGTGACCTTGACGCCCTGGACGGGCGGCGGCGGGATGTTGACGTTGAGGGCCGTCCCCGCGGGCAGGCCGTTCGCCAGGACGTCGGCGGCGATGGCCCGGACGACGCCGGCGGCGTGGCCCAGGTCGAAGCGGCCCTTGGCGTCGGCCAGGAGCGAGACCGCGATCGAGGGGATGCCGTGGAACGTCCCCTGGATGGCCCCGGCCACCGTGCCCGAGTAGTTGATGTCCTGCTGGCCCAGGTTCGGGCCGGGGTTCATGCCCGAGACGATGAGGTCGGGGCGCCGCGGCAGGAACTTCTGGAGGGCGAAGTAGACGCAGTCGACCGGCGTGCCCTCGACGGCCCAGACCCGCGGCCTGACGAGCTGGGCCCGCAAGGGCCGGCGCAGAGTGACGGACAGGGAGCAGCCGCTCCGCTCCCGGTCCGGGGCCACGACGTAGGTCGTGCCGAGCGGGCGGAGGGCCCGGAACAGGGCCAGGATCGTCTCGCGGAAAAAGCCGTCGTCGTTGGTCAGCAGGATGACCGGGCGCCGCTCCGCCGCGGCCCTCGCGGGGGTCTTCACGCCGGCTTCTTGATCATCACCAGGAGCATTTTGAACCGCGTGACCGCCTTCAGGGCGTGCGGCACCGCGGCCGGCATGATGATCATCTCGCCCGGCTTGAGCCGGTTGCTCCGGCCGCCGATCGTGACGTCGGCCTCGCCGTCGAGGTCGATGACCATGGCGTCGAAGGGGGCCGTGTGCTCGCTGAGCTGCTCGCCCGCGTCGAAGGCGAAGGCCGTCACCGTGCCCGTCGGCTGGCTGACGACCTCGCGGCTGACGACGGCGCCGTCCTGATAGGCGACCAGCCCGGCGAGGGCGACGGCCCGGGCCTTCAGGTCTTCCGCGCTCTTGTCTCTCTTCATCACCGTCATGTCCACTCTCCTGGCGCTCCGGTCCGTACCGGAGCGTTTCGATCGGGGGATGAGATGGTCGGGACGGGCGGATTCGAACCGCCGACCCCATGCACCCCAAGCATGTGCGCTACCAGGCTGCGCCACGTCCCGGACCAGGGCCAACCATTATAACAGAAACCGGGCCCGATTCATCCTCGGACCCAAGGACCGGCTCGATGCGCGAACGGTTCAGGCCGGGAGGGCCTCAGGCCCGCTTCTTGCGGCCGCCGCCGAGCGAGGAGACGATCTCCTGGAGCTCGTCGCGGACGTTGCTCAGGGCCTTGCGGAGCTTCTCGGGCGGGACCGCATGGGCCGGCGCCAGGCCGAACTCCTCCTCGACCCGCCTCTTGATGCCGGCCTTGGTCAGCGTGTTCGACGCGGCCAGCTCCCGGATGCGGCCGATCACGGCCACGTCCTGCCGCCGGAAGAACTTCTCGCCGCTTCCCGTCAGCCCCGCGCTCAAGAAGGGGAAGTCCTCCTCCCAGGCGGCCAGGGTGGCCGCGTCGACGCCCGTCAAGCGGCAGACCTCGTCGACCTTGAAGACGAGCTTGTCCTTCGGCTTCTCGTCCTTGAGGGGGTTGGGCGGGGAGGCGTTCTTGCTCATCGGATGCCGAGGGCCAACGTTAGCATGTTCGGCCATCCCGGTCAAGGCGCGCGCGGGCGCCCTCACGGGGGCCGGGGCGGGCCGGGACGGAGGCCGGAATATGATATAATCCGGCCGCGATGCCGCCCCCCGAGGCCGTGAACAAGGACCGGGCTCCGGGGACGCACACGCCGCTCGCCGAGCGGATGCGCCCCCGGACCTTCGACCGCGTCTACGGCCAGGACCACCTCCTCGGAAAGGGCAAGCTCCTCTCCGAGCTCATCGAGTCGGGACGCCTCGTCTCCATCATCTTCTGGGGCCCGCCGGGGTCGGGCAAGACGACCCTGGGCATGATGCTGGCCCGCCGCTTCGACCTGCCCTTCGAGCTCTTCAGCGCCGTCCTCTCGGGGATCAAAGAGGTCAAGGAGTTCATGGCCCGGGCCGAGCAGCAGAAGAGGCTCTTCGGCAAGCCCATGGTCCTGTTCGTCGACGAGATCCACCGCTTCAACAAGGCCCAGCAGGCGGCCTTCCTGCCCTACGTCGAGAAGGGCGACATCGTCCTCTTCGGCTCGACGACCGAGAACCCGTCCTTCGAGGTCATCGCCCCGCTCCTGTCGAGGACCCGGGTCCTCGTCCTCAAGGACCTCGACCGGGAGGCCCTCGGCAGGATCATCCGCGACGCCCTGGAGGACAAGGAGAACGGTCTCGGGACGGCGGGCCTCGCGATCGACCCGGCCGCGCTCGACATGCTCGTCGACTTCGCCAACGGAGACGCCCGCCGGGCCCTGAACACGCTGGAGATCGCGGCCGGCCTGGCCCGGACCGAGACCGTCACCATGGAGAACGTCCAGGAGGCCCTCCAGAAGCGGACGCTCTTCTACGACAAGTCGGGCGAAGAGCACTTCAACCTCATCTCGGCCCTGCACAAGAGCCTGCGCAACAGCGACGTCGACGCCGCGCTCTATTGGCTCGTCCGGATGCTGGCCGCGGGCGAGGACCCGCTCTACGTGGCCCGGCGCATGGTCCGCTTCGCCTCCGAGGACGTCGGCCTGGCCGACCCGCAGGCCCTCGCCCTGACCCTCCACGCCAAGGAGGCCTACGATTTCCTGGGCTCGCCCGAGGGCGAGCTGGCCCTCGTCGAGGCCTGCGTCTATCTCGCCGCCGCGCCCAAGAGCAACCGGATCTACGCGGCCTACGGCGCCGTCCAGAGAGAGGTCGAGCGGAGCCCCCACGAGCCCGTGCCGCTCAGCATCCGCAACGCCGTGACCGCGCTGATGAAGGAGGTCGGCTACGGCCGGGACTACCGATACGCCCACGACAGCGCCTCGGCCACGACGGACTTGGAGACCATGCCGGAGCGGCTGCGGGGCCGGCGGTACTACGAGCCGGGGAACCTCGGCTTCGAGAAGGAGATGCGCAAGCGCATCGAATGGTGGGAGGGGCTCAAGGCGCGGATACGGGAAGGGAAGGGCGTCGGGAAGGCGGGGGGCGGCGTCCCGGAAGCGGGCGATGAGCGGGAAACGGCGAAGAAGCCCTAGGGGTCAGCCCTCGGCGGGCGGCCGGGGCGCGTCCTTGTCCTCGCGCTCTTTCAGCAGGTAATAGATCTCCCAGCCGATGTCGTCGGCCAGGCAGCCGATGCACGACTTCGGCGTCGTGGAGATCTCGTCGTCGGCGATCTTGTCCTTGAGGATCTTCTTGACGATGCGGCGGATCTTGTACAGGAGGATGTAGTTGACCATGCCCGGCTCTCAGCCGGGATGATACCAGCAAACGCGCGGCGGCGCAAAAAGGCCTGTCGGCGGGGCCGTCCCGGGGGGACAGGGCCCCGGCGAGTTCGGACCGACCCTCTTCCCGGGCTTCTCGGCCGGGGGCCGGCTCTTCCGGGAACGCCTCGCCTTGGCGGTGACGTTCAGGGGCTTTTCGAGAGTCCTGTAATATAATACCGGCGCCATGAACGGGCTCGGCAAGTACGTCACGATCATCGCGGCGACCGCGGTCCTGTCCGCCTGCGCCGGTCCGGCCCGCCAGCCCCTGGTCGATCCGTTCCCGCTGCGCTTCCCCCTTGTCGAGGTGGGGGCGCTCGAGATCGAGGGCCGCGTCGTCGGCCAGCCCCGGGCCCGCAACGGGGTCGTGACCTTCGCCACGGACGACGGTTTCCTCACGGCGGTCGAGGCCCCCTCACAGGCTGTCCTTTGGCGCCGCCCGGGCCCGGCGGAGGCGGAGGCAACCCTCAAGCCCGCTCCGGCCGGCGGCGGGGCCGTCCGGACAGGGCCGGAAACGCCGCTCCTCCGGGTCGAGGGCGACCGCCTGCGGGCCTTCGGCGCCGAAGGCAAGATGACATGGGAATTCGCCGCCGCCGCGCCGATCGCCGCCGGCCCGGCCGTCGCGTCGGGCCGTATCTACTTCGGCACCGAGAAAGGCATGTTCTATTGCCTCAAAGCCGCGACCGGCAAGACCGCCTGGTCGCGCCGGCTCCAGGGCGCGCCCCTCCACCCGGCCGTCGTCAAAGACGGCACGGCCGCCGTCCCGGCCTCCGACAGCGTCGTCTATTTCCTGGCCGCGCGGGGCGGCTCGATCCTGGACTGGGAAAGCGTCCCCTCGCGGATCATCTACCCGCTCGCCGCCGCCGGTCCGCTCGTCCTCGTCTCGTCGGCCTCCCCCGACGTGACGGCCTTGGAGATGAGGACCGGCAAACAGGTCGGCCGGTTCCGGGCCGGCGGCCCGCTCGCCGCCGGCGCCGTCTGGTCGCCGCCGCATGTCGTCCTCTTCGTCGAGGACGCCGAGACAGGCCGGCAGCGCCTCGTCTTCCTCAGGCCCCGATAAAGAACCCGGCCGCCTTCGACCCCGCGTCGCGGCGGGGCGCCGCCTCGGACCGGTCTCCCGGAGAGGGGAGAAAGACCGGAAATGTTCGCTCGGCCCTTGACAAAACGGCTTTTGCGGTCTATATTGATAATGATAATGGTTATCATTAATAGCGCGGAGACCCCTCATGTACGGTAGACACCAGTGGCGCCGCCGGTTCCGGGCGAACGCCTGCCGCTGGACGGCGCCCCGCGAGTCCATCCTCGACCTGCTCGGCCGGACCCGCGGCCACCTCAGCGCCAAGGATATCTATCTCTCGCTCCAACCCACCTTTCCCGGCCTCGGGCTGGCCACCGTCTATCGCACCTTGGAGCTTCTCCACCGCCTGGGCATCGTTCAGAAGGTCACTTCGAGCGACGGCCAGGGCCGCTACCAGCTCCGGAGCGTCGATCAGCAAGACCACCATCATCACCTCATTTGCAGCCGCTGCGGCCTGATCGTCGATTACCGCGATTTCGTCCGGGAAGAGCTCGAGCTCGTGAAAAAGACCGAGGACGCCCTGGCCAAGAAATACAACTTCGTCATCCAGGACCACAGCATCGAGTTCCTGGGGCTGTGCGAAAAGTGCAGATAGGACGGACATAACGATAAAAGAAAGGAGATATCTTCATGCCAGCAGGAGATCGCACGGGACCTTGGGGCGCCGGGCCGCGGACCGGCCGCGGATTCGGCTACTGCGCGGGTCATCCGGCCCCGGGTTACCTGTACCCCGGGCCCGGAATGGGTTTCGGCCGGGGATTCGGCCGGGGCTTCGGCTTCGGCCGCGGACCGGGAATGGGCCGGGGTCGCCGCTTCCGCCATCCCGGCGCTTGGGGCGCCTGGGGCTATCCCTGTCCGCCGGTCGCGCCCTACGGCTATCCGGCGGGGGCCGGCGCCGTCCCTCCGGTCGACGAGGAGGCCGCGCTCGCCGATGAGGCCAAGTTCCTCGAGGCCGAGCTCGCCCGGATACGCGAACGGCTCGACGAGCTGAAGAAGGAGACTCCATGAGGATCGCCATCTCAACGGACGGGGGGTCCGTCTCCGCCCACTTCGGGCGGTGCCCTTCATACACGCTCGTCGACGTCGAGGACGGGAAGGTCGTCGAGCGCCGGGAGATCCCGAATCCCGGCCACTCTCCGGGCTTCCTGCCCGCCTACCTCGGCGAGCGGGGCGTGACGACCGTCATCGCCGGCGGCATGGGGCCGCGGGCCCAGGGCCTGTTCGCCGAGAACGGCATCGAGACGATCATCGGTGTCGAGGGCCCCGTGGACGAGGTCATCGACCGTTTCATCCGGGGCGCCCTGGAGCCGGGCCGGGACCTCTGCGATCACAATGGCCACCGTCACGAGGGCCCCTGCCGGAACGAGCGCGAGGCGGCGCCCGTTCCCGGAGCCCGTCCTCTCGGCCCGGGCCCGATCGCGGTCTCGGCCAAGGGCCGGGACCTCGACGCCGAGCTCGACCCCCATTTCGGCCGGGCCCCGTATTTCCTGTTCGTCGATCCCTCGACGGGCGCGTTCGAAGCGGTCGAGAACCGGCGGTCGGACGCCGCGCACGGCGCCGGCATCCAGTCGGCCCAGCTCGTCGCCGCCAGGCGGCCCGCGGCGCTCCTGACGGGGCAGGTCGGCCCCAACGCCGCCCGGGTCCTCGACGCGGCGGGTGTCCGGGTGATCGGCGTCGAGGGCTGCACCGTCCGCCAGGCCCTCGAAGCCCTGAAACAGGGCTGATCCATGGCGCTCCACCCGGAGAACGCGAAGATCGCCGGGCGCCTGGCCCGGATCAAGAACCGGCTGCTCGTCTTCAGCGGCAAGGGCGGCGTGGGCAAGAGCACCGTGGCCGCCAACCTGGCCCGTTCGCTGGCCGACCGGGGCCTGCGGGTCGGGGCCCTGGACGTCGACATCCACGGCCCCGACCTGGCCAAGATGCTGGGCGTCGAAGGCCGCCGGCTCGAGGGCTCCGACGAGGGCATCCGTCCCGTCCGGGTCCTGGAGAACCTGGGCCTCGTCTCCATGTCCCTGGTCGCCGAGGCACCGGACGACCCCATCATCTGGCGCGGCCCCATGAAGATGAAGGTCATCGAGCAGTTCATGGCCGACGTCGACTGGGGGGACCTCGACTGGCTGGTCGTCGATTCGCCGCCGGGGACGGGGGACGAGCCTCTGTCCGTGGCCCAGCTCATCCCGGCGACGGCGGCGGTCGTCGTCACGACGCCGCAGGAGGTGTCCGTCCTCGACTCGCGGAAGGCCGTGACCTTCGCCCGGCGGCTCGGCCTCGAGGTCCTGGGGATCGTCGAGAACATGAGCGGGTTCGCCTGCCCCCACTGCGGGAAGAGCAGCGATCTGTTCAAGGCCGGCGGCGGCGAGCAGGCCGCCCGCGAAATGGGCGTCCCGTTCCTCGGCCGGATCCCCCTGGACCCCCGGATCGTCGCCTCGGGCGACGCCGGCCGTCCCTTCGTCGCCGGCGCGGACGGCTCGGCCGCGACCCGGGCCTTTGCGGAGATCGTGGACAAGATCGTCGCCAGAGGCGTATCCTGACCGGAGTCACAGGAGGTGCGCATGAAGAAGATCGGCATCATCATCTGCGGGCGCTATCAGGCCTGCGGCGGAGGGAAGTGCCTCCGGGCGGTCCGGGAGCGCGTCGGCGGCTTCGCCCGCTACCCCAAGGGAGAGCCGGTCGAGGTCGTCGGCTACTCCTACTGCGGCGGCTGCCCGGGAGGCAACGTCGAGTACGTGCCCGAGGAGATGAAGAAGAACGGGGCCGAGGTCATCCACCTGGCCACCGGGCTCGTCGTCGGCTACCCGCCCTGCCCGCGCATCCGCCAGTTCAAGGAGTTCATCGAGACGCGCTACGGGCTGCCCGTCGTCGTCGGCACCCATCCCATCCCCCTCAAGTACCTGGAGGTCCACAGGAAGCTCCCGTTCTGGGAGACGATGAGGATGGCCGAGCTCGCCGGCGACCTCATGGAAGAGGACCGGGCCGTCATGGAGGCCTACAACTGAGATGCCCGCGGAACCGACCGTCGCGGTCGCCTCGGGCAAGGGCGGCACCGGGAAGACGACCGTCGCCGTCAACCTGGCCCTGGCCCTGAGCGCCGGCCGGCCGATCCAATTCCTGGACTGCGACGTCGAGGGGCCCAACTCCCGGTTCTTCCTGAAGCCGCGGATCGAGGCGAGCGAGGAGGTCGCCATCCTCGTCCCGGAGATCGACGACAGCCGCTGCGACCGTTGCGGGATCTGCGCCCGGGTCTGCGCCTACAACGCCCTGGCCGTCGTGCCCCAGGCCGTCCTCGTCTTCAGCGAGCTCTGTCACGGCTGCGGCGCCTGCGCCCTCCTCTGCCCCCGCCGGGCGATCCGGGAGGTCCCCAAGAGGATCGGCGTCGTCGAATCCGGGCGGGCCGGGGCCATCCGTTTCCTGCAGGGCCGGCTCGACGTCGGGCAGGCCATTTCGCCGCCCCTGATCAAGGCCGTGAAAGAGAAGCGGGACCCGGACTTGACGGCCGTCATAGACGCCCCGCCGGGCACGAGCTGCCCGGCCGTGGAGTCGATGCGGGGCAGCGACTTCGCCCTTCTCGTCACCGAGCCGACCCCCTTCGGGCTCCACGATCTCGAGCTGGCCGCCGGAGCGGCCGAGGCGCTCGGCCTGCCGCGGGGCATCCTGATCAACCGGGCGGACGGAGGGGACGGGGACGCCCGGATCCGGGCCTTCGCCGCCGGAGAGAACGTCCCTGTCCTGGCGGCCATTCCCTTCGACCGGCGGATCGCGGAGGCCTACTCGCGGGGCGACACCCTTCTCGGCCTCGACCCGGGCTGGAGCGCGAAATTCCAGGCCCTGTACGAGGCGATCCGGGCGGAGATCCCATGAAGCAGCTGGTCGTCGTCAGCGGCAAGGGCGGGACGAGCAAGACCGTCGTCACGGCCTCCTTCGCCGCGCTGGCCGGGAACGCCGTCCTGGCCGACGTCGACGTCGACGCCTCGAACCTCCACCTGCTCCTCCGCCCCGAGGTCCTGGAGCGGCACGAGTTCGTCGGCGGGTCCAAGGCCCGGGTCGAAGCACGCGGCTGCACGGCCTGCGGCCGCTGCCGCCCCGTCTGCCGTTTCGACGCCGTCTCCGAGGACGGCGACGGGATCGCCCGCGTCGATCCCCTGGCCTGCGAGGGCTGCGGCCTCTGCGCCCGCGTCTGCCCGGCGTCGGCCATTCTGATGGAGCCGTGCGTCTCCGGCGAGTGGTTCGTCTCGAGGACGCGGTTCGGGCCGTTCGTCCACGCCCGCCTGGGCGTCGCCCAGGAGAACTCCGGCAAGCTCGTCACCGAGGTCCGGAAGAAGGCCCGCGAGATCGGCGAGCGCGAGGGCCGCGCCTTCCTGCTCATGGACGGCGCGCCGGGCATCGGCTGCCCGGTCATCGCCTCTCTCGCGGGGACGGACCTGGCCCTGATCGTGACCGAGCCGACGCCCTCCGGCGTTCACGACCTGGAGAGGATCGCCGGCCTGGCCCGCCATTTCAAGGTCCGGGCCGCGTGCGCCGTCAACAAGTTCGACATCAACCCGGGGAACTCGGAGCGGATCGAGGCCTGGAGCGCCGGGCAGGGGATCCCCGTCGTCGGCAAGATCCCCTTCGACGAGGCCGTCTTGGGATCGGTCGCCCGGGGCGTTCCCTTGGTCGAGGCCTCGGAGGGGCCGGCGGCGCGAGGCGTCCGAAGATTGTGGGACCGCGTCCGGGAGCATCTGGCGTGAGCGACGAAGACCGGGACGGGACGCCGGAGGAGGAGGCCCGGGAGCTCCGGGAGGAGATGGAGCGCCAGGTCCTCGAGATCTACGGGCCGACGGTGCTCGACCACTGGAAACACCCCCGCAACCTCGGGCTCGTCGAGGGGGCCGACGGCTACGCCCGGCTCCAGGGCCCCTGCGGAGACACCATGGAGATGACCGTCCGCATGGACGGGGATGTCGTCGCGGACTGCGGCTTCCGGACGGACGGCTGCGGGACGACGATCGTCTGCGGCAGCGCGGCCACCTGGCTGGCCAAGGGCCGGAGCTTCGTCGACGCCCTCGGCGCGGTCGGCGCGCGGGGCATCCTCGAGCTCCTGGGCGGGCTGCCCAAGTCCGATGTCCACTGCGCCGAGCTGGCCGCCGAGACGCTCCGGCTCGCCCTGGCCGACCACCTGGCCCACCGGGGTTCGCCCTGGAAGAGAAAATATCGTAAAATGGGATAGACCTGACGAGGAGGAAATCATGAGAACATTGCGCGACGCGGTCGTCACGTCGGCGGCCGTCCTTGTCCTGTTCGCCCTGCTGGCGCCGCCGGCGGCCGCCCAGGCCCCGCGCCCCTGGAGGGGGACCGCCGGGGCCCTGGGCCTGACCGACGAGCAGCTCGACCGGATCGACAAGGTCCGGCTGGCCTTCCGGGAGGAGCTTCTGCCTCTGGAGATGAAATGGAACCGGCTCGACCTCGAGCTCGAGGCCCTGTACCGCAAAGGCCAGAACCGGGACGCCAAGCTCAAGGAGATCGAGGCGCTCGAGGCCGAGATGGACAAGAAGTGGGAGGACCATCTCTCCAAGGTCCGGGCCGTCCTGACCGACGACCAGAAGGTCCTCTTCGACCGCTACGGCGGCCTCGGGCTCGGCTGGGGGCCTGGAGCGGGCTATGGCCGGGCGCCGCGCTGGGGCCTGAGAGCGGGCGTCGGCCGCGGCCCGGGCTACGGCTGGGGGCCCGGCGCGGGCTTCGGCCGGAATCCGCGTTACGGACGCGGCTACGGGCCCGGCGTGGGGCGGGGCCTCTACTGCCCCTGGCGCCGCTGGTGAGCGGCCGGCCGAGTCCGCCCGTGACCCGCGACGAAGCTCTGGCCCTGCTCCAGAGCCATCTGAAGAACAAGAACCTCGTCAAGCACAGCCTGGCCGTCGAGGCCTGCATGCGGGGCTTGGCCGTCCGTCTCGGCCACGACCCCGAGCCGTGGGGCCTGGCCGGCATCCTCCACGACCTCGACTACGAGATGACGGGGATGAGCCCCGAGCTCCACACCACCGAGACGGTCAAGGTCCTGAGGGACAAGGGCATCGACGAGGCCGTCATCCACGCCGTCCGGGCCCATGCCGGCAAGGTCCCCTGCGAGTCGCCCATGGACTGGGCCATCAGCTCCGTCGATCCGCTGACCGGCCTGATCATCTCCGCGGCCCTGATGCACCCGGAAAAGAAGCTCAAGGCGATCGACCTGGAGTTCCTCAAGCGCCGCTACAAGGAGAAGAGCTTCGCCCGGGGGGCCCGCCGCGAGGAGATCGAGGAGTCGCGCCACCTCGGCCTCGAGCTGGACGAGTTCCTCTCGATCGCCATCTCGGCCATGCAGGGGATAGACGCCGAGCTCGGGCTCTAGATCCAAAACGGGGACACGTAACCGAGGCGGTACATGTCCCCCTCCCGCCCGCCGTCTCGCCAGGGGAGCCCGGAGCCGGGAGAGCACCCTCACTTCAAGAGGTCGAGCCGCAGTCCCACCTCGAAGTACCGCCCGCGCCAGGGGAACCCCGGCTCGGTGTAGAAGTAGCGGTCGAAGACGTTGCCGAGCTTGACGAAGACCTGATAGCGGTCCCGGAGCTCGAAGCTGACGATGCCGTCCAGGTTGAAGTAGGCGGGGATCGTCAGCAGCGAGGCCGGGCTGGTCCGGGTGTTCCACCACCACGACCTCGAGCCCATCAGGCCGTAGACCCCGGCCCTCAGGCCCTTGGCCGGCAGGACCGAGACGTCGAAGTTGAGGTTGCTCTTGGACTGGGCGTCGAGGGGCCGGTCGTCGGTGTCGTTCCGGGGGTCGAGGAAGGTGTAGTTGACCGTGGCCTCGAGCCAGCCGAGCTTCTTCTGGGCCTGGACCTCGAAGCCGTGGATGTGGGCCCGGCCGATGTTGAGGTACTGCCGGATGCCGCCCGGGAGAACGACGGTGTCGATGAAGTCGCGGAAGCGGTTGAGGAAGACGGTCCCGGTCAGATAGACCGGGCCGCTCCAGGTCGCCGCGAACTCCAGGCTGGTGCCCGACTCGGCCAGCAGGTCCGGGTTGCCCGAGCTCGACGAGTAGAGGGCGCGCATCGAGGGGAAGCGCGACTTGCGGGCGAAGGAGACGTGGAAGTCGAGGGCCTCGGAGGGCGTGAGCTTGACGCCGATGAGGGGATTGACCGAGGTGTTGTTCTCGCCGCCCCGGAACTTGTCGATGTAGTCGAGGCTCAGGCCGCCGATGACCTTCCACATCCCGGACAGCCGGAGCTCGTCCTCGACCCCGGCCGAGACCGTCCCCTGGTTGTAATGTTCCCAGGGCAGGCCGACGTTGTCCTGCTGGCGGACGATGTCCCTCTGGTAGAGCAGGCTGGCCTTGAGCGTGTTCCGGCCGCCGACGGGCGTCTCGGCCAGGGCGAATCCGCCGTAGGACGAATTGTCGTAGACGCTGACCGAGTTGATGACGGTCATGGCCGGGTCGTTGAACCAGTCGAGCTTGTTGTAGTAGTTGACGTAGAAGCCGCGGAAGCGCAGGACGGCGTCGCCGCCGAGCGAGGTGAAGCCGCCGGCGCTCAGGCTCGAGCGGTCCCACTTCGGGAACCGCCAGTACCGGGCCCGCTGGACGGACAGGGCCGGGGGCATGCCGTAGGCGGACCGGTAGGTCGCGGCGCTGACCATGATCTCGGTCCGGTCCGACGGCGTGTAGTAGAGCTTGCCGCTGAGGTTGAGGCGCTCGAAGTCCCCGTTGGCCCGCGACGTCCGATCGCCGCTCGCGGGATCGGGAAAGGCGAACCCGTCGGAGGACTGGTAGAGGGCGCTGGCCGCGAGCGAGAACCTCCGCCAGGAGCAGGAGCCGTCGGCCCCGGCGCCGAACGTGGCCTTGTCGCCGGTGCTGCCCGTCAGCGAGAGGTAGGGGCGGTCGGACGGCCGCCGGGTGATGACGTTGACCAGGCCGCCGAGGGTGTTGGGGCCGTAAAGGACGGAGGACGGGCCCTTGGTCACCTGCAGCGTGTCGATGCCGCCGGCCGAGACCGTCTTGAGGTCGAAGGTCGAGAAGTAGGGCTCGTAGACCGGCACGCCGTCGACGAGGAGAGCGATGCGGTTGGAGCCGATGCCGCGGAGCTTGAGGGAGTAGGTGTCCTTGTCGCCGAACGTGACCAGGGCGCCGGGGACGTACTTGACGACGTCGGAAAGGTCGCGGGGCTTGAGCTTGCCGATGTCCGCGGCCACGACGGTCGTGACGGTGGCCAGGGGGACGTCCTTGGGGGCCTTGCCGACGACCTGGATCTCCTCGGTGATCCGGACGGGCTTGTCCTGCTCGGCCTTGGCCTTGTCGTCTTCAGCCTTCACCTGAGCCAGGGCCGGCGCGAGGACGAGGGCCAGGCCCAGCAGGCCGAGGACGGCGAGGCCTGACAGGGGATTGGAGCGCGGGGATGGCGTCATGTGATTCTCCTTTTCGCGATGGAAGGATGAGCCGTTTCCCGCTCATCCCTGACGGCCGGAGGGCCTGGCCGGATAAGGCGTTAGCGCCTCCGACTCGGAGTGAAGCGGCAGAATAGCAGAGGCCGCGGGGCCTGTCAACGGCCCTCTTGGGCCGCCTTTTGAAGCTTGCTGTGCCTGACGCCGTAGACAAAGTAGATGACGAGCCCGATCACGAGCCAGCCGCCGAAGCGGAGCCATGTCACCTTCATCAGGCTGGCCATCAGGTAAAAACAGAAGGCGATCGTGACGAGCGGAGTGAACGGGACGCCCGGCGTCTTGAATTTCCTCTCGACTTCGGGCCTGGTCTTCCGCAGCACGATGACGCCGACCGACACCAGGATGAAGGCGAAGAGCGTGCCGATGTTGCACATTTCGATGATGATATCAAGGTTGAACGAGCCGGCGATGAGGGCCGTGGCGATCCCCGTGATCCAGGTGCAGAGGTGGGGGGTCCGGTGCCTGGGGTGGATCTTGGCGAAGGCCGGGGGGAGCAGGCCGTCCCGGGACATGACCATGAAGATGCGGATCTGGCCGTAGAGCGTGACCAGGAGCGTCGAGACCATGCCGACGATGGCCCCGGTGGCGACGAGCGCCCCGCCCCAGCGGATGCCGATGCCGGCCAGGGCCGCGGGTAGGGCGTTTCCGACGTCGATCTGCTTGTAGGGCACGATGCCCGTCAGGACGAAGGCGACGGCGACGTAGAGGACGATGACGACGCCGAGGCAGAGCATCAGGCCGAGAGGAACGTCCCGCTTCGGGTTCTTGGTCTCCTCGGCCGCCGTCGAGACGGCGTCGAAGCCGATGTAGGCGAAGAAGATGATGGCCGCCCCGGCCATGACGCCCTTCCAGCCGAAGGGCATCAGGGGCTTGAGGTTGGCCAGGCTGACGTGGCGGACGCCGAGGAAGACGAACAGCAGGATCACCGCCACTTTGACGCCGACGATGATGTTGTTGATCCGGGCGCTCTCGCGGATGCCGATGTAGAGGACCCAGGTGATGAGCAGAGTGATGACGACGGCCGGCACGTCGATGATCCCGCCGCGGACGATCCGGCCTTCGGCGTCGAGAGTGATGAGGGGCGTGAGGAGAGCCTTCGGCAGCTTGACCCCGGCGCTCTGGATCAGGCCGATGAAGGTCGTCGACCAGCCCGAGGCCACGGCGCTCGCCGAAACGAGGTATTCGAGCATCAGGTCCCAGCCGATGATCCAGGCGATGACCTCGCCGAAGGCGACATAGGAGTAGGTGTAGGTGCTGCCGGCGACGGGGAACATGCAGGCCAGCTCCGAGTAGGTCAGGGCGCAGAAGCCGCAGGTGAACGCGGCGATGATGAAGGAGAGGAGAACGCCGGGGCCCGCCAGGTGCGCCCCCTTTCCCGTGGCCACGAAGATGCCCGTCCCGACGACGGAGCCGATGCCCAGGGCGGCCAGGTCGAAGGCGGTCAGGTTCTTCTTGAGCTGGGTGTGCTCCGCGGCGTCGGCGATCTGGCTCGGCGTCTTGGTCTTCCAGATGCTGCTCATGCGCGACCTCGCTTCCGGGCGTTACAGGCGGGGATTATAGAACACGGCGGCGCCGAACTCAATTCGCCCATTCGGGCGGCGGCTCGGCCTGTTTCGCCGCCGGGCGCTTGGGGCCGCGGGCCACGGGAACGGGAAATGCGTTTGACAATCCGGGGGGGATTGGGGTACCTAAGGGCCTCGACGTTCGCGACCAAGGAGGCGACCATGAGATCCGTTCGGAACGCGGCCCCGCTGCTCGCGGTCGGCTTGATCCTGGCCCTTTCCGGCTGCGCCGGCGACGCGTCGTCCCGGGCCCTGGGCTCGATCCGCCCCGAGGACATGAGATTCCACCTCGAGTTCCTCAGCTCGCCGGAGTTCCGGGGCCGGAGCACGCCGTCCCCCGAGCTCGACATCGCTTCCAGGTACATCGCCATGACGGCCGAGCGGATCGGCCTCGAGCCGCTCATGCCCGACGGCTCCTATTTCCAGGAGGTCCCGGTCGAGGTCGCCGCCGTCGCGACGGCGACCTCGCGGCTCCGGCTGACCACGGCCTCGGGCGAACGGATCCTGACCTTTCCCGCCGACGCGACGGTCGGCCGGGTCTTCGGCGAGGGCCGGGCCAAGGGCGGGCTCGTCTTCCTCGGCTTCGGGATCAGCGCCCCCGACCTCGGCTGGGACGACCTCGCGGGCCTCGACCTCAAGGGCCGCGTCGCCGTCATCCTGGATGCGACGATCAACGGCGACCACCCGCTCAGGCCCTCCGAGAACCGCCGCCTCTTCATGGGCCGGGCCGGGGCCCTGAGGGAGCGCGGCGCCGCGGCCGTGGTCGTGATCGTCAGCGAGGAGCGGGAAGCCCGACTGGCCGATCTGGGCCTGCCCTTCGACCTGCCCGTGCGGCTCCGCTTCCCCGACGTCGTTCTGGGGATGGGACCCGGGCCCGGGCCCGGGACGGCCCCGCCCCGGCCGGCGGCCGGACCCTTCCTCCAGATCGAGGTCCGCCACGACGCCGGGGCCGCCCTCCTCGGCTGCGGCAAGGACGATCTCCTCCGCATGTTCGCGGACGTCCGGGCCGGGAAACGCGTCCCGGGCCGGGCGCTGGCCGGCCGGACGCTCGAGATCGAGGTCGCCGCGGCCAGGCGGATGGACCGGTCCCACAACGTCGTGGCTTACCTCGAAGGCGCGGACCCGGTCCTCAAGGGCGAGTATCTGACCATCACCTCCCACCACGACCACAATCCGTCCCGCGAAGGCCGCGTCTACCCGGGCGCCGACGACAACATCTCCGGCGTCGTCGGCATGTTCGAGATCGCCGAGGCCCTGCTCATCGACCGGCCGAAGCGGTCGGTCATCTTCGTCTGGAACACGGCCGAGGAGCGGGGCCTCGTCGGCTCCTATTATTTCGTCCAGCACTGCCCCGTGCCGGTCGGGAAGATCAGCGCCAACCTCAATCTCGACATGATCTCGCGAAACGCCACCGGCCACCTCCACCTCATCGGCTCGAACAAGCTCAGCTCGGAGCTCGACGCCAGCATCAAGGCCATGAACGAGAAGCCCGGCCCGGGCCTGGCCCTCGACTACGTCTACGAGAGCCCCGGGCACCCGGACCGCTTCTTCTTCCGCAGCGACCAGTACCCCTACATCCGCTACGGCATCCCCGGGGTGTGGTTCTTCTGCGGCACGACGGACGACTACCATCAGGAGGGGGACGTCGCGGCCAAGGTCGATTACGTCAAGATGGAGAAGGTCAGCGAGCTCATTTACCGGGTGGCCAAGGACATCGGCGACAAGCCGGCCCTGCTCGCGCTCGACCTCCATCCCGAGGTCAAGACGCGCGGCCCGGAGAACATGAAGGTCGTCTGGCGGTAGCCCTTTTTGACTTGGCGGAGGCCGTGTGCTAATCAGTAAGCGATGAGGACGGTCGCCGTCGTCGGCTTTTCCGGGGCCGGGAAGACGCGGCTCGTCGTCCGGCTCATCGGGGAGCTCAAGGGCCGGGGCCTGCGGGTGGCCGCGGTCAAGCGCTGTCCCCACGGCTTCACGCTGGACATGGAGGGCAAGGACACGCACGATTTCGACCGGGCCGGCGCGGACGGCGTGGCCATGGTCTCGCCGGAGGGCTGGGCGGCCCTGCGGCGGGCCGGGACCGCCGAAGCCCCGGCGCTGGCCGCCCGTCTCTTCCCCGAAGCCGACGTCGTCCTCATCGAAGGCGGGAAGGGCGCTTCGGGAGTGCCCAAGATCGAGGCGCTCAGGTCCGGCGTGTCCGAGACGCCGGCCTGCCGGCCGGAGGAGCTCCTGGCCGTCGTCACGGACGGCCCCCGGCCCGGCGGCGTCCCGGTCCCCGCCTTCGGGCCCGACGACGTCGGGCCGCTCTGCGACCTCATTCTCTCCCTCGAGGAGGCGCCCATGGCGGACATCAGGCTCGAAGTGGACGGCCGGGAGGTCAACCTCAATGCCTTCGTCCAGGGGTTCATCGAGAAGACCGTCCTGGCGATGGTCGCGTCGCTGAGCGGCGTCGATCCCGAGCCGAAGAGGGTCAGCCTGGTCATCGACCGGGAGGGCCCATCGGCCGGGCCTCGACGGGCGCCATGAGACCGCCGCCGAGGGCGGGCACGGTCGCTTTCGCCCGGGAGTATTTCGCCCGCCGGGACCCCGTCGTCCTGGAGGCCCTGCGGCGGGGCTCGGTCGGCATCGCCGGGGCCGGCGGGCTGGGGTCCAACGTGGCCGTGTTCCTGGCCCGGGCGGGGGTGGGACGGCTGGTCATCGCCGATTTCGACCGCGTCGAACCGTCCAACCTCAACCGCCAGCATTACTTCCTGGGCCAGGTCGGCGAGCGCAAGGTCGAGGCCCTGCGGCAGAACCTCCTGGCGATCAATCCCTACTCGATCTACGAGGTCCACGACGTCCGCGTCACCCGGAAGAACGCGGCCGCGATCTTCGCCCGGGTCGACGTCCTGGTCGAGGCCTTCGACCGGGCCGGGGCCAAGGAGATGCTGATCGAGACATCCCTGGCCAAGTTCCCCGCCCGGCCGGTCGTCGCGGCCTCGGGCTTGGCCGGCTACGGAGCCAACAGGAGGATCCGCTCGCGCCGGCTGGGCCGTCTCTACATCTGCGGCGACGAGTCGAGCCAATGCCCGAAGGGGATCAGCCCCATGGCGCCCCGGGTGGCCCTGGTCGCGGCCATGCAGGCCAACCTCGTCGTCGAGCTCCTGGTCAAAATGGGAGGCCGACATGTTCAAGGTCAATGAGTATTTCGACGGCCAGGTGAAGTCGCTGGCGTTCGCGACGCCCGAGGGGCCGGCGACGGTCGGGGTCATGGCCCCCGGCGATTACGAGTTCGGGACGTCGACGGTCGAGATCATGACCGTGGTCAGCGGCGCCCTCACGGTCAAGTTGCCGGGGAGCGGGGCCTGGAAGACCTTCCGGGCGGGCGAGAGCTTCACGGTCGGGGCCGGACAGAAGTTCCAGCTCCGTGTCGAGGCCGACGCCGCCTACCTCTGCCTCTACCGCTGAGCTCCGGCGGAGGCGTTCAGCCGCCGGAATAGATCGGCGAGACGGCGACCCGGTCGCCGTCGGCCAGGGCCTCGTCCGGCGCGACCGCCCGGCCGTTGCGGGTGACGATCTTGGGCCGGGACCGGTCGACGCCGGCCAGCCCGATGAGGCCGTCGGCGGTCGTCCCCTCCGGCACGTCCAGGGCCTTCTCGCTGAAGCCGAAGAGCTGGACGAACGGCCCGATCAGCTTGACCGTGACCCTCATGTGAGCTTCCCGTACGCCTCGGCGGCCCGGCCTTCCCCGGCCAGGCCCAGCCTTTCGAGCGTGGCCTTGGTCGGGATGCCGCGCCGGTCGTAGCCGCGCTGGTCGTAGTAGTGCTGGAGGAGCCCGTCGTACTTGTCGTATTCGAGGTGCTGGCCGGCGATGGGGCCCTCGGTGTCGGCGTTGGCGGGGTCGAACCAGACGGCCGGCGGATAGTCGAGCCTGCGGTCGGTCTGCGGGAACTCCCGGAGCCAGAAGAGCTTGATCACGCTGTAGATCCGGTCGGCGACCGTCCAGAAATCGTCGAGGGACCAGTCGAGGCCGCTGACGAGCTTGAAGTACTTGGGATAGTGCTCGAGGGGCCAGCCGTTCTCGACCCAGGGGAAGCGGCAGGAGACGATGAATTCGAACAGGCCGCCGCGGATCCTCTGGAGCTCGATGACCTTCCGGGCCTTCTCCGGGCCGTAGGACTCGCGCGCGGACTGCTTGAGCTCGAAGGTGATGACCCAGGACTCCTTGTGATGGGCCCCGATGGGGCTGACCCCGAAGGCCAGGGCCATGCCCGGGATGAACTTGCAGTTGTAGGCGGCCACCTCGAGGCCCTTGACCTGCATGGCGTAGTCGATCGAGCCGCGGCCGAAGGCGCGGGCGGCCCGCATGGAGCCCTCGGCCAGGAGGTCCCCGATCTTGGTCTGCCGCAGGGCGATCGCCGTCAGGAGCTTCTTGAAGCCCTCGGCGTCGCCGAAGCGGATGTCGCCCGGCGCGGCGCCGTTCTCGACGGCGTCGGCGTAGAAGCTCATGACGCAGCCGCCCGACATGGTGTCGACGCCGTAGTCGTCGCAGAGATAATTGAGGGAGGCCATCGGGGCCAGGTCGAAGATGTCCAGGTTCGGGCCGAGCAGGGCGACGTTCTCGTAGTCGAGCTCCGATTCGCGGCCCTCGTCGTCGTGGATGGTGATGCCGCAGCGCATGGTGCAATTGGGGCAGCCGTAGGTGGCGATGCGGGCGTCGTTGAGCCGCTCGCCGTCGACCTTCCAGGCGTCGGGGTGATGCGTCTTGCGGAAGTTGTGGACCGGCAGGGCGGCCACCTCGTTGCACCAGGCCAGGACGCCGTTGGTGCTCTGGATCGACCAGCCGGTCTTCTTGTCGATGCGGTTGACCTCGCGGAGGTCCTCGTAGCCGATCTTCTTCATGCCGGCGGGGTCGGCCTGGGGGATGGGCTTGGTGCCCTTGACGACGATGGCCTTGAGGAGCTTCGAGCCCATGACCGCGCCCATGCCGGTCCGCCCGCCGGCCCGGCCCTCGAGACTGCGGACGACGGCGTAGCGGACGAGGTTCTCGCCGGCCTGGCCGATGTTGAGGACGCCGGCGCCCTTGCCGTACTTGGCGTAGATCCAGTCGTTGGCGACGTAGGTCCCCCGGCCCCAGATCTCGCCGGCCGGCAGGTGCTCGACCTTGTCGTCCTCGATGTAGAGCATGGTCGGCTCGGCGGCCCGGCCCTCGACGATCAAGACGTCGTAGCCGGCCTTGCGGAGCTGCTCGGCCACCCGGGTGCCCAGGTTGCCGTCGCCGTAGCCGCCCGTGCTGGGCGACTTCCCGGCCACGACCGCTTTCCCCGTGTTGGGGGCCGGGATGCCGGCGATGGGGCCGAGGGCGACGATGAACTTGTTGTCCGGGCCCAGGGGGTCGACCCCGGGGGCCAGCTCGTCGAAGAGGATCTTGGCCGCGAAGCCCCGCCCGCCGATCCATTTCCGGGCGAATTCCTCCGAGAACGTCTCTATTCTATGGGTCTTCGTGGTCAGGTTGACCCTCAGGATCCGGCCGGTCCATCCGTTCATGATGGCGTCCTTTCGGGATAGATAGCGACTCCACAATCCTAACGGGGAGCCCCCGTTTAGTCAAGGCGGTCCCCCGCCGGGGAACCGGGAGAGGCGGTTTCTCGTATAATGGAAGGCGGATCGTCATTCCACCGCTAAAAAGGAGCGTCCCATGGCCAAGAAGCTCTATCGGTCGCCGTCCCAGAAGATGCTGGCCGGGATCTGCGGCGGCCTGGCCGAATACCTCGACACCGACGTCTCGATCATCCGCTTGCTCTGGGTCGGCCTGGCCCTGGTCACCGCCGTCTTCCCCATGTTCTTCTTCTACATCATCGCCTGGATCGTCATCCCCCAGGGCGCGCCGCCCCGGCCCCAGCCCTGACCCGCGGGCCCCGCCCCGGCGCCGCCGCGGGCGGCCCGGCCGGGGGCCCGTCCGTTGACTTGCCGCCGGAGTTCGGTTATAACCTATTCGGCCTCCAGGATGGGCATGAATAGCGCTCCCGAGATCCCGTTCAAGCACATCGCCGTCGAAGGCGTCTTCCGGTCGCGCAAGACCGAGCTGGCCAACGTCCTGGCCCCGCGGATCGGCGGCAAGGTCGTCCTCGACAACGTCGGCAACCCTTACCTCAAGGACTTCTACAACGAGCGGGAGGGCTCGGCCTTCCTGGCCCAGCTCGTCTTCCTGGCCAACCGCTACAACCAGCAGGTCCGCCTCCTCCAGAGGGACCTGTTCGTCGACCGGATCATCTGCGACTACCTGTTCGAGAAGGACAAGATCTACGCCTACCAGACGCTCTCGGACGACGAGCTGCTCGTCTACGAGAAGATCTACGGCATCCTCGCCGAGCGGGTCCCCAAGCCGGACCTCGTCATCTACCTCCAGGTCTCGCTGGGCTCCTTGACCCGGCGCATCGCCAAGGAAGGGGACTCCGTCGAGAAGAACATCTCCGAGAAGTACCTCGAGGACATCGTCGAGGCCTTCGACTACTTCTTCTTCAACTACCAGGGGGCCCCGCTCCTCGTCGTCAAGGCCGACGACATCGATTTCGGCCGCGAGGAGGACGTCCTCGACCTCGTCGATCAGATTCGGGAGATGAAGAAGAGTTCCCTCTATTACGTCCCCCAGAGCTACGGGGGCAAAGGGACGAAAAAGGGCTGAGCCCGAGACTTTACCTCGATCCCGCCGGGACGGGGAGAAAGGACGGACAATGGCCGAGACACCGAGCGGAAAGATCACCATCCCTTCCTTGCGGGCCCGCAAGGCCGCCGGGCCCCGGATCGTCTGCCTGACCGCCTACGACCACCCCACGGCCAGGATCCTCGACGAGGCCGGGGTCGACCTCATCCTGGTCGGGGACTCCCTGGGCATGGTCGTGCTCGGGTACGAGAACACCGTGCCCGTGACCATGGACGAGATGGTCCACCACACCAAGGCCGTGACCCGGGCGGTACGGCGGGCCCTGGTCGTCGGCGACATGCCCTATTTCTCGTTCCACCTCGGCGACGAAGAGAGCATCCGCAACGCCTCCCGCTTCCTCAAGGAGGCCGGGGCGGCGGCGGTCAAGGTCGAGGGCGCCTCGAAGAAGCGGCTGAAGCTCGTCGCGGCCATGGTCGAGGCCGAGATCCCGGTCATGGGCCACGTCGGCCTGACGCCCCAGTCCATCCACCGCCTGGGCCGCTTCAAGGTCGAGGGCAAGCTGGCCGGCGAGGCCCGGCGCATCGCCGACGAGGCGGCGGCCCTGGAGAGGGCCGGGGCCTTCTCCGTCGTCCTCGAGTCCGTGCCCGTCGAGGTGGCCGCGGAGGTCACCCGGACCGTCGGCATCCCGACCATCGGCATCGGGGCCGGCCCGGCCTGCGACGGCCAGGTCCTCGTCTTCCACGACGTCATGGGCTTCTCGACGGGCTACGCGCCCAAGTTCGTCCGCCGCTACGCCGACGTCAACGGCATCATGAGCGCGGCCGTCCGGGCCTACGCCGCCGACGTCCGGGAAGGCCGTTTCCCCGACGACGCGACCTCCTATCACATGAAGCCCGATGCCGCCGCCGAGTTCCTGCCGAAGCGCGGCCGGCGCCTGCCGGGCCGGGGGATGTGATGGAGGCCGTCGGGAGCCTGTCCGCGATGAAGGCCCTGGCCCGCGACCGGCGCCGGTCCGGCCTGACGATCGGGCTCGTCCCGACCATGGGCTGCCTCCACGAGGGCCACCTCAGCCTCGTCCGCGAGTCCAAGGCCCGGGCCGACGTCACCGTGGTCAGCGTCTTCGTCAACCCGGCCCAATTCGGCCCGAACGAGGATTTCCGGAGATACCCCCGCGACCTGGCCAAGGACACGGCCGTCCTCGAGCGGGCCGGCGCCGACGCCCTGTTCCACCCCTCCGCGGCCGAGGTCTATCCGCCGGGCTACCGCACCTACGCCGAAGTGACGGGGCTCCAGGACCGGCTCTGCGGCCGGTCCCGGCCGGGGCACTTCCGGGGCGTGGTCACGGTCGTTCTCAAGCTCTTCGAGATCGTCCGGCCCGACCTGGCCTTCTTCGGGGCCAAGGACGCCCAGCAGGCCCTGATCGTCCGCCGCATGGCCGCCGACCTCGACCTCGACGTCGAGATCGTCACCTGTCCGATCGTCCGCGAACCCGACGGGCTGGCCCTGAGCTCCCGCAACGCCTACCTCGGCCCGGAGGAGCGGAAGGCCGCCCTGGCCTTGTCCACGGGCCTGCGCTGGGCGGAGCGGGCGGTCGCGGCGGGGGAGAGGGACGCGGCCCGGCTCGCCGCCGGCGTCCGGGCGGTCCTCGAAGCCGAGCCGCTGGCCCGGATCGATTACGTCGAGGCCGTCGACCCGGAGACGCTCGAGCCCGTCGCCGAGGTCCGCGGCGAGGTCCTCCTCGCCCTGGCCGCCTTCATCGGCCCGACCCGCCTCATCGACAACGTCCGCCTGCGCGCCTGAGGAGACCCGCCATGCTCCGAGCTTTCCTCCGCTCCAAGATCCACCGGGCCACGGTGACCCACGTCGACATCGACTACGAAGGCAGCCTGTCCCTCGACGAGGACCTCCTGGCCGCCGCCGGCCTTAGGCCGCACGAGCGCGTCGAGGTCTGGAACGTCAGCAACGGCGAGCGCTTCTCGACCTACGTCCTGCGCGGCGCAAAGGGCTCCGGCGAGGTCAAGGTCTTCGGCGCGGCCGGGCACAAGGCCTCGGTCGGCGACGTCGTCATCGTCGCCGCCTACGGCTACATGGACGAGGCCGGGATGGAGGGCTTCGCGCCGCGGATCGTGCTCTGCGGGGAGGGGAACCGCGTCGTCCCCGGCGCCTGAGCCGGCGCGGGGCCGCGCCCGCGCCGCACCGTCAGTCGAGGTGGTAGTTCGGGGCCTCCTGGGTGATGACGACGTTGTGGACGTGGCTCTCCCGGAGCGAGGCCTGGGTGATCCTGATGAAGCGGGCCTTGGCCTTGAACTCCTCGATCGTCGGGCAGCCGGCGTAGCCCATGCCCGCCCGCAGGCCGCCGACGAGCATCTGGATGATGACGCTCGAGCTGCCCTTGTAGGGGACCTGGCCCTCGATGCCCTCGGGGACGAGCTTGGCCGCGTTGGCCTGGCCCTCCTGCTGGTAGCGGTCGCCGCTCTTGCCCTCTTTCATGACCGCGAGGGAGCCCATGCCCCGGTAGCGCTTGTAGGCCCGGCCCTGGTACATGACGACCTCTCCGGGGGCCTCGTCGGTCCCGGCCAGGAGGTTGCCGAGCATGACCGAGTCGGCCCCGGCGGCGACGGCCTTGGCCACGTCGCCGGAATACTTGATGCCGCCGTCGGCGATGAGCGGCACGCCGGCCTTGCCGCAGACCCCGGCGACGTCGGCGATGGCCGTGATCTGGGGGATGCCGGCCCCGGTGATGACCCGGGTCGTGCAGATCGAGCCGGGGCCCACCCCGACCTTGACCGCGTCGACGCCGAGGCCGATGAGCTCCTCGGCGGCCCGGGCGGTGCCGATGTTCCCGGCCACGACCTCCAGCCCGGGGAACTCCTTCTTGAGCGTCCGGACCGTGTCCAGGACCCGCTGGGAGTGGCCGTGGGCGTTGTCGACGACGACGACGTCGCACTTGGCCGCCGCCAGGGCCCGGGTCCGGTCCAGGACGTCCGCGCCGACCCCGACAGCGGCGCCGACCCGCAGGCGCCCGAGGGCGTCCTTGGCCGCGTCGGGGTACTGGATGCGCTTGAGGATGTCCTTGTAGGTGATGAGGCCCTTGAGATGGAAGGCGTCGTCGACGACGAGGAGCTTCTCGATCTTGTGCTCGTGGAAGGCCTTCTCCGCCTCCTCGAGCGAGGTCCCGACCGGGACCGTGACGAGCTTGCGGGTCATGACCTTCTCGATGGGCAGGTGGAGCCGGCTCTCGAAGCGGACGTCCCGGTTGGTCAGGATGCCGACGAGCTTGTTCGACTCGTCCGTGATCGGCAGGCCCGAGATGTGGTGCTCTCTCATGACCTCGAGGGCCCGGCCGATCCGGTCATGGGGCCGGAGGGTGATGGGCTCGACGACCATGCCGCTCTCGTGGCGCTTGACCTTGTCGACCTCCTCGGCCTGGCTCTCGATGGACAGATTGCGGTGGACGACGCCGATGCCGCCCTGCTGGGCCAGGGCGATGGCCATCCGCGACGTCGTCACGGTGTCCATGGCCGCGCTGACGAGGGGGATGTTGAGGGCGATGTTCCGGCTCAGCCGGGTCCTGACGGAAGCGTCCTGGGGGATGACGGCGGACTTGGCCGGGAGGATGAGGACGTCGTCGAAGGTGAGGGCCTCGCGGATGGTGTCGTCGAGCATGGCTCCTCCTCGTCGGAACGGATCAGCGCTTGCGGCGCCGGCCCGGGATCATGGCCCGGGCCTGCTTGGACCGCTGGCCGGACGGCCCCGCGGGCTGCTGGTAATAGACCGGCGTCTGCCGGCGGACCGGCGCGGGCCGGTCGACGACCGGCTGGACGAGGAAGAGGTAGCGCACGGCGTCCTCCTCGACCCGGTCGAGCATGGACTGGAACATCTCGAAGCCCTCTTTCTTGTATTCGATGAGCGGGTCCTTCTGGCCGTAGCCCCGCAGGCCGATGCCCTCCTTGAGGTGGTCCATCTCGAGGAGATGGTCCTTCCAGCGGGAGTCGATGACCTGGAGGAGGATCATCCGCTCGAACTCGCGCATGAACGGGCCGAGCTGGCGCTCCTTGGCCTCGTAGGCCTCCCGCAGCCAGGCGACGATCTTGTCCCGGAGCTCGCCGGGGGCGACGGCGTCCCAGTCGATGGCGAGGGCCCCGATGTCCAGGCCGAACTGGGCCAGGACGGCCTGGCGCAGGGCCTCGCGGTCCCACTCCTCGGGCGCCGCGTCCTTGTTGGCGTGGCTGTCGAGCATCCACTCGACCAGGCTGTCGATGAGGCCGAGGAAGTACTCGCGCTGGTCCTCGCCCCGGAGGATCCTGCGGCGCTGGCCGTAGATCGTCTCCCGCTGCTTGTTCATGACGTCGTCGTACTCGAGGAGGTGCTTGCGGACGGTGAAGTTCTGGCCCTCGACCTGTTTCTGGGACCGCTCGATGGCCCGGGTGATCATGTTGTGCTCGATGGGCACGCCCTCGCCCATGCCGATCCGGGCCATGAGGCCGGAGATGCGCTCGCTGCCGAAGATGCGCATGAGGTCGTCCTCGAGGGACAGGTAGAACCGGGACGACCCCGGGTCGCCCTGGCGCCCGGCCCGGCCGCGGAGCTGGTTGTCGATGCGCCGGGCCTCGTGGCGCTCGGTGCCGAGGACGTGGAGGCCGCCGAGGGCGACGACGTCCCCGTGCTCCCTCTCGGTCACGGCCTTGACGCTCTCCAAGGCCTCCTCGACCCGGGCCTGGAACTGCTCCGGCGGGACCTTGGCCGGGTCGAGGCCGGCCTTCCTGACCTGCTCCCGGGCCAGGTATTCGGGGTTGCCGCCGAGGAGGATGTCGACGCCGCGGCCGGCCATGTTCGTGGCGATGGTCACGGCCCCGATCCGGCCCGCCTGGGCGATGATGGACGCCTCCTGCTCGTGGTACTTGGCGTTGAGGACGACGTGGCGGATGTTCCTGCGCCGGAGCAGGGCGCTGAGGTGCTCGGACTTCTCGATCGAGATGGTGCCGACGAGGACGGGCCGGCCCTTCTCGGCCAGCTCGGCGATCTCCTCGACGACGGCGTCCCACTTCTCGCGGCCGGTCCGGTAGATGACGTCCGGGTTCTCCAGGCGGATGAGGGGCTTGTTGGTCGGGATCTCGACGACGTCGAGGCCGTAGATGTGGCGGAACTCGGTCGCCTCGGTGGCCGCCGTGCCGGTCATGCCGGCCAGCTTCTTGTACATGCGGAAGTAGTTCTGGAAGGTGACCGAGGCCAGCGTCTGGTACTCCTCCTCGACCCGGACCCGCTCCTTGGCCTCGAGGGCCTGGTGGAGGCCGTCGCTGTAGCGGCGGCCGGGCATGAGGCGCCCGGTGAACTCGTCGACGATGACGATCTTGCCGTCCTGGATCATGTAGTCGACGTCGAGCTTGAACAGGTGGTGGGCCTTGAGCGAGGTGTTGATGGCGTGGACGAGGTCCATGTTGGCCATGTCGTAGAGGTTCGCGACGGCGAGGACGCGCTCGGCCTCGGCCACGCCGGCCTCCTGGATGGAGACCGTGCGGCTCTTCTCGTCGACGCTGAAGTGCTTGTCCTTCTGGAAGCGGCGGACCAGGCTGTCGACCCGGGTGAAGAGCTGGGTCGACTCGTTGGTCGGCCCGGAGATGATGAGCGGCGTCCGGGCCTCGTCGATGAGGATGCTGTCGACCTCGTCGACGATGGCGTAGTTGAACTCGCGCTGGGCCAGGTCGGCCAGGCGGAACTTCATGTTGTCGCGGAGGTAGTCGAAGCCGAACTCGTTGTTCGTGCCGTAGGTGATGTCGGCCCGGTAGGCCGCGTACCTCTCGGCGTCCCCGAGGGCGTGCTGGATCGTGCCGACCGAGAGGCCGAGGAAGCGGTAGATGGCCCCCATCCACTCCGTGTCGCGCTTGGCCAGGTAGTCGTTGACCGTGACGATGTGGACGCCGTGCCCGGAGAGGGCGTTGAGGTAGGCGGGCAGGGTGGCCACGAGCGTCTTGCCCTCGCCCGTCTTCATCTCGGCGATCTTGCCCTGGTGGAGGACGGCGCCGCCGACGAGCTGGACGTCGAAGTGGCGCATCCCGGTCGTCCGCCGGGAGGCCTCCCGGACCACGGCGAAGGACTCGGGCAGGAGGTCCTCGAGCGAGGCGCCTTGGTCGAGCTTCTCCTTGAACTCGGCGGTCTTGGCCCTCAGCTGGGCGTCGGAGAGGTCCCGGACGCGGGGCTCGAGGGCGTTGACGGCCGGGACGAGCGGCCGGATCCTCTTGAGGGTGCGCTCGTTATCGGTCCCGAACAGCTTGCGGGAAAGCCACTTGTACATTCACCATTTATTAACAGAATCGCCCCGGGAAGTCAATGTAACCGGGGCCTCCGGCGGGCCTGTTGACATCGGGGCGATCCGGGACTACACTCGGGGCCGGAAAGCGCTCCGGTATGGGGGAGGGTCAGATCATGAAAAAAGCCCTGAGAGTCTTCGCGGCGGTCGTTTGCCTGGGGTTCGGGACCTCGCTCCCGGCCCAGTTCACGGAGGCCGAGCAGGCCGAGTACGACAAGTGGGAGGATTTCCTCAAGACGGCCCAGATCGTCAAGAGCGTCCGGATGCCGGCGTCCGAGGGCGTCACCCAGCCCTACGCGCTGACCCTCGAGAAGGACGGCGTCCAGCGGAAGGCCCTCTGGAAGAACGCCATCGGCGAGCGCGTCGGCGGCTACAAGGAGA
This sequence comes from Acidobacteriota bacterium, assembly GCA_029569255.1. Classification (GTDB taxonomy): domain Bacteria; phylum Acidobacteriota; class Aminicenantia; order Aminicenantales; family Saccharicenantaceae; genus RBG-16-66-30. Next base: position 31,317 of record JAKQUO010000045.1, on the reverse strand, counting down.
CCTGGAAGGGCGAGATCGCGGCCTACCGGCTCAACCGCTACCTGGGCATCAACATGGTCCCGGTGACGGTCGAGCGGGAGTTCCAGGGCGACCGGGGCTCGTGCCAGCTCTGGGTCGACTCCTGGCTCGACATGGAAGCCATACTCAAGAAGAAGCTCAGCCCGCCCGGGATCAAGAACATGTATTTCACCCGGGCCCTTCACATCCAGCGGGCCTTGGACAACCTCATCTCCAACGAGGACCGCCACCAGCGGAACTACCTGATCACGGAGGACTGGCGGATAATCCTCATCGATCACTCGCGGTCCTTCCGGACGACCAAGAAGTTCACGACCCGGCTGATCTACGACGAGAAGTTCAAGGAGGGGCCGAACTTCATCATGGCCACGATGCCCCGGGCCCTGTTCGAGGCCATCAAGGCCCTGACGCCGGAGACGCTCCGGACGGTCGTGGGCGAATACCTGACCGACGAGGAGCTCGCCGCGACCATGGCCCGGCGCGACCTGATCGTCGCCTGGATGGACAAGCGCATCGCCGCCGAGGGCGAGACCAAGGTCCTCTACTGAATTCCGCGCCCCCCTTGATTCGCGGGGGAAATCGGCTAAACTAGACTGCTGGCACGACCATGACCCTGCTCGACGCCCCCGCCAACGTTCCCCTCCGCATCGTCGATCTCGCCGGCGGCGAGGGCGCCCGGCGCCGCCTCATGTCCCTCGGCTTCCACAAGGGCGATATCGTCGCGCTCGACGGCAAGGCCATCCTCCGGGGCCCGCTCCTGGTCCGGAACCGCGGCTCGGACACGACCGTCGCCCTGGGCCGCGGGGTCGCCCAGAAGGTCCTCGTCGAGCCCGCCCATGAACCGTCCTGACGCCCCGTCGGTCGTCTTCATCGGCCAGCCCAACAGCGGCAAGAGCACCCTGTTCAACTCCATCGCCGGGCCCAAGGCGGAGACCTCGAACTTCCCCGGCACCTCCATCAAGCACACCCACAGCCGGGTCAACATCGAGGGCCGCCTGCTCGACATCGTCGACCTGCCGGGCGCCTACTCGCTCTGCACGACCGACCCCGCCGAGCAGGTCGTCCTGACCCATCTCTTCGACGAGCGGCCGGACCTGGTCGTCAACGTCGTCGACGCCTCGACCCTCAGCCGCGGCCTGGAGCTGACCCTGGAGCTGGTCGAGCTCGGCTACCCCCTGGTCGTCGCCCTGAACATGACCGACGTGGCCGAGCGCAAGGGCGTCCGGACCGACGCGGCCGCGCTCGGGCGGCTCCTCGGCGTCCCGGTCGTGCCGACCATCGCCGCCCACGGCCGCGGCGTCAAGGAGCTGCTGGACCGCGTCTTCGAGGTCCTGGACCGGGGCGGCCGCCCGCGGCCGCTCCCGTTCTCGGCCGACGTCGAGGACCGGATCGCCGGGCTCGAGCGGTCGCTGCCGCCGGGCTTCCCGGTCGTCTCCAACGCCCGCTTCACGGCCGTCAAGCTCGTCGAGACGGCCGGGCACGCCTGCGGCGATTTCCTCGGCCAGGTCGAGCCGGGCCTCAAGGCCGACGTGGACCGCGTCCTCCGGGAGCTCGAGGAGCGCCGCGGCGCGCCGGCCTACGAGGTCGTCTCGGCCGAGCGGCACCACCAGGCCATGAAGCTCTTCGAGGACACCAGCCGCGTCCTCCGCGGCCGGCGCATGACCTGGGACAAGAGGCTGGACGCCGTCCTCATGCACCCCGTCCTGGGCTACGTCATCCTGGCGGCCGTGTTCCTGGCCTTCTTCACCGTCATCTTCAAGGTCGGCAGCCCGCTCGAGTCGCTCCTGCTCGGCCCGTTCATCAAGCTCAGGGCGGCCCTGGCGGCCCGGCTCGGCTCCGGGCTCGTGTTCCACCTCGCCGAAGGGCTCCTCCAGGGGATCGGGGGAGGCGTGGCCATCGTCCTGCCCTATTTCCTGCCGCTCCTGTTCCTCATGTCGGCGCTCGAGGACTTCGGCTATCTCGCCCGGGCCGGCTTCCTCCTCGACGCCTTCATGCACCGGATCGGTCTGCACGGCAAGTCGATCTCGCCCTTCGTCCTCGGGTTCGGGTGCAACGTGCCGGCCATCATGGCCACGCGCACGCTCGAGTCCCACCGGGACCGGGTCCTGACCTCGGTCCTCATCCCGTTCATCCCCTGCTCGGCCAGGACGACCATCGTCCTGGCCCTGGTGGCCTTCTATCTCGGGCCCCTCTGGGCCATGGGCTTCTACGCCGCCAACATCCTGGTCGTCGCCGTCGTCGGCTGGGCCCTCAGCCGGTTCCTCAAGGAGCCGTCGCCGGGCCTCATCCTGGAGATCCCGTCGCTCAAGGCGCCCCGGGCCGGGGCCATCCTGCGCAAGACCTGGCTCCAGGTCCATTCGTTCATCCGCTTCGCCTGGCCCATCCTCATCGGGGGGAGCCTCGTCCTGAGCCTGCTGAGCTACGTCCGGGCCGACCGCTGGATCAACGGCGTCCTGGCCCCGCTCGTGGTCAAGGGGCTGGGGCTGCCGCGCGAGCTCGGGGTGACGCTCGTCTTCGGCTTCCTGCGCAAGGAGCTGTCGCTCATCATGATGCTCCAGGCGCTCGGCGTCGATTACCACAGCATCATGTCGGTCATAACCCGGGAGCAGCTCGTCGTCTTCACCGTCTTCATCAGCTTCTTCATCCCGTGCCTGTCCACCTTCGCCGTCCTGTGGAAGGAGATCGGGAAGAAGTGGGCCTTCGTCTCGGCCGGGCTGAGCGTCGGGGTGGCCCTGGCCCTGAGCTGGGCCGTCCGCCTCGTTCTTTAGAAAGCCGTCGTTTTTCCGAACACGGCAGGATCCTCTCCTGCGGCTTTGCTCGAGAATTGCCTCTAGCTCCCCGGTCCCCCGGGGAACCAGTTACGCACGGTTCCCCCCCCGCTCCGCGGGTCCCCTCCTCCAGCAACGGGGATCTTCGAGGCAAGTTCCCTCGCAGCCTTGAGAGGATCCGGGCCGCTCAAGAATCGCTTTCTGCTCTAAGCCGGTCAAGGACCAGGCCGGCCACGGCCTTTCCGACGAGCGCGTCAAGCTCCGGCCGGGGTGCGCTCCGGATGGCGTCGATCCCGCCGTAGCGGGCGAGGAGAGCTGACCTCTTCTTGGGGCCGAGGCCGGGGATGCCGTCGAGGAGCGAGGCGAAGCTCCGTTTCTCGCGGCGGCCGCGGTGGAGGGCGATGGCGAACCGGTGGGTCTCGTCGCGGACGGCCTGGACCAGCCTGAGGGCGGGGGAGGTCCGGTCGAGGCGGAGGCCTTCGCGATGGCCGGGCGTGAAAAGGATCTCTTCCTTCTTGGCGATGGAGACAAGCGGGAGTTCGGAGAGGCCGAGCGCGGCCAGGGCCTTCTCCGCGGCCCCGAGCTGGGGCTTGCCGCCGTCGACCATGACCAGGTCGGGCCGGCTCGCCTTGTCGGCGGGGAGATGGCGGTAGCGCCGGGTGATGACCTCCCCGAGGCTGGCGACGTCGTTCGGGCCCTCGACCGTCCGGACGAGAAAGCGGCGGTAGCTGTCCTTGTCGGGCCGGCCGTCGCGGAAGACGACCAGCGATCCGACCGATTCCCGGCCGCCGGTGTTGGAGATGTCGAAGCCCTCGATGGTGCGGGGGAGGGCGGGAAGGCCGAGGGCGGCCTGGAGCGATTCCAGGGGCGATCCTTCGCCGCCGGCCTGGCGGCGGAGGAAGGCCTCGGCGTTGCGCCCGGCCATGTCGACGAGCCTGCGGTCCTTGCCGCCGCGGGGAGCGAGAAGGCGGACCTTGGCCCGGCCGGGGAGCGTCCGCGGGCCGGAGGGGAGGGCCGGCGAGGCGGGCAGGAGGATCCGGGGCGGGGCCTCCCGGTTCTTGTAGAAATCGGCCAGGAAGGCGGCCAGGACCTCGGCGTCCGGGGCCCCGGGGGGGACGTCCAGCAGGCGGGCCGCCGAGTTGCGGATCTTGCCCCGGCGCATGAAGAAGACGTAGGCGGCGGCGCGGCCGCCCTCGCGGGCCAGGCCGACGACGTCCTGGTCCTCGAGCGAGGTCGAGATCGCGCTGGGCCGGTCGCGGATGTCCTCGATCGTGCGCAGGGTGTCGCGCCAGCGGGCGGCCTCCTCGAACTTCTCGCTCTCGGCCGCGAGCTCCATACGCGCCCGGAGCGTCCGGGCCAGCTCGGGCAGGCGCCCTTCGAGGAAGAGGCAGGCGTTGTCCACGCTCTCCCGGTAGTCGGCCTCGGAAACGAGGCCGACACAGGGCGCCGAGCAGAGCCCGAGCTCGTACTCGAGGCAGGGGCGCTTGCGGCCGCGGAAGACGGAGTTCTCGCAGCCGCGGACGCGGAAGTGCTTGTTGACGAGGTGGATGGAGGAGCGGGCCCGGCCGGCCGGCGAGAAGGGCCCGAAGTAGCGGGCGCCGTCCGGATCGACCTTGCGGCTGAAATAGACGCCCGGCCAGGTCTCGCCGACCGTGAGCTTGAGGTAGGGGAAGCTCTTGTCGTCCTTGAGCCGGAGGTTGAAGCGGGGCTGGTGCTGTTGGACGTAGTTGTTCTCGAGGAAGGCGGCTTCCTTCTCCGAACCGGTCAGGATGCAGTCGATGTCGGCCGTCTCGCGGAGGATGTGGCGGACCTTGATGTCGGGGTTGGCCAGGAAATAGGACCGGACGCGGTCGCGGAGCGAGCGGGCCTTGCCGATGTAGACGACCTCGCCCGAGGCGCTCTTGAAGAAGTAGATGCCCGGCTTGGCCGGCAGCTCGGCCGCCCGCGCCCGGAGCCGCTCGATGTCCGACATGACCTCCACATTATCCCCCTCGAACCCTTGATTTTCAAGGACTTGGGAAGGCCCGCGCGATCACAGGCCGAGCTCGAGCTCGCGCTTCTTGAGCTTGATCAGCTCGTCGCGGCAGGCCGCGGCCTTCTCGAACTCGAGGGCGGCCGAGGCCTCCTTCATGAGCTTCGTGAGCTCGTCCATGCGCTTCTTGCGCTTGGTCGGCGAAAGGTAGACGTCCTTGTCCTCGGAGATGCGGGTGTAGTCGAGATAGTCGCGCTCGTAGACCGAGGTCAGGACCTCGTCGATGCCCTTGACGATGGACCGGGGCGTGATGCCGTGGGCCGCGTTGTAGGCTCGCTGGAGGCCGCGGCGCCGGTCGGTCTCGGCGATGGCCGTCTTCATCGAATCGGTCTCGGTGTCGGCGTAGAGGATGGCCTTGCCGGCGACGTTGCGGGCGGCCCGGCCGAAGGTCTGGATGAGCGCGGTCGACGAGCGCAGGAAGCCCTCCTTGTCGGCGTCGAGGACGGCCACGAGCGAGACCTCGGGCAGGTCCAGGCCCTCGCGGAGGAGGTTGATGCCGATGAGGGCGTCGAACTTGCCCTTGCGCAGGTCGCGGAGGATGTTGACCCGGTCGAGGGTCTCAATCTCGGAGTGGAGGTAGCGGACCCGGAGACCGAGCTCGTGGTAGTGGCGGGCCAGGTCCTCGGCCATCTTCTTGGTCAGCGTGGTGACCAGGACGCGCTCGTTGCGGGCGGCCCGGGCCCGGATCTCGGCCATGAGGTCGTCGACCTGGCCGCGGATGGGCCGGACCTCGATCTCCGGGTCGGTCAGGCCGGTCGGCCGGATGACCTGCTCGACGACCCGGCCGGGGGAGCGGCCGATCTCGTAGGGCGCGGGGGTGGCCGAGACGTAGAGGAGCTGGCCGACGCGGGCGTTGAACTCGTCGAAATCGAGGGGGCGGTTGTCGAGGGCGGAGGGCAGGCGGAAGCCGTGCTCGACCAGGGTCAGCTTGCGGGAGCGGTCGCCGGCGTACATGCCGCCGATCTGGGGGACGGTGACGTGGGACTCGTCGACGATGGTCAGGAAGTCCTTGGGGAAGTAGTCGAGGAGCGTGAAGGGCGGCTCGCCGGGGGCGCGGCCGGTCAGGTGGCGGGAGTAGTTCTCGATGCCCGGGCAGTAGCCGAACTCGCGCAGCATCTCGAGGTCGTAGAGGGTCCGCTCCTCGATGCGCTCGGCCTCGACGGCCTGGCCCCGGGACCGGAAGAAGGCGACCCGGTCCTCGAGCTCGGCCTCGATGCCGGCGACGGCGGCCCGGAGCGTCTCGGCGGGCGTGGAGAAGAAGGTCCGCGGGTGGATCATGACGGAATCGAGCGATTCGCGGACCCTGCCGAGCAGGGGGTCGACGGCCGAGAGGGCCTTGACCCGGCCGTCCTCGAGCTCGACGCGGTAGGCCGAGTCCTCGTAGCTCGGGAAGACCTCGACGATGTCGCCGCGGACGCGGAACGAGCCCCGCTTGAAATCGGCCTCCTCGCGCGCGTACTGGACCGAGACGAGCTTGTCGAGCAGGGCCTTGCGGCCCAGGGGCTCGCCCACGGCGACGGAGAAGCTCATCGAATAGTAGGTCTCGGGCGCGCCGATGCCGTAGATGCAGGAGACCGAGGCGACGATGATGACGTCGCGGCGGGCGAAGAGGGAGTTCGTCGCGCAGAGCCGGAGGCGGTCGATCTCGTCGTTGATCGTCGCCTCCTTGGCGATGTAGGTGTTGGAGGAGGGGATGAAGGCCTCGGGCTGATAGTAATCGTAATAGCTGACGAAGTACTCGACGGCGTTGCGGGGGAAGAAGCGCCGGAACTCCTGGTAGAGCTGGGCCGCCAGGGTCTTGTTGTGGGAGATGACCAGGACGGGGCGGTCGACCCGGGCGATGATGTTGGCCATGGTGAAGGTCTTGCCCGAGCCGGTGACCCCCTTGAGGACCTGGTGCCGGGCGCCGGAGAGGAGTCCCTCGGCGAGCCGGTCGATGGCCTGGACCTGGTCGCCCTTGGGAGCGAAATCGGAGGTCAGCTCAAAAGCTCTCATGCAGCGCCGTCGCGTCCGATCAAGAAGGGGTCAAACCTTTAATTCTTTAATTTCCCTTGTTTGCCTCTCGATAGGCTCCAGTAAAAATTAAAGAATTAAAGGTTTGACCCCGTCTTATTCCTTCATGCGGATGCCGCCGGTGAAGCGGGCGCCGTTGGCGATGGTGATCTTGGGGGTGACGACGTCGCCGGTCATCTCGGCCGTCTCCGAGATCAGGGCCCTCTCGCCGGCCCGGACCGTTCCCTTGAGCTCGCCGTGGAGGACGAACGAGCGGACCCGGACCTCGGCTTCGACCCTGGCCCCCTTGGCCACGGTCAACGTCCCCGAGGGGACCGTGATCTTGCCCTGGACGCGGCCCTCGATGAGCATGTCTTCATGGGTCTCGATGTCCCCCGTGAGGACGGCCGTCGAGCCCAGCCGGGTGACTCCGGGGGACGCGGGACGGCCGGGATCCGGGGACGGTGACGGGTTGTGGGTGTCGGGGGGCATCGGCGCATCTCCTCCGCGGCGTTCCCTTCGGATTATAGGGGCGCTCGTCCGGCCTGTCAACGACCGCCCTGGACCGCCCGGGACAGGGCGGGGCCGGGCCCGCCCTCCGTCATGGGCCCCAAGGCCCGTTTGGCATCGGCCGGAGAATGTGATAAAATCCCGGGCCGGTGAGCGGGCATAGCTCAATGGTAGAGTACCGGCTTCCCAAGCCGGGTGTTGTGGGTTCGAGTCCCATTGCCCGCTCCATTTCCCATCTCCGGCGGGGGGCCGGCCCCGTCCAGGCGCCATGAAGACGTGGTCCCTGATCGTCGAACCCGAGCCGCTGGCCGGAGCCCTGAACATGGCCGTCGACGAGCGCCTCTTCGGCCTGGCCGCCTCGTCCGGCCGGACCTTCCTCCGCTTCTACCAGTGGCTGCGGCCGACGGCCTCGCTCGGCTTCGGCCAGGACGCCGCCAGGGTCGTCGACGCCGGCTTCTGCGCCGCCAACGGCATCGACATCGTCCGGCGCATGACCGGCGGCAAGCTCGTCCTCCACGACCGCGAGGTCACCTACTCGGTCGCCTCGGCCGACGTCTCGGTCTTCACCGGCGCGCTCCGGGAGTCCTACCGGCTCATCTCCCGGGCCCTCCTCAGGGGGCTCGAGCGCCTGGGCCTCGCCGCCCGCCTCGCCGACTCCGCGCCCCCGTCCTACGCCAAGGGGACGATGCCCTGCTTCGCCTTCGCCGCCCGCGACGAGATCGAGACCGGCGGCCGCAAGATCGTCGGCAGCGCCCAGAAGCGGACCGGGCCGCTCTTCCTCCAGCACGGCTCCATCCTCCTCGAGAAGGACGACGCCCTGCTCGCCGCCGTCTCCCGTCCCGGCGAGACCGCGGAGAGCTTCGGCATGACCTCGCTCTCCGAGGCGCTCGGCCGCCCCGTCGACTTCGACGCGGCCGTCGGCCCCCTCGTCCAGGGCTTCGCCGACGTTTTCGGCGCCGTCTTCGAGCGCTACGACCTCGCCCCGGCCGAAAAGGAGGCCGTCCGGGCCCTGGCCGCCTCGAAATACGCCTCCGACGACTGGACCTTCCGCACTCCCGGGGCGCCCCCCTCCGGCGCCCCGCCCTCCTCCCGTTGACATTTCCCCGGCCCGGGGCTACACTCGGGCCCGAAGGGACAACAGAGGACGCCATGAACGAAGTCGAAGAGCTGTCCAAGCTGGACCCGGCCGGTCTCCCGCCGCTCAAGCCGATCCTTCTCGACGACCTCTACCAGAGCGTCCTCAAGAGCCTCCACCTCGAGCTCGGCTGCGGCCCCGTCCTCTACCTCCTCTCGCCGAGCTACTCGGTCCTCAACCCGGCGCCCGACGCGGCCATGACGGAGTTCGTCGCCCGCGGCGAGCGCCTCCTCGACTACCTCAAGGAGGCCATCGTCCAGAACCTGGCCGAGTACTCCGTCCTCGTGGACGTCAGCAGCTACTTCATCGAACAGAACAGCGGCCTCGTCCTGGCCCGTCTCCGCGAGCGCGACTCCGAGGGCCGGCGCTTCGAGATCAAGTTCTACACCCACGAGCCCAAGGAGCTCCTGACCCGGTACGAGGACAAGATCTACATCGGCCGCGACTTCATCGACCTGTTCAACTCCGGCCGCAAGTATTTCGGGCTCAAGGACCCCATCGTCTCCCTCAAGGCCCAGTTCGAGCGGCTGTCCGAGCGGGCCGGGGCCAAGCTGCGCAAGGCCCAGGACTTCGGCTCCTATTTCCAGGAGATCGGCGAGTCGGTCAGCGAGCTCCACAACGAAAGCCTGCTCATCCTCCAGAGCCTGCCGCCGCACCTCGATTTCGGCAAGCTCGCCGGCAAGGACCTCATCGAGATCAACGCCCAGTACCGGACGATCAACCACTACGTCATCGAGCTCCACGACACCGTGGCCGAGTTCGAGACGCTCCTGCGCTACAAGGAGCGCTCGGACTTCGTCCGCTACGTCACCAAGTACAAGAAGGACGTGACCAACCTGATCTCGTACTTCAACATCAAGGTCAACGGGGTCATCGCCCAGCGCATCCACGCCTGCAAATCCAAGCACGGCTAAGGGGACGGCTAAGGGGACACACACGGTGTGTGTCCCCTTTAGTGCTAAAATCGGCGGGGGGCGGGCTCGACGCGGATGTCGGCGTAGGTCGTCGACAGAAAGACGAGCGGCGCCGCGGCGTGGGCCGAGAAGGCTTTGAGCACGGACACGCCGTTGGTCCGTTCGACGTCGGGCCTCTCCGCGAGCCCCCAGCGGACCTCGCCGCCCCTCGCCTGGGCCTCCACCCGGGCCGTCTCGCCGTCGGGCCAGGCCAGCCGGACCTCGCCGTATTCGTTGCGGACGCTCAGGCCGCGCCTGAGGTCGAGCGGGACGAGGCTGACGGCGCCGTTCCTGTTGGCGACGGCGACCTCGGCCGAGAAGCCGGCCAGCGAGACCTTCGCGTACGAGGTCTTGACGTCGATCCTGTCCCCGCCGACCCCGTCGGCGGTCACGGCCGCGTTCGCCCCCCCGACGATGAGGCGCCCCCGGACCCGCGCCGCCTGGACCGGCCCGTAGCTCGTCCGGACCTTGAGGTCGCCCCGGACGTCCTCGGCGGTCACGGCCGCGTGCTTGGACGTCACTTCGGCCGGACCGACGTCGGCGAGATGGACCTTCCGGTAAGACGTGTCCACGGTCACGGCGCCGGCGACCCGCCGCGCCTCGACGGCCACGTTCGGGCCGCGGACGTCGGCCTTCCCGCCGCAGTCCTCGACACCGACCCCGCCGTAGCTCGTCTCGATCCGGAGGTCGCCGCCGACCGAATCGGCGCGGACGTCGCCGTGCCGGTTCGTGACCCGGCACTCGCCGGCGACCCGCCGGACCTCGACGTCCTCGTGGCTCGTCTCGATGCCGCAGTCGCCCCGGACGTCGGTGACGAAGACCTCGCCGTGGCTGTTGCGGACCGCCGCCGCCGCGACGCCGTCGACGCGGACGGCGCCGTGGCTGTTGCCGACTCGGACGCTCATCCCCCGAGGCACGGTCAGGATGAAGGAGGTCTCGAAGCCCTGCCGGGCGAACTCGTCCCGGTTCGCGGCCAGCGCCAGCGTGTCGGCGCCCTTGGTCACCGTGTACCCGAGCCGGCCGGCGATCTCCCGGGCCTCCTCCTCCGTCCGCCGCCAGGCGGTCTTCCTGAACGTCAGCCGGACCGCCTCCTGGTCCGCCCCGCGGACCTCGACCCGGCCGCGGCCGTTCTCGATCTCGATCGCGGCCGGCAGGGGCGCCTCGAGCGTCCGCGTCTCCTCGGCCGAGGCCTCGCGGCCGAAGGCCCCGAAACCGTCCGGCCAGCCACGGCTCCAGTCGCCGCCGATGTCCCACCGTCCGGTCTGGAACTGGAAGAGGACGAACCCGGCCAGCACGAGGACGGCGACGAGGAGGAGCTCCCTAATTCTCATGGCCCTTGTCCGGGCCCGGCCCGGCGGAGCCCCCGCTCCGCTCCTTGAGGCCGAGCCAGAGCTTGTTGGCGCCCCAGACGATCAGGATGACCGGCCAGAAGCGCCAGACGGCGTCCCAGACATCGACGTTGAGCTGGTCGAGGAGGAAAAGGGCGCCGACGACGATGAGGATGACGCCCCAGACGAGGGAATGGCCTCTTGCGTGTTCCGCCATGACGGACCTCCGTTATCGGTTGACCTTGGATTTGGGCCGGGCCTCGAACACGAGCTTGAGCCCGATGACGATGACCGCGACCGGCCAGAGATCGAACAGCGCCTTGTAGGGGATGGCCTCGAAGTTGGCCAGGACGAGCACGATGCCGAGCACGATGAGGAAGAGGCCCCAGAAGATCGAGCCCGTCGGCGCGTCGCCGGGGGGCTCCGTCGCGGCGCCGGCCGCGGGCCCCCGCCCGGCGCCGGCCGCGTTGAGCGCCCGGGCCGCCTGGACGTTGTCGAAGATCTGGTAGAAATAGAACGCCGCGAGAGCCAGCCCGAAGACGACGCCGTTCCCGCCCCGGCTCAGCGCGTAGACAAGCCCGGCGAAGATGAAGAACTGGGTCAACGCCTTGTTCCTCTGCTCGTTGTAGAGGGCGCCCGCCCCGAAGGGCAGGATGGCCGACAGGAAGCCGGCCAGGCCGGGCGACTTCACCGGCCGCTGCGGAACGACTGTTTTTTCGTCCATGTGTCAGACCTCCGTCCGAGACGTCATTGCTTCTTCGAGTCACCCTGGAACAGGCCCAGGGAGCTGAGTGTCTTGACCACGCCGGCCGAGACGGCGTTGATCTCGCCCTTGATCCCGCCGGCCTCGGCGTAGAGCTTCTCGACCGCCCCGACGCCCCTGTGGAACCCGACGTCGACGGCCTTCCGGATGCCCCGTCCCTCCGGATGGAAGAGGACGAACGAGAGGACGACGAGGAACCCGGCGACCGCGGCGTAAACGGGCTGGAGGGCCGGCCGGGCGAGCCAGCCGAAGGCCGGCCGGAAGATCCGTTTCCTCTCGCGCCCCGCCTCCGGGATGGCGTACAGCCGGGCCATGAGCCCGGCCGAAGGCTCGGCCTCGGGGAAGTCGGCCGCGGCGGCCATCCCCTCTTTCATCAGGGCGGCCAGCCCGGCGCACTCCCGGCACGCGGCGAGGTGGGCCTCCACCTCGGCCCTCCCGGCCTCTCCCAGCTCTCCCTCGAGATAGGCCGACAGGAGCTCTTCGTTCCGCTGGCAGGCCGTCATGTCAGGCCTCCCCGTCGTTCCCTCAGGACCCGGGCCAGGGCCAGCCGCGCCCGGTTGACGCGCGACTTGACCGTGCCCAGGGGCAGGCCGAGGACCTCGGCGACCTCCTCGTAGCTCCTGCCCTGCAGGTCCCTCAGGATGACGACCATCCGCATGTCCGCCGGCAGAAGGCCGAGCCCCTCCCAGACGAGCTCTTTCGTCTCCTTGGCCGCGAGCCGGGCCTCCGGGCCGTCCGCGACGGCCTGGGAGAGGACCCGTTCGTCGAAATCGTCGCGGTTCGCCTTCTCCCACTTGGTCCGGCGGTACTCGTCGATGAGGTGGTTCTTGGCCAGCGTCAGGAGCCAGGCCGTGAAGCTCTTGCCGAAGTCGTATTTCGGCAGGGCGCCGTGGAGCTTGAGGAAGACCTCCTGGGTCAGGTCCTCGGCCTCCTCCCGGCTGCCGCAAAACTGATAGGCCATGTTAAAAACCCTCCTGGCGTAGGCGTCCACCAGGGCTCTCCAAGCGGTCGGGCTGCCTTCCAGGCAGCCCCTGACGGTCGCTTCCAAATCCACCCACTTCACCCTGGTTGACGGAATCGGATGGGATTAAGTTCCATTCCCGGGGGCCATTTTCCAACAAAACCGCCCTAAAAACAAAGGACTGCCCCTCTCTCCGGCTGTGCCCGGGATTCGCCCCTGGCCCCCCACACCCCGGAAACCTCTCTTATTCGGTTTCCCCCGCTGCGCGGGTCCCCCTTCCCTCATGGGGTTCTGCGGGGCGAACTCCTTCGCCGCCTCGAGCGGGTCACCCTCAAGCCAGGCGGCTTTCCGACGATCCCCGGCCGCGGCGGGGCCCCGGGGAGCCGCGCCGTTCGGAGCGCCCGGCCCCGGGAAAACAAGGGGCCGACCTGATATAATGAAGAAGGCCGGCAATGTAACTTTCTCGGGGAAATCGAGGTTGTAGAGGTCGAGAGATGGACGAACAAGGGCTTATCCGGCGCGTCCAGGACGGCGACGAGGAGGCGTTCGCCCAGATCATGGGCCTCTACAAGGACAGGATCGTGAATTATCTCTATCAGTTCTCGGGCGACTACCAGAAGGCCGTCGACCTGGCCCAGGAGACCTTCCTCCGGGTCTATTTCAAGGCCGGCCGCTACCGCCCCATCGCCCCGCTCTCGTCCTGGATCTACGCCATCGCCTCGAACCTGGCCAAGACCGAGTGCCGGCGGTCGAGGCGGATGGCCACGGTCTCTCTCGAGGACATCCCCAACAGCTTCTCGAGCGGGGCCTACTCCGACGACCCGGCCGACCCCGGCCTGGTCCGCAATCTCCACGAGGCCCTGGACGAGCTCCACCCCCGCTACCGCGTCCCGGTCGTCCTCAAGGACATGGAGGGCTTCTCCCAGGAGGAGATCGCCCGGATCATCAAGCGGCCCGTCGGGACGGTCAAGGCCCGGATCAGCCGGGGCCGGGAGCAGCTCCGGCGCAAGCTCGAAAAGGCCCGCGAGGGCGGCTCTTTCGCGGCCGAGAACGAGGTGAGGGAACATGGAAGGGCGTGAACGACTCGCCGGAATGACCCGCGTCCGGGCCCCCGAGGGCTTCGAGCGGACGGTCCTGAGCAGACTGCCGGAGGCGCGCCAGAAGCGGGCCCGGGCCCGCCGGGCGACGGCCTACCGCTTCGCGTTCGCCGGGTCGGCCGCCCTGCTCCTCGTCGGGTTCCTGGTCTTCGCCCCGGCGTCCCGGCGGCCGGAGACCGTCCTGACCACCGCCGAGCGCCGGGCCCTGTCGGCCGTTCCGGACCGCTGGGCGCCGCCGCGCGTCCTGCCCGTCTACGAGGCCGTGGACTACACGTCCGAGTTCCGCGATGTCCAATCCCAACCCCGCACGGTTTACATACTGGAGCAGGTCTCCGAATCGAGATCTTCGGAGATCATTTATTAGGAGGATGGAAGCGCCATGAACAGGAAGATCAAACCGGCCCTCGCGGTCATGGCCTGCCTGGCCGTCCTGGCCCCGTCGCTCGGGGCCGCGGCGTCCGGCGGCCGGAGTATCGGCGCCGAGCCCGACATCGCCGGCATCGCCAAGCGGGTCTATCCCTCGGTCGTCCGCGTCGAGGTCAATCGCCGCGGCCTCCATGTGGTGGCCACCGGCGTCGTCATCGAGAAGGGCGGCTACGTCGTCACGTCGGCCCTGGTCCTGCCGCGCGACGAGAAGATCATGCTGACGGCCTCGGACGGGAAGAAGGTCGAGGCCGCGTTCCTGGGCTTCGACACGGAGACCCAGGTCGCGCTGCTCAAGGCCAAGGACCCCGGGCTGCCGGCGCTCGCCGCGGCCAAGCCGGCCGACCTCGCCCCGGGGTCCTGGATCGCCGTCGTCGGGGTCTCGCCCGAGCGCACCGCGGCCGTGACCCAGGGCATCGTCAGCTCCGTCGCCGCCGACAGGCTCCGCCTCAACGTCTGGGTCACGCCCGGCTCGAGCGGCGGGCCGGTCGTCGACGGGAACGGACGCATGGTCGGGCTCCTCCGCGGCATCTACATGGAGGAGCGCCCGGTCGTCTTCCAGTACCGCGACCGCGAGCGGGCCGGGTCCGGGCTGGTCCTCAGCAACCGGGCCGAGGCGCCCTCGTCCGGCATGGCCCTGGCCGTGCCCATCGACGTCGTCCAGGACGTCGCGGGCCAGATCAAGGACAAGGGCAAGGTCGAGCGGGGCTGGCTGGGCGTCAGCATCGGCCAGGACGAGGACGGCCGGACCGTGGTCGCCTCGGTCAATCGCGCCAGCCCGGCCGAGCTGGCCAAGCTCCGCGAGGGCGACGTCCTCCTCAAGATCGACGGCCGCGACATCCCCGGCCGCGACGCCCTGGCGGCCGAGATCCGCAAGCGGAAGCCCGGGCAGGACGTCACCCTGACCATCGAGCGGGACGGCAAGCCCCTGGAGGTCAAGGCCAAGCTCGGCGAGTACGCCGAGGACGAGGCGCGCCGGGAAATGGCCGCCAGCTTTCCGCGCCTGTTCGGCCCGGACAGGGAGGCTCCGCCCGCCGCTCCGAGGCCGGCGACGCCGGGGCGGGCCCCGAGAGAGGCCGCCCCGAGGCCGGCGACGCCGGGGACGGTTTTCGAATCGCGCCGGTACATCGGCGTCTACTGCAACGCCCTCAACGCCGAGCTGGCCGAGCACTTCGGGGTCAAGGAGGGGACGGGCCTCCTCGTCGCCAGGCTGACCGAGGGCGGCCCCGCGGAGAAGGCCAAGATGAAGGTCGGCGACGTCATCGTCCGCGTCGACGGCCGGGCGGTCGAGACCGTGGACGAGCTCATCGACCTCGTCCAAGCCAAGGAGAAGGGCGCCAAGGTCAAGATCGAGTTCGTCCGGAACAAGAAGCCCATGACCGCGGAGGTCGAGGTGGCCGAGGAGGAGAGCGGCGCCGCGTCCGGCTCCGAGGGCCTGCGGGACTTCCTGGAAGGCTGGCGCGGCTACACGGACGCCTTCCGGGACGAGCTCAGGAACTGGGGCTCCGACGATTTCCGGCAGGCCGTGAGGGGCCTGAGCCTCCGGGGCGGATTGCGCAGGATCTGAGAGACCTGCTCCGGGTCTTTTCTCTCAGGGGACATGTGCTGCTTCAGTACGTGTCCCCTTTTCTTTCTTACGGCTCTTCGCCGAGCCCCAGCCACTTCGCCTGGAGCCGCTCGCTCTCCGCGGCCGGCAGGCGCGACCGTTCGCCGTAGCCCTTGAGCGTCCGCTGCCGCAGCGCCTCGTAGAGGATGACGGCGACCGACACGGACAGGTTGAGGCTCTGGACCATGCCCAGCATGGGGATGCCGACGACCTTGTCGGCGAGGGCCAGGGCCTCCGCGGAGACGCCCTCGGATTCGCTGCCGAAGAGGAGGGCGACGGGCCTGGCGAAGTCGATGTCCGTGTAAGGGACCGAATCCCGGCGGAGGTGCGCGGCCAGGACCTCGAAGCCCGCTTTCTTCAAGGGCCCCAGGCAGGCGGCCGGGTCGGCGTGGACGGCGATCTCGAGCCACTTGTCGGCCCGGGTCGAGATGGCCTTGTTGGGCCGCAGGACCTCGGGGTTCGGGCCGACGAGGTCGAGCTTGAGGACGCCGGCGGCGTCGCACGTCCGCATGACCGCGCTGGCGTTGTGGGCGAGGGTCACGTTCTCCAGGACGACCCGCAGGTCGGCCTGACGGCGGGCCAGGACGCCGCGGACCTTCTCGATCCTCTCCGGTGTCGGCATGGCCAGACTATAGCACAAAGGAGAGGGGACATGTACGCCTCGTGCGCGTCCCCCTTCTTGAACCGGGCCTTCTTTTCCCCTATAGTTATCGGGCCGCGCCGGTGTGGCGGAACAGGCAGACGCGCGGGACTCAAAATCCTGTGCCCAGCAATGGGCGTGTGGGTTCGATTCCCTCCACCGGCACCAGCTCCGGCCGCTTCCGCTTCGTCCCCGTGAACTCGGCGTCTCCGAACTGAAGCGACAGCGTCCCCGAGAGGCCGCCCTCGGCCACGATGGCCGAGAAGGTGATGACCATGCCGTTGCCCACGGTCACGTTGAACTTGACCGTGTTGTCCTCGAAGGTGAGGTCGGTCATGTCCGCGGTCCCCGAGGCCCCGGTGTATTTTCCGGCGAGCTTGCCGTCCTTCAGCATGAACTCGAAGACGAGCGTCCGGCCGCCCTCCTCGGTCTTGACGTCCCAAGTCCCGAGCAGGGCGTCGTACTTCTGCGCCTGGGCGGCGCCGGCCGCCGACAGGGCCAAAACCAGGGCCGTCCCCGCGAGGAACGACGCCCCTCTCCTTTTTTTCGTGGTCACGGCGCCTCCTTTGGATAGATCCTGGAAAGATCGGAGCTTCGATTATACACGAGAACCGGCCGGAGCGACGAAGGCGGGGACACGCGCCGGGGGGAAATCCCCCCGACGCCGCCCGATTGACCTGGGCCCCGCGCGATGGTATCCTTCGCTCGGCCCGTCCGGCGGGGGAGCGGGGCCCCGCGGAGCCGGGGGGGCCGGACATCGTGTTGGGGAAAACGACTAAATCACTGAGCGCCTTGACTCGAGGAGGTCCCATGTCCAGAAATCGCATCGCCGTCCTGACCCTGGTCATCCTGCTGGCCGCCCCCGTCGTCGCCGCGGCGGCCGAGGTCCAACTGAACGCCATGTCGCTCAAGGAGGGGGCCTCCGTCGCCATCCGCTTCAACAAGACCAACCGGGCGCCCAAGAACGCCTCCATGCAGGCCTCCGTCACCGCCGACAAGGGCCAGTTCTCGGTCAAGCTGGCGTTCCAGAAGATGGAGCCGGCCGTCCTCTTCGCCGGCGACATCGCGGCCTACGTCCTCTGGTCCGTGACCCTGGACGGGTCGGTCGAGAACCTCGGCGAGGTCGCCGTCGACAAGAAGAACGCCTCGGGGACCCAGCAGTATTTCCTCGGCCGGAAGATCTTCGCCCTCATGGTCACGGCGGAGCCCTTCTCCACGGTCAACCGTCCGACCGACGTCGTCCTCTTCGCCTCGGGCCAGACGAGAGCGCCGAACGTCCAATATACGCCCTTCGCTTTCAAGGACTTCTCCGGCGCCGCCAAGCCGGCCCTCGAGTCGATCGCCACGATCCAGTACAACGACAGCACCCCGGCGGCCGTCCGCCAGGCGGCCAAGGCCATCGAGATGGCCGAGAAGCTCGGCGCGGCCTCGGTCAACCCCAAGGCCGTCGACGGCGCCAAGATCGCCTTCGGCGAGGCCATGGCGGCCAAGGGCAACAAGAGCCTCATGGCCGACCGCGCCAGGGCCGCCGCCCAGCTCGCCTCCCAGGCCATCAAGGAGATGCTCAAGGCCCAGGAAGCGAAGGCCGCCGAGGAAGCCGAGGCCCGGCGCCTGGCCGAGCGGGCCGCCCTCGAGGAGCGGGCCGTCTCGGCCGAAAGCGAGTCGGCGCGGATCGCCCGGCAGCTCAAGGAGGTCGAAGTCCAGCGCCAGGCGCTGGCCGGCGAAACGGCCGACCTGGCCAGGCTGACCGAGAAGCTGACCGCCGAGAGGAACGCCATCGCCGCCGAGCGCGACGCCGTGGCCGCGGAGCGGGACCGGGTCGCCGCCGACCGCGAGGCCATCAAAAGGGAGCGCGACGAGCTGGCCGGCCGGCTCAAGGGGGCCCTGTCGTCGGTCGCCGAGACGACCGAGTCGGCCCGCGGCGTCGTCGTCAGCCTGTCCGGCATCCTTTTCGACACCGGCCAGGCGACCCTCAAGCCGGCCTCCCTGATCTCCGTGGCCAAGCTGGCCGGCATCCTCATGGCCTTTTCCCAGATGAACCTGAGCATCGAGGGCTACACCGACTCGACCGGCTCGCTCGAGATCAACATGAGGCTGTCCATGGAGCGGGCCCGGGCGGTCTACGAGTTCCTGCTGGCCCAGGGCATCTCCAACGACCGGATGAAGTACCGCGGCTTCGGCCCGGAGAACCCGGTCGCCCCGAACGACACCGAGGCCAACCGGGCCAAGAACCGCCGGGTCGAGGTCGTCCTGACCCAGGCCAAGAACTAGCCCGCGGGACCCGGCGCCTTTTTCCCTCCGGTCGCCGCCCTCTTCGACGGTCAGGTCCAGGCCCGAGGGGGCGCCCGGCCCGACCGCCCGGCCGTTCCGTTTGACAGCCCTCCGGCCGGGGGCTATCATCGTTCCTATTCCCGGGCGCTCCCGTCCCGGACGCATCCTTCCCGAGGAGGTCGGTGATGAAGAAAGCGCTATTCCTCCCCGCGTTCGCCTCGGCCGCCCTGCTGGCCCTCGCCGCGGCGGCGCCGGCCCAGGACCTGAGCCTGAACTGGAACCAGTACCGCGGCTTCGACGTCCCCTTCGTGCCGACGCCCCCGGAGGTCGTCGACGAGATGCTGCGCCTGGCCGGCCTCAAGCCCGGCGACGTCCTCTACGACCTCGGCTGCGGCGACGGCCGCATCGTCATCGCCGCGGCCAAGAGATACGGCGTCAAGGCCCTGGGGATCGACATCGATCCCGTGCGCATCCAGGAGAGCGAGGAGAACGCCGTCCAGGCCGGCCTCGAGGGCAAGGTCAAGTTCATCCAGCAGGACCTTTTCGAGGCCGACTTCCATGACGCGACCGTCGTGACCATGTACCTCCTGACCTCGGTCAACCTGAGGCTGCGGCCGAAGCTGCTTTCCGAGCTCAGGCCGGGCACCCGCCTCGTCTCCCACAGCTTCGACATGGGCGAGTGGCGGCCCGACAAGACCTCGCTCGTCGAGACGAGCTACGGCGACCGGCGCGACGTCCATTTCTGGGTCGTCCCGGCCAACGTCAGCGGGCGCTGGGAGTGGGACCTCCCCGACGGCGCCGGGAAACGGCACTTCACCGTCCAGGCCGTCCAGGAGTTCCAGTCCGTGTCCGCGTCGGGGACGGAGGGGACGTGGCTCGCGGCCGTGAAAGACGTCGTCCTCGCGGGCGACAGGATCTCGTTCAAGCTGGACACCGAGGCCGACGGGAAGATGGCCTCCTTCCTCTACGAGGGGACGGTCCGGGGCGACGCCATCGAGGGCACGGTCCGTCCCGCCGACAGGCCCAAGGCCGCGCCCGTCAAGTGGAAGGCCGTCCGCGACCCCAAGACGGCCGTCCCGATCGCCAAGTAGCGTTGCGCGCCCCGCCCCGGCGGCGGGACAGCCGGGGGACGGCGGGTTCCGAGGCGGTGCGCGGCGGCCTGACCGTCGGGGGCCGGAAGGGGGCCGGGAACGGGCCGGGGCCCGCTCAGTGGGACACGGAGGCGGGGATGCCCCCTCCGTTCCGCTCCGCGTAGAGGTGCTTGATCAGCGACAGCAGCGTCTGGGAGATGCTGTGGAGGAACTCGACGCCGCTCTCGAACAGGTCGTCGTCCTCCTCGCACTTCTTGGTCCACTTGATCTCGCCGTCGACCTTGATGGACTGGCGCGTCCTCTCGAGGTCGATGACGATGCGGACGACGCTGCCGACGGGGAAGAAGTGCGGCGTGCAGATCCGGGCCCCGGAGAGGGAGATGTCGTGGGTGTGGGCGTTGATGCCGTGACCGTAGAAAGCCTCGCTGTTCTCCGAAGTCGACTTGATGAGGACGCTGTTCCTCTCCATGAAGCGCTTGTCCTTGCGATTGTCCATGACCGCATCCTCCGCGAGGCTAACGTTGGTTGGCGCGACGATTTTCGTCTCGGGCGAGTCTCGCGTCAATCACCCCAAGAGGTGATTCGCGCGGTGATATCTCACCCCTCGGCGCCGCGGGAGCGGTCCTAGCGCCTGCGGCTAAGCCCTTGCCGCAAAAGGCTTTGCAGGATCTCCCGGTGCCGGGCCGCGACGGGCAGCGCGGCCACGGCCGCCCCGGCCCGCCGGCCCAGGGAGGCCATGACCCGGTTGACCTCTTCCCGGACGCCCAGGCGCTCGGCCAGGCCCCGGACGTAGAGGATGTCCGCCTCCGGCGCGTCCGGCCGCCCCAGGGTCCTCTCGAGGCGGTCCCGGTCGGGCCCGGACGCCCGGGCGAGCAGGCGGAGGGCGTAGAGGGTCTTTTTCCCCTGGCGGATGTCGGAGCCGACCGGCTTGCCGGTGTCCCGGGGGCTCCCGAAAAGGCCCAGCTCGTCGTCCTTGATCTGGAAGATGAGGCCGAGGCCCTCGCCCAGGCGGTCGAGGGCGGGGAGCGTCCCGCGGCGCCCGCCGCCCAGGACCCAGCCCATGGCCAAGGGCAGGGCGTAGGAATAGCGGGCCGTCTTGAACCGGTAGGTCTCGAGGACGGCCCGCTCCGAGGGCCGGCGCCCGGAGCCGCCGGCCTCGATGTCGCGCATCTGGCCGAGGCCGACCAAGCCGAATTCGGCGGCGAAGAGCCTCTGGGCGGCCGCCGCGCGGCCCGCCGGGCCGGCGAGTCCGGCCATGGCCTCGAAGCCGAGGAAGATCGCGATCTCGCCGGCGCAGACGGCCATGTTGGCCCCGAAGAGGGCCGCGCCGGGCCCGCCGGGATCCTTGGCCAGGCGGGCGTACTGGACGTGCATGGACGGGGCGCCGCGCCGCCGCTCGTCTCGGTCCATGATGTCGTCGTGGATGAGCAGGCCCGACTGGACGAGCTCGATGGCCGTGCCCGCCCGGACCGCCGCGGCGGAGGGGCCCCGGCCCCCGGCCATCTCGTAGCCGAGCGAGACGAGGCCGCCGCGGACCAGCTTGCCTTTCCGGGTGAACGACTCCAGGCGGCGGAGGACGTCGCGGCCCCAGGGCCCGAGGGCCTCGTAGGCCGGCCGCTTGGAGGCCAGGAAGCGCCCCAGGTCCCGCCGCAGCCGGACGGCCGTCCGTCCGAAATAGGCCTCGAAGGTCATGGGCGGCCGTCCTTTCGCCCCGACGCTCCCCCCCGGGCCTCGAGCCTGCGGACGACCTCGTCGATGAGCTCGCCGGGCGTCGAGGCCCCCGAGGCGATGAACACGGTGGCGTCGGCCGGGATGGCGATGTCGTCGACGCCTTCCGGCCGGTCGATGAGGTGGGTCCGGGGGTTGAGGGCCCGGGCGATGTTGAACAGGTGGCGGGTGTTGGCGCTGTGGCGCGAGCCGATGACGACGACCCAGTCGGCGCCGGGCGTGTGGGCCTCGACCTCGCGCTGGCGCGTCTTGGTCGGCCGGCAGATCGTGTCGTGGAAGACCGTGTCGGGGACGAGGGCGCGGACGCGCTCGACGATGCGGCGGGCCTCGGCCTCGACGAACGTCGATTGGGCCACGATCCCGGCCCGGCGGACGCCGGCGAAGAGCTCCGGCTCGACCTCGTCCGGGGACTTGACCACGATGGCCCGGGCGACCTGGCCGACGATGCCCCGGACCTCCTCGTGCCCGGCCTGGCCGATGACGACGGGCGTGCGGCCCTCGCGCTCGACGGCGCGGATGCGCTCGTGGATGATCTTGACCATGGGGCAGGTGGCGTCGATGTACTCGAGGCCGCGGCGCTCGAGCTCGCGGTAGCGGTCCCGGGCCGAGCCGTGGCTCTGGAGGATGACGACGCCGCCGGGGGGGACCTCGTCCAGGGCCTGGACGACGCGCAGGCCCTTGGCCTTGAGGCCTTCGATGACGTGCTCGTTGTGGACGATGTCGCCGAGCATGCAGTAGGTCCGGTCCGGGCGGTCGGCCAGGAGGCGGGCGGTCGTCTCGAGGGTCTTGCGGACGCCGAAGCAGTAGCTCAGGGTCTCCGAGAGGACGATCTTCATGGCCGTTCGCGCCGCCCGTCCGGCATTCTATGCGCGAGGTCGAAGCGCTGTCAATGCTGTTGACCTCTCGCCCCTTATCTGGGATAATCGCCGGGACATGAGGCGCGCCGCCGTTCTCGGACTGGCCGCCGCGTTCCTGCTCGGCATGGTCCACTTCTACTACGCCGAGGACCACTGCCCCGTCCACTGCCCGACCCGAGGCGGACGCGTCGGCCACGTCCACGACCATCACGCCGGCGCCTCGGTCTGCCTTTGCTTCTGGGCCTCGCTGTTCAGCCCGGAGCCGGATATCCTCTCCGGCCCGCTCGACTTCGAGGTCTTGGCCGTCCCCGAGAACGAAGCCGTCGCCTCGGTCCTCTTCGGCGCCGACATCGCCCGCCCGCCCCAAGCCCTCCCCGTCTGAGCTTTTCGCCGGTTTCCCCGCGACGCCCCGAAAAGGAGGACCCCATGCCGCGATGTCGCATCGTCTTGTGCGCCGCACTGGCGGCGGCGCTCGCCGCCCCGGCGCTTTCGGCCGACAACCCCGGCCTCTCGCTCGACCGGGCCGTGGACCTGGCCCTGGCCCGCAGCCCGGAGGTCCTGGCCGCCCAGGCCCGGGTCGAAGCCTCCCGCGGCCGGACGCTCCAGCTCCGTTCCCGCCCCGAGCCCGCGCTCGACGCCGGCCTCGAAGGCCTGCCCCTCCCCGGCCTCGGAAAGGAGGGCGACGAGGTCGAGGTCCACCTCGGCCTCGAACAGGTCTTCGAGTATCCCGGCAAGCGGGCCCTGCGGTCGGAGATGGGCCGCCGGGGCGAGGACATGGCCCAAGCCGAGCTCGACCGGGTCCGCCTCCTCCTCGCGGCCGAGGTCAAACGGGCTTATTGGGCCGCGGTCTTCGCCCGCGGCGCCGTCGAGGCGCTCGAGCGCTCCTCGGCCCGGCTCGACGTCCTGGCGGAGGACCTCCAGGCGAAGTACCGGACGGGCGCGGCCGCCTACGCCGACGTGCTGCGGGCCCGGGCCGAGAAGGCCCGCCTCCGCAACCAGGTCCTCGACCAGTCCCGGGAGAGGCGGGCGGCCGAGCTGGCCCTGGCCGGGCTCCTGGGCCTTCCCCCCGGCGAAACCCCGGCCCTGACGACGCCCCTGCCGTTCGCCCCCATCGAGGCGGACGCGGCGGCCCTCGCGGAGAGGGCCCGGGAGAGCCTGCCCTCGTTCCGGCTGGCCCGGCTCCGGAACGCCCAGGCGGACTCGGCCGTCGCGCTGGCCGGGCTCGGGCGCCGGCCCGACTTCGTGGCCGGCTTCCTCCTGCCGAGCGTGCGCCCGAACGGCTGGGGCGTCACGTTCGGCCTGACCATGCCTTTCCTCCGCCCCGGCCGGAACAGGGGCCTGGTCCTGGAGGCGACGGCGGAGGCCGAGGCCGGCCGCCAGGCCGCCGCGGCCCTTGAGCGGCGCGTCCGGACGGCCGTCGAGACGGCCTTCGCCGCGGCCAAGTCGGCCGAGGCCCAGGTCATGGTCTACGAGAAGAGCCTGCTCCGGGAGCTCGAGGACGAGCTGGCCATCGAGCTCGACTACTTCCGCTACGGCAAGACCGAAACGCTCGGCCTGCTCGACCTCCACCGGACCTTCGTCCTGGCCCAGGTCGAGCGCCTGCGCGCCCTCTACCTCTACAACCTCGCCCTGGCCGACCTCGAGGTCGCCGGCGAAACCGCCGACTGATGGAGAGAGCCATGAAGACGCCCTTTCGATATGTCCCCGCGGCCGCCCTCGCCCTGACGGTCGTCCTGGCCGGCTGCCGCCCCAACACCCCTCCCGCGGCCGCCCACGCCGACGAGCACGGCCAAGAAGACCGGGGCGTTCCGACGTCCGTCACCCTGACCCCCGCGGCCGTGGCCGCGGCCGACATCCGGACCGCGACGGCCGCGTTCCGGCCGGTGGCCCGGCGGTTCGACGCCCCGGGCGAGCTCGAGTGGAACGCCCGCCGGGTCGTCCATGTCACGGCCCGGACGGCCGGCCGCCTCGAGCGCGTGGCGGCCGTGGTAGGCGACCGGGTCCGGGAAGGCCAGGTCCTGGCCGAGCTCTACAGCCCCGGCTACCTGACCCTCCAGGCGGAGTACCTCCAGGCCGGGGCCCGGGTCAGGCGCCACGCCGGCGACGCCGCCGAGGAGGCCCCGGCCCGGGCCGTCCTGAACGGCGCCCGCGAGCGCCTGGCGATCATGGGCCTCACGGACGGCGACATCGCCGCCCTCGACGCCCCGGCGGAGCCCCGGACCCTCCTCCCCGTCCGGGCGCCCCTCGGCGGGACGGTCGTCGAGAGCGGCGTCTTCGCCGGTGACGCCGTCGAGCTCGGGGCCAGCCTCTTCCGCCTGGCCGACCCGTCGGTCCTGTGGGCCCGCCTGCAGATCCGCGAGCGGGACCTGGGCGCCGTCGCGCCGGGCGCCGAGGTCGTCCTGCGGACCCAGGCCTATCCCGGCGAGACGTTCCGCGGCCGGCTCGTCCTCGTCGGCGACGTCCTGGACGCCGCGACTCGGACGGTCGAGGGCCGGGTCGAGGTCCCGAACCCCGGCGGGCGGCTGAAGGCGGGCATGTACATCGACGCCTCGGTCCGAACGGGCTCGGAGAGGCCGGCGCTCGTCGTCCCCGAGGAGTCCGTCCAGGACGACGAGGGCAGCCTCATCGTCTTCGCCAGGACGGGGGAGAGGACCTTCGCCCGCCGCGCGGTCAGGACCGGCGAGAGGTTCGACGGCCTGGTCGAGGTCCTCGACGGCCTGGCCGAAGGCGAGGCCGTGGTCACCTCGGGCGCCTTCCTCCTCAGGTCGGAGATCCGCAAGGGCGGCCTGGAGGACGAGCATGGGCATCGTTGATCGCCTCATCGAGGCCTCGCTGCGGAAGCGGGCCGTCGCTCTCTTCGGCGTCCTCCTCCTCGTCGGCTTCGGCGTCTGGGCGGTCATGCGCATCCCCATCGACGCCTTCCCCGACGTGACCAACATCCAGGTCGAGGTCGTCTCGACCTCCCCGGGCCTGTCGCCGCCCGAGGTCGAGCGCTTCGTCACCTTCCCGGTCGAGACGGCCATGCGCGGCCTGCCGCGGCTCGACCAGGTCCGCTCGGTCTCCAAGGCCGGGCTGTCCGTGGTCACGGTCGTCTTCGAGGACGGCGCCGACATCTACTTCGCCCGCCAGCTCGTCCTGGAGCGGCTGATCGAGGCCCGGGAGCGCGTCCCCGAGGGGACGGCCATCTCCATGGGCCCGGTCTCGACGGCCATGGGCGAGATCTACCAGTACACGCTGGCCGGCGAGCGCCCGGCCGGCATGAGCGAGATCGAGTTCCTGACCCAGGTCCGGACGGCCCAGGACTGGATCCTGTCGCCCCTGCTCAAGGCCGTCCCGGGGGTCAACGAGGTCAACTCCTTCGGCGGCTACATCCGCCAGTTCCACGTCACGGCGGACCCGGACCGGCTGGCGGCCTACGACCTGACCCTCGGCGACATCGGCGAGGCCCTGCGCCGGAACAACCTCAACGTCGGGGGCAACATCCTCGAGCGGGGCGAGCGCCAGTACCTCGTCCGCGGCGTCGGCCTGCTCCAGACCGCCGACGACATCGGCGCCGTGGCCCTGAAGACGGAGCGGGGGACGCCTGTCCTCGTCCGCGACGTCGCCGTCGTCGAGGCCGGCCAGGCCGTCCGCCAGGGCGGCGCGGTCAAGGACGGCCGCGGCGAGGTCGTCGGCGGCGTGGCCATGATGCTCCGCGGCGCCAACGGCCGCCAGGTCGTCCGGGCCGTCCAGGCCCGGGTGGCGGAGGTCAACGCCTCGGGCGTGCTGCCGTTCGGCCTGCGCGTCGAGCCCTTCTACCAGCGCTCGGACATCATCGGCCGGGCCATCCACACGGTCACCGAGGCCCTGCTCATCGGCTCCCTCCTCGTCGTCGTCATCCTCCTCGTCTTCCTGCGCAGCTTCCGGGGCGCCTTCATCGTCCTGCTGGCCCTGCCGCTGTCGGTCCTGTTCACCTTCGTCATGATGCGGGCCTCGGGCCTGTCGGCCAACCTCATGTCGCTCGGCGGCCTGGCCATCTCGATCGGCATGATCATCGACGCGACCATCATCCAGGTGGAGAACGTCCAGCGGCACCTCTCGGAGCGGGGGGCCGGCGCCCGCCGGTTCGAGACGGTCCTGGCGGCCATCCTCGAGGTCCGCAAGCCGTCGATCTTCGGCGAGCTCATCATCGCCCTGACCTTCATCCCCATACTCTCCCTCCAGGGGATGGAGGGCAAGATGTTCATGCCCCTGGCCTTCACCCACATCATCGCCCTGCTGGCCTCGCTGCTGCTCTCGCTCGCGGCCATACCGGCCTTCTGCCACTTCCTGCTCAAGCCCCAGGGCGACAAGACGAGCTTCCTCGTCGAGGGGGCGCGCAAGGCCTACCTGCCGGTGCTGCGGTGGGGCCTGCGGCGGAAGGCGGTCGTCGTCCTGGCCGCCCTGGCCCTCCTGGCCGGGACGGCGGCCCTCATCCCCCGGCTGGGGACCGAGTTCATGCCCATCATGGACGAGGGGGCGCTCGACACGGACATCCAGTTCCTGCCGGGCATCTCGCTGGCCGAGTCGTTGGAGATGAGCCGCAAGGTCGAGGCGCGCCTGATGGAGTTCCCCGAGCTGGTGACGGTCGTCGGCAAGACCGGCCAGACCGGCGTCGCCCTCGAGGCCCGGGGGGTCGAGAAGACCGGCTACGTCGGCGTCCTCAAGCCGCGCGGCGAGTGGACCTCGGCCCGGACCCGGGAGGAGCTGACGGACAAGATGCGGGAGGCCATGGAGGACTTCCCCGGCATGGCCTTCTCCTTCAGCCAGCCCATCGCCTGCCGCATCGACGAGCTCGTGGCCGGGACCCGGGCCCAGGTGATCGTCAAGCTCTTCGGCGAGGACCTCGACGTCCTCAAGGCCAAGGCCGACGAGATCGCCGCCGTCCTGGCCCGGATCGGGGGCGCGACGGACATCAACGTCGAGCGCGTGGCCGGGCAGCCCTACATCACCGTCCGGCCCGACCGGGCCCGGATCGCCCGCCTCGGCCTGGCCGTCGAGGACGTCCAGTCCGTCGTCGAGGCCGCGGTCGGCGGCAAGACGGTGACGCAGATCTACGAGGGCGACCGCTATTTCGACCTCCAGGTCCGCTACCCCGAGGAGCGGCGGAACTCCGTCGAGACGATCGGCGCGATCCTGGTCCGGACGCCGGGCGGGGCCCGGGTCCCGCTGGGCCAGGTCGCCGAGATCGCCATGCTCGAGGGCCCGAGCCAGATCAGCCGCGAGTCCGGCCAGCGCCGCATCGGGGTCGAGTGCAACATCAGCGGCCGCGACCTCGGCGGCTTCGTGGCCGAGGCCCGCCGGGCGATCGCCCGCGACATCGCCCTCGCGCCGGGTTATTTCGTGACCTGGGGCGGCCAGTTCGAGAACCAGCAGCGGGCCATGCAGAGGCTCGCGGTCATCCTGCCGGTCACGATCGGGCTCGTCCTGGCCCTGCTCTTCCTGACCTTCGGCTCGCTGAGGACCTCGCTCCTGGTCCTCCTCGACCTGCCCTTCGCCCTGGTCGGCGGCGTGCTGGCCCTGTGGCTCTCCGGCCTCTACCTGTCCGTGCCGGCCTCGGTCGGGTTCATCGCCCTGTTCGGCATCGCCGTGCTCAACGGCATCGTCCTCCTCTCCTACATCACCCAGCTCGAGGAGCGGGGGAGGCCGGCCGGGGAGGCCATCGTCGAGGGCTGCCTCAACCGCCTGCGGCCGGTCCTCATGACGGCGACCATCACCGTGCTCAGCCTCGTCCCGCTCCTGTTCGCCCGGGGGCCGGGCTCGGAGATCCAGCGGCCCCTGGCCGTGGTCGTCGTCGGCGGCCTGATCTCCTCGACCCTCCTGACGCTCCTGGTGCTGCCGGTCCTCTACAGCTGGCTCGGAAAAAAGAAGGGGTCAAACCTTTAAAAGTTAAATTTTTTCTCGGCCGCTTCCGGAGTGCATTGGAGAAAAATTAAACTTTTAAAGGTTTGACCCCTTCTTGCTCCTATGCTATAAGTCGGCCTCATGAAGAGCCCCCTGTTCGCCACGAAGAGCCTCGAGGAGCTGACGCGGGAGGCCGACTCGGAGTCCTCCGGCCTCAAGCGCGTCCTCGGCCCCTGGCACCTCATCTTCCTCGGCGTCGGGGCCATCGTCGGGGCCGGCATCTTCGTCATCACCGGCCACGCCGCGGCCCAGTACGCCGGGCCGGCCGTCACCCTGTCCTTCATGCTGGCCGGCCTGACCTGTGCCTTCGCCGGCCTCTGCTACGCCGAGTTCGCCTCGCTCATCCCCATCGCCGGCAGCGCCTACACCTACGCCTATTCGACCCTGGGCGAGTTCTTCGCCTGGATCATCGGCTGGGACCTCATCCTCGAATACTCGGTCGGGGCCACGACCGTGGCCATCGGCTGGTCCGGCTACGTCGTCAGCTTCCTCAAGGGGCTCGGCGTCCACGTCCCGGCCGCGCTGGCCGAAGCGCCGTTCGCCTTCGATCCCAGGACCGGCGCCTGGTCCAGGACGGGCGCCGTCGTCAACCTGCCGGCCGCCCTGATCATCGCCCTGATCACCTACGTCCTCGTCCGCGGCATCAAGGAGTCGGCCACCGTCAACTCGGTCATCGTCTTCCTCAAGATCAGCATCATCCTCGTCTTCATCGGGGCCGGCCTGTTCTTCATCAAGCCCGGCCTGTGGCACCCGTTCATCCCCCCGAACACGGGCCAGCCCGGCTTCTTCGGCGTCAGCGGCATCATCCGCGGGGCCGGGATCATGTTCTTCGCCTACCTCGGCTTCGACGCCGTCTCGACGGCCGCCCAGGAGGCCCGCAATCCCAAGCGCGACATGCCCATCGGCATCCTCGGGTCCCTGTTCGCCTGCACCGTCCTCTACATCGTCTTCTCGCTCGTCCTGACCGGCGTCGTGCCCTACACCGAGCTCAACGTCCCGGCGCCCGTGGCCGTGGCCATCGACGCCATGAGGCTCTTCTGGCTCTCGCCCCTGGTCAAGATCGCGGCCATCGTCGGGCTGATGTCGGTCATGATGGTCCAGCTCATCGGCCAGCCGCGGATCTTCTTCACCATGGCCAAGGACGGCCTCCTGCCGGCGGCCGCGGCCAAGGTCCACCCCCGGCACGGCACGCCCCACGTCACGACGATCGCCACCGGCCTCGTCGTCGGCGTCGCCGCGGCGCTCCTGCCGATGGGCATCGTCGGCGAGCTCGTCTCGATCGGGACCCTCTTCGCCTTCGCCATCGTCTGCGGCGCCGTCCTCGTCCTGCGCTACACGCGGCCCGACATCCCCCGGCCCTTCCGGACGCCGCTCGTCCCGCTCGTCCCCGTCCTGGGCATCCTCTCCTGCGTCTACCTCATGGCCAACCTGCCCCGCGACACCTGGATCCGCCTCCTCGTCTGGATGGGGATCGGCCTCGTCATCTACTTCACCTACGGCATCCGCAAGAGCAAGCTCAGGAGACGCGCATGACCGACCCCGCGCCCGACCCCGCGCCCGCGCCCGCCGCCGAAGCCCGGGCCTTCAAGCGGGAGATGTCCCTCTTCGACGCCATGATGATCGTCATGGGGGCCATGATCGGCTCCGGCATCTTCATCGTCAGCGCCGACATCGCCCGCACCGTCGGCTCGCCCGGCCTGCTCCTCCTCGTCTGGCTCGTCACCGGCGCCCTGACGGTCATCGGCGCCCTGAGCTACGGCGAGCTGGCCGGCATGATGCCCCACGCCGGCGGCCTCTACGTCTACCTCCGCGAGGCCTACGGCTCCCTCCTCGGCTTCCTCTACGGCTGGACGACCTTCCTCGTCATCATGACCGGGACGATCGCCGCGGTGGCCGTGGCCTTCGCCAAGTTCACCGGCCTCATC
This sequence comes from Acidobacteriota bacterium, assembly GCA_029569255.1. GTDB lineage: Bacteria > Acidobacteriota > Aminicenantia > Aminicenantales > Saccharicenantaceae > RBG-16-66-30. The sequence goes on along the minus strand of JAKQUO010000045.1, from coordinate 1,297 downwards.
GTCCCCTGGTTCAGCGAGACGCACGTCCTGGCCACGGTCCTCGGCCTGAAGATCTCGGCCGCCCAGGCCCTGGCCATCGCCAGCATCGCCCTCCTGACCTGGCTCAACATGCGGGGCGTGCGGACCGGCAAGACCATCCAGGGCGTCTTCACCGTGACCAAGATGGCCGCGCTCGGCGGCCTCATCCTGCTCGGCTTCGTCTTCGGCGCCAACGCCGCGGCCATCAAGGCCAACTGGGCCGTCTTCTGGAAGTCCAGCTGGACGCACATGGCCAACGGCCAGGTCCTCTCGGTCGAGCCCCTCTCGGGCATCATGGTCCTGGCGGCCATCGGCGCGGCCATGGTCGGGTCGCTCTTCGCCGCGGACGAGTGGTACAGCGTGACCTACATCGCCGGCGAGGTCAAGAACCCCCGGAGGAACATCCCGCTGAGCCTCGTCCTCGGCGCGGCCATCGTCATCTTCCTCTATTTCCTGGCCAACGTCGCCTACGTCGCCATCCTGCCCGTCCAAGGCAGCCCGGCCGCGGCCGACGTCGTGGGCCGGGGCATCCAGTTCGCCCAGTTCGACCGGGTCGGGACCGCCGCGGCCGAGATGATCTTCGGGGCCCCCGCGGCCGTCATCATGGCCGTCCTGATCATGATCGCGACCTTCGGCTGCAACAACGGCCTGATCCTCTCCGGGGCCCGGGTCTATTACGCCATGGCCAGGGACGGCCTGTTCTTCGGCGCGGCGGGGACGCTCAACAGGAAGTCCGTCCCCGGCACGGCCCTGGTCGTCCAGGGCGTCTGGGCCTCGCTCCTGTGCCTGAGCGGGACCTACAGCGACCTTCTGGACTACGTCATCTTCGCCGTGCTCATCTTCTTCGTCCTGGTCGTCTCGGCGATCTTCGTCCTGCGCCGGAAGCGGCCCGACTGGGAGCGCCCCTACAAGGCCTGGGGCTACCCGGTCGTCCCGGCGCTCTACATCCTGTTCGCCGCGGCCATCGCCGTCGACCTGCTCATCTTCAAGACGAAGAACACGGTCCCCGGCCTGCTCCTCGTGCTCCTCGGCATCCCGGTCTATTTCCTCCGCCGGAAGCCGGCCAAGCCGGCCGCGTGAGACGCGGACCCGTCCGCGCGGACGGGCGCCCGGGCCGCCCGGCCGAGCCTCCCCCGGCGCTAGTGTAGTGTCTCAATGACGGGTTTACAATGGGCGATTTTAGATAGAATCTGATCAACCCTCTTTACCCAGACAAAGGGTTTTGGTTCTCGATTATGAACACGGATATATTCTTTGATCGCCCTGATCAGGTCTGCTG